>JBAZBC010000003.1:0-348724 GCA_041671745.1 Opitutaceae bacterium | reverse complement strand
CGGTTCATCTCTTCGAGAAAACGATCCGCTCGCGTCCGCTTCGTCAGGCATCCCAGCGATAGAAAGGTGGTTTGGTGGCTCATTTATATCATTACACCTTGCTGTAAAATATGCTCCGATTTTACTCCGGGGTTTTCAGAGGCTCCTTAAGTAACCAGGGGGAGTAGATGATAACGCCAGAGCGGGTAAAGTGTGTTTGGCAGCGAGGGCAGAGGCAAAGGGTGAGCGCTTCGATCAACCAGCGACGGACTTCAGGCAGCGAGCAGAGTTTTTTTGACGTGCGTAGCCGGGCGAGGAAACAGAAGGCCAGGAAGCAAAGCGTAAGGTGGTGGTGAAGGCCTCGCCATGAACGACCTTCAAAGTGATCCAGGCCCAGTTCCTCTTTGAGTTGTTGGTAGTTTTGCTCGATGGCCCAACGCTGGTGCGCCAGACGCACCAGTTTTTCAATCGGAGTATCAGCCGGAAGATTGGAGAGGTGGTATTTTAAAGTGTCGTCGCCAAGGTGTTCAATCAGCAGCCAGCGGGCGGCCCCCGGCTGACCGCCAGCGGCCTTCGCGTTGGGACGCTTGCACTCGAACCGCAACGGCCCGCACGCGCGAGCCATCGGCACGCGGCAGCTTCGCGTCTTTCCACGCGGAGGGGTCCTGCAGTAAACGCTCCCCCCATGCCGTCATCGTGAGCGGCTGCACGTCCGGATTCTGCACTTTCGCGTGCTTGGATGGACGGCCGCGTTGGGCCTGCGCCACCGTGGCCACCGCGTCCATCGGCCATGCCGCGATGTTGCCGAGCACCTGCGCGACATAGGGTTCGCCTCGTTTTTCCAACTCGGTGAGCAGTGGCAGGATCACGCCATAACCGGCATCGAACACCAGCGCCTGATAGGCCGGCAACTGCGGCTTCATCTCGTCGAGCAGTTCCACAGCGATGCGCCACTTTTCCCTAAACACCTGCTTGTCCGGCGGCACTCCGGCTCTCGCCATGCGCGCAGGATCTTCCGTCCACTCCGCCGGCAGATACAACCGGGCGGCCAAGGGCCAGTGAACACCCGGCCCCGCCCACTGCCACGTCACGACACTCCGGCAGTTGGCGATCTTGCCCGATGCCCGCAATACTTGCCGGGCCACTCCAACCGAATGCCCTCCTTGTTTGGGCAGGCTGGTGTCGTCGAGCACCAGCACACCGCCCTTCGTCTCCCGCCTTCGCATCAACGTCCGCAGCCTGAACATCACCGCATCGTGATCCCACGGACTTTGATTAACGAACTGCTGCAATGCCTGATCGCCACCGCCCACACGCGTGGCCAACGGCTCGATGGACTTACGCTCTCCCTCCCGCAGTAATCCCTCCAAATACTTCCCGCACCAATGCCGGCGTTCACTGCGTCCAAACTCCTCGGCAAACTCCTACACATAATCCTCCAGTTGCTTCCGAACCACCATGATTTGCCGCGCTGTCATCATGGATACGCACCCTCCCCCACACCTCTTTTCTTTCAAGCTACTTAACGGAGTAGTGCTAGTATCACTTCCCTGCCGCCAGGATATGGAAGTTGGCCATGGAGATGCCGCTGAGCATGGCACCGATGATGCCGAGAAAGCCCTGGTCGGTGCCCGCGATGTAGACGTTGTCGATGGCGGTGCGGCCGTCGCGGATTTTTTGCGGTGAACCGTAGATCGCGCCGCCAAGACGTCCCGTAAACTTGGTGATCGTGCGCGGTGTAAACATGTCGGTCGCGAGCGTGGCTTGGGTCAGGGCGTCGACGGACGGTAACGGCGGCAGGAAACGTTGGGCGCTCTTTTGGATTTCGGCATACCAACGCTTCTTCGCTGCTTGGTAGTCGTCTTCGGATAAGTTTACCCACTGGTCGTAGCTGGCGAGGCAGGTGCAGCGGAAAAGACCTTCGGGCAGGTGCGCGTCGGGGCCAAAGTTGAAATTATTCGGCATGCAGATGACACCACTGCGGGTATCAACCTGTGCTTCGCTTTGAGCGTAGGTAAACTTTTCGGAGTCGTTAAAAAAAACGATGGTGTCGTCGCCCCAGCCCAGCGCGGACGGTTCGCGGTCGAGGACGGTGATGGTCTCGGTGTAGCTTAGGCGGCCGACCGGGTGGCTGTCCGTTTGGGATTTGGGATTTGGGGTTTCGGGTTTCGGCTCGCAGAGCCGCTCGGTTTCGGGTGCGCCGACGGTGCTGATGACGTGGGTGGCGGTGATCTCGGTGCCGTCGTCGAGGAGCAGGGCCGAGGCGTGTCCGTCGTGCGTGATAATCTTTTGCACACCGCACTTCATGCGACGTTCGCCGCCGGCCTGACGGTATTTCTCCAAGAGCACGCGCAGGATGACACGGACACCGTCGAGCGGACGGGCGAAGCCTTCCAGGAAGAGGGCTTTAAACATGATCACAAACTGGCCGAACTCCATGTCGTGCTCGGTTGCGCTGCCGTAATACATGACCGGGCAGAACAGCATGTCTTCCAAGAGCGGGTCGGTCACATGGCGACGAATCACGGCGCGGGCGGACTCGGGTTGGGCCCCGAGGGAGACGTCATCGTAGGTGCGGATGAGGGCGATCAGTTTGCGGAAGCCGTCGATCTGCGCGGGAAACTGGCGGGCGACCTCGGATTCGAAGACGGTGAAATCGTTCGTGAACGTAAGCGACATCTCGCCGCGCGGACCAAAGGCGACACGGGAACGCTTCTGTTCACAGAGCGCGAATTCGTCGCGTTCGATGCGCAGCTGGCGGAGGAGCTTGGTGAGCGGTGTGCCTTTGACGCCGGCGCGCACGAAGTTGGTCATCGCGTGGAGGCCCACGTCGTATTTGCGACCGTCGATGCTGTAGAAACTGTTGAGTCCGCCGGTGGCGTTGTGCCGCTCGAAGATGCACACCTTCTTGCCGAAATGCGCGAGGCGGATACCGGCGGCGAGTCCGGCCATGCCCGCGCCGATGATGGCGACGTCGTATGTGGAATGAGTGTTCAAGGACTGAAACAAGATTTATAGGGAGCTCAGGAAATCAGGAATCAATCCGTCTATTCCGTTCCTGATTTCCTGAGTTCCCCATAAAAAAGGCCTGACCGAAGTCAGGCCCATGAGGGTTTCGCACTCAGGCGGTTCCTTATTTGCCGAGGGCTTCGAACTTCGGCGTGAGGTATTCGGCGCAGCTGTCGAGCGAGGCGAGTTGCGGGTAGTCGGCCTCGGGAACCTCGATGTTGTGGCGCTTGCGGAGCTCCATCACGATGTCGAGGAAGTCCATCGAATCCAACTGCATCTGGTCGCGCAGGCGAACGTCGGGCTTGAGATTGGAAATGTCTTCGTCCGGCGCGATGTCGGCGATGATATCGAGGACCACTTGTTTGGTTTCGTCTTTCGTCATTTTGAGAATGTAAGGGGCGAGTCAGGGCACAAAGCGCTTCACAATCAACGTGGAATTTATGCCGAGCATGCCGAACGAGTTGTTCAGGATGGCGTCCACCTTGCCGACCTTCTTGGGGTGGTTGATGACCAGCCCGGGCAAGGCGCATTGCGGATCGAGGTCGTCGACGTTGATCGTGGGATGAACCGTGAGGTCGTCGAACGATGGCAGGTTGCCCGCCAGCTCCAGTGCGCCGGCCGCACCCATGCAGTGGCCGATGTAGCTCTTGGTGTTGTTGATGTAGGTATCGGGGCAGTCCGCAAACACCGCGCCGATGGCCTGGCATTCCTGGATGTCGCCAAGCGGGGTCGCGGTGGCGTGGGTGTTGACGATGTGAATGTCCTGCGGGGTCATGCCGGCGGACTTGAGGGCCTTGCGCACGCACTCGGCCTGGCGACCGGGATTGGGCAGCACATAGTCGGAGGCATCGGAGTTGACGCAGTAGCCGCCGATTTCGCCGTAGATCTTGGCGCCGCGGGCGAGCGCATCGTCGAGGCGTTCGAGCGTGTAGAGCGCCCCACCCTCGGAGATGACGATGCCGTTGCGGGCTTTGTCGAACGGACGCGAGGCTTTCAACGGATCGGGGTGCGAAGCGAGGGCGTTCTGGGACTTGAAACCGGCGTAGATGCCGAAGGTGTGGATCGACTCGCTGACACCGCCGCAGATCGCGAGGTCAACCTCGCCGAGGCGGAGCATCTGGGCGGCGTGGATGAGGCCCATGTTGCCGGCGGCGCAAGCGGCGCCGATCGTGTAGGCGGGGCCGGTGATGCCGAGATTGAGGGAAACCTCACCGGCGGGGTTGTTGGAGACCGTGCGCGGGTTGTGGTAGTGCGACCAATACTTGGTGTCGTAGTTGAACTTCGAGATGGCGTAGATCTCGTTCTCGGTCTCGACATTGCCGTGCTCGGTGGTGCCGATATAGATGCCGATGCGGTCCTTGGGGAAGTTAGTGAAGTCGATCTTGCTGTCGGCGACAGCCTCGCGGGCGGAGTAGATCGAGATGGAGCCGGCACGAGTGCCGACGCGCAGCTCCTTTTTCGTCTGATACTTTAATGCATCATAGTGGCAGACACCGGCCAGGAGTTCGCCCATGTAGCGGATCTCCTTTTTTTCGATGCCGCCCACGCCGTTGAGGAGGTTTTGGCGGAATTCGGACAGCGTGTTGCCATTTGGAGCGGTGAGACCGACTCCAGTGATGACGATGCGGGGGGGATTAAACGACATGGCAGAAAAACCGCTAGCCAACCGGACCATAAACGCAATACAAGCCTAGGCTCCAAATATGAACGTTCTTGTTGTTGGAGGTGCCGGCTACATTGGTAGCCACTGTGTTCGTCAACTGATTGCCGCCGGGCACAACCCGGTGGTGCTCGACAATCTCGTCTTCGGCTATCGGGCGGCCGTGCAGAGCGACGTGCCTTTCTACTCCGTGAATCTCGGCAACGAGAGCGAAGTGGGAAAGATTCTCCGCAAGGAGAAGATCGACCTCGTGATGCATTTCGCGGCGTTCGCCTATGTGGGCGAAAGCGTGACCGACCCGATGAAGTATTACTTCAACAACGTCGCCTCCACGCTGCACCTGCTGCGCTGCATGATCGGCTCGGGCGTGAAAAAATTCGTCTTCTCCTCCACCTGTGCGACCTACGGTATCCCCGAAAAAATGCCGCTCGTGGAAACCATGCCGCAGGCGCCCATCAATCCCTACGGCCAGACCAAGCTCGACATCGAGAACGCGTTAAAATCCTTCGCGTCCGCCTACGGTCTGAGCTTCGCCGCTTTCCGTTATTTCAACGCCGCCGGTGCGGCCGAGGACGGCACCATTGGTGAGTGCCACAACCCCGAGACTCACCTTATCCCGCTCGTGATCGATGCCGCCGTCGGCAAGCGCGAGAACGTGCAGGTCTTCGGCACCGACTACCCCACCCCGGACGGCACCTGCCTGCGCGACTATGTGCACGTGGACGATCTCAGCCGCGCGCACATCGCCGTGTTCGACAAGCTGGACACGCCCGGCACCGCGCTCTTCTACAACCTCGGCACCGGCACGCCCACCTCCGTGATGGAAGTGATCAACGCCGTCGAAAAAGTCACCGGCAAGAAGGTCCCTTATGTGACCGGACCACGCCGCGCCGGCGATCCGCCCGCACTCTACGCCGACTCGACCAAAGCGAAGACCGAGCTCAACTGGGAACCGAAATACACCACCATCGAGCCCATCGTCGCCACCGCCTGGAAGTGGCATTCGGAACATCCGAACGGGTTCAAGAAATAAGGAAGACGCGAGATTTCGCGTATGACGAAGAGCCGACCTGTGGTCGGCTCTTTTTTATAAGTAAATCAGGAAGCGAACTTCCGGATCGGCCATGTGATCACGGTTCGTTCCTGATTTCCTGAGTTCCCCATAATCCCCACCCCGCTCGGTTTTCCCGATCAGGTTTTCAGTCCGAGCTCATCGACGCGTTTGCGCAGCGTGGCGCGGGTCATGCCGAGTTTTTCGGAGGCCTTGAGCAGGTTGCCCTCAGTGGCGGCAAGCACGCGGATGATCATTTCGCGCTCCAGGCGTTCCATGATCGGCTCGGGATGATGGCTCAGCTCGATGTGCAAATAATCCAGTGCGCTCTCGACGGTCAGTCCGGGGCCGCCGGAAGCGATGTTTTCGGCCGCGACCTGTGCGGTGGCGAGCATGGTGTTTTCCGCAGCGGTCGTGCGGGCCGAGTCAAACGGTGTCGACGTGACCAGCGATGCCGCTCCGGGCGGAGGCGCGCCATATGCGCCGGCTCCGGCGGCATCACGCACTTCGAGGGGAAGGTCTTTAAGGAGGATCGTGTCACCTTGCGCGATGACGGCGCTGCGGTAGATCACGTTTTCCAATTCACGGACGTTGCCCGGCCAGCGGTAACGCGTGAGCACCGACATCGCTTCGGGTGACACTTTGCTGGTGCGCGCCTTCTTCTGCTTCACGAGATTTTGCAGGCAGAAATCCACGATCTGAGGAACGTCGTCCACACGTTCGCGCAGGGCGGGCATACGGATGCGCACGACGTTGAGGCGGTAGTAAAGGTCTTCGCGGAAGGTTTTGGCCTTCACCATTTCTTCGAGGTCCTTGTTGGTTGCGGCGAGGATGCGCACGTCAACCTTGATGGTGTCAGTGCCGCCGACGCGCTGGATCTCGCCCTGTTGGAGGACGCGCAGGATCTTGGTCTGGGTGGCGAGCGCCATGTCGCCGATTTCGTCGAGGAAGATGGTGCCGCCGTCGCACAGTTCGAACTTGCCGAGACGCTGGCCGGTGGCACCGGTGAACGAGCCCTTTTCGTGACCGAAGAGTTCGCTCTCGATCAAGTTGTCGGGAATGGCCGCGCAGTTGACCGCGATGAACGGCTTGGCCGCGCGGTGGGAGTGTTTCCAGATGGAACGGGCGACCAGCTCTTTGCCGGTGCCACTTTCGCCGGTGATCATCACCGTCACGTCGCTGGCGGTGACCTGGCCGATGACCTTGAAGACGTCCTGCATGACCGGCGACGAGCCGACGATGCCCTCCTTGTAGTCGTCACTGTTGATGGTGGGTTTGTAGTTCACCACCGCGCGCATGTCGGCGTGGGCCTTGAGGGCGGTCTCGGCGATCGCGAGCACCTTCGCCGGGTCGAAGGGCTTCATGATGTAGTCAAACGCGCCGTATTTCATCGCCTCGATGGCGGTCTGCGCAGTGCCGAAGGCGGTCATCAGCACGACCAGCTGCTTCGAGTTGACCGAACGGATGTGCTGGAGGGCCTCGATGCCGCTCATGCCGCCCATGCGGATATCGAGAAAAATAAGATCGGGCACGGGACCCTTTTTGACGGCGGCCACGCCGAGTTCTCCGCTGGCGGCTTCGATCACCTGGTATTTTTTCGAGGAAAGCACACGACCCAGCGAGTAGCGCACTTCGGCGTCGTCATCGATGACGAGAATGGTTGGCGGTTTGGTGGCGAGATCGGACATTGGGAACAGTGGGAACGCGTTAGGGTCGCCTGACAAGAACACTGGCGAAATTCGTTAAACGCGTGTTCCCTACGCCTCACATGCTTAGATGGTCAATGAACTTGTTCCGCATCCGCGGCATTCAACTCTCCATTCACTGGAGTTTTGCCGTCCTGCTTGGCTACGTGGCGTGGGAGGGATGGACCATCGCGAGATGGCAAGGCGCGCTCTGGAGCGTGGGCTACATGCTGGCACTTTTTGCCTGCGTGACCCTTCACGAATTGGGACATGCGACGGCGGCACGACGGTTTGGTGTGCGGGTCCCGCGCATCTTGCTGCTACCGATTGGCGGAATGGCGGAGATGGACTCGATCCCGCGCCAGCCGCGCGAGGAGATCATCATCGCGCTGGCTGGGCCGGCGGTGAACTACGTGCTGATTGGTCTGCTGATGATCTTCGTGCGCTTTCCGGCTGGCTGGAACCCGGCCTACTTCTCTTTCCATCTCGCCGAGTTGGGCCGCCATCTGGTGCTCGTGAACCTGATCATGGGCGTTTTTAATCTATTGCCGGCCTTCCCCATGGATGGCGGACGCGTTTTCCGGGCGTTGTTGGCGAGGAAGACCTCCTACCTGCGCGCCACGAAAATCGCCGCCGGAGTCGGCAAGGTCGTGGCCTTGGCTGGTGCAGGGTTTCTGATTTATAACGGACATTATATGGGCGGTGTGTTATTCGGCTTCATCATTTTCGCCGGTGAACGGGAGTTGCGCGCAACCGCTCGGATGGAAATGGAAGAGGCGCATTGGCGTCAGTTTCAGTCCCGTTTCCAACCTCCGCTGAACATCGCGCCCTCCGAGGATTTTCCGCCTCGGGTAATTTGAACCCGCCGACTGGCCTTTGCGGATAAACCCCTATTCTTTGGCGCTATGCCCCCTGCCCTCGCCGCCACGGTTTTTCAGGTTTCCGACGTCACCAAGGCCTATGGCACCCGGCGGGTGCTCGATGCCGTTTCGTTTTCGGTCGAAGCCGGTGAACGCGTTGCGCTGACCGGTCCGTCGGGTAGCGGGAAGACCACCTTGCTCAACTGTCTCGGCGGCGTGGACCGGCCCGACTCCGGCGCGATCACGCTCAACGGCCTGCGTATCGACCAACTCAACAGCGATGAACTGGCCCGCCTGCGTCGCGAACGCGTCGGCACGGTGTTTCAGTTTTTTCATCTGCTGCCTACCCTGTCCGCCGAGGAAAACATAGGGCTGCCGTTGCAACTCCTCCACGTGCCGACCGCCGAACGACGCGAGCGCGTGCAACACTTCCTCGACCGCATCGGCCTCGCACATCGTGCGACCGCCCTGCCCGCCCAGCTTTCCGGCGGCGAACAGCAGCGCATCGCCATCGCCCGCGCGCTGGTGCACCGGCCCGACCTGATCCTCGCCGACGAGCCGACCGGTAACCTCGATTCCGTCAACGGAGCCAATATTCTCTCCTTGTTGCGCGAACTGACCGACGAAACTCGCACCGCACTCATTCTCGTAACGCACAGCGAAGAGGCCGCCACGATTTGCCACCGGCGCATTCACCTGCGCGATGGCCGGATTGTTGATCGCACATGAGCGCGCCCTTGCTCCCGTTTTTGCTGCGCCGGTTCACGCTGCGCCACTGGCGGCTGGCACCGAAACAGAGCGCGTTGCTGGTCGTTATCCTCGCGTTGGGCGTCGCGGTGTTCGTCGCGGTGCGTCTCGCCAATCGAGCGGCGGTGGCGAGTTTTTCCAATTTCACCGACACGCTTACCGGACAAAGCGACTGGAGCATTCAGGCGCCCGCCGGGACGCTGCCGGAGAGCGTGCTGCCGGAGCTGCGTGCGGCGCTCGACGGACGTCCGGTGCACATCATTCCGGTCATCGAAGCCAGCGCCTCGCCTCCACCGACGCCGGGCAACGAAGAGAAATTCGGACGCCCGACCTATACGCTGCTCGGCGTGGATCTGATCAGCATCGCCAATCTGGCGCGTCCGCAGGATCGGTCGTTTTTTCACCAGGATAACAACTCTGTCACCCGCGGAAAGGCCTCCGAAGGCGACCGGGGATTTTGGTCGGCGTTTAACGGCCAGCCGCAGGTGTGGATCAGTCCGGACTTCGCACCGACTCCGCCCGCGCAGATCGAACTGGTCATCGATGAAAACGTGCGCTCGTTGCCCGTCGCCGGCGTCATTCCGACCGCGCCCGACGCACCGCGGGCTCCGGCCTCGTTGATGATTATCGATCTGGCGCAGTTGCAGAAACTCACCGGGAAAACCGGGCGTATCGACCGCGTCGAGTTCCTCATCGAAGACGGGCCGCGTGCCGACGAACGCCGGGCCGAGCTGCGCGGGATTCTTGAAAAACTCGGACACGAGGGCGACGGCCAGCGATGGGCGGTCACGGCTCCCGGCGCGAAACGCGACACGGCCGAGGCGATGACCCGCGCGTTCCGGCTCAACCTTACGATCCTCTCGCTCATCGCGTTGCTCACGGGTCTTTACTTGATTTTCCAAGCGCTCGACGGCGCGGTCGTGCGGCGTCGCCCCGAGATCGCCATCCTGCGCTCGCTCGGCGTGGAGGAGCGCATGATCCGCCGCTTGTGGCTGGCGGAGTCGGCGCTGCTCGGTCTCGCGGGCGGTGCGCTTGGTCTCCTGCTCGGCTGGGCCGGAGCGCAAGTCGCGGTGCGGGCCGTCGGCCAGACAGTCAACGCACTCTACTACGCCACCACGGTGGCGTCAGCCAACCTGACCGTCACCGAAGCATTGCTGGGTCTCGCGCTCGGCGTGAGCGCGGCGTTGGTGGCCGGTTTCTGGCCGGCGCGCGAGGCTGCGCGCACGCCGCCCGCACAGGTGTTGCAACGCGGCGCACCACCCGCCGCCGGGGCGCGGTTGTGGCGCAGTTTCGGGCTCGGGCTGGCGTGCATCGTGGCGGGCTTGGTCTGCGTGCAATTGCCGCCGGTGCGCTTCACGGGCGGCGGACGGTTTCCCTTTGCGGGTTATGCGGCGGCATTTCTTTGGGTGTTCGGCGCGGGTATTTCGTGCTCGTTCCTGCTGCCGCCGCTGGCCCGGTTGGCTCGCGCGACGGGCGAACGTTTCGCGACGGCACGGATCGCACTCGGGCACCTGCGCATGCCGTCCGGTCGTCACCGGCTGGCAGCGGCGGCGTTGGTGTGCGCCATCGGCATGACGGCTGGCATGACGATCCTCGTGGCGAGTTTTGAACAGACCATGCAGGGCTGGGTGCGGCGCGCATTGCAGGCCGATCTCTACGTTTCCAGCTCCGGCGCCCAAAGCGCGTCGTCGGAAAACCGGATCACCGCCTCCGCCGCGCAGGCGCTGGCTCATCATCCGGCGGTGGACCGTTCAGCCGTGTTGGTGGCGGAGCCCATCGTGTTGGATGGGGTTCCCACTTTGCTGTCGGGCGTGGACCTCGAAGATCCCGCCACGCGGCCCGATCTGCCCTGGGTGGTGCCGCCGCGCGACAACGCAGTCTTCGATCCGGCGCACAACGGCCACCTCGCCTTGGTGAGCGAGAGTTTCACTGAACGTTTCAGAGTGGGCGTGGGCGCGAAATTGCGACTCCCTACTCCGGCGGGCATCCGCGAAGTCGAGGTGGCCGGGGTGTTTGCGGACTACGGCAACGAGCGTGGCTCCATCCTGGTCGAGCACCGGTATGTGCGCGATTGGTTTTCCGAAGACGCGGTGACGAGCGTGTCGATCTATGTGAAGCCGGGCGTCGATCCCGACACGTTGCGCGTCGAGTTGATTAAACTTTATCCGGGCTTGTCGGTCTTCACCAACGCCCGACTCAAATCCGAAGTGCTGCGGGTGTTCCGGCAGACGTTCTCCATCACGCACGCGCTTGAAGTGATCGGTGTCGCCGTGGCGATGACGGGGCTCGCGCTTACGTTGATCAGCGTGCTGCTCGACCGGCGCGATGAACTGACCACGTTGCGCGCGTTGGGATTTCGGCGGAGGCAAATCGCCGCGTCCACTTCGCTGGAGGGACTGGCGGTTTCGGCCTGCGCCGTCGCGTCAGGACTGGTGCTGAGCCTCGCGCTCGGCTGGCTGCTCATCCACGTGATCAACAAACAATCCTTCGGCTGGACCCTCACGACGGCGGTGCCGGTCGGACGGCTCGCGCTGCTCGGTGCCGGGGTCATCGCGACGGGCTGGATCGTGAGCTACGCGGTCGGCCTGTGGGGCGCGGATCTGCCGGCGGACCGGGAGGAGTGAGTTGCCCACGAAACACACGAAACGACACGAAAAATGAAATCCACTGTGCTCCATATTTTTTTCCGAGGTTTGGTTCTTTCGTGTCTTTTCGTGTCATTTCGTGGGCACGCCTCCGAGACTCCGCTCACGACCGCCGAGGGTTTTGCGGTGCCGCAGCCGGGGCATGTTTTTTCGTTTCCGCACGACCATGGTTCGCATCCGGATTTCAAGATCGAGTGGTGGTATCTCACCGGTCACTTGTTCGCCACCGACGGACGGCGCTTCGGGTATCAAGCGACATTTTTCCGCAACGCGTCGTCGGACAAAACCGCCGAACTTCACCTCGCCCACATGGCGTTGACCGATGTCGCGACGGGGAAGTTTTATTATCAAGAGCGGCTCAACCGTGAGGGTTGGGATGCCGGTGCGTCCACGACCACGCTCGCTGTGCACAACGGTCCGTGGTCGTTGTGTTTCGCCGACGCGGCGACCGAACAAATGACGTTACGCGGAGGCATTCGTGCCGAGGCGGGTTTCAACCTCACGCTCGCGCCCGTCAAACCGCTGGTGGTTTTTGGCGAGAACGGCGTCTCCCGCAAAGGCGCGGCGCCGACTGCGGCGAGCTATTACCTGACATTCCCGCGCCTGCGCACGGAAGGCGTGCTCACGCTGGGAGCGGAGCGGCTGAAGGTGTCCGGCGAGACGTGGATGGACCATGAAATCAGCAGCAGTCAGCTCGACCAAAACCAGGTCGGTTGGGACTGGGTGAGCATTCAACTCAAAGACGGACGCGAGCTGATGTTTTACCGGATGCGGTTGCGCGACGGCACGGCGGATCCGGCGTCGTCGCTCACGTGGGTGGACGCGGGCGGCAAGACGCACCGAAGCGATTTCACGTGGGAGGTTCTGGATCATTGGACCAGTCCGACGACGGGGGCGGTTTATCCTTCCCGTGTGCGCCTGACCGCGACCGATCCGGCGAACGGAAAAGCCAGCGCATTCACACTGGAGCCGCTCGTCAAAAACCAGGAGCTCACCGGACACCTGGACGGCATCCCGTATTGGGAAGGCGCCTGCCGCGTGCTGGATGCCGAAGGCCGTGAAACCGGCTCGTCCTATCTGGAGTTAACCGGTTATGCCCATGATCTTAAGCTGTGAAACCCGGCCAACAAAAAGCGCCACCGGGGATACCGGTGGCGCCTCACCAAAATTGGTGGACCCTAGCGGGGTCGAACCGCTGACCTCCTGCATGCCATGCAGGCGCTCTACCAACTGAGCTAAGAGCCCGTAACTGACGGGAGGGATGGAAAATCAGGTTTTGATTCGTGAAGGCAAGAGGTTTTTTGATTTTTTCAAAATATCCTCTCAACCGTCGTCCTTCATCCGGAAGGGAATCGTGTAATCGCTGGTTTTCAAATTGGGCGGAGGCGGCGGCAGCGAGATGCGGCGGAAAGCGGCGAGCACCGATTGGTCGAACTCGGGGTTGCCCGAGGAACTGATGATCGTGACGCTGACCACCGAGCCGCTGGACGTGAGACGGAATTTAACCGTGGCCTCCAGCAGATCGCTCAGTCCGTCGGGTTTTTTATGCGCTTCTTTTAAACGCTGGATGAGCAGGGCAATGTAGGCATCGGACAATTCGATGTCCTCGCGGGTGAGCGCCTTGCCGCCGGCGCCGCCGGTCTTGTTGTTGGTCGAACCACCGGCCACGCCGCCGGCGATGCCTTCGGAGTCGATTCGCTTCACGGAAACCGCACCGCTGCCGGTTTTTTGCGACGGGGATGACTTGCCTTGGTTGAGGCGGTCAAAATCGGCCTTGGTCATGCGCTTGGCGTTGATCGCGGCTTCCTTGGCCGCGCGGGCTTCGGCGGCTTTCTGGTCGGCCTTGATTTTCTTTTCGATGTTGGCGGCGCGCTTGTCGGCGATGCGGTCCACCAGCTTGGCCATGTTGACCGGTTTGTATTCTTTGACCGGAGTGGGCGTCGCGGTTTTGGCGGGAGTCTTGGTCGGGGTTGGCGCCGGTTCGACCGGGCTGGCGGCGGCGACGATGGGAGACGGCTCGGGTTCAGGCTCGGGGGCGACGACCGGAGACGGCGTCGGCGCGGGCGGTTGTGGAACGGCGAACTTGACGCCACCCGCCACGCCGAGCGCCGGGGCTTCAGTGGCCGCGTAGTTGTCACCCTCGCCGGCAACCAGTTCGAAGATCGGCGTGCTTTCCTTGATGTGTTTGTTGGCCGTGTAGGCAAACCACACAATCAGCCCGATCAGCACCGCGTGCAGCGTGGCGGAGGCGAAAAAGGCGTTGGTGGTGCGGGCAGACATGACTCTGGGTGAAAGCTAACGCGCAGACGGGCGTTTTATTAGTCCGGAGCCTGCGTATCGAAGGAGATCTTCGTAAGTTCGGCCTTCTTCAGTTCGTCCATGAGCGTGACAACCTGCTGCCATTGCAGGGCGAGGTCGGCGCGGATCTTGATGACGGGCGGTTTTTGTTCGGCACCGAGTTTGCGGAGACGGGCTTGCAGAGCCGACAGGGTGACGCGTTCGCTGCCAAAGAAATAAGCACCCTGACGATCAATGGAGATCTGTTGAAAGGTAACGTCGGGGTCGGGCTTCGCTTGGTTGCTCTTCGACTCGGACGGCAGATTGATCGGAATAGTCTGCTCGGACGTGATCAAAGGCGTCGCGATCATAAAAATGATCAGCAGCACGAACGCGAGGTCGAGGAGGTTGGTGACGTTCAACTCCGAGACCGCGTGCATCTGACGACGTTGGCGGAAAGTGCGGGCCATGGTCGGGCGTCAGTTCTTCGACTCGAGTTCGAGGCGGTCGGCCAGCGAGCTGGCGTAGTTTTCGAGTTCGGTGCTCAGCTGTTTCACTTTTCCGATGAGGAAATTGTAGCCGAACATCGACGGGATGGCGACCACGAGGCCGGCGATGGTGGTCATCAACGCGGCGGACACACCGGGAGCGAGTGCGCGAATGCTGGCGCTCTCCTGACCACCCATGGCGCTGAACGCCTCCATCACGCCCCACACGGTGCCGAGAAGGCCCAGGAACGGTGCGCCTGAAACGATGGTGGCGAGAAAGATCATGCTCGCTTCATAGCGCAGCAACTGGCGCGCGATGGCGCGTTGAATCGCATTCTCGGAGTGCTGCAAGCGCGCGCGACTATTGTCCTCGCCCTTTTCCTTAAGAATCGAGGCGGCGCGCCAGTAAGCCTCGACCGCATCGGCAAACAGATCGGCGTAGGGAATCGAGCGCTTGTTGCGCAACGACTCGGGCAGGTCCAGCAACGTGCGCTCCTCGCGCAGGCGCTGCTCGAAGGCATGATTTAGATCACGCAGGCGCTTGAGTTCGTTATATTTACCAAACATAACAGTCCAGGCAACCAAGCTAAAGAAGCCCAGTCCCACGGTAAGAACCTGACCGAAAATGTCGGTGTCGCCGAAAATTTTCAGCAGGTTGGCAGAGGCTAAAATGAGTGTCATCGAAGTGCGCGTAGAGCGGAAGACAAGCGTTGGGGGCTTTAGTGTGCACCTTCAACGGAAATCAAGATCGACCTGCGGGAGAATCTGATTGCGACCCGGCGCGGCGGAATCTTCCCTGACCATTCCCGCTCCCCTATGGACTACAAATCACGCACTTTGGAGGCCCTGCAAAAGCACGGTCCTGCACTCACCGGCAAACTCTCGGTCGTCGGTCTCGACGGATTCGTCGACACCATCGTGACGCCGGTCGCGCTGCGCACCGCACAAGGCGAGGCGTTTACCCCGATCACCACGATCACCGAGTTCGGCCAGCGCATCCTCGGCGCGGCCGGCAAGAGCACCAACATCGAGTTCTACCCCCGCATGGATAAGCTCGGTGGCAACGGCCCGATCATGGCCAACGCCCTTATCTCGGCCGGCGGCCGCCTGAAATACATCGGTGCCCTTGGTCGCGCCGCGATTCATCCGGTCTTCGCCGACTTCGCCAGTCGCGCCGACGTCGTGTCCGTCTGCGATCCTGCCACGACCACCGCAGTCGAGTTCACCGACGGTAAACTCATGCTCGGTCAGATGCGCAGCCTCGATGAAATCACCTTCGAGCGCATCGTCGAAAAAATGGGACGCGCCGCCGTGGATCAGGTTTTCGCCGCCGCTGACCTCATCGCCCTCGTCAACTGGACGATGATCCCGAACATGACGGCGATTTTCGAGGCCCTCGTCGACCAAGTCCTCCCCGCCCTGCCCGCCCGCGAACGCATTTTCTTCTTCGATCTCGCCGACCCCGAGAAGCGCTCCCGCGATGATTTGCTCAACGTCCTAAACGTCATCGGCAAGTTCGAGAAATTCGGCCGCGTCACCCTGGGCCTGAATCTCAAGGAAGCCCAGCAAGTGTGGGCCGCCCTCGACTATCCGATCATCAAGGAAGACGAAGCCGGTCTGCGCAAAATGTGCGCCGACATCCGCGCACGCCTTGGTCTTTCCACGGTGGTCGTTCACCCGAAGGAGTCCGCCGCTTGCGCCACCGCCGAAGGCACCGCGTGGGTTCCCGGTCCCTACACCGCCAAGCCGCTCATTACCACCGGAGCAGGAGACCACTTTAACGCCGGTTTCTCCAATGCCCAACTGCTCGGCCTCGCTCCGGAAGCCTGCCTCACGGTTGGTGTGAGCACGTCCGGCCACTATGTGCGCACCGGCCAGAGCCCGACGCTCACCGACCTCACCACCTTCCTCCAGACTTGGAATTAACCTTTCGCTGTATCAGTCTTCCCTCATGCCACTGAAAAACAAAACCAACGGTAAGCTCATCTCATTCGAGGGGTCCGAGGGCAGCGGCAAATCCACCCAGATTTCCCGCCTCGCCAAACACCTCACCCTGCTCGGTCGCGATGTGATCACCACCCGTGAGCCCGGCGGCACGGAAATCGGCGAGCAGATCCGCAACATCATCGTCCATAATTCCAAGGGAGACGAGATGTGCGCAGAGACCGAGTTGCTCCTCTTCACCGCCGCCCGCGCACAGCTCGTGCGCGAGGTGATCGCTCCCGCCATCACCCGTGGGGATGTGGTGCTTTCCGACCGCTTTCTGGATTCGACCACGGTTTATCAGGGCATCGCGCGCAATCTCGCCAGCGATCCGGTCAACCTCATCAACCAGTTCGCCGTCGGCAACGTCATGCCCGACCTCACGGTCATCATCGACGTGCCCACCGAGCTTGGACTCCAGCGTATCCGTCAACGCGCCTCCGACCTGCCCGACCGCATGGAGCGTGAGAATATCGATTTCTACAACAAGGTCCGCGAAGGCTACCTGTTGCTCGCGAAAAGCATCCCCAAGCGGTTCCTCGTCATCGACGGCTCGCAAAACGAAGATGCCGTCGAGAAAGACATCTGGGCCGGACTGCAAAAACTGCTGACCTGACCGTGTCCGCTGCGTCGATGTCTTGGCCTGCTTCCCTGGCCGGCACTCCTGCCGTTGCCGTGATTGAGCGCGCCATCGAGCGCCGGAGGCTTTCGCACAGCCTGCTCATCACCGGCGAAGACCACGACATGCTGCTCGCGGTCGCCCATGCCATCGCCGATCGCCTGCTCAACACGTCACAATCCAGCGCGCCTTTCCCTCCAGACGGACACCCCGATTGTTTCCAACTGCGTCCGGCAAAAAAAATGCGCCAGATCAGCGCAGACTCCACGCGCGAACTGATCGGCAAGGTCCAGGTCTCGCCAACGGTCGCCATGCAGAAGGTCGCCATCATCCACGAGTGCGACCGCATGAACACCGCTGCGGCCAATATCTTTCTCAAGACACTCGAGGAGCCGCCCGCCAACACCACGATTCTGCTGCTGACGACTCGCCCCTACGCGTTGCTCACGACGATCCGCAGCCGCTGCCTGCACTTTCGTTTTCCGGGCGTCGGTGCGGCATTCACGCCCGACGGCTGGTCCGCGTGGATCTCCGATTACCAAGCCTGGCTCGGCAGGCTAACCCAAGGCGTGACCGACAAAAAAACCATCGCCGATTCCGTGTTCGGCGCCTACGGGCTCACCTCACGTTTCGGAGCGGTCCTGGATTTTGCCACCTCGGAAATCTGGAAAAAACAAAAGGCCGCCCTTACCAGCGAACTCACCAGCGATGAGGAGGAAGCCATGGAGGTGGGCATTGCCAACGGACTTCGTGCCCGGCTCTTCGCCGACATCGAACGCGCGACCCGTGATTTCGCCCTGCCCGCCCTGCGCAAAAACACCGACACGACCCGTCGCGCGCTGACCCAGGCCGTCGACAAACTCGAACACAACGTCGGCCTGCTTCGCCTCAACCTCAACGAGTCTGCGGCGCTCGAAGATTTCCTATTGAGTTCGCTGCGCCTCTGGACGGCGCGCAAGTAGCCGCCTTTGCCGCCCAGCCGGTTGTCGATCTCAGTATTTCACGGAGCACCCGTAGGGTTGGGTCGACGGACGCACGACGGGGTGTCCGGCCTTTACATCAGCGAGCGCGGCGGTGACGTAGTTTTCGGCCTTGGCGATGTCCGTCGCATCCGCCGACCGGATACTGTCAATGGCTCCGCTGTAAACGAGCACTCCGTCGGCATTGATGATAAAAATGTGCGGGGTGGTCTTGGCTCCGTAGAGTTTTCCGACCTTGCCATCCTTGTCGCGCAAGTAGGCGGTGGCTGCGGCACCAATCCGCTTGGACCACTCCCCTGCCTGGACGGGATCGTAGTCGCCCTGTTTGCCCGCAGCTGCGGAATTGATCGAAAGCCATACGACTCCATCGGCCGTGGCGGTTTTTTGTAGCGCGGGAATGTTGCCGCTTTGGTCGTAGTGTTTTTTGACGAACGGACACTCGGGGTTGACCCACTCCAGGACGACCGTCTTGCCTTTGAGTTCGGACAGGGTGTGCAACGCCCCCTTGATATCGGCCAGCATGAACTCCGGCGCGGGTTGTCCAACGAAAGCGGCGGCGTGGAGGCCTGCCGCGAAGGCCGCAGTGGCAATTGCCGTTAGGCAGAGACGCAGGAACGACGGTTTGATCATGCCCTGATCAGTGGCCCAAACCGGCGATTTGTTCCAGCACCCAATCCCGTTGTTGCTGAACGGAACGCTTCCCCGCTATCTTGCAGGACACATGGGATGGATTGCCGATTTTTTCCGCATCGCTTGGAGCTTCCTCTACTGGAATGCACGCAAGACGATCTATCGACTGCGCGGAACGCGTGGCCAATGCCCGTGCCATCACCCCAGCGACTCGGGCCGTGCGGGGGAAACCGCCTGTGTCGCCATTACCCACTGGAACAATCCTGCGCGTTTCCAGCACGTGTGCCCCTTGTTGCAACGCACCGCAGCGGGAACCTGGCGGTGTTCGGCGGATCGTGCTGATGTGCGGCCTTTCTGGGGGCGGGCGGCGGCCTTCTTCGGCACGATCGGGTTGACCGCCTATCTGCTCGCGACTCTGGCGGTCTTTATTTTTCTGCGCGGCGGGGTCGGTTATCAAGTCACCTATCCCGGCGTGCTCTGGCCGCCCGCTTGGAAAAAGTTCACCTCCATCCGCACCGATTTTTTCCTTAAAAAATATCAGAGTGAGGCCGCGACAGGCGACATAAGGGCGGCGCTCATGTCGCTTTCCACGGCCTACAACCTCGATCCATCCAACTACGCCGCCGGCCGCCAACTCGCCCAATTCTGGCAAGTCAGCCAGCCAGGCTTGTCCGACCGCATTTATATCCGTCTGCTTCTCGATCATCCCACCGAGGCCGAGGATACCGCACAAGTGTGGTTCCGCGCCCTGTTGGCGCGCGGAGATTTTGACGGAATTGAAAAACTCGCGGCCGCTCGTATCACCGCCGCTCCGGACGAAGCATCCGCTTGGCTCAGCGCGTTTCTGTTTGCCAACGAGCGGACCCGTGACGCCGCGCCGCGCCATCAATTGGAAGCCAGCCCCAAGCTGCCGCCCGCCGGTCGATTCCTGTTCTCGCTCTCGACGGATCTCGAAATACTGAAACCGCCCGCCGCCCGCGCCCGCCTGGTCCGGGCAGCCTCGGAAGCCGTGGACGCCCTTTCGTTCTACCAGGTGTGCCGCGAACTCAACTCTCGCGGTTTTGCGCAAGAAACACTGGCGGCCATTGAAAGCCGTCCGAATATGCTCGGGGCCCGCGATGTGATTCCGCTACGACTGGATACGCTTTCCGGGCTGGGATGGAAGGGCACACTGCACAGCGAGGTCGAAAGCCTGCTGCTTGCCGAACCCAACCCGCTCGTCGTGATGGTGCTGAGCGCGCACCTGATTCGCCATCCGGATGCCACGGTTCGTGAACGGCTGTTTTCCCGACTGGATCGCAATCCACTACCCGATGACCAGGCCAGTTATTCTGCGTATCTTTCTTTGTTCTGCGCAGCCGGAGTCGGCGGCGACCGGGTCCGTCTTCGCTGGGCATCTGAACATATAAAGCTGATCGCCCAGTCGGAATTCCGCAGCCTCGATACGGTTGGCCAAAACCTCCTCGATCCCAATGCCAACCGGCACATCGAAAACTACCTGCCGGCATTGCAACCGCTCCCGTTGGAGGTCACGTATGCCCTGTTCGAGCATTACGACGCCCACGCTCCCTGATGTCCGACGCGACCACCACCCCGTTACTTTCCTTTTCCGGCCGGACCGTGATCGTGCTGGCCGGACTACTCGTCGCCGCCTTTTGCGTTCACCTGTGGCCTGAGTGGCTCCACAACCCCGATCTCTCCCACGGACTTTTCGCCCCCGTGTTGTTTATTCTGCTGCTACACGAAAGCCGTCGGCACGGGCCATTTTGTCATCCCAATTATTCGATCGGATTACGCGTGCTCCGTGCGAGTGCGCTCGTCGCCGGCCTCGGGTTCGTCGGTATCGCCGGCCTCTACGCGGCGGCCATCGACTGGACTCATTCGCTGGTGAATTTATCCCTGGCCTTCGCGCTCTCGGCGCTGCTGCTCGGAGCGTTGTTGTGGCTCTCAACCGCACGAGTGCGCGCCCTGCCGCTCAACTGGACGACCTTCGTGGCCGTCGCCCTCTGGCCGATGTGCGCGCCGATCCCGCCCGGCACGTATTCGCGACTGACATTACAGCTTCAATTCTGGGTAACCGACATCGTCTTGCATTCCCTGCACTTGCTCGGCATCGCCGCCTCCACCTCGGGAAATATCATCCTGCTCACCCATACCAGCGTCGGTGTGGAGGAAGCCTGCAGTGGAGTTCGCAGTCTCTTGTCCTGCATCGTCGCGGCGGTGTTCTTTTCCGCCACGCTGGTGCGCCGGCCCTGGGCTCGCGCTCTCCTCATCGGACTGGCCGCTCCGCTCGCGTTGGGGATGAATATCGTTCGCTCCCTCGGGCTCACCCTGCTCGCCAATGCAGGCGTGGATATCGGCGGCAAGTGGCACGATTTCACCGGCTTTGCCGTGCTGGGCGTCACCGCACTCATTCTCGGCGGACTCGCCCTGTGGATGGAGGAAACTCCCCCGGTTGCAGAGGAAGCGGATGTTCGACCCGCGACCTCCGCGCGGCCGAGTGCTTGGGGTGTGGTTGCGACCTATGTTCTCTCGACGGGGATGCTCGGCTTTTTTATCTTCAACACCCACGGCCCTGCTCGCTCGGATATGCCGGTGCCTGATTTGGCGGCGATCCTTCCCACCAAGCCCGAAGGCTGGGACATCGTGCGCACGCAGGACCTTTATCAATTTGCGCCCATTCTCAAAACCGACCACCTCGTCCAGCGCACCTACCTGAGGCACCGCAGCACACCTCAAGGCGACCAACCGGTGCAAATCACCATCTATCTCGCCTATTGGGTGCCCGGTCAGGTTCCGGTGAGTCTCGTTGCGTCGCATACCCCCGAGGCATGCTGGCCCGGCGGTGGTTGGCAGGCCGAACCGCTGGAGGTGGCCGATTCGCCCTTCCTGGCCGGAGCGCGAACCCTGCCCGCTCCCGAATACCGCACCTTCACTCAAGCCGGGATCGTGCAGCATGTCTGGTATTGGCATCTCTTTGACGGACGTTCGATTACCCAGACCGACCCCCGTTCGGCGGTCACTCTGCTTAAACTCGCCTGGCTCTACGGTTTCCGCACCTCCGGCGAACAAATGTTCGTCCGAGTTTCCAGCAACCGGCCTTGGTCGGAGATTCGCGACGATCCCCTGCTCGATGAAATTCTGGGACATCTGCAACCTCACGGACTCTGACAACCGCCATGCTTTTCCGCCTGACCGCCCGCGAACGTTACGCCCTCGGCATTGTCGCCCTGCTACTGGCACTGGGACTTCTGGGCCTCGTGATCCTTTAGTTAACGGCGGCCAGTTTTTCATTGCCGACTTACCGCCACCGCCAAGCATCTCCCGACCGTGGTTCCCGACGCCGATTATCGCATCAAGCTCCCTGTCTTCGAGGGGCCCCTCGATCTCCTGCTTTTTCTCATCAAGAAAAACGAGATTGATATCTACGACATCCCGATTGTTTCGGTCACCCGTCAATACATCGAGGTTCTCCACTCCCTGAAGGAACTCGATCTGGATATTGCCGGTGAGTTTTTCGTCATGGCCGCGACGTTGATGGAGATCAAAAGCCGCATGCTCCTTCCCCGCGGTCAGGCGGCCGTCGACCCCAACGCCACCGAAGAGGAAATGGATCCCCGCTGGGAACTCGTCCATCAGCTCCTCCAATACAAAAAATTCAAGGAAGCCGCCGCCAAGCTCAACGAACTCGCCGTCTTTCAGCGCGACCTGCTGGCCCGTCACGTCTCCGAACTTTCCCTCAGCGAATCCGAACGTCCGCTTAAAAACGTCGACCGCATCGAACTCTGGAACGCCTTCAACATCGTCCTGCGCCGCCTCGCCGAAAAACTCGTTGTCGGCCAGATTCAGGACGAGCAGATCACCGTCGCCGACAAGATGGAAGAGGTCCTTGAGTTCATCCTCACCCGCAAGAAATTCGTTTTCACCGAACTCTTCGGCGACCAGCCCGTCACCGTCCGCCTGCTCGTGGCCACGTTCATCGCGGTGCTGGAGCTTACGCGTCTGGGTAAACTTCGCGTGCGCCAGAACGATGCTTTCACCGACATCGAATGCAGTGCGCGCGACGACACCCTGCCGCCGTCGGAGCCTGAACCTACTACCGAAACTCCGCCTCCCTCCGTTCCGCACGAAGTCTCCGTTCTTCCGGAGCCGACCGACCCCAATTTCGAAAAGCCGCTTGAAACACGGGCGGAAGCAAGCACGGTTACCACGTGAGTAAGAAGCCGTCATCCTCTCCCCGCAAATCCCCCGTCAAAGCCGGTGGCCTGCTCGGTGTAGGCCTCGATAATCAGGACGGCCACAAACGCATTACCAAAGGCGAACGCTTCATCTTGGTCGGCGGCTCCGAAGAGACCCACGGTCGCATGACCGAAACCACTCTGAAGACCTTTGAGGAGCTCAAGCGCCGCGACAAACACATCGAAAGCGTGGATCCGCGCGAACTCGCCGAGATCATCCACAAATCAACTCCCCGCTGACTTCACTTTCCCCCAATCCTATGAGCGATACACCCGAAAGCCCCCTCCCCTCCACTCCCGTTCCCGCGCCTGCGCCCGCCCCGGTCGCGGCCACGACCTCCTATGCACCCGTGCCGGGCCAGACTCCGCTCAAACTTCCGGCAACCCCTGCCGGTCTGCGTCCTCCCGTCACCTCGGTTCCCGCTCCCGTCCCGACCGGTCGTCCTCCGATTACGACCACGGTCGCCGGAGTGTCCCCGGCACCCTTCGTTCCGACGATCGCCCCCAAGCTGCCCGAAGCCCCCAAGTTCGTGTCGCCGATGCCGACCATCGAGGATGCTGAGGAGACCATTCCGGTGTTCCTTCCGATCGTGGCCGGCTTCGCCTGTGCCGCCTCCGTCGCCTTTGCCGCCCTTCTCTATCTGAAACGTTAATCATCCAACCATGTCCGACCAAATTGCCCATCTGACCGCCGATAACTTCAAGGCCGCCATCGCCTCGCCCATCCCTGTCCTCGTGGACTTCTGGGCTCCCTGGTGCGGGCCCTGCAAAGCCATTGCTCCGATCCTTGCCGAGCTCGCCACCGAGCTCGCCGGCAAGGTCACGATCACCAAGGTCAACGTGGACGACAACGACACCATCGCCGCCGAATACGGCGTGCGTGCGATCCCCACGATGCTGCTCTTCAAGAACGGCCAACTCATGGACACCTTTGTCGGCATGATGCCCAAGGCCACGCTCAAGGAAAAGCTCCTCGCGAAAGTCTAAGCGCCAACGACGCCCTTCTCAAAACCGCCGCCCGATCGCGGCGGTTTTTTTTGCGCCTGATTATTCGGCCCGTCGGCAATCCGTCATCTGGCCCTCGCCTCCATCCTCAGGTTTTCTCCAGTTTCCCTCGAAACCACCATTGCGCTAGCCGTTTGCGGGCCTCACAAAAGCCGCCGTCGCATGTCTTCCGAGACCACCAGCCCCGCCGCCATCAACGAGTTCATCACCCGCTGGTCCAAAGCCGAGTCCGCCGAGCGCGCCAACTACGTCCTCTTTCTCTCGGAACTCTGCGATCTCCTCGGCGTCCCCCGGCCCGATCCCGCCGGCCCCGACACCGAGACCAACGCCTACGTCTTCGAGCGCGCCGTCACCTTCCATCATCGCGGCTCCACCAAGACGAGCACCGGCCGCATCGATCTCTACAAACGCGACTGCTTCGTCCTCGAAGCCAAGCAATACGCCAACACCCCGGTAGGCCGCCAGCTTGCTGGCGCTACCGCCGAACTCTCCTTCGACCTCACCGCCGACGCGCCCAAGTCCGCCAAAATCGCCCGCGGTTCCGCCGCGTGGGATCGCGCCATGCTCGAAGCCCTCTCTCAGGCCGACCGCTACGCCCGCTCCCTGCCCGACGGCGAAAACCCGCCGCCCTTCCTGATCGTCGTCGATGTCGGCCACGTCATCGAACTCTACGCCGACTTCACCCAGAAAGGTAAAAACTACCTCCCGTTCCCCGATGCCCGCTCGCACCGGATAAAACTCGCCGACCTCGCCCGCCCCGATCTCCGCGAACGCCTGCGCCTCGTCTGGACGACCCCGCTCGTCCTCGACCCGTCCAAACACGCCGCCGCCGTCACCCGCGAAGTTGCCGGTTACCTCGCCGAACTCGCCAAATCCTTCGAGAAACGCCACGAACCCCGCCTCGTCGCCGAGTTCCTCTCGCGCTGCCTCTTCTGCATGTTCGCCGAAGACGTCGGCCTGCTCCCCAAGAACGGCTTTCACGACCTCCTCGAATCCGTCAAAACCGACACCGGTGCCTTCGTGCCGATGCTCGAACTCCTCTTCGAGGACATGAACCAGGGCCGCTTCTCCGGCCTCCTCAAGAAAAAGCTCCTCTACTTCAACGGCGGCCTCTTCGCCTCCGCCAAGGCCCTCCCCGTCACCACCACCCAGCTCGCGCTCATCCGCAAAGCCGCCTCCCTCGAATGGCGCCACGTCGAGCCCGCCATCTTCGGCACGCTCTTGGAACGAGCCCTCTCGCCCGACGAACGCCACAAACTCGGTGCCCACTACACCCCACGCGCCTACGTCGAACGCCTCGTCCTCCCGACCGTGATCGAACCGCTCCGCGACGAATGGGCCGCCGTCCGCATCGCCGCCGTCACCCTCGCCCAGCGCGGCGACCTCAAAGCCGCCAAAGCCGAGGTCACCAAATTCCACGCCCAGCTCTGCGCCGTCCGCGTGCTCGATCCCGCCTGCGGCTCCGGCAACTTCCTCTACGTCGCCCTCGAGCAGATGAAGCGTCTCGAAGGCGAGGTCATCAACCTGCTCCGCGACTTCGGCGACGACACCGATTTCTTAAAAATCCAGGGCGCGACCGTCGATCCCCACCAGTTCCTCGGCCTTGAGCTCAACGCCCGCGCCGCTGCCCTCGCCGAACTCGTCCTCTGGATTGGTTATCTCCAATGGCACTTCCGCGTCCACGGCGAGACGTCCCCCGCCGAACCCGTCCTCAAAAAATTCAACAACATCGAGTGCCGCGACGCCGTCCTCGCCTACGACGACAAAGGTTTCGCCAAAGGCCCTGACGGCAAAACCAAGTTCGTCTGGGACCGCCGCACGTTCAAAGTCGATCCCGTCACCGGCCGAGAAATCCCCAACGAACAAGCCGTCCGCCCGCTCGAAACATTCGTTGATCCACGCCCCGCTAAATGGCCCGAAGCCGAGTTCATCGTCGGCAATCCGCCGTTCCTCGGAGCCTCCCGCATGAGAGAGGACCTTGGCGACGGCTACACCGAGACCCTTCGCGCCGCTTATCCTGATATACCAGACAGCGCCGACTTCGTCATGTATTGGTGGCATAAGGCCGCCGATCTTACTCTCGCAAGTCGCACTCGTCGCTTCGGCTTCATCACCACCAATTCCATCCGACAGACGTTCAACCGTCGCGTCGTTAAGCGGGCATTGATGGAGGGACTATCCCTGAGCTTCGCCATCCCCGACCATCCTTGGGTCGATACAGTTGATGGTGCCGCTGTCCGTATCGCCATGACAGTGGGGGCTCTTGGCAATCCCGATGCTGATCGCTGGCAAGTAAACGAACCAGACCCCTCTGCTTTCCCCGGACAACTTTTACTCGTCCACCATGAAACACCCAAAGAAGACGGCTCGGCTGAGGTTACTTTTACCGCGCTTCATGGTCGTATCGGATCAGGATTAAACATCGGCGCTGAGTTGGAAGACGCCATGCCATTGAACTCTAACAATGGCATCAGTTCTCCCGGAGTTAAGCTTCACGGCTCGGGCTTCATCGTCACGCCCGACGAAGCCAGAGCGCTCGGACTCGGCAAAATCATGGGACTGGAAAAGCATATCCGTCCTTACCTCAACGGTCGTGATCTCGCGGATTCGCCTCGTGGCGTGATGGTCATAGACCTCTTTGGTCTTACGTCGGAGGAGGTCAAAGAGCGCTTTCCTAAAGTTTACGAACACGTCGTGCAGACCGTAAAACCCGAGCGCGACTCCAATAACCGCGCAACCTACCGAGATAATTGGTGGGTGTTTGGCGAACCGCGTCGCGACTTGCGTCACGCACTCGCAGGACTCTCCCGCTACATCGCCACAGGAGAAACCGGCAAGCATCGGCATTTCCAGTTTCTGGATGGCTCAGTCCTGCCCGACAACATGCTCATCGCCATCGCATCCGATAACGCTTTCCACCTCGGAGTCCTGAGCAGTCGCATCCATGTCGTTTACTCACTTGCCGCTGGTGGTCGTCTCGGAGTCGGCAACGATCCACGCTACAACAAATCCCGCTGCTTCGATCCCTTCCCGTTCCCTGACTGCACCGAGAAGCAGAAGTCCAAAATCCGCACCCTCGCGGACTCACTCGACGCCCACCGCAAGCTCGCCCAAGCCAAGCACGGCCTCGGCCTCACCGACATCTATAATGTGCTTGAGAAAGTTCATTTTTTTGATCGCGCGCAATTAGCCGAGCCGAGCCGAGCCGAGCCGAGCCGAGCCGAGCCGAGCCGAGCCGAGCCGAGCCCAGCCGAGCCGAGCCGAGCCGAGCCGAGCCGAGCCGAGCCGGGCCGGGCCGAGCCGAGCCGAGCCGAGCCGAGCCGAGCCGAGCCGAGCCGAGCCGAGCCGAGCCGTTCACAGCGAAAGAACGCCTTATCCACGAAGCCGCACTGGTCGGCACGCTCCGCCAGCTTCACCACGACCTCGACGCAGCAGTGGCCGATGCTTACGGTTTCCATTGGCCCATGACTGACGCCGACATCCTCACTCACGTGGTCGCCCTCAACACCCAGCGCGCCGCCGAAGAAGCCCAAGGCCACATCCGCTGGCTCCGCCCCGATTACCAGATTCCTCTCTTCGCCGGCTCGAAGCAGTCCCAACTCGGCCTGACAGACTCCGACCCTGTAGGAGCGGGTTTACCCCGCGATGGTTCGGCGGCCAAAGGATCGCGGCGTAAAGCCGCTCCTACCTCTAAGCCAAAAAAAATCGCCTGGCCCAAGACGCTGGCCGACCGCGCCAAAGCCGTGGAATCGATGCTCGCCGCCGCCGACCGCCCCATCACCTCCGCCGAACTTACGAAGCAATTCACCCGCGCCAAAGAATCTGAAGTCCTCGAAATCCTGGAAACCTTAGTCGCCCTAGCCCGCGCCCACCCCGGCGACACCAAGGGCACATTCGTGCGATAATCACTTATGCCTATTCCCAATCTAGACGACATACGTCGCCCAGCGCTGGAACTGCTCGCCGAAAAAAATGAATTCATGCGAATTCGTGACGTCTTCCAGATGTTGGCCCCTCGCTTTCATCTGACAGACGAGGACCTCACACGCATGCTCCCCAGCGGCACCCAGCTTGTTTGGCACAACCGGGTTAACTGGGCCTGCTACGATCTATACCGCGCCGGCGCATTGGATCGTCCAAGCAAAGGCCAGTATCGCATAAACGACTACGGGAGAAACTTGCTCAAAGATGCTCCCGCACGCCTAACTCGAACTTATCTCGGTAAGGTTTCGTCGAATTTCGCTTCTTTCATCGAACCATCAGTCACGCCCGGCCCACGTGCTGAAATTGGGCAGGTCGTAGAAGACGAAAACCAACCCGACACCACTCCGGAAGAAACAATCGATGCGGCGGTTCAAAAACTCAGCTCCACCCTGCGAGCCGAATTGCTTGAGCAGCTTCACAAGGTCGATCCGTTTCGCTTCGAGCAGGTGGTCTTGGATCTCCTTGTTGCCATGGGCTACGGTGGCTCCCGCGACGAAGCCGCGCGCCGCACCAAGGCGTCCAATGACGAAGGCATTGACGGCGTGATCAACGAAGACCGGCTCGGACTCGACAGCATCTACGTGCAGGCCAAGCGGTGGCAGGGGCCCGTCGGTCGTCCCGCGATACAAGGATTCGTCGGAGCACTGGCCGGCGCCAAGGCGAGCAAGGGCGTGTTCATTACGACCAGCACGTTCAGCCAGACAGCAGTCGATTATGCAGAAGGCGTGAGCCATCGCGTCATCCTGATCGACGGATACCGTCTGGCCGACCTTATGATCGAGCATGGCATCGGAGTCTCGACCCTGCGCACCATCGCAATCAAGCGACTCGATAGTGACTATTTCGCATCCGAATAATCCTCATCATGTCCTATCCATTCACCCCGACTCACATCCACGAGCTTGTGCAAGCCCCGAAAGTCGTGCGTGAAAATTCACAACTGGAATTGGTAAAAAACGGCGAGCACGGGGCGCGGTTCGATGTAAACCTCGATCTACTCGATGGTCCTTTCATCGATCTCCGATATATTGGCAAGGCCACCGACCAGCGCGAACCCGCCGGTTATGAAGCCAACCTGATTCTCGCGGGTCACCGCGTGCGTGGTGTTGGACACAATCACGTTGGGCGGAACAATCTTCGCGCCAAACAACGTATTCCGGCCGGCTGGCACCAGAACAGGGTCGATCCTAATATGCCTACTACGCATGTGGAGTATAATAGGCATGAACCCATGCCCGGATTTGCTCCTTCCGATTTTGGCGATTTCATTGGCAAGTGCGCTCTTCTTTGGGCGATTGACCTTCAAACTCCGGAGGTGCTGGTATGAACACTGTCGAAAACACACCCTCCCCCCTTATTCTTCGCGATAGCCTCCAGTCCTTCTGGCAGGAATCACTTGAAATCGCACCCACGCCTCAGGGACTGGAATTCACCGTTCCGCAGTCGTATCCGGATGGTTGGCAGATCGTTCTTCGCCTTTCCCTACCCACCGGCACCACCGCCCGTTTGAGCGACGGCGGCAAGACGCTCTGGCAACTCGCGCAGACCGGCCAAAATGTCGAGGCCGACGTCACCGCTCAGCGTATCCGCGAACTTTGTGAGACCTACCAGCTCAAGCGCGACGGGTGGGACCTGTTTCGCTTCCTGCCGTGGCCCACTCCCGGCGCCGATGTTCATCTCTTCACCGAAGCACTGGTAAGCATCGCCCATCTTGCCTACCTGCACGAACCCGTAGCACAAACGATCAACGTTGCCCGTGAAACGGTGGAGAAGGTTTTTCGCGAACGGCAGATCGATGCCAAGACCAACCATATTTTGACCGGCAAGGTGGAGAAACGTATCCGGGTGGACTACTTCGCCTCGCCTTATCGTGCGCTGGCGGTGCAAGTGCTCGGCCGCCGCGGCACGGTGACGAGCTACATGGAGCAATGGGGCTTCCGCTGGCGCGATCTGCACGACGCCCACCCACATCTGCTGCGAGTCATGCTCTACGACCCGGCCGTCCAGGACATCGACTCGACGGCGACCGCCATTGGCGAAGCAGTCTGCGACTACTTCGGCCCCTACGACAATGTCACCCGTCTGCACGACCTCTTGGATAAGGCCTCGCGCCATTAAATTCGGTAATCCTAAGTGCCATGCAATCCCGCCAAATCTTTCATGAACACGATTGCATTCGGCTGATTCAAAACGTGGAAGATGACGGCGAGATTTTCCCGGCAGGCACCACAGGAGCTATCGTCAGCGTTTACAATGACTGCGAAGCCTTCGCCGTTGAAGTGGTGAAAAACGATAAAGAGTCATCCGTAATCACTGTGTTCCCCTCGCAACTAGAGGTGATCTCGTGACTGGTAGCCGAATGGAAAATGCTCAACTGCTTCAGTTTCCCCGCACCCACGGAACGCATTCGAGACCACCTCTGACGAGAGATGCTAACCTTTAATACACTGCTCATAGACGCCGGAATTAACCCGGCCCAGGTTAAACTCGCCCGGCATCAGGACAACCGTTTCGACCGGTCACCTTACGATCTTTGGAAAATGGAGGATGGTAGTTTCGAGAGATACCAAAGCCTCCAAGCCAAACCGCGTTTCAGCGCCACCGTCTATCTGGCCTCATTTGTCGCCACGCCGTTGAATGATACCCTCTTCGCCGGCCTTTACCGGATCGGACGTGTCCGCCCGGCACCGTCCAACATGATTGATCCGCTATCTGGCGCCGGTGACGGGGAGCGTTACCTCTACGATTTAAAGAGAGCCTCCGAGATGGACGAATACAGCGGACGGCTCCTCATCGAATGGGGGCCGGGAAAACGCACATGGGTTCAACTGGCGCACAAACAACCCAAGCCTGTAATCGAATTACGCCGCAACGCGGGCGAACCTCCATTCCCGGGCTTCCTGGATTTCCATGAGCGACTGAGCCGGCTTCATGCCATCCCCGAGTCATGGCGTCTGGCGCTTTCGGCCGTGCGTGGTGTTTACCTGCTTTCCTGCCCCAACACCGGAATGAACTACATCGGCTCCGCTGGTGGAGAAAACGGCTTCTGGGGACGCTGGGAAGACTACGTCGCCAGCGGACACGGCGGCAACAAACGCATGATGGAAGTCCCCGCGTCCGATTATCAGGTCAGCATCCTGGAAATCGTTTCGTCCACAGCCACCATGCCGGAACTGATCCGCATGGAGAACCGCTGGAAACAAAAATACCTGACCCGCACCCACGGCCTCAACAATTGAGCCGACCAAGTAATCTCATGTCCCGTCGCAACCCATCGCCAGCCGAAATCCTAGTTCAACTCCCGTGGCAGGTCAGCGCCGTGCTGGGGGTCGTAGCTTTCATAACACTCCGATGGGTATTCCCAGCTATCGGCTCGGAAAATCAGATTCTCAATACATTCATGCACGGCGGCCGTGGGCTGGCGTGGCCTGCTCTGTTTGTCTTGGGAATACTCGCCGTTTTCTCCGTAATACTCGCGCGGAAGAAGCGCGCTCTGCTCGACACGCAAAAGGACGCCGCATCCCTGCGCGCTTTGAGCTGGAAGGAATTCGAATGGATGGTCGGCGAGGCGTATCGTCGTCAGGGATACGCGGTGGAAGAACAACTCGGCGGCGGGGCCGATGGGGGTATTGATCTCACCATCCGCAAGGGCGGCGGCACTTGGCTCGTGCAATGCAAACAGTGGAAGGCCCAAGCGGTCAGTGTGAAAGTCGTCCGTGAGATGTTCGGACTCGTGAACCACCACCAATCCAACGGTGCCATCGTCATCACCACCGGCAACTTTACCCGCGACGCCCACGCCTTTGCCGAGGGCAAGACGCTCGAACTCATCGACGGCCCCACGCTGCTGCAACTGGTGAAAGAGGTCCAAGCCAACGGCGCTCCGGTCACGGCATCCCCCGCACCTGCTAAACCCGAAACTCCTCCGCCGGCCAGCAGCGTCCCGAATTGCCCCCAGTGCGGCGAAGCTATGGTCGAGCGTGTCGCCCGCAAAGGTGCCAACGCCGGCAACTCGTTTTGGGGCTGCAAGGGTTACCCCACCTGCCGCGGCGTGCGGAATGCTTGATCAAATTACCCCATGAACCTGGAGCCATCCACATTGCCCGACATCGACAAGCTTTTCGGCTACGACATCAACGCACTCTGGGCGATGGGGGCTCTGTATCTCTCCGAACGCTTGCTCCTCCCCGTGAGACAACTCTGAACCCATGAGCAAAAAGAAAACCATCTCCGGCGATCACGCCAAAAAGAAGGCCGAAGTCTCGCTCGTTCGCTCGTCGGCTGCGGAATATCTTACGTTTGTGGCTGCCAGCGGCCAAGGCGGCGTCGAGGCCGTCTATGCCGACGAAAACGTTTGGCTCTCCCAAAAAATGATGGGGCTGCTCTACGACGTCGAGACCCACACCATCAACTATCACCTGAAAAAAATCTTCGATGACAAGGAGCTGCACGAGGACTCAGTTATTCGAAAATTTCGAATAACTGCCGCCGACGGCAAAACCTACGACACCGGCCACTACAACCTCTCCGCCGTCATCGCCGTCGGCTACAAGGTGAATTCCGAGCGCGCCGTCCAGTTCCGAAAATGGGCCACCGGCATCATCGAGTCCTTCACCATCAAGGGCTTTGCTATGGACGACGAGCGCCTGAAAAACGACGGCTCCGTCCTCGGCAAAAAGTATTTCGAGGAGCAGCTCCAGCGCATCCGGGAAATCCGCCTGAGCGAGCGCAAGTTCTACCAGAAAATCACCGACCTCTACTCCACCTCCATCGACTACGATGTCACCGCCGCCGCCACCCAGCGCTTCTTTGCCACCGTGCAAAACAAGCTCCACTGGGCCATCCACGGTCAGACTGCCGCCGAGCTGATCGTCAACCGTGCCGATGCCACCAAAGACCGCATGGGCCTCACCACTTGGAAAGACGCGCCCACGGGCAAAATCCAAAAGTTCGATGTGGTCGTCGCAAAAAACTATCTGACCCAAAATGAGCTAACCCAGCTCCAACGCCTCGTCTCCGCCTACCTCGACATCGCCGAAGACATGGCCCTGCGGCAGATCCCCATGACCATGCAGGATTGGGAAACCCGCCTGAACCGCTTCATCGCCGCTACGGATCGGGAGATTTTGGAAGACGCCGGCAAAGTCACCGCCGAGATCGCCCGAGCCCACGCCGAAAGCGAATTCGAGAAATACCGCATCGTGCAGGACCGGTTGTATGAGTCGGACTTCGACCAAGTGATCAAAAACCTGCCGCCACCGGAAACCCCCAACCCGCCCCAGCCATGATCGCCGAAGCCAACTCGAACAGCAGTGCCTTGGCTGGTTCCGCGAGGGCGGCTGGGTAACGGTCTATTGTGTGGCCCAAGAATATTTCAATGAACCCACAGTCATCCACATTGCCCGACATCGATAAGATTTTCGGCTATTACATGAACGCACTGTGGGCAATGGGTGCTCTGTATCTGTTGTTCATCCTGTTCGTGCTGGCGTTCAACATCGTCAATTTCATCTACACGATCTCCACGTTGGTCCGGGCTATTCGCAGCACCAGCCCCGAAAAAACCATGTGGGTGTTGGTCATCATTCTGGTCCCAATGATCGGCTGGATTCTCTACCGCGTGCTCACCCGCGAACCCGTCTACACGCCTCAAGCCGCCGCGATTATTCCCCGTCCAACCCAACCGCCTGTGGCCCGCACCACTTCGCCTGTGGTTCTGCATCCGGTCTGCCGACCCGCCCAAACCGCCGCCGTCGCTGACTCCGTCCAAGCCGCCATGGACGAACTCGTTCGCAAGCGCCGAGCCGAACGCTCCGGTCGCAGCTGATTACTTAACACTTTATGCCCGTAACCGATTCATGCCTCTCCTCACCCACGAACCATGTCTTCGTGGACTTTGAAAACGTGCACGAGGTCGATCACTCGGTAATCGGGAGCAAGTCGACCAGCGTCACCCTTTTCCTCGGTGCCAAGAACACCAAGCTCGATGTAGCTTTGGTCGAAAAACTTTTAGAGCATGCGGCCTCGGTCCAACTCGTGCGGCTGACGTCCTCCGGGAAAAACGCATTGGATTTCACCTTGGCGTATTATGTCGGTCGCGCCGCGATCACTGACCCCACCGGCTACTTCCATATCATCTCCAAAGACGCGGGCTTCGATCCGTTGATCCAGCACCTCAAGAGCCGCCACATCCGTGCCTACCGCCATGCCGACTTCAGTGCACTCACCTTCACCGGCACGCCCAAACCCGCCATCGCTGTTCCTGCACCGCCCCCTGATTCGATAACCAAGGTGTTGGAGCATCTGCGCAAAAACACCCTCAACCGTCCGAAAAAGAAGAAGACCCTGTCGGGGCTTCTCCTCAGTCACCTCGGCAAGAATACAACCGAAGTAGAAGTCGCCACCGTGATCGATGCATTGGTCCATGCCGGCCACCTAAGCATCGGAGACAAGGGAAACGTTTCCTACAGCCTCTGAAATGAAGAGGATCATGCCCCACCTGTTCCGTTCCGATTGTTCCTAGGCTTACGGACAAAGGCAGGAGAAACGTTCCGTCCGCCTTGGTCGTCTTCCAACGCCGACCGGGCGGTGTGATACGGGTTTGGCGGGCTGCCCCGCCCCTTCAAGTCGCCCTCCTGAGCTCCTAGAGCCATTCAAATATAGTCATGTCCTCCTTCGGGCCGTTCGGCTACTGTTTCATTTGAACGGCTCTAGGGAATTCGCATCCAAAACCGGTGCGCCCAGCGGTCGCGCCCTACCTTAAAAACGGCTATAGGTATATTTGAAATGCGCTAAAAGCCCCGACCGGAGAGCGTCAGGCGGGTTCGGGAGGTTCCCAAAGGGGCGGGCGGATCGTCGGTCCGTCTTTTGCAGACCTCGGGAGGACCGTGGGGACGCACTGGGACGATGCGCGCTGGGCCGAGCGTTACCGGGTGTTGCGGCAGGTGGTCGGCCCCATCCCGCCTTACTCGCCCCGCCTCACTCGCTCAATCGCCAGTCGATCAACTCAAGTTGGAGCAGTTTGCGGTCGTTGAAAAAATTCCACGCCAGCTCCACGGCGAAATCGAGCGGCACGCCCATCGGGGGTAGGCGGTCGGCCATTTTCCAGGCGACACCGAACAGCCGGCGGCCGTTCGCGTCTTCGATGTTGAAGCGGAAATGCGCCTGCTTGAACACTTCGGGACGCGAACGCAGGATCACGCCGCGCATGCCGAAAACCGGTTCCGGATTTCCCTGTCCGAAGGGCTGCAGGGCCGACAATTCATCCATCAACGGCTCCCGGACTTGGTCCGGGGTAATCCACGCCGAAAGCGTGAGGATCGGCTCGATGAGATCACCGCCGGCCGATGTGCGCACCGCATCGGAAAACCGCGTGCGGAACGTGTCGAGGTGAACCTTTTCCAGCGATACGCCAACCGCCATCGGATGGCCGCCCCAGCTGGTGAGTTGTTCGCTGCACGAGCCGAGAACCTCGACGAGGTTGACGCCGTTTACGCTGCGCCCGGAGCCTTTGGCGAACTCGCCTTCATTTCCAAGCACGACGCAGGGCCGGTTGTATTTGCGGGTGACACGACCGGCTACGATGCCGACCACGCCCGGGTGCCAATTTTCGCCAAACAGCACGATGCCGGGCCAGTCGGAGAACTGCGACTCGATCATGCGTTCGGCCTCCTCGGTGATGTGGCGTTCGATATCCTGACGTTCGCGATTGAACACATCGAGCTGCTGGGCGGTCTCATCGCAAAACTGTTCGTCATCGCTGAGCAACAGCTCGACGGAAAGTGCCGCGTCGGCGAGGCGCCCGCTGGCGTTGATCCGCGGTCCGAGGCGGAAGGAAATATCCACCGGATTGATCCCGTGGTCGGGCTTCACTCCGGAAATCTGCATGAGCGCGCGGACGCCTGAACGTTCGCAACCTTGAAGGATACGCAGGCCGAAGCGGGCGATGATGCGATTCTCGCCGGTCAGCGGCACGAGGTCGGCCACCGTGCCCATCGCAGCCAAGTCCAAGTAGTCGCGCAGTTTGATCGTATGCGCCACCTCGTGGTTTTCGGCGCGCAACATTTTGAGCAGACCATGGGCGAGCTTAAAAACCAGCCCGACGGTGCAGAGGTTGTGCCACGCTTCGTCGCCGTCGCAGCCGTGCACGTGGGGGTTGATGAGCAGGCCCTGATCGAGCGGCTTTTCCTTGGAACGATGGTGGTCGATCACCATGACCTCGATGCCTTGGGAAACCAGGTAGGCGACCTCGGCGTGCGAATTGGTGCCACAATCAAGCGCGATGAACAGCTGGGGTTTGCCCTGTTCGAGTGCCCGGTCGATGGCGCTGCGCGAGAGGCCGTAGCCGTCCTCCATGCGGCGCGGCACGACGAAGCGCGGACGCAAACCGAAGCGGCGCAGCACACTCACGAGCAACGCGGTGCTGCTCACGCCGTCCACGTCGTAGTCGCCGAGCACGACGATGTCTTCGCCCGACTCGATGGCCTTGCGCAGGCGGGAGGCTCCAGCCTCCACATTGGGGAGGAGGAATGGATCGTTGAGATCGGCGAGCACCGGCCGCAAAAAACTCGCGGCGGCGGCCGGATCGCCGAGACCGTTGCGAAGCAACAGCTCGGCGATCACGGGGCTTACCCCCGTTTTTTGGCTCAACGTTCCGACCTCATCGGCCGGAAACGGCTTATAGGTCCAGCGCATCAGCGGGGCGTGATCGCAGGATCACTGCGAGGCCTTGCTGCCGGCGTCCCATTCGTAAACGGGCTTGGCGTCCTGGTGCGCCTCGACTTCCTTGCGATCACCCTTGTGCCACCAGTAGAAGACCGGTGCGGCGATGTAGATGGAGGAGAACGTGCCGGTGACGATACCCACGATAAAGGTGAACGCCAAATCCTTCATGACGCCGGTGCCCAACGCCCAGAGCGCGACGGCGGCGAGCAGGGTCGTGATGCTGGTCATCAATGTGCGGGCGAACACGCGGTTGATCGAGAGGTTGATCACGGTGCGCAGGTTGGTGTTCGGGTTGAGCTTCAGCTCTTCGCGAATACGGTCGAACACGACGATCGTGTCATTGATCGAGTAACCGACGATGGAGAGCAACGCGGCCACCATCGGGGCGGAGAACTGGTTGCCGGCGATCACGAACACGCCGATCGTCATCAGGATGTCGTGCACCGAGGCGACCACCGCGCCGATAGCGAAGCCGAATTCGAAGCGGAACGCGATATAGGCGAGAATGATCACCATCGAGAACAGGAACGCGCGCAGGGCGTTCCATTGGATCTCGGCGCCGATGGACGGTCCGATGCTGGTCGTGCCGACGGAATTAAGTCCGGCCTCGGGGTGGGCTTTGACCAACGCAGTGAGGAGCACGGCCGATTTGTCGTAGGCGGTTTCCAGCTTGAGGAGTTCACCGGTGCCGCCGATCGCGCTGACATAGGTCGGCGTGACTTCGCCGGTGTTCTCTTCCTTGGCGATCTTACGGATCTCGTCGAGGCCGAGCTTCTGCTTGAACTCGACCGTGGTCACGTCGCCGCCAGAGAAGTCGACACCGTAAATGTGCGAGCCCTTTGAGAAGACCACGATCACACCGATGAGCACGATGCTCCAGGAAACGATGAAGGCGGGCTTGCCCCACTTCACGTAGTCGGAGTGGAACGTTTTGATCGGTTTCATCATCGGGAACTTCTTGATGATCTCCGACTCGATCAGCCAGTCGAGGAGCAGGTGGCTCGCCACCAACACCGAGAACAGCGTGGAGAACACGCCGATCGCGAGGGTGACGCCGAAGCCCTTGATCGGGCCGGTGCCGAGGCCGATCATCACCGCGCAGACACCGAGCTGGGTAAGGTGGGCGTCAATGATCGTGGTGAAAGCCTTGTCGTAGCCGGCGTGCAACGCGCTCTTGAGCGACTTGCCGTAGTTCAGCTCTTCGCGCATGCGCTCGAAGATCAGAATGTTCGCGTCCACCGCCATACCGATGGTGAGCACGATACCGGCGAGCCCGGGCAACGTGATGGTGGCACCGATGCTGGCCATAACGCCGAAGATCACGACGACGTTGACCAGCAGGGACAGCACGGCGACGAGGCCGCCCACCGTGTAGAACATGATCATGAAGGCGGCGACGAGCGCGGCGCCGATAACCGAGGCGCTCAGGCCGCTGTCGATGGCGTCCTGCGCCAGCGAGGGGCCGACCTCGTATTGCTCTTTAACCTGCAAGGGCAAGTCGAGCGGGTTGTTGAGCACGTTGGCGAGCTCGAAGGCCTCGCGCTGGGTAAAGCTGCCTGAGATCTCGGCGGAACCGCCGCCGATTTCTTTCTCCACGCCGGGCGCGGAGTAGAGTTTGCCGTCGAGCACGATGGCCAGGCGGGCGCGGGCGTTGGGGTTGCCCGACTGCTGTTGAAGCTGCTGAGAATACTCGGCGACCTCGCGGGTCACATCGGCGAAGCTCTTGGCACCTTTGGAATTGAAGCGAAGGTTGATTTTAAAGCGACCGAACTCGTCCATGACCGGATAGGAGCCGGACACGTTTTCACCCGTCATTGCGGGCAGGCGCTTCACGTAGATCTCGTCCGAAATGGTCTGGCCGCGAACTTCCTGTTCGAGGGTCATGATTTCGTAACCGGGCGGCGTTTCCTGGACCGTGGCGGGCGTGCCGAAGGGATAGACCAGGCGGAAGTCGAGGCGGGCGGGCTTCTGCACGCTGGAGACGATCTCGGGATTGTCCTTGGTGTTGACGCCGGGGAGCTGGACTTCGATGCGGTTGTCGCCGACGGCACGGATGATCGGCTCGGCCACGCCGAGGCCGTTGATGCGCTCACCGATGATGTCGATGGCCTTGGCGAGCTTTTCCTTGCGCTCGTTTTCGCCGATGTTGGCAGAGCCGGGAGGAGTCGTGGCCTCAAGCGTGAAAGCAACGCCACCCTTCAGGTCGAGACCGAGTTGCAGGCTGCCCTTCGACTTGGCCAACAGGTAATCAAGGAGGATGCTGTTGCGCTTTTCGATGTTGCCCAACGAGGCTTCCAGAGGGAACTGGGGGAAATATTGGGAGAGGTCGATCTTGCGCTCTTTGGCGATGGACTTGAGAGCGACGAAGACACTCGTGGAGCGCTTGGACTCGACGCGCGCGGAGGCTTCTTTGATGAGGGCGGCGAACTCGGCTGGTTTGGCCTGGGCTTTTTCTTCGGCGAAGCCCGTGAAGGGCCGGTCCTTGAGTGGAATCAGTGACGACACAGCCCACAGCACTACGGCCAGACTGAGCGTCAGCTTCCAGAAGTTACGTTTCAACATGGTGGATTTGGTTTTAAAAAATTGAGGGGAAACAACACGGCCCGTGAAAGCAAGGGGCGGGGCTTGGCGGCCAATAGCAGCAAACCTCCGCGCGTTTCAGGAACACACGGAGGCGGGGGCGCTAGACTGAACGGCCTGAAAACATCCCTGATAGGCGGAAATACGCCCCGGTGAAGGTTACGGCGGGGTTAATTTTTCAGGAGGCCTTCTTTACCAGCGCATGGATGAATGCCTTGCCGACCTCGATCTTGGTGCCTTCGGAGATACGGATCACAAAGCGGTCATCCTTCTTGTTGGTGATCTCGCCATAAACGCCCCCGGCGGTGATCACTTCATCGCCCGTGGAGAGGGATTCCAGCATCTGCGCGTGGGCTTTGGCTTTCTTGCGCTGCGGGGCGATCATCAGAAAATACATCGCCGCAAAAATCAGCACAAACGGCAGGAAACTCATCAGGCCTTGGGGACCGGGGGCGGACTGCTGTGCGAGGATGGACGAAGCGGCTGCGGGTAGGGACATGGTTGTGATTTCGTGTTGTGGTTTTTGAAAAATGAAACAGCTACATAACCGCTTCCACCTTCACGAACGCAAGCCATAACCCAGTCAGGTCACCTTCCCTCTTTTGAAAAGCAAATCCGCCTCCTCTTGGTCAGTCGCCCAGTCCGAAGAACTCTATGGTTTCAAGCGCTGGGGCTCCGGCCACTTTGGTGCCGCCTCCGACGGCTTCGTCAACGTGCAACCCCTCGCCGATGGTCGCGAGATCCGCATCATGGATGTGGTCAACGAGGCGCTGGGCATGGGCCTCAAGGCGCCGCTGGTCATTCGTTTCCAAGATCTTCTCCGCCACCGCGTCACCCAGCTCAACGAGTGTTTTCGCAAGGCCATCAAGGAAGAGGACTACAAGGGTGAATACCGCGGCGTGTTCCCCATCAAGGTCAACCAGCTCCGCGAGGTGGTCGACGAGATCGTTGCCGCCGGCAAGGACTACGGCTACGGCCTTGAGGCTGGTTCCAAGCCCGAACTGATGATCGCCCTTGCGATGCATGAAGGCTCCAACCGGCTTATCATTTGCAACGGCTACAAGGATCATGACTACATCCGTCTCGCGCTCCTTGGCCGGAAAATCGGCAAGAAGATCATCATCGTCGTCGAGCAACTCGCCGAGGTGGACGACATCATCGCCATCTCTGAAGAGGTCGGCGTAAAGCCCTTGATCGGCTTCCGCGCCAAGCTCCAGACCCGCGGCGAGGGCAAGTGGTCTTCCTCCACCGGCGACAACGCCAAATTCGGCCTCAACACCGCCGAAATCCTTTTCGCCACCGAAAAGCTCCGCGCCGCCAAGCTCACCCAATGCGTGAAGCTCGTGCACTTCCACATCGGCTCCCAGGTGCCCAACATCATCACGATCAAAAACGCCGTGATCGAGGCCACCCGCTTCTACTGTCAGCTCGTGAAGATGGGCTTCCCCATGGGCTACCTCGACTGCGGCGGTGGCCTGGGCATCGACTACGACGGTTCACGCACCAATTTCGAGTCGTCGATGAACTACACGATGGCCGAATACGCCCGTGACGTCGTCGCCAACATCCGCGACATCTGCGTCGCTTCCAACGTCGCCGTGCCCGACATCGTCACCGAGTCCGGCCGCGCCGTCGTCGCCCCCCACTCCATGCTCGTGGTCGAGGTCTTCGAGCGCATCAACAAACGCGAAACCCTCGGCAAGCAGCATCTCCCGAAGGTGAAGCACAAGGTCGTCACCGACCTCGAACTCCTCGCCAAAAACAAGGCCAAGCTCGGCAAACTCGAACGTTTCCACGACGCCATCCAAAAAAAGGAAGAGGCCTTCAACCTCTTCAATCTCGGCTACCTCGACCTCGAAAACCGCGCCGCCGCCGAGTCGCTCTACTGGCAGGTGTGCGAACAGATCGCCAAGGAGACCCGTGACGCCGGCTACGTTCCCGAGGAACTTCACGATCTCAACGCCCTGCTCGCCGACCAATACGTCTGCAACTTTTCCGTCTTCCAGTCGCTCCTCGACCACTGGGCGCTCAAGCAGCTTTTCCCCATCGCGCCGCTCCACCGCCTCGCCGAGAAACCCTCGGTCAACGCGATCCTCGTGGACATCACCTGCGACTCCGACGGCAAGATCAACACGTTCATCGATCTGCAGGACACCAAGGACCACCTCGCCCTGCACCCGCTCAACAACAAGCCCTACTACCTCGGCGTGTTCCTGACCGGTGCCTATCAGGACATCATGGGCGACCTCCACAACCTCTTCGGCCGCGTCAACGAGGTCCACGTATTCCTCGAACCCGACGAGCCCAACGGCTTCTACATCGAGGAGGCCCTCGCCGGCAGCCGCGTCTCCGATGTCATCGACGGTGTGCAATACCAGTGGGAAGAGTTGTGCCGCAAGATGAAGGCCCAGATCGACGCCGCCACCAAGAAGGACCTCGTCAAACCCCGCGAAGGCGTGCGCCTGGTCGAGTTTTACGAGGAACAGATGCGCTCCAAAACCTATCTCAACATCGAACGCGCCAAGAAAAAGGCGGGGCCGAAAAAAGCGGCGGCCAAGAAGGCCTGATTCCGTCGCCAGCTTCCCGGGTGAATCTCCAGCGGGGCTCTTGACATTTCCCCACCGGCAATTTTCCCTCCGACCCTTCGATTCCGCCAGAGTAGCTCAGTGGTAGAGCAGAGGACTCATAAGCCTTTGGTCGCCGGTTCAACCCCGGCCTCTGGCACCACTTTAGCCCCAATAACTTGTGAAAGTTATTGGGGCTTTTTATTTCATCAGCCCGGCCGTGATGGTTTCTGCAATCCATGAGCCTTGTGCGTATCCACCCCCGCGTCTCATGTTTGCAGTTGCCTGAATGGACGACAGGAACACGGTCGGTTTTCACATCATGGGCAATGCCGTCAGACTTTTCGTTTTTTGCCTGACGCTCACCGCCGTCGGAGCGACGGCCGTGCTTACCCAGCTGTGGGTTCGCAACCGCGCCCATGCCCGGCAGCACACGCCCCTTGCTGATACGGCGGCTTACCCCACCCGGAGCGATCTTAACGCCTACCACGCCGATCAGCAGAAAGCCCTCTTGCTGGTCGTGGCGGTATCTTTCGGCTCATTGATTCTTATGGCCGTCGCCAGCGGCTCAAGGTGGGGCTCGTTCCACGATACGACGGCCCGGATCCGTTCTCGTGAGGACATGCATCAGGTGGAGCATCTCGCCAAAACTGCCGTCGCCCATGAGGAAGCCCTCCGGCATGAACGTGCGGAGCGTCAGCGCACCGACGAAAATCTCCACATCCAACAGCTCCTGCTCAACCAGGCGCTCGGCGAAAAAATCCGACTGGGGCGCGACCTGCACGACGGCGTTATCCAGTCGCTCTACGCCACCGGACTCACCCTTGAATCCTCGCGTCAGAGACGCGCCGCCGATCCCGCCGCCGCCGATGCGCTTTTCGAACGCGGGGTCCAACTTCTCAACGACAACATCCGGGAGATCCGCGCCTACATCTCGTCGCTGTCTCAATCGCAACCGTCGGCACGGCATGACTTCTCCAACGCCCTGGCCGTCCTTGTCGAAAACTTGAAGGGTGATCGCACGACTGAGTTTGTCATACGCATTGACGAGGGAGCCGAGGTCCGTTTGTCCCCGACGCAGCTGCCCGACTTGCTCCAGATTGTGCACGAAGCCGTCAGCAACGCGTTGCGCCATGGTAACGCATCCCAAGTCACCATTCGCCTCCATGAAGACGGTGACCGCCTTGCTCTGATGGTGCAGGACAACGGTGCCGGATTCGATCCCTCCACTGTATCCAGCGAGGGCCACGGACTGGTTAATTTCCGCGCCCGCGCGTCTTCGCTTCACTCCGAGTTCCGCTTGGAAAGCCAGCCCGGCGAAGGTTGCCGGCTTGTATTAACGTTCCCCGCCCTTCCGTCCGTATGAACCCTCCCGCTTCCCTGCCCCCTATCCGATTGGTTATCGCCGACGACAGCGAGTTGGTCCGAGTCGGTCTGCAAACACTACTGCAAGGCGCCGCCGGCCTTACGCTTTGCGGTCTGGCGTCCACTGCGGCCGAGGCATTGTCCGTTTGTCGTCGCGAAAAACCCGATGTTGTCCTGCTCGATATTCGTATGCCCGACGGCACCGGCATTGATGTGTGCCGTCGGTTGCTCGCGGAGGGTATCGATACGCGCGTCCTCTTTCTTACCTCAAGCTCGGAGCAAGATGTCGTTGACGAGGCCATCCGTGCGGGTGCCCACGGCTATTTGCTCAAAGAGATCAACACCCCCGCCTTGCTTCAGGGCATTCGTGATGTCGCCGCCGGACGCTCGATCCTCGATCCGCAGATCACTGCGCGCGTCATGGACCTGCTGAAAAACGAACGATCCAAACCCATCGTAGACAGCCTCTCGCCCCAAGAACAGCGCGTGCTTTCCTTGATCGCCGGCGGCCGCACCAACAAGGAGGTCGCCGCCGAGATGGGCCTCGCCGAAAAGACCGTCAAAAATTACCTCAGCACGGTTTTCGAAAAGCTCCATGTGACGCGGCGTGCACAGGCCGCCGCCTATTACTCGCAGTCGCTGGGACGTGGATCAGGGCCGAACGGCCCCAGTCGCTAGGGTCTTAATAAAGACCCGCCGGCCCTACCCTCCGGATACGATCGGAGCGTAGTATGTATGCACGTTCTTACCTCGTGCATATACACCCATCCATTACCCGTCCGCGTGATCTTTCCGCCCGTGGATTCCCCCTGCGCCGGTTGCGCGGCATGACGCTGATCGAACTCGCGATCTCCTCCACCCTGCTGTCGATCGGCATGATCGCCATTTTTGGGTCGCTGATCTATTCGCGAAAACTGAGCGAGGGCAGCATCTACCAGAACGCGGCGATAACCGTCGTTCAGGGCTATATCGAACAGATGAAGAACATGGAGTTTGCCGACCTGCCTTACATCACCTCGACAGGCGCGGTGGTTGCCGGTTCAGGCGCGACGTCCACCCAGATCCCCACGCGTCTGAACGCCGACACCACCGATCCGCTGATCATTTCCACAGCGAAGACGATTCCGGACCTCTCAACCATCGGAGTCACCGCCTCCACCGCACTCGCCGGGGTCACTGACAACATCAAGAGCATCGACATCAACAGCACCCCTTCGGTTACCACGGACGACCTCCGTCTGAACATTCGCGTGTGGGTCAAAGATGTCACCAACACCGGTATCAGTGCGACTCAAGTCCGGTCGATCACCATCCAATACGCATGGCAAGGAGGCCTCGGCAGCACCTCCCGCATCTACCGCAGCTCTGTTCGCAGCATACGCTCCGCTGTTCCAACCTACTGACCATGAATCCGCGACTCACACTTCCCCTCCCGCTCCGTGTCACTTGCCGCGAACGCGGCATGACCCTGGTGGAGATCATGACCGTTCTGGCGATCATGGGGCTCGTCATCGGAGGTCTGCTGACCTTCTTCATCCAAAGCCTCAATATCTACCACTACGATTCGGGAAAACTTCTGGTTAACCGGGATATGCGGCAGTTCACCGCCGAAATGGCCGACAACGCCACCTATGCCAACTACTTCATCATCTACCCCTCGTTCACCGAACGTTCAGTCACCTCCAACAGCATCACCTCCGATTACAAGCGCTACGCCGGAGAATCCGGAAATATGTTGGTTCTGGTTTTTCTCGAACCGGGCGATAGCACCAAGATCCATCGCATAGTCGGCTATTATCGCGATCCCAACGAAAACAATGGCGAAGCCCCGGTGCGTAAGTTCGACCGCACATTAAGTCCGAGCGTCACCGCATCCGTCTGGTCGTTGCTGCCCGATACCTCGACCGCCCAGACCAACCAAGAGGTCATTCAATTATCCAAGAATGTTAAAATTAAAAACAGCGATCCGGAGCCACAGAAACTTTTCTACAATTTCTACGGCCGGAGCGTGATGGTGAAGTGCGAGATCATCCACCGCACCGGCACCGGTCAAAACCACTACGAGCGAGCCACCAACACCTATAACTTCACGATCTCGCCTCGCGGCTGAGACCCATCGCCATGCACTTCTTCTCCAAACGCGGATCAACCATTCTCAGTGTCGTTCTCTTCACCACAGTGGCGCTGCTCATCATCGGCAGTCTCCTGAGCTGGAGCATGACCGAGCGCCGACTCAACTACCGCCACGCGCTCCGACTGGAAGCGCGCAACGCCGCCGAGGCCCTCGCCGAATACGGGTTCTCCCAGATCCGTCAAAAGATGGAGACCCACAGCACCCTGGACCTTAAGCCCACCGGCACCGACGCACTCATCAAACCACCTTCCGACTTTTGGACTGGGAGCGACGTGCAGGTGGCCGATAATGAACTCATCGGCGGAAAGCAGGAACTCGTGCCCGCCAACGGATCCTCTTATTATTTCAATCCGACCGACCCCAACAACGAGAATGATCCACTCAACGGAAAACACGTTTTCCGCCGCGACATTCGCGTCATCGCCAAGGCAACCGTCAATCCGGCCGGCACCACCGGCGGAGCGATTACCGCCTACGTCTCCCAGCGCATCTCCATTCGCGGAGCCCCGCTCTTCGCTCATGCGATTTTCTACAACATGGACTTGGAAATCTTCAACGGGCCTACCATGACCATTTCCGGCCCCGTTCACTCCAACGGCAGTCTTTATCTCTATCCGCAGACCGGTGCCCTTACCTTTACTGACACGGTTAGCGCCACCGGCCGTATTTATCATGCGGCCAAGCCCGGTGACGGCTCCAATGATGGAGCCAGCGCCGCCGGTCGAAAAGCCGACGTGAATTTTCCTGACAAATCCGGCAACCCCAAATCAATAAAAGTTGATGGTGTCTGGAAAGACAGCACCCAAGGCAACGGCACAGCTGCGTCGGACTGGGCTGACTTCCGCGATTACAGCTCCCAGCGCTGGAACGGCAATCTGCAGACCGTCGCGCACGGCGTGGACAACTATACCCCGGTCGCCATCGGCAAATACAAGGAAGATGCCACGCCTAGTAACGGCACCGACGACTCCCTGAACTCGGGCCGGACGATCATTGAACCAACCAACTACCCGACCGACACGACTGCCGCCGACTACAGTCAGAAGCTTGAGGTCGAGCAGCAAAAGTATGCGAGCGATGCCGGCATCTATATCACGGCCGATCCGTCTACTGGAGATATTACCATCACCAGTCGCAGCAAAAACCCCACATCACCCGGAGAATATAAAAACAAAACACTGACCCTTCCGGCCGGAAACACCTTGGTCACTTACCACGCCTACGCGACCACCACCACCTCACAAAAAGCTGGCAGCAAAATCACTACCAACCCCAACAAGAACAAATACCCCATCACCACCACGACCACCGTGACCTCCGCCAAAGGCACCACCACCTCGACTGAGGTGACTTACAGTTCGTCGTCGTCCACCGCCGCGACGAGCAAGGTGGTGTCCTCAGGCATGTATGACCAGCACCGCCAAAAAGAAATCGACTTGATCGACCTGGATATGGATGCCCTCCGTAAAGCCGTCGCCCACATTGCGGATTCCAGTAGTGCCAAGATATCCACTGGTGCCACCGTCTCTGTCACCGCTTCCGACATCATCGGCAACCTCGATAAAAATGATTGGACTGGTATCGTGTATGTCGAAGTCAAAGGCGGCCCCACGACAGATTCGATCACCGGTGCCACCAACTCGGCGACCATTCCGCAAAGCCTGCAAACCAGCGTGCGTATCGTGAACGGCAAGGGCCAAGTCGCCAGCTACGGCACAGACAATCCGGGTCTTACCATCGCAACCAACGCCCCCGTGTATATCAAGGGCAGTTTCAATGCAGATGGAGTCACCAGTGATTCGAGCCCCACCACCCCGGAGACGGGCGAAGTGCCGGCGGCGATCGTCGGCGATGCCGTGACGATTCTTTCGGAGGGATTCAATGATGAGACCAGCCTCTCCTCGCCCAATCCAGCCGCGACCTCCGCCAGTTCGCCTGCGACCCCCGGTTCCATTGAGGTGGCCGCCGCGCTTCTGGTCGGAGTCTCCATCACCAACAAGGATGGCAACAAAATGAGCAGCGGCGGTGCGCACAACCTGCCCCGTTTCTTGGAAAACTGGGACGGCAAGAGTGTATTTATCCGCGGTTCTCTGGTCGCCTTGTTTGAAACACGTGTTTTCACCGAACCGCATGGCAGTGGCTACTATTCTCCTCCCGCCCGCAATTGGGGTTTCAATAATCTATTCCGCGACGGCCATTATCCTCCCGGCACCCCTCGCGTTCTCTCTTACCGCCGAGTGGATTTCACCGACATGAATGCCGCCGAATACGAAGCAGCCAAAGCCTCCTTCAATTGGTAGCCACAGGTTGCATCCGCAACCAATCGGCCAGGCGGTTCCAGGCGCGGCCACGATGGCTGAGGCGGTTTTTCTCCGCCTCGGCCAGCTCGGCATAACTGAGCGTGTGCCCTTCCGGCTTGAAAATCGGGTCGTAGCCAAAACCAGCCCCTCCGCGTGGTTCGTCCAGCAATTCACCGTCGCAGCGTCCGTCAAAAACCACCGGCTCCCCCGTCGGTCCCAGCAGTGCCAGCAGACAATAGAAATGCGCTCCGCGTCGTCCTGCGGGCACGCCGCGCATCACTTCGACCAGCTTGAGTAGATTGGCTTGAGGGTCACTCTGCGGCCCCGCGTAGTAGGCGCTCTCCACCCCCGGAGCTCCGTCCAGCGCGTCCACGCACACGCCGCTATCGTCGGAAAGCACCCAGGACCCCGGCGGTAAAACGGCTTGCAGGGCACGCGCCTTCTTCACCGCGTTGCCTTCGAACGTGCCCGTGTCCTCGACCACCGGAGGCATTCCGCCCACGGCCTTGGCCGAAACGACTTCCACGGAAAGTTCGCTCGCCTGAGCAAGCGCGTTCATCTCGGCGGCTTTGTGGGCGTTACCTGACGCTAAATACAGTTTCATCCAGCAAAAGTTTTTCGGGATACACCATACGTCCGCGCATCAGCGAATCATCGCCAAACACTTCGTTGCGCACCTCGGTCAGTCGCACCGCCTGTTCGATCTTCTCCGGACGCAGCCCGGTGAACATCGATTTCGCCTTTTCGTCGGCGAACAAAATCGGAGCTCGGTAGGCAAACAGGTAGTCGAGCTGACGTGCGCGCATGACCTCGCTGATCAATTGCGCGCCACCTTCGAAATACACCCCCGTCACCTTTTCCTCGGCGCAACGCTGACGGAAGTCCGCGAAACTCACCCGTTGATTCGGCGTGTCCAGCACCCACACCTGCACGCCCATGCCGCGCAGTTTTCGCACATAACCCATGCCGCCGTGCGGTGTCGTCACGACCACCGTGCGTTCACGATGTTCGTCGGTAAAAACCTGCGGCAGGTGCGCATCGCTCACCGTGCGTAGCAACCCATCGAATACGAATCGCAGCGGGCACCAGATTTCACCGTCTGCCGTGCGGGCGGTGAGCTTCGGGTTGTCGCGCAGGATCGTCATCGCTCCGGCGGCGATGCCCGGGAAATACCGGCGCCAGGTGTGCACATCCGCCCGGGCCGCCTCGCCGGTGATCCAGCGGGATTCGCCGGTCCGGCAAGCGATTTTTCCGTCCAACGTAATGGCCACCTTGGCGGCGATCAAAGGGCCGCCGGTCGCGATCCAGTGGTTAAAAATCAGGTTCAGGTCCGCGCATTCGTGCGCCAGCACACCACTGATGACTTCGACGCCCGCCGCCTTTAAAACCTCAAAACCGCGTCCCGCATGCGCCGGATTCGGATCGGTCGCGCCGACCACCACTCGCCGGATGCCGGCCGCGATAATCGCATCGCAACACGCACCGGTGCGGCCGTGCGTCGAGCACGGTTCCAGCGTCACATAGAGAGTCGCTTCGGGTTTTGGCGCGCGTCCAAGCGCAGCGAGCGCAACACGTTCGGCGTGCGGACCGCCATCTTGCGCATGGAATCCCTCGGCGACGACTGCGCCGTCTTCGACGATCACCGCGCCCACCAGCGGATTCGGGTGCGTCAGTCCCCATGCCTGCCGCGCCAGCGCAATCGCACGGCGCATCAAAATCTCATCTTGGAACAGATTGGTCGTCACAGGCGTTCAGTCATCGCGGTGCCCGTCGAAATGACAAATGCGAAAAGCTCACCCGCGCACATACGGGTTGCCTTGCTTCTCCGCGCCTACCGTCGTCGCCGGTCCATGTCCCGGATAGACGGCCGTGTCATCAGGCATGTTGTAAATCTGCTCGCGGATCGCTTTCACCAGCACATCGCGACTGCCGCCCGGCAGGTCGGTGCGTCCCACACTGCCGGCAAACAACGCATCACCAACAAAGGCGGCTCCTTGTTTTTCAAAATAAAACAACACGTTGCCCGGACAGTGACCCGGCACGTGCCGCACCTCCACCGAGCGTCCGAGCGCCTCAAACCGGCCCCCCTGCCCGACCCAATGATCCACCGTCACGGGTTCCAGCGTGATGCGACTGCTCAAAAACGCCGACATGATCTCAGGCGTTTCAAAAAAATGTTTGTCGGCAAGGTGTCCGCGAACCTTGGCCCCGCTTGCGCGCACCACCTTGGCGGCATCCTGCGTATGATCCCAATGCCCGTGGGTGAGCCAGAGCTCGGTCAGGCGGCATTTTTCGCGGACCAGAATCGGTTCGACCAAAGCCCAGATGCCACCGGGCGCATCAATCAAGACCGCTTCTCCGCGCGCGGCGTCGGTCAGCAGGAAAGCATTGGTTTGAATCGGCCCGGCCGGGAGGACATGCAGTTTCATAAAACCGCCAAAAGACGCCGATTCACGCGGACCGCAACCGCTATCTCACTCACACCTCACGCAAGCGCTGAATGTGATGCGCAGGAATGCGCGTCTCCACTCCGGGCGCAGTGCGCAGTCGAACCGCACCATGGGAGTCGATGCCAAGGAACCGGCCGCACGTCGCGGGGAGCGCGATGCCGCGCACCGGGGACAGTGAGACGTCACGCTCGCCGTCCCAGCAGCGATCAAGCATGTCCACCAAACCCGGCAGGTGCAGGTGTCCGAAAACATCGTTCGCCAAGCGAACGGCGCGGAGCAGTAACGAGAGCCATTCGTCTTTTTCCGGCAGATTACGACCGTGAAACGAGTCCGCCAGACGACCGGCGATTCCATTGAGCGCAGGGTCGGCATCCCACGGCTGATTGGTGATATTCAGCCCGATGCCGACGAGGAGTGTGTGCGCGCCGCCTTGATCGACCAGGATGCCGCCGACCTTTTCAGAGCCGACCATCAGATCATTCGGCCAGCGCAGTCGCAGTCCTTTTATGCCGACCCGGCACAGCTCCGTGCACACCGCCCAGCCGACCGCAAGGGCAAAGCCTTTCGATGCGAGTGCGTCTCCACTATACGGCAGGACCGCCGTGACGTAGAGGCCGCCTGTATCAGACACAAAACTCCGTTCCGCCTGTCCCCGCCCCGCCGTCTGCTCGTCAGCCCATACCGCCGACCAGGCTGGCAGGTCCCGGGCCAGTGACTGGGTTGATGGAATGCAGGCGTGGTGAGAAATCGTCCATCCGCCTACGTTTTGGAGCGGTGACGCGTTAACGGAGGGGGCGGTGGTGATCATGGCTGGCGGCTCTGGCGCGCCGTGTTTAACGGACGCGATGCGAGCTGAAGATGTCGCGGCGGCCTTCGCGAGCCCACTCCCGGTCCTGGTGCGTGCCCTCGAAGGTCACAATGCGCGCCCGACCGTCATACTGGGCATGCACCGCTGCTGTAAGGATGGCGTGCAACGCTCCCACCTCCACGGGCACGACGGACATAATGCTGGCCTTGCCTTGAAACGCGCAGTGCACAGTGGCGGCAATGAGCGCTTCGGTGAGCAACGGATCACTCGAAATGGAATCGGTTGGATGCGTGGTCATGAGAGATGTGGGTTATTCGGTGATCGTGGGCGGTTCGACGGCCTGACTGCGCAGGCGACGGCGAATTCCCATAATGATCACCCAGAGGCCGCTCAAGGCGAGCAGTTGTCCGATCAAAGCGATGGTCGCATGGCTGCGAGCTTGAAATTCCGGGGCCAGCAGCCGGCTGATGGCCACGCCGGCGATGGCCAAAGCAATACCTGCGAGCCAGTAGCGGGCGGATGCTTTGATGGCGGGGGTCATTTGCCGATCAGGGGAATGAGGGTGATGTAGATACCGGTGAAAATAGCCGAGGTGATCACGCCGCAGATATTGGCACCGAGCGCCTCGGGCAGGATGATCGAATCCGGTGAAACCTTGGAGACTTCCTTCTGCGCAACCTTGGCGGTGCTGGGCACGCAACTCACACCGGCGATACCGATCACGGGGTTGATTTTACGACCGCTGAAAAAGTAGGCCGCATAGCCGCCGAGTAGTCCGCCGACCGCAGAGAGCAGCAGCGCGATGATGCCAAGAATGAGCAGGAGAAGCACCTTGGGGTCGAGAATGGTCGAGGCCTCGCAAAGCACCCCAAGCAACAGTCCGAGGAACATCGTCGCTCCGTAGAGGATCGGTCCGTCGATGACGGCGATAAAATACTTCAGGCCGGATTCACGCACCGCGACACCGACGAAGAGCGACAGGAACAGCGGAGCAGCCGAGGGGAAGAGCAAGCACAGCACCGCGCAGCCTACGACCGAGAAAGCGAGCTTCTCATCCGAGGTCACCTTGACCAACGGACGCGCGGGCATTTTCAAACCGCGGAGCTTGGCCGGCACGAGGAGACGGATCAAATACGGGTATCCGCCATAGGTCAGGCCCAGGTAAAGGTAGGCGACCACCGTGATCGGCACGAAGAGGTTCTTGGCCAGCGTGAGCGATGTGAAGAGCACCATGGGGCCGTCGGCACCACCGACCATGGCGATGGAGGCCGCTTCGCCGGGATTCAGCCCGAGTGCGATCGCGATGGGGAATGTGACCACGGTGCCGAGCTCGGCGCTCAGTGCGAGGAACATGCTGAGAAACGGACGGGCAATCACGAAACCGACGTCGAGCAATACGCCGATGCCCATGAAGACGAAGCACGCAATAAGACCGTTGCTAAAAGCGAAGGTGTAGACCGGCTGCAGAAAATCCACCTGCATGAGATACATGAGGCTGTCGGTTTTCTCGACCAGCGGAGACATGAAGAGCGTGCCGGGCATGTGTCCGGCGGCGGCCTGTGCGAGCAGTTGCGGAGTATCGGCATTGGTCGCCGTCCCGTTCACGATATGACCCGCCGTAGTGGGATCAAGAAAGAGCACGCCGGCGTTAATCGCGATCATGCCCAGGCCCATGGGGATCATGAGCAACGGCTCGAGCACACCTTTCTTGCCCAAGTAGAGCAGCACCATGCCCAACAGCATCAGGCCGAGACGACCAAACAGGATGGTCGGCGGAGATGAGATGAGGGTGGTGATGCCCTGAAACAGATCCAGAAAGTTAATGGAGTGCATGATGCTGCCGAAAAGGGGAGATGCTCAGCGTGAGAGACGACGCACGGTGAGGAAAAGGACTTTGATGATCACCGCCACGAACATGGAGATGACTGCGGCAATGCCGTAGACGGTAAGGGCGAGAACGATGGCGTTTTTCACGGGAGTAAAGTTACCGCGCCGGACATGAGCATCCGGCGCGGGTAAGAACGGGGGCTGGCTCAGGCCATGCGGATTAGCACGGCACCTTCCTCGATACCGTCACCAGGGGTGGCGAGGATCTCGGTGATTTTACCCGCCTTGGGAGCGAAGATGTAGGTGTTCATCTTCATCGCTTCAATGGTGGCGACCTGGGTGCTGTCATCGACCGTCTGGCCGATGGTCACGTCGATGGAGACGAGTTTGCCAGACAAGGGGCAGGTAATGTCGCCGGCTCCGGCGGGAGCGGCGGCTGCACGAGGTGCAGGTGCGGATACTGCGGCCGGAGCGGCGGCGGCCGGAGCGGCAGCCGGGGCGGCGGCAGCCACGGGGGCGGCGGCGCGGGGGGCGGCGGTCAGCGTGCCTTCTTCGAGCACTTCGACCAACACCTCGTAAACTTTACCTTCAACGGTAACACGTAGCTTTTTCATAACGGTAGATTTTTATCAGCGGACTTTGTGGGAGGAATAGATTTGGCGGCGGCCCTCCATGGACCACTGCTGCATGAGCATCTCAACGGATGGAATGGCGGGTGACGCCACGAGCCGGACGGCGGTGACCTTGGCCGTGTCTCCGAGCTCGGCGGCGATCGCTGCTGCAATGATCGCGGTGGTGACTCCGGGTGTCGCGGCTGCGGCTGCCGGAACCACGGCCTTGGCTGGACGCAGCGGCGGGGCCGGATGGGTTGCGGCGAGCCAGCGCCCCAGAAGGGCCACCAGCACCAGAAACACCGCGATGCCTCCGCACACGGCGAGCAGCGCCAGCCACACGCTTCCGAAGAGCGGGTGACCGGCTTCGACAGCGACCGGCGCGGTCTGGGCAAGAGGAGTAAGCAGGAGGAATGACATGGCTCGGGTTCTGCGACTGGATCAGAGCGGGATGTTGCCGTGCTTCTTAGGCGGACGGGTCTCGCGCTTCGACAGGGTGTTTCTCAGGCCCAGTGCAACGATGCTGCGTGTCTGTGCAGGCTCGATCACATCGGTGATCATGCCCTTGCGCGCCGCAGTATAGGGCGAGGCGAATTTCTCGCGATACTCGGCGGCGAGTTCTTTCTCCTTGGCCTTGGGATTTTCGGCGGCGGCAATCTCGCGCTTGAAGAGAACCTTGGCCGCACCATCGGCACCCATGACCGCGATCTCGGCGCAGGGCCAGGCGTAAACGAGGTCGGCACCCATGTCGCTTGAGCACATGGCGAGATAGGCACCGCCGTAGGCCTTGCGCATGATGATCGTGATCTTCGGAACCGTGGCCGAAGCATAGGCGAAGAGCATCTTCGCGCCGTGACGGATGATACCGCCACGTTCCTGGGCCGCACCGGGCATGAAGCCGGGGATGTCCACGAGGGTGACGACCGGGATGTTGAAGACGTTGCAGAAACGGATGAAGCGGGCGCCCTTGTCGGACGAATCGATGTCGAGCGTGCCGGCCTTGACCATCGGCTGGTTGGCGATGATGCCGACCACGATGCCTTCAATGCGGGCGAAACCGACCACGATGTTCTTGGCCCACTCCTGGTGAACTTCGAGAAAATCGCCGCCGTCCACGAGGCGGGCGATGACTTTCTTCACGTCGAATCCCGCTTTGGAATCCGCCGGGACGAGTTCGTTCATGCCGGGATCGGAATCGAGCACCAGCGACGGGGTCGGACGGTGCGGGGGATCCATGACGTTGTTGGACGGAAGGAACGAGAAGAGTTTCTTGGCGATTTCGAGCGCGTGGGTTTCGTCGTCGGCGACGAAATGAATGTTACCGCTCACGGAGGCATGCGCCATGGCGCTGCCGACCTGGTCCATCGTCACAACCTCGCCGGTCGCGGCTTTGATGACCTCGGGGCCGCAGATAAACATCTGGGCGTTTTTCTTCGTCATGATGATGAAGTCGGTCAACGCGGGCGAATAAGCCGCGCCGCCGGCGCACGGGCCGGCGATGATCGAAACTTGCGGCACCACGCCGGAAAGAAGCACGTTGCGGAAAAACACCTGACCGTAGCCGGAGAGTGAATCGTCACCTTCCTGAATACGGGCGCCACCCGAGTCGTTGATGCCGAGAACCGGCATGCCCGACTGTTGGGCGTAGTCCATCAGGTCGCAGATTTTCTTGGCGTGAATGCGGCCGAGGGCACCACCGCCCACGGTGAAGTCCTGGCTGAACGCGGCGACCGGACGGCCGTTGATGTAGCCAACGCCCGTGACAACGCCGTCTCCGGGGAAGGACTTATCCTCCAGACCGAAATCATGACAGTCATGATCGGTGTGCATGCCCCACTCCATGAACGTATGGGGGTCGAAGAGCGCCAGAAGACGCTCGCGGGCATTCATGAGCCCCTTGGCCCGGCGGGCCTCGAGTTTGTCGGTGCCTCCCGCCTCAAGAGCGATGCGGCGCTTTTCGGCGAGTTGGGTAAGCAGTGCGGGTGCGATGGCCATGGCGATTTTTCTCGGTCTCTTTTAGTGGGCGGCTACGGCGCCCGGTTTAACTGCGCAGAATTCGGTGAGAACGCCGCGCGTGGACTTGGGATGCAGAAATGCGACGAGTTTTCCGGCGGCACCCTCGATGGGTTCCGCATGGATCAGGCGCACTCCGGTGTCGGTTGCCTGCTTGAGCTGGCCGACGATGTTGTCGGAACGGAATGCGATGTGGTGAATACCCTCGCCACGGTCGGCGATGAACTTGGCGATCGGGCTTTCCGGCGAGGTCGGCTCCAGCAGCTCCAGGTGGACGCCGCCGACATCGAAGAATGCGGTGCGCACCCGCTGTGACGCGACTTCCTCGCGGCCGAGGCAGGTCAGACCAAGCGTCTGTTCATAATAAGGGATCGCCTCGTCGAGAGAGCGGACCGCGATGCCTAGATGGTCAATGAATTGAATCATGGTTAGATGGGTTTCGGGTTGTAAGTATTTTAGGCTGATCTCACGCAAGAGACTGCGCGAATCTTGGCCAGTTATGCGCATGCACGGTTTTTTCTCATGGGCCGAAGCCGGCCGCGTCCAAAAGACGGCGCGCGCCGGCGGGTGCCGGCAATAAACCGGCGCGCACTTGCGCTTCGATTTCCGCCAGCAACGGCGTGTGTCCGCAGCGGCGTGTGTAGGCTTCGAGCAATCCCTCGGTCACGAGCGAATCGAGCCACGTCTGCGCCTGTTGTTGACGGCGGAAAGAATACTCGCCGGAGACGCGTCCTTGTTCGAAAAACTTCTCAACGGTCGCCCACACTTCGGCGATTCCTTCACCGGATACTGCCGAGCATGTGAGCACGGGTGGCTGCCATAAACCGGCGGGGGCGGCCAGGTAGTGAAGCGCGCGGCTAAACTCGCGCCGTGCCGACTCCGCACGCTGGCGGTTGTCACCGTCGGCTTTGTTCACGGTCAAGATGTCGGCAAGCTCAAGGATGCCTTTTTTGATGCCTTGCAACTCATCACCGGCTCCCGCGAGCAACAGCACCAGAAAACAATCCACCATGCCGCGCACGAGCACTTCGCTCTGCCCTACTCCGACCGTTTCGACCAGCACCACGGCGAAACCGGCTGCTTCGCACAAGACGATCGTCTCACGGGTTCGCCGCGCGACTCCGCCGAGTTCACAGCTGCTGGGTGACGGGCGGATGAACACATTGGATTTCCGTGACAAGGTCTCCATGCGAGTCTTGTCACCCAAAATACTGCCGTGCGTGACGGGACTGCTGGGGTCAACCGACAACACGGCGAGCCGGTTGCCGGCATCGCAAAGCTTCACGCCCAGTGCGTCGATAAACGTGCTCTTGCCTGCGCCCGGCACGCCGGTGATACCCACGCGAATGGCCCCTCCGGCCAGCGGCGTGAGCAACCGCAACAGGTCATCGGCGGCGGCGCGATGGGCCGGCGCACGACTTTCAATGAGTGTGATGCCACGAGCCAAGGCACCGCGGTCCCCGCCACGAATGGCGGAGGCCAGTGCCTCGGATGTCTCGACTGCACGTTTGCGGCGCGGACGATTCTCCGGTGCTGGTGCGGCCTGCCCGGCTACGACGCGAGTGTTGTATTCACTGCCCGCGTCGGCCGGCACCCAATCGGGTAGGGAGGGCTCTGGGTTCACAGCGGCAACGATCTCTCCGTGCGGTTCGATCACGCCGCAGTGAGAGCATTGAGTTTTTCCAACACCAGGATGGCGGAACGCGGCACAGGCGTGCCGGGGCCGAAAACCGCAGTGGCACCGTTTTCGTAGAGGAACGCGTAGTCCTGCGCGGGAATAACTCCGCCGACCACGACGAGGATGTCGTCGCGTCCGTGTTTCTTTAGCTCGGAGACGAGCTGCGGCAGGAGCGTCTTGTGACCGCCGGCCAGCGAGCTCATGGCTACCACGTGCACGTCGTTTTCGACGGCATCGCGAGCGGCCTCTTCGGGCGTCTGGAACAGCGCGCCGATGTCGACGTCGAAGCCCATGTCGGCCATCGCGGTGGCGACCACCTTGGCTCCGCGGTCGTGACCGTCCTGACCCAGCTTGGCGATCAGGATACGCGGACGGCGACCCTCGCGGGCGGCAAAGGCATCGGCCATCTCGCGGACGCGGGTCACCTCGGACTGGCCGCTGGAGTAAGCATGGTTGTAAACGCCCGAAACGGTGCGGATCTGCGCTTTGTAGCGGCCGTAAACGACCTCAAGTGCGTCGGAAATTTCACCGAGCGTGGCGCGGGCCTGCGCAGCCTCGATGCTGAGTGCGAGCAGGTTGCCTTCGCCTGACTTGGCGGCGGCGGTGATCGCGGCGAGACAAGCCTGGACCTTGACGGTATCGCGGGCGGCCCGGAGCTCGTTGAGCTGCTTGATCTGGGAAAGACGCACGGCTGTGTTGTCCACCTCGAGGATCTCCATCGGAGCTTCCTGTTCGAGACGGTGTTTGTTCACACCAACGATGGTCTCCTGACCGGAATCGATCATGGCCTGGCGACGGGCGGCGGCCTCTTCGATGCGGAGTTTCGGCAAGCCGGTTTCGATGGCCTTGGCCATGCCGCCGAGCTTCTCGACCTCTTCGATATGGGCCCAAGCCTTTTCAACGAGATCGTGCGTGAGTTTCTCAACGTAGTAACTGCCACCCCACGGATCGACGACGCTGCAAATGCCGGTTTCGGCCTGCAGGAAGAGCTGCGTGTTGCGCGCGATGCGGGCCGAGAAATCGGTGGGCAACGCGATGGCTTCGTCGAGCGAGTTGGTGTGCAAGCTCTGGGTGTGCCCGAGCGTGGCGGCCATGGCCTCGATACAGGTGCGCGCAACGTTGTTGAACGGATCCTGTTCGGTGAGCGACCAGCCCGAGGTCTGCGAGTGAGTGCGCAGCGCCATGGACTTCGGGTTCTTGGGATTGAAATCCTTGACGAGCTTCGACCAGAGCAGACGACCGGCGCGCATCTTGGCGACCTCCATGAACAGGTTCTTGCCCTGAGCCCAGAAGAACGAGAGGCGCGGCGCGAAGGCGTCGATATCGATGCCGGCCTTGATGCCGGTGCGCAGGTATTCGAGACCGTCGGCCAGCGTGTAGGCCAACTCCAGGTCGGCGGTGGCACCCGCTTCCTGCATGTGGTAGCCGGAGATCGAGATGGAGTTGAACTTCGGCATCTTCTGCGAGGTGAACTCGAAGATGTCGGCGATGATCTTCATCGAAGGAATGGGCGGATAGATGTAGGTATTCCGCACCATGTATTCCTTGAGAATGTCGTTCTGGATCGTGCCTGCGAGCTGCTCCAATTTAACGCCGTTTTCGAGGGCGGCGGCGATGTAGAAGGCGAGCACGGGCAGCACTGCGCCGTTCATCGTCATGGAAACGCTGATACGATCGAGCGGGATTCCCGCGAACAGGGCGTGCATGTCGAGCACGGAGTCGATGGCGACACCGGCCTTGCCCACGTCGCCGACCACGCGAGGGTGGTCGCTGTCATAACCGCGGTGCGTCGCGAGATCGAACGCCACGGAAAGACCCATCTGGCCGGCGGCAAGGTTGCGCTTGTAGAAGGCGTTGGACTCGGTGGCGGTGGAGAAACCCGCGTATTGGCGGATGGTCCAGGGCTTGAGCACATACATAGTCGCGTAAGGTCCGCGGAGATACGGAGCGATGCCTGCGGTGTAGCCGAGGTGGCTTACTTCGCGCAGGTCGGCGGGACCGTAGACGGGTTTTACGGGAATCTGCTCGATGGTCTGCCAGTCGGCCAATGCTTCGGGCGAAGGGTCGGACGCCTGCGCGGCGGCCTTCCAGTCGGCGGCGGTGCCGGCGGCGGCTGATTCGAGGGAGAGTTTTGTATAATCGGGAAAGCTCATGGCGGGTGTTTTTTGAATCAGAGGCCGATCTGGGTGAGGAAGCCGGCGAGCACTTTCTCGCAGTTGGCACGGACGTGGATGAACTCATCCACCCCGGCGGCTTTGAATTGTTGCTGGAGTTCGGGAGTCGCGGGCATGCCGGCCACAACCACGATAGGAGCCTTGGCGGCGGCCTTCAGGAGTTGTGCGCAAGGTGGCACGAGTGTCGGGTAGGTCTCGTCGGTCGAGCAAAGCACGACCACCGGAGCCCCGGATTCGAGCGCGGCCTTGACGGCGGCTTCGGGTGTTTCGAAACCCTTGCCGGAAACGGATTCAAATCCGCCTGCGGCGAAGAAGCCGGCCGAGAAATCGGAGCGTGCGGCGAATTGCTTGCGCGGTCCAAAACCGGCGAGGAACACCTTCGGGCGTGAACCCGACTCGGTGAGTTTCGCTTCGCTGCGACGGCGCAGCGCTTCGAATGCCTCGGAACGGCGACGCGGCACGATGCGTTTGATGCTCGATGTGGAATCGAGCTTCGGCGCGACCACCGTTTTGATCACCGGCAGCTTCTCCTTAAGGTTGGGATAAAGATTGGTTCCGATAATCGCATCGCGACGACCGGCGGTGGCGGCGAGACGATCAGCGGCGCATTTTTCGACCAGCTGTTGCGGATAACCTTCGCTCAATGCGGCGGCCATGCCGCCCTTGCTCTCAATGTCCTGGAACAGCGCCCAGGCTTTCTCGGCGAGTTGACGGGTGAGCGTCTCGACATACCAAGAGCCACCGGCCGGATCGACCACGCGGCCGAGCTGGCACTCTTCGGCGAGGATGATCTGGATGTTGCGGGCCAGACGGCGCGAGAGGTCGTCGGGCGTGCGGATGCACTCGTCGAAGGCGTCCACTTGCAACCCGGCGCAACCGCCGACGATGCCGGCGAATGCCTCGGTGGTGGTGCGCAGCAGATTTACGTGCGGATCAAGCACGGTCTTGTTCCAGCGTGTGGTCCGACCGTGGCAGACGAGGCGTTGTGCGTCGGACTCGCCACCGGCGGCTCCCACAGCGCGCGCCCATACCAAGCGGGCGGCGCGGAGCTTCGCGATCTCCATAAACAGGTTTGAGCCCAGCGCGTAGGTGAAGAGGAAACGCGGACCGGCTTCGTCGGCTCCGAGGCCGCGCTTGTCCAGTTCGCGCAAATACTCGACGCCGGTCGCCAGACCGAAAGCGAGTTCCTGCACGGCATTCGCTCCGGCCTCGGCCCAGGTTCCGGCGTTCACCCCGAGGGTGCGCAAGGCCAGTCCGTCGGCCTTCACTTGGCGCGTCAGTTGCGCCATGTCGTCGTAGGCTTTGGCGAGTCCGCCAGGGATGGCACCGGCAGTCGCGAGTTCACCGAGCGGATCGGCGAGCACTGCACCGTGAAGGTCGGTCGCGGGTTTGCCCTGTTTTTTCAGCAGGGCGATCAGGGAGTTGGTAACGGCCAGGGCATCAACCCCGGCGCGTGCAAACAGCGGAACGGCTTTCAGGTCCACGCCGCCCACGGCAACCGCGGCATTTTTGGCCATCGCCAGCGGCAGACTGACGGCATTCTGGCCGCGCTGCAGGTCATGGATCAGGGATTTGTTGAACGCCACCGGATCGGTGTCGCCGGGTTCCTGACAAAGATACCAGCCATGCGACCGGCTGCCGAGCGCATCGCTGCCGCGCACATAGGGGGCGAGTCCCGGCCAGGTCTCGGCGAGCTTGGCGGTGTCCTCCTGTGTATAAATCGGCTGAAGGTCGATGCCTTCAGGCGTGCGGGTGATCAGTTTTTTCTCGAACGGGGCGCCGGCGAGAAACTCTTCCGCAGCTTTGCGCCAGTCGGCCGGGGTGGCCGCCGGAAATTCGGCGAAAAGTGACGGAGCGGTCGTGGGTGTATTCATGGAGGAAATTAATTCAGGACTTCGACTGAGGTCTCATAACGACGCTGGCCGACGGTCAGCGCGTAGCGGGAGATTCGTCCGACAGCAGGAGTGGTGGTGGCGGCCGGAGCGACTGGAGCCGGAGCGACCGGAGCGGCAGGTGCCGGCGTAGCCGCAGCAGCAGCGGCGGGCTTCGGGTGATAGAAAGCCTCGGTTTCGCGAGGGAACATCGCGAAGAGCACCGCGTTTTCGTCGGATACCGGCAGGCCCTTGGCGGCCAGTTCTTCGCGCAGCTTGGGCATGCGCGGTGCGAGCAGATCAGCGGGGCGTCCAAGCACGGGTTCCTGGCCCGATTGTTTGCGGGCGAGCGCGAGCAACTCGGGGTTCAACGGTCCCGGAGGACGGCCGAATTTACCCAGGGCGATGTCGATCGTGGACTGCGCGAGATTCTTCCAGCGGCCAAACTTCACGTTCAGCATCGCCTGCGTGCCGACGATCTGTGAGGTCGGCGTGACCAGCGGAATCCAGCCGAGCGCTTCGCGCACCACCGGCACCTCGGCCATCACATCGTTGAAACGGTCGGACATTTTCATGTCCACGAGCTGTGTGCGGAAGTTGCTCAGCATGCCGCCGGGCACTTGGTAGCACAGCGCGTCGCTGTCCACGCGTTCGTTGGCCGAGCTCATGAACTTCGTCAGTTCACCGGCGACGCCCTCGAAATATTTCCGAAGTTCGAAGAGTGCCTTCGGGTCGTAGTGCGGCGCACGGGGATTGCCTTCCAGTGCGGCTTGCATGCGCACGGTATCGGGCTGGCCGGTGCCGTTGGCGAAGGGCGTGATCGACGTGTCGATCGCATCGGCCCCCGCTTCGATGGCCGCCATATACGAGGCAAGCGCCAGTCCGGCGGTGTCATGGCTGTGCACGATCACCGGCAGCGAGTGCCGCGATTTGATCGCTTTCACCAAGTCGTAAGTGATGCGCGGGCTGAGCAGACCGGCCATGTCCTTGATGCAAATCGAGTCGCACTCCATCGCCACGAGTTCATCGGCGAGCGCCGCAAGTTTCTCGGGCGTGTGCACCGGACTCGTCGTGTAGCAGATGGCACCCTGCGCATGTTTACCGGCGGCCTTCACCGTGCGGATGGCGGTGCGCAGATTCCGTGCGTCGTTAAGCGCGTCGAAAATACGGAAAATATCCATGCCGTGCTTCGCCGAGCAGTTAACGAACGCCTCGACCACGTCGTCGGGAAAGCTCGTGTATTGCACGATGTTCTGTCCCCGCAGCAGCATCATGTGCGGCGTTTTCGGAGCGGCCGCCTTCAGTTTGTCGAGGCGATCGAATGGGTTTTCGTTCAGGAAGCGCAGGCACGAGTCGATGGTGGCACCGCCCCAAGTCTCCAAGGCACCGAAGCCCTGCGCGTCGAGCAAGCCCGCCACGGGCAACATCTGGGCTGTGGTCATACGCGTCGCGGCAAGCGACTGATGCCCATCACGCAGCACCGTGTTGTTGAAGATGATTGGTTTCATATTGGGGGAGTGATGTAGAAGGATGGTTTTGTGGTATTCCTAGCCTGTCGGCATTGAGTTTAGGGGGTAATGCACCGCGTTTCTCACCGCATTTTGTCCACACCTGCGCATGTATTGGTCATAGTTTGCGCATATTCTGCGTCTGCCTGCGGGGAATGAGATTGCTTCACGCGAATGCGGGGCGTGCGTTAGCAGACTTATGCGCCTTCTCCTCACCAACGACGACGGCATCGACAGCCCGTTCCTGCATGCACTCGTCCATGCGCTCCGCCTGGCCGGCCATGACTTGTTCATCGCCGCTCCAAAGACCGAACAGAGCTGGATCGGCTGCGCTAAATCCCGCCTGCGTCCCGTCGCCGCAGCGATTGCCCCCCGGAATTTTGGCTGCCCGGCCTGGACCATCGATGGAACTCCCAGCGACTGCGTCAGCATCGCCCTCGCCCATCTGTTGTCGCGTGATGTGCAAATCGACGCGGTCGTCTCGGGAATCAACATCGGGCGCAACGCCTCCCTCGGCTTTATCCTGGCCAGCGGCACCATCGCGGGCGCGTGGGAAGGTGCCGTGCACGGTCTGCCCGCCATCGCTTTTTCGCAGGATCTCACCGCCCAACAATTCGAGGCCTACCGTGCTTCCGGCCACCGTGCCGATCCCGAGTTGAAACTCACACTCGACACCTCCGCCGCCCGCGCCGCCGTGCTCACGGCCGGTCTGGTCGAGGGCACTCCTCCTCGCGGCTTTATTGTGCACAATGTCAATTTCCCCTACCCTTGCCGGCCCGACGCCGAGGTTCGGCGAACCGTGCCGGCCCGAGTCATCGTGCCCGGTCTTTTTGGGCCGGCCGATGACGACGGCACCCACCGGTTTATCTTTAAACTCGGCGACGACGTTACACCCGCAGGTGTGATGACCGACCGGGCGGCGATCGAGAACGGCCTGATCAGCCACACCGTGCTGGACTATACGATGTTGGGAACAAATGGCGGCGCGATCTGACAATAGGGGCGGTCTGTTGCTGTTTAACCCCGCCCCACATGAAAAATCGCACGTCACTGTTCGCCCTGTCCTTTTCTGCCGGTCTACTCGCGTTGTCACTCAACGGCTGCTCGTCGTTCCCTCGCCATTCGTCCACCCACGACGCCAGCAATCCCATTGGTGGTAAGGCGATTAATCTGCTCCAGCTTCGTGACAGCGTAAAATCAACCCGTCTCGCGCTCAACCGCACGACTGACGCCCTTAACCGCGTTGCGACCACTCCGGACGCGCAGGACAGCTACGGCGCGTTCGCCACCGAGCTGGACGCATTTCAAAAATTCTCCAAGAAAACCCTTCTGGATTCGGCCGATGTCCGGAACAGCGGCAATACGCTCTTCGCGAAGTGGGACGAAGAAGCGAAGTCCATCAACGACGCCGAAATCCGCGCCATTGCCGAACAGCGCCGGACCACCTTGCAGATGTCTTACAATGCGATGATCACTCCGCTGCTCGCCGCGCGTGCCGATCTCACCGACGTAACCTCGGTCTTAAGTGACATCCGCAAGGCGCTCGCCCTCGACCTCACTCCGGCGGGTATTGCCGCTGTGAAAAAACCGATTGCCTCGGTGAACAGCAAGGCGGTCGCCACTTCGGCCAGCCTCGATAAGCTGGCCGCCGATCTCGACCGGATTGCTGCGGCGTTGCCCGCACCCACTGTGGCTCCCGTAAAATAACCTCCATCCTTTCAGTTCAAAACCCGGTCCTTGCGACCGGGTTTTTTGTTTTAGGAATAATCCCCTTTGCGTATGCGGAGCTTTGGGATTCATTATTTTCGCCCCGTCTCTCAATGATCGAAGTTCGCAATCTCACCCGCGTATTCCGCACTTACAAAAAGCAGCCCGGCTTCTGGGGCGGCATCAAAGGCCTCTTCAAGCGAGAGTTCGAAGAAACCGCCGCCGCACGCGACATCAGTTTCGACATCGCCGAGGGCGAGTTCGTCGGATTTCTCGGTCCCAATGGTGCAGGCAAGACCACCACGCTCAAGATGCTTTCGGGTCTCATCTATCCCACGAGCGGCACCGCCCGAGTGGCCGGTTTCGATCCCACCAAGCGTGAGAATGCCTACCGCCGTCTTTTCGCCCTCGTGCTCGGTCAGAAAAACCAACTCTGGTGGGACTTGCCTGCGCAGGAATCATTTTTACTGCTGCGCCACATCTACGGCATTCCGGCAAAGCAGTTCCAGGACACCCTCGACGAGCTTGTCGATCTCCTCGACGTGCGCGCCAAGCTCAACGTCATGGTGCGCGAGCTTTCCCTCGGCGAGCGCATGAAGATGGAGCTCATCGCCGCCCTGCTCCACCGCCCCCGCGTTCTTTTCCTCGACGAGCCCACCATCGGTCTCGACGTGGTGTCACAGAAGGCCGTCCGGTCGTTCCTTCGTGAATACAATCGCAAATACAAGGTCACCATCCTGCTCACGAGCCACTACATGGCCGACATCAAGGAACTCTGCGAACGCGTCATCATCATTCACAAGGGCTCCAAGATCTACGACGGCGCTCTCAACCGGCTCGAAAGTTCGTCGGGCAGCCGCAAAAAAATCATCACCTTCCTCCCCGAGCTGGGTGCGTCGTTTGCCGACACCTGGCAGTCCCGCCACGGCGAGACCACTCGTGATGCCGCCGAGGGCAAGTTTACCGTCCGCGTCCCCGGTGGAAACGTCGTCGCCGTCTCCCAGGAGATTCTCACCACCGGCCCCGTGGCCGATATCACGATCGAGGATGTCCCGCTCGAAGACGTCATCACCGAACTTTTTAACGCCCACTGATTCCCTCTCATGTCCTTTGTTTCATCGATCCGTATTCTTGCTCTCTCCCTCCTGACGGTCGGCGGAGTGCTGACCTTCAGCGGGTGCAGCACCGCCACCTCACCCATTGAGGGGCAAGACTCGAACCGCACGCTCACCATGTCCGGCAACACCAACTGGGTGCTGGTCCGCTGGGTGTCCGCAGATGGCAAGAGAACGCACATCAAATCACCTGCGCCCACCTTGCAGATCGGCTACGCAGGGCGCATCACCGGACAGTCCGGCGTCAACACCTATGCCGGCACCACCCAGATTGTGGACGGGCAGCTGGACTGGGGTTCCGGATTCGCGGCCACCCGCATGGCAGGCACCCCTGAATTGACGGAAATGGAAACCCGTTACCTCAACGACTTGAAGTCCACACGGACCGTCACCGTGAGCGGTAATCGGCTCATTTTCGTCGGGGCAAAACCCCTGCGCATCGAGTTCGCCCGCGATTCGCGCTGATACGCAAGCGGTGAGTGACTGAACCCGGTCCGGCCGCGGCAGGGGCATCCTTGTTCAGTGTCGAATTCCTCCGTCCTCACGGGCCAAACCCCGCGCCTCTCGCCGCGCACTCACCGATCGAGGGGACCGCGCCTTTGGGTGCGAAGTCATTTCAATGATAGAGTTCGCAATTCCGCCCGGGCTCCGCTTTCAAAACTACCCTTAATATGAGCCGGCAAACAACCCATGATCCGTTGCTTGTTCTCGGCGCGACCGCGCATTACGCAGCCCGAATCAAAGAGGTCTTCGTAAGACGAAATGTTTTAGGCGGACACTCAAGCAGCTCCCCTCACCCGGCATCGGTTGATTCCCAGCGCGGAGCCTGACGGTTGATGGACTTCTTCGAGCTAGCTCCCCTCATCGCCGGTATCGGTAATCTGATACTCTCGGTTTTTGTGCTCAGCCGCGACTTTCGGTCGTTCACCAACAGGATTTTCTTTTATTGGGGAATTGCCCTGACGCTTTGGACGTGGGGCGCGTTTTTGCTGTTCCGGGTTCACGATGCCGACACCGCCTTGGTCATCGCACGGATTCTCCATTTTGGCGTAATCTTCCTTCCGGTTCTCTACACGCATCTCGCGGTATTATTGACGGGGATACCGATGAAGCGGGTCCTGCCATGGGTATACGCCATCAGCGTCCTGCTGGCCCTGTCCAATTTCACTCCTTATTTCATCTCGGGCATCCGCCGCGTAGACGTGGTTTATTACGCCATAGCCGGACCGCTTTATTGGGTATTATCCAATATGATCACGATTTTGGGCGCAGTCATCATGTGGCTGATGTTCAAGCGGTGGCGGCACCTGGGGGTGCTGCACCGGCGACGTGTGTCTGCTATGATCGCGGCGCTGGCGCTTCTGCTGATCCTCGGGGCGCACGATCTGCTCCCGATTCTGGGCTTCTATCATTACCCTGGCACATCGGTGGTGGTCTACCCGCTCGGCACACTGGCGGCGTTTATGTTCCCCGTCGTCGTATCCTACAGCGTGCTTCAAAATCAGTTGCTCGACATCCGTTTTGCCCTGGGCCGGCTGGCCGCCATGCTGGTGCGTTTACTGTTCTTTTTCGCCATCGGGTTTATCCTGCTTTTCATCGTCGCCTTGATCATGCCGGGGCGGTTCACGCTCTTTGCGTTTGCCGCCAGTCTCGTGACCTTGCTGGTCAGCGGCTGTATCAGCTCGGTGTTTTTCCCGAAACTGCTGGGCTCGGGTGCCGAGGCGCTCGAACGCCGTATTCTAGGGGATCGGTTTGAGTATCAGGAACAGATCCGCGGCTTCACGGAAGCCATCCATCTCTACACGGAAACCAGCCAGCTATTTAAGGACATCGAGGGACTTTTTATTAAAACAATGCGGGTCGAGTCATTTCACCTGGTCGTTCTTGATCCGCAAACCAACCAGTTGGTCGTTCAAAGGGAAAACCCGGCTGGTCCGGTCTCGATCGATATCAACTTGTGCATGCCAATGATGGAGCTGCTTAGAAAGACTCCGGATGAGTGCATGGATTTCCGGCGTCACCGGCCCTTCCACCCATCCACCGAAGCGGAACACGAGGCCGTCGATCTGCTGGTCAAATTGCAGCCCGAGTTGTGTCTGCCCCTTTACTCAAATCAGGAGCCTTTCGGATTTCTACTACTCGGACGGAAACAGTCGGAAACCGCCTACACGTCCCGAGATCTTGAACTGCTCATCAAATTCGCGAAAAGCCTCAGTTTGGTCCTGGACCAGATCCGGCTCAAGAAGCGGGTCGAACTTACCGAGCAGCTCGAATCGTTGGCCGTGATGTCGCGCGGCTTGGCCCACGACCTCAATAATCTGCTCACACCGATCAACACCTACCTCCAACTGGTCAGCGCCGCTGCGAGGGGCGATACGGAAGAGGAGGACTTCCTCCGGGTAGCGACAAAAAACATGGAGACGATTCGTGCCTATATACGCGAAGCCGTGTTCTTCTCCAACACTCTCACCCCAAAGATCGGGCCGATCTCAATCGATGCGCTTTTCAGCAGTGTTCTCGGCGTCTGCCACCATCAATTGGCCAAGCGCAACATGTCGCTGACCTGTGATCGGGCCGCGCCGCTCCACTTTCACGGAGACAGCATCCTGCTCCAACGCCTGCTCACCAATCTGGTGTTTAACGCGATCGACGCATCCCGTGGAGGTTCGTCGATCACATTGAGCGCCTTCCTGCTGCCGCGTCTGGCGGGGTGGACGCCGTGGCTGCGATTTCAGGTCATCGATCACGGCGAAGGCATATCGCGTGAAAATCTAAACCGGGTTTTCGCCCCCTACTTCACCACCAAAAACATCGGCGATCAAACGCGTGGATTCGGATTGGGCCTCACCATTTGCCAGAAGATCGTTCATCTGCATCGCGGCACGATTACCTTGCAGAGCATCGAGGGACAGGGAACCACCGTCCAAATCGACCTTCCCTCCGAGCAAATGGATCCGAGCGTCACCACGTCTCCTTTATAAATCGGGGTCGTGTGTCGCCGCCCTCGATTTCAGTTCGGCGAAGGAAAACGAATCGACAAACCACTCCGTCCAGCCATTTCCACTTCAAGCCGATGCATCCCCCATCTTCCTGCATTCAGCCGAGGTTCTCACAGGCTTTGTGCTCCATCGCCATTGGTGCGTTTTTAGTTTCCGCACCTGCCTTTGCAAACGGCACCCGACTGCCCAATCAGGACGCCGAGGCGACCGCCCGTGGCAACGCCTTTGTGGCCACCGCCGACAATCCGTCCGCCATCTACTACAACCCCGCCGGTCTTACCCAGCTTGACGGTCTGCAGGTCATCGGTGGCAGCTATGTGATCAGCGCACGCTATGATTACATACCGCCGGGAGGCAGTCGGGTGGAAGCGAAGCGTGACATCGCGGCGATTCCCCAGCTGTTCGCTTCCTATACCCCGGAGAAATCATCCCTGAGCTACGGTCTTGGCGTTTACTCGCCTTTCGGCCAGTCAACGGAATGGCCCGACAACTCCGGCTTTCGCACCATCGCCACGCGCAATGAGATCATCTTTATCACGATGGCACCCACCGTTGCGTGGAAAGTATCCGATCACCTGTCCCTCGGCACCGGCTTGCAGGTCAATCAGGTGAGTGCCGACCTCAGTCGGGGTCTTTCGCCCTCCCCCGGCGACCAGTTCAGGTTCGAAGGCGACGATTTTTCCCTCGGCTACAACTTCGGCGTCATGTGGACGATCACCCCGCAACATGTGATCGGGCTCAATTACCAGAGCCGCTCCACCAGTCATTTCAAAGGCACCGAAACGATTACCCCATTGGGTCTGTCCGCTCCCGCTACCGTCGACCTGACCTTCCCCGATGTCATCACCCTGGGTTATTCGTGGCACCCCACTCCCGATTGGAATCTCGAATTTGCAGTCGACCGCACCAACTGGGATCTGGTCAACACCTCCGTCCTGAAGTCGACCCTCGTCACCACGCCGATTCCGTTCAACTGGAAGCTGAGCTACTATTATCTCTTCGGAGTCACCCGTCATTTGTCCGATGGTTGGCGGGTGAGCGCCGGTTACAGTTACAGCCAAAACTCCGTGCCGGACTCCTCCTTCAATCCCGCCGTGCCCGACATGAGCCGGCATCTGGCCAGCGTGGCCATCGGTCGCACCTTCGGGGCATTCTCCTGTTACTTCACCTACCAGCACGGTTTCAAAGCGTCCCGCACGGTTACCGGAACGGCTACGTCGGCACCTTTCTTTCAATCGGCCGACGGCCGCTACGAAAACACGCTCGACGCGATCAACTTCTCCGGCCGTTACGCGTTCTGATTGCAGGGAACTCCTGAAATCAGGCGCGTCACGCCGCGCAGGCCGGACAACACCGATCCGCACGGCACAAGAACCGGCCCTACATGCCCTATCCTGGACACACCCTGAGACAGATACCCTAATTTTGGATACATTGAATGATCGGCTGGCATTTTGACGAAACGGTCGATACGAATACCCATCCAATCAGGCCATGCCTGAATGGTGATCACTTCAGAAGTGCGAAGGCCCAGGCCCTCCGCTCAGCCGCTTTACCCCTCATACGCCTTCCCATGACTCCTCCGTCGCCACCCAAATCAGAGGCCTCCGTTCCTAATATTATTACATCTGAAGCCGGCGACACCCGTAAATTCACCCTGTTGGTGGTAGATGACGAGGAGGGCCCCCGACAGTCATTGCGCATGGTTTTCCGGAATGAGTTCAACGTTCATACCGTGGAGTCGGGCGAACAAGCGCTGGCCTATATCCGAGAAAATGCCGTCCACGTTGCCATCCTCGATGTCCGCATGTCGGGCAGCACCGGCATCGAGGTTCTCCAATCACTCAAGCAGCTTGATCCACGCATCGAGGTCATCATGCTCACGGCTTACGAGACCCTCGAAACGGCTCGCCAGGCGCTACGACTCGGGGCCTGCGACTACCTCAGCAAGCCCTTCGATCTCCCGACCATTCGCAATGCCGCAGCTCGTGCCCTTCATCTGCGCAAAATCTCCGATACCGTCCTCAACACCTCCGACCGGCTGCACCAGCTCAATGACCGTTTCGATGACGTCACCCTTCGTGAGGATATGGCGCGCACCACCAACGAAATTTATGCCGGAGTCATTCATGACATCCAAAACCCTCTCGGTGCCGTCGGCATTTATGTGAACATGCTGCAGGAGCGCTTGAAGAACGTCACCACTCTTCACGGTAACGATCTCGATAATTTGCGCAGCAGCATCGACTACATTCGCAAGCAGCTGGGCACCTGTAACGCGATCGCCTCGCGCTACCTCCGGTTCGTCCACAATCACGAGACACCCGTCCTGCGGCTCCCGATCAACCAGGTCATCTGCGATCTTCAGTCCCTCCTCGAAACCCACCCTGAAGCCCGCTTTAGCCGTCTCGGAATCAAACTGCTCGAAATCGATGCCGTGCCCGCGATCGACGGCACCGACCTCCTTCAGATCCTGCTTAATCTGACGATCAACGCGCTTCAAAGCACCGAGCGTAAACAAACCGTCTGGGTCACGGCCGAAACACTCCTCCACGCTCCCGCTTTTACCGGCGATCTCGATCCGAACACCGAAGTGCTGCTCGGATCCTTCGCATTCAAGCACACCGGGCCGGTCATCTCGATCAGTGTAATTGACCAGGGCAACGGAATCACACCGGAAAACATCACGCGGATGTTCGCACCCTACTTCACCACCAAGACCGCGACCGGCACCGGCATCGGCCTCTCCATCGTTTCCCGCCTGGTGCAGACGCATGGTGCCCTCCTTCACCTGAAGACCCGCATCAAAGAAGGCACCTCCGTCACCCTTTACCTACCACGGCAGGACTGAGCCGCCGGTTCGGAAAAACCCAGACACGCGGCTTCAAGGAACTCCTAAAATCCGCCCAGGTTGACGATTGATAGGGGTAGGGACAGGGATGTAACCCGCCCCTCCCTACGAACCGGACTGGCGGGTCTCCCGCATCCGGCTCTCCAGTTGGTGATTATCTCAAACAAGGAGACCGACTGTCCGCGATGCGTTCCCTCACCCAGTTCATCAACCGGTCTTTCGGGATCGTGTCGAGGTAGGCTTTCAAATCCGCGTCCACTATCCATGTGTGGCCTTCGTCGAGGAGGGCTTGCACACGGCGCAGCGCGTCTTTGCAACCACGTCCGGGCCGGAATCCATAGCTGTGCTCGGCGAAGCGGTGCTCGAAGATTGGTTCGATCATCAGTCGCAGGGCCGTCGGCACGATCCGGTCGCGCACGGTAGGGATTCCCAACGGGCGTTTCTCGTTCGTGCCGGGCTTCGGTATCCAGACCCGTTTCACCGGCAGGGGTTGATAGCTCGCTTTTCGCAGTTGCTCTTTCAGGCCCTTGCTGCCCGCGCGGGCAGTCTTTGGCGAAGCGTGCTATCGTGATGTTGTCCACGCCCGTAATACGCTACGCCGTTGAAGGCCCCCCCTTTATCGTCCGATGCCGTGCGTGCGGAATCCAAGCGCGGACAAGGCCGCGAGATCCACGATGTTGCGTCCATCGAAGATGAACGCCGGTTTCTGCATACCCGCGAAAATCTTCGCGTAGTCGAGTTTCTTGAACTCATCCCACTCGGTCACGATGGCGATGGCGTGGGCTCCCTGCGCGGCCTCATAGGCGCTCGTCGCAACCATCAGGCGCGGATTCGTCTGCCCCTTGCCAAGGGTGTCCACCACGATCTCGGACGCGGGCACCTTGGGATCGTAAACCACCACGTTGGCGTGTTCGGCCAGCAGATCGCGCACGACGTTGATCGCGGCGGATTCACGGGTGTCGTTGGTGTCCTTTTTGAAAGCGAATCCCAACACGGCGATGCGTTTATCGGCCACGGTGCTGAACAACATCTTCACGATGCGCGCGGAAAACCGGTGCTTCTGATAGTCGTTCATCGCAACCACTTGGTTCCAGTAGGCCGCCACCTCAGGCAGTCCAAAGCTCTCGCACAAATACACGAGATTCAGAATGTCTTTCTGGAAGCAGGAACCGCCGAAACCGACCGATGCCTTCAGGAACTTCGGGCCGATGCGCGAATCCTTGCCGATGGCGTTGGCGACCTCGTCCACATCCGCGCCGGTGGTTTCGCAGAGAGCCGAGATCGCGTTGATGGACGAAATGCGCTGCGCCAGAAAGGCGTTGGCGACGAGCTTGGACAGCTCGGACGACCACAGGTTGGTGGTGATGATGCGCTCGCGGGGCACCCAGCGTTCGTAAACACTGACGAGCGTGGCCACGGCCACATCACCCGCCGGGGTGCGTTCGCCGCCGATCAGCACGCGGTCCGGGTTGAACAGGTCGGGCACCGCCGTGCCTTCGGCCAGAAACTCGGGATTTGAAAGCACCTGGAACGTCGCACCGGTGGTGTTGGCCGCAAGGATCTGCTGGATCGTCTCGGCGGTCTTCACGGGAATCGTGGATTTCTCGACGATGATCTTGGGCGTGGTGGACACCTCGGCGATGGTGCGTGCCACCGACTCGATGTAGCGCAAGTCTGCCGCACGGCCCGCACCGACGCCGTAGGTCTTGGTCGGCGTGTTGACGGACACAAAAATAATGTCGGCTGCGGCGATGGTCGCCTTCACGTCGGTGGAGAAAAACAGATTCCGTCCGCGCGCCTCCTTTACCACCGCATCGAGGCCCGGCTCATAAATCGGCAGCGTGTCTGAATTCCACGCGGCGATGCGCGCAACATTCATATCCACCACCGTCACTTGGATATCAGGTGCCTTCAGGGCGATGACGGCCATCGTGGGTCCACCTACATAACCGGCACCAATGCAGCAGATTTTCATAGAATAAGGGGTATTAACGTGGGGTTCATCACGTCTGAATCCAAGGAGGATTTTCAGGCAGGGGGCGGTTGATCAAGCAGCAATAAAAACCCTCAACCGATCAAGCAGTGTGGGTGATAAACAACAGAGTGGTTTACTTGAGGACCTTTTCCGTTGCGGGGTCGAACAGGTGGACGTTCTCCAGCTTGAGAGTGACCTTGATTTTTTGATCGGCCTCAAACCGGTCGGTCGGATTCACCCGGGCAATGAAGGAGGTCGCCCCTGTAGTCAGGTAAAGATACGTTTCGGAGCCCATCGGCTCGGAAACCTCGACCTTTACCTCGATGGTGCGACTCGCATCAGGATTGGTCAGCGTAAGGGTGTCCTGCACATCCTCGGGCCGGATACCGAAGATGATGGGTTTTCCGACATATCCTGCCGCCTTGGCGGAAAGCGCGGCATCCAGCGCGACAACTACGGGCGAGCCCTCGTCGTTGGTCTCAACAAATTGCAGCGTGTTGCCCACCTGCTTGATCGCGCCCCGGAAAAAATTCATCGCCGGGCTACCAATGAAACCGGCGACGAAGAGATTTTCCGGATGGTTATAGAGATCCAACGGCTCGGCGACCTGCATGATGTGACCGTCCTTCATCACGCAGATGCGGTCGCCCATTGTCATGGCTTCGACCTGGTCGTGCGTCACATAAATCATCGTCGCCTCAAGTCGCAGATGGAGCTTGGAGATTTCCGTGCGCGTGGAGACGCGCATCTTGGCATCGAGATTCGAGAGCGGTTCGTCGAAGAGAAAAACCTTGGGCTTGCGGACAATGGCCCGGCCGACCGCGACACGTTGACGTTGTCCACCCGAAAGGGCCTTGGGTTTGCGATCCAGATAAGGATCGAGGCCGAGCATGGTCGAAGCCTCGCGCACGCGGGCATCGATCTCGGCCTTTGAAAACTTCCGCAGCTTCAAGCCGAACGCCATGTTGTCGTAGACCGTCATGTGTGGATAGAGCGCGTAGTTCTGGAAAACCATCGCGATGTCCCGATCCTTGGGGAGAACGTTGTTCACCACGCGACCGTCGATGGAGATCGTGCCACCCGAGATTTCCTCCAGGCCCGCGACCATGCGCAGCGTGGTGGACTTGCCGCAACCCGAGGGACCGACCAACACCATGAATTCGCGGTCATTTACCTCGAGGTTGATGCCATGAACGACTTTGACGTCGGGACCGCCACTGCCGGGGTAGATTTTGACGAGATTTTCGATCAGGACTTTGGCCATGTGCAGTAAGTGATGTTGAGGGGATTAAACTAGGAGGCAGGGACGATCAGACCTTCACGCACCGGCAGGAAAACCTAGGACGAAAAGCTGTCTTAAAAAAAGCCGATGCAGCGAACAGAGGCAATCAAGTAAGCGTCCACGGACCAACCGCAGTTCTCGACGTAACTCGACGCTCCCAGTCGCGCTGCCCGCATTCAAATCGAGACTACGATTTTCCCGAACTGCTCGCCTCGCTCCATAAGCGCAAATGCCTCGGCCGCGTTTTCCAGCGGGAATACGTCATGCACCACGGGAGCGATGCGATGCCGGGCAACGAACGCGATCATCGCCTCCCAGTCGGTCGGACTGCCCATCGTGGTGCCGAGCAGAGAAAGCTGGCGCCAGAAGACCTTGCGCATGGCCAACACGGGGGGATTCCCGCGAGTCGCCCCGAAGAACACCACTCGTCCGCCGGGAGCAGCCAGATCGAGCAGCGATTCAAAACCTTCGCCTCCGGCGCTCTCCACAATCACGTCAAAAAGACGCTCCGCGTGTCCATGCGCGGCCGTCTTGGCCCAGCCCGTATGCGTGTAGTTGAAACCGCCCGCTGCACCGAGTCCGATTGCCCGGTTGATTTTATCGTCGCTACCCGAGGTCGCATACACCTCCGCGCCGTGCGCCACCGCGAATTGCAGTGCAAACAACGCCACTCCACCGCCAACGCCGTTAATCAAAACCTTTTCGCCAGGTTGCAGCCGTGCCCGACTGAACAACGCCCGATATCCTGTAAGCCCCGCCAATGGCAGTGCCGCCGCCTCGATCCAGGACAGATGCTCCGGTTTCGGAGTGAGCTGCGAGACCGGCACATTCACGAACTCCGCCAGCGTTCCTTCGCGCGGCAGTCCCAAGATCGAAAAATCCGCTCCTTGCACCGACTCATTATCCCCCCAGCCAAACGATGGATTGATGATCACCTCGCGCCCAATCCACTCCGGATCGACGGTGGTGGAAATTCCCTCCACCACTCCGGAGCCATCCGAGCCCGGCTGTGCCGGATACTTCAACCCCGCATATTGCCCATGCTTGATCCAAACGTCGCGGTGATTGAGCGCCGCCGCCTTGAGCCTGACTCGAACCTCACCGGCGACCGGTTCGGGAACAGTGACCTCGGCAAGGGAGAGTTCATTGATGGCAGTGAGGTGGATGGCTCGCATGATCGGTCACTATAACCCCAAATTCCGCGCGCGCGAAAAAAATCCCTTCATCCGCTCTTCCGTGTTTCAGGGATTATGTTTTGTCTCTCCGCGTGCTCCTCGCGTTTCACAAACCCTACGGTGTGCTCTCGCAATTCACCCCCGAACCCGACTCGGCGTGGCGCACGCTCGCGGATTTCGCGCTCCCAAAAAACGTTTACCCGATCGGTCGCCTCGACGCCGACTCCGAGGGTTTGCTGCTGCTCACCGATGAAGCCGGACTCAACTCGCGCCTGCTCGACCCGAAACACGGCCACCGCCGCGAATACTGGGTTCAGGTCGACGGTATTCCATCTGACGACGCACTTCGCCGCCTCAACCAAGGCGTGAAGATGGGGGACTACACCACCCTGCCCGCCCGTGCCCGCCGACTCGATCCTCCCCCTGAACTGAGGCCACGCGTTCCGCCCGTTCGCTTTCGGAAAACCGTGCCCGACTCGTGGATTTCCATAGAGCTCATCGAAGGCAAAAACCGCCAGGTCAGGCGCATGACCGCAGCCGTGAGCCACCCCACGCTGCGGTTGATTCGCGCCCGAATCGGCGAACTCGACCTGCTCACCCTCAAGCTCGCACCGGGCCACTGGCGCGAGTTATCCATGGACGAACGCGAACTCGTGTTCGACTGTTGATCAGACGTGCGTGATGACCTCGGACAACGGGAAACGAACTTTGGGCGTGGTCGCGTATTTGTCATCGACCGCCCGGTAGCCCGCAGGACAGGCGCACAGCGTCGCGTAGCCGGAACCGACCAGGCCCAGTATCTCGTCATACTTCGCGGGCTCGAGTCCCTCCATCGGGCAAGTGTCAATCCCAAGCAACGCGGCGGACGCCATGAACTGTCCGAGTGCGATGTAAATCTGGCGTGACTGCCAAGTGTCGAGGTAGCCCTTGGCGCGCGCACCGTCCAGACTTCCCATGATAATATTTTTGAAAGGTGTCATCGACTCAATCGTCGTGCTGCGCACTTCGGCGGTGCGAGCCATGTAACGGTTGATATGGTCCTCATCGAGGTTCTGCTTGTAGGCGAACACCACCAGATGCGAGGCATCGACAACCTGTGTTTGTCCCCAGGATGCGGCGACCAGCTTGGCACGGGTATCAGGCGTATCCACCACAATAAATTTCCACGGCTGGGCACCGAATGACGACGGCGTAAGCACCAAGGATTCCTCCAGCGCACCCCATGTGTCGCCGGGGATTTTACGCATGGGATCAAATTTCTTCGTAGCATAACGCCATTTGAGAGCGTCGAGAAGTTGCGAGGTCGGAATAGCGTTCATATGGATAGGTGGGTGGGTGGGAGAAAAGGGTGATGAGAAGAAAACCGAGGCCGAAAAAATCGATTGAGGCACGTGCCCGGCGAAGATTACGATATGGCAGGATAGTCGATGTAGCCACGCTCCCGATCAACTCCGGGGGCAGCATAAAACGTAGTTGAGTCAGGCTCGTTCAACGAAGCCCCCGAGCGAAACCGCTCCACCAGATCAGAATTCGCGATGAACAGCTTTCCCCACGCAACTGCATCGGCTCGACCGGCGGCAATTTCAACCTCGGCGCTTTCACGAGTGAAATTCTGGTTGGCAATAAATACACCGCCGAACGCCTTCTTCAGCTCCGGTCCGAGCCGGGGTTCGACCAGTCCTTCGCGAGCGCACAGGAACGCCAGCCCTCGCCGTCCCGCCTCGCGGGCGACGTAGCCAAAAGTTTCCGCAGGATTGGAGTCCTTCATGTCATGGCTGTCACCACGCGGGGCAAGGTGCAGACCCACACGATCCGCTCCCCACACTGAAATCGCCGCATCAACCGCCTCCAACATGAGCCGCGCGCGATTCTCCACCGGACCGCCGTAATCGTCGGTGCGACGGTTGGTGCCGTCCTGCAAAAACTGATCGAGCAGGTAACCGTTGGCGCCGTGCAATTCCACTCCGTCAAAACCGGCGGCCAGCGCATTCTGCGCACCGCGCCGGTAGGCCTCGATCACGGCGGGAATTTCGGCGCGATCCAACGCGCGCGGAACAGGAAAAGACTGATAAGGCCGCAACAAGCTCACATGTCCCGATGCCGCGATCGCGCTCGGGGCGACGGGTTGCGCGCCGTTCAAATAAACCGAATGCGAGATGCGTCCGACATGCCAGAGTTGCAGGGCAATCTGCCCGCCCTCGGCATGCACCGCCTGAGTGATGAGTTTCCATCCCTCGACCTGTTCGGGTGACCAGATACCGGGCGTGTCCGGATAACCCACCCCCATCGGATCAACCGCCGTTGCTTCGGAAAGAATCAGTCCTGCCGTCGCTCGCTGGCGGTAGTAATCCGCCATCAGAGCATTCGGCACGCGGCCGGCGTCGGCGCGACAACGCGTGAGCGGAGCCATAACGATGCGATTACGAAGGTGGAACGCGCCGGCGCGTAGCGGAGTTTGCAGCAAGGACATGCCGCCATGCTAATCCAACATTCCAATCCAACAAGGGGCCCGAGTGATTTTTATCGGAGAAAATCAGCTCAGGCCACTTGCGCCTCGGGGCACTTCGCGTGCAGATGCGCGAGTAGCTGGTCACCGAGATTCACCAGCATCTCCGCATCATTGTGGATGCGGGCCTGTGTGATGAGTCCGGCATAATAGGCCATGACGCAACGTGCCTTGGCCGCCGGATCACCCGGGCCGATCAAGCCGAGAACTTGGGCGTCGCGGATGGCCGACTCCCAATATTTCGCATTGCGGGCGAGGATCTCCTGAATTTTTGCGCGGATACTCTCGTCCTGATTGCAGATCTCCGAGCCGACCGAACAAAGCGGGCACCCCAGCACTTTTCCGGTCCGCGCCTTGATCTCGACTTGTTTTTTATAGGAGGCGTCGCAACGCGCGCGAATGCGCTCAAGCGGCGGAACCGACGGAGAAAACTGTTCGTCCCAGATCGCCCTGGAGGCTTGCGAGTAGCTCTCCAATGCCGCCACCGCTAGATCCGCCTTGGAGTCGTAAAAATAGTAGAAGCTGCCTTTTTTAACCTTAGCACGCTGGCAAATATCGTCGATCGTGACCGCACCGTAGCTCTCCTCCCACATCAGGTCGAGGGCGGCGGTCATCAGACGTTGGCTGGCATCACTGGTTCTGCCCATGAGCGCAACTTGCTCACGGATCGCCCAAGATCAAGCAGTCTCTCGCATCTCCCCCGCATCCCGCCGGGCCCAGCGCCCGGCCAGCGCCGCACAGATAATCAATTGCAATGGATGATATATCATCAGCGGCAGGAGGATAATCCCCAACCGTGGATCTCCGGCAAAAATCAGCTGCGCCATGGGAATACCTGCTGCGATGGACTTTTTTGATCCGCAAAAAATCGCCGCGATACGGTCTTCCACATTGAAGCCGGCCGCCGTGGAGATCGCTCCGATTACGTAGAAAACAACCCCGAACAAAACCAGCGATCCGATGACCGCCGTGATCACCGCATCGTTGCGGCCCGACCATATCCCCCTCGTGATCGAATCACAAAACGACGTGTAGATGATCAACAAGATCGTCCCGCGATCGACACCGTGAATGAGCTTTTTGCTCTTCCGCGCCCACTCCGCGAGCCAGCGCCGGCTGAGTTGACCGAGCACCATCGGCAGCAACAGCCACAGAACCAAATCAAGGATCACCTTATCCATCGGAATGCCGCCCCCCGCCGTGTGCAGCCGCCACCCGATTAGCAGTGGAGTCGCGACAATCCCGATCACACTGGAAAGCGTCGCGTTAAAGACCGCCACAGGCACGTTACCGCGCGCGGCCGCCGTCATCGCCACCGATGAGGAAACCGTGGAAGGAACCGCACACAGATAAAAAAACCCGATCGCCAATTCGGGCGAAATCCAACCTCCCACAACCGCGGTCAATAAAATGCCTACCAGCGGAAAAATGACATACGTGGTCGTTTGCACGGCCACATGAACCGGCCAGCGCAGCGCTCCCGCCTTCATCGCCGCGAACGACAATGAGACGCCGTTCAGGAAAAAGATAAGCGCAACACCGAGCTTGTTGAGCAGTTCTGGGTGCAATGCACCGCCAGGGGATCCGAACGCAGGGAAAATCCACGCCAGCGCCACGGCCACCGCCATACCGACCATAAACCAGTCGAGCTTCGGCTTCATGACTCCGTGGCAGCCGGGCGCCGCATCCGGCGGCGCCACAGGGCGACGACATCTTCACGCCCTTCGATTTTCAGAACCCAAACGAGACCGGCATACACCGCCACTCCTAAAACAATCAGAACGGCCAGACCGGCGGCATTCGCAAGCGATCCACGCGCAAACACCCGATGCCATCCCCACAATCCACCCGACACCGCCGCCCCCATCAGCAGGCTCGCCAACAGCACCTTCCCGGCATCACGCGAAAGATGATGAAAGGCCAGCGAGGGCTGCTTGCGCGCGAGTTTCACCTGCAAATACCAAGCCTGCACCACCACCGCCACGTTGCTCGCCACCGCCAGTCCCACCGTCGAAAGCGGACCCATCAACGCAATGCTCAACCCGAGGTTGACCGAAAAGCTGAGGAACGCCGCCCGCACCGGCGTCGATGTGTCCTTCTGTGCGTAGAACGCACGCAGCACCAGATTCACAAACGAGAAAAATGGCAGCCCCAGCGCAAAGATCGCCAATATCGGAGACATCAGCCCGGTGTCCGCCGCCGTAAAGGCACCGCGCTGAAACAGCAACCGGATGATCGGTGTGGACAACACCACCAGTCCCACCGCCGCCGGCGTGTTGATGACCAGAATCAGCCGCATGCCCTTGCGATAGGCATTCGTCAGATTCGCGTGATCGCCCTGCGCCGCGTATTTGGAGATCAACGGGAACACCACGGTCGATACCGCCACGGCGAAAACGCCGATCGGCAGTTCCATCAACCGTGTCGCCAGATTCAAAATCGATGCCGCCGCATCGTTGAGCGACAGGCCCACCAGACGCGACACCGCCATGTTGACCAGATAGATCGCCGAGCCAAACAACGTGGGCACCATCAGGCGCACGATGCCCCGCAACGCCTCGCCCGCCCCCAAGTCAAAGCGCGGACGCCAGCCCTCCTTCACCAAAGCGATCGCCGGAACCGCCATTTGCAAAAAACCGCCGATCAACACGCCCGTGCACAACCATCGCATGGCCCCGTCGAGATCATGCGCCCACCCGAAATGGGTTGCCCCCCAAAGCAACGAGATCATCGCCATGTTGAGCCAGATCGGCGACAGCGCCGGCTCAAGAAAGCGGTTCAACGTCTGCAACGCCGCGCTGAACGCCGCCGCCAGACACACAAAAATCATGTAGGGGAACAGCACTACGGCGAGATCCGCCCCTTGCAGCCAGCGCTGCGTTGTCTCCACCGACACGCCCCACCCGGCCGCCACCTCGGCCAGACTGCCGACCTGACTCAAGCCGATCATCGTCACGACCACCACGGTGGATGTGACCACCAGCAGCCAGCTCGCCACCTGGCTCACCAACTCAAACGCTCCCTCGCGCTGTTTTTTCTGCATTTCCTCGTGCAGGGTCGGAACCAAAGCGGCCGTCAACGCCCCCTCGCCCAGCAAACGGCGGAACAAATTCGGCAGCGTGAAGGCGGTCACAAAGGCTGAATTCAACGCGCCGGCTCCAAAAACCGCCGTCGTCAGCATGTCGCGTCCCAATCCAAGCACGCGCGACACGAGGGTCGCCGAGGCCACGATGCCGATGTGTTTCAGGTTTTTGGACACGCGCGCCGTTTTTCGGAGGGGTCTTGATGGTTAGCAAGTTCTTTACCCGGAACCGGCATTGACGCTGCTAACTTGGACCGACAATTTCCTCCATCCCCTATGCCGATCATTCCCAAGCTTATTGAAAAACTTCAGCGTCACCCCAAGCGCATCGTTTTCCCCGAAGGCGGCGATCCCCGTATCCTTCAAGCCGCACGGCAATGGGTGACCCGCCGGATGGGTGCTCCTATTCTCCTCGGTGACCGCGCCGCCATCAAAGCCGTCGCCGCCAAGCTCGACATCAATCTCCAGGGCATGCGCATCATCGAGCCCGAGCGGAGCGAGGACTTCGAAGCCCTCGCCACCCAACTCGAACAGATCCGCCGGATCAAGGGCCTGCGCAGCGCCGAGGCCCGCGAGGCGCTCAAAGACACCAGCTACTACGCCACCATGATGCTCGTCACCGGCCAGGCCGACGCGCTCATCTCCGGTGCCACCATGAGTGCCGCCAGCGGCTTGCGACCCATCTTCCAGATCGTCCCCCGCTTCGAACACGTTCAAACGGCCTCGTCCCTCATCGTCCTTGATTTCGACGAGAAAAAAGTCGGCAGCGACGGCTCCCTGTTCCTAGCGGACTGCGGCGTCATCCCCGACCCCACCGCCGAGCAGCTCAGCGATATCGCCATCTCCACGGCGATGATCGCCCGCCACCTCACCGGTGAAACACCGCGCGTCGCCATGCTCAGCTACGCTTCCAAAAGCGCCTCCAACCACCCGACGCTCGTCAAGGTCCGCCAAGCCACCGCTCTCGCCCGCGCCAAGGCCAAGGCCGCCTTCCTCGATCTTGAGATCGACGGCGAACTCCAGGTGGACGCCGCGCTCGACTCGGCCATCGCCGAGATGAAGGGCGTGACCAGCTCGGTCACCGGCAAAGCCAACGTCCTGGTCTTCCCCGACCTCAACTCTGGCAACATCGCCTTCAAACTCGTGCACCATCTGGCCGGTGCCAACGCCTACGGACAGATTCTCACCGGCCTCACCAAACCAGCCGCCGAGATCAGCCGCGGTGCCAGCGCCCACGATGTCTTCGGTGCCGCCGCCATTGTCGGCTGCCAAGCCATTGACCGCCGCTTGCTGTTCGGCTCCGCCTAAAAAGAACACTGCTTCGCCCGATACCACTCCTCCGTTCGACCATGTCTACAACCGACTCCGCCACGCAAAATCCGTTTCTTCAGCCGCCCCTCCCGTTGCTGCCCAGCCCGACCAATCGGGAAACAAAACGAGTTTTCGTGGCGGCGACGCGCATGAACGACGGCAAGACCACGACGTGCCTCGGCCTCTACGCCGCCCTCCAGTCGATCTTCCCGCGCGTCGGTTTCATCAAACCGGTGGGCCAGCGCTTCGTTAACGTCCAAGGCGCACAGGTTGACGAAGATTCCTTCCTCCTCGACACGATCTACAACGTGCGCGTGCCCATCCAGAGCATGAGCCCGGTGACGATCGACCCCACCTTTACGCGCCGCTACCTCAAAAACCCCGGCATGCTCCTGCCCGAGCTGAAGGATAAAATCTGCCGCGCCTTTGACCGCGTCTCCTGGGAGAAAGACTTCACCTTGATCGAAGGCACCGGCCATGCCGGCGTCGGCTCCGTGTTCGATCTTTCCAACGCCAGCGTTGCCAAACTCCTTAAAGCCCAGGTCATCCTTGTGTGCACCGGCGGCATCGGACGTCCCGTCGATGAAATCGCGCTCAACAAAGCCCTCTTCGACAAAGCCGGAGTCGAGGTGATCGGCGCGATTTTGAACAAGGTCGAGCAAGACAAAATCGACATCGTCCGTGAATACGCCGGCATCGGCCTCCAGCGCCTCGGCGTTCCCTTGCTCGGCGTCCTCCCCATTGAAAAACTCCTCACCGCTCCCAATCTTACCCAGATCGCGGAAGACATCGACGGCCAGTGGCTCAACGGCCGCAAGGGCGGCTCCAAACAACGCGTTCACCGCGTGATCGTCGGTGCCATGACCGCCAAGGGCATTGTCGATTACCTCACGCCCGGCACGCTCATCATCACGCCCGGCGACCGCGACGACATCATTTTGGCCGCCGTCTCCAGCGCACGCCTTTCGGGTGGCAGCACCATTTCGGGTCTTATCCTGACGAACGACATCCTGCCCCACCCCAAACTTGCCGAGTTGCTGGCCCAGACCGACATCCCCGTCATCACCGCCAGGGGCGAAAGCTACACCGTCACTTCTTCGATCAATCGCATGACCGTGAAGACGCAGCCGCAGGACACCGACAAGATCCCGGTCATCAAAAACCTGATCATGCAGAACGTCGATCTGCCGAACCTGCTGGCCAAGATCTGACGTCCGCGCCGGCACCGCATCACTTGCGTGGTGCCGTGTCGAGGATCGCGTTTACCGTGTCCTCGAGTTCGCGCCCGTCCAGCGCATCACCCTCGAAGTCCTTCAGCGCCGCCTTGAACTGCTCGTCGGTGCCCTTCAACGCCGCTTCGTAAAGTCGTCCCATCGAGAGGGCCGCGTTCGCATAGAACGGATGGATCACGCCCAGCACGGTCTGCGTCTGCCGCAGGCGTTCGGCCAGCTCGGCCCGCACCCACGGCTCTTTGCTCAACCCCCGCAACTCGCCCAGCGCCAGAACCACCTCGCGGCCATTGCGACCCGCCAACCAGCGGCTGCGATCAGACATCCACGCGCGGGAATCTACCGCCGTCAAAACCGGGATCGCTCGAATACGTGCTTGGTGATAGTAGGACGTTTCCCACCACAGATCCATCGCCGCCCAGTCCTTCCACAGTCCGGTATATGAGCGGGGCAACGTATCCAGTGGTTCGGCTCCGCCAACGATTCCGCGCACCCATCCGCCCCACTGGGATGCTTCGCCCGGCTCGGCCTGTAATTGCAAAAACAACCACAACGACGCCAGTTCCCACTGGCGCGATTCCACGCCTCCACGTTCCCACGAAAGTAACGCGCGTAAAGGTGGTGCCGGCAGGCGTGACGACTCCTGCTGAAACCCATCCAACACGGCCGGCCGGTCACGCATCAGACTCCAATTCGTGCACGCATGCTCCAGCCACAGAGGCACCTTGAGTTGTGACCCGATGCCATGCCAGGCGACCGCCTGACGCAGAATCAATCCCTGCACAAAGGCCCGGCGCACGATCACCGGATCGACATCGGTCGACCAGCGCACCCGCACACTCACTCGGCCCGGCGGCTCAACCGTCACCGTGAACACCGCCGGCTCCGTCCACTTGTCGGCCGGCACCAATCGCACGCTCACCGGAGACGTAAACCCATCCGCCGGCAACCCGAGCGGAACGGCCAGCGCGCCCCACACCGACCGACCCAAGGCCAGTGCCGACTGACCATCGGCGACATCCGCCACGATGATCTCAAATTGACCGGCCCGCGTATAAAACACCCGGGGAGCCGGCTCGACCACGGGAGGCGCAGCATCGGCGACCGACACTTCCTGTGCACAGGAAAACGAACAGCCCAACACGAGCCCGATCCATCCCGCCCGACAACCGCTGCTCAGCCTGATCACGGCAAGGTGAGGTGGAGTGAATTATCCTCGACCGCCACCAACTTGAGCTGCTTCCACGTCGTCTTCAGGTCCTCGGGAAACTCCTGGGCGGCGAGCACCTTCTTGATGACCAATGGAGTCAGTCTAGGCACAGCATGCACGGGCAAAGAACCGATGTAAAACTCGTCGGCTTCAAAATCGAATCCGTCGGGACCAGGCACAAACTTGCCCCGCGCTTGCACCACCATGTCCATGTCGAACCCAAAAGCGGACAACTTGCCCAACACGCCTACCTGCATAACGCCTGATTGAATGCGAAAATTAATATGCTCCGGCGTAAGCACAGCCGTCGATGCAGCCGCCGCGCCTTGCTTGGGTTTCGGTGCGACGTTGGCCATCCACGCATTCAATTCCTCCTCGGTGAACGATACGTCCACCGAACCCCCGTCGGTGAGCATCTGACGCTTGCGCTTCCACTGCGACGACTTGCTGCTGCTGGACGCCCCCTCCACGAAATACACAACGCCCGTATCGGTGGCATCAGACTGCTTGGTTACTTTCGTGACCGGTTTAAGCGCCAAGTGGACTGCCGCCAACAGCACGCCCAGTATGATGCTCAGCAATACGCCGAAGGTGATCTCAAAAAGGCCCGGTCCGTTCTTCGCGCGTTCGATCTTCTTATTGGAAGCCATGTGAATTTACTAAATTAAATGAACCGGATCCAGATACCGATAATCCGTATACAGAATCAGACTCGGGCCTTCCCTTTGCGAGACTCTTCCACGAACCGGTAGGACAAGGTGTAGTAGGTCCAACTCACCGCCAATCCGACGAACACCGTGAACGTCATCAGCGGGTATCCCGCGACCAGAAAGCCGATCAGTGCAAACGTCGGCACCCAGAAATACGATTTGGTCGACCGAACCATGGCCACGAGTATACGAAGTCGGAAGGCGTCACGAAACTCCTCGTTCTTCTGGTATTGATAAATACCCGCGACGGTCAGCGGCCCCGCCAGCATGACCGAGGGCACAAGCCCGAGATAGGCAAACGCGCCATAATTCAAAAAATGCAACGGCCAGACTAACAGCCACGCGACAAAAATGGGCACCACACCCAGCACCAGGAAAATCACAAAAGCCGACACACCATGGATAAACAGGTGCTTCCAGTCACCCCACTCCGGAAACTCCAGTGCTTCGCCGCGTCGGGCCTGCTCGATCATCGCGTAGAGATAACCAAAGGCCAGAAAGTGGGCGACCGGGATGATCATCAACAGTGCGCCGAAGATGGCTTTGAGAAACCACGACTGGTCGGAAAAGAGGCGTTTGCAAACTTGTTCAAGGGAAGGCATTGCGGCAGGCAGTTTTTCTAGAAAAGGTAGCCGCCCGCCGATGGACTTCACAATCAAATTAAACCAACTCATCGCACAGGTCGAAGCCGCGCTCGATCAACTCGTCCCCGTCCACCCGGGAACCGAGGCTGGCCCTGCCCGCATCCATCATGCGATGCGCTACAGTTTGCAGGCCGGCGGCAAACGCCTGCGCCCCATTCTCGTCGTTTCCGCCGCCACACTCTTCCGACCACAGCTATCCGCCCTGCCCGCCGCCGTCGCCATCGAGTGCATACACACCTACTCACTCGTGCACGATGATCTGCCGTGCATGGACAACGACGACTTGCGCCGCGGTCGTCCCACCGCGCACAAACAATTCGACGAAGCCACCGCACTCCTTGCCGGCGACGCCCTGCTCACGCACGCCTTCGCAATCCTGTCCATCCACTACGCCGCCGACCCGCGCCTGGCCGCCGCGCTGGTGCGTGAACTCGCCGACGCCGCCGGAGGCACCCGCCTCGTTGGCGGACAGATGCAGGACCTCCTCGCTGAGAAAAAAACTGACGCCACTCCGGCCGAGCTTGAGTTCATCCACCTCAACAAAACCGCCGCCATGCTGGAAGCATCGCTCGTGATGGGCGGCCTCGTCGGCGGCGCAGACGAAAATACCCTGGCTCAATTGCGCCTTGCCGGTCGCCGGCTCGGCCTCGCGTTCCAGATCATCGACGACGTGCTCGATGCCACCGCCGACAGCACCACGCTTGGAAAAACCGCCGGCAAGGATGCGAAATCCGGCAAGACCACCTATGTCAGCCTACACGGCATCGACACCGCACGACGGCTGGCCAAAGAACAGACCGACGCCGCACTCGACGCCATCCGTGCACTCCCCGGCGACACCGCTTTTCTGCTGAAGCTCGCGCAATCACTCCTGCTGCGCACCAAATGAAGCCCCTCGGGGGCGTCTGGGAAAGTCAGAGTGTGGCATGGGAATCCTGCCCATGATCCGAAAACACGTAGCCGGGACGGTTGCGCCTCTACACGGCCAAAATGTCCGTGCCACGCCCAACTCGCTCCGTCGCCCACTCAGGTCAGCTTCACCCGCATCCGGCTGAACTCGTCGCACAACGCAAAAACTTCTTTCGCGGTCGAAAGTTTGAGCGCCTCCGCTGCCAGTTTCTGCGCGTCACTGAGTTTCATCGACCGCACCAGGTATTTCACCGCGGGAAGCAGCGGCGGCGTCATGCTCAGGTCATCCACCCCGAGGCCCAGCAGTAACGGCGCGTAGACCGCGTCGCCAGCCATTTCTCCGCACACGCTCACCTTGATTTTATTTTTGTGCGCCTCATCGACCACGAACTTGATCAGGCGGATCACCGCCGGATGCGACGGTTCGTAAAGGTGCGCAATACGGTCGTTCACCCGGTCGACCGCGAGCAGGTATTGAATGAGATCGTTGGTCCCGATGCTGAAGAAATCACAGTCCTTCGCGAGCAAGTCGGCCGTGGTTGCCGCACTGGGTATCTCGATCATCGTGCCGACCTGCATCTTCGGATTGAAGGCGATCTTCTTCGCTTTGAGCTCAGCCTTGCACTCCGCGAGCACCGCATTGGCACGGGCGAGCTCCTCACGACCACTGATCATCGGATACATCATCTGCACGTCGCCATGGGCGCTCGCCCGCAAGATCGCGCGCAACTGGTCCTTGAAAATATCAGGATTATCCAGGCAAAAACGAATCGCCCGGTAGCCGAGGAACGGGTTGTCCTCCTTGGGAAATAAATGGGCATGCCCGGCCAACGGCTTGTCGCCCCCAAGATCCAGTGTGCGGATAACCACCGGTGCCGGCGCAAGCGCCTCGGCCACCGCTTTGTAGGCAAGATACTGCACCTGCTCGCTCGGAATCGTGCCCGAGCTCAGATACAGGAATTCCGTGCGGTAAAGACCCACACCGTCAGCCAAGTATTCCTTCACCAAGTCGGTTTCGTCCACCTTCTCGATGTTCGCACGCAGTGTAACCGTGACTCCGTCGAGCGTGACTGCCGGACGACGATTCGCCTCCATAAGGCGCTGCTCGAACCCTTTTTTCTGAAGTTGAATCTGCCCGTAGCGGAAAAGCGTCTGTTGGGTCGGATTGAGGATGACCAGTCCCTCGTAGCCATCCACGAGCAGCCAGTCGCCGGGCTGAACCTGCTGGGTGAGATCGCGCACCCCCACCACGGCGGGCACCTTCATCGAACGGGCCACAATCACCGCATGGCTGGTCTTGCTGCCGGAATCCGTGACGATCGCGAGCGCTTGGGAACTGTCGATACCCGCCGCATCCGACGGCGAAATGTCATTGGCGACCACGATGCGTTTATCGACGAGCTGACTGAGATTCTGACTCGATTGCCCCAGGAGATTCTGAAGCACGCGCTGGGCGACATCGCGAATATCCCCCGATCGCTCGCGCAGGTATTCGTCGTCGATCTCGGAGAAGGCTTTGATGTAACGCTGCGAAATCTTGTTGAAGCAGGTCTCGACGTTTTGGGAGCTGGACTCGAACTCGCGGATCGTTTCCGAAATCAGCGCCTGATCCTCAAGCACCAACAAATGCGCGTCGAATATCTGCGCCTCCTCCGCACCGAGGTTTTTATCCACCTCGGACATGATTTTCTGGATCTGCTGACGCGTGACCAGAATCGCATGTTCGAAACGGGCGATTTCCTCCATGCGCTTTTCCGGTTCGACCAGATAGGCCGGAACCTCGACATCGCTTTGGATATACAAAAACGACTGGCCATACGCTATGCCCTGCGAGGCGGAAATGCCTTGCACCAAGGTTTCGGTTTTACCGCGTTTATCCGTGGCCATTCGATGTGTCCGGCTTGGTCGGGGTTGACCTCGGGACCACAGAGGATAACGGCCTCGCACTACGCTGGGTCAACTCGCTTTTGTTAATCTGTGTCAGGTTTTTGCACACAACCTAACTTAGCCGCGTCTCCGCCACAAACGACTGAGGCCCCCACAGCCCGTGAATACGGTCGCGAATCACGTCTACCGGCGCGTTTTCCGGCAAAAACGCAAAGCATGCACTGCCGCTGCCGCTCATGCGTGGCGACAGGTCAAATTCAGTTCGCAGACACTCAAGCGCCGTCGGCAGAGCGATGAACTTGTCGAAAGCGGGACTCTCCATATTATTCAAGAGCAAGGACTCGCCCGGCGACGTCGCGTGATCGATCCAGGCATCGAGTTTGGTTTCGGCCTCGATCGCCGGGAGATAGGACACAGGCCCCCCTTCCGCCATTCGCCGGTAGGCCCACGCCGTGCTAATTCCAAACATCGGTTTAAAAATCAGCACTCTGCGTCCACGCAAACGGTCCGCCGCCTGCGGTGGCAACGTCTTCACGTGCTCACCACGTCCCCTTATCACGACCGGCCCGGAATGCAGGAACAACGGACAATCCGAGCCCAGTCCTGCCGCGATCCGCGCCAGATCCTCCACCGGCAGAGCCTTTCCTGAGAGCTGATTGAGCACCACCAGCACCGAGGCCGCATTACTGCTCCCGCCACCCAGCCCCGCCCCCATCGGAATACGTTTCGTGAGAGAAAAATGTGCACCCCCGGGCCAGCCCGTCTCCGCCGCAAAAGCCCGTGCAGCCCGCAACACCAGGTTCCGCTCGTCGATCTCCAGTGCCGGATCGTCGCATTCCATGGAGAAGCCACTCTCCCGCAGATCCACGCTCAGCGTATCTCCAAACTCCACCGGCGCGACCACCGAAACCAGGTCATGAAAACCGTCCGCCCGACGCCCGGTGATGGCAAGGAAGAGGTTCAATTTCGCGGGACTGGAAACAATGAGGTGCACGGGGCGGTTAAAACAACGTTCCATGGCTAAGGAACGCACTCGCCTATGCCGAACGAATTTTCTTCCGATTCGTGTATATTAGCGTGGATTAGCTACCCATCCTCATGCCTTGCGATCTCATCCTCGCCCTAGACGTTCCCACCCGAGAAGAAGCCCTGCCTATCCTCCGCCAACTGCGCGGTGAACTGCGTTGGGTTAAAATCGGCCTTCAGATGTTCACCGCCTACGGACCCGACTACGTAAAGGCGGTCGCCGAGGAGGGCTTTAACATTTTCCTCGATCTCAAACTTCACGACATCCCCAACACGGTCGCCAAGGCCATCGAGTCGCTCGCCCCGCTGCCCATCGGCATGCTGACTTTGCACACCTCCGGCGGACGTGAGATGATGACCTACGCCCGCAAGGCCCAGCTTCAGACCAAGCCCGACCTCCTGCTCCTCGGCGTCACCGTGCTCACGTCGATGGACGCCGCCGGCCTTTGCGAACTCGGCATCTCGGTGTCCCCCGAGTCCCAAGTCTCCCGACTCGGCCAACTCGCTTCCGAGGCCGGCTTGACCGGCTTGGTTTGCTCTCCGCTCGAAGTCAGCATGCTCCGCAAGCACCTGCCCACCGGCATCCAACTCGTCACCCCCGGCATCCGCCCCGCCGGTGAAGCCGGTGGCGATGACCAGAAACGCATCATGACACCCGCCGACGCCGCCCGCGCCGGCTCCAGTTACATTGTCGTCGGCCGCCCTATCCTGAAAGCCAAGGACCCGGTCGCCGCCACCCGCGCCATCCTCGCCGACCTCGCCTCCGCCTAAACTTCAATTCCCAACCCAAACTCAAAAAATGCCACGCACCGCCGCCATCCTCCTTGCCGCAGGCAGCGGCCATCGCATGAACGGAACCGTCGAGGACAAGATCCTTGCGGCACTCGGTGAACGCCCCCTCTTCCTTCATTCCGCCACCGCCTTCGCCGAAAGCGGAGTCGCCGACTTCTACGTCATCGTTTACCGCGACCAGAAACAGATGCTGGAGCTGTCCGCCTACGCACCCACCCCGGCTCTTTTTGTGCCGGGCGGTGAAGAACGTCAGGACTCCGTCGCCGTCGCGTTGGCCGCGCTCCCGCCCGACATCGGCACGGTCTTTATCCACGACTGCGCTCGGCCCTTTGTGCGCGTGGACCAACTCATCGCACTCCACAAGATCGTCCTCCGCGAAGACGCCGTCGTGCTCGCCCACCGCGTGACCGACACCATCAAGGAACACCGCGCCGACGGACACCTCAAATCCCTCGACCGCGACAAACTCTGGGCCATGGAAACCCCGCAGGTCTTCGCCCGCGACCTCATCGTCGAGGCCTACGCCAAGGTCGCCAAAAAGAAACTCCGCGTCACCGACGACGCCGCCGCCGTGGAACTGCTCAAGCACCCCGTGGCCATCTTGGACAACCCCTACCCCAACCCCAAGCTCACCACCCCCGCCGACCTCCCGTGGTTCGAGTATCTCCTCCCCCAGCTCAAAGGCTGAACGTTAGGATTTCGCCGCTTAGAATTTAGGATTTAAATTCAGAATGAATTTAAGAATCGGCCACGGTTACGACATCCATCGCATCATCGCGGGCCGCCCGATGATCTTGGGCGGCGTCCGCTTTGACACCGACTACGGACTCGACGGCCACTCCGACGCCGACTGCCTCACCCACGCCATCTGCGACGCACTGTTCGGTGCCGCCGGCCTGCCCGACATCGGACATTTTTTCCCGAACACCGATCCGGCCTACAAAGACATCGACTCGCAGGTCCTCCTTCAACGCGTGACCGCCGAACTCGCCAAACTCGGCTGGAGCATTGTTAACCTCGACGCCTCCCTCATCGCCGAAAAACCCAAGATCTACCCGTGCCTCGCCGAGATGAAGTCCGCCCTCGCCCGCTCGACCGGTCTTGATGTCTCGCAGATCGGCCTCAAAGCCACCACCAACGAGGGCGTCGACCAGATCGGCCAAGGCCTCGCCATCGCCGCCCACGCCGTCGCGTTGATCCAAAAAGCCTGAGCTTCCCGCGCTCTTCCCATGCCCTCCAAGGCCAACTACCCACTCCCTCCGGAACCCCGTGACTCCACCCTCAACGAGGCCGACATCGAGGATCTGTTCATCCAAAAACTCCACGACCTCAAATACACCGACCGCCCCGACATCCACGACCGCGCCTCGTTGGAGAAAAACTTCCGCGAAAAGTTCGAAGCCCTCAACCGCGTCCGCCTCACCGATTCCGAGTTTGCCCGCCTGCTCGAAGAGATCGTCACGCCCGATGTCTTCACCGCCGCCAAGACCCTCCGCCAGATCAACGCCTTCACCCGCGACGACGGCACGCCGCTGAACTACACCTTGGTCAACATCAAGGACTGGTGCAAAAACACCTTCGAGGTCGTCAACCAGCTCCGCATCAACACCGACTACAGCCACCACCGCTACGACATCCTTCTCCTCATCAACGGCGTGCCCTGCGTGCAGATCGAGCTGAAGACCCTCGGCATCCACCCGCGCCGCGCCATGGAGCAGATCGTCGATTACAAAAACGACCCCGGCAACGGCTACACCAAGACCCTCCTCTGCTTCCTCCAGCTCTTCATCGTCAGCAACCGCGACAGCACCTACTACTTCGCCAACAACAACGCTCGCCACTTCTCCTTTAATCAGGACGAGCGTTTCCTCCCCATCTACCAGTTCGCCGACGAGGCCAACAAGAAGATCACCCACCTCGACGACTTCGCCGCCACCTTCTTGGTGAAGTGCACCCTCGGCCACACTATCAGCCGCTACATGGTGCTCATCCAGAGCGAGCAAAAGCTGCTCATGATGCGCCCGTATCAGGTCTATGCGGTGAAGCACCTCGGCACCTGCATTCAGCAGGACAGCGGCAACGGCTTCATCTGGCACACCACCGGCAGCGGCAAGACCCTCACCTCCTTCAAGGCCGCCACCCTCCTCAAGGACAACCCCGACCTCGCCAAGTGCCTCTTCGTCGTGGACCGCAAGGACCTCGACCGCCAGACACGCGAGGAGTTCAACCGCTTCCAGGAGGGCTGCGTCGAGGAAAACACCAACACCGCCGCCCTCGTCCGCCGCCTGCTGTCCGAGGACTACGCCGACAAGGTCATCGTCACCACCATCCAGAAGCTCGGCCTCGCTCTCGACGAAACCAGCAAGCGCAACCAGCAGCGCAAAAAGAACGACCAGCCCACCTATAAGGAGATGCTCGCCCCGCTGCGCGACCGGCGCATCGCCTTCATCTTCGACGAGTGCCACCGCTCCCAGTTCGGCGAGAACCACCGGGCCATCAAAGAATTCTTCCCCCGCGCCCAGCTCTTCGGCTTCACCGGCACGCCCATCTTCGACGAAAACGCCGCCCAGCAGAAGATCGAGGACACCCAGGCCTCCATGAAGACCACGGAAGACCTCTTCCAGAAACGTCTTCACGCCTACACCATCACCCACGCCATCGAGGATGGGAACGTCCTCCGCTTCCACGTCGATTACTTCAAGCCCGCCGGCAACGCGCTCCCCAAGCCCGGCGAAGCCCTCGCCAAACGCGCCGTCATCGAGGCCATCCTCCAAAAACACGACACCGCCACCGGCGGACGCCGCTTCAACGCCCTCCTCGCCACCTCCTCCATCAACGACGCCATCGAATACCACGCGTTGTTCGCCACCCTGCAGGCCGAGAAGCAGCAGGCCGATCCCGACTACAAACCGCTCAACATCGCCTGCGTCTTCTCCCCGCCCGCCGAGGGCGATCCCGATGTGAAGCAGATCCAGGAAGACCTGCCGCAGGAGCAGGCCGACAACGAGGTCGAGCCCGATAAGAAAAAGGACGCCCTCAAGGCCATCCTCGCCGATTACAACACCCGCTACGGCACCAACCACCGCATCTCCGAGTTCGATCTCTACTATCAGGACGTCCAGAAGCGCATCAAAGACCAGCAGTGGCCCAACTCCGACTACCCCGCCGCGCAGAAAATCGACGTCACCATCGTCGTGGACATGCTGCTCACCGGCTTTGATTCCAAATACCTGAACACGCTCTACGTGGACAAGAACCTCAAGCACCACGGCTTGATCCAGGCCTTCTCCCGCACCAACCGCGTGCTCAACGCCACCAAACCCTACGGCAACATCCTCGACTTCCGCCAGCAGCAGGACGCCGTCGATGCCGCCATCGCCCTCTTTAGCGGCGAAAATACCGGCCAGCAGGCCCGCGAAATCTGGCTCGTGGACAAGGCCCCCGTGGTCATCGAGAAACTTGCCGCCGCCGTGCAGAAGCTCGACGCCTTCATGCAGTCCCAGGGCCTCGACTGCGCGCCCTCCTCCGTCGCCAACCTAAAGGGCGATGCCGCCAAGACGGTCTTCATCGAGCGCTTCAAGGAAGTCCAGCGGCTCAAAACCCAGCTCGATCAATACACCGACCTTACCGAGGAAAACAAAGCCGCCATCGAGCAGGTGCTGCCGGACGACAGTCTGCGCGGCTTTAAAGGCCAGTATCTGGAAACCGCCAAAAAACTCAAAGAGCAGCAGGGCAAAAGCACGGGCGGCAAAGAAGACGCCGACGATCCCGTGGCCCAGATCGACTTCGAGTTCGTGCTCTTCGCCTCCGCCGTCATCGATTACGACTATATCATGAGCCTCATCTCCCGCTTCTCCCAGCAGGGACCGGGCAAGCAAAAGATGAGCCGCGAGCAACTCATCGGCCTCATTTCGTCCGACGCCAAGTTCATGAACGAGCGCGACGACATCGCCGCCTACATCGGCACGCTCAAAGCCGGCGAAGGCCTCGGCGAAACCGCCATTCGCGACGGCTACACCCGTTTCAAGGCCGAGAAAGACGCCGCCGAACTCGCCGCCATCGCGCAAAAACACCAGCTCGCCCCCGCCGCCCTGCAAACCTTCGTGGACGGCATCCTCGCCCGCATGATCTTCGACGGCGAGCACCTCAGCGACCTCTTTGTCCCCCGTGAACTCGGCTGGAAAGCCCGCACCCAGGCCGAACTCGCCCTCATGGTCGATTTGCTCCCCCTCCTCACCAAACGCGCCGGTAGTCGCGACATCTCAGGACTCAGCGCGTATGCACAGTGAAGATATCTCACGCAAAGACGCGAAGACGCAAAGGTCGGAAGAAATGAAGAAAGTGCCTCCATCAAAAAATCTTTGCGTCTCTGCGTCTTTGCGTGAGCCAAAAAAGGCAGAGACAAAGCCCGCGCTGGTGCCGAAGCTGCGGTTTCCGGAGTTTCGAAAAACGGCGGGGTGGAAGGAAAGACCGCTTGGCGACTTTCTGAGTGAAAGCCGGTTGCCCGGTAGCAAAGGGAACGTCGCGAAAAAGATCACCGTCAAACTATGGGGGAATGGAGTCTTCGAAAAAAACGACGCCATCCAAGGCAGCATCAACACTCAGTATTTCCGACGCAAAGCTGGGCAGTTCATTTACAGCAAACTCGATTTCCTAAACCAAGCATTTGGGATCATTCCGCCGAGCTTGGATAACTTCGAATCAACGGTTGATTTGCCATGCTTTGACTTCGCCGACGGGCTCAACTCCGTGTTTTTACTGGAATACGTTAAGCGCAGAGATTTTTACGAAAGACTGGGGGAAACGGCCGACGGAAGTAGAAAGGCGAGACGCATCCACGCTGAAACATTCCTCTCGTTCCCCATCGCGCTTCCCTCGCCCGCCGAACAACAAAAAATCGCCGAGTGCCTGAGTTCGGTGGACGAGCTGATCGCCGCGCAAGCGCGGAAACTGGACGCGCTCAAGACCCATAAAAAAGGGCTGATGCAGCAGCTTTTCCCCCGCGAAGGCGAAACCCAACCCCGCCTCCGCTTCCCCGAATTCCAAAACGATGGGAAGTGGGAGGTTCGGACGATTGGTGAGATGTTTAGCCTCATCAACGGTTGTGCCTTCAAGCCAGAAGACTGGAAATCAACCGGGACTCCAATCATCCGCATCCAGAATCTGAATGATCCTTCCGCTGAGTTCAATTATTCGCAGGCACCCGTGCCAGAACGAAACCGCGTTGAATCAGGGGATTTACTCTTTGCTTGGTCTGGAACGCTGGGGTCGTCTTTCGGCGCTCGTATTTGGAAGGGTCCGTCTGGTGTCTTGAATCAGCATATTTTCAAGGTGCTGATGGATGAGCAGCAGATCACATTACAGTTCGCGTTACTAGTCCTTGCGAGGGTTGAAGAAGAAATTGCGAGAAGGACGCATGGATTCAAAGCCTCGTTTGTCCACGTAAAGAAGTCGGACCTTGTTAAAGTTGAGATGCTACTGCCATCCCTCCCCGAGCAACAACGCATCGCCGACTGCCTGAGCAGCCTCGACGACCTCATCGCCGCGCAAACCCAAACGCTCGAAGCCCTCAAGACCCAGAAGCAAGGCCTGATGCAGCAGCTTTTCCCCTCCCCGGAGGAAGTTGAATCATGAAGCTCACGCCCGCTTCGCTCAAGACGCCAAGACGCAAAGATTTGAAGGGGAAGTCTTTTTTAATCCCCCCTTTGCGTCTTCGCGTCTTTGCGTGAGGCCCATTTGTCTTTGATGCCATGAACGAAAACCAAATCGCCAAAGAAGTCGTCGATGCCGCCGTGAAGGTCCACAGCACGCTCGGTCCTGGTCTGCTCGAATCCGTCTATGAAGCCGTTTTAGCGCGAGAGTTGGAGCGGCGGGGGTTGCGAGTGGAGCGGCAAGTGCCCATCCCCATCGAATTCGAGGGCTTGCGGTTCGACGAGGGTTTCCGGGCCGACATCATTGTGGAAGGCAAAGTCATCCTTGAACTCAAATCCGTGGAACAGCTTGCCAAGGTTCACCACAAACAGCTTTTCACCTATCTAAAACTGGCCGACAAGCGGCTCGGTCTCCTCCTCAACTTCGGTGCCGACCTCATGAAAGAGGGCATCAAACGCATCGCCAACGGCATGGAAGATACACCATGAGTCTCACGCCCGCTTCGCTCAAGACGCCAAGATGCAAAGATTTTAAGAGGAGCCCCCTCTCCCTCCTTTGCGTCTCCGCGTCTTTGCGTGAGCCCCCATCCTCCACCGGCTCCCTCGCTCCCGCATGAGCAAAAAAATCATCATCTTCGCCGGTCCCAATGGCGCCGGTAAAACGACCTTTGCGCGTTCCTTTCTTCCCGAGGAGGCGCAGTGCCCGCGTTTCCTCAACGCCGATCTCATCGCGGCGGGGCTTTCCCCTTTCGCGCCCGAAGCAGCCGCCATCAAGGCCGGACGCCTGATGCTGGAAGAGATCGCCGAGTGCACCCGGCAGGGCGTGAGCTTCGCCTTCGAGACCACCCTCGCGGGGCTCGGTTACCTCGCCCACATCAAGCAGTGGCGGGCGGAGGGTTATCACGTCAGCCTGTTTTTCCTTTCGTTGCCTGATGCCGAGGTCGCCATTGCCCGCGTCGCCGAGCGCGTGCGGCAAGGCGGGCACCACATTCCCGAGGATGTGATCCGCCGGCGCTTCGCCACTGGGCTGCGCAATTTCGACACCGTCTATAAGCCTGCGGTGGACGCCTGGGCAAAATACGACAATGTGGGGGAAAGTCCGATTCTGCTGGAATGGGGAGAAAACTCATGAAGACAAAAAACATCACCGAAGCCAAAGACCCGGATCTACGCACCTCCGGTGCCGCGCTCCTCCGCGCTGCCGAGCTGGCCCGCAAGACCGCGATCAGCACCGACACCCATCTCATCGTCATGAAAGACGGGCATCTCACTCGCATCCCCGCACAGTCCCTGCGCGAACGGGTTGCCCACGGTGCAAAGAAATCCGCATGACCGAAACCAACCAAAAGAAACTGGGCTCCACCCTCTGGGGCATCGCCGACCAACTGCGCGGGGCGATGGATGCGGACGACTTCCGCGACTACATGCTGTCCTTCCTTTTCCTGCGCTATCTCTCGGACAACTACGAGACGGCGGCCAAGAAGGAACTCGGCAAAGATTATCCCGCGCTGCCGGCCGACGACCGCCGCGTGCCGCTGGCCCTGTGGTATGCCAACAACCCCGACGACGTCCCGGCCTTCGAGAAGCAGATGCGCCGCAAGGTGCACTACGTCATCCAGCCAGCCCACCTCTGGAACAGCATCGCCGGCCTGGCCCGCACCCAGAACGCCGACCTGCTCAACACGCTCCAAGCCGGCTTCAAATACATCCAGGACGAGTCCTTCGAGAGCACCTTTGACGGCCTCTTTTCCGAGATCGATCTCGCCTCGCCCAAACTCGGCAAGGTCTATGCCGACCGAAACGCCAAACTCTGCACAATCATCCAGAAGATCGCCGAAGGCCTGAACGAGTTCTCCACCGACATCGACGCGCTGGGCGATGCCTACGAATACCTCATCGGCCAGTTCGCCGCCGGGTCCGGCAAGAAGGCGGGCGAATTCTACACCCCGCAGCAGATCTCCGACATCCTCTCCACCATCGTCACGCTCGACAGCCAATCCCCCGACCAAGGCCCCAAGAAGCGTCTCGAAAGCGTGCTCGATTTCGCCTGTGGCTCCGGCTCCCTGCTGCTCAACGTCCGCAAGCGCATGGGCCCGCAAGGCATCGGCAAGATCTACGGTCAGGAAAAGAACATCACCACCTACAACCTTGCCCGCATGAACATGCTGCTGCACGGGGTGAAGGATACGGAGTTCGAAATCTACCACGGCGACACCCTCACCAACGATTGGGACATCCTCCGCGAGCTGAACCCCGCGAAGAAACCCAGCTTCGACGCCATCGTCGCCAATCCGCCCTTCAGCTACCGCTGGGAACCGACCGACGCCCTGGGTGACGACGTGCGTTTCAAGAACCACGGCCTCGCCCCCAAGTCCGCCGCCGACTTCGCCTTCCTCCTCCACGGCTTCCACTACCTCAAGGATGAGGGCGTGATGGCCATCATCCTGCCCCACGGCGTGCTCTTCCGTGGCGGCGCCGAGGAACGCATCCGCCAAAAGCTCCTCAAAGATGGCCACATCGACACCGTCATCGGCCTGCCCGCGAATCTCTTCTACTCCACCGGCATCCCAGTCTGCATCCTCGTCCTCAAGAAGTGCAAGCAGCCCGACGACGTGCTCTTCATCAACGCCGCCGAGCACTTCGTAAAAGGCAAACGCCAGAACCAACTCACCCCGGAGCACATCGCCAAGATCATCGAGACCTACAAGTTTCGGAAACAAGAAGCCCGCTATTCCCGCCGGGTGGAGATGGCCGAGATCGAGAAAAACGATTTCAACCTAAACATCTCCCGCTACATCAGCACCGCGACCGCCGAGGAGGAAATCGACCTTGCCACGACCCACGCCGATTTGGTCCGCATTGAACAGTCTATCCGGACTGCAACCTCCAATCACAATGCTTTCCTGAAGGAGCTCGGCCTGCCACCTCTCCCCTAAACATCCGTGACTGCTCCTTTCGTGTATTTTGTGTGTTTCGTGGTTAAAAAAGTTCCGTGATCTCCCCTCGCTTCGCCTCCGCCTTTTTGCGCCTTCTTGTGCTTTTTGTGACCATCCCGTTTGCCCTGACGAGCTGCGCCAAACGCGAGACCGCCGTCGAGCGCGGCAACCGCGAACAAATCCTCTACCGCGGCATGGGCCCCGAACCTGCCGACCTCGACCCACACCTCGCCACCACCGCCAACGACTACACCGTCCTCTCCGCGTTGTTCGAGGGCCTGGTCGCCGAGGACCCCGTTGATCTGCACCCCGTGCCCGGCGTCGCCGAATCCTGGGAGCTTTCCCCCGACGCGCTCACCTACACGTTTCACCTCCGCGCCGACGCCCGCTGGTCCAACGGCGACGCCGTCACCGCCCGCGACTTCACCGGCTCCTGGCAACGCGTGCTCACCCCGTCCCTCGCCGCCGACAACGCCTACCTTCTCTACATCGTCCAAAACGCCGAGGCCTTCAACAAAGGTGAGCTCACCGATTTCGCCAAGGTCGGGTTCTCCGCGCCCGACGACCGCACCGTGCGCATCACGCTGGAGCACCCCGCGTCCTATTTCCTTTCGCTGCTCCAACACTGGGTGTGGTGGCCCGTCCACCTTCCTTCCATCGAAAAACCCGGCCCCGTCTACGAACGCGGCAACCGCTGGGCCCGCCCTGGCACGTTGGTTGGCAACGGCCCCTTCACCCTCAAGGAATGGCGCACCGGCCAGCACATCGAAGTCGCCAAATCCCCAACCTACTGGGATGCCACGCGTGTCCGCCTGAACGCCATCCGATTCCTCCCCATCGAGGATCTCAGCGCCGAAGAGCGCGCCTTCCGCTCCGGCCAGTTACACATCACCGAGGCGCTCCCCGTGGCCAAGGTCGACGCCTACCGCTCCGGGCACCCCGAGCTCCTGCGCATCGACGCGTATTTGGGAACCTACTACTACACGCTCAACACCAACCGCCCCTTCCTCAACGAGACCAAAGTCCGCCGCGCCCTCGCCCTCGCCGTGGACCGCACCGGCATCGCCTCAAAAATCCTGCGCGGCGGCCAGGTGCCCGCCCACGCCTTCACCCCGCCCGGCACCGCCGGCTACACCCCCGCCGCCCGCTTCGACACCGATTTCGACGAAGCCCGCCGTCTGCTCTCCGAAGCCGGTTATCCCGGAGGCAAAGGCGCGCCCATCATCGAGCTCCTGCTCAACACCTCCGAAAACCACCGCATCATCGCCGAAGAGATCCAGTCCGAGTGGCGCAAGGAACTCGGCCTCGAAGTCCGCCTGCTCAACATGGAGGGCAAGAGCGTCCTCGCCGCCCGCCGCGCCGGTGATTTCCAAGTGCTCCGCTCGTCATGGATCGGCGACTACAACGATCCCTCGACCTTCCTCAACGTCTGGACCGCCGACAGCGGCAACAACCACAGCGGCTGGAAAAACCCCGGCTATGACCAGCTGCTCTTCCAAGCCGCCCGCACCACCGACCCCGACGCCCGCAACGCCCTGTTTCAGCAAGCCGAAGCCCTGCTCATCGCCGACGCCCCCTTCATCCCACTCTACACCTACACCCACGTGTTCCTGATCAATCCCGCCGTGCAAGGCTGGTATCCGACCCTCCTCGATCACCACCCCTACAAAGACGTGTGGCTAAAATCCCCGTAAAGATCCCCGCCCATGCCCTTCGTCCCCATCTGCGATCAGCAGATGCCTCCGAATCACCGCGCAGGCGATTAGCCGAAGCCGCACTCAAAGAATCGCCCAATGTGGCGATTCTTTAGCGGTGAAAAAACTCCGTCCTCCGACCTTCGCATCGACTCCGGAACTTTCCCCTTAAACTCCCCACTTAATCTTTAATGCTCCGTCTCCTCTCCGCCGTCCTCTGCCTGTCCGCCCTCGCCCTCACCGGTTGCGCTAAAAAAGAAGCCTCCGCCTCGTCCGCTCCCGGTGCCACCGCTCCCGCCGGCCCCAAAGTCCTCCGCATCGGCAACGGCACCGAACCCCAGGACCTCGACCCGCATGTCGTCAGCGGCGTTCCCGAGCACAAAATTATCACCGCCCTGCTCGAGGGTCTCGTCACCTACGCTCCCGACGGCGGCATCGCTCCCGGCGTCGCCTCGCACTGGGATATTTCCGACGACGGCCTCACCTACACCTTTCATCTGCACGACAACGCCAAGTGGTCCAACGGCGAACCCATCACCTCGCAGGATTTCGTCAGTTCCTTTCAACGCATCCTCACCCCTTCGCTCGGCGCGGAATACGCCTACAGGCTCTACCCTCTCGTCAACGCCGAGGAATTTAACACCGGCAAGATCACCGATTTTTCCAAGGTCGGTGCCACCGCCGACGATGCCCTCACGCTTCGCCTCACCCTCACGCACCGCACGCCCTTCCTCCTCGAATCCCTCAATCACTACGCCTGGTTCCCCGTCCACATCCCCACACTCGAAAAATTCGGCGGACTAGACCGCAAAGGCAGCGCCTGGACCCGCCCCGGCAACTACGTGGGCAATGGCCCGTTCGTCCTCACCGACTGGAAGCCCAACCAGAAAATCACCGTCACCCGCTCTCCCACCTACTGGGATCGTGACAACGTGAAACTCGACCGCATCGAATTCTACGCGATCGACAACACCGACTCCGAAGAACGCCTATTCCGCACTGGCGGACTCGACTACTCCTACGGTCTCCCCCTCAACAAAATCGAGATCTACCGCCGCGATCACCCCGACACCTACCGCGAAACGCCCTACTACGGCGTTTATTTTTACCGCCTCAACGTCACCAAAAAACCCCTCGACGACAAACGCGTGCGCCGCGCCCTTGCCCTCGCCATCGACCGCGAGTCCATCATCAAAAATATCCTCCGCGACTCCGGCCAGGTGCCCGCCTACAACTTCACCCCGCCCTCCGCCAAGTTCACCTCCACCGCCCGCATCGTCGGCGACCTCGCCGAAGCCAAACGCCTGCTCGCCGAAACCGGTTACCCCGAGGGCAAAGGCATGCCCGCCGTGGAAATTCTCTTCAACACCTCGGACAGCCACCGAGTCATCGCCGAAGCCATCCAGCAGATGTGGAAAACCCGCCTCGGCGTGAACGCCACCATCACGAATCAGGAATGGAAGGTGTATCTCGATACGACGCAGACCCTCAACTACCAGGTCTCCCGCGCCGGCTGGATCGGCGACTACGACGACCCCAACACCTTTCTGGAGCTCTGGGTGACGGGAGGTGGCAACAACCAGACCGGCTGGTCCAACGCCGACTACGACCGCCTCCTGCGCGGGTCGCTTTCGACCAAGACCGAAGAAGAGCGCATGGCGGTTTACCAACAACTCGAAGCCATCCTGGCCGACGAAGTGCCGGTCATCCCAATCTATTTTTACACCCGCATCTACGCGATCAGCCCCAAGGTGAAAAACTGGGTCAGCACCCCGCTCGACAACCGCGCCTGGAAGTGGATCGACCTGTCAGAGTAGGCACCCGCGTAGGGTCGCCGCTCGTCGGCGGACCGCCCTCCTCCCCGTGGCATGGGCATCTTGCCCATGTTTCCGCCCTCCGCCGTCCGTCCCCCGACCTTCCAGTCCTCCGGCCCTCCGGGCATAACGGCGTAGTGCTATAGCATTTTAAGTAAAACTGTAGCTATAGCGGAGGGCGTGGACGAGCCACGCCCCTACAAAAATCCGACTGCCCACGTAGGGGCGTGCCTTGTGCGCGCCCGGCTTGGGTGCTCCCATAACGGCTACGGTTTTATTTAAAATGCTCTAGGCGAACTGCTTCGCTACCGCAGCGAAACGGCGGCCGGCTTCGGCCAGGTCGGCTTCGCCGAGCACTCCAAAACTCAGGCGGATCCGGTTCTTCGGCGCATTGTCGCCATAGCAAAGATCACCGGGCACATAGAGCACACCTGCCGCGACACACGCATGGCAGAACGCCGCGTCCATTCCCGTGTCCAGCGACTCGGGTGCCTTCAGCCACAAGTAAAGTCCGCCCGTGGGCACCGTCCACCGCCAGCCCAGCGCAGGCAGACTGGCCTCGGTGAGCGCACTGTGCAGCGTGCGCATCTTGTGCCGGTAGCCCGGACGGATCACCGCGAGTTGCGAGTCGAGTCCGCCGGTCGCCAGCACTTCTTCAAAGAGCGCCTGGTTATAGTTGGCCGTGCCGAAATCGTGATGGCCTTTCACGTGAAGCATCTTCGCCAGCAGTCCCGTGTCGCTGCTCGTGCCATAGCCGACTTTCAAACCGGTCGCGAAGGGCTTGGTGAGCGTGGAGGTGTAGATCTTCGGGAACACGGCCCAAGACGGCAGGCTCAATACGCTACGCGCGGCCGGAGGCTCCTCGTAGTAGAGATCCCGATACGCCGCATCCTCGACCACCGGCACGATCACACCGGCGGCGGCGAGGGTTTCGGCGATGGCGTTCTTCTCCGTCTCGTCGAGGCTGCGCGCCGAGGGGTTGGAGAAATAACTGACGAAATACACCGCCTTGACTCGCCCGAGTTCACCGCGTGAGCGCAGATCGGCCAGCAACGCAGCGAGGCCGGCCGCGTCGATGCGACCGTCGGCATCCACCGGCATCGAACGCGCTCGCACACCGAGGCCAACCAGCATTTCGAGATACACGAAATAACTGGGCCGATCCACCAGCACGATGTCACCCGGATCACACAACACCTGCATGGCCAGGTAGAGCGCCTGCTGGGAACCGTTGGTGATGAAGAAATTTTTGCGCACCAACTCGGCGTCGGGCGGGGTTTCGAGCGCGAGCAGTCGGTCCGCCAATAAAGCGCGTAACTTGGGGCGGCCTTGGTTGGTGCCGTATTGCAGGTATTCGGGAGCACCATGCCGGGCCTCCAGCGCATCGGCCGCAGCGCGCACCGCCGGTTCGGGCAGCGTGCTCGTGTCGGTAAACCCGGCGGCCAGCGAAAGCAGTCCGGGATTTTCCAGCATAAGCGCCATCAAGCGGGCGATGGTCGGCGGCTGCGAACGGTGACCGAGGGCGGAATAGGCGATGTCGGCAGATGGCATGTCGAAACCGTCAGCAGACGGATATCTAACCCCGCCCGCAAGCCCAGGCTCGGGCCTGCTCAAGATCAGACCGATGCCGCCAGGACCCCCTTGAGGTTGGCAAAGCCCTGCTCGAATTGGCTGCCGACCATTTTGTCGCAGTTCATGAGCAGCCCCATGATCTTGGACATGAGGTTGGCTTTGCCGCACATGGTCCAGGTGACCGTGGTCATCGCATCCTCGGGCCGGAACGTGAACTCGGCCGTGCAGGTGTTCTTGAACGGCTTTTCGAAATCCAGCCGGAAGCGAATCAGCTCGTGCGGGCGGCTTTCGACGATGGTCATGCGGCCCTTGCCAACCTTGGAGTTACCCTCCCACGAAAAGACCGCACCAGTGCCGGCGGGCGGGCCATCGAACGTGCTCTTCGCATTCGGGTCCATGCGGGCCCACGGCGACCACGCCTGCCAGAGGTGCAGATCGTCCACGTGGGCAAACACGGTCGCGGGCGGCGCGGCCAGCGTGGCGGTGCGCGCCACCACAAATTCATCCGGCTGACGGGAAGCGATCAGCAGCACGCCGATCACGAGAATGATAACGGCACCCTAAAATGTAGGGAAGCATGACGAATTTCTCCGTTCAGGTGAGCGGGGCGCGAGAAACAAACAGCGGCGCATAGGACCGGCGATACACCCACGCGAGATAGAGTTCGAAGGCGAGGAACACACCGGCCATCGGCAGACCCGACCGTTCAAGGAACACGTGAAACGCGATGCTGTTGACGATGAACGGAGCGAACAGCACGAGCGCCAGCGGCACGAAGCGATTCAACAACAGCAACGCGCCCACGATCAGCAGCGTGCAAGCGATGAGCTGCATCATGTAACCGGAAGCGAACAACGCGCCGGCAAAAGCCGCCGCTTCCGGGGTGATCGGCGTCTTCGGCTGCGGGATAAAGTTAAGAAAGCCGTTCAATCCAAAGACGAACAGCGGAAGTCCCATCAGCACACGGGCGACGGCGGGTAGGTAACGGGTGATTTTCATGATGCGGTGGCGGGTGAAAATGATTACTTGGCAACGAGCGCGATCAGCCGGTCGAGGCTTTCGCCCCAACCTTGGTGGAAACCCATTTGTTCATGTTTTTTGCGATTCTCAACCGTCCAGTGCAACGCACGTGCGGTGTAGCGGGTCTTCCCGCCCGGCAATGGTTCGAAGGTCGTGATCGCGGTGAAAAAAATCTCCGTCGACGGTTCCCACCCCGGCCCGAAGGCGTCGGTGAAGACGATGCGCTCGTTCTCTACGACATCCAGGAAGACGCCCTTGGTCGGATACTCGGTGCCGTCGGGAGCGCGCATGACCGTGCGAAACACGCCACCGGGGCGCAGGTCCATTTCAACGAACGGCGTGGTCATGCCGTGCGGCCCCCACCATTGGGAGAGCTCGGTGGTCCAGGCCTTGAAGAGACGTTCGCAACTGGCGGCGATGACACGGGAGAGCACGAGTTCGCGGTCGGACGACGGCTTGGGCGCGCTCTCTGTTGAACCGGCTTTGATGTTGGCCAGCACCACGGTCATACGGTCAAAGTTTTGCTCGTTGGCGTCGACCACGTAGCCCTTGACCTTTTGGCAGACGGAGGCGGTTTCGAACAACATGCGGAACGTCACCCGGGTGCCGCCCGCCTCGTCGGCGAAGGTCGCCGTCACTTGAAAACGCGGCGGGCTCTCATGGTCGAAGACGATGCGTTCCTGCGCGGTGATTTCGCGGAAGATGCTGTGGTTCGCGTAGTCTTTTCCGTCCGGGCCGTGCATGACAAAACGCCAATGACCGCCGGGCTTCAGGTCGAACTCCTCGAAGGTGTTGGTGAACCCCGTCGGACCCCACCATTGAGCAAGGTGATGCGGGTTGGTCCATGCCTCCCAGATCATGGCCCGGGGGAAGTCGAAAAGGCGGGTGGAGACGATTTCACGATCAGAGTCGGTGCTCATTTTTTTAAGGAAGAAAGAGGAAAGGTTTTATGACTTCAACGTTCGGACCGGCCCGTTCCGGACACAGGCATCATGGTTTTGATTCCAATGGTGAACATTCCTCGCAAAGCTCGGCCACCCGGGCGGAGGTGGTGACGGCGACATCCGCCGCTTCATGACTGCCGCAGCGGTCGAGCGTGCAAGAGAGTTCCAGGAGCTCGACCCGCAGGGCGTCTAGTTTTTCCAGCAACAGGGAGGTGGGATCGGTTGTCATGGTTGGCACAGCTTGGGCGGTTCATAATCTAGACGATTCAGCAGACGGATTTTGGACACATAGACACATTTTTCCGAAAAAGTGTCCTTCCGGAAGGTGTCGCTTCGTTGTAGTCATTGAACACCCGCACCCACCATGGAAAACCAACCTTACCTGCTGCTCTTCCGGAACACCGGCCCGGAAACCCACCAACACCTTTCACCCGAACAGCGTCAGCAGCTCATCGGACGCTGGAACGCCTGGTTCGAGGGCCTGCTGAACCAGGGCAAGGCCGTGGAAGGCCAGCCGTTGGAACTGGAGACCCGCGTCGTTTCCGGCGCCGGTGGCAGCCGGGTGGTGGACGGTCCTTTTCCCGAGACCAAGGAAGCCATCGGCGGCTACGTCAAACTCATGGTGAGCGGCATGGACGAGGCCACCGAGATCGCCCGCCAGCATCCCGGACTTGTCCACGGCATGTTGATCGAAGTGCGCGCGATGACGCCCCACTGCCACCTCGGCGTGACGATCAAGTCAGCGACGGCGGCCTCCGCCCGTTGAGCGCGTGTCCGGCGAACCGTCCAACGCGCCCGCCAAACCCGCGACTCCCGCGGGGCTGGTCGAGCACTTTTTCCGCCATGAAACGGGACGCCTGCACGGCGCGTTGATCCGCCTGCTGGGCGTGCAAAACTTCACGCTCGCCGAAGATGTCGCGCAGGAGGCGTTGTTGCGGGCGTTGCGCACCTGGTCGATGGGCGGCATCCCCCCGAATCCTTCGGCGTGGATCACACGCACGGCGATGAATCTCGCAAAGGACCACCTCCGTCATCGGAAGATGTCCGCCACCAAGGAGCCGGCCATCATCACGCACATCGAGCAGACGCTCCCCTCGCCCGCCGTGGCGGTCGGCACGGCGCACGAAATTCGCGACGATGCGCTTCGACTGATATTTGTCTGCTGCCATCCGGCCATCGCAGTCGACGCTCAGGTGGTGCTCGCGCTCAAGATCCTCGGCGGCTTTGGCACGGGTGAAATCGCCCGAGCCTTCCTCACCAGCGAGGCGGCGATCGAAAAACAGCTCACCCGCACCAAGCAACGCATCCAGGAAGCCGGCATCGCCTTCGAGCTGCCCGAGGGGGCCGACCTCGCGCCTCGGCTCAACGGCGTGCTCGCGACGATCTACCTGTTGTTCAACGAAGGCTACAAAGCCTCGTCGGGTGATCGGCTCGTGCGCGAAGAACTCTGCCAGGAGGCCATCCGCCTCGCCTCGTTGATCGTGGCACATCCGGCGGGACGGACACCGCGCAGTCACGCCCTGCTCGCGCTCATGCTGCTCACGAGCGCACGTTTCCCCAGCCGTCTCGACGAACAAGGCGATTTGCTCCGGCTCGAAGCGCAGGACCGCGCAAAGTGGGACCGCTCCTTTATCGAGCGCGGACTCCTTCACCTGGTCGAGGCGGCGCAGGGCGACGAGTTAAGCGAATATCATCTGCAGGCGGGCATCGCCGCGATTCATTGCACGGCGCCGGACGCCGCGTCCACGGACTGGCCGCGTATTCTCGCTCACTACGACGCGCTCGTGCGGATCAAACCCTCGCCTATCGTCGAGCTCAACCGCGCCGTAGCCGTGGCCCATGTGCACGGCGCCCAAGCCGGGCTCGACGCCATCGCGACAATCCCGGGTCGGGACCGGCTGGAGTCTCATTATCTCTTGCACTCCGTGATCGGTGAACTGCACCTGCGATTGCTGGATTATCAGGCGGCCGCCGAAAGCTTCCGCCGTGCGTTGTCGCTCGCAGAGGTCGGACCCGAACAAGCCCACCTCGCCCGACTGCTGGAACGCGTGAACGCGAAATCCTAAACTTCATCCGCCGGCACCGTGAGCAACCGTGACTGCTCGCAGCGTTTGCGCGACAACTCCACGCCCAGCGCATCGAGCCCCAGCGTGTTGGCCACGGCGAGCACCGTGCCGACTCCGCAAAACGGATCGAAGATCGTCTTCGCGCCCACGTGGTCCCGCGCAAACCGCACCGCGTGCCCCGCCGCCCGCACGCCCATGGCACGCACCCACGGCAGACGCCCCGCATCGATGATCACATCGGGCAACGGCAGCACGTCGGGGCACTTCATCGCACGCGACACCGCGATCAGGTGGGTGAACCCCGGGCGGCCGTAGGTGAGCATGCCGGGCGGACGACGGCAGACGATTTTATGAAAAAGCACCTGCGCACCCGCGTCCTCGGCGGCGCGGATGACCATCGCGCCTTTGTCGATCCATACGCCGTCGCGCTTGATGTCGGACTGGAAAAACAACGCCGCGCTCTCATCGGGCACCGCATCCACCACCAGCCTCACCGCATCGAGAAACCAGGCGCGCCAGACCGGCAGGGATTTGCCCACCTCGGACACATCGGGAAGAGAAGTCACGGCGCAGGCGCCGTCGATGCGGCCGCGGGCCTGCATCCACGGAATCGCATCGGAGCACTGCACCTCGCGCAGCGGAATCGGAGTGGTCATGGATTGCGGTTTAAGCTCAACGCCAGCGAACCCAAATGGATCCGTGGTCCTTCACCCGGCGCAATTTCCACGGGCCCCACTGGATCACAAGGTCCTTCATCGCAAAGCCCGCGCCCCAGACGAACGCCGCCGCCACCGGCCAGACCCACGGTGAAATCATTACGGGCCACGCCACGCCCACGGCGGTCAGCACGACGCCGGCCAGCACACCGCTCAGGCCGACAGTGGACTCCATGCACATGCAGCGCGCCTCCTCGTGTGGTTCTTCGGCACCGCCGGCTGCGCGCGCGCGGCGTTGTTTGCGCAACAGCCACAGGTCGCGCACCAGTCCCTGCCCCAGCAACGCCAGTGCGGCCACGGCCAGCAGCGAGCCCAGCTCAAGTGAAGACGGCAGACGATCCCTGAAAACAGCAACCGCACCGGTCGCCACAGCGACCAGAATGAGTTCGATTTTTTCGGGACGGGTGAACATGCGACAATACGCTCAACCGGTTTTCATGCCGTCACAAGCCTTGCGATGGGCCGGCCGGATTTCATTCTTACGGGCCATGTCCAGTCCCGCCCCCACCCCGTCCCGTATTCGCTGGGGCATCATCGGCTGCGGTGATGTCACCGAAATCAAAAGCGGCCCCGGCCTGCAAAAAGCCGAGGGCTCCGAGTTGGTGGCAGTGATGCGGCGCGACGGTGCCAAGGCAGCCGACTACGCACGGCGACATGGCGTCGCCCGCTGGTATGACAACGCCTGGGCGCTGGTCGCCGATCCCGAAGTGGACGTAGTCTATGTGGCCACTCCGCCCGGTGCGCACCTGGAGGGAGCGTTGCTCGCGGCCTCCGCCGGCAAACCCTGCTACATCGAAAAACCTTTCGCGCGAAACACCACCGAGTGCGACGCCATCCTCGCGGCGTTTCAGGCCGCGCAACGCCCCGTGTTTGCCGCGTTCTACCGGCGCTGCCTGCCGCGTTTCGTCGAAGTGAAAAACCTGCTCAACAACCACGCAATCGGCACCCTCACCAGTGTGCGCCTGCATTTTGCCTGCGCCCCGGCCGACATTCCCGATGTCAACAATCCGCCGTGGCGGCTCGACGCGGCCCACGCGGGTGCGGGGCTTTTTCTCGATCTCGGTTCGCATGCGCTTGATCTGCTCGACTACTTATTCGGGCCGTTGGAATCGGTTCAGGGCTATGCCGCCAATCTCGCGACACCACTCCCGGTCGAAGACTCGGTGGTGATGAGCTTCTCCACCGCCACCGGCGTGCCCGGCTCGGCAGCCTGGAACTTCGCCTCGGCAATTCATTCCGATGAAGTCGTGCTCGCAGGCACCGGTGGACGGCTGGTGTTTTCGGTTTTCGGCAACGAGCCCATCCGGCTCGAAACCCGCGACGGCGTGCAAACCTTCGACCGACCCAATCCACCGCACGTGCAACAGCCGCTCATCCAGACCGTGGTCGATACGTTGCTCGGACGCGGTGAATGCCCCAGCACCGGTGCAAGCGCCCGTCGCACCTCGGCGGTCATGGACACGGTGTTGTCCGCCTATTACGGCGGACGCGCCGATGAATTCTGGACCCGCGCCGCCACGTGGCCGGGCCGCCGACGTTAAAGCGCGCGACCGGATTAAACCAAAGCCCCCAATCAATCAGACTTTCTCTGACATGGGCAGGATGACCATGCCCCGTGGCACGGGCATCCTGCCCGTGAGGCTGAGTGTCATATGATGGGGACTACTTTCCGCCGGGTGCCTTGGCCGCGTAATGCGGGATCAATTGCTTGAGGTGCCCCTGCACGATGGCCGCGATGGTGGCGGCGGGCACGGTGTCCTTGTGCAACTCGAAGACCGCGACCAACAGGGCGAGTTCGATGTCCACCTTGTTGGTGCTAGCGGTCTTCATGGCCGCGACGATCTCAAGGGCCTTTTTTTCGGCCTGCTTGTAATTTTGGAAACCCTGTTCGGGCGCGATGTCGCTCATGCACAAGGAGTCTGTGCAAGGAATCCGGGCGTCAAGCGTTCTGCCTGAGCCCGGGCTAGGCCGTCCACTTGAAGATCGTCGTGCTGAGCGGCGGAATCGTCAGGTTAAGACTGTGCGTGAAGCCGTTGCAGGGAATCTCCTCGGCCTGGCAGCCGCCGCCGTTGCCGGCACCGGAACCGCCGTAGTATTCGCTGTTGGTATTCAGGACTTCTTTCCACCAGCCACCGCGCGGCACGCCGATGCGGAAGTTGCCGCGCATCACCGGAGTGAAGTGACCGACCACTGCAAAGAAGGTGTTTTCGTGTTCATCCGTGCGCAGGTAGGAAATGACGCTGGCCGCACCGTCGTGGGCGTTGATCCAGCGGAAACCGCGTCCGTCGAGGTCATAGTGGCTCAACACCGGCTCGTTTTTGTAGAGGTGATTGAGGTCGCGCACGAGGAGGCGGATGCCTTCGTGGTCCTTGTATTGGAGCAGGTCCCAATCGAGGCTGCCGGCGTAGGCCCACTCGCGCGACTGGCCGAACTCGCAGCCCATGAAGAGCAGTTTCTTGCCCGGCCACGCCCACATATGACCGTAGAGAGACCGCAAGGTCGCGGCTTTCTCCGAAATGTCCCAGGCACCCATTTTGTTCAGCATGGAGCCTTTCCCGTGCACGACCTCGTCGTGGGAAAACACGGTGACGAAGTTTTCCGAATACTGGTAAAGCGCGCCGAAGGTCAGGTCGTTGTGGTGCCATTTCCGGTGGATGGGCTCCTTCTGGAAATACTTCAGCGTGTCGTGCATCCAGCCCATGTTCCACTTGTAGTCGAAACCTATGCCGCCGTCTTTGACGGGCTTCGAAATGCCCGCGAACGCCGTGGACTCCTCGGCGATCATCAGGACGCCCGGATAATAACCGTGGACCAGTTCGTTGGTCTGGCGGAGGAAGTCGATGGCCTCGATGTTTTCCCGGCCGCCGTAGCGGTTGGGAATCCACTCGCCCTCCTTGCGGGAGTAGTCGAGGTAGAGCATCGACGCGACCGCGTCCACGCGCAGGCCGTCGAGGTGGTAGCGGTCGAGCCAGGCGAGGGCGTTGGCGATCAGGAAACAGCGGACTTCGTTGCGACCGAAGTTGAAGATGAGCGTGCCCCAGTCCATGTGCGCGCCCTGACGCGGATCGGCGTGCTCGTAGAGGTGGGTGCCGTCGAACTCGGCAAGCGCAAAACTGTCGCGCGGGAAATGCGCCGGGACCCAATCAAGGATGACGCCGATGCCGCGCTGGTGCAGGTGGTCGATAAAGAACGCAAAATCTTCCGGCGTGCCGAAGCGCTGCGTGGGGGCAAAGAAGCCCGTGACTTGGTAACCCCAGGATCCGTCGAACGGATGCTCGGCCAGCGGCATGACTTCGATGTGGGTGAAGCCCATCTCCACGACATAGTCGGCGAGCATCGGCGCGAGTTCGCGGTAGCTGAAAGGGCGGTTGCCGTCCGCGAGCTTGCGTTTCCACGAGCCGAGGTGGACCTCGTAGATGGAGACGGGACGGTCGATCTGCCCGGCTTCGGCAGTGCGTTTCTCCATCCAAGCGGAGTCATTCCAAGCGTGCTTGCGCGCACTACAAACGATGGAGGCGTTGCCGGGAGGCGCCTCGAAATACGTGCCGTAAGGATCGGTCTTGATCAGGATGTGCTCCTGCTGGTCGAAGATCTCGTATTTGTAGAGTTCGCCTTCGCCGATGCCGGGGATGAACAACTCCCACACACCCGAGGCACCGAGCGGACGCATCGGATAGTAGCGTCCATCCCAGTGGTTGAAGTTGCCGACCACCGAAACACGGGCGGCGCTGGGCGCCCACACGGCAAACGAGACGCCTGCCACGCCGTCGATCACCCGAATGTGCGCACCCAGCTTCTCATAGGCGCGGTGCTCGTTGCCCTCGTTGAAGAGGTAAAGATCCTGATCGCCAACCGTAGGCAGAAATGAATACGGATCGAAAAACTGGCGGATCTCGCCGCTGTGCAACGTCGCGCGCAGCTGGTAGCGAAACACCTCCTTGCACTTCGGGATATAGACCTCGAAAAAACCCTCCTCCGCCAACAGTTCCATTTCAATGGCCGGGGCCGCTTTCTTACTCAGGTCGATTACTTCACAGGCCTTGGCATCGCGGATGAAGGCCCGCACGAGAACGCCGTTGCCGCGTCCTTTCTTGATGGGTCGCATGCCCAGAAAATCGTGGGGGCAGGAATTGCGGGCTTCGAGAAAGGAGGCGAGTTCGACAGGAGTAATGATCACGTGTGGAGGTCGGGGTTGCGGGAAATGTGCCAACTGCCCCATGCCGCGTCCAGAGTGCGTTTTGCGAAACCAGAGAAAATGTAGCCCGCTGTAGGCCCGACCGCCGGTCTGGCGCTGATCCGGGCTCTGGTCCGCCGCCGTTCCGTCAGGCATTCCTCCTTCAGCAAGCCACCCGACCGCCGGTCGGGTCTACACGGGTCCACATCCGTCTACATCGGAACATCAAAATGCACTGATCCAACTCAGCGTCTATGCTCGCCCGTGCGTGAGCTTCGCCCGCCAAGAAACTCATCTCGACCGCATTAAGAAAAGTATCCCACCGGAGGGAAAAATCCGGGCCTTCTACATCACCCGCGCACAATGGGAACGGGCCTTTATCATCTACGGATCACCCGAAAAAGAAGGTCTGGCCGAAGAAATGCCCGAGCAGATTCAACTTTGGTAAAGCATTAAGGCCCTCTCGAAGAGGGCCTTAATGGGTGCTGATGCTCTGCGCCCCGGATTTGGAATCAAGGCAAAGCGGGTCAGGGTTTGTTGACCGATCCGAAGCGGATGCCCGAGTCCTCCCTGCTCATTCCACCCGGATGCCGTTATGAAATAAGAAACCCAACCGAAGCTCCCGCCAAGGTGCTGGTTCTCTCCCTGCCCAAGAAACCAGGTGCCTCCACTTCGGACTATTCTGTCACCCTCCACGGCTGACGTCCGTCCGATTCCATACACGGCCCCGCATCATCATGCGGGGCTTTCAAAGCCCGGTGGTCTCTTGCCAGGCGTATGAAACCGGCGTTGACTGCATTCATGCCAACATCGCCCCGCATCCTCGCCTTTTCCGCCAGCGCCCGTCGCGAATCGTTGAACAGAAAATTTCTCTCCGCCGCCGTCACCTCCGTGCGAGCGGCCGGTGGCGAAGTCACGTTGATCGACCTCAACGATTACGTGCTGCCGCTTTATCATGGGGACCTCGAAGAAGCCGAAGGCCTGCCTGCCAACGCCACGCGTCTGGTCGAGCTCATCGCCGCTCACTCCGGCGTGCTCATCGCTTCGCCCGAATACAACTCGATGATCACACCGTTGCTGAAAAACACCCTCGATTGGTGCTCGCGCGCCGACGAGGATCCGTTTCCCGGCAAGGTTGCAGCGATTGTTTCAGCCTCGCCTGGTCCGTTTGGCGGCGTGCGTTCGCAGAAACTCGCGCAACAACTCCTGCTCCAACTCGGCTGCCATATCGTGCCCGTCCAAGCCATCCTGCCCCGCGCCGACAAAGCCTTCGACGCCACCGGCGCACTCATTGACGCCCGCGCGCAAAAAGCCGTGGACACGCTCGCCGCCTCGCTGGTGGAGACCTCCCGCAGGCTGACCGGCCCCGCCACTTAACGCGGTTTACGTAAATACCCGAAGCGAGCCCCGGGACATTTGAAAAAACGGACGGGAACGTCGCCGCGAAACGTGAGCGAGTGGTCGGACATCCACTCGCTCACGCTCGCGGCCGGCAAGGCGCTTAGGCTCCGAGCGCCTGTGTGATATCCGCCTTGATGTCGTCGATGTGCTCGATACCGAGCGACACACGCAATCCACCGGGTGCGACGTTGGCCGACAACTGTTCGGCTGTAGACAACTGCGAGTGGGTCGTGGACGCGGGATGAATGATCAACGTCTTGGCATCGCCTACGTTCGCCAGATGAGAAATCAGCTTGAGACTGTTCACGAATTTCTCCGCCCGTGCGCGATCACCTTTGAGTTGGAACGACAGCACGCCGCCAAAACCACGCGTAAGGTATTTCTTCGCCATCGCATGGGTGGGATGGCTCGCCAGGCCGGGATAATTCACCGAGACGACCTCGGGGTGGGACTCAAGCCAGAGAGCCAGGGCCATCGCGTTTTCACAGGTGCGCTCCACGCGCAGCGAGAGGGTTTCCAATCCCTGCAACAGCAGGAACGAGTTGAACGGACTCTGCGCCGGACCCCAATCGCGCAACCCTTCCACGCGACACCGGATGATGAACTGAATGTTGCCAAAGGGACCACCAAGGCCGAAGGCATCATTCAAAACCATGCCGTGGTAGCTGGCCGAGGGTGCCGTGAACTGGGGGTATTTTCCGTTGCCCCAGTTGAAGGTGCCGGCGTCCACGATGACACCACCCATGCTGGTTCCGTGTCCACCGATCCATTTGGTGGCGGACTCCACGAGGATGTGCGCCCCGTGGCGTAGCGGCTGGCAGATCGCGCCGCCGGCACCAAAGGTGTTGTCTACGATCAGCGGCAGATCGTGCTTCTTCGCCAGCAAGGCAAAGGCCTCGAAGTCCGGCACGGTGAGACCGGGATTGCCGATGGTTTCCAGGTAAATGGCCTTGGTCTTCGCATCGATCAATGGCTCGTAGCTCGCCACGTTTACGCCGTCGGCGAAACGTGCCTCGACCCCAATGTTTCTGAACGCGTTTTTAAACTGATTGAAAGAACCGCCGTAAAGGTGCGAGGTGGTGACGAAATTATCGCCCACCGAGGTGATATTATTGATGGCAAGAAACTGCGCCGAGTGTCCGGAGGACGTGGCCAGCGCGGCAACGCCACCTTCGAGCGCGGCCACCCGCTTCTCAAAGACATCGTTCGTGGGGTTCATCAACCGGGTGTAAATATTCCCGAATTCCTGCAGCGCAAAAAGCCGGGCACCGTGGGCCGAGTCTTTGAATTGATAGGCCGTGGTCTGGTAAATGGGCACCGCACGTGAACGTGTGGTGGGATCAATTTCCTGCCCGGCGTGCAATTGAAGGGTTTCGAAGTTCATAGGGATAAGGTGGTCAGTTTTAAGAATACGGCGGGCGCGTCAAATCCCGCATGAAACGAGTCTGTGGTGCTCAGCGGCCTGAAAGGGCGTTGAGCACCGCCCTACCCCACTCACTCCATTCCCGCGCGGTATACGCCAAGAACGCCCTTTATCTTATCGGTATTTCATATTACCAACACGCCATGGACAACTCCACCAGCCAACCCCAACGGCGTAGCATTCTGGCCAAGCTCATCGACGCGATCGCGCTGAATGCCACCGTCATCGATCTTCTCATCGGATGGTCCGTCTGGATTTTAATCCTATTGGCGCGCGGTATTTCGGCCTCCGCTTCTCCGGTGTCGGGTTTCGGACTTTTGGACTACGTAGATAGCCACTGGGAGAACGCCTTTTTCTGGAGTCTCCCGGTTGTCTTCATCATCAGCCTCGTCCACCAAACGCTTCTCCGCCGCCCCTGGCACGCCGCATTCACCGTGTGCATCCTGTATGTCGGCCCGATATCCATCAGCCACATCGGCTTTACCTTGCTCGGCGAGCTTTACCATAGCCGTCCGCACTTGCACGACGCACAGCAGACGATGGGACTCGCCATCATCCTCTTCTATCTGGTCGGCATCGCGTATTTCGCAGTCAAAATACGCCGTAAGGATGATCAATGCATCGCAGCGCTTCTCGTTCCGCCCTATATCGTGGCGATCCTGTCCGTCGCCTTTTCGTTTTTCCAAGTCCTCACGTCCGTGGATTACCGTTATCGCAATGCCTTCCAACTCAGTGTGCAGATGGTCGATACCAAGGACGGCAGTGTGCACATAAACGGCACGTTTCATGTGACCAAGCCGGCTGCCTACGCCTTCTCGGTCATTGCCACCAGCCCGTTCTACCTTCCCGAAGACGACTCGGCCCCCGCGACAATTACATGGAAGGGGGCCACCCCGTCCGCCCAAGGTGACTATCCTTTCGACATCATCTGCAAAGAAGTAAAGCCCATGGCGACATCAGGCAATCCCGCCACACCTGCTGCGACAGCCCCGGCTGACGCTCCGTATCCCAACATCGAAAGCGAACCGCTGGCGTATCTCCAGATCAGCGTCATCGAAGACAAGGACCACCCCGCCTCAACATTCGTGAAGTCCATCCCGCTCACATCGTGGGAACCATGACCGCCAGACCCACGTCGGCCATTCACGCCGGACGACGTAGTTTTATTTCCAGTCCGACATCAAGCCGGCCGCCGCAGCGTTAGCTCGCACCTGGTCGGCGAGGGGCGATGAGGTTGATACCGCACTCGCGGCCAAACTGTCAGGTGCCGCCGCCAATGACCGAACCCGTGCCCATTGGGCACCCCCATCGGCAAGTCTCGGCCGTAAACAGCTCGAAAAGCGGCCCGGCGCACATTCTCTACGACATCGCTTCTCCGCTTGCCCGTAATTTCCCGGCTCTGTTTTCCTCAGCCATGCATAAAGGACGACTCGAGGCCTTCAGCGATGGCGTGCTTGCCATCATTATTACGATCATGGTTCTGGAATTAAAGGTGCCGCATGAACCGACTCTCCATGCGATCATCGACCTGCTCCCGGTCTTTCTCAGTTACGTGCTCAGCTTTATCTACCTCGGCATCTACTGGAACAACCACCATCACCTCTTCCAGGCGGTCGCTCACGTGAAGGGCGGAGTCTTGTGGGCCAACCTGCATCTGCTCTTCTGGCTTTCGCTGCTGCCTTTCGTGACCGGCTGGATGGGCGAAAACCATTTCGATCCGATCCCCGTGGCGTTTTACGGTGCCGTCCTACTCCTCTCAGCCTTCGCCTATTACCTGCTCGTGCGCAGCCTCCTTGCCTGCCACGCCGCCGATTCAACACTCGCGAAAGCCATCGGCTCGGACATCAAGGGCAAGATATCCGTCGGCATCTACGCGGCGGGCATCGCCCTCGCCTGCTGGCAGCCGTGGATCGCCATCGCGCTGTATTCCACCGTCGCCGTGATCTGGCTGGTGCCGGACCGCAGCATCGAAAATGCCGTTCTCGTGAAGTGAGCAACTAACTTGCCGCCTGCCGCCATACCGCCCGCTCAGTGCGTTGCTTTTATCATCCCGATTACACGTTTCCCCTTCCCGAAGAACATCCATTTCCCATGGATAAATTCAGGCGCTCCGCCGCGATGATCCGCGAAGCCAGGCTACCCTATCTTTCGATTCACTCCGTCGAGCCCGCACCCGAAACCGCGCTGCTTCGCGTCCACACCGCCGCCTACCTCGACAAAATCCGGACCGGTTCACTCGACTCCGCCGAAGCGGTTAAACTGGGTCTTCCCGCAGGCGAAGCCCTCCTGCTCCGCTCCCGCCTCGAAGTGGGCGGCACGCTGGCCGCCCTGGATGCGGCGCTTGCCGACGGCCTCGCCTGCAACCTCGGCGACGGCACCCATCACGCGTTTGCCGATCGGGGCCTCGGATACTGCGTGCTCAACGACGTCGCCATCGCCATTCGCACCCTCCACACCAGCAAACCCGGCGCACGTATCGCAGTAATCGATACCGACGCCCACCAGGGCAACGGCACCCACGGCATCTTCGCCGCCGACGATCGTGTTTTCACCTACTCGATTCACGTAGGTAAAAACTACCCCGCGCACAAACCCCCGGGCCGGCTCGACGTGGAACTCCCCCCGCTACGTCCACGGAACCGATTACCTGGAACAACTGGAACGCACGCTCGCCCCAGCGCTCGACGATTTTGCACCCGGCCTCGTTTTCTGGATCGCCGGTGCCGATCCCCACGAGCACGACCGCTTCGGCCAGATGCGCCTCACCGATGCCGACATGGCCTCCCGTGACCACCACGTGCTCGATCTTGTCACCAGCCGATCCCTTCCCGCAGTGGTTCTCCATGGCGGAGGCTACAACCGCGACCGCATTCACACCGCCCGCCTCCACGCCAACACTGTTTTGCTCGCCGCCAACTACGCCACGCGGGGTCATTCCGGCCACCACTCATGACTACCCTTATCGGTTTTGGTGCCTCCTCCATGCAAGGCGTAGCGACTTCCAAGGCGGTTTCCTCAAGCGCCTGTAAACACACTGCCGGGTGCACGCCCCCCCGTTAATATCATCAACAAGGGCATCGGCGGACAATCCACCTCAGCCATGCTCGCGCGCGTTGACGAACTCTCCGCGCTGCGCTCTTACGACCTCGTTGTCATCCTCGGCTGCAACGACCTGCCCCGTGCCCGCGACGGCAATCCCGGCGTCCGCACTTCGCTCGACACCTATACAGCCAACCTCCGCCGCCTGCTGTCCGTCATTCAAGGCCGGCGCTCGCTCTTCATCAGTTCCTTCGCCGTGTCGGAGGAGCGCACAGGCATCCCGCCCGGCCCTCTTCGCCTACTACATGCAGACAGCGACCGAGATCGCCCGTTCACTCGGTTACGACATCTGGGATCTTTACAACGAAACCAAGTCCGACACCGACCCACTCCTCGCGGACGACGGACTTCATTTCAACGACCACGGCCACGCCTTCATCGCCGACCGTGTGCGCGACTGGTTAAAACTCGGCGAAATCGGATGAACTTTATCCCGAAGTTCGGGAACCTGCTTGCGGCCGACCTGATAGCCTTCTCCGCCCAGTTTCACCGCGATGCGGCGAAATCCATAGCGGGAATACTCGCACGACAGTTCGTGCAGCCGCGTCACCAACCCGGTGCGCTCGGCCGTCGTCGGTCGCCTCCGATACCGAAAGGTCGATCTCGCCAGCCTCAGACACCGGCATGTGCTCCGCCCGGAGCACAACTCGTCTTTGATGACGAAGGCGGCCATACGCCACTTGTATTCCGTGCTCACCATTTTTTGCGTTCACCGCCTCCAAGACGCGATTCTTCAGCAACGAGTCCGCCAGTATATTCTTCAGCTCCGCGTTTTCCGCTCCAGCCCCTTCATGCGTTTGGCTTCGTTCACGTCGAGTTGCCCGAACTGCCGCTTCCAACGGTGGAATGTGACCTCGAGATGTTATGCTCCTTGCACACCTCCACGATGCTCCGGCCTCCGCCTGCCCCTAGTAAAATGCAAATCTCCTGCTCCGGCGTGTGTCTTTTGCCTTTCATAGTCTGAGTTCCTTTTAGTGCCTCAGACTAGCATCTCAAGTGGACCAGTTTTCGGGGATCAGCACCCCATCCCACCGCTCAACGATAGAGGGCAGTGATTGGCGCAGCGGTGAGCACGTTATACTGGCGCATCGCCAGTCGCCACCACTCAGCCAGCGAGGAACTCGGCTGTTTCCAGAGTTCCTCATGCAGGCAGATCATGGATTCGGCATCGAGCAGCAGCGCCAGCGTCTCCTTCGTGGTGAGCTGCCCGGGCCCTTCGCTCAACAACCGGTGTCGCAGCAGAGCAAACCACTCGCGCGACTCCTCGCTCGGCCGGCGTTGACGCAACATGGCGACATGGACGGCATTGATGTAAGGATCCAGCACGGCCTGCAACAAACCGTAATCGGTGCGCAACGCCTCGATCGGCTGCATATGTTTGTAGCACGCGGCCAGATTTTGCGTGAGCCGGGCCAACTCACGCGGTGTCTGCGCCTCCTCCGGCGTGATGAACACCCGGATCCTGCGCGCCTGAGCACCGAGCGAGCCCTTGCTCAAGATGATCGAAACCGGAATGGACAGCACCAGACCGGCCAGAACCGGACTGAGCCACCAGAAAAAAGACGGCAGCAAAATGTAGGATGATACACCCCAGATGATCCCGAAAAACGTATGACCGCCGTGCGTAATGATGGCCTCACGCCAATCTGTGCCGTCCTCAACCCCACGACGCTGGGTGACCCAGGAAACCCCCTGCCCCAGAAGACTGAAGAGCACAAACTTGCTATTGAACATCATGTGAATGGGCGCCAACAGCGCGGAAAATGAAATTTCCATGACCGTTGACACCACCACTGGACCGCGTCCACCAAACCGGGCCGCTTCATCTGTTTTCTGAAGCACCGTGATCAAACTGATGATCTTGGGCAGGAACAGCAGCAGCATGGTAAACAGAAACAGGGTCAGAGCCTCGGGCACCTCGACCATCCGTCCAAAAATCTCGGTGTAGGCCTCAAACGCGATTTTCCCTGTGTTCACCGCCAGCACCTGATTGAACACGTGAATGGTGCTCAATACCAGGAACAGCAGCCACAGCGGACACGACGCGTAGGCCATTACCCCCATGAAGAGGTGGAAGCGATTCGCGGGCCTGAAACCCTTGGCCGTGACCAGCCACGCATGCTGCATGTTACCTTGGCACCAGCGCCGATCGCGCTTGGCACTGTCGATCAGTGTTGGAGGCCCCTCTTCGTAAGTTCCCTCGATATCATGGGCTAGCCACACATGCCAACCGGCCTTTCGCATAAGAGCGGCCTCAACGAAATCGTGAGAGAGAATGCGACCACCGAACGGCTCGCTGCCAGGCAGGTCAGGCAACGCACAATGCTCCATGAAGGGCTGCACGCGAATGATCGCATTATGCCCCCAATAATTACCGTCCTGTTGCTGCCAGTAGTTCAGTCCCGCCAGAAAAATCGGGCTGTAAAGTCGGTTGGCAAACTGCTGCATCCGCGCGTAGAGCGACTCGCCGTAAACAAGACGTGGAGCAGTCTGGATCAAGCCGGTCTGAGGATTCCGCTCCATCATCGCCACCAGTTTCACAATGGCTTCGCCGCTCATGATGGAATCGGCATCGAGCACGACCATGTAGCGGTAACGCTTACCCCAGCGCCGTAAGAAATCGGCCACGTTGCCCGCTTTTTTATTAATCTGATGGCGGCGCTTCCGATAAAAAATCCGGCCGAGTCCGTTCACCTGTTTGCACAACTCCACCCATGCGATCTCCTCCTGAATCCATTGGTTCGGCTTGTTTGAATCGCTGAGAATGAAGAAATCGAAATGCTCCAGTTTCTTCGTATCTTCCAACGAACGATAAATGACGCGCAGTCCCTCGAACACGCGGCTCACATCCTCGTTGAAGACGGGCATCACGATGGCGGTGCTCGCCAGCGGCACGTCCTCGACATCCCAATCCACCGTCCGCGTGATGCGCTGGCGGTCACCGCCGCGATTGATCACATAAAAGCCCAGCATGGCCGTGGTGAACCCCACCGCGATCTGCGAAAACAGGATTACGAACAGCACCAGCAAAACCCATTCGAGGCCGTTGATCCCGCCGTCGCTTCTCCATAGCAAATCAGCCATGAACCAAGTCGCCGCACTCGTAAGGATCAAAATCGACGTGTAAAATAAGGCCCGCCGTCTGCGTAGCCGGCTCGGCAGGATGAACTCGTGAATATGTGGCTTCGAGGAGGGTGTCATGCGCGGTCAGCGGGTAACGTAAAAGATGCCGAGCAACGCCCCGAGGAACAAAGCCCAGAGGAGCGCCAGTCGGAGCAACGGCCATTTCTCCATGCGTTCGAGTGTCTCGCCCGCCGCTTCGGTGATGACGCCCAAGTCGATATCGCGCGGCACCATGCTCGACACGGACATGTCGGGGCCCGCCTTGATCGAACTCGCGCGCATCGCGGTCTCGAATTCCGGCGGAATCGCTTTCGAATCAAGAAATGCATAGGGCCATTTCTGCGATCCCTCGCACAGCAACATGGCGACTCGACCCTCAATGGCGATGCGATCATGCGGGAGATTCTTGACGTTGAGCACCTCGGCGAACCACTCGTCCATCATCCGTTCGGTTTCCTCGGCGGCCAAAGTGGTGGGATCGAGCGCCGGGTTCGCGGCATGCCGGGCCGCCGCACGCTCGAGCACCGCCTGAATAAGGCGGCTCTGGTGAAGACGATTGTGAATGCGATGGGCCCGCAGGTAATCCTCGGTGCGCACATAGGCGGCATTCCACGCGTCCATCGTCCCGGTGCGGGGACGAAAATTCGCGAGATGCGCTTCTACGGACTCCACAGGTAACTCCATGTTTCCGTAAGGATATGGGGCGGCTTTTTAAGGAAGCAACGGAGTTCCACCGGTCGCCCGCTGCCATCTGGCTTGATGGCAAACGCAACACGCCAGCTTCCATTGTAAGGGTTCTTCTCAAGATTCTGATTCACCAGTTTGGCCCCCTCGCCGACCGAAACATCTGCCGTGATGTCGGGCACCTGACGTTGATTGCCAAGATAGGTGCCGGTGAAATCCACCCAGAAGCGAATCAAGTCGGGTTCGTGCGTTGCAGACCGACCAATGCGGGTGGCCACGGCGTAACCGGAAGGCGGCGTGCGACCGCCATTCCCCTCGATGAACCAGTGAAGCTTGTATTCAAATTTAACCGGCACGCCCAGCGGAGGCAGTTTGGCGGGCACCCAGAATGCCACGATGTTATCGTTGGTCTCGTCAGGCGTGGGCAACTCGACCAAACGGACGGCCCCCGCACCCCACGCGCCCATCGGCTCGACCCAGACACTCGGCCGCTCATGGTAGTGCGCTTCCATATCCTCGTAGGACTCAAACTTGCGATCACGCTGGACCAGGCCGAAGCCCTTGGGATTTTCGTCGCCGAACGAGGCCACGCGAATCGTCTTGGGGTTGGTCAGCGGACGCCACAGCCATTCACCATTGCCCCGCTGCAACAGCAAACCGTCTGAGTCGTGCACTTCGGGTCGCAAGTCATCCTGATTTCCCGAAGACGCCTCTCCGAACCAAAACATACTCGTCAATGGAGCGACTCCGAAAACGGCCACGTCCTTACGGCGATAGATCGCGCTCCGCACTTCCATCACGGTCGAGGGGCCCGGGGTGATGATAAGGCGAAACGCACCGGTAACACTCACACTGTTCATCAACGCATATATGGTGATGCTCTTTGAATTATCCGCCGGACGCTCGACCCAGAACTCATCGAATACCGGAAATTCCTCACCGCCTGGTTCCGCAGTGTTAAGGGCGAGACCGCGCGCGGAAAGGCCGTAACGCATGCCGCGTCCCAACGCCCGGAAATAACTGGCGCCCTGGAACACCGCGAGTTCGTCAAAGTAGTCCGGATTATTCAGCCGGTAATGTATGCGAAAACCCGTGAACCCCATGTCACCGGGCAACGAACCGAGATCCTGATTGGCTCCAAAATTAAACAGATCCTTGTCGTAACGGATTGGATCCACTTTCCCATCGCGGACCTCGGAGAGCTGCACCGTGCGGTTAAAAATGAATCCGGGATGGAAAAATTGGAGCTGGAACGGGAGGTGTTCACGCCGCCACCACGAAGAATCGGGATTGAATCGAATATCCCGATACTGGTCGTAGGTGAGCTTGCGCAGAGATTCGGGAACCCGGATTGGATTCGGTTCGTAGGGCTTGGCCGCAAGCGTTTTCGCGCGATATTGCAGCACCTCAAAGTCGAACGGAATATCGTTCGCACGTGAAGTCGCACCGAGCGCAGCAAGGCAAAGCCCTAGCAGAAGGAATTGTTTCATTTTTCCAAAAAGTATCCGCGTTGTTTGTCGGAGATGGGGAGTCCGGCGCGTTCCATGACTTTGAGCAAGTCTTCCCACGTTGCACGCTTCGCTTTGCGGGCGGCCGCCGGCCCCATCGATTCCTGCCGCAGCAAGTAACTGGGATGGTAGCTAATCAAGACCGGCTTTCCTGAAAACTCTTTCCACTGCCCACGGACTGAGCCGAGGCTTTTGAAACTACCCGCGCCCAACAATCCTTGGGCCGCCGTCGAGCCGAGCGCCACGATCAAATCAGGATTCACGATCTCAATCTGCGCATGGAGAAACGGCATGCAGAACGCCATCTCCTCGGTCGTCGGCGCACGATTGCCGACCTGCTCGACACCCTCCGGCGTCTCCGTCTGCGGCCGCCAATTCATTATGTTTCCAATATAAACGTCCTCACGTTTCACGCCCATCGCCAGAATCATCTTGGTGAGCAACTGTCCGGCCGGACCGACAAAAGGCTCGCCCTGCACCTCCTCCTCGGCCCCCGGTGCCTCGCCGACCAACATGATTTTTGCATCCAACGATCCCACTCCCAACACGACTTTTTTCCCGGGACGCACGTTGGCTGCGCATACCGGATGCGTGAGCACATAATTCTTCAACCACTCCCAACGCGTCGCCTTATCACCGGCCGGCAACATCACCACCGGCGGTGGTGGCAACAAGCGTATCACTTCGGGCTTTACCACCACCGGTTCCACGCGGGTCGACGAAGCCGGAGCGGAACTCGCGACAGTGCGTGTGCCCACCGACTCGGGCGCCTCTGCAACGCGCGAAGCAACCACAGGAATTTGCGGGACCGTCTTGATAGCCCGGGCCGCAATCACCTTGCGAAGAGCCGCGAGACTATCTGGAGACACGGATACCGCTGTAACACCTGTGGACTTCAGGCGTTTGAGTTCGTCGGTAAGTGCGTTGAGCGCGGCGCGCATGAAGGGGAGTTAACTCCGGTAAGCGATGCCGAGCTTCTCGACATACTTGCCCAGCAAGTCGAACTCCAAATTAACCGGCGAGCCCGCCTGTTTCTCCCGCAGATTGGTCACTTGGATCGTAGTCGGGATGATCCATACCGCGAACGAGTCGCCTTCCACCTCCGCCACTGTGAGCGAAATTCCGTCGATCGTGATGCTGCCTTTGTGAATCAGATAACGCCCCAGCCCTTCCGGGGCACGCACGCGCAAGTAGTGGTCGGATCCACGCGGTTCAAAAACTTCGATAACGCCAAGCCCGTCCACGTGTCCCGTGACAAAATGGCCGCCAATCTTTCCGCCAAAACGCAACGCCCGTTCCAAGTTAACCGCAGCGCCCGGCACGCAGGTCGAAAGGTTGGTCACGCGACGAGTCTCTTCCAAGACGTCGAAGCAGACGTGACCCGCCTCGAATTGCGTCACCGTGAGACAGCATCCGTTGACCGCGATGCTGTCGCCCAAGGCGACGTCCTGCACCGCGACATCAGCCGCCAACTGGAGTTTCCACGAATCGGTGCCTCGCGTAAACGCGACCACTTTGCCGGTTTCTTCAACAATTCCTGTGAACATAAAGCTTACTTAAGTTTGATCCGTAACACCGAGGTCTCGCCGCTACGACTGATGAGTAAAACAAAATCGCTGCGAGTAACATCGGCCTCGATGGCCGCGAGCCGGGCAACCGCGTCGGCGTAGGTCTTCACCGCAACGCCATCGACCTCCAGAATCCAATCATCGGGTCGCAGTCCCGCAGTGCCGGCCGGGCTGCTGTTTTTGACAAAGTTGGCAACCACGCCCTTGAAGTCGGTGAGCTTCACACGACGGGCGATGCCGTCACCGTAAACGAATTCACGAGCGGTAAATCCCAGCTTCTCGAAATAGGTCCGGGCCGCCTCGCGAAACAACCTCGGTTGCTCAACCATCGTTGCCTTTAACTCCACGTTTTCGGTGCCACGCAATACCTTCAACGCCACGACGTCCCCCGGCTTCTTCATGGACAGTTCGCGCTCAAAAAAAGTCGTCACCACGCGGTCGGGTTTGAACCGGGGCAGCGGACGTCCGTCGAGCTCAAGAATGATGTCGCGGTTTTTTAACCCCGCTGCCTCCGCCGGACTACCGTCAAGCACTTCGCTCACCACACAACCGGACTGGTCGCCAAGTTTCAGGAATGCGGCAACCTCCGGATCCATCGGTTGCAAACCGTAAACTCCGAGCCACGAAATAGGCCGGCCGGAAACATTGGCCGGGACCCGGCCGAGCCACGGAGCCACCTCGGAAGCGAGTTGGAACACGCTGCTCTCATCCGTGTTGATGAGCATGATCGGCAGCCCGCGATCATTGCGCGAATACTGCACATACGTCTGGCCGAAACCGGCGACGGCCACACCGGCAAAACCGCCCGCATCATCAAACACGGGCAACCCCGGCGCGGCCACCTCGGCCAGAGTGATCGCGGTCCGTTCCGGCATCGACTGCACATGCGAAATGCGGCTCGCCATAAAATAGGGAGCAAAATCCTCGTCCTTGCCACGCAGCCCAATGCCCCAGAACTCCTCGCCCAAGGCAGGCTCGGTGCCGGGAGACTTCGCCGCAAACGCCGTGACGGGAACCAGACTCGACCACAGTTTTTCCTCCACGCGCACAAAATGCCAGCCGCTCACCGGATCCTGTCCCAAGTATTGTGCGGACGAATACTCGCTGGCGGAGCACCCCGGCAGATAAACACGGAAATCTTTCAGTTTTTCAGGCTGCACGTAGCCATTGATTGCAGACGGCGGCAGCACCAACGTTCCCGCTGAGTCCGCGACCAAGGCGGCGGTCACCGTAGGCCGGCGATCCAGCTCGCTCTCGGTGAAAAATTCGACGGCCACGACTGATTTGACGCGCTCCTTAAAAAGCGCGGACAGGTCGGCCGCCGTGGCACTGGCACATGCGAACAACGCGATCACGCAGGCAAGGCTCGCGAGGAATAAACGGTAAGGGTTCTTCATGGCTTGAGAATGTAGAGGGATACGCGGCGGTCGCTTTGCGCCTCGATGAGCGTCGGAACAGGTTTCTCCACGAAAGCGTCGTGCAGTTTTTTAGCGACTTCGAGTGACGTGACACGTTCTTGGTTAATTTTGGTGATGATATCTCCACTATTTAATCCGGCCACGGCGGCGGGATACCCCGCCTGCACACCCAGCACAAGCAGTCCGGTATCGTCATCGAGTTGGTTTTCGCGGGCGTAGGCGCGCGACACCTTGCGCACGGTCAACCCCCATTTTTCAAACGCCCACTCCTCGCCCTGTCGGCTTTCGAGTTTTTCGGTGACGATGGCGGGCGAGATCGTTTGCTCGCCGCGCTTGACCACCAGCTTAACCGTCGAGCCGACTGGCAGACTGGCAATGATGTTAAGGATCGGCGGCAGTTGCTCGGGAAATCGTCCGTCCACCGGGGTGCCATTGATCGAAAGCACGATGTCGCCCCCGTGCAGTCCGGCTTTCGCGGCGGGAGAACCGGGGTCGACACTGTTGATGAGCATTCCGGTGTTTTGCTTGAGCGAGTAAAACCCCTCCAGATCGAGCAACGCCCCCGGCACAATACCAACATAACTGCGCGTGATCGCGCCGGCAGAGGTCAGCCCGGCGACCACCCGTTTTGCGATGTTGGCTGGTATGGCGAAAGCGAGGTTGTCGGCACCGAGGTAGCCGCGCGAATTGATACCGACGACCCGGCCGTTCTCATTAACCAGCGGACCTCCGGAATTGCCCGGATTGATGGCGGCATCCGTTTGCAGCCACGTGTTAAAGAGGCCGGTTTCGTAACCCTTCACGCCGCGATTATCGGCGAAATACCGGCGGTTATTGGAAATGATTCCTCGCGTCACCGTGCGGGTAAGACCGTGTGGCGTGCCCACCGCGTAAACGGTCTGCCCGGGAAACAGCTTGTCCGAGTCCGCGAACTCCGCGTGCGTAAACGTCAGCCCGCGACGTTTCACATCGGCCAGATCAAGACGCAGCAGCGCAAGGTCCGTCCAATGATCCCAGCCGACCAGCGTGGCGTTGACACGCTCCAGACTCGCCAGCGTGACGGACAACTCAACCGAACGCGGACTGGCGACATGGGCATTCGTCAAAATAAGCCCGTCGGCCGAAACAATGACCCCCGACCCAATACTTCCGGTAAACCGCCTCGCCCCCGTATCGAATGACTCCTCACGCACGTCGATACGCACAACTGCATCCAAAAGGTGGTTAAACCCCCTCGAAACGGCGGCCTCGGCCATGACCGCGACCGCAAAAAATGCGAAGGTCAGCAGAGTGAGTTTTCGAGTGATTGACGGCGAGGGAGTTTCGTTCAGGGTGGCGGGTTTCATCCGATGGCAACGCATTGCAAAGACTACGACTTTCTCCAGATTGAGCCGCATTGGCAAACCTTCTGGGAAAACAATCGCTCATTCCGCACCGAAAACGACACATCGAAGCCCAAATACTATGTGCTCGATATGTTCCCCTACCCTTCCGGCGCGGGTCTGCACATCGGTCACCCCGAGGGCTACACCGCCACGGATATCATCGCGCGCTATAAACGCGCCAAAGGCTTCAACGTCCTCCACCCGATCGGCTGGGACGCCTTCGGTCTGCCCGCCGAGCAGCATGCGGTGAAAACCGGCACGCACCCCGCGTCCAACACGCAGAACAACATCACCAATTTCCGTCGGCAGATCAAAGCCCTCGGTTTTTCCTACGACTGGGAGCGCGAGGTCGATACGACCGACCCGAAATACTACCGCTGGACCCAGTGGATTTTTCTCCAGCTCTTCAAAAAAGGTCTGGCCTACGTCGATGAGCGCCCCGTGTGGTGGTGCCCCGAACTCCGCACTGTGCTCGCCAACGAAGAAGTCGTTGACGGCAAGTCCGAGGTCGGCGGCTTCCCCGTCGAACGCCGCAACCTCCGTCAATGGGTGCTGCGCATCACCGCCTACGCCGAGCGACTGCTCGCCGACTTGAAGGATGTCGACTGGCCCGAATCGACCAAGCGCATGCAGGAGGCTTGGATCGGTCGCAGCGAAGGAGCCGAGGTGCTCTTCAAACTGGAAGCCGAGCACCTCGGCGACCTGAAGGTCTTCACCACCCGCCCCGACACCCTCTTCGGTGCCACCTACATGGTGATCGCTCCCGAGCATCCGCTCGTGAACGCCCTCACCACGCCCGCGCAAAAAGACGCCGTCGCTGCCTACCAGTTCAAAGCCGCGTCGAAGAGCGACCTAGAGCGCACCGACCTCGCCAAGGATAAATCCGGTGTCTTCACCGGCTCCTTCGCCATCAATCCAGTCAACGGCACCCGCCTGCCCATCTGGGTCGCCGATTATGTTCTCATGGGCTACGGCACCGGCGCGATCATGGCCGTGCCCGCCCACGACGAACGCGACTACGAGTTCGCGCAACAATACCAGCTCCCGATCATTCAGGTCATCGAGCCCGATCACCACGCCGAGGCCGCCAACGGCCATGCGCCCAAGCTCCCCTACACCGGCGATGGCAAGCTCGTGCACTCCGAGGACTACACCGGCCTACCTTGGGCCGATGCGAAGAAAAAACTCACCGCAGACCTCGCCTCCCGTGGCCGCGCCAAAGCCACGATCAACTACAAGCTCCGCGACTGGCTGTTCTCCCGCCAGCGTTACTGGGGTGAACCGTTCCCCGTTCTCTGGGTGACCGAGGACGATTACCGCCAGGCCGCCGTGCCCCGCCTCGCCGACCTGCCGCCCAACCCCGTCACCTACCGCGATGCCGACTCCGGCCTGACTTGGTTCGCGCTGCCGCTCCCCGCCACGTCGCTCCCGCTCACTCTGCCCGACGTGCAGTCCTACCTGCCCAGCGGCAACGGCGAAAGTCCCCTCGCCAACGTCACCGAATGGCTCGAAGTCTGGGTCAACTTCACCACCGGCGAAGCCGTGCCCGCCGCACAAGACAAGCCCGCCGGCGAATCCTGGATTCGTGGCCGTCGCGAGACCAACACCATGCCGCAATGGGCCGGCTCATGCTGGTATTACCTGCGCTTCCTCGATCCGAAAAACGACCAGGCCTTCGCCGATCCCAAGCTCCTCGCCTACTGGGGCGTGCCCGACCTCTACGTCGGCGGTGCCGAGCACGCCGTGCTTCACCTCCTCTACGCACGCTTCTGGCACAAGGTCCTCTTCGACCTAGGCGTCGTGCCGCAAAACGAGCCGTTCACCAAACTTTTCCACCAAGGCATCATCCTCGGTGAAGACGGCGAAAAGATGTCCAAAAGCCGCGGCAATGTCGTGAGCCCTGACACCATCATCGCCTCGCACGGCACCGACACGCTGCGCCTATACCTCATGTTCCTCGGACCGCTCGAGGCCATGAAACCGTGGAGCATGTCCCAAATCGAGGGCGTCTTCCGTTTCCTGCAAAAGGTCTGGCGCGAATGCATCGGCCGCGAAGGCGAAGTGAACCCGAAGATCGTCGATGATGCTTCCGTCGACTCCTCCGAACTCACCAAACTCCTCCACGAAACCATCAAAAAGGTCGGCGACGATATTGAGAACATGCGGTTCAACACCGCGATCGCGCAGATGATGATTTTCGCGAACGCCCTGCAAAAATCCGAGCGCGTCAGCCTCGCCACCGTGCGGTCATTTGTGCAAGTGCTCGCCCCTTTTGCACCGCACATGACCGAGGAACTCTGGTCGCGCCTCGGCGGCTCCGGTTCGGTGCAATCGGCCGCTTGGCCTAAATTCGATCCCGCCAAACTCGTCTCCACCGAACAAAAAATAATCGTTCAGGTGAACGGCAAAAAACGCGCCGAACTCGTGGTCCCCGTTGGCACCACTCAAGATACCGCACTGCAACTTGCCCAAACCCATGCCGACAGCGCCTCATTCCTCGTCGGCAAGGCCGTTAAACGCGTTGTCTTTGTGCCAGGTAAGATCCTTAATATTGTTGTTGAATAAAAACCCGGCCGAGCGTTCCATCTAGGGTATAGACCCTAGTTAATTCTAGCGGGTCTTCCATCACCAAAAACCAACTCATTGTAAAACAAGGGAATCCAAGACCGATTCCCCGATGCGTTTCCAACCGTCATGAGCACATCCACTCGCCACAACCGCAAGGCTGCTTGGATTTTTTCCATGGCGGCCTCCATTGCCGTATTCGCATCGACGTTACACGCGGACGACGCAAAACGGAAAAACCCAACCAGCAAACTATACGTTGCTGATGTAGAGGGCCTTGCCTCGATTAACACCGGCGACAAAATCGAGGATCTCAATAAACGCTCTGTCTACACTGCCGAGGGTGTCGTGCTAGAAACCACACCCAAATCTAGCAACTCGATCGTGCTCTCCAACGGCACAGGGCTCTCCATCGACCCTGACACCCGGCTGGAAATCAGCCGCTTCCTCCAGGAGCCTTTCTCGCCCAACCGGACGGACTTGGAAGTGGAACCCTCGATTTCACAAACCAGTGTGTTTCTCCCGCGCGGAACCGTCGGACTCTGCACCAGTAAACTGATCGCGGGCAGCACCATGACTTACTCGACCCGCCAGGGCAGTGTCGCCATCCGCGGTCGCAAGGTGGTCATCGAAGCCAAGGACGACAAAACCATCATCTCCTTACTCGAAGGTGATGTGACTGTCATGGGCGATATGCTCGCGGGCGGTCAAAACCTGAAACCCGGGCAACAGGCGATTATCACGCGTAAGTCCAACACCGAACCTCCCGTCATCACGATTCAACCGATTCCCGAAGCCGACCGTAGCCGTCTCGGCGACAAAGTCGCATTGGCCTGCTTGGCCCGAAAGACTGTTTATTTCGAAACCGCTGAACGCAAAAACCAAAGTTCCTCGGATGGTGTGTTCGGACAAAATGATGCCGACGGCAACCCGGTCATCACCGCCGTGCCGGTCTTGCCCGGCACCCTGCAGCCCCCCACCCCCATCAGTCCCTACAAGGTTACGCCTTAAGCGTGCCCCCTCTACACGACCATGGGATTAAGGACTTCTTGGCATTGGGCTGCGGCTGGCATGGCCCTCATTCAACTCTCAACTCCCCGAGCCTCGGCACTGCTCAAGTTCAACGATGGGCACGATGAAATTTTCGTCACCGGCAGTGTGTCCGTCGGCTTCGATTCCAATATCTTTGCCTCCAAAAACGGCGGGGGAGATATTTTCACCAACAGCAGTCTGGCCGTGGAGTATAACCGCCACGCCGGGCTGATCAGCGTGAATGGCGAAGTAGCATGGAACATCGGCAGCTTCCAGTCCAACCCCGGCGAAGGGTTTGCCAATCCGAGCATGAGCCTAGAGTTCGTCAAAAACAACGGCCGCACCACAGGCTCGGCCACGTTCTCCGCCAGTCGTGAAAGCCAGGCCGACCCGACCGTGAATGTCCGCACGGATTCGCTTAACTACAACGCGGGCCTCAATCTCAAATACCCGGTCATTGAGCGCTACAGCATTGCCGGCTCGGTAGGATACGGACTGCTGGACTACATCGATAACTCCGCCGGCTTGAGTGATCTGTCCACCTATACAGCCAGCGCGGACCTTTATTACGCCTATAACTCCAAGCGGGATCTCTTTGTCGGTTATCGGATCCGTCAAAGCGAAAGCTCGACCACCAGCTCATCCACGGATCACTCGATCACGGCGGGTATTTCCGGGAAAATCCTCGCCAAATTGAAAGGCAATGTCCGCGTTGGTTACCAAATCCGGCAGGAAACACCCTCCGGCCAAACATTTGGCAGCATCACGTCGAGTGCCTCCACAACATGGAGCGTCAGCAAAAGATTCACCCTCACCGGCACTCTCTCCAAAGATTTCAGCACAACAGCCAACGAATCCAGCGTTGATACACTCAGTTTCAACCTCGACGCCCAATATGTCTTCAACGATCACTGGTCGGTCTACAGCGGCTTGGGCGTCGGCGAGAGCCAGTTCCTCAGCGGTTCCGATACCGGTCGGCAGGATTACTACTTCACTTGGAGCTCAGGTATCAGCTACAGCTTGAACGACCATTTCAAAGCTTCCTTCACCTACAGCTATTTCCAAAACTGGTCGAATCGATCGAACTCCAATTTCGACCGAAACTCCTTCACCTTGAATCTCACCTCTCGCTGGTAATGCACTCCATATTCAAGCGATTCCTCTTTCTTTTGCTGTTGGCGACCAGCATCGCGCCGACGTGGATCCAAGCGGAATCGGCCCCGGTGCCCGTTAATCAGACCGTGCTGGCTTACAAGATCACCCTGACCGATCTCCTGCGCATCGAAATTTATCAAGAGGACGACTTGCGCACGATCTCCCGCGTCGATGCCAAGGGTAATGTCAATCTCCCCTTGGTCAGCGAAGTCCATGTCGTCGGACTCACCGTCAGCGAAGCCCAAAAAGCCGTTGAAAACGCCTACCGCGACGGACGCTACCTGCGCAGCCCGCAAGTGACCATCAGTGTCGAGGCCTACGCATCCCGCGAGGTTTCGATTCAAGGCCAGATCCGTTCTCCTGGTCGCTACCCGCTGCCGATCGAAACCTCCATGACCATCTTAGAACTGGTCACCCGCGCCGGCGGTTTCACCGATACGGCCAAGGGAACCGCCGTCAGCGTTACCCGCGTCACCCCGGACGGGAAAAAACAAGTCTTCACGATCGACGTGGACAGCATGCTCAAAGGCAAGGACCGGGCCAGCATCAACGATAACTCCCTCATGCTTGAACCCGGAGATATCGTCTTCGTTCCCGAGCGTTTCATCTAATTACATGTCCTCGGTTCCAAAACAATCACCCGGGCTCAAAGCCGCCGCCGCCAAGGAAGATGAAATCATCGAGCGACGCACTCTCCGCGACTACTACATCATCCTGCGCGAACGCCTGTGGCTCGCTCTACCACTGGCCCTGATCGTCTCGATCAGCATGGCCTACTATCAATCCCGTGCCGTGCCGCTCTACCGCAGCTCAGCCACGCTGCAAATCGAGAAGCCCGAGAAAGTCGTCACCAGCCAGGAAGTCGTCGACACCGGAATCAACAGCGACATCGAGCTCAACACCTACCTGCAGGTCATCGCCAGCGCCAAGATGCACAACCGCGTGCAGGAATCGCTCACCCCGAAGGAACGCGAAATCCTCCAACGCCCTTACATCAAAGATCTCCCCCCCGGTGCCACCCCGCCTACGGGCATCGATCTGGGATCAATGTCCGTCCAGTCGGTCCGCAGCACTTTCTTGGTCAATATCAGTGTATCCCACCGCGACCCCGAAGCCGCCGCCATCATCGCCAATCGCTACATCGAGCAATTCATCGAAAGCCTGCTCGAGAACGTGAGTGGCGGACACGACTACGCTGTAAAATACCTTCACGACCGCGCCGGCCAACTCTCCGAAGAAGCCCGCATCGCCGAACAGCGCCTGCAAGACTACATGCGCGCCCAGAACTTGGTGTCGTTGGACAGCAGCACCAACATCGCCCAGTCCCGTCTTACGGCCGTTAACGGAGCACTCCAATCCGCTCGTCTTGACCGTCTCGCCGTCGAGGAGCAGTTCCACCTCGTCGAACGCTATCAAACCGAAAAACGCAACCTTCTCGAAATCGCCTCGATCGCCAACTACGGCTCGGTTCCCGATCTCAGCAAGCAGCTCGAAGCACTCAGGCGAGACCAGTCGCTTCTATCAGAACGCTATCTGGAGCGCCACCCGAAGATGATCAACGTGGTCAACGCCATCGCCGTGGCCGAAGACCAGCTCAACGACGCCATCAAGCTCGCCGTCGCCGATCTGAAAACCAGCCTCGAGCGGGCCAAGTCCAACGAGAAGACCCTCGAACAGGAATACGCCGCCCAGGAAAAGGAGCAGCTCCGCCTGCGCGATCTCTCCATCGAATATCGCAACCTGGAAAACCAGGCACTGATCGCCAAAAACAACTATTCCCAGATCCAGGATCGTCTCACTCAAGCGACGACCAGCAAGTATCTCGAAAAAATCCCCGTCCGCCCCCTCGACCCCGCTCTCCCCTCCCAGTCCCCCTACACCCCCGATCTCGGTCGCATCACCCGCACTTCGATCGGCGTTGGCATTCTGGTGTTTTTGGGCGTCGCCATCGGACTCAGCTTCATCGACGACCGCATCAAGAGTGCCTGGGACATCGAACACTTCATCGGTGCCAACCTCCTCGGCATCATTCCCGACCTCTCGACCGTCAAGGACACGGACAAATACAAACTCGTCCTCGACAATAAAAACACCACCGGAGTCGAACCATTTCTCGGAGTTTACAGCTCGGTCAAGATTCACTCTAAACTCGACTTTCCCAAGTCGATCCTCGTCACCAGCACGATCCCGGGCGAAGGCAAGACCCTGATCTCCTCCAACCTCGCGGGTAGCTTCGCTCGCCACGGCAAATCGGTCCTGCTGATCGACTGCGACCTGCGCCGCCCGATGCTCCACCGTCACTTCGAAAAGCCCAACGACACCGGGCTTATCGACTGGTTCGAGCACGGCGCCAGCCTTGAAGGTGACCTCTCCGGAAACACCCACCTTGGTATCTCCGCCATCGGCGAAAACCTTTCGCTCCTCACGTCGGGCGGACGCTCCAAATCCCCCACCCAATTACTGGAAAGCCCGGTCTTCGGACAACTCTTGGAAAAGCTCAAAAAGCACTACGATCTCATCGTCGTGGACTCGCCCCCCCTCGGAGCCGTCACCGATTCTCTACTGATCGCAGAGCGCGTCGACGAAGTCATCTACGTATGCCGCTTCAACCGCGCCTACCGCAAACACATCCGCCTCTACATCAAAGCCCTTCGTGCCGGCAAAAACGAACTGCTCGGTGTCGTGCTCAACGGCCTCTCCCCCCGCCGCATCGAATACTATTCCAACTACCGCTACTACCGGAGCTACAAAAAATACTACGGCACCCAGGATTGAGTGCTGCAGTGGCACGGGCATCCTGCCCGTGCTTTTTAAGATCCGTTCGACCAAGCCGCGCCTCCCGCGCGGCTTTTTTGTTTCCGCCGTTCTCCCAACCCTGCAACGTCTTTGCCGTGCCGTCCGCCCTGTCCGCCTTTCTCCCTGCCGATTTTAACCCGCAACGTCCCGTCGCCCTCATCGCCGGACAAGGCATCTACCCCGTCCTCGTCGCGCAATCCATCCGCCGCGTCGGCGTGCCCATCCGCCTGATCGCCTTCGAAGAGGAAACCCGTCCCGACCTGATCGACTCGTTTCCCCCATCCGACCGCCGTGTGATCCAAGTAGGCCAGCTCGGCAAGATGCTGTCCACGCTCAAGGACTATAAAGCCGGTTACGCCCTTATGGCCGGACAAATCACGCCGCGCCGTCTCTTCAAAGGCCTGCACCCCGACCTCAAGGCCGCCCGCATCCTCATGTCGCTCAAGCGTCGCAACGCCGAGACCATCTTCGGTGCCATCGCCTCCGAGATCGAAGCCCTCGGGATCCGCCTGCTCGACGCCCGCAGCTTCCTCGACGACCAGCTCGCCTCCGCCGGTTGCATGACCGGTCGCAGCTTCCCCATCGACGCCGACTACGTTGCCCATGGCGTGCAAATCGCCCGCGAAAGCGCCCGCCTCGACATCGGCCAGGGCTGCGTCGTCCGCAAGGGCACCGTCCTCGCCGTCGAAGCCTTCGAGGGCACCGACGCCATGATCCGCCGCGCCGGCGAATTCAAGACCGACGAATCCCTTTTCGTCAAAACCGTCAAAGCCCGCCAAGACTACCGCTTCGATGTGCCGTGCTTCGGACTGAAGACCCTCGAAACCATGCGCGAGGCCGGACTGAAAGCCGCCGCCCTCGAAGCCGGCCGCGTCATCCTCTTGGACAAACCCGCCGTCATTTCCCAGGCAAAGTCCTGGGGCATCCACCTCCTCGGCTTCGAATAAACCCCGACCGGAGTCGGCTCTCGACTCTGGACTTTCGCCCTCATCCGACCAAGTTGCGCCCATGAAGAACGATGTCGTCCCAGTGATCGTCAAAGGAGTGATGCCCACCTCCAACGGATGTGCCGTGTTCCTCGGCGACGATGCCAAGACCTTTGTCATCTACGTCGACCACTCCGTCGGCAACGCCATCCAGATGACCCTCGACGGCGTCAAAAAAGAACGCCCACTCACCCACGACTTGATCGGTCACATCCTGACCGGCCTGGGTGCCACCATCGATCATGTCGTCATCAACGACGTCAACGAGGGCACCTTCTTCGCCCGCATTCTCCTGCGCATGGAAAACGAGCTCGGCAAAAAAATCGTCGAACTCGACGCCCGTCCCAGCGACTCCACCGTGCTCGCGCTTCAGCACCACCGCCCCCTCTTCGTCGCCCGCAAGGTTTACGACTCCGTCGAAGACATGACCGAGATTCTTGAGCGCGTCCTTCGCCAGCAAAACGAAGAAGGCACCTCTTCCGACGACGACGAGGACGAAGACACCGACTCCGACAAGTAAGCCTTCTGCCTTCCTGTGGGAGCGTTTCGAGCGTAAGCGACAGTCCGCCGCTTGCTCGCGATTCCCACATCCTCACCCACCGCCATCCCGTGTCTGCAACTTCGACATCCGTCATCCGGACTCCGTCTGCATTGCCCAAGCTGATCGCCTCCGGCACCCCGCCCACCGCGCTCGCGCCGATGCAGGATGTCACCGACCTCGCGTTCATGGGCGTCATCGCCCACTACGGCGCGCCCGATTATTTCTTCACGGAGTTTTTTCGCGTCCACGCCCAGTCGAAACTCGAAAAACACATCCTCCGTTCGATCGACGAGAACACCACCGGCCGCCCCGTATTTGCGCAGTTGATCGGCGAAGAACTGCACCACCTCGCCCGCTCCGCCACCGAGCTCCTGCGCCATCCGGTCGCCGGCATCGACCTCAACATGGGCTGCCCCGCTCCCAAAGTTTACAAAAAAAACGTCGGCGGCGGACTCCTCCGCGACCCCGCTAAAATCGACCAGATTCTCGGCGTGCTGCGCCAGACCGTGCCCGGACTCTTCACTGTCAAGATGCGCATCGGTTTTGAAGATACCGCCAACTTCGAACAGATTCTCGACCTCATCAACAAGCACGACGTCGATCTGCTCAGCCTCCACGGTCGCACCGTGAAGGAGATGTATCGCAGCGAGGTTCACTACGACTACATCGCGCGCGCCGTCGACCACGTGAAATGCCCCGTGCTGGCCAACGGCAACGTCACCTCCGCCCCCGCCGCCACGCGCATCCTTGCGCAAACCAAAGCCGCAGGCGTCATGATCGGCCGTCACGCCATCCGCAATCCGTGGATCTTCCGCCAGTGCCGAGAAGCGTTCTCTGGTCAACCCGTGACACCCGTCACCCTGGCCGACGTGCGCGACTACGTTGAACGTCTCTACAACGCCACCCGCCAGCACGGCCTGCTCGAGCGCATTCACGTGAACAAGATGAAGAAATACCTCAACTTCGTCGGCCAAAGCGTGGATGCCACCGGCGCGTTTCTTCACGAGATGCGGCGCACCGAAAGCGAAGTGCAGCTCTTCGATGTCTGCGACCGCCACCTACTCGCCGAGCCGGCGAAGCTCTTCGCCGATGAACCCTATCCCGGCGTGATCGCTCGTCCTAACTGCGAGACGCCTTCCGGCGACGCCGACGGTTGCTCGCTGGAAACCATCACCGCCTAGGAGTTGCCGTCACTCCGGCTGATCAAAGATATCCGTCAGCTCGGCGATCACTTGATCGCGCGGACTATCCTTCCGGATAAATCCATCCGCGCCGGCTGCTGCCGCCTCCTTGACGGTGCTCGCCTGGGCATTCGAGCTAAGGATGACGATATAGGTCTCCTCATCCTCGGCCCGCACCTCGTTCAACAAAACAAGTCCGCTCTCCCCCGGCATGTTGAGGTCCAGCATGATCAACCCCGGGTGATACTGTGCCCAAAGCCGCCGCGCCGCCTCCACATTGGAGGCCTCATAAAAAGTTTCCACGCCGAGGGTGCCAAGCAACAGCTTCACGTAAGCCCGGACATGGGCCTCGTCATCGATAATCAGCGCGGAGGTAGGAACGAGCAACGCCATGGTCGGGTCATTCCGTTCAGCCAACAACGCCCGGCAAGCGCAGGTTGCGCGCATGGAATGCCAGGGCTTCCTGGATATGTGTATCCCAATAGTCCCAAGTATGAGAACCGGGAAACTCACGGTAGGTGTGCGGGATTTTGGAAGCCGTGAGCTCGGCGTGGAACGCACGGTTATCCTCGATAAGGAAATCCTCCGTGCCGCAGTCGAGCAGCAGGTCCGGCAGGTTACCGGCCGCAAACGCACGACGGGCCAGGAAAGCGAGGTCATGCTCCGTGCCACGCGGATCATCCCCGAAAATCTGGTTAAGCTCCCGCAAAAACTCCTCGCCACGTCCGTTGAGTGACGCCGGTGCGGCCGGACCCAGCTTGTAGTCGAAATTCCCCCAGCCCACCGCACCCGAGTGACTGTTCACCGAGCAAAACCGGTCCGCATAACCAAGCCCGATACGCTGCGCGCCGTAGCCGCCCATCGACAGACCGCCGATCGCGCGCGCCGCTCGTTCGGGTCGCGCTTGGAAATTGCGCTCGATGAACGCCGGCAGCTCCACGCCGATGTGGTGCGCAAAATCCGGCCCGGCCACGGGCTTCGTATAAAAGCTCCGGTAGCCGTCGGGCATCACCACGATGAGCGGCAACTCGCGCACATACCATTCGATGCGAGAGCGACGCAGCCACAGGCTGCAATCGTCGCTCAACCCATGCAGTAAATAGAAGACGGGGAACGGCCCCTTGCCCGTTTCGGGCAGCAGCACCTCCGCGGTGGTCTGCTTGCCAAGAATGTCGCTACGCCAGTGAAGAGTGGTCCAAGCCATAAGTTATCGAAATTCCAAACGCCAAAGGTCCAAAGTCCAAACAAATACCCGCAATGCCGTAGGCTCGTTTTGGATATTCGATCCGTTGGCTCCGGTTTATTCGCTATGGGTCCAATACCCCGAAGCTTGCTTCGGCTTGGTTGGAAGGGAGGGTGAGGAATGGAAAGTCGCTACATCCATAAGAGCCACAATGTGTCGGTGCTGATGTATCATCTGGTGTGCGCAGCGAAGTATCGGAGGGTGGTGATGAGCGAACGGGTGGACGAGGTGCTGAGGCAGGCGTGCATGGAGATTGAGAAGCGATGGGAGATTAAGTTTCTGGAGATCGGTCTGGATCGGGATCATGCGCATTTTTTAATCCAATCGGTGCCGACCTACAGTCCGGCGAGGATCGTGCAAATGGTGAAGAGTGTGATAGCGCGCGAAGTGTTCGCGGGAGCGCCGGAGGTGAAGCAAAAGCTGTGGGGTGGTGCGTTCTGGGGCGAAGGATATTTCGTAAACACGGTGGGGCAGCATGGCAGTGAAAAGGTGATCGCAGCCTATGTGGCCGGGCAGGGCGGGACAGGAGACTATCGTCAACTGCACAAGGGGCAGTTGGACTTGGGATTGTTTTGATAAATGCCCCGGAGCTTGCTCCGGGGATGTTTACTTGGCGTTTGGCCCTTTGGCGTTTGAGATTTGCGCCGCGCGTTCGTCACTCAACCCGCACAATGTAGCCGCGCAGGTATTCGCTCTCCGGCATCGTCACGAGCACCGGATGATCCGCCGGCTGATGGGCAAACTCCACCACGCGCACCTTGCGTTTCGCGTCGGTCGCCGCGCCCGCCAGCACGCTGCGCAACTCGGCATCCTGCATGTGATGCGAACATGTGTAGGTCGCCAGCAATCCGCCCGGCGCGAGACTCTGCATGGCGCGCAGATTGATTTCCTTGTAGCCACGCAACGCTCCTTCGAGCGCGCTCTTCGACTTCGCGAAGGGCGGCGGATCGAGCACGATCACGTCCCACAACGGCTCGCCGTGACGCGCCGGATCGTTGAACCAGTCAAACACATTGGCCACGGCGAACGTCGCGTTCACGCCGTTGCGTTCGGCATTTTTTTGCGCCTGCTGAATCGCGTCCGCCGCGCTGTCGAGACCGAGCACTTCCTTCGCCCCGGCCCGCGCCGCGTGCAACGCAAACGGTCCCTGGTTGCAAAAGGCATCGAGCACACGCTTGCCCGCGCAATGCTTGGCCACCACCGCGTGCTGCTCTCGTTGATCCAGATAAAAACCGGTCTTCTGTCCGCTCTGCAGATCGAGCCAGTAATCGAAGCCGTCGATGTTGGCCCAGCGCGGTTCCCACGCCTGCCCGCTGCGCGTGTGCACACCGAGCGACAAGCCCTCGAGTTTACGAATGTGCGCGTCGTTACGCACGATGATCTCGTCCGGCGAAAGCAATTCCGCCAGCAGATCGACAATCACCTGCGTGCGCTGATCCATCGCCAGCGTCTGCACCTGCAACACCAGCGTGTCGCCAAATTGATCCAGCACGATACCCGGCAGGTCGTCCGATTCCGACCAAACCACACGGCGGAACAGTCCCTCCTTTGGCGTTTGTGATTTGGAGTTTGGCGTTTCCCGCCTCGCGATTGCCTTGGTCAACGCTCCGCGCAGGTAAGTCTCGTCCAGAGTCACCCGCTGGGTGCTAAGCCGGCGCCAAATGATCTGCGACTTGGAGTTGTAAATGCCGCTGCCGAGAAACCGGCCCGCTCGGTCGCGGCACTCGACCACCGAGCCATCATTCTCAACCGGGAGCAGTGTCTCGACTTCGTTGGCAAACACCCACGGGTGTCCGGCAAGGACACGTGACTTGGCGTTGGCTTTGAGTTTCAGCGAAGGGACGGGCAGTGACATCCGGGCATCATCACGCACCGCCCTGCCAGTAGAAGCTCAAAGTATCTTCTCGTCTACAAACGGGTCCGATCCCTCGTGAAACCCATCCTCGTCCTCAAATCCCTTCGGAGCACACAAGACACCGCCGGCTAGGACAACCAAGCCGACCAGATAAACCGCCGCGAGAATCAGAAGCGCAATTAGCATTTTTATTACATATTGTTAACGCAGCTCCCATGCCATCTGACTGTAACTAAAATGCAACAGGCGGAATACCCCAGCCGACATAGCTAGAACACCCCACCCTAAATAATGCTTCCCCTTCCCGCCTGCCCCCTGTTGCGTTGAGGGTTTCGCCATGACTCCCGACCAGGAAATAGCCCGCCGCCGCACCTTCGCGATCATTTCGCACCCCGACGCCGGTAAAACCACGTTGACCGAGAAGTTCCTCCTCTACGGCAACGCCATCCACCTCGCTGGCACCGTCACCGCCCGCAAGAGCCAGCGCGCTACCACCTCCGACTGGATGGAACTCGAGAAACAACGCGGCATCTCCATCTCCTCGACCGTCTTGCAATTCGACTATCAGGGTTACGCGGTCAACTTGCTCGACACCCCCGGCCACAAGGACTTCTCCGAGGACACCTACCGCGTGCTCACCGCCGTCGACGCCGCCCTCATGGTGATCGACGCCGCCAAGGGCATCGAGCCCCAGACCCGCAAGCTCTTCGAGGTCTGCAAACGTCGCGGCGTTCCCGTGTTCACGTTCATGAACAAGTGCGACCGCCCCACGCTCAACCCCATCGACCTCCTCGATGAACTCGAACGCGTGCTCGGACTCACCCCCTGCCCCGTCACTTGGCCCCTCGGCAACGGCCCCGGCTTCCGCGGTGTTTACGACCGACGCTCCAAGGAGGTCCACCTCTTCGAACGCACGCCCCACGGTGCCTACCGCGCGCCCGTCAACGTCACCGGTCTCACCGACCCCGTTGTGCGCGACAAGCTCGACGACTACACCTTCGAGCAGGTCACCGAACAAATCGAGATCCTCGACGGCGCCAGCGCGCCTTTCAACCTCGCCGACGTGCAGGCCGGCCGGCAGACGCCCGTCTTCTTCGGCTCCGCCGTGAACAACTTCGGCATCCAAATCCTACTCGAAGGTTTCTTAAAAAACTCCATCCCGCCCACCACGCGCTGCTCCGTGAGCATGAGCGTGCCCGGCGCGCCCGCCCCCACCACCGCCCGCGAGATCCCCGTCACCACGGAAAAGTTCTCCGCCTTCGTCTTCAAGATCCAGGCCAACATGGACCCGAAGCACCGCGACCGCATCGCCTTCGTGCGCGTCTGCTCCGGCAAGTTCACCCGCGACATGAACGTCGTCCACCAACGCACCGGCCGCACCGTGCGCCTCTCCTCCTCGCACCGCCTTTTCGGACAGGAACGCGAGACCGTCGATGTCGCCTGGCCCGGTGACGTCATCGGCCTCGTCGGCCACGACGCCTTCGGCATCGGCGACACCCTCACCGAAGACCGCACCATCGCCTACGACGAGATTCCCCGCTTTCCCTCCGAAGTTTTCACCTACATCTCGAATCCCAACTCCGGCGACTCCAAGAAATACCGCGCCGGCCTCGAGCAGCTCCTGCAAGAAGGCGTCGTGCAATCCTTCCAACCGCGCAACGCGCCCCCCGGTGCCACTCTCCTCGCGGCGGTCGGCGTGCTGCAATTCGAAGTCGTGCAATACCGCCTCAAGTCCGAATACAACGCCGAGTCCCGCCTCGAGCCGACTCCGTGGACGCTCCTCCGCTGGCTCGAACCGCACCCGTTGCTCAAGGACACCAACTCACTTGTGGTGGCGAGCGGAGTGAGCTTCGGCGTCGATAAATTCGACCAACCCATCGTCCTCTTCCCCAACGACTGGACGATGCGCTACTTCATGGACAAGAACCCCGAATTGAAGCTCCACGAGCTTCCCATCGAGCAAACACGCACGGCCACTTAAACTTTTCCAAAAGTTTATTTCTCGCCCGCCCGGCGTAAAACACCCTCTGCTGGACGCGCCATGTCTTTCGCGCACGTTCGCATCGTCCTGCTCACCAGTCTCGCGTTTCTCGCGACCACGACCCTGTTGCCGGCCAAGGCCGCCAAAGGCTCCTCTTCCGCCGGCCCCGAAGGCACGTGGAAGGGTTTTATCACCATCGACGCCGCCACCGGCAACGTCCTCCTTGAGGAAAACGCCGATGTCGTCTCCCCGCCCGCGAGCATGACCAAGCTCATGACGTTCGCCGTCCTAGCCGACAAACTGAAGGCTGGCTCCCTCTCGCTCGCCGTCCCCGTAAAAATCACCGCCGAAGACGCCAAGATGGGCGGCACCCAAGTGTTTCTCGATCCCAGCGAAACCTTCTCGGTCGAAGAACTCATGTATGCCATGATGATCCAGTCGGCCAACGACGCCGCCCACGCCCTCGCCCGTTTCTCCGCCGGCTCGGTCGAGGCTTTCGTCGATCAGATGAACGCCAAGGCCCGCGAACTCGGCATGACCCACACCACCTTCCGCGATCCCCACGGTCTCCCTCCCTCCAGCCGCCACCTCGAAGACGGCGACCTCACCACGCCCCGCGACTTCGCCCTGCTCTGCCGCTATCTTGTGCAGAAAACCGACGTCCTCAAATACTCCTCCGTCAAAGAGCGCGACTTCGGCCCTGCTCGCGTCAAGGGACCGCAGCACATGATCAACCACAACAAGCTCCTCGGAAAATCCGAAGGCGTTGACGGTCTCAAGACGGGTTACACCCAGGGTGCCGGCTACTGCCTGAGCGCCACCGCATTTCGCAACGGTCACCGAGTCATCGCCGTCATCATGGGAAGCTTCGGCCCCGGCGGACAGATCGACCGCGGCGTGAGCCGTGACCGCAAGACCATCGACTTGCTCGCCCGCAGCTTTGCCGCCATCCCCGCCGGCAGCCCGGTGTTCACCGATCCGGTCGCCCCCGCGGTCTCCCCGATCAGCGCACATCCGTCCGCCGAATCGCCCATCTCCGGCAGCTCCACGGCCACCGCTCCGGCGTCACCGTCCAAGACCGAAGCCGACGCGCCGATGGTGAAGTTCAACTTCTCCGGCAAGTAGCCGTCCGTGACTGCCCGGCTCAGTGCTCCATCACCACGACGAGCACACCCAGCAGCATAAAAATCGCCCCGAGCAGTCCGGCTTCCCAGCGCTCGATTTTCTTCAGTTCGACCTTCTCCAGTCCGACCAGCGTCAGCCAGGTGAACACCATCATGCCCGCCAGCGCGCCGACCGCGAGGATCGCGCTCAACACCCAAAATCCCGTCCAGCCGAACTGCACGCCCGAGAGATAAACCGGCAAAAACCCTTCGCAGGGCGACAGGGTCAGCATGACCAGCAAGCCGCTGATCGCCGCCCAGTCACCCTTGCGACTGGAAACCAGCGGCGTGTCCTTCAGCTCATCCTCCCAATGGCTGTGGTCTTCCTCGTGTCCGCAATGCGCACTCGGCTGATGGCTGCCGCCATGCAGATGATGGTGCAAGACCCCGCCGCCTCGCCACTGTCTCCAGAGGTAAAATCCGCCGATACACCACAACACGCCCGCCGCCACCCAAGGAAAGGCACTGCCGATGTGTTCATCCAGCTGGAACCCGAACCAGGCGATGACCAGCCCCAGCAGACTCGTGATGGCCACATGACCAAGCCCGGCAAGCGCGGCCACGGCCAGCGTCTTGGAGCGCGACCAGGCACGAGCCCGCGCCACCAGCACAAAGGGCAACCAATGCGTCGGGATCGCCGCGTGAAAAAACGCGACGGTAAATCCGGTCGCTGCGATGGTCGCCAATACGGTTGAGTTCATGAGGTTTAAGAGACGAAAGGGACCATCAAGCCACCGGGCTTGTGCCGCTGTCGAATCCGAACTGTAGCAAAGTCGTCAACCCCCCTCTCCCCCCAACTCTTTCCCTTTCCTCTTAATCTTTATCTTTCTCCCCTCCGCCCCTTCGCAACGTCCACGACCTCTTCTCCCCCTCTTAAAATCGTTCTCGTTCTCATACTCGTTCTCGTTCTCCCTGTTTTCTTTCGCCTCCCGCCCATGCCCACCGCACCCGACGTCGCCGCTGTCAAAGCCTACCTCCTCGACCTTCAGGACCGCATCTGTCGCGCCCTCGAAGCCGAGGACGGCACCGCCCGCTTCGTCGAAGACAACTGGACCCGTGCCGAGGGCGGCGGCGGTCGCTCACGCGTGCTGGCCGAAGGCCCGGTCCTCGAAAAAGCCGGCGTCGGCTTCTCGCACGTCTTTGGCAACCAACTGCCGCCCTCCGCCACCGCGCACCGGCCCGAACTCGCCGGCAAACCCTGGCAGGCCCTCGGCGTTTCGCTGGTCATCCATCCGCGCAATCCCTACGTCCCCACCAGCCACGCCAACGTCCGCTTCTTCATTGCCGATCCCGAGGGCGCTAATCCGGTCTGGTGGTTCGGCGGCGGCTTCGACCTCACGCCCTACTACGGTTTTGAAGAGGACTGCGTGCACTGGCACCGCGTCGCGCACGACGCCGTCGCCCCTTTCGGCGCCGACCTCTATCCCAAGTGGAAAAAATGGTGTGACGATTACTTCTATCTGAAACACCGCGCTGAGCCGCGCGGCATCGGCGGCCTCTTCTTTGACGACTTTAACGCGCCCGGTTTCGAGCAAAGTTTCGCAACCTTCCGCGCCGTCGGCGACGCCTACCTACCCGCCTACGTGCCCATCGTCCAAAAACGCAAAACCACCGCCTACGGCGAACGCGAGCGCGACTGGCAGTTGTATCGACGCGGTCGTTACGTGGAATTCAATCTCGTCTGGGATCGCGGCACGCACTTCGGCCTGCAAAGCGGGGGCCGCACCGAGTCCATCCTAATGAGCCTGCCCCCGCTCGTGACCTTCAAATACAACTACGCCCCCGCACCCGGCACCGAAGAAGCCCGCCTGCACACCGACTTCCTCCGTCCTCGCGACTGGTTGCCTTCCCTTTAGGATTTAGCCGCTTAGAATTTAGAATTTTCCATGATGACCAGCCGTTCCCGTTTCCTCTCCGCCCTCGCCTGCCAGCCCCTCGACCGCCCTCCCCTCTGGGTCATGCGCCAAGCCGGACGCTATCTGCCCGAATACCGCGCCCTCAAGGCCCAGTCCTCGTTCGTGCACATGGTGCAAACCCCCTCCCTCGCCGCCGAGGTCACGCTTCAGCCGCTCCGCCGTTTCCCCGGACTCGACGCCGCCATCCTTTTCTCCGACATCCTCGTCATCCCCGAAGCCCTCGGCCAGGCCTACAGTTTCCGTGACGGCGGCGGCATCGCCATGGAGCGCCGCATCTCCACCCGAGCCGACATCGACGCACTCGCCCCCGTCTCCGCCGTTCCCGAAAAACTCGACTACGTCGCGCAAACCCTGCGCCTCCTCAAAACCGAACTCGCCGACACCAAGATGCTCCTCGGCTTCGGCGGTTCCCCCTGGACCCTTGCCACCTACATGGTCGAGGGCGGCAGCTCCGACGACTTCGAGCGCATCAAACTTCTCTTCTACACCGATCGCGGCACCTTCGACGCCCTCCTTGAAAAACTCACCGAGAGCCTGATCGCCTACTTCAAGATGCAGATCGCCGCCGGTGCCGACGCGATCCAGATCTTCGACTCGTGGGGCGGCCTGATCGCCGGTCCCGACTATGAAGCCGCCTCGCTCAAATGGATCCGTCGCATCGTCGCCGCGTTGCCCTCCGATTTCCCCATCATTCTCTACGCCAAAGGCACCGCGCCGCACCTCACCGACCAGGCGTTTTCGGGCGTGCGCGCCATCAGTGTCGATTGGACCAACGACCTGGCCATCGTCCGCCGAAACCTGCCCGCCAACGTCGCCCTCCAGGGCAACCTCGATCCCGTGCTCATGCAGACCACTCCCGAGATCGTCGCCCGCGAAGCCGCCCGCCTCCTTGAGTCGATGCGCGGCACCACCGGCCACGTCTTCAACCTCGGCCACGGCATCACCCCGCAGGCCAAAATCGAGTGCATGCAGGCCCTGCTCGACACCGTCATCGGCTGGAAAAACGCAATATCTGCGTAGTCCATCCCGCCGCTTTCTGACATCCTGTTCCCATCCCGTGAATCCAGTCAGAAAAACCGCAAATCTCCCCATCGCCATCGTCGGCGGTGGCATCACCGGCCTCGCCGCCGCCCACCGCCTCGTTGCCCAAGGTCACCCGGTCCGGCTCTTCGAAGCCTCCGACCGCCTCGGCGGCAACATCCGCACCGAACGCGACGGCGACTGGTTGCTCGAAGCCGGCCCCAACTCCGTCCAACTCACCCCGGACCTCGCCAAACTCCTCGCCGAACTCGGCCTCGCCCCGCTGACCGCCTCCCCGGCGGCCAAAAACCGCTATATCCTTCGTGGCGGACGTCCCATCGCCGCCCCCGCTTCCCCCGGAGGTTTCCTCAAATCCCCGCTCTTTTCCGCCTACGCCAAGTTCCGGTTCTTTGGCGATCTCTTCAAACGTCCGCGCCAACGCTCCGAAGACGTGGGCCTCGCTGATTTCGTCGGCAGTCACTTCGGCTCCGAACTGGTGGACTACGGACTCCGCCCCTTCGTGTCCGGCGTCTACGCCGGTGATGCTCAAAATCTCTCCACCAAGCACAGTTTCCCCACGCTCTGGGAATCCGAACGCAAGCACGGTTCGCTCATTCGCGGCATGATCGCCTCCGCCAAGGCCAAACGAGCCAAGGGCGAAGCCTCCGCCCCTCCTGCAATCGTCAGTTTCCCCGAGGGCCTCGAAACCCTCCCCCGCGCCCTCGCCGCCCGCCTGCCCGCCGGCAGCGTCGAACTCAACGCCCGCGTCACCGACCTCGTGCCCGGGCAACCGTGGAAACTCGTCTGGGATCGCCCCGACCAGCCAGCACAGACGGAAACCTTCTCCGCTGTCCTCCTCGCGGTGCCCGCCGCCGCGCTCGCCGCCCTGCCCATCGGCATGCAAGGCGCGCGCCCCCTCTCCGATCTGGTCCACGTCGAATACCCGCCCGTCTCCTCCCTCTTCCTCGGCTACAAACGCGAGCAGGTTGCCCACCCGCTCGACGGTTTCGGCATGCTCATCCCCCCGGCCGAGCACCGCGTCCCGCTCGGCGTGTTGTTCAACTCCACTCTTTTCCCCCGCCGCGCCCCCGACGGACATGTCGCCCTCACCATCATGACCGGCGGCACCATCCGCCCCGATCTGGCGCTGCTGAACGACCCGCAACTGTTGACGCTGGTCCGCAACGACCTCGCCGAACTGCTCGGCGTGCAAGGAGACCCGGTGTTCATCCGGCGCAACGTCTGGCCCAAGGCCATCCCCCAATACAACCTCGGCTACGAACGCTTCCTCGACGCCATCACCCGCGTCGAAAAGGCCAATCCCGGTCTGTTGATCGGCGGCCACGTCCGCGACGGCATCTCGCTCCCCAACTGCGTGGCAGCCGGCGAAAAACTAGCGGCGCGCGCCTCCACTCTTGCCTCTTTATCTTAATCTTTCTCTTTCTCGGTTCGGTGCTTTTTAGCCGACGAATCGGGATCACGGGAGGAATGAGAAAGATTAAGAGAAAGAGGAAAGATCCTGCGGTCAAAAATCCCCCCTCCTACTCCCTTGACTACCGGAGGGCCGGGGGTAGCCTTCGCCGCTTTTCTTTGGCATGGCGCAAGACCTGAAAGACACCCTCCAGCTTCCCAAGACAGATTTCCCGATGCGGGCCAATCTGGTGCAGCGCGAGCCCTCTCGCCTCGCTCACTGGGACAAACTTGATCTCTACGCCGCCATCCAGCGCAAGAACGCCTCAACCGGCAAAACCTTCGTGCTCCACGACGGCCCCCCGTTCACCAACGGCGACGTCCATATCGGCACCGCGCTCAACAAGACGCTCAAGGACATCACCCTTCGCTACAAGTCCCTCCAGGGCTTCCGCACGCCCTACGTCCCCGGCTGGGACTGCCACGGCCTCCCCATCGAGCAAAAGGTCATGCGCGGCCTCCAGGCCGAAAACAAGCAGGTCTCCACCGCCGAAATGCGCTCCTTGTGCGATGCGTTTTCCGAAGGCTGGATCGCCACCCAGACCAAGCAGTTCAAACGCCTCGGAGTCCAAGCCGACTGGAAAAACGAATACAAGACCAAGGCTCCCGCCTACGAGGCCGACATCATCCGCACCTTCTCGGCCTTCGTCGAAAAGAACTTGGTCTACCGCTCCAAGAAACCCGTTTACTGGTCCATCCCCTTCGAAACCGCCCTCGCCGAAGCCGAGATCGAATACAAAGACCACGTCTCCACCGCCATCTGGGTGAAGTTCGCCGTCCCCGCCGCCGAGGCCGCGAAGTTCAACCTTCCTTCCGACAAACCGCTCTTCGTCGTCATCTGGACAACGACCCCGTGGACGATCCCCGCCAACCTCGCTATCGCCCTGCATCCGGAAGTTGATTACGTCGTCGCCGACCTCGGAGCCGAACGCATCCTCGTCGCCGAACTCCTGCTCGGCTCCGTGCTCGCGTCCGCCAAGATCGAGGCCGCCCCCGTCATCACGACCACCGTCAAGGGTGCCACGCTTGAAGGCCTCGCTCCCCGCCACCCCTTCATCGACCGCGCCTCGCCCGTCGTCCTAGCCGACTACGTCACGACCGACTCCGGCACCGGCGCCGTCCACACCGCGCCCGGCCATGGTGCCGAGGACTATCTCACCGGTCTCCGCTACAAGCTCGACATCTACTGCCCCGTCGGTGCCGACGGCCGCTACGTCGACGACGGTCAGGTTCCTGCCGACCTCGTCGGCATCACCACCCTCGAAACCGTCGAGGACATCGCCGCCAAGAAACCTTCGCCCGCCAACCTGGCCGTCCTCAAAAAACTGGCCGGCGCCGGAGCCCTCCTCGCGAAGGCCAAATACACGCACAGCTACCCGCACTGCTGGCGCTCCAAGACCCCGATCATTTTCCGCGCCGTCGACCAGTGGTTCGTCGGCCTTGATCGCACGTCCGCCACCTCGCCTGCTTCCCCGCGCGAAACCGCCCTCGCCTCCATCCCCGGAGTCCAGTGGGTTCCGACCTGGGGCCAAGCCCGCATCACCGGTGCCGTCGAGTCCCGCCCCGATTGGTGCATCAGCCGCCAGCGTTCTTGGGGCGTGCCCATCATTGCCTTCTACGACGCCGATAAAAACGCCTTCATCGACGCCGGCGTCATCCGCGCCGTCGCCGACAAGATCTCCACCAAGGGCACCAACTTCTGGTATGACGCTCCCGCCACCGAGATCCTCGACGGCGTGACGCTCCCCACCGGCTGGCCCGCTCCGTCCGCCCTCTCGTGCGGACGCGACACGCTCGACGTGTGGATCGACTCCGGCTCCTCTCACGCCGCCGTCCTCCGCAACCAGCAGGGCGCTACCCAGTGGCCCGCCGATCTCTACCTCGAAGGCTCTGACCAACACCGCGGCTGGTTCCAGTCTTCACTGTGGACGAGCATCATCGCCTTCAATGGCGCGCCCTACAAAGCGGTCCTCACCCATGGCTTCATCGTCGGCGAAGACGGCAAAAAGATTTCCAAGTCCGGCTCCTACGAAAAACCCCCGACCTCCGATAACTACATCGCCCAATACGGTGCCGACGTCATCCGCTTCTGGATCGCTTCGCAGGACTTCACGCAGGACATCACCCTCTCCGACAAGATCCTCAACAACGCCGCCGAGGGCTACCGCAACCTGCGCAACACCCTGCGCTACCAGCTCTCCACCCTCTGCGACTTCAACCCCGCGACCGACGCCCTGCCCTACGCGCAACTCGACACGCTCGACCGCTGGGCCCTGCACCAGACCGCCAAGCTCCTCGCCGACGCCACCGCCGCGTATGATGCTTACGAATACCACCGCGTCATCCAGGCCGTGAGTTCGTTCTGCGCCGTCACCCTTTCCGCCGTCTACCACGACATCCTCAAGGACCGCCTCTACACGCTCGGCACGACCAATCCCCTGCGCCGCTCTTCGCAGACCGCGATCCATCACATCTTCGGCGTTCTCGTCAAAATTCTCGCCCCCGTCCTCACCTTCACGGCAGACGAAGCCTGGTCCTACGCCACGACGAAGACCGAGTTCAGCAACGACCCGATCCATCTCCAGAACTGGCCCGTGGCCGACGCCGCGTGGACCAACGCCGAGATCGAAGCCGACGTCACCGCCCTGCTTAAAGTTCGCGCGCAGGCCAACGAAGCCATCGAGCCCGCCCGCCAAGCCGGCAAGATCGGCAAGTCGCTCGACGCCGCCATCACCCTTTCGGCCGACCCGGCCGATGCTACGTTCAAAATCCTCGAGAAACACCGGGATTTCCTGCCGGAACTCTTCATCGTTTCCCACGTCACATTGACACCCGTCACCGGATCATCACTCGCCGCAGGCGTCCGCCACTGCGAGGAACTCGGTTACGTCCGCTGCCCGCGCTGCTGGCGCTGGGTTCCTACATTGGAGACCACGGATAATCATGGCGAAGTCTGCCCCCGCTGTGCCGCCGCCCTGACGGTTCCGTAATACTTTTCTTCGTCATCCCACACTACCATGGCCAAAAAAACTAAAAAGCCCGTTCCCGTCCCCAAGAAAAAGTCCGTTGGCAAATCAGTTAAACCGGCCGCGAAACAAACTCCGAAAAAGCCAGTCAAGGCATCGAAGCCCATTTCAAAAAAATCCGTTCCAAAGAAGAAACCATCTCCCAGTAAACCGGCAGCCAAGCCCGCTCCAAAAAAGCCGGCTCCCAAAGCCGCTGTTCCATCCACCAAACCATCTCCCGCCGCCAAGCCGGCCCAGAAGTCCGAAGCACCTGTGAAGTCCGCCAAACCAACCGTCCCGCCCTCCTCCAAGTCCGCGAAACCTGCCACCAAGCCGGCCGCCGCGACGCCTGCCGTTGTCGTTCCGAAAGCCAAGGTTTCCGCTGACAAGACTTCGTCCCGTGATGCGCTCCGCAGCCGCATTCTCGCCAAAAAAGGCCCCGTCCGCCCCATCGCCTTCTCCCTGGATGAGATCCGCGAAATCGCGAAAACCACCAAACAGGAAACCGACACCTCCGCCACCGCGAAGGTAGCCGCCAAGACGACCAAAACGGTCACGATCACCGAGCCCGTCAAACCCAGCCAACCCAACCTCGTCAAGGCCGCCTCCCTCGCCGACATCCTCGGATTCAATCCCGCCAAGAAACAGGCCCCCGTCGACGATTCCGAGGCGATCCCCGAGAAATACCGCCGTTACTACAAGCTCCTGATCGACCTGCGTAACCATCTCACCGGCCAGATTGACACGCACTCCGAAGAGACACTCAAGCGTTCGTCCAAAGACGACTCGGGCGACCTCTCCGGCTACGGACAGCACATGGCCGACGCCGGCACCGACACCTTTGACCGCGATTTCGCCCTCTCGCTCGTGTCCTCCGAACAAGAGGCCCTTTCCGAGGTCGAGGCCGCCATCAAGCGTATTAAAATCGGTACCTACGGCATCTGCGAAATCAACCAGAAGCCCATCGCCAAGGAGCGCCTGCTTGCCGTGCCGTTCACCCGTTACTCGGCAGAGGCCCAGAAAGATATCGAGAAAAACCGCATGCGCTCCCGCACCCAAGCCGGCCTCTTTGGCGAGCTCGGCGAAGAGGGCGCGACGATCAGCGCTGGCGGCAGCGGCGGTGACGACGGCGACGAATAAGCGTGCCCTCGTGGGAGCGAGCTTGCTCGCGATAGATTGTAAATCGCGAGCAAGCTCGCCCCCACCTCCCGCTGGCCCTCGCCGCGCACTCTGCCATGTCATCCTCGCCCGCTCCCATTTCGGACACTCAACCGCCCGCCACCCCTCCGGTGGCGGTTTCACGTTGGGAACGGCTGCACGCCTATCAACTGTTCTGGTGGCTCGGGCTCGCGGTGTTCGTCCTCGATCAGCTCACCAAGGCATGGATCTCGGTCACCCTGCCCTATCCGACTTATGATCCGCCCGGCGCGATCACCGTGATAGAAAATTTTTTCTACATTGTGCATGTCGGCAACACCGGTGCCGCTTGGAGCCTTTTTGCCGGGCAGACCACGATGCTCGCCCTACTCGCGCTGGCCACCCTCAGCGCGATTTTTTATTGGCGGAAAGCCCTGGAACTTAAAAAGCGCACCGTGCAGCTCGGCTTCGGCCTGCTCTGTGGCGGCATCATCGGCAACCTCGTTGATCGCCTCCTGCACGGACACGTCATCGACTTCCTCGATTTCCACTTCGGCGACTACGTCTACCCGACGTTCAACGTCGCCGATTGCGGCATCTGCATCGGTGTGGGCCTCTACCTGATCCACTCCCTGCGGCAGCCGCAGTAGCGTCTGCAAACTCCAAACGCCAAAGGTCCAAATTCCAAAAGAGTCTGCGTCCCGTCGGGACGCGCTATTTTTTGGAGCTTTGGACCTCTGGCGTTTGGGATTTTGGCAATAAGCCGTCCGGTTTATTCAACGTTGGCGATTTGCTCGCGGATGCGTTCCAGCTCGTTCTTCAGCTCGATCACATTTTTCGAAATTTCAAGGTCGTTGGCCTTGCTGCCGATGGTGTGAACCTCGCGGCCGATTTCCTGGAGGATGAACTCCGACTTGCGGCCGATTTCACCGTTCGACTTGAGCAGCGTAGTGAACTGATCGAGGTGACTGCGCAACCGAGTCAGCTCCTCGGTGATGTCACAGCGATCGGCAAAGAGCGCGACCTCCTTGAGAACGCGTTCATCGCTGACATCGAGTTCCAGCCCGACCTCGCGCAGGCGCTTGTGCAGGGCGTCGCGGTAGCCAGTGGTCACAAGCGGTGCGCGTGCGGCCACGGTCGCGATGTAACCAGAGAGCGTGTCCAAGCGCGTGAGGAAATCCTTCAGTAAAGACCCGCCCTCTTTAGCGCGCATGGTCGCGAAACTCGTCAAGGCCTCGCCCAATACATCGGCGAGCACAGGCTCGACGACCTCGACCGAGGGCAGATTGGAGCCCTTGCGCTGACTATTGAGCAACGTGAGCAGCAACTCGGGCGTGGGTTTGAAATCGACGGCGCGACTGGAGGCAAACTGCGCGAGACGCTTGAAGAGCACGCTGGCGGCGGCCTCGTCCCAATCCACGTCACCCGCTCCGGCGGCACCGGTCAGCTCGACCTCAACATGGACTTTGCCTCGTGACGCGTTCTGACGGACCAGTTCGCCGATGAGCGGTTCAAGGCTGTCCCACTCGCGAGGGAGTTTGACGGTGAGGTCGAGCGTCTTGCGATTCACCGAGTTCACCTGGACGGTGAGCGTATGCGTGCCGAGGGGAGCGGTCGCGCGGCCATAGCCGGTCATACTTTTCATGCTGAAAAGAAATCCTAAATCCCAAGCTTCTAAATCCTAAAATTCAGCCACCGAGACGATTAATGATGGTGGAATAGATCTTAACCAGTTGCGACGACTCGTCGTCCAAACGGACTTTCTCCTGCAGCAGGACTTCGCTAACGCTCGCATCCAACAGTCGAATCCAGAGTCCGGACTCGCGGGCCTCTTTTCGACAGATGCGAAACTTCATCAGCCGATCCTTATCGCCGAGGGCATTGTCCGCCTCGATTTGGTTGGCCGCCACCGATCCCGACGAACGCACCACTTGTTTCACATCCTCGGCATTCGAAATCGTGCGTGGCAAGGCACGCACCCATTTCCTCACATCATCCGCAAACCTTTCCGTCCGTTCTACCAAATCATCCCTGCCCTCCATACGCATAGTCCGATTTAGGATTTAGCCGCTTAGGATTTAGGATTTCGGCCCCTCAGTGCAGCGTGACGCCGAGCAGCTTCGCCACTTGATTAACATCCTTGTCCCCGCGTCCGCTCAGGTTGATCAGCACGATTTTGTCCTTCGGCAGCACCTTGGCGCGCTTGAGTCCTTCGACGATGGCGTGGGTCGATTCCAGCGCCGGGATGATGCCTTCGAGTCGTGAAACCAGCTGGAAAACTTCCATCACTTCGTCGTCACACGCATAGGCGTAGTCGATGCGGCCGATGTCGCGGTAATACGCGTGCTCCGGTCCGATCGCGGCGTAGTCGAGCCCTGCACTCACCGAATGCGTCAGCTCGATCTGGCCGTCCGGATTTTGGAGGATGTAGGTCTTCGAACCTTGCAGCACGCCAAGCTTACCGCCTTCAAAGCGCGCCGCGTGCTGGCCGCGCACGATGCCGTGCCCGCCCGCTTCGACGCCGATCAGGCGCACCTTCGGGTCTTCGAGAAAATCAAAAAACACTCCGATGGCGTTCGATCCACCGCCGACACAGGCAACGATCTCGTCGGGCAGGCGTCCTTCGCGGGCGAGCATCTGCGCCTTCGCCTCCTGACCGATCACGCGATGAAAATCGCGCACCATCATCGGATACGGATGCGCACCGAGCGCGGAACCGAGAATGTAGTGGGTGTCGCGCACATTGGTCACCCAGTCGCGCATGGCTTCGTTTACCGCGTCCTTGAGCGTCTTCTGTCCGGCCTCGACGCTCCGCACTTCGGCGCCCATGAGGCGCATGCGGAACACGTTCAACGCCTGGCGTTCCATGTCCACCGCGCCCATGTAGATCACGCATTGCAGACCGAACTTTGCGCAGACCGCCGCCGTCGCGACACCGTGCTGACCCGCGCCGGTTTCGGCGATGATGCGCTTCTTGCCCATACGAATCGCGAGCAACACCTGGCCGATGGCGTTGTTGATTTTGTGAGCACCGGTGTGAAGCAGGTCCTCGCGCTTGAAATAGATTTTCGCACCGCCGCAGTGAGCGGTCAGGCGTTCGGCGAAGTAGAGCTCTGTGGGACGGCCGGCGAATTCCTTGAGGTGGCCCTTGAGCTCGGCGACGTAGGCGGGATCGGCCTTGGCCTTCGTGTAGGCGTCGCCCAGCTCCTGAAGGGCGGTCATGAGCGTCTCGGGCACATAGACGCCGCCAAACGGGCCGAAGTGGCCGGTGGCATCGGGCTGGGAGAGACGATCAATCGAGGTGGACGCGGAGGCAGGCATGGAGGTGTTAACTGAAGGGCGAAGCGGTGCGGAGGCAAACGGGATTTCGCGCAGGATCGTGATCAACAGGTAGAGCGGGACCGCTGGGCTCGCCGATTAAATGTGCGAATGAAAACAGCCGTCCGTAGCCGGGCGGCGTGCCCAGCGGTCCCGCCCTACCTGCCGATCCGGCTGAAAACGCCCACCAATCAACCCTGCGCGATGCGTCCCTTCAAGAAGGCGAGCACGTCCTGAAACTTCTCACGGTTGCCCTCGTCGGCCTCGACGAGATTTTCGTGGGCGGCCAGCACCAGGCGCGCGCTTTCCAACTCGCCGCGATCAGGCATGCAGGCCAGTGCCGACAACGAAGCGTTGCCCAGCTCGGCGGTTTCGGTGTCCACCGTAAGCAGGCGGTGCAGCCCGAGATTGCGGATGAGCTCAAGATTGCGGGCACCCAGACGGCACAGCACTAGGCTGCCGGGAGGGTTTTGTTTACGCATCTGCAGGGCCACGCCGGCCAGCACTCCGAGAAATGTGCTGTCCATGCTGGTGCAGTTGAGAAAATCCATCACATACCGGCTCTTCCCTTGCGCGATGAGCGCGTTGAAAAACTCCTGCAGGCAGGGACTGTTCTGAAAGGAGGCCCGTCCCTCGATGCGGACCGCAACGGGGTCGCAGGATGCATCGACGAGAAATGTGGGTTTGGAGGCTTCGGCCATAATCGAAATTTGAACCTGTCGGACGCCAGACAAAGGAGCCAAACAGAGGACTATCCTCCGGTTTGGCTCCTTTGCAAGGGCAGCGCTGATTAGTTGGCGGCGATGATCTGGCGTAGCACGTAGGGCAGGATGCCGCCGTGTTGATAGTAATCGATCTCGATGGGCGTATCGATGCGGCAGCGCACCGAGACGTTTTCAACCGTCCCGTCTTTGCGGGTAATCTTCAACGTAAGGTCCTGCTGCGGTTTGATCGCTTCGCTCAGGCCGACGACATCGTAGGTCTCGGTGCCGTCGAGCTTGAGGGTCTGCGCGGTGACACCGTCCTTGAACTGGAGCGGGAGGACACCCATGCCGACAAGGTTGGAGCGGTGGATGCGCTCGAAGCTCTGGGCAACCACGACCTTGACACCAAGGAGGTTGGTGCCCTTCGCGGCCCAGTCGCGGGACGAGCCGGTGCCGTATTCCTGACCGGCGATGACGATGAGGGGCACGCCCGCCTGCTGGTAGGCGATCGACGCATCGTAGATGGAGGTCTCGGCACCGTCCGGCCCGAGGGTGTTGCCGCCTTCTTTGCCGCCGAGCATCAGGTTCTTGATGCGGACGTTGGCAAAGGTGCCGCGGGTCATGATGCGGTCATTGCCGCGGCGGCTGCCGTAGGAGTTGAAGTCTTCGAAGGTCACACCGTTATCCACGAGGAACTTGCCGGCCGGCGAGGTCTTCTTGATGGCACCGGCGGGCGAGATGTGGTCGGTCGTGACGGAGTCTCCAAAGAGGCCGAGCACGCGGGCACCCGTGATGGGCTTGATCGCGCCGGGCGTGAGCGAGAAGTTCGTGAAGAACGGGGGCTCTTGGATGTAGGTCGAGCTGACGTCGAACGAGTAAACGTTGCCCGTAGTCGAGGGGATCTCGTTCCACTTGGGGTTCTGCTCCGCGAAGTTGCTGTAGAGCTTGCGGAAAACCTCGGGCTTGAGGGCGGCGGCCATCTGGTCGCGCACTTCCTGAAGCGTGGGCCAGAGATCCTTCAGGTAAACGGGCTGGCCGGCCTTGTCCGTGCCAAGCGGTTCGGTGGAGAGATCGATGTCAACGCGGCCGGCGAGCGCAAAGGCCACGACCAACGGGGGCGACATCAGGAAGTTGCTCTTGATGTTCTGGTGAACGCGGGCCTCGAAGTTGCGATTACCCGAGAGCACGGAGGCGGCGACGAGGTCGTTCTTAACGACCGCCTCTTCGATCTTGGGATCGAGCGGGCCGGAGTTGCCGATACAGGTCGTGCAGCCGTAGCCGACAGTCTGGAAGCCGAGCTTGTCGAGATACGGGGCGAGACCGGTCTTTTCGAGGTAGTCGGTGACGACGCGCGAGCCGGGGGCGAGCGAGGATTTCACGAGCGGGTTGACCGTGAGGCCTTTCTCGACGGCCTTCTTGGCGACGAGACCGGCGGCGAGCATGACCGAAGGATTGGAGGTGTTGGTGCAACTCGTGATGGCGGCGATGAGCACGGAACCGTGGCCGAGCTTCTGTCCGTCGATCTGGGCGGAGACGGTCGAGAAGTCTTCGGCCTTTTTGCCGAAGCCGGCCTCGGTGACGGGCTTCGAGAAGGCGGACACGAATTCCTTGCCCATATTGGGCAGTTCGATGCGGTCCTGCGGGCGCTTCGGACCGGCGACCGAGGGAACCACGGTCGAGAGGTCGAGCGACAGGTCGGTGGAGTATTCGATCTCTCCTTTCTGCGGGATGCCGAAGAGGCCCTGGGCCTTGTAGTAGGCCTCGTAAACAGCGATGTCCGCATCGGCACGTCCGGTGGCGCGGAGGTAGTTGCCGCACTCGGCGTCGATCGGGAAGAAACCCATGGTCGCGCCGTATTCGGGAGCCATGTTGGCGATGGTCGCGCGGTCCACCACCGGCAGAGCGGCGGCGCCGGGTCCGTAGAACTCGACGAATTTGCCGACGACCTTGGACTTGCGCAGCATCTGCGTGAGCGTGAGCGCGAGGTCAGTCGCGGTGACACCTTCGCGGAGCGAACCGGTCAGGTAAACACCGACCACGTCAGGCGTGAGGAAATACACGGGCTGGCCGAGCATGCCGGCTTCGGCCTCGATGCCGCCGACGCCCCAGCCCACGATGCCGATACCGTTGATCATCGTGGTGTGTGAGTCGGTGCCGACGAGGGTGTCGGGATAGTAGACGCCGTTGCCGTCCTTAAGCACACCCTTGGCGAGATACTCGAGATTGACCTGGTGAACGATGCCGATGCCGGGGGGAACGACCTTGAAGGTTTCGAACGCCTGCATGCCCCACTTGAGGAACTGGTAACGCTCGCGGTTGCGGGTAAACTCGAGTTCGAGGTTCTTCGCAAGGGCATCGGCGGAGCCGGCGAAATCAACCTGCACCGAGTGGTCAACGACCAGATCAACCGGCACGAGTGGCTCGATGATCTTGGGGTTCTTGCCGATGCGGGCCACGGCGGAGCGCATGGCGGCGAGATCGACGAGGAGCGGCACGCCGGTGAAGTCTTGCAACACGATACGCGCAACCACGAAGGGAATCTCCTCGGTGCGGGCGGCCTTGGCCTGCCAGGTCGCGAGATCACGGATGGCCTGCTCGGAGACGCGCTTGCCATCGGCGTTGCGCAGGAGGGACTCCAGCACGAGGCGGATGGAGATCGGCAGCTTTTTGACGTTGAACCCGGCGGCTTCGAGAGCAGGCAACGAATAGAACTTATAGGAAGCTCCGTTGGCGGTGAAGGACTGGAGCGTGTTGAATGGATTGGGAAGGCTCACGTGTAAAACAGGTCGTTGGTCGGTTGATGGAAAATAAAAACCGCGCCGATAAAAATGCGGCGCGGTTAAAGATTACTTGGCGAGGATCGCCTTGATGGCTTCGAAGTTCGGGAGGTCCTTCGGCGTGGCGGTCTGCTCGGCGTAGGCGATGACGCCATCAGTGCCGATGACGAACGCGGCGCGGGCCGAGGTGTCACCGATGCCGGCCAAGCCGGGGAAAAGCACGTCGTAAGCCTTGGTCGTTTCCTTGTTCAGGTCGGAGACGAGCGTGAGCTTGATGTTGCTGGACTTGGCCCAAGCCTCCTGCGCAAACGGGCTGTCCACGCTGATGCCGATCACGTCGGTGCCGAGGCTGGTGTAGCCGGCGAGACCGTTGGAGATGTCGCACATTTCGTCGGTGCAGACGCTGGTGTAGGCGAGCGGGAAGAAGAGCAACACGGTCTTCTTCTTGCCGAAATTGTCGCTTAGTTTGACGTCTTTGAGACCTTCAGCGGTCTTGGACTTGAGCGTGAAATCAGGGGCTTTGGAGCCAACAGCGATGGGCATGGACGGTGTCTTTAGGTTAAGGTCGTTAAATCGCGCAGGTTGCGCATGAACAAGAGTGCAAAGGGTAGAGGCCGCCGGAGGACACCCGCAATCCGTTTTTCCGGCTAGAAGAAATCATTCTACTTTCACATCGTCGGCCATTAGCTGCGCTGACCGCCCGACAGCGGCCCATAAACAGGGTGAGCGGAACCTGCGGACCTGTTTACGGAGCCAACTGGACTACTAATCCGGGGCCGGAAAGCCCCGAATCAGCCGCCGATGGTGGATTTCGCACCACGAACGGACTCGGCGATGTTTTCAGTCTTCTCGATGTCGTCCTTATGCTGGTTGAACTTCATCGAAACCGTCTTGGAAACACCGCGTTCCTCCATCGTCACACCGTAAATCGCCTGCGCGGCCGAGACCGTGCGCTTGTTGTGGGTGATGATGATGAATTGGGAGTTATCGACAAACTTGCCCAACAGGTTGGTGAAACGGCCGATGTTCGATTCGTCGAGCGGCGCGTCCAACTCGTCGAGCAAGCAGAACGGCGACGGCTTCACCATGTAGAGCGCGAAGAGCAGCGCCACCGCCGTGAGCGTCTTCTGTCCGCCGGAGAGAAGCGTGATGCCCTTGAGCTTGGTGCCGGGTGGTTGCGCGGTGATCTCGATGCCGGACTCCAGGATGTCGTCGGTCATGATCAACTCGAGGTTGGCCAGACCGCCGCCGAAGAGCGTTTGGAACGTGTAGACGAAGTTCTTTTTGATCTGGTCGAAGGTGATCTGGAACTGCGTCATCGAGGTCTGGTTGATCTCGTCGATGGTCTTCACGAGATCGGACTTCGCGTTGTTCAAGTCGTCGCTCTGCCCCTTCAGGAAGTCGTAGCGTTGCTTGAGTTCGGCGTATTCCTCGATGGCACCCGTGTTGACCGCACCCATGCTGGAGAGGCGCTGACGCAGGGCATCCACCTCGGCCTTGACGGCGGTCCAGTCGGCGGCTTGCTCCAGCGCGACAAGATCGTCTTCGGTCGGATCGGGCTTCGGTCCCTTTTTCTTGCGACGCTTCACGGGCGCGGCGGCTTCGGCGGGCTGGGCCTCACCTTCCGGCGTTCCGTCGCCAACAACCGCCACAGGCTCGGGTGTAACCGCTGCAGGGGCGGCGCTCCGTCCTCCCGGGGATTCCTCATCCTCGTCGTCATCCAAATCGAGTTCTTTGAGATCGGGCGGATCGTCCTCGGAGCGCCAGAGTAACGCACGCCAGTCGTATTGACCGACGCGGATCTGGAACTCGCGCTGCACATCTTCTTCGAGGAACTGGGCGCGCGACTTGTTCTGGGCCAGGGCGACTTCGCAACGGCTGAAATCCGCCTGCGCCTTCTCGGCGTCGGTGCGGATACCTTCCTGCGAATTTTCCACGCCGCCGATCTCGCGTTCGACGTCGGCCAGCTCGGTGCGGATCTGCTCCACCTGTTGCTGGGCCACCACGAGGGTCTCGGCGATCTGCGCGGCGCGCGCCTTCTGATTGTCGCTCTCGGATTCGAGGGAAGCGATTTGCTCGGTCCATACTTCGACCTCCTGCTGGCGTTGCACGAGGATCTGGGCGAGCTGGGTGCGGCGGCGCTCCATGTCGGCGATGCCGCGGTCGAGAACCTCGACCTTCTGGCGGCGGTCGGCGAGTTCGAGGCGGGCCTGGGCCAGCGTGTCGCGCTTCACATCACGGTCGGTGCGCAGCTCGGTGATGCGCGTCTCGATTTCGTGAATACGGGCGCGGCCGGACTCGACGGCGTTGGCCGCCTCGGTGAGCGCGGCTTGGGCACGCTCGAAGCGCGTCTGGGTCTCGTTGCGCTGGGCTTCGAGGCCCTGCAACTCCGACTCCATGCGGTTGGCCTTGGCGCCGATTTCATCGAGCGCGCGCTGGGCGTTGCGCTCTTCGGACTGGACGGTCGCGACGGTCTGCGAAGCCTCGAGCACCTCGGCGCGTTTTTCCTCCAGCAGGGTTTCGCACTCGGCGAGGCGGGCGTTGAGATTGTCGATGACGGCCTTCTGATCGTCGTGGGCCTTCTGGTCGTCGGCGAGCAGGCGGGCGGTTTCGCGCAGGTCGATCTCGCGCTGCACGATGCTGTTGTTGTTCTTCTTGGCGAAGCCGCCGAAGACGAGTCCGCGGCGGTCGACGATCTCGCCTTTGGCGGTCGCAACCGCGAGGAAAGAGAAACCGGGATTCGCATTCCAGAAATCGAGGAAGGCATTCAGGTTCTCCGCGACGTAACAGGCACCGAGCAACGCGGTGGCAGGATGATCAGCACCACAATTTACCAGAGCTTCCGTCGCCGGCATGAGACCGGCAGGCAGCGTATCCGTATTTAGGATTTGGGATTTAGGATTTGGGATTTGCAGCACCGCTGCGCCGATCTGCTCGGTTTCGAGCTGGGCAAGAATCCGCTGCGCGGTCGCGACATCGGCCACGCTGATCGCCTCGACGGCCGAGCCGAGCAACGACTCGACGGCCTTGGCGTGGGCGGGCTGGATTTCGAGGCCCTTTGTGACGGGCGTGGCGGTGGCCCCACCGAGTGTCGGCGCCATGCGGCCCTGCAAAATGGCCTTTGCGCCTTCGCCGAAGCCTTCGAACTTTTCGGCGAGCTGTTTGAGGAGATTCAGGCGGGCGGTGCGTTGGGCGAGCTGGCGGTCGATGTCCTGAAGTTTTTTCTGCGCCTCGCGGAATTCCTTGGTGAGATCGCCGATCTGGATCTGCACATCCTGCGTCTCCTGATGGGCGCGGGCCTTGGCCACCGTGGCCTCCTCGACGCGAGCGTTGAGCTCGGAGAGTTGCTGCGCGGCGGAGGACTGCTGCTGGCGAAGTTGCTCCAACTCCTCCGCAACGGATTCGTGCCGGTGGGCGGACGTCTTCTGGTCAACCTCGTAGCTGGAGCAGTCGGTGCGCAGACGGGCAACGTTGCTCTCAAATTGAAGCAGCTGGAACTTCGTCTGCTGCAACTCCTGTTCGAGCTTGGTCAACTCGGCCTCGACCACGGCGAGCTCGCGGTTGCGGTCCTGAAAGACGGCGTCGGAGCTGCCGAGCAGGGTGAGCTGCTGCTCCTTGTCCTGGGCGCCTGTGTCCACCTGAGACGACAACTCGTGGAGCTGCATCTCCAGTTCGCCCAAGTTGGCGCGAGATGACTCGAGACGGTCGGTGAGACCGGAGCGTTTGATTTGCGAAAGATTGGACGCGTTCTCGGCCTGTTCTTTTTCCGAGCGTAGATCGAAGACTGCCTGCTGGGCCTCCTGCACGCGCTGATTGAGCTGGGTGCGGCGGGCCTTCTGGCCTTCGAGCGCGGACTGCTGCTGGTGCAGGTGCGTGCGGCGCGTTTCGGCGGCGGCGCGAAGCTGGATGACCTGCTCTTCGAGCTGGCTGAGCGCGGTGCTGACCTGTGCGTAATTATAACCGTGGTGAGCCAGCGCGAGGTGACGCAGACGCCATGAGAGTTTTTTGAAGCGCAGGGCCTTCGAGGCCTGACGGCGGAGCGAACCGATCTGTCGGCCGATCTCGGTCACCACGTCGGCGACGCGCACAAGATTGGTTTCGGTCAACGCGAGCTTGGAGAGAGCCTCCTTGCGCTGGGATTTGTATTTGGTGATGCCCGCGGCTTCTTCGAAGACGGCGCGGCGTTCCTCGGGCTTCGACGAAAGGATCTGGTCGATCTGGCCCTGCGCCATGATCGAGTAGGACGTGCGGCCGATGCCGGTGTCCATAAACAGCTTTTGGATGTCCTTCAGGCGGCAAGGCTGACCGTTGAAAAAATACTCGCCCTGCCCGTCGCGATGGACGCGGCGCATGATCTCGATCTCGTGAAATTCGCTGCCGAGCTGCTTTTCGCAATCGGTGAGCAGCAGCGAGACCTCGCACAACTGGGCGGGCTTGCGGGTGTCGGCGCCCTCGAAAATGACGTCCTGCATTTTTCCGCCGCGAAGCGCCTTGGCGGATTGTTCGCCCAGCACCCAGCGGATGGCGTCGGCCACGTTGGACTTGCCGCAGCCATTCGGCCCCACGATGGCGGTGACGCCGGGTTCGAAACGAAGGGTGGAGGGGTCGGCAAAAGACTTAAAACCGTGAAGCTTGAGGGCCTTGAGATACATGAAAAGAAACGGGCATTGAGACGTCGTCCCCGCACGCGGCAAACGCAAAGTTCAGGACGTTATTCACAGGATCAGTCCGGCTTTCAGCAAACTCCCGTCACAGGATGCGTGCTTGCGCGACCTCCTCCCGGCTGAATGCATTGGAGCAACCTCCCGACCCCGTATGCTTATCCGTCTTTTTGGGTGGATTGCCGCCGCACTCGTCTTCCTGTCCATGGAATTGACCGTGCATTTGTCCGCAGCCCAGCGGACCGGCCGATATTGAACAACTCATAACAGAGCTCACGAACGTCGACACCCAGGCGACGGGCTTGCACGCCACCGCCTGGGCCAGCGAATTCATGGCCATCGGCGAGCAACCCAGATTCACCGGGGACATCATGGGCTCCACCCAACCGGTCACGCATCCCACCATGCGCCGGTGGTTCAACTCGGGACAACCGCCCTGCTGGCCCACTTGGACGATGCCCGTGAAACCGCCCTCGTAATCAAACACGACTATGGGTTTTGAGGCATGTGGCACGCCCAGGAATACGATCCGCGTCAATGGGAGAAACCGCATGCATTTCCCGTTGATCTGTCTCCTGACGAAAAAACTCGGGGCAACCTGAAAACCTACACCGTATGCGTCGGCGACCTCTGTTATGTGCTGGTCGGGCAGATCGTTGGACGCCGGTTGTCGGCGGTGCGATACCAACCCACCGCCTGTATCATCATCAACTCCCCGGTCGCGTCCCCCGCACTCGCCGCCGCCTGCCACAGGGATTGGCAGGGACTGAGCCCCACAGACCATGAACGCCTCCTTCTGCCGGAATCCATGTCGGATCGCTACTTCTTCGACGCACTGAAACGGCTGTGCTTCTACTATCCCGTCATAGGAAAAACCGAGGCCCTACGATTGCTCTCCGAACCGGACACAGACTGGAACCTCGGCGGTAGAGCGAGTTTGATCAAGATGCTCCAACCCAACCCAGATCCCGACTTCGATGCGCCCATCCATGAGATTTTTAGACGAGTCGACGCTCTGCCCGCCCCCGATTTTACCGAACCGCCAAGAATCCAGTCGACGCTCTGGGAACGCGATGTCGTCGCGTCAGCCTGCTCGCAGCGCCTGATCCTCAAGGGCTACGACGCTGAATACAGTGCCTACGTGGAAAAACGCCTACTCAATCCCGGCCTGCCGAACACTGATCTATTGCTCGCAATGAAAGCCGCGCTCGCAGCAGCGAGCCCGCTCACTTGTGATCCCACGGCAACTCGATCTTCAAGCGTGGGTGTTCCCAGACTTTGAAGAGCGTGAACATTTTCCCAGGGTTCAGAATCCCGTTCGGATCGAGTGCGTCCTTCACCGCCTTCATCGCCTTGATCTGCGCCGGTGAATGTTGAAGCCGCAGGAACGGTGTCTTCGCCAACCCGATGCCGTGCTCGCCGGAGATCGCGCCGCCCAGCTTCACGACCGCCACCATCAGCTGCCCGACCGCCTTCTCGGCACGCAGGTATTCGGTGTGGTTTTCCCGGTGATACATGATGTTCACGTGAAGATTGCCGTCGGCCAAGTGCCCGAAGGTCGGAATCGGCAGACGCGAGGACTTGCGCAGTTTGTCCAGGAACACCGCGAACTGCTCGTAGCTGCGCATCGGCACCACGATGTCCTCGTTGAGCTTCGAGTCTCCCAGCGCAAACATCGCGCCCGAGCACTTGCGGCGCACCTCCCACAACTCCTCCGCCTCGTCCCGGTCCCGCGCCTCGCGAAACGCCGTCGTATTCGCCTTCGCCCACGCCAGCACGACGTCCTTGGTCTCGGCGACTTCGCTGGCCGTGCCGGCCAGCTCCAATAAAATCACCGGACGCCCCGCCTGTCCCGCGAACACCGTCTTGCCGGTCTTAGCCTCGGCGCATTGCACCGCGTAACGGTCCAGAAACTCGCAGATGGCCGGTTGCACGCGCTGTCCAAACAAAACCCGGATCGCCCGAAACGCCGACGCCTCGTCCGCAAACGACGTGAGCAACGTCCACCGCGCCACCGGCAACGGAATCAGTTTCAACGTCGCCTCGGTCACCACACCGAGCATCCCTTCAGCACCGATCCACAGATCGCGCAGATTGAAGCCCGACGAAAACTTCTTCGTCGCCGTCCCCCACTCCACGTATTCGCCGGTCGGCAGGAATCCTTTCAACGCCAGCACGAAATCGCGCGTCACCCCGTATTTACCGCCGTGCATGCCACCCGCGTTGCAAGCGATGTTGCCACCGATGGTGCAGAACTTCTTCGACGCCGGATCAGGCGGATAAAACCACCCGAGCGCCTCGACCGCCTTGTGAATATCGCCGACCACCGCCCCCGCCTGCACGTGGGCGAAACCCGCCTCCGCATCCACCGTGATCTTGTTCCAAGCCGACAGATCCAGCACCCACCCGCCCTTGATTGGCGACCCCGAACCTGTCAGCGACGAGCCCGAGCCCCGCGTGGTGACCGGCACCTTATACTTATTCGCCATTTCCAACACCGCCGTTATGTCCGCCTTGGTCTTCGGCTTGATCACCGCCTCGGGCAGAAACGACAGTTTGCTGCCGTCAAACGACGATGCGAAGAGCACGTCGTGGTCGGTCGACACACGCCGGCCGAGTTTGCTTTTGAGTTTTCGAGTCGCAGGTCCGAAGGATGGCATGGAAGTGTTTTCACATTCCAGCGATAGTCCCCCCGCTTCAACCCGATAAAGCTGTTCCCCCTACCACCATGACCCGCGTCCTCCTCACCACCACCTCCTTCCAAGACACGCCCGGCGCCCACCACGAGATGCTCTCCGCCGCCGGCCTCGAGATCGTCCGCGAGCGCGGCCCGCTCTCCGAAGCCCGCATGCTTGAACTCACCGGCCAGTTCGACGCCTTCCTCTGCGGCGACGACGCCATCACCGCCGAGGTCATCGCCAAATCCCTCCCCCGCCTGCGCGTCATCAGCAAATACGGCATCGGCCTCGACAAAATCGACGTGAAGGCCGCCACCGCCGCCAAGATCCCCGTCCTCTTCACTCCGGGCGTCAACCACACCACCGTCGCCGAGCACACCTTCCTGCTCCTCCTCGCCCTCGAGAAAAACCTCCTCTTCCACACCGACTCCACCCGCTCCGGCGGCTGGAAACGCAAGACCGGCCACGAGATCGCCTCCAAGACCATCGGCATCGTCGGCCTCGGCCGCATCGGCAAGGAGGTCGCCGTCCGCGCCCGCGCCTTCGGCATGGAAGTGATCGCCTTCGACGTCTACTGGGATGAGGCCTTCGCCGCCGCCCACCAGGTCAAGCGCGCCGCCACCAAGGAGGAGGTCTTCACGACCGCCGACTACATTTCGCTCCACACCAATCTTACCCCTGAGACCCGCGACATGATCAACACCGCCTCCATCGCCACGATGAAGAAGGGCGCGATCATCCTCAACTGCGCCCGTGGCGAGATCGTCCACACCTCCGACCTGGTGGCCGCCCTCCAGTCCGGTCAACTCGGTGGCTACGGTGCCGACGTCCTCGACGAAGAACCGCCCGCCCCCGACCACCCGCTGCTCAAGCTCCCCAACGTCGTCATCACCCCGCACATCGGCTCCCGCACCGCCGAAAGCGTCCAGCGCCAAGCCTGCTGCTCGGTGGAAAACCTCACCCGTTTCCTCACCGGCCAAAAACCCATCGCCCAAGCCAACACGTTCTAACCCGCCCGCCTCCGCTCCGCCTCTTTCTCTTTCTTCTTAATCTTTCTCTTTCTCCCGGATCGACCTCCGTCGTCCCCAGATCCCCTGACGAAAGATAAAGATTAAGAAAAAGAGGAAAAAACCCGCCCGCTCCGCCTACTCACTACCCGCTACTCGCTACCCACTACTTTTCAGTCCTCCCCTCCCATGCCCGAAACCTTCCACATCGTTCCCGAAGCCCAGCACAACGCCCTCGTCTCCGCCGCCTACCAGCACCGCGGATTCCACGCCGACGAGTCCGCCGAAGGCGCCCGTTTCTGCGCCGAGGCCTCCCGCCACGGCATCCGCACCCACAACGGCATCAAAGCCCTCCACCTCGACCACCTCTTCGGCTCCGGCTCGAAGGGCTGCGTCCCCGGCGCGCAAATCGAAGAAATCCCTTCGCGTTTCGAAGCCGTCAAAATCTGGAACGCCAACAAAAAGCTCGGCCAGGCCACCGCCTACCGCGCCATGGACGAAGCCATCCGTCTCGCCGACAAATACGGCGTCGGCACCGTCTCCGTGGACAACGCCTTCCACTACCTCTGGGGAGGCGGCTACGTGATGGACGCCGCCCGCCGCGGTTACATCGCCTACACCAACTGCACCGCCGCCCTCGCCGAAGTCGTTCCCTTCGGCGGCAAATTCCCCACCCTCGGCACCAACCCGCACTCGTGGGGCTTTCCCACCACCGAAGCCGTCGGCTACCCGATCGTGATCGACTGGGCCACGTCCGTCGTCGCCATGGGCCGCGTCCAACAGCTCAAGCGCGAAGGCAAATCACTCCCGCCCCTCGCCGCCGTCGATAAAGACGGCAACCCCACCACCAACCCCGCCGACGCCGTCTCGCTCCTCCCCTTCGGCGCGCACAAAGGCTACGGTCTCTCCCTCATCAACGAGATCGTCGGCGGCTTCATCGGCGGCTCGCTCCCCACCATCCGCAACCGCTGGGACCAGGTCACCGTCGGCGACAAGGGCACCTGCTGCTTCTACTTCCAGGTGATCCATCCCGACGCCCTCAGCGCCGGTGCCTTCGCCAAGGGCCGCAACCAGAAAGCCAACGTGAAGGCCGTCATCGACGACGTCCTCGGCCACGGCAACGACAAGTCCATGCTCCCCGGCCAACTCGAAGCCGCCTTCGCGAAACACACCGCCGCCGCTGGCGGACTGCTCTTCAGCGCCGCCGAGATCACCGCCTTCAACGAACTCGCCACCGAAGCCGGCCAGCCCCTCTGGGACGTGGCCGCCTTCAAGACCGTCACGGTCTAACCACGAAACCGTTTTACCCACGAAACACACAAAATGACACGAAAGCCGGAGGGTTTCTTTTTCGTGTCATTTTGTGTGTTTCGTGGGCAACCTTCCGGTCCGTTTCTGTCCAGACCCACGTCGCCCCTGTCCTAATCCTCCGCACCTCCGTTCTGGCCTTTCCAGCCGCTCCCCGCTCAACTTTCATCTCTCCACTTTTCCATCCCCATCATGGCACTCAAAATCCGTCCCGCCTCCGAATGTCACTACGCCCAGCTCTCGCTTGGCGAAGTCATGCTCCGCCTCGATCCCGGCGAGGGCCGCGTGCGCACCGCCCGCCACTTCACCGCTTGGGAAGGCGGCGGCGAATACAACACCTCCCGCGGCCTCCGCAAATGCTTCAACCTGAAGACCGCCGTCTGCACCGCCTTCGTTGACAACGAGGTCGGCCACCTCGTCGAGGACTTCATCATGCAGGGCGGCGTCGATACCGACTTCATCAAGTGGCGCGAAGACGACGGCATCGGCCGCACCGTGCGCAACGGACTCAACTTCACCGAACGCGGCTTCGGCATGCGCGGCGCCGTCGGTGTCCCCGACCGTGGCAACACCGCCGCCTCGCAACTCAAGCCCGGCGACTTCGACTGGGACCACATCTTCGGCAAACTCGGCGTGCGCTGGTTCCACACCGGCGGCATCTTCGCCGCCCTCTCCGAGACCACCGCCGCCCTCACCATCGAGGCCGTCAAAGCCGCCAACAAATACGGCACCATCGTCTCCTACGACCTCAACTACCGCCCGTCCCTCTGGAAGACCATCGGCGGCCTGAAAAAGGCCCAGGAGGTCAACCGCGAGATCGCCAAATATGTCGACGTCATGATCGGCAACGAAGAAGACTTCACCGCTTCCCTTGGTTTCGAGGTCAAAGGTGCCGAGGACCTCGCGCACATCGAGACCGACGCCTTCAAGGCCATGATCGAAACCGCCGTGAAGGAATTCCCGAACTTCAAGGTCGCCGCCACCACCCTCCGCCACGTGATCACCGCGACCGTCAACGACTGGGCCGCGATCCTCTGGCACGACGGCAAGTTCTACGAGAGCCGCAAGTATCCTGGCCTAGAAATCCTCGACCGCGTCGGCGGCGGCGACAGCTTCGCCTCCGGCCTCCAGTTCGGATTCCTCTCGAAGAACGACGCCCAGTCCGCAGTCGATTACGGAGCCGCCCACGGAGCCTTCGCGAGCACCACGCCCGGCGACACCTCGATGGCCACCCAGAAAGAAGTCGAAAAACTCATGAAAGGCGGCGGCGCCCGCGTCGTGCGTTAACTCTTTCCGTTTTCTCTTAATCGTTCTCGTTCTCCTCCTCAGCCCGGGCCTCACCGCCTGGGCTTTTTTATGCCCTTGCCGGTGTTTTCGAAGTAAACATCCCGGCGCAAGCTCCCGGGCATTGTCGAAAACAAGGAGCGGGCGTTACGCCCCGATGACACGCAAAGCGCACCACTGACCTCCGCGCTCAGTCTTTCCTCCCCTTCCCGACTGACACCCCTCTGTCAGCAGTCCGCATTTCTTGCGTTTAGCGATTTGCTTTCGCCCCGCCTCCGCGCATCCGTAAGCGCGTGGTCCGTCCCGCCTCCTCCCTTCCCATCGCCAAGTCCAAAGCCGCCCCCGAATGCATCCGCCTGCGCGGCGTGCGTCAGAACAACCTGAAGGGCTTCGACCTCGACCTGCCCCTCGGCAAATACGTCGTCGTCACCGGCCTCTCCGGCGCGGGCAAAAGCTCCCTCGTCTTCGACACGCTCCACGCCGAAGGCCAGCGCCGCTACGTCGAGACGTTCTCCGCCTACACGCGCCAGTTCCTCGACCTCCTCGACAAGCCCAAGGTCGACTCCATCGAGAACATCCGCCCGTCCATCGCCATCGAGCAGACCAACACCGTCAAAACCTCGCGCTCCACGGTCGGCACGATGACCGAGCTCACCGATTTTTTCAAAGTCTGGTTCAGCCACGTCGCCACCTGCTTCGACCCCGCCACCGGCAAACCCGTCGAAGACGACACCCCCGCCACCATCTGGGACAAAACCCGCGCCAGCCTCTCGCCCCTCGCCTCTCGCCCCTCGCCTCAAACGGTCATCATCGCCTTCAAAGTCACCAAGCCCGAAAAACTCACCTGGTCCGAAATCCTAAAAAACCTCAAAGCCCAATCCTACGTCCGCGTCCTTATTCCGGAACGTGGCACGGGCATCTTGCCCGTGGGCTCGGCTCCGTCTCCCGTGCCCACCGCACTCACCGTCGCCCGCATCGACGACCTTCTCGCCTCCGACTGTAGGAGCCTGCTTGCTGGAGATTCCGACCACCTCTTCGTCGCCCAAGACCGCCTCGCCACCACCCCCGACGCCCGCCCCCGTTTCCTCGAAGCCGTCGAACAAGCCCTCCACTTCGGCCAGGGCCAGGTCCACCTCTTCGCCGCCGACACCCTCGCTCCGCTCGGACACTATTCGAAAGGTCTCCACTCCCCCGAAACCGGCCGCACCTTCCGCGCCGCCTCCCCCGCGCTCTTCTCCTTCAACTCCCCGCTCGGTGCCTGCCCCCAGTGCCGCGGCTTCGGTCGCATCATCGAGATCGACTACCGCCTCGCCATACCCGACCAGTCCGTCTCCATCGCCGACGGCGCCATCAAGGCGTGGGAAGGCGAAGTTTACAGCGCCTCCACGGACGACCTGATCTCCGTCGCCAAAAAGAAAAAGATCCCCGTCAACGTCCCCATCGCCTCCCTCACGCCCGAGCAGCGCGACTTCGTCATCAACGGCGAAAACGGCTACGGCGAAAACGGACTCGAATGGCCCAAGGCCTGGTATGGCGTGAAAGGTTTCTTCACGTGGCTCGAGAAAAACACCTACAAGATGCACGTCCGGGTCTTCCTCTCGCGCTTCCGCGCCTACAACGAGTGCCCGTCCTGCCACGGCACGCGCCTCCAGCCCGAATCCCTCTGCTGGAAATGGCAGGATAAAACCCTCCCCGAACTCTACCAACTCCCCGTCTCCGAACTTCTGTCCTTACTTGGGATTTGGGATTTGGAGTTTGGGATTTCAAACGAGTCCGCCCGCAGCGCTAACATCGCCTTTGACTCCATCCGGACTCGTTTGCGCTACCTCACCCAAGTCGGTCTCGGCTACCTCACCCTCGACCGCACTTCGAAAACCCTCTCCGGCGGCGAGGTCCAGCGCGTCAATCTCACCTCCTGCCTCGGCACGTCCCTCGTGGACACGCTCTTTGTCCTCGACGAACCGAGCGTCGGCCTGCACCCGCGCGACATCGACCGGTTGATAGCCATCATACGCACGCTCACCGACGCCGGCAACACCGTCGTCGTCGTCGAACACGATGAAGCCATGATCCGCGCCGCCGACCACCTCATCGAGGTCGGACCCGAGCCCGGCACCCGCGGCGGTCACATCGTCTTCGAAGGCAACCTCGCCGGCCTCCTCAAATCCAAGGCCAGCATCACCGGCCGCTACCTCTCCGGCCGCGAACAAGTCGACCTCCCCGCCACCCGTCGCCCCGTCGACAAAAAATCCCCGCGCCTCACCTTCCGCGACGCCGCCAAGCACAACCTCCGCAACGTCACCCTCGCGCTCCCGCTCCAGCGTCTCGTCGCCCTCTCCGGCGTCTCCGGCTCCGGCAAGTCCACGCTCCTCGACAACGTCATCCACCAAGGCCTTCTCTCGAAGCGCCTCCAGCTCACCGAGGATCCCGCCGTCATCGCGTCCATCACCGGCGACGACGCCTTCGCCGAGATCGTCCTCGTCGACCAGTCCCCCCTCTCCCGCACCCCGCGCTCCAACCCCGCGCTCTACACCGACGCCTGGGAACTCATCCGCGAACTCTACGCCCGCGAACCCGCCGCCAAGGAAGCCGGTTTCAGCAGTTCGTCCTTCTCCTTCAACAGCGGAGACGGACGCTGCGACCACTGCCAAGGCCTCGGCTACGAACGCGTCGAGATGCAGTTCCTCTCCGACGTCTTCGTCCCCTGCCCCATCTGCGACAGCAAACGCTTCAAACCCGAGGTCCTCGCCATCCGTTGGAACGGCCTCTCCGTCTCCGACCTCCTCGGCACCAGCGTCACCGACGCCCTCGTCCTCTTCCAAAACCACGAGTCCATCCGCACCCGCCTCGCCAGCCTCGACTCCGTCGGCCTCGGCTACCTCACGCTCGGCCAGCCCCTCAACACCCTCAGTGGCGGCGAATCCCAACGCCTCAAACTCGTCAAATACCTGAGCGGTTTTACCAACGCCCCCGCCCCCGTTGCGGCGAGCGCCAGCAAGCCGTCTCCGTCTCATTCGTCATTGGACATTGGTCATTCGTCATTGCCAAAAGGAGCCCTACTCCTTTTGGACGAACCCACCACCGGCCTCCACCGCCACGACGTCAAACGCCTCATCGCCGTCCTCCAAGCCCTCGTCGATCACGGACACAGCGTGGTCGTCATCGAACACAACTTGGACGTCCTCAAATCCGCCGACTGGCTCATCGAAGTCGGCCCCGAAGCCGGCGCCGACGGCGGCCAAATCATCGCCGAAGGCCCACCCGAAGACGTCGCCCGCGCCACCACCGCCACGTCCCCCTTCCTCCGCGATGCCCTAGGAGGACGGACATCCCGGTCCGTCTCATCCGACTCCGAATCCCTCCCCCTAGCCGCCGAAGCCCCCGCCCCCTACCTCTCCGGCCCCGCCCTCGCCGCGCTCAACTCCCACCAGCTCGTCCTTACCGGCGCCCGCGAGAACAACCTCAAAAACATCTCGCTCACCATCGCCCATCGCGAATTGACCGTCGTCACCGGCGTGTCCGGCTCCGGCAAGAGCACCCTCGCCTTCGACATCGTGTTTGCCGAAGGCCAGCGCCGCTTCATGGAGTCGATGTCGCCCTACGCGCGCCAGTTCGTCGAGCAGATGCCCCGCCCCGCCATCGACCGCCTCACCGGCATTCCGCCCACCGTCGCCATCGAGCAACGCATCACCCGCGGCTCCCGCAAGTCCACCGTCGCCACCATCACCGAGGTCGCCCAATACCTCCGCCTCCTCTACGCCCGCATGGGCGTCCAGCACCACCCCGACACCGGCAAACCCGTCCAGCCGCTTACCCCCGGCCAGCTCAAAAAACTCCTCCTCACCGTCCTCCACTCGCCCAAGGCGAAGAAAGCGAAACACCTCTACCTCTGCGCCCCGCTCATCCGCGGACGCAAGGGCCACCACCAGCCCATCGCCACGTGGATCGAGGACCACGGCTACGAGCTCATGCGCGCCGACGGACGTCTCCTCCGCGTGGATACATTCCAAAAACTCGACCGCTACTCCGAGCACGACATCGAGGTCGTCGTCGCCGACATGAAGACCGAGGCCCGCCCCGGCCCCGCCCTCGACAACGCCCTCCGCCTCGGCAAAGGCTCCTGCTTCATCGCCCTTCCCAACGGCGAAATCCTCTCCTGGTTCTCCACCACGCGCACCGACATCGAGACCGGCGAGTCCTTCCCCGAGCTCGACCCCAAGCAATTCTCGCACAACTCCCCGCGCGGCTGGTGCCCCACCTGTCGCGGACACGGCCGCGTCTTCCCCTGGATGCTCGAGCCCGCCGACGAGGACGACAAAGACGATCCCGCCGCCCGCCTCCGCGAGTTCGGCATCGAGTCCGGCGACGACGTCGCCGACACCGGCACACCCTGCCCCGAGTGCCACGGCCAGCGCCTCAACCGCATCGCCCGCGCCGTCAAACTCCACCTCAACGGCAAGCTCGCGCCCGTCTCCCTCCCCGAGCTCCTCGCCAGCACGCCCGCCCAGCTCCTCACCCGCCTCGGCGCCCTCAAGCTCGACGAACGCGGCGCGCTCATCACCCAGGACATCGTCCCGCAGATCCAGGAACGCCTCAAATTCCTCGACCACGTCGGCCTCGGCTACCTCGCGCTCGAACGCCCCACCGACACCCTCTCCGGCGGCGAAGCCCAGCGCATCCGCCTCGCCGCGCAACTCGGCACCAACCTCGCCGGCGTCCTCTACGTCCTCGACGAACCCTCCATCGGACTCCACGCCCGCGACAACGACCGCCTCATCGAGACCCTCCTCGCCCTCCGCGACAAAGGAAACACCCTCCTCGTCGTCGAGCACGACGACGAGTTGATGGAACGCGCCGACAGCATCATCGACCTCGGACCCGCCGCCGGCATCCACGGCGGCGACCTCCTCGCCCACGGCACGCCCGCCGAGATCAAAAAGTCCGAGAAATCCCTCACCGGCCTCTTCCTAGCCAAAGGCATCCAACACCCCCTCCGCGGCTCCTACCGCCCGCTTCCGTCTCTCAACTCTCAACCCTCAACTCTCAACCCCGCCTTCCTCACCCTCACCGGCGTCCAATTCCGCAACCTCAAGAACTTCGATCTCCGCCTCCCTCTCGGCCGCCTCACCATGGTCGCCGGCCCCAGCGGTGCCGGCAAATCCACGCTCTTCCGCGACGTCCTGTATCCAGCCGTCAACCACGCGATCAAAGCCAAAAAGTCGAAGCTCTCCGGCAAAGACTTCGTCAAAGCCACCGGCTTCGCCCCCGAGCCCGCCGACACCGTTCCCTTCCTCGACCTCCGCAACGCCGACGCCTTCAAAGGCGTGATCGAAGTCGATCAATCCCCCATCGGCAAAACCCCGCGCTCCACGCCCGCGACCTACCTCGGCATCTTCGACCTCATCCGCCAGTTCTTCGCCTCGCTCCCCGAAGCCAAGATGCGCGGCTACTCCGCCGGACGCTTCTCGTTCAACACCGCCGGCGGACGCTGCGAAACCTGCTCCGGCGGCGGCCGCATCAAGCTCGAGATGGCCTTCATGCCCGACACCTATCTCCCCTGCGACGACTGCCGTGGCACCCGCTACGGCCCCGAGCTCTCCGACATCCAGTGGAAAGGCAAAAACATCGGCCAAGTCCTCCAGCTCACCTTCGAGGAAGCCGCCACCTTCTTCGACTTCCACTCGCAGCTCTCCCAAGTCTGCCAGCTCATGGTCGATTGCGGACTCGGCTACCTCACCCTCGGCCAAAGCTCCCCGACCCTCTCCGGCGGCGAAGCCCAACGCCTCAAGCTCGTGACCGAACTCGCCAACGGCCTCGCGAGCTACAAAGAGCGCAGCCGCGGCATCGCCGTCCGCAACCTCTACCTCCTCGAAGAACCGACGATCGGCCTCCACCTCAGCGACTGCGAAAAGCTGATCAAAGTCCTCCACTCCCTCGTCGAACAAGGCCACACCGTCGTCGTGATCGAGCACCACCTGGATCTCTTGGCCGAAGCCGACTACATCATCGAACTAGGCCCCGTCGGCGGCCCCCACGGCGGCGAACTCCTCTACCAAGGCCCCCTCCCCGGCCTCCTAAAACAAAAAGCCAGCCCCACCGCTCCTTACCTCAGTGCCAAACTAAAAAAATGTTTAGTTCCAGAGAGATGATTGGCATGGGTATCCTGACCCATGTCAGGGAGATCTTCTTGCTTAGAAATTTGGTCTGAATCAATCCGTAACCAGACTTCTGTCTTCCCGATACGAAAAAGCCCGCCGTTCGTTTTAAGAAGCGGCGGGCTAAAAATGGTGCAACCTTAGGGAGTCGAACCCCAAACCTTCTGATTCGTAGTCAGGAGAGTAAAAAAATAACCACCTATAAGTCAGTTGGTTATTTCGATTAAAAGGCAGTGCCGCGTTGTCTGTCGCGTTTCAGCCTTGCTGGCTCGGCTTCTTTCGCGACCACCGCACAAGGCACCCGAGCAAGCTGATCATCAAAAGCGGGCCAAAGCCGACGATGACATACACAATGGAGCCAGCCACGTATTCCCCCTCGGCCATCAGCGGCACACAGCTCGACAAGCAGATACTTAGCCAGATCAACAGAGCCAGAAGTTTGACCCATTTCATGGCATAGCGTTTGCAGGCCATGTAAAACGGTCAATCTATTCCGTGCGGAATAGCCCCTCTTGACTTCCGGCGGAGGCGGGCCGATATTCCGCCCGTCAGATTGCTCAACGATGAAAGGCCTTCCGGCCACTCGGATCGCGTTGAGAGGGCCGCAGGCAGCGGAAGATGCCTAGGCGGGGAAACCCGCCCGCAGCGGCCGTAAAGCTCACCTTCGGGTGAGAACGCGTGCACCCTCGAAACGTTTCTTCGCTTCGGGGGTGTATTGCGTTACGAGGCTGGCATCCACCGCCCCGTGATCGCTCACGAAACCGTGGGGATCGACCACCACCATGTGAAGCAGACCGTCTTTATACTTTTTAAAATAAAGATGCTCCCGCCCTTGGTCCACCTTGAGCGATCCACTTCGCAGCGTTTCCGGAATGGATGCCACCAAGCGCGCCTTATCGAGTGTGAAATCCCTGGTGCCAGAACCCATCGACTGCTTCCTACGGCCCGCCAGGTGTTCGGCACGATTCAGCAGGCCGTCTCCACTCCCCTGCGGGTTGGCTACCAGGATACGCTTACCGTCGAAGGCCGTCACCACCGGCTCCTGCAACAAAAAGTCCCGGATCTTCTGCATGGCCTGATCACTGGAGAGTCCCTCGAAATCCATTGCGGCCATCTTCACCGGATCCTTGGGGATATGTTTCTTCACCTCATCGAAACGCGCACCCGGCTTCACTTCCGCCCATGCCTTCTGCGCCGGGGTTAGCGATGCGGTGGCGGGCGGCGTTTCAGGCGAATCCATCGGAGTCTTTTGCGAACCACCCGCGCCATCGTCAAGCGGAGCTTCCGGCCGCTTGTTGTCGCGCACTTTGTAGTAATCGACGTTGAAGCGCTCACCTTCGACGGGCGCCACGCGGTTCATGCGATCAATACGCCGCGAACGGAACACGATCGGCGAACGCCGCGGTGCCGTGTCGAAGAGCGGATTCACGCCGGCGTTGTTCTTATTGCTCACGCCAAACAATTCGTTGATCACGTCGCGCTTTGCCTCGCCGATGCCCTCGGAGCCAGGTTTGCCGGCCGCGTGGTTCGCCAGGTAGGTATCCACATCACCCATGAAGGCGGCGACATTATCACCCCAGAGCTGCCCGCCGCCGCGCCTGAACAGAGCTTCAGCGTTGGCGACGAGCTTTTCCTTGCTCGTGGTTCGAATGTAGAGGTTGCCCTCCTGGCTCACAGCAATCGCGTAGGGCGCCTCGGTGCGCCAGTCGCCTTTCAGCGAACGATACCGCGTGTCGCGGCCGCCTTTCGTCGCGGGCTGGTAGAACATCGAGATCAGGTCTCCCGGCTGCTTCGCCAGAGAATCAGAGATCAGCCCGAGATTGGCAAGCTGCACCGCGTTGAAGTTCTTATCCTTCGCCAGCGACTCGAGCAACGCCGGCGGCAGCGGCCCGACAACATGGTCCACCAGTTTCTTCCCCTCCGGCAGTTTTTCAATTCGCAGCCCGCCGCGCTGTGCAGGGTTCGCCTGATACCACTCCCAGATTTTATCGGTCAGCGCTTTGTTGGCCTGTGCTTGCTCCTTGTTTGTGAGGAAACGCGGGGTGCCATCGGCATTGATGATCGGCTTCCCATCCGGCCCGCGTGCGACTTCACCCGAACCGTCGAAGAGTTTTTGCAGGATCTGCGGATTGGCTCGCAACTCCGACGCCTGGTAAACCACCGCACCGCCCTCGCCTTCATCAAGCGGCATCGCCCGGCCACGCTGCGCCAAGGCGCGATGATACTGATCAGCCATACGACGCAGCGCCGGCGACCGCACCAACTGAGCATCGCTAAACAGGCGAGACCCCACGATGCGGCCGCCGGGATCCATCACCGCGCCCGTTTTCCCCACCAGCCGCTGCATGAAGGGAAAACTCTCGCCCACCCAACTCTGCGCCAGAGATCGAAGCACACGATCCGACGGCGCCCGCATCGCCCGACCAATGTTGGATTCACCCGTGACCGGATCTCCGCCGAGCAGGTAATCGGCGGCATGCTCGGCAAACACCTCACGTGCGATTGCATCGTTATCGAGCTTGCCGAACGCCTGGCCAACCATGTCGCCCTCGGCATCGAGACGCGTCTGATATTGTTTCTTAAACCCATCCCACTCAGGCGTGGTCTGGAAGCGTCCATCAGCATCAAGGACCGGCTTCCCTTGCTTATCTAGGAGCGTGTAGAGACCGGGCGAGCCCGCCGCTTCGTCGCCAAGTAACTCGCGCCGGATCGCCGGGAACAGGCCGTGCTTTTCGATATGGTGGGCCACCTCGTGCGACGCTACCGCCCGGATCGGGTCGCGCGAGTCCAGGTTGATCATCGCCACCGGCCCGCCCTCGCCGCCGGTGGTGTAGAAACTCGCCCGCCCCTTGCCGAGCCGGGCATAGCGAATCATGAGATCGGGATGCGCGAGTTGAAAGGTCGAAAGCGCCACGCGGTCACGCGAAGGGAGCGCATCGAAGAACTTCACCGCCTGCTCTCCCTGGCCAGCGATTGCCTGCCGGTAGCGGCCCACGTCTGCCATTTGTTTTTGCCGCACAATATCAGGCTGTGCGTAGCGCCGCCATTGTCCCATACCGGCACCGGCCATGCCGATAAAAGCGCCGCCGGCCGCCGCTGGCAGGATCGCCTCCGTGTCGCCACCTGAACCGACAAACCCAATTGCCCCCTGGAGCGGCGCACCGCGCACGCCCTGCGCCGCCGTGCGGCCGGTTGCCGTGATCAATGGCGCGAGCCGCGTTTCATCAATCACCGACGCCAGCCAGCTTGTAGGACCGCCAGTATCACGCGCGACACGGCGAAAGAACGGCAACTGCCCCTCGGCCTGCGTGAGAATATCACCGATGATACGCAGATCCTGACCGGCACGACGAAGCCCCATGCCAGCAACGCCCGATGCCGCAGGCACCGCGCCAAACAACCCAGTCACATTACGCACGCCGTTTTGAACAGCATCCCCCACCGCAGCCTGTGCCGCCTCATTACCCGGAGCGATCTTGCGCGCGAGCGCGTCCGGCACACCCGCCACGGCCTCAGCTACCGCACCCGCGCGATCAAGCGCCGTGCCAACCGCCTGCACCGCGCGGGCCGCGCCCACCTGCGCACCAGGCACAGCCATCCGAAGCCGCACCAATTCCTCTTCCTGCGCCTTCAGTGTGCTCGCATATGCCGCCCTGTTAGCAGCGAGACGTTCGCCCGCTTCACGCGAAGCCTTGCCCGCATCGAGGATACCTTTGCGGAGCGCCTCACGCTCCGCACCAACCAACCCCGGCTTCATCGCCAGCGTCGCCGCTTCGCGTTGCGCGGTGGATTTCGCGACATCAAAAGCCGCTTCCCTGACTGCGCGCTCAGCTGCGGACACCACGCCCTTCAACGGAACGCGCGTTGTCCACCCGACTGCCTGCGCCACCGGCACATAATTAGCCGGATCGATCAAATCAGCCACTCCACCGGCCGCCTTATTATCCACATCCGACGCAGCGATTGCCGCAAACGACTCCGGCATGATCACCGCGATATTCTTATTAAAGTTATCCGTGAATTGCTGCGTGTCTCGGGCCTCGCGCTCAAACTGCCATGACATTCCGCGCGAAACCTTTTCAAGCTTCGCCTCCATTTCGGGGTCATCGGTGAACAGCTTGGCGAAGTTTACCAATGCTTTGTTTTTAAGCGTATTTGCGCCTTGGCCGAGCACATTATAATTTCCCAGCGCCTTGCCTGCCCCCTGGACGAGCAGCGCCTCCTCCTGTCGTGCAGCAGTTTTCAACCGCTCCTGATTAGGGTCAGCCGGCCCGCCACCCATCCACTTCTCACCCTGGAGGCGCAACACCTCTGTGCCGGCCGCCCGGATCCCACCAAAGAAACCCGAGACACCGTCCCACATCCTCTTCGCGATGCCAGGATCATTTGGATCGTAACCCTTGTCCTTCTTCTCCTGTTCAAACGCATTGTATGCGTCGAAGTCATCGAGTGGATTGACGCCCGCCGCCCGGTAGAGATCGGCGTCGGACATTGCCGACAAGTCCGGCGCGAGTGCCTCAACACCTCCCGCAGCGATGCGCTCGAGATCGGCATCACTTACACTCGAAATATCAGGTGCCTCCGACTCCAAAACCGGAGCAGCGACTTGCACGCCTGGCTCGACGGCAGGCGCTACTGGTTCACCAGCGATACGCGCCAAGTCTTCATCCGAATACATGGAGATGTCTGTGCTCATTTTGTGGTGCTCGTTCCGTTTACGGTTTTGCGTCGGTTGATTTCCGCACGCGCCTGTTCCGCGGTGATCGAGCCTGCGGCTCCTGCACTACCAACAGGCTTTCCACCACTACCACCGCGCACCTTCTCACGCGAAGTTTTGTAGCCATTGATCGTCGTCTCCATGTTATCGAGCGCCGCCAGGGTTGTATCCTTGTTCTTAAACGCACCTAGCTGGAGAAGGTATTTCTGTGCGGCCGCCACCTCGCCCTCACGCGCCACCGAACTGGGATCCACGATTTTCGCATACTGAATCGCCAGCTGGTAAGGCAACTGCGCCAGCTTCGCCGCAGCTTGCGGGTTGCCCGCCCATGCGGATTCCCACGTGCCGTATTCCTTAACTACGTTGCGCAGATCCGTGACACCGGCGAGTGCCTGCTCGACATTAGTTTCAAATGCGACTTCAGCCTCGGTGAGTTTGGTTTTCCCATCATCCTGCTTAATAACCTTAGCTCCGTCCACCGGCAGGCCCGTGGCATTATCAAGCACCAGGCTTCCGACTCCCGGGATACTCTTGGAACCAAAACCCCTTGAGCCAGGCATCGGCGCCGCACCCGCCGGCATGATCCGTGACGCATCCCTAAACGCCTTGTCAGTGTCCTCACCTTCCGCTCGCGCCCGCCGCACCGCTTCGGCCGCAAAGGCCGCTGGATCGATCGACGGCGGCATCAGCCCCGCAGGCGCACCCCGCATCGACCCCACCGTCGGCGGCGGTCCCATCGGCGGAGGCGTCGAAGTCTGCGAAAGCGTCCGACTCGCAGGATCCCACCCGGGCGGCATGTCTCCAGGAGCCGCCCCCGTGTTGCCCGGCACGCGCATCGCACCCGGTGCGTAGCTCCCCGGGTTGGTCAGCAGCTGCGTGAGCGATGCCGGCGGCGGCCGCATGCGCGCGTCAAAGTTCGACGCACCCGGCACCGACGATGGCCCATCGAACACCGGCCCCGAGTTCTCCGCGCCCACTTGATACGGGCCCGGCATGGGCGGCATCCCGGTCGGCGGCAGGCCATAGCCGGTGGCGGGCGGCATTCCGCGCGGAATCGGCGGGACTGCGCCGGCGGCCGCCGGCGATACGCCGTTGGTCAGCGTAGGCATACCAGGCGGCACACCGGTCGGCGGCATATCGGGCAGGCGCAGGCCGCCGGGGATCAGCCCGCCCGTCGTGCCGACCTCCTGGTCGTTTTCATTGAAGAGCGGCGGCAGTCCCGCCGGCGGGTTCATGACCGCCGAGCGCGTGCGTTGCCGTAGGTTTTGAGGCTGCCAGTTACCATTCGAGTTCGTTGCCATGATGTTTTTCTCCGTTGGTTGTTAAAAATCGCCTCACACAAAAGGGTAGTCGCGTCCGCGACCGCCGTTGTAGAGCCACGTGCGCTCGTCGGCTGTGAGCACACGCCTCCAGATGCCGACGCGCTGAATCCTCCCATCCCACGCCGCGCGCGAGGACACAAATTGACGGGCGCCGATCTGGAACTCCGATGCACTCGCCGCCTGGAGCGCGCCGCCCGTGGCTGTCGATGCGATTGTGCCGCTGGCATTGCGTTCGACGTTCACCGTATCGGCCGCCGCGTTGTGCCACCCCGCGCACATTTGCCACGCATTCGCCGTCATCACCCCGGCTAGGATCGCCTGGCGTGCCGTGTCGGTCGCTCTAAACACGTTGAATTCCAAGTCGGTGTTGAACGGGGCCAATTCGTAATCACGCGTGCCCGCCGTATTGTTATCCTTCGATACGATGACCTTCGTCCCCGAACTCGAAGTGGGATATGCCCAGGCCACGATCGTGAAATCCACATCCCCCATCTGGAGTGCCGCCAAGGACGCGATGCTCAATTGCTCGGTGTTGGCGGCCGTAAACTGCGAAGCCAGGGAGCCCACACCATCGGCTCCCGTCACCGTGTTAATATCCGCCAAATTGATTCCACCGTGGACCCCCAGTCGCACCCCCGATTGTTCCGTGAGCGGCCACCATTCCACCAACCGGTCGAGCAACCCGTGTCCCAACGGCTGCCGCTTCGCCAGCAGCCCGCGCCGGTGCCGCTCGCGCCCGATCCCGCCGGTGAGTCCTGTGCGTGCCATGATCATCAGTTGGTGATCCGGTTCACGTATCCGCCGATCATTAAGACATTGGCCGTTGCCGCGAAGGCCTTCACAATAAGGCTGTTCTGGATCAGTAATCCCGGCACCACGAGAACCAGGCCGCTCTCCGCCGGGATCGTCAGCTCGATCGTGTCATCGGGCGACGATACGCCGCCATATTCGATCGTGAGCTTTCGCGCCGTCGTGTCGCTGTTCACCGCCCACAACCACACCTCGTCAACGGTCGTCGTGCCTGATGCGGCCGTGTGGATCGTCGTGCCCGCCGTCGCCGTGGCGACGACTTTGATCATACGACCGTTCGTGGAGCCGGAGAGAAGTTCTTTGGTTGCCGATGCCATTAGGAAAAAACCTGCACAGTTAAGAAATCGCTGCCCCCGCCGCCGCCCGACTCCGCCGCCCAGGCAGGCACACCCGCCACCAGTTTGAGCACATGCCCATCCGTCCCCACACCGAGCCGCGTTGCTACCCCCGCCGCGCCACCGATAATGATGTCCCCCGCCGTTGTCATCGGGTTCGTCATACCGCCACCGCCTGCGGAAAACTCGATCCAATCCGTCGCCAAGGTCGCACCATGAGCGGCAACGCACAGCCACACCGTCGATGTATCCTCGCGCCAGCACATATCCATCGGCCAGCAACCCCGCTCCGCCGTAGCATTGAGCGCCAGCATCGACGCCTCATCGGCTACGCCATCATGATACACCGAGGCCACCAGCACGTTCTCCAAGAACACACGCTTCTGATCCTTCGTCGTGTGGATCTCGTTCGCCTCGATCAGCGCGGCATGAAGTGCCCGCATAGCCTCCGTCCCCGTTAGCGGCGCGATCCGTTTCGCGATACTCATGACGCACCCTCCGGCTTCCACTCCACCCATTCCGGCGGCTGCAACGGACACCGCAGCGCCGCAAATTTCAGCTTGAGCCCCGTGCAGCCACAATCCGGATGCCGGCACTCACCCAGTCCCGCATTCCCCTCTGCATTCCAGCGCCCCTCCGGGCATACCAGGCACTTTGCCCGCCGGTCATCCTCCACGATCTCCGGCACCAGCACCGGCACCGACGGCTCCACGATCTTCGCCACCGCTACGGTCACGGCCGCCGTCGCCAGGTTCGCCATCTTTCGCGACAGCGAGACCGGTTGCGGCGCCAGCCGGCGCACACTGGACGGTTTGGAAACATGCGCTAGTGCACTCATCGCAACAAAGTCACGCCCTCCACGCGATAGGTATAGCCGGCCTCTTCCGGCACCAAAGAAATCGTCATGCTCGCCGCTCCACCGCCATCCGGTGTCGCCTCATACGTCTGCACCTCGACCACGCTCACCTCGCTCGTCGCCGCACTCACCCGCGCGAGCGTCACCTTCGCCGAGAACAGCCACCCCGCCGGCATCCCGGCAAAGGTCAGGCGCAATTCAGCCTCGCCATAGGCAAACGTGAAGCCCGTCGTCCGCGCGGCCCACGTCGCGGACGCGCAAGGATAGGCCCCGCATGTCGCGTAAGAAGACCACGCCGGCGAAGTCGCCAGCAGACGCGCCACCGCATGGGCATCGGTGTCCTCATTAGTCAACGTCTCCAGTGCCGATCCCGTCGCGGTGACATAACCCGATGTAAATGACGAGCACGCCGGCTTCACCGCGCTTGATCGTGTCAATGTGGTGAGCATGGGCGATTGCATGAAGTTCGAGTCGATACTTATAGCGTCCGAACTGATCGCATATGACGTATAGGGCGGCGGCGTCCCCGAGTTCGACGTGCCTGACACCGGAGTGATCACATCCGTCGTCGGATCATAGGTAGCTGCACCTACAAGCGTGATAAAATAATCTCCACCGACCACCGTAGTGCACGGCGAGACCCCATACGTATTCCAGTTCATCACCTGATTGATGGTGCGCGTTAGATACTTTCTTGGAATCGTCGATGGCACATATTCATCAAATCCCTTCAACTCCGCCGTGCCCCCGCGCGTGCGCACCTCCGCCGTCACGCTCGCCCCCGGCGTTGACGCATCGCCAGGCGTGAACACATCGCCAAAGTCGCTATAATCCGTCGGCTCATCATCCCCGCCTCCGTCGAAACCAGCGCCCGCCGTTCCGTCAGCACTACTCGCGCCACTACCGCCGCCATCCAAGCTATCGGTCACCTCCTGCAACCGGCGCAAACGGGCATTGATTACCTCCGGCTCATTCTCCCCGGCCAACCGCGCGGCGATCTGCACCGGCACCTCGCGCAATTGCTGGTGATAGTCATCCATCCGTCGCGTCAGCGCCTGTTCCCGCTCGCGTGCCATTCGCAGCTCCATGCGCATCGTCTGTAGTTCGACTTCGGCACTCATGTGGATAATGTCGGCATGGCCGGCAATATTGGCAGTGTCGCCGACACCTGAATACGCTTATACCACTTGGTTCCATCGAGCGCCTCGAAGTCGGGCTCTACTCGCACGGGTTCGATCGTTCGTGCCTCGCCCGCCGGATACACCGGACCGGTGATCGTCAACTTATGCGTATTCCCTCCCTTATAGAGCAGTTCGCCCTCACCTGCGATGTAGAAACCACCGGTATCGGCCGGCGTCGTCACCGATACCGCACTCACACCCGAAGCATCATCGACACAATATTCCGGATAATCCTGCACCCGTCGCACCGGTCGGGGACCGCGCAGGATATAGTCCCAATCCGCCGTGCTCCACTGCTGCGGATCCCAGATTACCGGCGCGACTGACCCAGGCTCCGCTGAAGATTGGTAAGTGATCGAGACCGTCACATCCAATCCCTCGAACACCACTGGCGCCGACTTGTTAAGTGTGAGCGTTTTGAAATCAAATACCGAAGGAATGCTACCCGGCGAAGAAATCGCCTTCGTGATCACCTGTGCCTTCACGCGCCCCGGTGCCCTCCACCGGCGCTGCTCCGCGTAAGAATACGTCACCGCCTCCGGCGATCCACCATCCGCTCCCTGGATCGCTCGCACCGTAAATACAGGAATTCCATTAGGCTTTTCCGTGGCATCTGCGATGACGACACCGGCCGGTGTCTGCTTCGTGCGCACACTCGTCCAGGTCACCTCCTTAAGCCCACCGCCCCGCACCCGCTCGCTGGTCGCCAGCAAGCCCGCCGCCACATACACGCGCTGGATCCTCCGCACCGCGCCGGCATCCACCGGATCTTCCGACGCCATGACGGCCTCCGCTGCATCTGGCGCCGGCGCGGTCGTCACTGCCACCGTGCCCGGCGTGCGCGCCGCACTGGAGAGCTGAATAAAGTCCGCGACGATTTCCACGCGGCCGTCGTCACCGATGCGCCGGCGGTTCTTGCCCGCCTGCACCTCGGCAGTCTCCGGCAACTCCTCATACTCGCGCACCCACACCCAATCCCCGCCGCCCTGCATCTGCCGTGCCTCCTGGCCGCCGATCAGGCGCAGCCCCGCAAGGTGGGCCTGCTTCCCCGTGCATTTGATCTTCTCGATCGCGGAATACAATCCACCCCAAGGCAGGATCAAGTCGCTACGGATCTCCTCCCCATGCGAGAGCTTAAACGACGTGACCGCATGCAGCCGGCCATCTGGCAAGGTCGTCAGTTGCAGGCGAAGAGCGCCGGGGCGACTATGGCCGGGATTACTCATGAGACCGGAAAGAGTCTCGCGAAGGTCGGACAAAGGCCGGGCGAAGGGATCGATCCCTTTGCCCGACCTTTGCCCGACCTTCGCGAGACCATGGCTTGATAAAGTTCATCATTCCGCGCGGAAATCACTTCCAGACCTTCTCGATGATGAACACGACGACCATGCCCCCGCCGACGGCCATATACATGCGCACCTCGATTTGCCGCAGGCGCTCAAACAGGATTTTCATGTCACCGCGTAAGCCGCTGTCGGCCTCGTCGCCGACAATGGTCTCGATCCTGATCAAGCGTTCACGCATGGCGGTGATTTCTTCGTCGGACATATCTGGTTCAGCCTGCCTTTACGGTCTTGGACCTAAACAGCCCCTTCAACTTCTCCCACCACGCAGCCAACAGGCCCTCATTGTGCGCGTTCGCATAAATGAGTGTGGCCAGGACGGCACCCGCCAGCACCAGCCCGTCAAAGAGCCTGGGATGCTTAGCCGCCCACGTGTAAAACCGTGCGACCACGATCAAGCCCGCGCCAATGGCGAGCAACAAGACCACGGCATGCTTGCCCAGCGTATTACTTAGAAACGCGCCGACCACCGGCACACTCGCCAACCACCCCGAAAAGAAACCCGCCGCGATCGCCAACAGAAAACACAGCGCCGCGCCGGCATAGAGACTCACCAGGATCTTCTTATCCGGTTTCGCATCCTCGCCGATCTTTGCATCCAACGAAGCCGCCAACGGTGCGATCTTCGCGGCCGGATACTTCTTGATGGCCGCCATGATCGCCTCCAGCGAAAGCCCCATCTCATCGAGCCGCGCATTGATCTGCGCTTCGTTCACCGCGCCCTTCGCCAGTGACCGCACCTCTGCCACTTTGGCCTTCAACGTCACCACCTCGCCGCCGATCACCTTATCCTTTTCGACCTGACCGGTTATGACCGTGTTCAGCTTCGGAGGCAGATTCGAGTAGTTGTAAACTTTCGGATAGTTGTCATCCGACGAACATCCCGCCGCGAAATACGCGAAGACCAGGAATGCAAACACCACCGCCAGATGCCAGGGATTGGGTTTCATGGTGATCAGGGTGTGGTGTTGATCACGATTTGTTTGAGCAACCCGATCACCGTCGGGTCGCCGGCCGCATCGGTCGCCGTGCCCGTCGCCGTATTGAGCGCGGTGAGCTGCGCGAGCAGCTCCGTGCCCGTCGCCCCGTCGAGTTTCACCGGCAACGGCTGCGCATCGCTCACCAGCCTGTCGTTCGCCTGTAATTTTACTGTGCTTCCACTCATGGTATTTTATTTATTCCGACGTTTTCTTTTCGTGTCTTTTCGTGTGTTTCGTGGGCAAAACTCCGCCCTTTACACCTCATAGTCCGGCTTCCCCGTCTGCCCCTGTAGCTTCGTCAACTGCCACACCTGTTCATCCAAGAGCTCGGTAAACCGCTCCTCCGAGTCCCGCGTCTTCACCGCGCTGCCCTCGCCGTCGCTCCGCTGCCAGTCCGCCAGCGCACCGGCCTTCACCGCGCGCGCAAAGATCTTGGCAAACTCCAGCACCGCAAACTTCGCCGGGTGCGTCCCCGGCGTCTGCGCGGCCGTGGTCGCCTCCAGCACACGGTAGCACTCGGCGAAATCCTCAAAATAAACCACGTCACCCACCGCATACGTGTCGGTCGCATCATAGATGACCGCCGAGAAATCCGGGCACACCTTGCGAATCTTCAGCCACACGCCATTCAGCGTGCACGCCGGCGAAATCAACACGCCATCGGACGTGATCGAGTAGGCCATCCGCAGCGCCCCCTTGTCCGCCTCCGGATCTCGGTCCCACGCCCCCACGCACGCCTCAAACTCGGTCTCGCCCGCCTGGTCAAACGCCACAAAGCGCCGCAGCGTCGTCAGCACCTCCCAGGAATCCGGATCCGACTCCGGCGATTCACCCACGCCGATCGCTTCAAGCGCCGTGTAGTAGGCGCCGACGCCGGCAGAGTCCTCAAAGTAAAGCTCCACCCCTTCCGCGTAGGTCAGGTCCGCGTCATATTCCGCGCGGAAAAGCCGATACTCCGTCTCGAAGCATTCCGGCCACACGTAGTATTCCCAGGCCGAGAGATACCGATCCGCGATATACTCGATGACCAGGAGCGCCGCGCCATCGTCCGACACTAGGTTGCCGCCCGCCTCGCGTTTCAAGACGCCGCGCAAAACAGATTTATACGTTACCGTGCGCATCAGAAAGCTGAAGCCAGGCATTTAAGGGTGCTGAGATTCGGGATCTTCATCTTAATCTTTCGTCTTAAACTGCGCGCTCATGCGCGCGCCCAACGGCCGCCCCGTGAACCGCGCGGCGATGCGACGGCAGGCGTCGTTTTCACGCCCACCGCCGCACCTTTTCCTGCGCCATGTTCACCTAACAATTCCGGCCGGCCGCTCGCGGTGGCCGCCGGAAGGAGTTGACCGCCCAGGCTCTCGGCCGGGGCGGAAAGTGTGCGATCGCGGAAACCATCCACCACGTGGATCGACTTCTTGTGCGTCGTTTTGATGAGAAACCCCGGATTCCGCTTATCGAAATACTGGAGATTGCTTTGCTGCCGCCAGAAGTCCGAACCCTCGCGCGCGATCCAGTGGTAATAAACCTCCATCGGGATCCGGCACTGCACCTGGCCCAGTCCCTCGACAAACTGGTGATCAAACTGCGCGCTCGCATCGATCACCCGGCGCATCTGCGCCTCCACCAGCACCGCCTTCGCGTGCTCGCCGCGGATCAGATCCTTCCACAGCTCACCCAACAGCCACTCCTGATTCACCCCATCGGGCAGCGCGAAACCGAAGTCGTCCGCATCCACCAGGTCGCGCTCCGAGAGCACTTCCCCGCCGATGTCGTCCGACTCCAGTTCCTGCCGCTCCGATGTGGTGATCATGGCGTGGCGCTACCTCAGCCGTTGATGCCGCGCAGATCCGTCATCCGGATCCAGTTGAAGTAAACCACCACCTCGCCGGTGGTCAGCGCCGAGAAGTTCGCGCCCGTGCTCGTGAGCACGATCTGGAGCTTGCCCGTTTCCTGCGCCGCAAACGAACGGCGCGCACGCAGCTCGTTCACCGTCACGCGCACCGAATCGAGCACCGCCTGCTCCGGCGCTCCATACGTGGCATCGATCACGGTGGCATCCACCGCCGTCGTGCCACCCTGGTCCGCCAGGATCTCCGTGCCGTCGGCATGGATCGAATGCGCACCGATGAACGCCGACGCATTATCCACCGCCACACCGTTGTAGCCGAAGGCCAGCGTCAGCTCCGACGTGGCCCCACCGTCAAACGGCGTCACCAGGTCAAAGATCGCGCGATCCACGAGGTCGCGCGCGATGTAGTCGCCCACGTCAAGCGTGAGCGAAGTGGTGGCGCCGGCCGCCGCGGCCTCCGCCAGAATGATTGCCAGGGTCAACCGCACCGCGTGCGAGCAACCCGTTTTAATACGCTCCTCAAGCGGGAGCTGAATTACATTGAGACTCATCTGATTTCCTTTCCTAAAAGTTTCCCGTCGTTGTTTCCCCAATACAGGGCGCCCCGCATCAGCGAGGCGCCCCGGCTATATCGCGACTGCCGCCGCTTACTCGCTCACCCACACCGCGCCGTTGCCGCGAGGGTTCTTGCACCGCAGGCCGAAGATCGTATCGACGATGCCGCGCGGGCCGCCGCCCTTGTCTTCGAGGCGCTTGTGGCCGGGCTTACGCTTGAACGCCAGGCCCCACATCGAGAGATCGAGGATCACCCCCGAGCCCTGACGCTGCGCAGCCGTGGTTTCCGTCATGGTGCCGATCGTGGCGCCCATGTCGTAGTAACGCATGCGCGTGGTCGGCACCAAGTCCATCATGCCGAAGTCGCCCTGGATCATCGTCACCGTGTTGGACAGCGTGGTGTTGTTCACCGCGTTGATCCGCTGGATCACCGTGTTGCTCGCCTTGTCCGGGCGATAGATCGACATCAGCGTGTAGGCCTCCTGGAGCGAGCTGCCCACGTAGTGCTTGAACTTGCCCTTGCCGTTCGTGCTCTCGAAGATCGCCTTCATGATCCCGCGGGCGTGGTTCTCCGTGTAGGCCTCCAGGGTGCCGGTGTATTCGTGCGCCGCCGGCATGCGGAAACGCTCCGACACGCGCTGGTCGCCGATGGGGGCGCCCGACTTGAGGAAGCCGCCGATCGCGCACGTGCCGAACTTGCGGCCGCCCTCCTGGCGCGTGCCTTCCACGCGGGAGAACAGGCGTTTTTCCACGCGGAATTTGAGGCGAACGACCGACTTGCGAACCGCCTCGACGTATTCGCCGGCGGGCAGCGCCTCGTTCTCGTTCACGTTTTCGGCGAAGTCGTCCACCATCGGCTTCTCCCACATCTTCATCACCTGGTTGTCGATGATGCCGCGGTTCTCGGCCTGGTTCTTGAAGTCGGCGGCATCCTCGCTGGTGCCGACGCCTCCGATGTCGTTCGTCTCGCCGTAGTCATCCACCTGCGTCTCGAAGGTGGATTTGCGCACCGTATCCTTGGGGATTTCGGTGAAAAGCGGAGTATCCGTCCGCTGAATATTTACGATGTAATTGGACAGGTCCTGGCGTTTGCCGACCTGATCCGCTTCCATGAGTCCGGGCATGTTAAAAGTCCTCTCGTTGAGTTGCTGTCGTGAGCCGCGGCACGCCCGCCGCGGCGGGTGTGCTAGTCTTCCTTGCCTCCGAAGATCGCGGTATGGAGCGCCATATCGCCGGGATCCTCGCCGGTGTCTTCGAGGCGCTTGTGCGCCTTGGTCGCCGGCTTGCCCTTCACCATCTTGGCAGGGCGTTGACCGCCACCGCCCGGATTGATCGGGACCTTCTTTTTGTCGCCTTTGTCTTTGCCGCCTTTGCCAGCCGCGGCGGCGGCCGCTGCGGTCTTGCGTGCGGTGCGCGTCACATAAGCGTCCGCCAGGATCGCACGGATACCGGGCACCGCGCGCAGCTGCGGGTGAGCCCGCAACTTCGCCTCGATCTCCACGGTCCCCGGATGCGCCTTGGTCTTCAGCCACGGGTGCACCTTCACCGCCTCGACTTCGGCGGCATCACGTTGTTTGAGCAGCTCGCGCCGCGCCGGCACATGGTCCGTCAGCAGATCCTCGTAGAAGATCAGCCAGGACTTCGCCTGCTCCGGTTCGATCACCTGCGCCTTGTCGCCCTCGCCGATCGTGCCGCCCTCGGGATGCACGCGCAGCCAGTTGCGCCAGGCCTTCGCCTCGCCGATCCGCTTGTCCAGATCGGCCTCCGACTCGATGTCCGCCAGCGGGTTCTCCGCCGTGGGAGCCACGCGGGCCGGCGGTGCCTTGCGCGCCTCTTCCAGCTCCGCTTTGGTGTCGGCCAGCTCGGCTCTCACCGTGGCGAGAACCTTTACCTTCTTGCCGATCTCGCGATCGAACGCCGCCTGTTGCTTCGGCGTGAATTTGTCGCGCACCGCCTTGCCCTCGTCATCGAGCTTCGCGTCGGGGTCGGCTTCGTCGTCAACCTCATCGGCATCCGCGTCGTCGTCATCACCGTCGCCCTCGTCGTCGTCCTTTTTGTCGGCGTCGTCTTCGTCCTCGTCGGCGTCGAGATCCTCGGCATCGGGATCGTCCTTGTCGGCATCCGCATCATCGCCTTCCTCGTCGCCGTCGTGCTCGGGATCGGCCTCGTCATCGTTGTCGATGTCGCCCGCCTCCTTGCCGCCCTTCGCCGGTTTTCCGAGGATCAGGCCAGCCAGGCCGTCGTCCTGTTCAAGTTCCTTGTCCTGGGCGGCAGCAGCCGCCGAATTGCCATCAGCCATGGGTATTTCCTCCACGTAGGTTCACCGACACGGCGCTGAAACCGCATCCCGCGGAACGGGAAACGGGAGCCTGCCAACGCCTGAACAACAGCTTCATGCGTCCCGTTTCCCCGTGGTAGATTGCCCGCGCAAACCTTCGGAAGTCCTACCCACTCCTAGGCAACCCTACACACTCCAAGGCACCGCAAAAACAAGGCGCCATGGCTTGCTAGCCACTAGTTCCTAGCCACTAGAGACTAGTTTCTATTCCGCGCGGAATCCTACGCGACTTTCCCCAACCACTTTCGTATGCGCCGAGGGCCGCCCGTGCGCCAGAGCGCGCCGTCAACCAGGATGTCCTGCTGTTTGATCGTGCCGCGAAGTGACCAGCGGATCTCCCATTGGATCACGCGGCCGGCGCGGTAGGTTGTGCCGCGTCTAATGAGCTGGCCGCGTCGATCTTGAAACGCCCGCCAGCGAAGCGTGTCAAAGTCCGGCCCGCGCTCCAACCGCGCAGCGGCCTGCACAGCATTGGACCGATGCGCCCAACGCCGTGCAACCGCCCTACGCTCCCGCCGAGGATACCGAAGCAGCGCGGCCAGCATAAGCTAAGGTGATTTATCACACTTCGTCATATCCGCCTTGTTGGGCAAAGAAGGCATGGGCATCCACGCACGCAGGGCGCTCGACGGCTCCGATTCCGTCTCGAACCACACATCCAGAGAATCGGGACAGTCTACTTCTGAGCATTGCATGAGTGCGACCGCCCATGTCGCCGTGTATGAGTTCCACCGAGCCGGAACTGGCCACGGCCACCCGATGTCTGCGAGGATAACTCGGTCTTTCGGGGCGGTCTCCACGGACGCCCAACCAGGCGTTACAGACAACGCGGGCGAGGCTCCGTCCTTTTTCGCTTTGGGTTTTGGTTTCTTCATGATTTTCCTCCGCGTGTCTGATCTTGGTCGTTGGGCAGAAGACGGAAAATGCGGCGCGCGCCCTTCCAGAGGGCCACCAGAAGCCACGGCTCTAGTTCGGCGGCGTATGACCCATCGACCGCGAAGCTCCAACCGGTGCGCTTGAGGCACCCATAGTTTTCGTCGCGCTCCAATTTCAGCTTGCCGAGTTCGAGGGTTATTTTCAAAGCCCATCCCTCCGGTTGAAAACCATTGTGTCGTGTATGTCTTTGGCTATCGCCTTAAGCCTGCGGATCATATCGCCCTTCGACTCCTCCGCTACGGTCACGAAGTCTTGAATCCTGCGGAGCTGCTTTGACCATTCTTTGCGCTCATCGCGCACCCCGTTGTCGTGACCGTGACGCACCCAGTCACTCGGGCAGCTAGGCCGGAAATCAACAGCGCCCAGCTTTTTCATGGCGGTTTCCAGAGCATCAATCGAGTGGCTGTCATAGACAGTGAATTCGTAAGTTTTCATTCCTTCACGCTGCACATTGTGCAGTAGTCCGCAAGTCTTTTCTTGCACATTGTGCAGTTTTCTTTTTGTTCGGCGCATGGACTTTGTTACGGAGATCAAGACTCGGCCTGTGGCTGAGTTGGTTGCGGCTATCGGTGCGCCTGAGCGCACGATTTATTCGTGGAAGATGGGAGAGAGGTTGCCGCCTGAGTGGGTGCAGAGACTGATTTTGAAAGCGTTGAAGAAACGGAGCCCAACCAGCCAGTAGAGCCAACGACCCTCGGTGCCCGAAATCGGGCGGACGGCCTCAGGATGGGTCGCGGCTCACCGCATTGTTGGATCGACGCTGCGCGCGACCCAACAAGGGCGATAGACTCGACCGCGCGCAGGCGCGGCGAGTCATCGCGTTAAAAGAAAGATCCGAGGTTTTCATTTCGTGTCTTTCGTGTGTTTCGTGGGCAACTACTCCGCCCCTTCCTTCTCCACCTCCCCCGCCTCCGCCTTCAACCCCGCCCGCTGGTAATCCAGCAGCGTCGTCTGGAAGTCGGTCAGCGCCGCGATCCCGCCGGCCGCCTCGATCCGCTTCTCACCCGAGGCCGTCGCCACTGCGTCCACCTGCATGCTGATCGCTCGATCCAGCAGCTGGTGCACCGCGCGCCACATCAAGTCCTCGTCATCCACCGCGAGCTCGCCCTGGAGATCCTCCTCCTTCATCGCCCGCTCCGGCACCTTCACGACATGCGGCCGCTTCGCCTTGCTCAGCTCCTCACGTAGTTTCGCGGCCTCCGCCTCGTGCCATTTAAGCACCTCATCGACGCGCTTGAGCGTAGCATTAGAATCTTTGAGCTGCTCCTGCATGATCGCGATCTTCCGATCCCGATCATTCTTCACCTCCTCGATCGCGTGGCTTGCCTCACGCTCAAAGGCACGCGCCAGCTCCAGTGATTCCCGCAGCCGCTTTTTCTCCGTCCACCAATCCCCGATCCATTTAAACAATTTCATAGTATTAATCCGTTCCGACTTTCGTGTATTTCGTGTGTTTCGTGGGCAAAAACTCCGTCTCCGAAATTAGTGCCGATGAGTGTTAATTAGTGGTTAAACTCCGGCCGCTCCCGCGGCCTCTACCCCCACCGCGCCCGTGTTCGCGTTCACCTGCTGCTGGAGCATGAACGTGAAGTGCTCGATCCGCTTCGCCACCAGCTCCGCCATGTCCGGCCACGCCGCCAGCCGTGCCTGCGCCCCCGGTTGCTGAGTCTTCGCCGTCAGCCACTGCAACCGCATCGCGAAGTTCTGCCCGTTCTCATGCATCACCGGCTCCTCGCCGGCCGCCATCAACGCCCAGTTCTTCTGCTCGTCCTCGATCTCCTTCATTCCGGCCTGCTCCAGCGACTGCACCACCTCGTCGGCAAACTCCGGGAAATCGCGGGCAAACATCCCGCCCACCACCGGCGCCAGGTTCAGGATGCCGAACCGGTCCATCTGCTGGTAAACCTGCAACCGCTTCGTCTTCGCCGCCACCTTCTCCGGGTCCGCGTTCTCCGTGTTGTAGAAAAGCTGGAGATCATACTTACCCTGGATCTCCTCGCGCGACACCGTCCACTGCACCTGCTTGCCGCCCACCTTCCGCGCAAACGTCAACGCCGACTCAAATTGCTGCGCAAGCTGCAACGTCATGCTCCAGCACTCCGCCAATTCCTCGCACCAGTCATCCGCCAGCATCTGCTCATACGACGCCACCCGCATCGGATCTTCCGTGCGATTCCGCGCGAAATACCGCATCGCATCCAGGCGCGCATCCGCCTCCAGCGGAGACCCCGCCGGCGCCGTGTTCGGCACTGGCATGAATTTCGTCTGCTCCATTTTCCGGAAACCGATCTCTCCCCGCGGGCGGAACGTCAGCGGCAACCCCACCTCCCGCTCTGGCCGCAACACCGGCGGTTGCAGGAAAAGATCCGTCGCATTCACCCGCGAGTCCCGCGCGTGCTTCACTTCCCCCTGCTGAGTCGCCACCAACGACGGCACCCCCCGCGACTCCACGATCTGCGACTCCGTCCGATCCCGCCGACACTCCACAAACGGATACTCCCCATGCTCGTAGTCCAACGGACCATCCGGCCCATGCGGCATGTCTTCGCCGTCCGGCGCCACATGCGGCGACATGACCGTGAGGTATTTGCACGGCACCCCGTTTTCATCGGCCGCCGTGTAGTAGAGATAAAACACCTCAAACAACCCATCCATCTCCTCGCTCTCATCCCGCCAGTTCACCCGGCGATCACCGACCGCCTCCGTGTGCTCCATCGTATCAAGCACCGTCTTGCCCTCCGTCCTCAGCACGGCGGCAATCCACTCCTCCGACCAGTCCTCCGACAACGCCTTCTCGCGCAGCTGCGCCTCGTTAAACGTCCGACGCCAACCCAGCCACCGCGCATCCTGCATCACCTCGGTATTCACCGGCGCAAACAAATCCTTCCACGGCTTCAGCGCCTTCCACTGCGGCACATTCACCCGCAGATTGCGCCCCGGCAGCACCATCGCCCCCTCGACCCGCAACGCATTCAACTGTCGCCACGCATCGCCCCGGTCCAGATCCTCATACATCTGCACCAACAGCCCCGCCAGTTGCTTCTTGACCTCCTTATCCGGCGAGTAGAGCGCCGCCAGGATCAACGCCGCCGGCGAGTCCGGCCCCGCCTGCGAAGCCGCCACCGTCAACTGATCCAGCGTCACCGTCTCATAGACCCGCTCATACTCCCGCTGCCACGTCACCGCCATGAACGCATAGCCAAACGTGTGCCGCCACTGCGCCGCCAACTCCGACTCCCGCGCCACATTCCGCCGGATCCGCGTGTTCCGCAGATGCTCCAGGTAGATCTGCGTCTTCCCCGCCCGCTGCATATCCCCCGACTCCGTCCCCTTCACCGTGAGGTTCGCCCGACGCCCCGCCGTCTTCATCAAGACCACGTCGTCATTCACGAGTTCATCCGCCAGGCGTATGCGCACGTCGCTCGATCGCGCCCAAGGTTCCGCCGGCTTGCCATTCACCTTGTCCGGCTTCCGCCCATCCGTGCGTTGGTTCGCCCACCGGCAATTCCGCGTATCGGAGTCTGTCTGCATATTGGCGATGCGGTCCACCGCACCGTCAACGGCGTCCTGGATCTCCGCATGCATGGCCCGCACATCGGGCATATTGTCCTCGGTGCGCAACGCACCGGTCGTTTTGGTTATTTCGTCGTTTTTCATGTATTCAGTTTTTAGTTATTTCTAGCAACTAGCTCCTAGAGACTAGCGGCTAGCATCTCTCAGAATCGGATCTACCAGTTTGGTTTTGATTTCGCTCTTGCGGTAATACGGCCGCGAACACCCCGCCACGGGGACGGGTGTGAGATGCGGCCGCAGTTTCTTCCATTGCTCCACGGAGTAGCCCTTCACCCACGCGAGGATGTCGGCGCGTTGCAGCAATTGCCCCTCGGGCTCCGGCCCTACGTTAATGCTTCGGCTCATAGTTTTGGGAAAAGTGTTGGTGCGCATTCCGCGCGGAAAAAACCCAGCGACCCCTTGCACGCCACAAACGGCAACGGCCGCACGTCCTCCATGACGATCGCTCCGGGCCCCATGAACCACGGCGACGGGTGATCAGTCACCCAGCTGGCGAAGCGAGCCACACCGACAATCCCGCCCAACGGCAGGTCGCGGAATTTCAGTTTCCGCATCGGCTCCAGATCCTTCACCGGGATATGCGCGCTCACAAACAGCTGCCAGTCGTGCCGCTCTTCATTCGTCCATCCCTTGCCGGCATGAATCAGAAATCGACCGGCGCGACGCACGATCGCCAACTGCATATCCCGATAGCGATCCGGCCAGTCCCTGTTTTCGACCGGCTTCCCACAGAGCACAATCGACGACGCCCACGGCTGACGCACCGACAGCGCCGGCAGCTCGCGCATTAACGCCAGCGTTTCCGACACATCGATCTCCGGTGTCCACCGCACCGCGTGCGTTTCCTTACCGCAAGCACCGCACGCGATCACCTGCACCCCGATTCGAGGCGGATTAACATAGGGATCAATCACGTCGCGCCACTCTCCGCACTCAGGGCATTTATACCGGCCGGGCTTTAGTTGGTTGTTCATGGGGGAAAGCGTTATTCCGTGCGGAATCATGGCTGCACCTGCTCCACGAAAAGCGGGATCCTCGATCCCTTGTGGTGAACGTAGTTGGAAAAAACATACGTCCGCACCCGGTGTGCATTGAAGTTCACCGCATTCTCCAGATCGTCCGACAACCTCTCGCAGGTATCAGGGCGCAACTCTTGCCGATCTACCTGACGGCGTGGATACCCCCTCTCATCGAACAGCGACCGCCGCCCAAGCTCCTTCACCAATACATCCAGACCATCGGCCGTCCGCAGAATGGCGATGCCTTCGCCCTCCGCCGCCACTCGGCGCGACCACTCTTCCTCGGCCTCGATTCGCGAAGTCAAATTCACGGCGTCACGGATATGCTGCGCCAGTAATCCCACTTCATCCGACGTGCACTGCCTCAGCCCGACCGCCTGCATGCGATCAAGCGCGTATTTAAGTTCGTAGGTCATTTTCATGGGAAAGTGTTTCGTTATCCGCGCGGAATCAGGCGTCCGGCTTGGTTTTGAAAACGAGCGCCCGCATATCCGCTAGGTGTCGCTCCGTCGCCGCCAGCGATCCGGCCGAGCCCGTGCCCTCCGTCGGCCGCAGGCCTGCACACCACAGCTCATCCATCAGCGCCTGCCCGTCCTCGGGCGAAAGCATCATGGTAGGCGACATCTCAACCTGTCCGGCCGTCTCACGCGTCACCGCAGTGAAGACAACCGGCTGAGCGCGGACGCGAGTCACGCCATCATCGCCTCCATGCGACCGGCCGCGAATGTAGAGCGCCAGGCGACCCAGCTCGCAGGCGCGCCGTTCAATATAAAACTTCAATTTATAATCGTTCATTTTCGTGTCTTTCGTGTTATTTCGTGTGTTTCGTGGGCCAAAATTCCGCGCGGAAAATCAGGTGATCGGGATGCGCGTAGATTGTGCCATCCTCTAAAACCCAAACCTTCTTCATCGGTCGCCAGTTGCCCGGCCGCTTCGCCCACTTCTTCCGGATCCGCTTCTTCTTCGACTTAGGAAACCGGAATTGCTCCACGAGCGCCTCGCTCGCTTTGATCTCCCCCGACAACTCAAAGGGCTTCCGTCCATGTTTCTCCAGCAAGTCCAGCAGCACCTCCTCGGTCAGAACGTTATCCCCGCAATCGGCGTTCGACTGGTTTGTCTCGTGACCAAATCCTTGCTGAAAACAGAAATTTAACGCGCGACGCCCGATGTCCTCCGACACCTCGGCTGCCAACTTCGCCTGCACCTCATCGACCATTTCATCAAAGGTTTTCATTTTCGTGTTTTTCGTGTGTTTCGTGGGCTAAAATCCGAGGGTTATTCCGCGCGGAAATTGACGATGCGCGGCAGGCCGAACTGGCGATTCATCTTCGCCGCTAGTTCCTCACCTCGGCATCGCTTCACATACGCGATTAGCTCGTCGCTTCGTTTGATTGCCGCCTCTTCGTTCTCGGCACGGATAAGCAGCTGGCCCGGATCGCGTGACGGCGCGAAGATCTTCGCGACCATCTCGCGCAAGCCCGCCTCTGTTATTTGTCCGGTATTCATTTTCGTGTTTTTCGTGTGTTTCGTGGGCTAAAATTCCGTGGTCCGTTAAGCCGCCCGCTCGCTCCAGTCGTCCGCCTCCGCGAGCACGAGGTATTTCACGAGGTCCACAAAGTCCTTGCAGGCCCCCTCCTTGCCATCGACGCCGGTCCAGTTCTGGAGCGCGAAGATCAGGTTCTTGCACTCCTGGCTCACGAACAGCTTCGGCGTGTTCAACGCGTCACGCTCCGCGGTCTTGTCCCAATCGAGCAGGTCATTGATGAGCTGGATCCAATGCACCTTGTCGTCGTCCGCATACGCGCCGCCGCTCGCCTGGACGAATTCCATGCCGAGCTTCGACATCTCTTCCATGAGCGTCGTTGACCCCTCGCGCGTCTGCGTCGGCGCCGCCGCCGCACGCGAATCCATGATCCGCTCGTAAACATTCTCCCCCTCTCCCTCGCGACGCTCCCGGCCGCGACGGATGACGACGATCGGATCCGGCTCGTCGTCTTCATCGAATTTAAAGCCCTCCGCCTCCTTTTCGCCCTGTTCCGCCCAATCCACGCGACCCTCCAGCCGGTAGATCTCCTGGAGATACCGCTTGAGTCCCCACCGCCGCGCCGACTGCGCCGGCCCGCGCTCGCCGTCGTGTTTCTCACCGGGCACCGCCCAATCGCCGAAGTCTCCCACGCCCGGCACATACTTCCCAGGGCACGGCCATTCGCGGTAAAAGTAGATCATCCGTCCCGCCGGCCGCCGCACCACGCGCGCCCAGGTCATCGCCCAGTTACGACCGCTGCACGGGTCGAGCACCATGTAGATCGTCCCGTCCCTCGGCATCTTCTCCGGCGGCAACGCGTGCACGTCGTAATCGAATCCGAACTGCGCCGACACCGCTTTGTCCGCGACCCCGTAGAAACGCATCTTCTGATCCGACTGGCTCTCGTTGCTATACAACGCGACCAACTCCGCCGGATTACCAAACTTGTTGTCGAACGTGTGAAAGAAAAACACCCCGCTGCGCTTGTCCCCGATCGTCATGCACCGCGGCACCGTCTCGAACTCGCGCCCGTCCGGCACCGCCGGCTGGCCCGTGCGGAAGTCGATCACCTCCGCCAGGTCCTGCCCCTCCATCGCCAACTCCGGCAGCGCCGGCTTTCCATCCGTCGGCAGCATATACGCGATCGTCTCCGCCGTCTTCGTGGCAACATCCAGGAACATCTTCACCGTCGGCGAGTAGCCCCCTGTCGAAGTGCCACCCGGTCCCACCGGCGTAAACGTGATGAACAACCACCCGCCCAAGGTCGCGATACGCGCCTTCAGCGTCTTGATCCACGACGCCGGCACCAGCTCGTCGCACCAGATCACGTTCAACTGGCCGCCCTCGATCTCCTTCACGTCCTGCTCATACGTGCGAAACTCGCAGTCGCTTTTATTCGGCAGCGTGAACTTCTCATCCGTGAAACCCGTCTGCTGTTTGTAAGCCAGGTAGGTGACCGCCTTCCGCGTCGCCTTGTCCATCTTGTATTCAGACGGCATATACTTGTAGAGCAGCGGCTGCTGGTAGCCCCGCGACATCTTGATCGACTGGTGAAAACACCACGCCTTCGAGCCCGCTTTCCACATCAGGAGCTTCAACACCCGCGACGCCGCCCACTCCGATTTACCGCCGCGATTACCGCCATTCAGCAGGAGGATCTTGATCGGCTCATCCCGCTTGAGAAACCGGCGCCGCACCTTCAGGCACCAGGCTTTGTCCGCCTTCATCTGCCGCCACTTCGCGTCGTCACGCTCCGCTCCCATCGCGGCTGGCGTGTGATCGATCCACCAAAACCCGCACAACGCATCCAGGATCTTCCACGACAACGGCTCATAGCCATTGCGGAAAGGATCCGACGCGATGTCCCCGATCAGCTTCTCTCGATCATTAAGAAACCCCAGCAGCTCGTTGACCGTGTGCGTGCGCAACCAGTCCACGTCCGGCAACTCCGCGACCGCATGCGGAGTCACGCCCAACTCGTCCCAGATCTCGGCGTCAAACGCCTCATCCGGACCCAACAACGGCACATCGAGCTGCTGGAGATTCATCGGCTCGTTATTCCGCCGCCGTCGCCGGCATCGCCTTCTTGATCTTGTTCACGCGATACTCCGTCACGTTGAGCGTGCGGCAGATCTCCGTGACCGTTTCGCCCGCCACGAGACGCGCGCGGATCGTTTCGTCCACCGCCCGCCGCTCAGCACCAGCCGCCAGACCAGCGGCCTGCTCCGCGGGCGTCACACCCTCCTCCATGCCTGCGGCTGGATCCCGCGGTGTCGCGTCCTGCGTCATGCGCACGACGTCATGCATCGTCATACGCTCCGCCCCCGCCGCCGGCTCCGTCTCTGTGACGCTCTGTGCCACCTCTTCCGCCCTCTGTGTCACAACTCCGCCCTCCGCGTTCGATTTTGCGCTCTTGATCGCCGCCTCCAGCTCCGGCGTCGAAGGAACCAACGTGAACGTGATCGGCCGCTCGCCCGTCAACGCCGCCACCTCGGCCACCAGCTTTTCCAATTCATCCGCTTCGGCTTTGTCCACCACCACATGCGTCGATGGAACTACATCCGGCAAGACCACCGCAAAACCGCCACTCAGGGAAGGCTTCACCAACGCATGCCCCGCGATCACCGCCAGCTGCTCGCCCAGCCACTGTTTCGCCAGGAACAGCTCCTGCACCGCCCGATCAAACAGCACCTCCGCCGTGATCGAAATCGCCGACGCATACGGCCGCGCCCACAACTCCGACCGCAACGCCACCGCCGCATCGATCTCCACCTGGAGAAATACCCGCAGCCACTTCACCGACGAAAGCTGATCCACCACCGCCACCGGCACATAATCCACCGCGAGATCCGCCGACGGGTGAATCACCGCCGACGCCGGTTTATCCGCCTCCGGATAAGGATTCACCGAACCGAGGATCAACGCGACCGACCCGAACAACATCCGCGCCGACTGGATCGACGTGACAGCGAGCGACAGCTCGCGAGACCGGCCCACCACCTGGGCATCGGCAAGGCGCTTCGACAACTCGACGCGCAGGGAGATAAGTTTCTGACTCATTGGTTTTCTGGTTTTGGTTTCCTAACGAAAAGAAAAAGCGGGTTAGTCACTCCCCCGCGGAACGCCTTACTCCGCCGACGCGGCCGGCGCCGGATCTTCGGCCTCACCAGCCACGACGGGCGGGACGTAAGGCTTGCCGTCCACGTCATCGACATGGAGGACCTCCTTCAGGTTGGGGCAGGGATCGCTCGGCGAGGTGATCGCGATACGACCGTTACAGTAGTCGTTGCCGGCGACGGGCGTTTTATCGTAAGGCGAGACGAGGACGACCTTGTCGCCGTTTTTGGCCGGACGGCCGTTTTTGTAGTGCATGGTTTTTTGTCTATCTGTCCGCCGGAGCGGACGGGTTGCTGTCGTTGGGTTGAACCGGCTCTCCGGAGCCGGAAAGTGTTTCGATTCCGCGCGGAATCCCCGCCTCCGCTTTCGTGTATTTCGTGGGCAAAACTCCGCCCTCCGACTCCTCCGACCTTTGTGTCTCCGTGCCTTTGTGGTGAACTCCGCCATCCGTCCCCGGTGCGCACGGCAATTCCGGATGCTTCGCATGCCACCGACGCGCGACCTCGCGGGCCCCGAGCGTCAGCCGGCAATCCGAGCACGCCCCATGGAGCCCGCCGACCACGTCGGCAGGCTCCACAAACTCCGGCACCGCCCGCCCGCACCGGTAGCACGTTTTATGAATCGGCGTGGTCATGCCCAATTCCTCCGATTCTGCCCGCGGCGAGGTGTCCGTGTTTTCTGCGTGAACTGCTTTCCGCCGATCTCCCAGTCGTAAACATAGGAGAACCAGTCACGCCCATCGATATGCATGCGCATTGAGCGCGTGCCCTTGGTCGTTGTCGGATCAATCCCGTGAACCTCCTTCAAGCGAACGAGGAAGGCATCATGCTCGATGTCCACGTCGGGCAGCGTCGGATCATTCCAAACGTTGTAACTGTTGGCGTCAGACATCGGCATTCCCTCCCGCCAGAGGCCAGTCAGGCGCACGCGCACCCTTCATCAGCGGCGTGTCCTTCGCCCTGACGAACACGTGATCATCCTCGGCGACCTCCTCCCGCAACACCGCCGCCTCGCGCGAAGCGGCCAGCTGCACCCGCAGCCGCGCAGCCTCCGATCTCGATTGATACAACCACGACCGCACCTGTTCCACCTGCCACGACAACGGCTCCGCCAGTGCGGCCGCATGGTGGCTCTCTGGAATCACCAACTTCACCAAGTCCCCGATCTCCACCCGCAGCCGCGCAGCCTCCGCCCGCAATTCACGGAACGCCTTCAACCGCGCCGCCCAACGCACGCCAGACACCCCCTCGTTAATCGACGTCGTCAACAACGCGACCGCCGCCTCCAGCTCATCCAGCAACACCGCCGGCTCCAGCGACTGCACCCGCGCCCGATTTACACCCTGCCCAATCATGACGCACCTCCCCGCGCGCGATCCGCGTCGTAATAGCAAAACTGAATAAACGAATCGAAGCACTCACTCACCCGTTGATAACGAGCATAACGCTCCTGCGATTTCGTCATTCGCCGCACCTCGCCGATTTCACCATACTGCACCTCCGACGTCGGATGCGCGTTGCGAATCACGCCGGGCTTATCGGCGTCGAAGTTCACGCCGATGTAGTGCCCGCGATCCTCCGCGATGACGCCCGGCTTTCCGCCGACCACCACGCGTCGGCCGATCTCCGCCGGCACTCCGTAATACTGCCTCACATACTCGCAGCTCATACCCCCTCCTTTCCGCGCGGAATAATCTCATCCGCAGCCGTGCGACCATAGATCAGGAAGCGAAACGCATCCAACTCCACCAAGGCGCCCACGAGTGCGTTGTGCGGCTTTGGCTCGGGCTCCATCCCCATCATCACATACAGCTCATCCGACTTGATGCCGTCCGCGTTGAGCACCTCCGGCCGATTCCGCAGCGCCCACGCCCACGCCAGCGAATGCAAATCCACCGTGCGATGCGTGAGCGGATAACGCCCCGGCATGTTTGCCCGCGCCCAGGCCGCTTTCAGATGCCCCTGATCGAAGCTGGGATTCTTCCCGCCGATCAGGCGAATGCCGCGCTTGCGCATCCAATACGCGAAGTCCGACACCAAAGCGGCCTCCGAACGCAGCGACATATCCACCAAACGCTCAGACGTTGCGCCGTTCACCGCGAGGGCCTCGGGCTCAACCAGCGCGCCCGCACGCACGAAGCATTCGCCATAATAGCGATCACCCGTCGCCGGCACCACCGCGCCGATCGACAACAACGCGCCGCGCTCCGGATCCAGCGCCGTCGTCTCGACATCGACCACGGCGAACCAACCCGGAAACAAACCGGCCGCATCCGCCGGTTGCGCCTGCACCCAACGGACGAACAGGACGATCCCGACCACGATCGCCAAACCTAAGACCGCCCCCATACCAAAAAGAAAAGCGCTCATTTCGCATCCTCCTTCGCGCGGCGCGCCTCGGCGTTGGCCTTCACCAAGCCGGCTTCCTTTTTGATATTCTGGACCGACGGCAACGAGATCCCGAACGTCTTCGCGATCTCCGCACCCGACTTCCCGGTCTGCACCGCCGACACCACCTGTTGTTTGAGATCCGGAGTGATCTGCACCCGCCCGGCCTTCTTCTTCGCCACCGGCTTCGCGCCCGCCTTCGCAGCATCGGCCTTCGCCTTCCGGTAAACGCCGACAATGGATTTCTTCACCGGCGGCACCGCCTTTGGTTTTTCGGGCTCCGGTATCTTGATCTTTCCGGCCACGAGTTCGATTGAACCCGGCAGCTTCGACGCATGGCGCGTCGCGTCCTCGGCCTGGCCGATCATGATCGCCGCCGCCACCAGTTTGACCATGACGGCATCGCCGAGCTGCTCCATGCCAGCCTTGCCACCCTTCGGCAGCTTGATCCCGAGCGCCGTCGCCGCATTCGAGAACGTGAACCCGTAGCCAAACGACGACGCCTTCGCCAGGACCACGCGCAGCCCCGGCGACGAAATGCCAGAAGCCGCCCGCAGGTTATCCAGCGCCTGCTTGAGCCCCTGCGCGATCAACGCCCGCGCCGCCTTGTTGCCCTCGAGCTTCCGTTTCCGCGCGAGCTGCTCAGCCGTCGGCTTGGCATCGCCGGCCTTCTTCGCGGACTTCGTCGCCTGCGTGGCCTCCGACTTCTTTACCGCCCTCGCGGCATCCTGGACGGCCTTTTCCTTCGCCCACTTTTGCGGGTTCAAGCACCACGCCCGCCAATTGCTCGGGATCAGATAATCCGGATCATCCCGCATCGCCGGCGTGATGACATACACATCCTTCCCGTAGGTGCTCGTATCGATCTCCACCACCAGCCCAGTCTTCTTCAGCTCGTAGTCATACGGCAGCTCGTCGTCATCCAGACGTTTAGCCGACATATCATCATCGGCAGCGGCCTTGATTGCGATGAACTCACAAATCGCCGGCCAGCTGACCCACTTGCAAAGAACGACACCATAAGCGCGCTCTAACTCGCCGCCCTTGAGCATGGCCTTCACGCCACCCGGCAGCGCCAGCAACCGTTTCGAGTTCGAGACATACGACTGCGACTTCTTACCCGCCCACTTCGCAATCTCGTCTTGCGTCATTCCGTCGGTTTCGAGCTCGGCAAATAACTCCGCCTGCTCAATCGGATTCAGATCCTCGCGGTGGATATTCTCAGCACCACGCTTGCGGACGGACGACAATCCGACCGCTTCAACGACGCGCGCCTCGATCTCGCCACGCTTCAGCAACCGATGCGCATGCCAACGACGCTCACCCGCGACGATCATGTATTTCTCAGCGAGCGGATCTTCGTTCAGACGGACCGTGATCGGCTGCAACAAACCATCCACGCGGATGCTGTCAGCCAGGCGCGCGAGTTCCTCGGCGTCATGGTTCTTGCGGTTCTTCGGATCCGGCACGATGTCCGCGACCTTGACGAGCTGGACGGGGACAATGCCCGCGCCCGCGATTTTTTTGATTTCAGTGTCTTGTGTTTTCATGGGGGAAAAGTGAGTTGATTCAGGTGCTCAGGGCCGCGGCCTTTTCGGAGTTCCACACCGGCCGCTTCGCGACCCGGTGAGTGTTCCACGGTGAGCAATGTGCCACGTCCAAAAGGGCGATCTCCGACGCCAGCAGATGCCGCGACACGCGGCGCCAGATCGGCCCCCGCTTCCGCGACCCGTTGAGCACCCGAGTGAGTGAAGGCCGCGAGCACCCGCAGATCTCCGCCAGCACAGCGGTGTCGAGACCGCGCGCATGCAGCGACGCAAAGAAAAGGTTCAGCTCGTTCGGCTTGATCCCGCTCATCTGCCGGCCTCCTTCGCTTTGAATTTCTTAACGACGGATTCCAGCTTCGCCGCCGTCGGCAGTTTCCGCCGGTGCAATCTACCCAGCGCCATCCGGTCCGGCGCCGGCAGCTTCCACCAGCACGTCCCGCACGTGAACAACACCGGCCGCGCGTTAAACACGCCCATCGAACCTCCGCAGATTGGACATTTCATTTTTGATCCTCCCGTTTGTAGCCCGTCGGCGGTTTCGGCAGACCAGGGCGCACGTCGCCCTTGTGCACGGCCTCCGTGTAGAGCGTGAACTGCTTGTGGAAATTCAACCGCACGATCACGTCCTTGGGACCGTTGCGGCTCTTCGCCTGGATCAGCTCGATCTCATCGATCAGCTGCGAACCATCCTGCGGTTGCCCCGCGCGGTTCTCCGCCGGCGTGTGAACGAACATCACCCGGTCCGCCGACTGCTCCAGCTCGGCCGACTCACGCAACGCCGTCAGCTTCGGCGGTAGTCCCGAGTTGCGCGCATCACGATTGATCTGCGCGCCCACCCAGCCGACGACATCGAGTTGTTTGAAAAGCTGTTTCAGCGTGCGCGACATGTGCGCCACGATCGGCTCGCGCGGCCCGCCCATCAGCCGCTTGTCCCGCGAATTCATGATCTGCAAATAATCCACCACCACGCAGTCCAGGCCCCGCGCTTTCTCCGGATCGACGCCCGCCTCCAAATCCTTTTCCAACAAAGTGCGGTTGATCTCGCGCACTGCCCGCTCGATGTCCTCCACGAAATACAGATCCTGGTAAACCCACAGCTGCTTTTCCATCAGGTCACGCAGCTTCTCCATCTCGTCGCTCCATCGCTTCGCCTGCTCCGGCAACCACTCGCTCTGCACCCGCAGGTTCACCCGCGCCCGCGTCGCCGCCGCCGCGTCGATCCAGCGATACGATGTCTCCAGCAGGAACACCGCGACACGCTTTCCATCATCCAATGCGTTCAGGGCAAAATGCCGCATGACGGCCGACTTGCCGCCCGATGGCGGACCGGCCACGACATTCAACCAATCCTCCTGCGCGACATCGAAAGGCAGGAACGTCGCATCCACCCACGACAGCCCCGTGTAGATCCAGCGCGACGTGTCGATCTCGCCGGCCACCACCTTCAAGCCGCGCAGGCGGCGCGCTTCGACCAGGTCCCGCATCGACGGCCGCGACGCCCGCATGAGGTAGTCCGCCATCCGTTGAAACTTCAGCGCGAAGCGCGCCAGCACCTCCATCACTGCGCCGCCGGCATCGGCCTTCAGCGACTCCACCAACTCATCCGCCTTCACCTTCGCCTCGCGCGCCTGCCACACATCGCGCACCCGCTCCATGAAGTAGATGAAGCGCATCGCCGTCGGTTGCAGCTCACTCAACCGGGCGATAAACTCCACCCCGCCGACGCTCGCCAGGGAACCGTCGCGACGCATCTCATCATACAAAATCGCCGTGTCCAACGGCAGGCCCAGCGCCGCGCGAGCGAATATTTTTTCGGCGACAGTCCGATGGGCTGGGACGGAAAACGCGTCAAGTTGCATCCCCGCGTGCAGGCAGCGGGTGGCGTAACTGCCCGTCTCGTCGTTGATGATCACGCTCAACAGCGCGGCCTCCGCCTCCGGCACCGTCAGCACGTCCACACCGTCGCCATTGACGACGCGGAGCGGCTTGCGGCGCTGCGGTTGATTCTGCGGGAAAGGTTCGAGTTCTTCAAAAATGCTCATGGGGAAATCAGTTGGCGCGCGTGTAGCCGTCGTCGTTCTCGCGGGTATACGCCCGCGCCTTGTCGAGCTCGCCCGCCCAATGCTCGATCAGCGTGCGGATCTCCAGGCGGCGCCGGTCCGGCGGCAGCCCCTTTCCGCGCGGAATGTTCGCCCCGTAGTAGCGCCGCATCGGCTCCAGCTGAGCGGCAAAGTCCGTGTCGGAGAGGCGTCCCAACCCCGACAACTCAAAGGCGTCGATCTCCTCCGGCGTCCATGCATCCGACTCGCCTCGACGCTTCAACGCCCCGACCGCCACCAGCCGCGACGCCAACGGCTCGGGATGCTCCGCCGGCGTGGTGAAACCGCGCGGCTTCGCGCCCCTCCCTCCTGCACCTCCTACCCCAGACTCTGCTCCGCTCTGCTCTGCTCTGCTCTTCTCCTCTCTTCTCTTGTGCTTGGGTAGCCCTTGCACAGGGCTTGGTGAGGGGGTGGGTAGGGCTTCCAATTCAAAGACAGGACGGAGGTCAGGGTATTCGTTTAAGACCAACTCCACCGCGTCCGCCGGCATCGCCCGCAAATCGCGCAGCAACGGCGAACACATGCAGTTCCGAACGAGCCCTGCGCCCTCTCCAATCTGCCGCCGGATGTAGCTGCGCAGCCAGTAGCCGTTCCCCACGCGCACGCAGCTTTCACCTAGGGCTGTCATAGCCCTATCCAAGGCCTCGGGAGGGGCTTCAGTCTGGAAGCTGAAAACCTTCAGCGACACCTCCGCATAGCCCGCGTAGTTCACGCGCGCGTTCGTAAACAACCAGGCACCGGCAATCTTGCCGGCCAAGTCGAGTTCGATGATGCGGGGATCGTCCCAGTATTCGGCTGAAAATTTAGGGTCCATTAAAAGGGGATGTCTTCGTCGTTGGTTTCTTTGCTCGCTGTCCCGGCCTTCTGCGCGGCCTCGGCGCGCTCGCGGTTTTTCCGCGCGAAATCCACGCCCTGGCCGTTGTAGCCATCGGCCGGCTTCGGATCTCCAGGTTCAAGCGCGGGATTCACCGGCTCCGCCGGTGCGTTGTCCTCGGCGGTGAACACCAGCACACCCTGCGCGGCCTCGTGCGCCCGGATCTTGTCGGCGAGCTGCTCCGGCGTCGGCATCGGCTTGCCGACCGGGATCGCCTGGATGATCTGCACCACCAAATTGTAGAGACCACGGAGCGCGGGGTGATACGGCCCGCTGGTCTTCAACCAGAACCCATAGCCCTTCTTAAGAACCTTGCGCGGCCACACGATCTCACCCCTGAAGGTCAGATCCTTTGGCAGCGGGTTGTCGTTCAGCCACCGCATGACGTCGTCTTCGCGCCAGCTCACCGCAGGCCTCCTTTCAACTCACGGATCCGGCGCCGCAACCGGCACACGACCACCAGACACCAGACCAGGTGCAGCGCCGATCCCACGGTCAACGCCAGGAACAACGGCGCCACCTCATCCGCCACCAACGGCGTCAGGATGAACGACACCAGGAACACATGCACCAGGACCAGCACCGAGATCTTCCGCGCCTCCAGCTTGTTCCCCAGCGCCCGCAGCTGACCCTGCGCGAGGTAATGGACGTATTCACGCGGCGCCTTCACGACGCCACCCCCATGCGCTTGAAGGTTTCCAGACCGGCCTCGGCCGCCGCCTCGCTCGCGTAGATCCCCGCCGGCTGGTCGCCCAGGAACAACTGCGCCCGCCCATCGGCAAACGGGCGAATTTTTCCCCGCTTCGACGTGAGAGACTTCGCCGGCCTCGGCATCGAGCGCGGCCCCGTCGGCAGTGTAGGGTAGGCGCTCATCACTCAAGGTCCCCCTGTTTCCACCACGGCCCGCGCGGCCGCCCGTGCGCGTCCTCCTTCACCTCGATCTCCGGAGCCACCACGCCCGCCGCCGCCTGCATGTCCACGACCTCACCGGCCGCGACGGGCACGTCGACGGCCAGGCCAAACAACGAAGCCAGGCGCAGCACCCCCGCCTTCGTGAACACCAGGCACCGCGCCCCGGCCGGCATCGAGTAGTCACGCGGCGCGCCCAGCTCGTAACCCAGCAACGGGTTCACCTGGTCAAACGTCAGCCCGATCTCCCCCAGCAACACCGTGAGGGCGATCCCCTCCGGCGGCACGACGATCTGTTTCGGTTGTGTGTTCATGGTCGGAAATTCTCAGAAGCGCCCCCGCCACCGCGGGCAGTGCCCCACCATCGAGTAAACCTGCACGGCACCCTTCACCGGCGGCCGCGCCTTGAGCTTCATCCCAGGCAGGAAGTTCGCGTTCGACGTCACCCGCACCGTCACCACCACGCCGTCGGCGCCGGCCGCGTGGAGAATCGTCGGGTTGAACGAAATTTTTTTGACCGTCAGCTCGACCAGGTCCGCGTCCTGGATCTTCGCCACCGCCTTCGCCACCGTGTCGGCCGTCGCCTCTTCGATCAGCACGCCCGGCAACCCGACCGCGGGAGGCGGACACGTCGGCCCGACCGCCAATTTTTCGACAACCGGACCCGGTTGCGGAGGTTGCGCCACGGCCTCGCCCGCGCCGTCTGAGGCCTCTCCCTCGGGCTCCTCATCCGACCCGCCCACCTGACCCTCACCCTCGGCCGGCCAGGCCAGCACGGCGCCGGAGAGGCCAAGCGCGCCGAGCAATTTTTTAAGACCGGCCTCGGTGTAACACACCGTGTTCCGGTCCACGTCCCAATCGGCGCCCTTGACCAGGGAGGCCTTCCGCTTGCCGACGATCAGCGACTTGCTGAGACCGGTGACGCGGGCAACGAGTGGCTCGGAGTAGATCACGAGGCACCTCCCGTCGAGCGGCCCTTTGCTACAAATTCCGCACGGAATAAACCGGATTCACCAAACCGGCCCCCCGGCGCCGCGGTCGATCCCCCCCCCCCCTCTACCCGCACGCGATCGAGCCCCGAAACCGCCACGTTTTGCAGGGCGTTAGGTGACAAACAACGAGACAATTTGTGTAAGTTATTCATTATAAACGTTAGCTTTCTGATACGGCATCAGAAGCCGCAGGTTTTGAGGGCTGATCCAGGGCAGGCGTCGCGGTCGCGCGCGTTGGTGAGTCTTTCCCGCCTCTCGAACCGGTCGGCAGGTCAGTGTAGTCGGCATCCACCGTGCGCTCGCGCCGGCTGAGACGCGCGTTGAGCGTGTCGAGGGTAAAGGCCTTGGGACCGTCGCTGGAGCCGAGGCTGGCGGGAATCTCGGCATCGATCATCGCGGCCTTGTCGATGGACGTGCCGACGCTCATGAAGAGCTTGTCGGGATCCATCGCGCCGCAGAGCACAGCCTCCGTCATCGACTCGACGCCGGCCTGCGCGAAAAACCGGAGATCGCTAGCGAGCCTCTTTTTAGAGTCCGTTATTTTCGAGGCATAATCCACGCGGATCCGGCGGAGCGTGTGCCAGCCGATCTTGTGCTCGGAAATGATCACAGCCAGCGGCGTGTGCGCCGCGAGAGCATCGATGATCGACTGTAAGCGCTCCTGATTGCGCGCAACGGTGGTAAGCGGATAACGCTCGCGCTGCTGATCTGCCGGCTCAAGCAGCTCGCGACCCTCTGTCGCAGCGACGACAGACACTAACATCATCTGACCATTAGGCAGATCGTCCCTTTCGTCCGAGTTGGGCTTACGTTTACCCACGGGTGAAAAAAATTCGGTGTTGCGACGCGGGACGAAGAACCGGGGCGGCGGACAAGGTGAAGGCCTCAAACTCGCGAGTGCATACGACGAGAGAGTCCCACAAATCACCGAGCGCTACCGAGACGATGCCGGCCGGAACTAGCGCCTCGGCAGCGAAAAAATTAGCGGCACGAACAACCCGGCGGCCGTTCCCATTCCGCGCGGAATACGGCAGCAACACCGCCTCGATGCCGCCGGCGTCGTTGGTCACGATCTCGACCTCTTGCGCGTGCTCGATCATGACGCGGCGGCCTTCTCCTGAAAAATTGCCGCCTGCGGATTCGCCGCGCGGTAGCACTCGACATGGTAGCGACCGCCGTAGCGGATATTCACCGAGCAGCCCGACGTCGTCAGCGACTCCGCGCCGGCCGGGATCTCACGATGACAGAGCGCGCAGACATAGGCCTTGCGACCTTTGCCCACGATCTTCTCCGAAAAATAGTCCGGAGTGCTCATGCGGCGTCCTCCTGGCCGGCGAGATAGCGTTTGTGCCGCTCGATCGCGGACACCGGGATCCGCCGGCATTTGTGCGACACCTTGAAAGTTGGATACAAACCGCCGCGGTAAGGCTTGCGCCGGCCGTCGCGGATCAGCTTGTCAATCTGCCACACGGTGCACCCGAAATGCTGCGCAACCTCCTCGCGTGAATACGTCGCCTCCAGAGGCGTTGCAGCCTGGCCGAGATCGGGGCGTGGGGTGGCGCGAGGCATGGTCAGAGCACCTCGTATCCCCGCGTAGAGTGGTAAAAAGACCGCGGACCCATCGGATGTGCATCCGCATCATCGGCGAGCCGGAGAAAAGTTGCCGCGAGCGCCCGCAATTGGTCGGGCGTGTAGCTAGCGCCGTAACCAAGGATCGTTTCCAATCCTACCAAAGGCTTTGCTTCGACGGAGCGAAGCATTTCCACCTTCAGCGGAGCCTTACGATCCCAATGAGACATGCCCGGTAGCGTATGGCCCTGCAAATACACGTTGCCCGTCTTCGGAGTCACATAGACAGCGAGCGGCACCACGCTCTCAAAGTTCTCCGCCGGCGTCCCAAGCTTTGCGTGGGCCTCGTCGTGCTGGATCTCCAGCGAATTCCGAGAGCCGGAAGTCTGGATCCGATGTGCTTCCCAAAGATGCTTCGTGAGCGCCAGATGGATCGCCACGGCCCGCGCGTGGATACGAGCACGCTCTAGTGCGGCGGGATCAGGTTCGGGCGCCGCCTTCTTTCTCCGACGTAGTTTGGGTGCAGGGGCGGGAATCGAACCCGCCGCACCGAGGTTATGAGTCTCGGCAGCCGCCACGGCTCCCTGCAAAAATTGACTGTCGGCGCCGCTCACCGCGCACCTCCCGTGTGAGCCGGCGCCGAGTAGCCGTGCCGCTCCAGCGTTGCGGCCGACACCGTCGAACCGGCCGGATGATGCCCGACCTGCCGCGTGAGGTTGTAGAGTGGCAGATCCGGAATGCCCGGCACGCCGCTCTGCTGGATACCGAGGAACACGGCGACCGAGCCGCCATGCTGGAGAGCCACCGCCGATTCTGAGACGACGGACATCATGACGCACCTCCTTCGGCTTGAGCTTCGCCAACGGCCGCACCAGCGTGGCCGGATGACACCGCCACCGATGACGCGCCGTGAGATTCCGGAGCTGGCGCGCATGGCGATGCAGGGCTGGAGTTCGCGCCGTGCGACCGCGTTTTATGGGCGGACTCCGGACGATCTATGGGCCCTTCTGGCCACCCTCGAGGCGGCAGACTCCCTGGCAGAGCGCTTTCGAGCCAACGACCGGTCGCAGGCACCCGGATCGGACCACGCCACCAGCCCCACCAGTTCTCCGCCCTGAACAACGGCCCGCGCCCGCGGCAGCTCACCAGCAACTGCCCGTCCACGTCCACGAGTTCCACGATCTGCGACACGCCGAACTCGTGGAAAAAATAATAGCCCGGCCGCGACGGCGTGCACCGCGACCAGCAAAGGCCGGCCAAGATCGAGAGCAGACGCTTCATGCCGCCCTCCCTTCGTCGTTGCCGCCACCGGTAGGCCCAGCCACAGTCGGCACCCCATGTCCACCGAACTCCACGCCCTCACCTGCACTCCCGACTGTGCCACCTTCCACATCGCGCCGCTCGCCGACACCGTCGCCCACAACCGGCGCGCCTGGCTCGACTCCCGACTCGCCAATCTCGACGTGGTGCTTCACGTCGGCACCTACGACGACTGCGCCCGCGTCAGCAGCGAGCTCAGTGCCATTCGGCCCGATGCACCGCCACTTCGTCGCCTCGGCGGCGGCGAGTAAGTCCGGTCGGCGCGACTTCCAGTCCGGAAGATCGCGATCCGGAGAGGCATGCCACGCCTCGTAATGCGCCCACACCGCGCGCATGAATTCCCAGCCCACGGCATCGAGCACGAAAGCCCCCGCGACGACTTGGGCGTCTTGCTCAGGCTTCTCGCTACCGGCCCAGAAAGGGCGGCACTTCACGACACGATAGAGGGATCCCGATGGGAACGGCGAGCGGTCATCGACCACGGCGACGACGTCGGCATCGACCGCCATCCGCGCGTGTCGCGGAGAGCTGCTATGGACATCATGCCAGGTCAGCTCGCTGAGCGGCTTTGGCGTGCACAGGGCGGCGTAAGCAATCAGCGCGATCATGCCGCCCTCCCTTCGCTGCCCGACCTCGTTTGGAGATTGCCCGCAATGTGACGCTTGAGGATACGACGGCACACCTTGCTCAAGTCGGTTTCCTCTTCAGCCGCCTTGGACAGCAGCGCTTTTTTGAGCTCCTCCGGGACCTCGATGGTGATTTTCACCTTCATTGGGTGCGTATTCATAAGTCTTCCGAAGAAATGTGAAGACAGATTTCGCTTGGCAAGCAGAAATCTTCCGAAGATTTAAGAACAACGCATGGCGACCAACCCACAGGCCGAGGGCCAAACGAAGATAAGCTTCCAGATATCGGACGCGGAAAAATCTACATTGCAGAAGCTTGCTGATGATAGCGGCATGAAGTTGTCCGCCTACATCCGGAAAGTGCTACTCGACGCGGTAGCAGACGGAGTGATCTTCGCGCATCAAAAATTTAGCGCCGCCGAATTCATGGCAGCGGCCGAGGGAAAAGGTAAATACCCGTCTCGCCCCCGTCCCAAGCCGGGAAAAGATCAGGCCGGCTAAAGCCAGATTCTCCAGGGCAGATATTCATCCCCTTCCCGCCGGCCGCTGCGTATGGAGAGACCCTTCTTCCATGCCCGGTGCACCTACCTAACCGATGGTGCGTGTTCGATGCTTAATTCCCGACTTGGAAAAGGTGCCGTAGCTAGACAGGGTGCGGGCATGACCCGCTGGCAAAGATTCTGCCTGATCATACATCGAGCTTGGCTGACTGCATTAATTCTGGCTCTAGGCCTCACTATCTTAGCAGCTTCCACTGAAGCTATTAAGTGGCACGAACGTCAAGCCGCGCATAAACGCCTGCTCGCCATTCCGTCGCCGCCCAAACAGCCCGACGATAAATACGCAAATATCGCAGAACTTATTAGCGCCGGTGATGCATATCGGAATATTTTCCAGCTCGGCAACTGCACCCGAAAAGCAGAAAAAAACGAATTCGATTATTGCGGCCTCCTTAACGAGACTGCCCTTGATAAACCTACGCCCAACTGGGCTTCGGACTGGGAAAAGGTCCGCTACGGAATCGACTTCGACTGGAAGCTCACAGGCCTCCTCGCCGCATTCTCTGGCACTCTCCTATTTCTCCGCCTCTGGATTCCTTGGTTAATCGGACACCACCGCCGCCCCGATTCCGCACGGAATCCCTGATACTCACAGCGCCCGCACGCTCTTATCACCGCCACGTTTTCCGGTATAGCCCTCAGTCGTCCGCGGCTTGTCATGCCCCATCGCATCCTGCGCGGCCTCCATGCCGTGCTGCCGCCGCATCTCCTGCGCATACACCGCCCGCAGCTCGTGGTTCGGCTTGTCCACATTAAGCCCCAATCCCCGCAACATCTCACAGGTCGTTTTAAACACCGCGTCCCGCTCCTTCAGCGTTGCACCCGGCACGATGTAAACGCTGCCCTCGCGCTTCAGCGCCTGCATGTCATTCCACACCGACGCATCGAGCTTGATAAAAGTCTCATTCCCTTTCGGCTTCGCCTCATCAGTCGCGACCACGTAAAGCTTCGGCTCCCCATGCTCCATGCGCACCCAATCCCACCGCGCATTGATCGCCGATCCTCGCCGCAACCCAGCGTTGCCCGCCAACGCCGTCGCCAACCACTTCGCCCGCGCCACCTCATCGCCGCCATCAGCCGCAAACCACAAATCCTCGCAAGCCGCCCGCAACCGCGCTCTCGTGAGATCGTCCACCGGCACACGCACCTTGCGAGTCGATGCGGCCGGCTGCCAGGCGCGGAACTCTTCGAGATCCGGCAACAGCAGCGCGCGCATGTTCGCCTCGCGCATCGATGGCTCGCCGACGATCACCCGAGCCTGGCTGATGGTGGACGCGGCCGTGATGCGCGCCGTCTTCACCGCCGCGGGGCCCGCCGGCGACGCGGCCGCCACACGCAGCGCCTGGAAGTCCTGAAGCACAGTCCATTTGAGCACACTCGACGGCAGCATATCCACGGCCGGTCCCTCGATTCTGAGCACCTCACGCAAAATCAACCGCAGCGAACTCGACGCCGCACCCACGGTTTTCTTCGCGAGATCCCGGCCGGGCGCATCCGCCTCAAAAGCTGCGATCAAGTCACCGATCGATGCCAGCGACCGCTTGCGAGAAAGCAGCCCCAGCTTCTTGAGCATGCCCTGCACCCCGAACTGATCCGCCAGCTCATTGTGCGGCAGCGCCAGACCCATCTTCGCGCAGATCGCTGCACCTTCCAACGTCGTCACCAATGCATCCCGCACCCGCCGCGCCGTTGGCACATCCACGCGCCCAATGGAGCGATGGATCAACACCGGCCCATCCGGCCCCTCGACCTTCATGCGGAAGAGAATTGTAGGCAGGCGTTTAAAATCCAAAAACTTGTCTTCGGTGTTATTGAGGCGTGGCATGGTGTCGCGTTAATTGTCTCGTTTGTGTCGCGTTGACTGACTCGTTGTCAACCCATTTAAAGCACTTCCATGCACTCCCATAATTTAGGAAGTGGGCACAAAAAAGGCCCGCTTCCACGAGGGAAACGGGCCTTTTTGAGAGTGGTGCAACCTTAGGGAGTCGAACCCCAAACCTTCTGATTCGTAGTCAGATGCTCTATCCAGTTGAGCTAAGGCTGCGCTGAGGAGGTGTGAAAAAGCCGCTTTTGGCCGGTAAGTGCAAGCGCGAATTTAGGTTTTTATTCCACAGGATTTCCAGCGTCATTTCTGCGGGTAGATCAATACGCGGTCATGGACGAGCAGAAGCAGGTCTTTTTTACCGTCGCCCGTCACATCGGCCACAATCGCCTCCCGCGGCTCCAGCGTATCTCCCTGCCGACCTTGGTAATGCTCGTCGGTCTCGAATACTTTGAAGTGCAACCGGCTCACCCAGGCCTTCGCCGACTCGTCACGGGCCAGGACTTCGACCACGTTGGAGTCGGGATCGAGTGCCACCAGCTCCGGTTTGCCGTCACCTGTCAGGTCGCCGGCCACCACGTCGCTGTAGTGAATGTCTGGCAGGTCCGTCGTATAGGTCTCAACCGAACGCGCCGTAAAATCACTCCGGCCGAGCGGCAGCCACCAGAAACGGTCTTTGCCGAGCAGGAACAACTCAGGCACTCCACCCTTGCCCGCCGCCCGCACTTCGCCACCCACCACATCAATGCGGCCGACCGGCACGGTATCGACGACTTCGTATACGCCCTGCTTGTTGGCCCGCAGTCGCTGGAACTGTTCGCCCTTGCGGTCGTAGAGCAGCACTTCGGGACGTTTTCCCTTCACAGCGGGCAACAGAAATGACGCGGTGATCTCAGCCGTGGTATCGCGGGCGTTGAACTGATCGATCACCGTGAGCGCCCCGTCGGCATCGACCCGCAACGCCCGGGCAAAACCGCCTGCACTCACAAACACTGCGGTTTTCCCGTCACCGGTCACATCGCCGGTTGAGAGCGCGGACGGTTCGAGGTTATCGACGAGTCCTTTGCGAAAACCCGCCGTCGCCGACGCATCGGTAAACGTGCCGTCTTTCGTCTGAAGAAACAGTCGCATCGAATCGAGCGGGGTGAAGACCGCCACATCGAAAAGTCCGTCCTGATTCGCATCCAACAACCGCAGGCCGCGCGGATCGGTTTTGAGTCCGGTCAATTCGACCGTGCGCGTGACCACCGCGACACCGTCGGCATTGCGCGTCACGAGATCAAACCAGCGCTTGCCCTTTTCTTCGCGCAATACGACCAGCACCGGGGTGCGCGGGTTGGTGAGTTCGCCGGCCGCCACGGCGAGCGGCCGGCCCTTGCCGGGCAGCGGCTGCGGATAATCAAGGCGTCCGTCGGCGTTCAGCGAGGCGATCCCGACCGACTGTTCCTTCAAACTGGCCACGATGAGTTCGGCCTTCCCGTTGCCGTTCCAATCGCAGGCCGCGAGGCTGCGCACGTCGGCAAAAGACGGATACCGCTCAGCCACGGTGAAGCCGCCGTCGGGTTGACGGAAATAAATGAAGACCTGCGCACCATCGGCATCGCTCACCGCAATATCTTCGCGGTCGTCTCCATTGAAGTCGCCAAATGCATACGCGGCGGGAGTCTTGCCCGACGCACGCGGAGTGAATACGCGCGACCGCAACGGCGGCGCGTCACCGGATTTCACCTTCTTGGCCGGCTCGAAGTTGAAAAACTCCAGCTGACCAGTGCGTTGTTGGGCGAAGGCAAGCCGGGCGGGTTGTTTTTTGGACGCGTCGGCGGCTTGGAGAATCTGCAGCGTGCTGCGCGCTTCTTTGATCGCATAAGCCTGCTCGGGGCCAAACTGTCCCTGCGCGTTTTGCAGGCGCACCCGCAATGCATCGCGTTTCGCGTTGCTCAGGTAGGTGATGTCGGGCCGGCCGTCACCATCCACGTCGAAGAGTTCGAGGCCGTAGCAATTTTCATCGGCCAGCGGGAAACGCTGCGGAGCGCCCAGTTCGCCGGATTCCGTTTGATAAAAAATCGCCAGCTCCTTGAGCCCGAGCATCACCAAGTCAGTGAGCTTGTCGCCGTTCAAATCAGCCAGTCGCAGACCTCCGACAAACTGGATCGGGGTCGGAGCCTCGGTTAATCGGGTCTGCGTCCATGATCCATCCTCTTGCTGATATTGCACCGTGAGCGCATCCGGATCGCCCGAGTAAACGAGATCCGTGCGTCCGTCGTTGTTCAGGTCTCCGGCCGCGAGATCATACATGGTCACACCGGTGGTCACGCTTTCACGGCGAAAACGGGCGTCCTCAACCACGGGTTCCCAGCGGTTCGCGCGGGCCGATTTGGCGGCAACCTCGCGGGCCTCGCCGGGCTTGAGTTGATAAAGAATATCCACCGTGGCGCGGTCGTTGTTGGCCACGAGCACATCAAGCAAGCCGTCACTGTTGACGTCCGCCGCTTGCAGCACGCGGGTGTTCCAATCGAGTTTTTGCACTTCGGGTCCGGAGAGCGCCACTTCGGGCGCAGCGGCGTGCACCAGGACGGGCAGTGAGAGCACCGCCCCAAGTGCCAGCCATTGAAATGCGTTGGTTTGAAACCGGCGAAGAGAAGTCATCCATGGAATGGGTTGATTGTTCATTGCGCGGGATGCATCAGACGCCAGGTGCTGAAAAGTCCGTCCGGGGTGCGCACGCCATAGCCGGATGACAGGCTCCAGTGACGGGCAATCACCTCGGCATCGGGACGGGCGGAGACATCCACCCAGTTTTCTTTATCCTCGTCGTCTTTACCCGCATTTTTGGCCTCCTGCATTTGGACGGCGGTCTGCACGATCGAAGCCATAATCACTCGAATATCCTGCACTTGAACGCTGCCGGCTTCAGGCGGGAGATCGACCAGCGCCGCCTTCACGTCTTCGCGTTTCCAAAACCCACCGTCGCCCGAGGCCATGCCTTGCAAGGCATTCTCGACGGTGGCGGGTGAGCCGATGCCGATCAGGAAGGTGCGGTTGGCAATCGCGTAGGTAAACCCGCGCACAGGTTTGGCATCGGGGCGGGCGGGCACGTTGAGCGTATAGAGTTTGTTGCCGAGATACTCGCGCTCGGTGAACATCTGCGCGGCCGCCGGGCCGGCGAGTTTCTTGAGAGCCTCGACGCATTTGGTGAAGGTTTCTTCGTCGGCCAAGGAAAGCGCGAAGAACTGATCCATCTCGGTCCACGCCGGCACCGATCCCGGTTCGAGTCCGGGCGGAACCGCGTAGGATGAAACCAGGTCGTCGCCAAGGCTGCCGATCAGGTCGCGCTTGAGATCGAGCCCGAGTTTTTTGTTGAAGGCACGAATCTGTCCTTGGGCGAGTCCGGAGAGCACCGGGCTGATCCCGTCGAGCAGCTCTTCCAGGCCGGCGTAGGCCTTGACCATGCTGAAACGTGATGTCGATACGCTGACCCACTTGGCGGGAACCCACTCGGGCTGTGCAGCCGGTCCGGGCAGGTAGGCGAGGAGTTTGAGAAGTCCGCGTTCTTCAGTGTAGACAAAGCCCGCATCAAGGCGCGTCGCCTGAGTGTCCGTGTGCAGTGCAAAATAGATCTCACCCACCGCATCGAGTCCGAGCGCATTAACAATCGCGTCGGCATCAACACCCATCGGGCTGGGTTTCCCTTCTGCCTTGGATTTTTCCTTGGCCGCCATGCTGAGATCGCGCAACAGCGGGTAGATGGCGGGGAAGTTTACATAGGTGAGTCCCTGAGCCTCACCGGTGCGCTGGCGGGTGCGGAGGAAGCGTTCACTCTTGCCAAGCGCGTTGGGTAAACCGCCCTGTTTGAGCGCATCGATAAAGGCAAAGACCCGCTGCTTGTCGGGGCAGAGCACCCACACGCCGTCCACGATGGCCCAGGAGATCCGGCGAGGTGCCGCAGCGGGAGCATCTTCATCGGCGGCCTCCGACTCGGCGGTTGTCTTCGGCTTGCTCACCTCGTTATGCACGGTGACCCCGGAAAAAATTTCGGTCTCTTCGGACTCCGGATTTTTGGCGCGGGAATCGGCGATGATTTTTTCAAGTTTGGCTTGGTGTGAACCCAACTCGAGAGCAAGGACCACGGGAGGCATGGCCTTGTCGGCTTCCAACTTCGTGAGATCCATCGTCGGCAAGGCGATCAATACCTCACCCTCCGCCAATGAGAACACCTCTCGGACGGTCAACCCGGTGGCCGCTTTCGCGTCGGCATCCCACTCTTCGACTTTGAGCTTTTCCCGCAGCGGAGCGAGGAACTTGACCACCTGCGGATCATTCCAAGTCGTGGCCAGCGGACTCGCATCCCAACCGCGCAACAAGGCCGGTGCATCGGTCACCGAAACCGCCACCAGCGTCTGGTCATCGACCAGATTCACGAGGGGCACGGTCGGAGTGGCCGACAGCAGCGTCGCAGAAAAAAATCCAACAAAGGTAAAAAGAGAGCGGGACATAAAAGAGGATCAGGGTTTGGCGGGAATGGTTTCGGCGGCAGGCTTCGCTTTCACCGGCTGTGGTGGTTCCAAGTAGCGGTAGCCGGCGTTCGGATTACGCGGATCGAAGGCGAACGCATCGCGGTTGCGCAGGAAGTTTTTCAAGACACCGGTCGGGATGGCGAAATTGAGCCCTTCGACGCCGACTTCCATCGCCTTCATATTGTTCACACCAACGACCTCGCCCCGGAGATTGAAGAGCGGTCCGCCCGAGTTGCCCGGATTGATCTGCGTTGTGGTCTGGATGTAGAGCTGGCCGTCGAGCGGACGCGTGCGCGCGCTCACGATGCCCTGCGAAACCGTGCGGTCGAGGCCGAGCGGACTGCCGATGGCGAAGACCGTCTGCCCGTCGTTGATCGCCGCGCCGTCACCAATCGGCACGGTCGGAAACCGCACGTCGCCGGCGTCTTCGATCTTGAGCAACGCAAGGTCGAGTCGCGAATCGAGGGCTACGATGCGGACCTTGCTGTATTGGACCTTTTCCAGCTCGGTCGCGCCGCGACGGAACTGGGTGACGGTGATGTTATATTCGCCGGCGATGACGTGCTCGTTGGTGATGATGTAGCCCGACGGGTGGATGAAAAACCCGGAGCCGAGCCCGACCGGAGTGCGCACGAGCACCACGGCCTCGCCGACGCGGTCCACGTTTTCCTTTACGGATAAGACGCCGAGGTTGGCGGCGACGCGGTAAAGGTCGGAGTTCTCGGCCACCGTGGTGACACCGGCGTCGTCCTTGCTCTTGAGACTTTCGATCTCGTCACGCGGCACGGTGATGACGGTGAAGCCCAGATCGACCACGATGCGGTCGGGTTTTTCCGCGATGACGTCGGCTTCGATACTGGTGCCGCTCTTGAGCTGAACCGTGCTGAGCGCAAACGAAGGAACGACCGCCAATAACAACGCCGCACTCAACGCGGCCAGGGAATGTATCTTCATGGTTAAAACGAAAGTGGATTCAGGACGTCTATGCGGGGCGGCGCAATGCCCACAATTGCCGCGCCTGCTTGATGGTGGTTGCCAGGGCCTCGGGAGTGAGCGCCTGCTTGGGATCATCGCCAATGCCCTGACTCGGCTGCACATGCGCCTCGATGCAGAGGCCGTCGGCCCCGTAGGCAACGGCGGCGAGCGCGCAGGCGGGCACGTAGGCGGCCTTGCCGACCGAATGCGACGGATCAACCACCACGGGCGCCCAGGTTTTTTCCTTCAAGAGCGGGGTGATGCTTTCGTCGGGATGGTTGCGGTAGCCCTCGAGCGTGGGAGCGGTGCCGCGCGGGCACAGCAGGACGTTGGGATTGCCAAAGCTGACGATGTATTCGGCGGCGGAGATGAATTCACTGATCGGCCCCATGTGCAGTCCGCGTTTGAGCAGAACGACGGTCGACCGGTCGGCCACCGCCCGTCCGATGGCTCGAAGGAGTGAGTAATTGAGGGCGTTGCGCGCGCCGACTTGGAGCATGTGCACACCGGCATCGAGTGCGAGGCGGAGCTGGGTTTCGTCCATCACCTCGGCATCCACCGGCAAGCCGGTGCGTCGGTGTGCCTCCATGAGGAGGTCGAGCGACTTCACGTCTCCTTGAAACGAATACGGGTTGGTGCGCGGCTTCCACACGCCGCCGCGCAGCGCGTTGGCCCCGGCCTCCTTCACGGCGTGTGCGGTCTCGTAGAGAAAATTCGGGTTCTTAGGGTCGATGGTGCACGGGCCGGCGATGACCAGCAGTTCCTCGCCGAGCGTGACGCCGCCGAGCGTGATGCGGTGGCTCGCCAGATCGGAGCGGCGGTCCATCAACTTGTGCGAGGACTGGATGCGATCGACACGCTCGATGTAGTCGAGACCCTCGATGCGGTTGATCATCAGTTCGTCGCGTTCGTCGCCGACGATGGCATAGATGGTCCGCACCGCGCCGACGATGGGCTGCAAGCTGCAACCAAAGGGCTCCACGATGGCGGTGACCTCGGCCAGTTGCGCCGGTGTGAGGCGGGGGCTCTTGGGAAGGATCATGCGGTGGACTTAAATGCGTCCATTCCGCGTCAGGTGTCAAAGCAACTGCTTAAACTCTTCCGGCAGCGGGGCGGTCGCCTTGAAGTTGAATTTCTTGCCCGCCCACTCGTAGTCGAAATTGGTTTCACAGGAGTGGAGGAAAAGACGCTTCTGTCCGGTCGCTTTCGCGAGGTCGCGATTGAATGAGAACTCGCCGTAGGTCAGGTCGCCGACGATGGGGAGTTTGCGGTTGGCGCATTGGACGCGCAGCTGGTGACTGCGGCCGGTGAGCGGTTCGAGTTGGATCAGGGCCAGCGGCGGCGTGACGTCGCGTTTCTGGCGGATCACCGTCATGCGGGACTCGGACAGACGGTCGCCGCCGGTGCCGACGCGGATTTTGGCACCCTTCTTTTTGATGGCGAGATTGTCGCGCCAGAGTTGGGTGGGCTCGGAGGGTTTCCCAAACACGATCGCCTGATAGATCTTATGGATGTGTTTGTGCAGAAAAAGATCCCGCATGTAGGTCGCGAGCGCCTCGTTGGCGGTGACCAGGATCACGCCGGAGGTGGCCGAATCGAGTCGGTTCAACAAATAGAGACGACGCGGAGCCGCGCCGGGGATGTCGGCGGGCGTCCAGTTGAAGCACTCTCCCTTGATGGTGTAGGGCACGGTGAGCAGAGCGCGCGGGATCTCGCTCTCCATATTGGGATGCGAAAGCACCCCCTCGGGTTTGCTGAGGGCGGCCAGGCCGTTGGCATCATGGGAGATCAACGACACGCCGGTGCCGAGCGGGAGTTGCTCCCAGAATTTTGAAGGAAGGACGGACATGCGGGGGGAATTAATTATATTGGAAAGTAAAGGTGATCTCCTGCGACTGACCGAGGACGCCGATCATGTCGTCGGGCCAGACACCATAAGGCGCGCGGGCCACGATGGCGCTCACGCAGGCATCCTTTGCCGCGCGACCGCCACCGCTCTCGACTTTGACGATCTCGGAGATGTCACCTTTCGAGTCCATGCGGAAAACCACAACCACCTTCGTTCCGGCCACCGGATAAATGCTGCTTTGCTCGAGGATGCTCTGCCACTGGGTGTCCACCGATTCGATGAACTTCTGCATATATTCACCATAGGCGCTCCACTTCGCGTTGTAGGCAACCGCCCCGATGTGCTCGGTGCCAAACTCGCGATTCACCAACGGGGACGGACGCGCCTTCACCACATTGGGAGCAAGCGTGGGGCGCGTCTGCGGTTTCTTGGCATCAACGTGGAAATAGCCGGTGCGTGCGCCGGTGGCGTTTTTGGCGTCAGCCACACCTTCGACACGCTCCGGAACGGCGGTGGCGCCGGGCACAGACTTGCCCACATTGGAACCGAGACCGTCGGTGTTTTCGCCTTCGAATTTCTCCGAACCGGGCAACGGGATCTGTGCACGACGGGCGGCTTCCTGCTCGGGCGTCTCGGGCTCGTTGGAAGGCGGAGGCTGGCGGACGGCGCGCTGCGGGTCGGCCTGCATGCCGCTCACGATGGCAGAGGAATCAGTGGCCGGATCGCCTTTGCTGGCCGGAGCGTCGCTCTTGCCGTTGGGCGTGGGCGTTTCCTGGGCGACCTGCTGGTTTTGCGCGGCGACGAAATCGGTTTTGTCGGGTGCGTTGTCGGGCACGGCAGGATTCGCCTCGACGAATTGGGGAAGGTTCACCTTCGGTTCGGCGACGGGTTGCTCGGCAGGAACGAAATCCACCTGAAACTCGCGCGACTGCCAGTCGGCATCGGCGGTGGAGGCATTATCGCCCTCGTTGATCATCTGCTCGATCTTCGGCGCAAGCACCAGCAACAGCACGTGCACAAGAATCGTGACGACCACACCGATCTGCACGGCACGCGCATCGGGATTGGACGACCACCACGGCCGCACGGAACGCCTGGCAGGAGGCGGCGGAGCGGACTGGGACGGAGGCTGGATCATGAAGAAGCGGTGTGGTTTCAGGATTTGAGCAGACCGCAACGAGTCAAAAGTTGTTTCGTCTCATCGACCGGTAGCCCGATTATATTCGTCAGCGAGCCGGTATAGTTCGCCACAATGAGTTCCCCGTGGTCTTGGATTCCGTAGCCACCGGCCTTGTCGAGCGTGTAAACCTTCGCGAGATAGGCTTCGATCAGCACCTCGTCGAGCACTCGCAAGCTGACCTCGCTGGCCACGCCTTCGTCGATGCGCACGCCGCCAGCCAACTGACGCAACGCGATGCCGGTGAACACCGTGTGGGTGCGTCCGCTCAAACGCCGCAACATCGCCCGCGCCTCGGCACCGTCGGAAGGTTTGTTGAGCGCATGTCCGTCGATGAACACCGTGGTGTCCGCCCCGAGCACCCAAGCCTGCGGATGCCGTTCGGCCACCCAGTCGGCTTTGAGCGCGGCATTGTGGGCGACCATGACCCGCGGATCGGTGGTGGACTCTTCATGCTCCGTGACTTGCGCCGTGATCACGTCAAACGCAACGCCCAGCCCGGCCAGCAGTTCACGACGGCGGGGCGAAGCGGAGGCAAGGATGAGCGGCGGTTGAGGCATGCCGCCTTGTTTGTGCGGCCCAACCATCTTGCGCAAGTGCGCCTTGTGGGTTGTCAGCGCGCCCCCACCCCTCAATGTTCTTCCGACCACCTCCCTCATGCGCATCGGACTCGCCCAGCTCAACACCACCGTAGGAGACCTTTCCGGCAACCGCCGGCTCATCGTTGACGCCTACCATTCGCTCGTCGCCCAAGGCGCGGAACTGGTCGTGTTTCCCGAGCTCGTCGTGTGCGGTTACCCCCCGCGCGATCTTCTTTTTAAACGCCGTTTCGTGCCCGACGTCGAAACCGTCCTCGCCGAAATCGCCGCCGAAACCGGCGAGGTGCCCGCGTTGATCGGCACCGTGGAGACCAATCCGGCCGAGACCGGACGCCGCTGTTTCAACGCCGCCGCCTTCTGCCAAAACGGCCGCGTCGTCAGCCACGCCCGCAAGTGCCTCCTCCCGACCTACGACGTGTTCGACGAAGACCGCTACTTCGAGCCCGCCCCCACCCCGCCCTCGGTCGTCACCCTCAACAGCAAAAAAATCGGCATCACCATCTGCGAGGACATCTGGACCCATCCGCAACTCGCGCCGCGCAACCTCTACCGCTTCGAGCCGCTCGGCTGGCTCGCCGGCCAACAGCTTGATCTGATGGTCAACCTCTCCGCCAGTCCGTGGCACCACGGCAAGGGCCACCTGCGTGAACAACTCGTCACCGATGCCGCCCGCCAGCTCGGCTGCCCGGTCGTTTACGTCAATGCCATCGGTGGCAACGACGAGCTCATCTTCGACGGCCGCAGTCTCATCGCCGACGCTCAAGGCCTCGTGACCGCACGTCTCCCCGCCTTCGCGCCGACTTCAGCCGTCTTCGAGGTTGTAGCCACCCACCTCGCACCCGTCCCGCCTGCCGCCGTCACGTCGAACACCACTCCGCCATCCGTCGAGTTGGCTGACATCCACGCCGCGCTCGTCCTCGGCCTGCGCGACTACGCCCACAAGAGCGGCTTCAAAAAAGCCCTCATCGCCCTCTCCGGCGGCATCGATTCCGCGCTCGTCGCCGAACTCGCCGTCGAAGCCTTCGGCGCGGACAACGTCATTGGCGTCTCCCTCCCGTCGTCCATTTCGTCGCAACACTCCAAGGACGACGCCCGCGATCTCGCGCGCAACCTCGGCATCCGCTTCGAGACGATCGCCATCGCCGACACGGTCGCCGCCGCCGAGACTTCGCTTGAAGAGGTTTTCGCCGGACGCGGACGCGACGTGACCGAGGAAAACATCCAGGCCCGCGTGCGTGGCGTCGTGATGATGGCGCTCTCCAACAAATTCGGCGCACTCCTTCTCACCACCGGCAATAAGAGCGAGGTGGCGGTCGGTTATTGCACACTCTACGGCGACATGTGCGGCGGACTCGCCGTGATCAGCGACGTGTTCAAGACGCAGGTTTACGACCTCTGCCGCTGGATCAACCGCGAGCGCGAAATCATCCCGGTCAACACCATCGAGAAACCCCCGAGCGCCGAGCTCCGTCCCGGCCAGGTGGACCAGGACAGTCTGCCGCCCTACGATGTGCTCGACGCGATCCTGCGCGGTTACGTTGAGGAAGGCCTCTCGCGCCGCGATCTCGTTGCGCAGGGCTTCGCCGAGGCGGTCGTCAACGACATCGTCCGCAAGGTCGATCTCAACGAATACAAGCGCAAGCAAATGGCCCCCGGCCTGAAGATCACCCCCCTCGCCTTCGGCGTCGGCCGCCGCATCCCCATCGTCCAGAAATACGTGAGCTGAGCCGATGATCCGGGTTCCAAACAAGTGTTCATCAGTGCTCATCAGTGGTTAAATCCGTAAATATGCCCACCCACGACTACGACGTCATCGTCATCGGTGCCGGCCCGGCCGGCAGCTCGGCGGCGACACGGCTGGCCGTCGCGGGCCTGCGCACCGTCGTCATCGAGAAGGAACTCTTCCCTCGTTTCCGCATCGGCGAATCCTTATTGCCTCACGGCAACGAACTGCTTCGCGAAATCGGTGTCTGGCCGAAGATCCAAACCGCCGGCTTCATTCCCAAATACGGCGCCAGCTTCCACCTCGCCGACGGTTCGGCCACGAAAGAAGTCGTCTTTTCCACCGGTCTCGTGCCCGGCCTCGACAGCACGTTTCAGGTCGAGCGTGCCCGCTTCGACTCGATCCTGCTGGACCACGCCCGGGAATCCGGAGCCGAGGTGCGCACCGGGGTCACCGTGCGCGCAGTCATCTCCGATGCCGACGGACACCGCGTCGAACTCGATGCCGCCGAAGGCCAGTCCGAGATTACCGCACGCTGGGTCATCGACGCCGGCGGTCGCGATCATTTTTTTCCCAACGAGCTCAAGGGTCGCCTCGAGCCCTCGCCGTTCCCCAAACGCATCGCCATCTACAACCACTTCCGCCACGTCGCCCGCGCACCCGGCATGGCCGCCGGAAACACCGTGATCGTGCGCCTGACCAACGGCTGGTTCTGGATCATCCCCATCGACGCCGAGCGCACCTCCGTGGGTCTCGTGACCACAGTCGAGGCGATGCGCGCCGCCCGTCTGGAGCCAGCCGAACTTTTCAACCAGACCGTCGCCGCAACCCCCAAACTCCGCGAGCTCATGGGAGGTGCCTCGCCGGTCCTCACGTTTCACGTCACCTCGGACTACACCTACTTCCGTCGCGAACTCGCCGGCCCTCGTTTCGTGCTCGCGGGCGATGCAGGCGGTTTCTTCGACCCGATTTTTTCCTCGGGCGTTTATATGGCCTGCCACTCGGCCAAGCTCGCCTCCGAAATCATCCTCCGCGCCCACCGCACCGGACGCACACTGACGAACCGCGAACGTGATCGCTACACCCGCACCATCAAGAAAAACTCCGCCGTCTTCCAGAAGCTCATCGCCGCGTTCTACGACAACCACAGCTTCTCCGTCTTCATGTGCCAGCACCCGCCCATGAACCTCGGCCCCGGCATCACCTCCATCGTCGCGGGACACTGCCAGTTGAACTGGTCGCTCTGGTGGCGCTTCAAGATCTTTCTCCTCGTCTGCAAATTTCAGCGTCGCGTCACCCTCGTCCCTGATCTGCGCAGCCCGGCTGCATCCACCGCATGAAAAACAACGCCGCCACTCCGGATTCCCCGTGGGACGTCATCGTCGTCGGCGGCGCATTTTCCGGAGCCTCGACCGCGTGCCTGTTGTTAAAACGCAATCCGCGCCTGCGCCTGCTCATCCTTGAGCGCGACGACCACTTCAAACGTCGCGTGGGTGAATCCACCGTCGAGGTCAGCAGCTACTTTCTTGGCCGCGTGCTCGATCTCACCGCGCATCTCCACGAGCACCACCTGGTCAAACAGGGCCTGCGTTTCTGGTTTCACAACGAACACGCCAACGCGCTCGACGAGTGCAGCGAAACCGGCCCCGGCTACAACGTCCGTCTGCCCGGTTATCAAGTGGACCGCGCGGTGCTCGACGAGGAGGTGCTCGCCCGTGCCGCCGCCGCCGGAGCGGTGGTCCGCCGTCCTGTGCGGGTGACTTCGGTCACGCTGGCTGCCGGCGAGCAGCAACGCATCGCCTGGGCCGACGACACCGGTGCCGAGGGCGTTGAAACCGCCCGCTGGGTGGTGGACGCTTCCGGCGTGGTCGCATTGTTCGCCCGCAAAAACGGCTGGCTTGAGCCCAACACCGAACACCCCATTGCGTCCGTCTGGAGCCGCTGGACCGGTGTCAAAAACTGGGACTCGCGTGATCTCGCCGAGAAGTTTCCCGCCTTTTCGAGACGCACCCATGCCCTGCGTTTCACCGCCACCAACCACCTCGTCGGTCGCGGCTGGTGGGCGTGGATGATCCCGCTCAAGGGCGGCGACGTGAGCGTCGGCGTCGTGTTCGACCAACGCCTCGTCGATCTGCCGCCCGGCGAATCCGTCGGCACCCGCCTGCGCACGTTGCTCATGGAACACCCCGTCGCGCGCGAGATGCTGGCCGATGCGTCCTGGCGCGAAGGCGACGTGCACCTGCGCCGCAATCTTGCCTACCGCTCGACCACGTTTGCCGGCGACGGCTTCGTGCTCGTGGGCGACGCCGCCGGATTCATCGATCCGTTTTATTCGCCGGGCATGGACTGGATCGCTTACACCGCCTGTGCCGCCGCCGCTCTCGTGGATGGCAGCCTGCGCGGACGCCCCAAGGCCCCGCGCATCGCCCGCCACAACACCCTCTTTACGACCAGTTACGACCGCTGGTTTCGTGCGATTTATCAGGACAAATATTACTACATGGGCGACCACCAGCTCATGACCTTGGCATTCCGATTGGACCTCGGCCTGTATTACCTCGGCGTAGTCTGGCACCCCTTTAAGTTCGGAGCGACCGCCTTGGAAACACCGTCGTTCTCCGGCCCAAACTCCACCCTCCCCTACAAACTCATCGCGTTCTACAACCGACGCCTTGCCTCCATCGGCAAGACGCGCATGGCGCGAGGAGTCTGGGGGCACCGCAATCACGGACGCTACTACGGATTTCGAAGCTACGAGCTCACTTGGACATTGCCGTTGCGTCTGCTGGTCGCCGCCGGTGCCTACCTGCGACTCGAACTGACCGAAGGCTGGCGCAGCTGGTTCATCACGCCACAGGTTCCTGCCCCCACCAATGCCCCGGCACCAATTCTAAAAACCGCTATCGCCAACATGCCGGCAAGTGTTCCCTAATCTTTCCCTCCGATTTTTTAACATGGCTGAAAATTCCACGCCCTCGCCCGCCTCCAAACCCGGCCCAAAGCCCTCCAACCCGCTGGCCAAATTTCCTTCCAACGTGCGCAGCGCGCATGAACGGTTCCTTACCACCGGCGACGTGGACGCTCTGGACACCGTCGTGCTCGCGGTCGTGCGCGACTATCAACCGGCCCAGTTGCGGGGCGATCCGGCCGTCGTCCTGCCCGACTCCGCCCGCATGATCGACGACCTTGGTTTCGATTCCCTCGCCCTCGCCGAGATCGTTTTCTTCTTCGAGGATCTTTACCGGGTTTCGATCACCAACGAAGAGCTGATGCGCATCAGTTCGGTCGGCGAACTGCGTGTCTTCATCCGCTCCAAGGTCGACTCCGCCAAGTCGTCCTAAAACGCGACGCCGGTCCACCCTCGCCCACCACCCTTGTCTCGCTCCGTCTTAATCACCGGTCTCGGCTTCATCACCAGTATTGGCAACGACGCGTCCTCCGTCTCGGCCAGCCTGCGGGCCGGACGCCACGGGATGGCCGTCCATCCGCTCTGCGACAACCCGCGCGTGCCTGTCACAGTCACCGCACCGGTGCGCGAGTTCTTGGTCGAGTCTCCCAGTTGGCGCGACTGGACATGGCCCGCGCGCTACGATCTTCCGCGTGAAACCCTCCGTAGTCTCGCTCCCCATGGCGTGTATGCCTTCTGCGCCATCGAGCAGGCCCTGGCCGACGCCGGCCTGACCAAGGCCGATCTCGTCAACGGCGAAACCGGTCTGTTCTGCGCCTCGGCTGGCTCGGCCTTCATGCTGCACCACAACCTCGCCCAAGCGCACGCCAACAACTTCGAGCGCGGCAATCCCATGGGCGTGGTCAGCTCCATCGCCGGCACGCTCAATTTCAACTTCGCCGCCCACTACGGCATCACCGGTGCGGTCGCGGGTTTCGTCTCCGCCTGCGCCTCCTCGTCCCACGCCATCGGCTACGCGATCGACGAGATCCGTCTCGGACGCCAGCGCCGCATGATCGTGGTCGGAGCCGAGGATCTCAACGCCGACACCCTCCTGCCTTTCGCCCCGATGCGTGCCCTCTCGGTCAACGCCGACCCCGCGTCGGCCTCGCGTCCGTTTGACACCGCCCGCGACGGCTTCGTCGGCACGGGCGGCGCGGTGGTCCTCATCATCGAAGACGCCGCGCTCGCCCGCGAACGCGGCGCCACCGCCTACGCCGAACTCGTCGGCTGGGGTCAGGCCTCCGACGGCCACAGCGTCGCGACGTCCCACCCCGAGGGTGCCGGTTTGCGCGAGGCCATGCGCCGCGCGCTGCGTGATGCCGGTGTCGAACCGGCTCAGATCGACTACGTCAACGCCCACGCCACCTCCACTCCGGTCGGCGACCGGGCCGAGGCGCTCGCCTTGCGCACCGTGTTTGCCGACGCCGGCGCACGGCCTGCGATCAGCTCCACCAAGGGACTCACCGGCCACGGCCTCTCGATGGCGGGCGCAATGGAAGCCGGTTTCTGTGCGCTGGCATTGCGCGAGGGTTTTATACCGGGCAACGCCCACCTCGTAAACGCCGACCCGACGTGCGAAGGACTGAACCTTCCCCGCGACACCGTGTCCGCCCGTCCCTCTTTCGTGCTAAACAACAGCAGCGGCTTCGGCGGCAGCAACGTCTGCCATGTTCTCCGCCAGATCGATTCCGCTGGCCTGACAACGACCGCCTGACACCTTAAATCCATCTTTCATGCCCGATCCGCTCCTCATCAAACTCAAGACCCTCGTCGTCGAAACCCTTCGCCTCGAGGACGTCATTCCCGCCGACATCCCTGACGACGAACCGCTCATCGGCGGCGGCCTCAGCTTGGACTCCATCGACGCGCTTGAGCTCGTCGTGCGCCTCGAAAAGGAATTCGGCATCAAGATCGCCAGCAGCGAAGAGTCCCGCATCGCCCTCGCGAGCATGGCGTCCCTCGCCGCCTACATCCGCGCACACGCCGATCCCTCCCGTCTGCCGGCCTAATCTTTCTTCTTTCTCTTAATCTTTCTCTTTCTCCGCTTTGTTTCCGACTCCCTGACGAAAGAGAAAGATTAAGAGAAAGAAGAAAGATCCACCGACCATGAGCGCCCTCCTCCCGCCCATCCACCTCTCCGCCTGCGGCGCGCTCACCGCCTTTGGAGATGAAAACGCCTCCCTGTCCGCCATGCTGGACGGCCGCCGCGCGCTTGCCCCCCTGCCCGTGCTCGGCCGGGACGGCGGCGACCTCGTGCCGCTCGCGCTCTGCCAAGACCGCGCCTTCGACGAAACCTTGCCGCCTTCATGGATCGTGCAGCTTCGCGCTCTCGCGCAACGCATCCCCGGCGAGGGCTGGGGCTCGCCGCGCCGTCCAGTATTCGTCACCAGCAGCAATTTCGGCGTTGGCAGCCTGTATGCATTCCGACGTGAGGGTAACCCTGCTCATCTCGACCACGGAACCCCGTTCCGCTGCATCGACTGGATCGCGAGCGAGCTTGGCTGGGGTCCCGATGTCACCACGTTTTCCCACGCCTGCGTGTCGGCCCACCTCGGCGTGCTGCAGGCTTCACGCACGCTGGCGGCGGGGCTGGCCGACGAGGCGCTGGTATTCTCTTTCGACTTCATCAGTCCCTTCGTCTCGGGAGGTTTTCACTCGTTAAAAATCCTCAACGCCTCGTTTCCCGCCCCTTACCACGATGGCGCCACCGGCTCGATCGGGCTCGGTGACGGCGCCGCCTTCGCGGTGCTCACCCGCGACCGCGGTGACTTCACGATCACCGCCCAGAGCCTGCACAACGAGATGCACCACTTCACCGCCAACCAGGCCGATGGTTCCGGTTTCGAAGCCTGCTTGGCCCCCGTGCTTGCTCAAACCGACGGACGCCGCCTGTGGTTGAAAGGCCACGGCACTGGCACGATCGAGGCCGGCCGCCTCGAAGCCAACACCCTCGGCCGGCACTTCCCCGGTGCCCCGCTGGTTTCGTGGAAAGGCGCGCTCGGCCACACACTCGGCAGCTGCGGATTGGTTGAACTCGCCATCGCCACGGCCGCCATCCGCGGCGGACGCGCCCCCGGCACCGTGGGCGGCGCCGCCCCGTCGTTCACCCCCGACGTGGCGCTCGCGCCCGTCGATCTCGGTGCCTTCGACGGCGCCCTCTGCACCAGCAACGCCTTCGGTGGCGCGCACGCCGCGCTCCTTCTCTCCCATGCTTGAACGCTGGATCACCGCCCTCAGCACCGAGGACCCCGGCCTCGAAGAATCCGCCACCACCCGCGAGCGGCTAAAAACGCGTTTCCCGCGCAACGCCACCCGCCGCATGACACAGCTCGGCCTGCTCGTCGGCGCCGCGCTCGAACCGCTCGCGCCCGTGGAAACCGACACGCTCGTCTACGCCTCCGGTTACGCCGAATCACGCGCACTCGAAGACTACCTCGACAGTTTTCCCTCGGCCAGTCCCACGCTGTTTCAAACGTCGATTCACCCAAGCGCGGTGCAACAGGCGCTCATCATCCGCCAGCAATCCATCCGCCAGTTCTTCCCGCTCACGGGCGGCGACTACCTGCCTGCGCAGGCCCTGCAGGTCGCCCTGCTCGCCGACACCCCGCGCGCGATTCTGTGCGGCGGCGAAGAACGCGGCACCTGGTTGCTCGCTCAAAACGCGGCCAGTGACCGCACGTTCGCCTTCGCGCTGGCGCTCTCCACCTCGCCCGACAACGCCCTCGCCCGCGTCACGCTCAACGCCGTCGCGGACGGCGCCACCGGCTCGCTCACGTTGCCCGGTTTCTTCGACACGCTGCATGCGCGCCGCCCGTTCGACGGATTCGTCGCGCCCGCGCGCCGTCTCATGATCGAATGGCTATGAACGCACCGGCCGCATCCGAAACCCGTCCCGCCCGCAATCCCGGCCCGAGCTGGGGCTACGGGTTCCTGCGCATCGCCGACCGCCTCGTGCCGGAATGTATCTACCGTCCGGCTCGCGCCGCCGGCACCTGGATCGCGCTGCTCAACATGCGCGAACAACGCCGCCAGTCGCGCGACTACCTGCGCGTCGTGCTCGGACGCGAGCCCACGCGGCGCGAAGTGTTCCGCCACTTCTTCGTTTTCGAAGAGGCGCTCATGCTCAAGATCCGCGTCGCCAACGGACACGCGCACCGCGGCGTGCTCGCCGACGACGCGACCGACCTGAAGGCGTTCCTCGCCACCGACGAAACCGCGTTGCTCGGCACGTTTCACTTCGCCGATTCCGACCTCACCGGCTTCCTCTTCGGCGGACAGGAACGCCGCCGCGTCGCCATCATCCGCCTGCGCGTGGGCAACTCGGCGGACACCGACCGTCTCGGTCAAAAATTCGCCAACTGGGTTTCGTTCATCTGGGTCAACCAGGGCGAAAATCCGCTTTTCCCCATCAAGGAAGCCATCGCCTCCGGTGCCACCGTCGCGCTCAAGTGCGACCGCCTGGAGTTCAGCTCGAAGACCGAGACGTTCCAATTCCTCGGAGTACGCCGCTTGTTTCCGTTCACGATCTACCACCTGGCCCTGATTTTCCAGAAACCGGTCTTGCTCACCGTCGGCGTTCCGGGGCGTTCCGGTGAAACCATCGTCCACGGCTCGCCTCGCTGGTTCCCCGATGCGGGCCTCAGCCGCGCCGAAAACCTCGCCAACGCCCACGCCCACTTTCAGGCGTTTCTCTCCCGCATCGAGGCGATGCTCCGCACCCATCCGTATTGGTGGTTCAACTTCATTCCTCTCAATGCGGAGGCCCCCGCCGCATGACGTGGTTCCGCAAACACCTCTGGCTGCCCTTCGCGTATTATTTCTCGTGGGTGCTGTTCGGACTCGGCGGACTCGCACTCAACATCGGGTGCGTGCCCTTGCTGCTTGTCCCCGACCGTGAACGTTTCGGCCGTCGCGCGCGCCGCTGCACGCGCTTCATGTTCGACCTGTGGCTGCGCTGGATGCACGCCTCCGGCGTGGTGGTCGTCACCTGGAAGGGTTTCGACCGCCCGCTGCCGACCGGCACGGTGTATGTGGCCAACCACCCGTCGTTGCTCGACGCACCCTTCCTCCTCGCCCGGCTGCCCGACGCCGTGTGCATCTTCAAACCCGCCCTCCTGCGCAATCCTGTGATCGCCCCCGCCGCGCTCATGAGCGGATATGTGTCCGGCGACCAAGGTGTCGATCTCATCCGCGACGCCGCCACGCGCGTCGCCGCCGGCCAGTCGCTGCTGATCTTCCCCGAAGGCACCCGCACCGTTCAGGGTGAGGTGCTCAATCCGCTCAAGCCCGGCTTCGCCCTCATCGCCCAACGCGCCGAATCCCCCGTGCAGGTCATCCGCGTGCGCTCCAGCCCCCTGCTCGCCCGCAAAGACCACGATTGGTGGCACCTGCCGCCCCTGCCCGGCTGGGTTGAGTTCACCGTCGATGAACTCATCCCCGTCGACCGCTTCGACAACCCCTCCGCGTTGACCCAATACCTCGCCGCGCACCTCCAGGCCACGCTGACGCCACCCCCTCCTGACCTCCGACATCTTTCTCCTTCCTCTTAATCTTTCTCTTTCTCCCTCCGAATGAATCTCCCTCCGAACTGCCTGACGAAAGATTAAAATAAAGAGGAAAGAGAAAGAACCATACCTTCGCCGTCCTCCAGCGCATGACTCCTTCCACTTCCCATCTCGTGCTCATCCCGAGCTACAACACCGGTCCCCGCCTCCTTCCCACGGTCGAGGAAGCGCTGCGTCACTGGAGCCCCGTGTGGGTGGTAATCGACGGCAGCACCGACGGCAGCGACCGCACGCTTGATGACCTCTCCGCCCGCGAGCCCGCCTTGCGCGTCATCCACCGTCCCAAGAACGGCGGCAAGGGCGCCGGCGTGCTCACCGGCGCCGAGGCCGCGCTCGCCGCCGGCTTCACGCATCTGCTTGTGATGGACTCCGACGGACAACACCCCGCCACTCACATCGAGCCGTTCATGGCCGCGTCGCAGGCCAACCCCGCCGCGCTCGTGCTCGGACTGCCCGTCTTCGGACCCGAGGTGCCGTTCGAGCGCCTGCAAGGCCGTAAACTCAGCGTCGGTCTCGTCCACTTCGAAACCTTCAGCGACACCCTTATCGGCGACCCGCTGTTCGGCTTCCGCGTGTATCCGACCGCCGCGTTGCGCGACGCGCTGGCGCAGACCCGCGCCGCCCGCGGCTTCGACTTCGATCCCGAAATCGCCGTGCGCATGGTCTGGGCCGGCGTGCCCACGCTGAACATCCCCGCGCCCTGCCGTTATCTCGCCAAGGCAGACGGCGGCGTTTCCCACTTTCACTACCTCCGCGACAACGTGAAAATGGTATGGTTGCACACCCGTCTGATCGCCCAGCTGTTACTTTGGCGCTGGCCCGCTGTCCGTCGTTTAAGCAAACGCGCATGATCACACGACTTTCCCTCCTTTTCGCCCTCCTCGCCGCTCCCGCAGTCCTCCTTCACGCGGAATTCCCCGAGGACATCGCCACCGCCGAAAACCAGATCATCCCCGGCAAAAGCGACGCCGACTGGCAACCGGTCCTCGCCGACTTGAAGGCCAAGCCTCCGCTCAAAGCCAACTTCGAGGAACACCGGTTTTATCCCTTCCGCAAAAACTTCACCAAGCTCACCGGTGAGATCCGTCTCGATCCCGTGCGTGGACTCAGCCTCCACTACCTCACGCCCGACGACCGCCTCATGGTCATCGACGACAAGGGCGGTTTCATGAAGGACGAAAAAGGCCGCCGTCGCGACCTGCCCGATGATCCCCGCGCGCAGGCCGCGACCACCGCGTTGCTCCACGTGCTGCGTTTCGATTTGGTCGAACTCGCCAAAAACTTCGACCTCTACGGTGCCCGCGATGGCGAGTTCTGGCGCTTCACCTTCGTCCCGCGTCCGGGTCCGCTCTCCGGCGTGCTCAATCCCATCACCGTCACCGGCGACTCCGGACTCGTGCGCAGGATCGAGATGCGCAAATCCAGCTCCCAGCGCGTCGAGATCATCATCGGTGAGACCGCCACCGGCGTGACGTTCAGCGCCGACGAACTCGCCCGATTTTTCCGCTGACGCCACTCGTTGACCCGCCTCCGCCACGCATGGAACCCCAAGCCCAGAAAATCCGCGCGCGCATCCTCCTGCTTTTTCTGGGCATTCTCGGACTCGTCTGGTTGTCGCACCTCGATTACGCGAAAAAAATCTCCACCAACGTCATCGATCTCGTCCCCAACGACGAGCGTTCGCCCGAGATCACCCTGCTGCGTTCCTTGTCCGACGAACGCCAGGCCCGCGTGGTGCTGCTGGCGTTAAGTGATCCCGCCGCGGCCGACCATGCGCCCGACGAGGCCGCTGAACAACTCACCGCCGAACTGCGCACCTCTCCGCTCTTCGCCGAGGTCACGCCGCTGCGCAACACCGCCGCCAATGACGCGCTCGGCACCTTCTTCTTTGAACGCCGCCTCGACCTGCTCCTGCCCGCGTGGCTCGCCAAACAGGACCAGGCGTTCGCCGCCACCGGCCGCCCCGAGGTGGAACGCTCCGCCTGGCTCGCCAACCAGACGGTGAGTTCGCTCGACGCGTTTCTGCTCCGTCCCGAGGCCGCCGCGTTCCAAGAGGTCATCCTGAGCGATCCGCTCCTGCTCGTGCCCACGCTGGCGCTCAACTCCCAGGCGTTGTCGCCCGCCTCCTCTGGCGCGGCCAAGGGCAAGGCCCTCGTCTGGGCCCGGCTCGCCGTGTCGCCGCTCTCCGAAGACGGACAGGATCCCGTCTTCGCCGTGATCGATCGCGCCTTCGCCACGGTGCGCGGCGCGCATCCTGGAGTCACCTTGGAGTGGACCGGCGTCAACCGCTTCGCCGCCGCCAGCAAAGCGCGCATCCGCGCCGAAATGTCGTGGCTCAACATCCTTTCCCTGCTCGCCGTGCTCACGGTCGCCGTGGTCTTCGTGCGCCGCGCCTGGAAGGCGTTGCACCTCGTGCCGGTCATCCTGTTCTCGCTGCTCGGCGGCTGGGTCGCCGTCACCATGGCGTTCGAGCGCGTGCACATCCTCGTCTTCGTGGTCGGCGCGCTGCTCACCGGTGTAGCCGTCGATTATGGCTTCTATCTCTACCTCCAGCCCGCGTTGCGCGAGGGCGAACACTATCGCGAAAAACTCGCCCGCCTGATCAAGCCCCTGCTCACCAGTTGCCTCACCACGGTCATCGGCTTTTCGTTCCTGCTGTTCTCCGAGCTTCCGCTCATCCGCCAGCTCGGCGTCTTCGTCAGCGCCGGACTGATCAGCGCCCTCGGCGCCGCCATCCTCTACTTCGCGCAGCTCGATTATCCGTATCTTGAGGCGCGCGCCTTCACGCTGCGCCGGTCCGGCCGTCGCCGCACCACGTTCGTGCGCGCACTCGGGATCATCGCTCTCGCCATCACGCTCACCGGTCCGTGGCTGCTGCATTGGAAGGACAACATCCACCAGCTCGATGTGCCCAACACCGAGCTCGACGCGAACGACCATGCCCTCCGCGCCCTCTTCGGCGACCAACCCGGCCACTCGGTTTACATCACGCGCGGCGACTCCCTCGCCGAGGCCCGTGAACGTCTCGGACGCTTCGACGCGTGGCATGCCGCAACTTTCCCCGACACCACGCTCGCCAGTATCGGCCTGATCCTGCCTTCCGCCGCCGATTTTCAAGCCGCCCCTGCCCGCATCGCTGCGCTGGCCGGATTCGAAACCAGTCTGCGCTCCGCCCTCGAAAAACACGACTACACCCCCGAGTCATTCGAACCGTTTTTTAAAGCTTGGCGCACGCTTTCCGCCCGGTCCCAACCACCCGCGTATGACGCCCTTTCCGTCGACTTGCAGGCCCGGCTCACGGGTCCTCTCGGCATGTTGTTTTTCACCAGCGGACACTCCACCTGGTTCCTGAGTCTCGCCGACCATCCGCCCGGCACCGAACCGCCCTCCGCCCTCGGCACCGTCGGCACCAACCAGCTCGAAACCCTCAATACGCTCTTCGCCCGCTACCGCGCCAGCGCCCTACGTCTCAGCCTCATGGGACTCGGACTGATCGGATTGAGCGTCTTCGTGCTCTACGGACTGCGACGCGGTTTGCGCATTTTCATGATCCCGTGCGGCTCGTGCCTCTTTGCCTTCGGAGTGCTCGGCCTGATCGGACACTCCCTCAACATGTTTCACTTGCTCGGTGCGTTCCTCGGCGTGTGTTTGAGCCACAACTACGCGATTTTCTCCGCCGAAAACGCCGGTCGCGGGGAAGCCCCGCCCGTCTCCATCCGCCTCTCCGCGCTCACCACCGCCGCCTCTTTCGGCGTTCTTGCCCTCAGCAAGATCGCAGTGGTCTCCGCCCTCGGCTCCACCGTCGCTCTCATCGTCATGACCGCCCTGCTCATGGTCGAGCTTGAGCCCTTGACCCATAAATCCCCGATCAACGAACCATGTCCGAAACCGTGATCTCTTCATGGACCCGGCTCGTCCGGGACAACCCGTCCGCCCCCGCCCTCACCGAAGCAGCCAGCGGCCGCACCTGGACCCGCGCCGAACTCGACACCGAGGCCGGCGCTTGGCGCGATGCGCTTACCGACGACGTCGGCGGTCAATGCGTCACCTTCGCCCTGCCCAACGGCACCGCGTGGTTCGCCGTCTTCCTCGGCCTCCTGCGCGCCGGTGCCACTCCCGTGCCGCTCGATTCGTCCGAACCCGCCCCCGCCCACCGCGAACTCGCCATCTCCGCCCGCGCCGCGTGGTCCTGGATCGACGGTCGCCTCGAACACGCCGTCACCGGCCTCCGTCGTTCGCGCACATTTTCCTGCCTGGTCAAGCTCACCTCCGGCAGCACCGGACGTCCCCGCGCCCTCCGGTTCACCGATGCAAAGATGCTCGCCGACGGGCGGCAGGTTTGCGCCGGCATGGGCATCACGCCGGACGACGTGAACTTCGCCGTCATCCCTTTCGGTCACTCCTACGGACTCGGCAATCTCGTGATGCCGATCCTCGTGCAAGGCACGCCGCTGGTCTGCGCCGGGGTTCCGCTCCCGCACTCGCTCGCCGCCGACATCGCCAAGTGGAAACCTACGGTGTTCCCCGCCGTCCCCGCACTGCTGCGTGCCCTCGCCGCCTCCGACCTGCCCGCCGATGCACTCGGTAGCTTGCGCACGGTCATCTCCGCCGGCGCGCCGCTGTCCCCGGAGATCGCCCGCGCCTTCTTCGATAAGTTCAACCTGCCCCCGCACAGCTTCTACGGCTCCAGCGAAACCGGCGGCATCGCCTACGACCGCACCGGCGAAGCCACGCTCACCGGCCGCAGCGTCGGCACACCGCTCGGCGGCGTCACGATCACCCCGCTGCGCGGCGGCCGCATCCGAGTGACCAGCGCCGCCGTGATGGCACGCGGCGGTTTCTCCCCTGCCGATAAAGTTGCGCTCAACGAACACGGCGAACTCGTCCTGCAAGGCCGCGCCGGACGTCTCATGAAAGTCGCCGGTCGCCGTATCAACCTCGCCGACCTTGAGCGCGCCCTGCGCACCGTCCCCGGAGTGCGCGACGCCTTCGCGGCCCCTCACCCGCAAAATCCCGAGGAACTGGCCGCCGTGCTCGCCACCTCGCACGACATAGCGGCCCTGCGCGGTCTGCTGCGCACTCATTTCGCCGCGTGGAAAATCCCCCGCCGTCTCGTCATCGTCGCCGAGTTCCCCCTCACCGCCCGAGGCAAGCCCGACTCCGCTGCGCTCACCGCCTTGCTCATCCGCTAAACCATGAGCAACTCGACCACGATCATCGGCCGGATGCGCGCCTACATCTGGCTTAAGGCCAGTGTCACTCCCGTCTTCATGACGGCGTTCTTCATCGCCTACTTCACCATCCTACGGCACCCGCTTTCGACGCCGGTCACGATTCCGTTCACCGCCCTTGACCACTGGATCGGATTTCATCCGCTCGCGCTGATTCCCTACATCACGTTGTGGGTCTACGTGTGTCTTCCATCATTGTTCATGTCGAACCTGCGTGAACTCCTCGGGCACGCATTCGGCAACGCCCTGCTCAGCGCGGTCGGCCTGCTGGCCTTCATCCTCTGGCCGACCACGACACCGCCCTCCAACATCGACTGGTCGCTCCACCCGAGCATGCTTTTTCTCAAGGATATGGACGCCTCGGGCAACGCCTGTCCGTCCCTGCATGCCGCCTTCGCGGTCTTCGCCTGCTTCTGGGCGGCACGCGTGCTGCGTCGCCTCAACGCCGGGTGCCTCGCCCATGTGATTAACGTCCTCTGGGGTCTCTCGATCGTGTATTCCACCGTCGCCACCCGCCAACACGTGGCTATCGATGCACTCACCGGCTCGCTGCTCGGCTGGCTAGTGGTGCGCCTCAATCTCCGGCTCTGCGCCGAACCTTCGCCATGATCCGGCTAAAGTTCACCTTGGTCGTCGCACTCAAGCTTGTGGCGCTGGTGCTCCTGTTCTGCGACGCCCTCACGCTGCCGTGGATCACGGCATTGTTTTTCCTCGGCGACCCCTGGCTGTTGTGGAACCTCCTGATTCCCGGAACCTCGGGCATTGTCCCTGTGTTCACCTGTTTTAAGACCGAACGTCCGGAAGTCTGGCTGACCATCGACGACGGCCCCGATCCCGATGACACACCGCGCCTGCTCGACGCGCTCGAGCGTCACGGTGCCCGGGCGACCTTTTTCCTCGTGGGCGAACGCGCCGCGCGCCACCCCGAACTCGTCACCGAGATCACCCGGCGTGGACACGAAATCGGCCACCACACGCAGACGCACCCCGAACGCACCTTCTGGTGCGCCACACCCGCACGCCTCGCCCGTGAGCTCGACGACGCATTGGCCGTGTTCGCCCGCTCCGGAGTGCGACCGACACGTTTCCGCGCACCGGTCGGCATCAAAAGCCCCTTCCTCGGCCCCCTGCTCGCCGCACGCGGTCTCGCCTGCATTGCCTGGAGCGTGCGCAGTCACGACTCCTTCGCTTCCGATGCAGGATCTGTCCTCAACCACGTGCTGCCTCGGGTCCGTTCCGGCTCCGTCATCCTCATGCACGAAGGACCGCGACTGAATCCCTCCGTGCGCGTCACCGCCATCGACCGCCTGCTCGCCGCCCTCACCGAACGAGGCCTGCGCTGCATCATCCCCACCGCCGCGCAACTGAGGTAAAAACAAGTCCGGCCGGTCGGACCTATACCGCGGCCGCCACCAGCGTCGCTTCGATCTCGATCAAGAGCGCCGCGCGGCAGATGTCGGAGAGCAACCAGGTCACGTGGTCGGTTCCGGTGAAAAGCACGCCGTCGAGCAACGCCGCCGCCGCCGGATAATCCGCCGCATGCCGCAGATAAACTTTGAAGTATCTTGTCCACTCCCCGGCCGCGCCAAACCTTTCACCCAGACCGCAGCCGCGTGAAACGATGCGCAGGTTATCCAGTGTGCAGGCGATTTGTCCGGTCAGATCGCCCACCGCCACGGTCGCATGTCCCTTGATCGACGCCGTGCCTGAGATGAACACATAACGGCATCCCGCTTCGTCAACTCGCGTCGCGCGCGCAAAGCTCGGCGCACGCGGTCCGTGCTCCAGCGGATACTCATACGCCGGCACCTGGTCGGGGTTTTCGACATGGGCGGGCACTGTGCGCGTCGCCGCAAAAATCACCGACAACCGTCCCTCCACGCCGCCAACTGCCGAGGCTGCCGGCAGATGTCCGTGGTAGACGGCACCGAGGTTTTCTTCGAACGCGTGTGAGCGGCCGAGGCAGAACGCCCGATAGTTTTCCAGCCCCGCCGCATCGGGTTCGTTGATACTCGGCACGTAGTTCCACACCCGCGCCAACCGACGACCCTCGGCGATTTGGAGCAACGTATGATAGATGCGCTGGGACTGCGCGGTCAGGTCGACCTCGGCCGGCACATCAATCGCGCCCACCAATAGTCCGTCACGCTCGAATAGCCGGAAGCCTTTCCTCTGCGGCAGTTCGACCAGTCCCTCGAAGATAGCTTCATTGGTCTCGCCTGCCAAAACGGGAATCGGCAGGGACCACGCGGCCGTCGCAGGCGCGCCTCCGCCGAAACATACGTTAAAAACCGTGGATGAAGACCGGGAGTTCATGGACGACAGACGGAGCGGAACAAGACGAAGCCGCGCTCCGGCACCTTCAAGTTAATTCTCCGCTCCCCACCTTGCGGGCGCGTCTCACCGCCATGAGCCGCTTGCGCAGAAAATGCAGCCCCGTGCCGACAATCGCAAACAACACTCCCGCAATAATCAACTTGGTGCGGTCACCCTTCATGAGTGCATCGCCGGCCAGCACCGCAACGGTAAGATGAACCGAGACCACTCCCACCGAAACGAGCAGATAGATGCCAAACTGCACCCGGGCCATGCCCAGCACATAGTTTTGCAAAAAAAACGGCACCCCCGGCACCACGCGCAGCAACAGGTTCGCCTCCCATGCCCGATTCGCGGGCAACACCGGCACCTTGTAGCCCAACCACACGATCAACCGCTCCAGCCACGGCCGCATTGCAAACGCAGCGAACCAGTAGCTGATCGTAACATTGAGCGCCAGAGCCGCGATGCCACAGCCGATCACCGTGCCGGCCCCAAGTGTCGGTGCAAACACCGGCCCCGCCGAAAAAATAAACGCCGACAACGGAAACCCCACCATCGGCAGCACGACCATCGCCCCAAAAAACGCCAACGCGCCCGCCTCGCGCACGGCCGTGAGACACCGCGTCACCTGCGCGCCTAGATCCACCCGCAACGCCAGCAATCCGAGCACCACCGCACCGATGACCAGAACGGCCAGCACTCCCACCAATCGTTTTTTGCGAGCTTCCATGAAAACCCCACGATGAACGCCCCCCGCAGCCGGGCGCAACCCGGAGATTGCGCGGATTGGTCAATCGGCGATCCCTGTAAATAACGATTATCCCCGAAAGACTCCGGCCTGCATCACGGACACGCTTGATTCCGTTGCCTTAATTAGCGTCGCTTAGCGCACATTAGCGGTAAAAAAATGCCTTCCTCCTCCTCCGTCTCCGATTCCCTCTTCGCCCGCGCCCTCCAACTCATCCCCGGCGGCGTCAATTCTCCTGTCCGCGCCTTCCGTTCCGTCGGCGGTGCGCCGTTCTTCACAAAGTCGGCGCAAGGTGCGACGCTCACCACGGCCGACGGTCGCGAGTTGATCGACTTCGTCTGCACCTGGGGCCCCGCCATCCACGGCCACAACCACCCGCGCATCAAGGCCGCCATCGCCACCGCACTCGAAAGCGGCACGTCCTTCGGCACACCAAATCCCTACGAGGTCGAGATGGCCGAGCTCATCGTGAAGTTCGTCCCGTCCATCCAAAAGGTCCGCATGACCAGCAGCGGCACCGAGGCCACCATGTCCGCCATCCGCCTCGCCCGCGGCTTTACCAAACGGGACAAGATCATCAAGTTCTCCGGCTGCTACCACGGCCACTCCGACTCGCTCCTCATCAAAGCCGGCTCCGGCGCCCTCACCCACGGCCATCCCGACAGCGCGGGCATTCCCGCCTCGTTTGCGCGTGAAACCGTCGTCCTGCCCTACAACGACCGCGCCGCCCTCGACGCCGCCTTCGCCGCCAACCCCGGCCAGATCGCCTGCGTCATCATCGAACCCTACTGCGGCAACGTCGGCTTCATCATGCCCGACGCCGGCTACCTCGCCTATCTCCGCGAGATCACCGCGAAACACGGCACCGTGCTCATCTTCGACGAGGTCATGACCGGTTTCCGCATCGCCAAGGGAGGCGTGCAGGAACGCGAAGCCATTGTCCCCGACCTCACCTGCCTCGGAAAAATCATCGGCGGCGGCCTGCCCGTGGGGGCCTTCGGCGGACGCGCCGACATCATGGACATGCTCGCACCGCTCGGCCCCGTTTACCAGGCCGGCACGCTCAGCGGCAACCCGCTCGCCATGGCTGCCGGCATCGCGTCGCTGCGTATGTTGGAGGAACTCGATCCTTACGCCCGCCTCGACACGCTCGGACGCCAACTCTGCGCGGCGGTCGCCACCGCGTGCGCCGCCAAGGGCATCGCCGTGCAGACCCCGCAATGCGGTTCGATGTTCAGTTTCTTTTTCACCGACACGCCGGTGCGCGACTACGACACCGCGCTCAAAGGCGACGCGAAACTCTTTTCGCGTTTCTTCCGCGCCGCGCTCGACGGCGGCGTTTATCTCGCCCCCAGCGCCTACGAGGCAGGCTTCATCAGCACAGCTCACGACGGTCCCGCCATTGATCGCGCCTGCGAAGTCCTGACGTCTGCAATCCGCGGTTTGTAGGCTAAACCCGTTTCCGATGGAAAGCGGGAGGGTCAACAATCCACTCCCCTACGAAAACAAAAGCGTCACCGTAAGGGCGCGCCATGTTGTGCGCGCCCGATCCATATTCACCCGCCGGCGGTCGTCTCACCCACCAAGCCCATTTGGATGGCGTAGAGCGAGAGCTGGGCAACGCGGTGCAGTCCTGTTTTCTTCATCAGATTGCTGCGGTGATTGATCACCGTGTGCATGCTCAGCCCCAGCTTTTTGGCGATCTCCCGTGAATTCAGTCCTTCCGCGACATGCCGCAGCACAGTCCGCTCGCGTGGGGTCAGCGAGACGGTGCTGAACGGCGTGGCCGTGTTCTCACCAGTGATCAATCCTTTGACGAGCGTCCCTGCCATCGGCCCGAAATAGGTCTGCCCGACGGCCACCGCTTGCAACGCCGACCGGAAAACATCCAGCGAAGCCATTTTCTCCACTACACCCAACACACCAGCCGAGATCGCAGCGCGGATCGCGGTCGCATTTAGATTTCCTGTAAACACCAAGACATGCGATCTAGGCGCAATTAGTCGTAAGTCGCTAAGTAAGCTGATGCCCGACACGCCGGGCATCACCAGATCGAGAATCACCAGATCGACGGGTTCCTTGCGGGCAAACGCTACGGCGGCATCCGCATCCACGGCAGTTCCCACAACGCTGAAGCCCGGTAAGGACTCCACCACCTGCACCATCATCTCGATGACGGCGACATGATCTTCAACAATTAACACCCTGATAATGCCGGTGGCACGGGCTTGGGATGTAGTGGTGGTAAGCGACATGCAGAAATTCGAATTCTTGAATGCATCCCATGTCTCAATTTTTCGTAAATTACTATGCTTTATCCAAATGGACGTAATAAATGAGTATAAACACCTAGATTTTCATAGTGTATTCTAGCTATCGCCTGATCACTTTTCGGGGGTAATGTCGCGTCAAGCGCGGGGGTGTGCCTTGGCATACACATCGCGCAGGCGAGCCACGCTCACATGCGTGTAGACCTGCGTCGTGTTCAGACTCACGTGGCCGAGCAATTCTTGCACCAGACGCAGGTCCGCCCCCGCATTGAGCAAATGCGTCGCATAACTGTGTCGCAATTTATGCGGAGTCAGGTCGAGCGGCAGGTCGGCCAGTGCCAGATAACGCTTCAACAACAACTGCACCTGGCGCACCGGCAGCCGCTCGTGTTTCACATTCACCAACACCGGAGCGGTGTGCCCCGTATCTCGCGCAAACTCGTTCTTCCACTTTTCGAGCACGGCCATCGCCACACGACCAAGCGGGCACAGGCGCTCCTTTTTTCCTTTGCCGAGCACGCGTGCCACCCCACTCGTGAAATCGATCTGCCCATAGTTGAGCTCCGTCAGCTCGCTCACACGCAGTCCGCCGCCATAGAGCAACTCCATCACCAACCGGTCGCGCCACGCGGTGAACGCATCCAGCGTCTCGTTTTCCAACAGGCGCAACGGACCGGTGAGCAGCAGTTTCATCTGTGACTCAGTGAGAAATTTCGGCAGACGCTTCTCCAGCTTCGGCAACGGCACGCCGACGAAGGGATTGCGCGCCACGCCTCCGCGTCGCAGCCAGAACTTGAAGAACGCCCGCAGTCCCGAGACGTGGTTGTGCAACGTGCGCCGGTCAAATCGCGACTGCGCCTCGATCACGAAGTCGCGCAGGTCCCGCAGGGTGAGTTTATCGAACCCGCGCGCCCACAGACCGGCCGCATTCAACCAGCGATAGAAGTCGTCAAACGCCTGTCGGTAGTTGCGCAGCGTATACGCCGAGTAACGGCGTTCCTTTTCGAGGAATTCCGCAAACGGCACCCACCAGCGCGTGAGCACCGGTTCAGGCGGTGGCGGCTGGGACGCGGGCTTCGACATCGCGCATGACCTGCGTGGCGTGCAACCGCAGCGCACCTTCGGGATCGAGTCCCTTGGCGCGCGCGGCGGCGGTGATCTCAAAGAGCATCTTGCCAAGCAGCGCGTCGTCGAGTTGCGCGCCCAACGCTTTCACTTGAGCGACATCAACAATCCCGTCGGCCGGCAGGTTTTTCTTTTCGATCTGCTTCCAGACCGTCTCGGCAAACATCAGCGCGGGCAGACGCGGCGGCAGGTCCTTGAAGACTCCCTTTTGAACCGGGCCGTTTTTCTTTTCCTGCGCCTTGATCTGTTCCCACTTCACGATGACGTCCTCGGCCGTGCCGATCTTGTCGCCCGTGCCGAATACATGCGGATGCCGGCGCACAAGCTTCTCATTGGCCTCGGCCGCCACGTCCTCGAGATTGAAGTGTCCGTCTTCTTCGGCGAGTTGGGCATGGAAAATCACCTGCATCAGCACATCGCCCAGTTCCTCTCGCATGTGCGGTTTGTCGAGACGGTCGATGGTATCGAGCAGTTCGCTCACCTCGTCGATGAGGCAACGGGTCAGCGTGGCATGCGTTTGCTCCTGATCCCAGGGGCACCCGCCGGGTGCACGCAGGGCGGCGATGGTTTTGCGAAGGTCTTCAACAGCGCTCATGCGCCGGAAATTGCCCACGGAACACACGAAACACACGGAAATTTTCCGATAAAATCTCCCGGACTTTGCCACAGCGAACACTGCATGAGTCTCAAGCCGCCAAAAATCCGACCTCTGTGACGCTCAGTGCATCCTCATTCCGCCTCTGTGTCCCAATCCGAGGCTCCCCACCTGCAATTCCGGTCTGGTTTTCGTCTGTTTCGTGTGTTTCGTGGTTCCCTCAAACAATGTCCGACAAACTCACCGAGATCATGGCTTGGAAGCGTCAGGAGATCGCCCCGCTCCTTCGCGAGGTTTCCCTGCCCGAGCTGGCCGCGTTCAACGCCATGGCCCCCAAGCCCCCGTCCTTCTCCGCCGCCCTCCGCCGCGAAGACGGGAAACTCGCCGTGATCGCCGAGATCAAACGCCGCTCCCCCTCCGCCGGCACCATCGCCGCCACCACCCTCTCCGCCACCGACCAGGCCATCAAATACCGCGCCGCCGGGGCTAGCGCCCTCTCCGTCCTCACCGACGAAAAATTCTTCGGCGGCACCCTCGACGACCTCACCGGCGTCACCGGCTTCTTCCGCCAAAACCGCCCCGCCGTCCCGTGCATCCGCAAGGATTTCATGGTTCACCCGATTCAGGTGCTCCAAGCCCGCGAGGCCGGCGCATCCGCCATCCTCATCATCGTCCGCGCCCTCAATGACGACGAAATCGCCGCCCTCTACAACGCCGCCAAATTCGTCGGCCTCGATGCCCTCTTCGAGATCCACAACGAATCCGAGCTCGAACGCGCCGTGAAACACCAGGCCCGCATCATCGGCGTCAACAACCGCGACCTCGCCATCTTCAAGTGCGACCTCGGCCTGAGCGAGCGCCTCATCCCCCTCTTCCCGAAACACGTCATCGCCGTGAGCGAAAGCGGCATCTTCACCGGCACCGACGCCGCCCGCGTCCACGCCGCCGGCGCCCACGCCATCCTCTGCGGCGAAGCCCTCATGAAGGCCCCCGACCCCGCCGCCCTCATTGAGGAGTTTAGAAACCACTAATGAACACTCATGAGCACTAATTCGGACCAAACACCTTTACAGCAAGAGGGCTACGATTTCATGGCCGCTTGTTTCGAGGTCTATAACGAAATGGGCCATGGTTTTCTCGAAGAGGTGTATCAGGAAAGTTTGGAAATCGAACTCACCGAACGAGGCATCCCATATACCTCAAAACCCAAACTCCAGCTCTTCTACAAAGACAGACCCTTGCGTAAGAGCTACGAGGCCGATCTCATCGTTATCGATGAAATCGTGGTCGAGTTAAAAGCAGTCAAAGCCCTCCTCCCCGAGCACGAAGCCCAATTAATCAACTATCTTCGCGCCACAAAAAAACGAATCGGCTACCTGGTAAATTTCGGATCCCAACCGCGACTAGAATGGAAACGCCGCGCGCTCTGATTTTCCGATATTAGTGCCGATTAGTGTTCATTAGTGGTTAACCATTCCGCCCCGTGCCTCTCTCTCCCTCCGCCACCCGCGATCTCCTCGGCCAACTCGGCCACTTCCCCAAGCGCGCGCTCGGGCAAAATTTCCTCGTGGACGGCAACATCGTCCTCAAGTCCCTCGAACTCGCCGGCGTGCGCGCCGGTGACACCGTCGTCGAGGTCGGCCCCGGACTCGGGACCCTCACGACCGCGATCCTCGAAGCCGGCGCCGACCTCTGGGCCGTCGAGTTCGACCGCCACCTCCACGCCTACCTCGAAGCCACGCTCCTGCCCCGCTTCCCGAACACCTTCCACCTGCTCGAAGGCGACGCCGTCGACCACCCGCTCGCCGCCCTACCCGCCGACAAAGCCGCCGCCGGGTCCGGCTTTAAAGTCGTCGCCAATCTCCCCTACGCCATTTCCACCCCGTGGATGGACGCCGTGTTCTCCGGCCCGCTCCCGACGAACCTCGTGCTCATGCTCCAGCAGGAGGCCGCCCAACGTTACGCCGCCAAACCCGGCTCCAAACAGTTCGGTGCCATCTCGATCTTTCTCCAGTCCGCCTACGACATCGCCCCCGGCCACAAGGTCGCCGCCGCCTGTTTCCACCCGCGTCCCGACGTCGAGTCCTACCTGCTCAACCTCGTCCGCAAACCCACGCCCTTCGTCTTCGCTCCCGAGGTAAAGCTCCTCATCCGCGCCTGCTTCCAACAACGCCGTAAACAACTCGGCGCACTCCTGCGCGACAAACTTCCCGATGGCGGCCAGACTTGGTTCGCCTCCATCGCCGCTGCCGGATGCAGTCCGCAAAACCGCGCCGAGGAAATCCCCGTCGCCCTCTGGCAAAAACTCACCGTGCCGCCGTCCGCCGCCGCACCCACCGCATGAACCTCCAACTCTTCGTTACCCTGTTGGTTGTCGGTGCGCTCACCGGTCTTGTTTCGACGTTCGCCGGCAAGAACTCCAAATCCAGCCTACCGCTCAACCTTGCAGTCTCCATCGGCGGCGCGTTTCTCGGTTGGTTCGTCTTCACGCAAATCAGCCGAACCGCGATGCTGGTCTGCTTTGCGATCGGCGGAAGCCTCGCCCTGCTCTGGCTGATCCGTGTGCTCAAAAAATAACCCCTGCCCCATGTCAGACCCTTATCAGGAATTGATCGACGGAGAGACCTTCATTCGCGGCCCGCTCAACGGCCCGCACGAGTTACTCTGCGACCGCCTTCACGCTTGGGTCGCCTCGCACCTGCCGCCCAACTCGGTGCTCACGTTGCTCCCTCGTCGCACCACACTGAAACTCCGCCCCGGCACCGACATCTGCCCCGACCTCGCCCTGGTCCGCCGCGACGACACCCGCCTTTATCTCGCCGTCGAAGTGCTCCAACCGGGCGACCACCACACCGACACGGTTCTTAAAAAACAGCTCTACTCCGACTGCCGCGCCCCACGCCTGTGGATCGTCGACTCGCGTTATCAAAACGTCGAAATCTACGCAACCGGCGCAGCCGGCTTCCGCCCCGAGTCGATCCGCGCCGCGCACGAGATGCTGACCGAGCCCGCGCTCGGCAATATCCCGTATCCCGTGGCCGACATCTTTGCTCGGCGCTAACGCCCTTACACCTCTAACCCGGGAATCCAAAAGCTCGTCTGCGGAGTGACCGGTTCCGGTGTTCCCTCGACTTCCAACTCGATGACCGAGGCCAATCGATCAGGTATCGGCACGGGGAGATTGCGCAGATAAAGGCGGTCGCCCATCTGCTCAAAGGCGATCGGCGCACCGCCATCCAGCCAACGCGCGGAGAGCACTCGGTTCTTGCACTCGCCCCAGCAGAGTTCTGCGCCCGGTGTGTTGCGAATGACGAAGTAGATGCGGTTGCCCTTCACCAGCACGCGCCCCCAGTTGTTCCACGGAAACGGATTGCGCCCGGAGTTGCTGATTGCCTCGCGATTACGACCCAACCAGGCACCTGCCTCGCGCAACATCGCCACGGATTCGGCCGGGATGGTGCCGTCGGCTTTGGGTCCGACGTTGAGCAAGAGGTTGCCGCCATCCTTGGCCGTTTCGCAAAGCATGCGGACGATCTCTCCGGCGTTCTTCCAATTGTGGTCACCGGCATGCCAGCCCCAATTGTCGTTGAGCGTCATGCAGGCTTCCCAGAGCACCGACGGATCCTTCGGCGCCATGATGGTCTGCTCGCTGATGACAACGTGCGAAGGTTTGCCGTTGCGCACATTGATCAACAGGTGCGGCTGAAGACGTAGCATCTCGGCGTTAACTTCTTCGCTTTGCAGATCGTCGGGGATGCAACCGTCGAACCAGAGATAGTCGATCTTGCCGTAGTTGGTCATCAGCTCGACGAGCTGGGCCTTGTAGTAAGCGACGAAGCGCTCGCGAGCTTCGGGTGAGGCCCAGTCTTTTTCGGCCGGCCAGTCGCGGAAGAACGGACCCGGATAATCCGGATGACTCCAGTCAGCGGGCGAGTAATAGAGACCAACCTTGAGTCCGGCGGCGCGCATGGCCTCGACATAAGGACCGACGAGATCGCGCTTGGGACCAATGTTACCGGCGTGGAACTCGCTGGTCTTGGTCGGCCACAGTGCGAAGCCGTCATGGTGGCGAGTGGTCAACACGGCATAGCCCATGCCCGCTTCCTTCGCGAGAGCGGCCCAGGCGACGGGGTCGTAGTTTTCGGCGCGAAAGTTATCCGCATAGAGCCGGACATATTCGTCCTGCGGAATGCGTTCGCGATTACGGAACCATTCTCCACGGCCGCCGACGGCGTAAACGCCCCAGTGAATGAAGAGACCGTAACGGGCCTCGTTGAACCAAGTGTGATCGGGATTCATGGATATAAAAATTGAGGGAAAGTTAGTGGACTAATGACGGTTAAAGGCTGACCTGCGCCGACGCACCGGCGACGCAGACGCTTTCGATGCGCAACTCCTGACCCGGCTCCAGCACTGGAGTGATTTCGATGTCATGCTCCTGATCGGCCGAAAGTCCCTGTGCAATGAGGTTGACGAGGCGCATGTTCCCATCGGCGCATTTGGCCGTATAAGTCTTGGGCTCACCGCCATCAATGATTACCCGATAGCTGCCAGATTGTTTGGTCTGCTCACCAAAGAGCATCACTTCACTTCCTCGAATTTTTAAGCGCAGCGGCGCAGCACCCGATTCTGCAATCACCAGCGAGTCCATCCAGCGAGAGCACACAAAGTCGAAAGCGATCGCGTTGCGATGAGGCACTCCGGTGGTCCAGCCGGCCGGCAACGCAGACAAAGTCGCCAACCGAAAACGATTCACCGTCATATAGGTGTCGGCGTGAATCATGGTCGCAGGCAACCGGCACACTGCCTTCGTCGCCACCGCATGCGCATACGCGTCCCACGCCGCTTCGGCATAAAGCGCATACCCTGCATCTCCCGGATGCGTGCGGTCCTCGGGCAAATCCCAAAGCCGATCCGCCGTAGTCTGGCCGTCGGCCACGCGTTGACGAACCAGCGCAACCGCATCCGCGAGCGGCAGGCCGTAGGCCGAGCCGATCGCCTTGTGCAACGCGTCCAAGGGACGGGCGGATGGTTTGGCATTCAGGTCCTGCTTGGAAGGGAGAATCACTTGAACCACAGGCACGCCTCGCTCCTCCAAGCGACGAACCAACGATTCATACGAAGCCAAACGGTTGGCCTTAGGCTCACTGTAGGGGTCGTCGTTGATCGTAAAATCGAGGAATACCAAATCCGGCTTACGCGCCAACACATCGCGCTCCAACCGAAACGCGGCCAGTTGCGAACCCGTGCCACCGATGGCCGCATCGCCAAAACGAAAATGCGCCTTCGGATAAGTCGCCTCCAGCTTGCGCGACGTAAGCGCACGATAAGACTTGGTCTGCGGATCAGTCGATTGGGCACCCCATGTAAGGCTGCCCCCGAGGAAGACCACGCTCAGCGCTTCGCCCGCACGGGCCCGTTGATCGAAAGTAAAAAACTTGGCGTCGGATGCGGACAACAGAGTAGTCATCGTAAATAGGGAGCAGACCAGCGCGGTTGCTCTGAGAAAATGGAGTCTTAGGGACATGGATCCGTGGATTATTGGTTGGTGATACGCAGCTGAAAATTGTGCCCGGCGCTACCGGCGGCGGTCTTCAGGAAAATTTCGTTATCTCCCGAGCGCAGAGTGACCGAGAAAAACTTCGGGCGCGGGTGCGGACCATCCAGCACAAGAACACGTTCTCCGTTGATCCAGAGCTGGGCGAAGTAATCGACATCCAACGAAATGACCGCCGCCCCACCCTGCTCACTCCGCAAGGTCGTGCGAGCATAGGCCAACGCGGGCGCATCACTGCCGGCCAACACCCGCAAATCGACCAGACCACCCTCCCCTGTCGCCTGCTTCCACGTAAAGTTATCGAACGAGAAATGTGCATCACCAGGCTCGGGGAAAATCGGGTTAAACAACGCCAGACGTGCATCCACCGAAGGCGCACCATCCACAGCCGCCACGCGAATCGGCGTCGTGTATTGCCAGGCATCCGCCGCCAAGCTGATGAATTTAATATCGCTCAGTTTGTCCGCTGAAAACTCCCCCTGCTGACTCGCCTCACGCGTGGCAGCGGTTTCACCCGCGACCAGCAGGTAGCCGAGTTTCACCGGCCCGTTGGAGCGAGCATCATCATTGCTCTTTTTCGGCAATGCCACGGTAACCACATGCTCACGCGCCGGCAGATTGGTCCCCAATAAACACAGGCTGTAGCCGCCGCGCGTGTTGGTATAAACCTGCTGCGGCAGACCACCATCCACGTTCACAAAGAAGGAGCCGTAGTCTTTGCTCATCGCGTAGAAAACTCCAAACGTCGTGCCACGAACAGGCACCCGCAGCACCGTCCCCGGCTCGCCCGCCGTGAGCACGCCTTGAAAAAAACGGTTCCACCAAGACGGTAACGACGCCTCCGATTTCCACCCTGGCGCGTTGTATCCCTGCAACGGCACCAATCGCGCATCCAACAACAACGGCCGGGCGCTCAACGGAGCGGGCAACTCAGCCGGAACCGGCAACTCCCCCGCCTTGGCTCGCGCCACCAACGGCGCCAATACGCCGCTCATGGTCTCGGCGTAATATGCATGTCCGGCTTTGTTCGGGTGCACATTATCACTGAAATACTCGTCCCACGCCTCCGCGCCCTTCGCATCCATCGCCGCCTGCATATCCACTTCAACAAGACCGTAGTGACGCGCCACGCGCCGATGACGTTCCAAGTTCACTCCGCCCTTGGCCGCCGCCTCGACAATGATGATGGCCGGCGGATTCGGCAGTGACTTCAACCGCACCACCAACGTCTCCATATAGCGCATCGCCTCCTTATCGGTCAGCCCGCCATCGTTCACGCAATACTCGATCGCCACCAAGTCCGGCTGATGGGCGATGATGTCACGGTCAGCCCGAAAAATGCCCAACGAACTGCCCGTCGCGCTCATGCCCGAGTTGACCACCGTGACGGCGCTCTCGGGAAATTGTTCACGCAACCACTCGCCCGCCCAGCCGTCTCCACTCGCCTGGGTGATTGATCCGCCGATAGCCACATACCGCAACGGCTCGCCACGCGCCGCCCGCGCAAACGCCGCCACCACATCATCGCCCGTGCGAGCAACGTCACCCAAAGCCGCCCGACTCCCCAGCGACAACGCAACGAAGACCAAGACTAAAGTAATAAAACGGGGGATCGGGGTATAATAACGACGTAAAGGCATAATAAGACAGGAAGGCAGGGCTGGATAAAATGGGCTTGGTCAGACGGGGTTAAAGCCGCCCCTACCCAATTCTAATTCAGCGATGAGTTCCACCCTCCAATGCTGCACATTGCTGGAAAAATAATGGATATTCTAAACCATCAACCCCTTTTCCGGTTAATCACTCTTATCAACGAATACGCTGGATAAGCGTTGAAACCGATACAGGACGATCATCAGAGATCAGTGCGTAACAATCGATGTTCCTACCTGCGTCAACGGGAAGGTCCGCGACATAGCCACCATTGGTGACTTTCTTGGCTTCGACCCGCTTCCATTCACGTTTTGTCCAATCAACCGAAGCATCGCTATAGTATAGCCCAGCGGACACAACTGGGCGTGGTGAAATCACCTCGAAGCATACCTGTTGCTCGTCGCCCTTAGTCCGCACCCACTCCACGCGCGGCATCGGATCACCTCTCGATTGAAGATGATACGCAAAATAATCCTCCGGCATATCCGGCCAATTATCTCTCGTTGTCCCGCCTGGAATCGGCAGCTTGTGATTCGCGTTGGGCGCAAATACTTGGTTTTTTTCGCCGAAGATTTTGGCCAATGTGTGCTCGACGGCTGGTGGCCAAAAAAAGAAATCATTCGCAGCCGCCGCGAGGAAGTAAGGTGCAACAATGCGGTTTGCGTGCCGTTCCGCATCGAAATACTTAAGCCAATCCGCACGCTCCTCAACGGGCAGTTTCTGCAACTGCGCGTTAAAAACACTCTCTTCGTAATGACCCGATCCAAAGATTGAGAAGGCCGCCTTGACCTCCGGCCCCATGATCGAAGTAACCATAGTAGTCATGTAACCGCCCCATGAAATACCGTGCACGCCCAGTCTAGTCGAATCGACGTCGGACTGTATGGAGAGCAATCGGAACGCCTGCACCGCGGCCGCCACGGACTGATACATCAGCGAGTCCGCCAGAACCGGTTTCACCCGCCAGCGATCATAGCTGTAAGGATGTTGAGTCCACTCTCCGGTAGAATGAGGAACCTTCTTCGGATCCGCTATCCCCGGAATATCCAAGGTCACAACCACGTATCCGCGCTTCGCCCACATGAGCGCCCGCTTTGATTCAGCAAATCCCATCCCACCATGTAGCAACAGCAGTCCCGGATGTGGTCCCTTGGCGGTTGGACGAGCAATAACCGCATACACTTCATTGGTCACCGGTCCTGCAGGCGTTGTTACCGCACAGGATTCGAAGACCAATTGGCGGACGGTTACACCGTCGGGAATCTCGCCCACTGAATCGGGTAGAGGCGTGTTTAAATCACGCAGGATTCGAGGTGCCGCAGCGAAGCGTAGATCTGCCAATGGATCATCAGATTGGTCACCGTTTTCTCCCACGGCTCCGTTGCTGGCAGGCGTTAACTCAAACACCTGCATCTCCGAAGTGCGCAAGGCGACCTTAGCCGATCCTCTGCGAAATTCATCCCATGTAGGAATGTCCGCAGTGTCACCCTCCGCCACTGGCAGTAGACGCTTGATCGTCCCCTCCCACTTCAGGCTTGGTAAGCCGATCCGCGCTTCTAGTGGCACCTGATCCGGTTTTTTGCCATAACCCATGAACCGACTTAACACCAACAAGTGCCGGTCTCCGTCCTTGCGCAGGACACCTTCGATCTCGGGTGCCGAACTGCTCACCCGAATGGGAACCCCACTTTGAGACAATAGCTTGGTGACGACTGCCTCCGATGCCGTCGCCTCGTCAGTGAGACACCACTGCACCCGCCCCTTACCGTAAGTCCACGTCACTACCATAGGACGGCCCGACTCATTACGAGTTATAGTCAGCTTCGTTTCCGGTGCTTCTGTATTCACACTCACGGCCATACCCTTTTCTGAGAGCTTAGTGGGCACTTTCGCTTGTAACTCGGGCGGCGCCCCCAACGCGGTAGCCCACCTGAAATGCGAATCACCAGATTGATCGCCTGACGCATATTGACCGGCACGTCCCCACACCACCAATTGTCCGCCATCTGAAACGTGCTGCCGTAGTCGTTGCAATAATCCGTCGTCCCAAACGAGAGCGTCATCGGGAACCAGCACAGTGCGGAGCCCTTTCCATGCTTGATCCGGAGCCCACTCACTCAACCAACGCACAGGGAGAAACCCTGCCTCACGCACCAACTTATCCGCCCTGCTGGCAGGCATCGCATACCAGCGCCAGGCACGCACACGATACAGCATATCCGACCAGGAAAGCACCACACCCAACTCGGCCGGCTGAGGTTGCGCGGCCGCCAGTCGTTCACGCAAAGCAGCCGTGCCCGACCACCATCTCAACGTCTTCTGCAATTCAACATTCTCCGGATATTTCGTTCCGAATAACGACGGAAGAGAGTTCCAGACGAGATTGAATCGGATGTGATCGGCGTCACCACGCAGGGTCTGCGAAACCATATCCGTCATATAGCTGATGTTCGCTGGCGGCACATCATGGGATTCGGTTTGGCGGTGTAACCCCCAATTGTCCGTGATGCCGTTGATGCGTCCCATCCGGTAGTCCTCACCCGCTCCGTCCGCTCCGGTCCATGTTGAGGGTTTCTCCCCCTTGAGCAGATGCTCAAAGGGACCCGTTTTGACAACATAGTGAACAATCGCCCGCTTCGGATCCAACTCGGCCACCACAGGGTCAAAAACATCAATCGTGCTCGACCGATATGCCTCCAACTTCCATGCCGTAAAATCACACCAAGGACGAGTGAGGTTCACTTCCTGATCAAGGCGCGGCATCGGTGAACGCACATCAGACCAGCGGTCCCAATGCGTGCCCCAAACGGCATTTAGTGCCGTCACCGTGCTATATTTGTCTTTTAGAAAACGAATGAAGTCCGCTCGTGCCGCAGGTCCGTAATCGGTGATCGAATCAAAATGGTCCGTAAAGATACTGCTGTCCATTCCCTGCCCGATAAAAACATATCCGATCAGCCAGGGATTCCCCCGATAGCGCTCCACCATTCGACAGGTAAATGATTGAGCGTCTCGCTTCCAATTCAGTGAAGCCGGACTCATAACCGGCAGATTACGCCAGAGCTTAAACTTGCCTTCATGATTGAGCTCCCAGTCGCCCCAATTTGAAAAAGGACTATTGCCAAAGAGAACACTTCCGGCGCTAGCCAGCGTGAAAGGCATTCACTTCTCGGTCAGATACGAAACATAGGCATCCAAGTTGCTCCAATCGTAAGCCCTGGAAATCGTCTCGATCCGTGGCCACTGAACCCATAGCTGCACCGCACCGCTACCCCGCGACTCCATACCTGCGACTTGGCGGTCCATACCAGCACGCTGACTTTCAAACGGCGCAAAGGAGCTCATCGTTTCTCCCGCAAAGATCGTGCCCAGCGCTGGCACTGATCCCGCCGTCCCCCAGTCGGGCGTCGGACTGGAGTCCCCTGGAGTCGCCACCCAGAGTTCATCTCCATCGACCAAGCGTCCGCCCTGACGAACACCCACGATAACCCGCAGTAAACGCCCGGGAGTCGCTTCAGGAATCGGCATGCTCCATCTTGCGCGCTCATCACCTGTCGAAACATGAAGAGGCATCGCCCCCTTACGCACCAAGGCTCCATCAAACTCCCGGGTAATCAGGTCCAACGTTACGTCCGGAGCATCCATCCAACGAGTACGTGCCTACGGAATAGGAGGAGGCACGTAGTCGTGCACCAGCAGTAGATCCACGTAGCTGTTAACCAGCTGGTCCTCCGCAGTGCCGTCGCGCACAATCACATGCACCCGGTAATTTTTTCTCACTGGAAGCCGAGTAGCCGCCGCCAGTTTCCAGTGTCCGTCGCGCAGGGCCGCTAAGCGAAAGGGAATCTGCCGCACACCGGTGGCAAAAGGAATCAGTTGGGGCTCCCCGAACGAAACCTGATTACTTTCACTGCCCGATTGATACATGAGCATCCGGCCCGTGAAGTTATAAAGACGGACCGTGTTCACTGGATGGGCCTCAGACGAGTCATCAATCCAACGCCCCGAATAACGGAGCGTTCCGGCTGATTTTTCAGCAGCCACCAGCAGAAGCCAGCGCGCAGAAGGCCCGGGAGGTGCCGGCATGGTAAAAACCACTTCACGCGTTTCCTTTTCATCAACGATCACGAGTCGGGAAAAATCCAACCCACCACCAGATGAACACGCATACGCGGGAGAAAAGCCGTGTTCGTTCAACACAACAGGCACGTCCTGCTTACCGACGGCATATCGCAGGTCCTGCGCCGAGACGTTGAGCCCGAGCATACGGAAGGTAAACTCACGCGCATCAACGTGCAGGCAGAGACCGAATAACAGTATAAAATAGAGGGCAAACGATCTCATGGCGGAATTTCAAATATCGGCGGGGGATAGCCAGCGAAACGACACCACCTTAAACCGTCGGCCGAAGCGTGAGTTGTCGCTGCCTGCAGCCGGTGCTTCCCAAGGCTTGGTGGTTGTAGAGTCTACATATTCGGGTTGGCGCTGGACAACCGCCTCGCACCAGGCACGCCCCTCGACCTCCTCGGTGGCCGGGTTACGAACGTCACCATAGGTTCGGATCACGAAGGTGTCGGAGCGCGCAGTCAACGAAGCGCCTACCACATTGAGAACGTCGGCCTGCGTCAGGTAACCGGGAGCGAAGGACGAGCGGGCCGTGTAGGTCTTGTTGGTGCCGGTGCCGCCGGCCATAATGTTTTCTGCAGAATCGACCGAAGTGATCGGCTTGGGACGCAGATTGGTGCGATCCACATAGTTGGTATTGAACGTGGCATGCGTGTTGATCTTCGCCTGCGGCGGCCCATCTGGTGCCGAGGTTTCGTAATCGGTGCGCTCAATGGCGGCCTGCAATGTGCCCCGAAAGCCCGCCCCTCCCTCCTCGCCTGCCGTCGGGTCTGAGACCTGCAGACGACGGTTGACGAAATCGGCCACGGAGCGGAACGGACCACGCGCCTTGACCTCTCGCACGATGTTATAGGCGAGCCGGTCAATTTGCGCGGCGGTGAGTTTACGATATCCTGCCCAATCGCCGTTGGCACCCCCAATCGGTTTCACGAATCGAGACATCGGATACGTGAGCGTGGTCGACACTACGGCGGCACTCTCCGGGTCGTAGGCCAGTCCATTAAGACCGGAAATGAGAGTGCGCCACGCCTGCTCCGACGTGGAGTTGACGTTGAAGCCGCCGTTGAGCCACAGGTGTGCCGCAGCGGTGTCAAACGCACCGCGTCCGCGCAGTTCGACGAGCGAGGTAGCGCCAGCATCGCCGAGGAAACGCATGCGGGCGTTGGGCAGGTCATGACCCGTATCGGCCGCCTCGGTGGCGGTCAGATTGTCAGGAATGGTGGAGAAGAAATAGCGGTCCCACAGTGACTCGTTGAGCAGGTAGGAAAGATCGTAGGCGTTGGGTATCTCGCCAGTGATCGAGAGCAGCGACCCGGGGGCTGGCTGAGCCATGGCCGTCTTATCGAGTGGCACATGATAGTCGGGCAGCGAGTTGCCAACCGCGTAGGTTGGCCCCGATCCGAGCATTGAAAAATTCACATGCTGAAGCTGCGCGAGCGAGAAGAGCGGCAGACTCGGGGGCAAAAACTCCGCTAAGATGAGGTTATCCGGAGTCGATCCGTTGTAGGTTGTCGCAACAGAAGCCCGTGGGGCGATGGGAAACGTGATTGGCCATCCGAGCCCGGTTCCACTGTTGTAACCCGGGTTGTTGCTTTCGGATGCTAGCAACACGTTCCAGGGTGCCCGCAGGTTTTGCTGCGCTATCCATCGCGGACTCCAGATTTGCGAGGAAAAGCGCGCATAGATGGTCCATGATATCAGCGGAGTATTTGAGGTGGGATTCACGGCATTCGCCGGCATCGTCGGGGTGGCAAAACCTGCGTTTTGGATAGTGTGCAGGGCACCGTCGAGAATCTGGTAATAATCAGAGCCGACCGGCACCGGCTCCGGCTTACCGGGAAGTCGGAGGACGGCGTCCATGCCCCCCAGAGTGCTGGTATTCCAGCTGACCTGCGAATCCCGCTCGCCTGGTGTCAAGTTTGTGGCTCCGGAAATGATGACCGAGGGACTTACATTGTCGGCGTTGGTCAGGATATTGGCCCCGGCGGCGTAGTCCTTGCCATCCTCGTTTTCCGCAAGGGTGAAGACCCGGCTTTCGCCCGGAGCAATGAGCGTGGATTCGATCTTGAACCGGTAATAAGGAACACTGTTGGCCGGACCATCCATCATCCTGGCCATGCGGGTTTCGAATGTCCGGGTGGTCCCTGTGTCGGTAAAGGTGAATATGATGTTGCCGATCGGGTTAGTCTGCCGGATCGAAAAGCATACCTCGTAATCGCTCTTGATCGGCACGTTGGTCGGGTTCCACAGCACCACCACCGGATAGAGGTGCACGCGCAAGGGCTGCGGCGGACCGAGTGGTTCGCCCTGCGAGATGCCCAGACCCAGTTTGAAAAAAGTGATCACCGGATACACCCCTTGGCTGCTGGTGGTCTGGGGCACAGGAGCGTGGACGGTCCCGTCGTCGCGCAGGCCGTTCCAAGTGCGCAGCAATCCCCATCGCGGCATCTGGAAATCGCTCCCGCCCTTGGCCGAACTGATGATCGGGTCGGTGTCCGCCGGTGCGCCCGCCGGAAGCGTGCCCGTGGAAGAAAGCCATGCGGTGAGATCCTTGCGCAACCCGCCCTTGGTGACATCGGCCAACACACTGCGTGAATTCGCAGTGACATCGTGGTAGCGGTGCATAAGCGCCGTTCTCAACGAGTCGCGTGCCCCCGCGTCCTGGCCGGCCAGCGGTGCCTGCTTCACCGAGAGCACACCGGCAAGCTGAGTCTGATTGACCGGAAACGCCGCGCCCAGCCGACCCCCGGTCGGCGATATGTCGAGCGTTTCAAGGCCGTAGCGCTGGGCATTGACAAAACTGTAGATGCGTTCGTCCGCCGCCGCTCCGGCATGCGGATCAACAAGGTTGAGCCTAGCCTTTACCCCTTCATCTCCGACCCAGTAAGCGTAGTGCCCGACGACCTGCGAACCGTTGAATCCGGGAATACCCACTGCGGTCAACTCCTGTAGCCCCGCTTTGATGCGTTCCGAAGAGAGTGCAACGCTTGCGTCCCCAACCAGCAGCGTCTCGGCGGCGGTCGGGGCGACCGACGGATCATAGGTATCGGGCGTGACCGCCAACGGATTGGCCTCACTGTTCCCGCTGATCAGCCACGTAAGCGGCGCGGCGGGATCAAGCGTGCCAGAGGTGGCATCCCAGACGCCGGTCAGCCAGGGCTGCTTGATGTTCGCTGCGGCCCCGAGATCGGCACGTGCGGTCACGCGCTGGTCGGGGCCGGCACTGCGCTGCAATTCTCCAATCGCCACCTGCAACGCGAACAGTGCGTTGGCCTTGGCTCTATCAACTGTCTGGGCGTTACCTGCCACTTGAGTCTCCACGCGCGTGAGGCTCGCCAGAGACACAAGCAACAGCACCAGAAACGCGAGCAGCGTAATCGTGATCAGCAGGGCGAAGCCCTTGCGTCGATCCGAACCTGTCTGTCGTGAGTGTCTCATGCGCGGCAATTCCCAGGGTTAATCCCGATGCGTGCGGAATGGTGACGCGGGCTGACCCGCTTTGTTGTAAAGGTTGCCCGACGGATTGGAGCCCCAGTCGTAACGAACTTCACTCGGCATCGGCACACGCGACGATGAGACCACCACGGTATCTCCCTCAATGCGCGCATCCGCCCATTCCCAACGACCGCCCTTGGCGTCCCTCACCGCGAACCCCTCGAGCTGAGAGTCCGGACGGTTACGCGTAAGCGGCCTCATGACTCGCGTCGGTGTGCTCTTATACAGGTATTCGTCAGGGACAGGGCGAACGACCAAGCCGCCGCCGAGGTGCGTGAAGCGCAGCCGAATCGTCGCTCCCTCAATCTGCATGGATTCGAACACGGGGCCCGAGTATTCGCCTCCACGTCCATAATCACGCGCCAGAGCGATGGTCGCGAGCCGCTCACCCGGCAGATGCTTGTCCCGCGGGTGCACGTCGCCAGCCTCGCCCGCATCGATGATCACGGCTTGGCCCGTGTTGGGCAAAGCAAGTGTAAGCGACTGAGCCTCCCGCAGGCCAGCCCAGTTGGACTCATCGTGTGCCCGGTCGGTCTTGCTGCCGAAATTCGGCAACTGACACCAATAGAAAGACAGGTCCGGTGCTGACCAACGCTGCCGCCAGTCCTTGATCATCAAGGGGAAGGTAGTGCGGTAGCGCTCGTAGTCTCCGGTATCGTTCTCTCCCTGATACCAAATGACCCCGCGCAATCCGTAGGGCACGAGACCATTGATCATGCCGTTGAATAGCGAACCCGGCACGTTCCACGGACGCAACGGCGCCTTCAGGCGACCGGGCGAGGTCTCGCGTTGATACTCTGTCAAAGAAGGAAATTCGCGCTCGGTTTTGAGCTGCCATTCGCCTGACAGGTTTTTCGAGCCCGCGCTGAAGTAGCCTCCATTCATGCCCGAATCTCCCGGCAACGGCGCGTAGATGCGCACCGCCACGGTGTGCCGCCCTGCGGAAACCGCGTCGGCCGGCACCTTGTATTCGCGGCGGGTGTTGCGCCGACTTACTCCATCCCCGTCGAATGTCTCCAATGTCCGGCCTCTCACCTCGCGCCCGTCGAAATATACAGTGTCGATGCCGACGATCTCGTCGAAATCCAAAGTCAGCGTTTTCCCCGCCTGCGCGCTATCAACCTCGAAGTCGCGCCGCACCCAGAGCACACGCTCACCCGGCAGACGGCCGGGCAGCTTGACTGTGGTCCATCCGGCCTCTGCGGAGACCGGTGTTTTAGCAAAGGCTTCGATCTGCTCCGCAGATGGAGGCGCATCGTCCCGATTCGTGGCAACGAGCCAAGGGCGAAGTGCCTTGAGCCACGCCTCTTTTTGGGCGGTAAATTGTCGCGCGTCCTTTACCTGCGCCTCGGCCTTCGAAGCAGCGATGGAATTAGCCGACAGAGCTGACATGCTTGTCCACGCCTCGACCGGGGTCCCCCCCCAACTGGCGTGAACGATGCCAACTGGCACGCCCAACTCCGCCTGTATGCGACGGGCGAAGTAGTAGGCCACAGCCGAAAACCGTGGCGTATTCGCGGGCGATGCCACCGTCCACACGCCGCGCACCTCGGCCAGTGGAGTCGTCGCGGTTTGGTTGGCTACTGTGAAGAAACGAATTGATGCGTTCGCCGACGCGTCAATTTCCCCTTCCGCCGCACAGATCGCCATCGTGCGAGCCATGTTCGACTGCCCCGACGCCAGCCAAACCTCGCCAACAACAACGTCGGAAAAACTCAGTGCGTTGACGCCCTTAACCACAAAACGCAGCGGCTTGCCCGAAGGCACTTTGACCGTATCGGACAAGTCCAGATCAACGCGCCAGCGACCGTCGGCTCCGGCGGTCGACCGGGCATCCGCGACTCGATCGTCACCGACAAACAACACGACGTTCACTGCCTCGCCCGGCGTGGCGGTTCCCCAGACCGGCGTGGTGCCGGATCGTTGAAGCACCATGTGCTCGGAGAATATCGGCGGCAAGACGACTGCGGCGCGCAGAGCCGCAGTCAAACCTATGACAAGGCCCGCAAGAGCAAGGGCAGAGGCAAACTTCATCGGGGATAATATCATGTTAAAAATCACAAACGGATCAGGCGGTAAACGTGCGGACGGGGTTTGGCGGCCTCGCGGATCTTGCCCTCAGTGGCGGCGATCTCCGCCGCGACTTCTTCAGCGCGAGGCTTAAGCTCGATGTAGGCCTGCATCTTGCGCTGATCCCACGCGGGAGGAGGAGGACTGGCGGACAGTTTTTCCTCAAGGAAACTCTTAGCCTTCGCGTAATCGATGGGCCGCGACCAATCGCGCAGGTGGCGGTGCTCAATGCTGGCGATCGCACGATCCCGTTGGGAAATCATGTCCTGCCATGAACGCACCAATGCCAGCACTTGAGTCGCCTGGCGGGTCTGTGGCGTGGCGGTCTCGGCCGCCAGATCAACACCGGCGGTCAACTCATCTGCCTGGTAATCGCGAATGCGAACGCCGTCAATTTCCAGCCGATAGAGCCCGGAGCCCAGTCCCGTCACACGCAGAATCTCACGGTTGAAGTCTTGGTTAAAAGGCACCCATGCCAGAGCGGGCATGACAGATTTATGCAGCGGATACGGCAATGCACTTTCGAGAAGCGTAAACTCCACCGAGGAAGTTGTCGTGCGAAGTTGATCGATCTTGGCGTTTACCGCGCCCGTCACGCGATCTGCACCGGCATCGATGGTAATATCCGACACTATGGCGGAGGCGCCCTGAGCCTTCAAGATATGGTAAGCCATGACGAAGTTGCCGGCTTCTCTCGGGTGGGTGCGGTCGGGACCGATTATCGTGGCCGCAGGGTCAGCGGCCTGAAGGCGGGCGGTGAGCGCGGTCATCGGTCCGTGGAGATCGACCACCGGGTCGCCGTTCTCGGCGGCGACCTCGCGCACCAAGTCAGCACAACGGGCCAAGGCGCCGTTTACTCCCGTGAAACGATCCGAGACGATATCTGCCGTGTCGTCAAATGGCGACGGAGTGAGGAATATCAACCGGGTTCCTTCATCGTGTATTCGTTTAGCCAACACGCGAAGCCGTTCCCCGTAGGCATCGATGGCAGCCTCCCGATCCGCGATCATCTTGGGTGTCGCATCCGCCACGTAGAACTGGCGCTGCACGTCGTTCATGCCGAGCATGACCGTAGCCACGGAAGGATGCCGGGGAGCAATATCCCAGTCGTAGCGCAGCAGAACCTTGTAGAGGGAGTCGCCTCCGACACCGCCGTTCATGACCTTGAGGTCGATACCAGGGAAGCGGGTGGCGTAGTAGAGATACACCCAGGCGTAGTAAGTGCCGCCCTCGGTAATGCTGTCGCCAACTGCCATCCAGCGGTCGCCGTCGCGAAACAGGCTGGAGGAAGTCGTCGGTGCCGCCGTGGCAGCGTCTCCGGCGCGCAGACAGGCGCATGTCAGGAACAGGCAGAAAATGGAGGTCAGTTTGCGTTTCATGGGGATTAAGGGCGGCCCACTGTGCAATGGTGCAGGGTCGCGAAGGAGGCGCGTTGATCAGGGCCAAAAACCGGCGGGTTCCTCGTCGACAGAGTCGGGGTCACGCGGCAATCGAGGCATCGGTTGGCCAAATTGAAGCGCACCGGCATCGGGTTGCCCTGCTTGGAAATAACCAGGCGTCAGTCCGGGCAACGGCGTGTCGCGGAGCGTGGTCGGATCGGCGGCGGCGGCGCGGGCCGGGCTGTCCGTCGTCAGCGAGACGTCGTAATGGGCCCCATCGGTAAAGCCGGGGTTGTCGCCTTCGGCCCACGTGCTGTGCGCGTCGAGTCCGGCTTGTCGGGCCGTCTCACGACCGGTCTCCCAAAGTGAGGTATTGTCTTCGACAGGGTTGTTATCCGAAGACCGCGACCACGGGCGCGGATGCGATGGCGAGACCCGCAGGTAAACATTGTGGTCGCCTTGCCAGTCAGTCGCGAGGGTCGGTCGGTTTTTCCGAACCCATTCACGACACCAAAAGAGGTTATTGAAATAGTGGTAGCCCGGCGCGACGGCGAACATCGGAGCGGGACCGTAATTCAGGTTGATGGCTGCGTCCGACGTGCTGGTGTTATGATAAATCCAGACTGCGGCGTTAGGATAGTGCTGACGGTCTGTTCCCCAGTTGCGCAGGTCTTCTTTATTGGCGAAAAAAATGTTCCGATAGACGTAAAGCGGTCCTTTCTGTGGAGCTTTGATACGAAAGCCGCAGAGGGCGCGCTCGATGCGGTTGTCGTGCCACTCGCAATCGATGCCCGGACCCATGGTTTCGACGGCGTCGTCGCTGAGGTTGAAGAGATAATTGTGATGCACGCGCAGTCCGGTGTTGGCGGTCGGGCTCGGCGTCTTGGCCCATGGAGGATTCCCGTTGTCACTGATGCCGTCCCAATGATCGTGAATGTAGTTGTCGTGAATCTGGTGACCGCCGATCGAGGAACCGATGGCGATGCCAGCACGATCATAGAAACCCCCGACCTTCATCGCCTGCCAGTTGTCCCAGGCGCCGATACCCCAAGGGTTGGCCCCTGCGTAAGGACTGAGCGCAATGCGATTGTAGCGGACTGTGCAGCGGTCCGCCCCACTCTCTAGGCTGACGCCGAAGTCCGCAGGATCGATCTCGCAGCGCTCCACCACTGAGCCCAGTGAACGCTCGATCTGCACGCCAATGGCGGAGTTGCGCAGTGTCAGCCCTCGCACCACGCAACGATCCACCCCTGAGATACGCACGACCGGCTCGCGCGGAGCCACGGTTATCCTCATGCCACGCGGATCGAGACCGCCACGAAAGCAAATCAAGAGATCCTTCTCGGCATGGCGATACATCGCGAGAGCCTTGACGCCGTCCCATCCGGAAGGACCGATGCCTTTAACGAATGCCTCGCGCCACAGGATACGCTTCCAGCCATGATCAGGCGCCGGACCGTCTGATTCCCCCGTTCGTTTCTCATCAAGCGTGGTGATCGTCTTGCCATCGGCGGTTACGGTGAACGGAAAGAAGTCCAGCGGGGCTCGATAGACATCCGGCCCTACGTCTGCAGCAGAACTCCACACCAGATCCACCGGAGTGCTGCCGTCGATGATCGCCTCTGATTCGCCCTCAAGGACGACCGGCGCCCCCTTACGACCACTGTGCACAAAATGAACGCGCTCGCGGTAAACTCCCGCCACGACGAGAACGGTATCACCGGCGGAAGCGTCGTTCAGAGCGGCTTGAATACTGTGGTAGGCAGGCTGGGAGGCGCTGGCATCCACACGCAACACGGCGGCCCGGGAGCACGGAGCCAGCGAAAGGCCGGACAATGCAACGAGAACCGCCGTCAATAGTGACGGCGAATAATTATTCATCCGAAGGAAAGACTCAGCGAACGGATCTGCGGGCACCGATGGCTACCATGAGTCCTGCGCCCCCGACCAACAACGCAGTGGTGCCAGGCTCCGGGATCGCACTGTCCGAAACGACGATGTTGTCGATGTAGTAGTTGAGGTCAGTATACGTGGCGGCGTTTACCGTGGTGAAGCGAATCGAGGACAGACCCTGGATGGATCCGACGGTATACGCGGACGACACAATGGTTTCGCCGTTGAGCGCGATGGAATACGTCTTCGTCTCATTGCTCCAAGAAACCGAAATCGTGTTCTTCTGGTTTGGCGTCATCACGGCACTGGAACTGGAGATCGCGCCACCACTGATCGTGTTGTTAAAATACGAAATACTGCCGGTCGTCGTGGCCGTCGAAGCGTTGATCTGAAACGACGCAAAGGATGAATTGCGGCCCACAATCGAAGTCGAAGAAGCAATCGTGCCCAAATTGATCTCGATGGAGTTGCGACCGTTCGTAACGGTTTGCAGGTAGATATCGAAACTAATAGAGCCGGAGGCCAAGGGCGCGGAGGTGCTGTAACCCGGAACCACGTATTGGAAGATCGGCAAGGTCGCATCCGCCGCATCGCGATGAATGTAGATGCTCTTGTTGCCCGACCCAGCGAACGCGTCCAACGGTGAGGTAGAGCTATCGACCACCCTCACGACATTACCATTGGACGTATTTCCTACAAACACGTCCGAATTGGAAGGAGCCGCGTCGGACACAAAGACCGAGTTTTGAAAATCCTCCGATGCCAACGTGGCGGCGGATGCTAGCACCGGCAGGCCGGCAGCGATGAGAATACTTCCGAGGGTTTTATTTATGTTCATAAGTTTGAGGAACTGGGATTGGAGGTGAACTGAGGGAAAGCACTTAGGCCTGTGACTTGAGCTCGGTCTCGGGAAAAACCTTGTGCGCCCATGAAAAACACCGAGCGCCCTGATCCAAACGCTGGCCAATTTCGCACATCGCGAATGAGGACAGCGAATCCCCCATGGTCGGGCCACAGAGAACCACGGGGTGAATTTGGGGCGAATTCAGTTTCATCCAGAAATGGGGCAATGATTAATTTATGACAATAAACCAAATGATACGTCAACACAATTATCACGAAAAACATCATCATAACATCAGTAAAAAATCTAAACATCAGCCACACATATATAAATTAACTACTATGATAAAAAATAAGATAACCGAACAATCAAATTGACATATCATAACAAAAATACCCAATGACACATCATCAACCAATAACACAATGCCCGTCAGCCAACAACAAATCGCCCAAGCCCTTAATCTCTCGATCATCACGGTATCTCGGGCGCTAAGAAACCACCCTAACCTTTCCGACGAGACGCGAGATCGCGTGCTGCAAAAGGCGCAGGAGCTCGGCTACGCGAAGACCCCTGGACGCGCCAGGAAAAGCTCTGGCGCCCCCAAACGGGTCGGGGTTATTTTCTACGACTCGGCTACCTCTGCCGAACCCAACTTTGCGTCACGGGTGCGCAACTCAATCGTCTACATGCTTCAAAAGGAGTGCCAACGGCTCAACGCCGAGACCCTCATCGAAAACTCCTTCGACAATGAAATCCCCATGATCGTAAAGAACCGTGCTATCGACGCGGCCTTCATTTTCGGCCGTTACACCGAAAAGACCGTGGCCGAGCTGCGCGGAATCCCCACGTTGGCCGTCAGTAGCTTCATCAAGTGCCCCGGCCTTTCCCGCATCGTAGCCGACAACGTCGGCGGTGCCCAGGAAATCACCGAACACCTCATCGCACTCGGCCATAGGCGGATCGCATTTCTAGGCATGAAAAACGCACGCACGCGAATCTTCCGCGACCGGGCCAACGGATACCTCATCGCCATGAATGAACACGGCCTGCAGCCCGCCATCCACGAGGATTACGACGAATGGGGGACGACTCATTTCCAGCCCCCGCTGGCGCAACTGGCCGGCTACACCGCCATTGTCTGCGCCTCGGACTCGCTCGCCTACTATATGCAAACCCTCATGGAGCGCTCCGGACGCCGCCTCCCCGAAGACTGCAGCATCGTCGCATTCGACCACTTGCCTGAAGATCACCCGACCGCCCCCAATAAAATCACATCCTACGCCCCTGACTGGGGCCTGATGGGACACATCGCAGCGGATGTCATGATCAACCGTCCCTACGATCTTCAAAACAAAGGCGTCACCATCACCATACCCGGCAAACTCCACGCCTATAAGTCCTCCATGCCGATCACTACGGCATGAGAAGACCGCACCCCGTAATCCCCTCGCCGCCCTTCCTCGCCTGAATGACCAAGGACCCACAGGCGAGGGATCAGTTTGCGCTTCGGGAATTGTCGCGCACCCACTCGCCCGCCCATCCGTCGCCGCTCGCCTGGGTGATCGATCCGCCGATAGCGACATAGCTCAATGGCTCCCCACGTTCTACCCGGGCGAACACAGCCCTCACCCATCATAGCTGGGCCGGGAAACGTCACCCAAGGCCGTTAGACTTTCCAACGCCAACGCAACTAATAACAAGACTACACGGCGGGAAAGCCCGGAGTCGGGGCGACATGACGACTAAAAGATATAAGACCGAGGGACGATTGGGGCTGGTTAAAATGGACTAGGTCGGAGAACGATCAGGCTTCGAGCTCGATGCGGAGGACGTCCATCATGCGCTTCATGCGGGCATCGGCGACGGCCTTGCCTTTGAGTGCTTTGGCTTTAGCGGCGGCTTGGTCGTTGGCAATGGCGAGGACGGCGGGGGTAAGTCCCCTTTCGGCTTCGTCGTGATCGTGGTCGAATAGCCATTCGGCAAGGCCGATATCTTTCCACATAAAACCTTTGCTGGTTTGCTCGCGGTAGCGGCAGACGATGGCTGGAATGCCGTGGCCGATGCATATGATGGGACTGTGCTGCTCGTTTCCAAAGAGACCGGCGGAGCGGTTGTAAACGCTCTGGGCGAAGTCCGTGAGCCAGTAGTCCTGACGCCAGACGACTTTCTTTTTCACGTCGTCGGGGAGCTTGTCGTAGATCATCTCCCTGTTGAGTTTCATCTGGGTAGCGTCCTCGGGACAGAGAAGCATTTTTTTGTCGGTCTGGGTGACGACGGCGATGACGGCGTTGCGAAGGGGGGCGACATCGTGCTCCTTCATCTCCTCGTTGCGGGCGTGTTTCTTTTCGTCGAATTTAACGTCTTTTTTAATCTCCCAGTAAGGGGTATTCCGCAGTTTGGGGATGCAGCACATAAAGTTTCCGTCTTCGAGTCCGACTTCCTTGAGCCAAGCGGCGGCGGGTTCGTCATTGACTAGATCGCAGGCAAAGGTGGCGTCGGGACCAAATTCCATGATGGGACAGGTGGCCCCAGCGGCCTTGGCAGACTGGAGGGAGACGGAGTCGCGAAAGAATACGAACCTGGCGCCACTGATGACTTTGACGCCCTCGGTTTTTTCAGCGCCGCCGCTCCAGGTGACGCCGCCGATGCCGTAGGGTTTTCCGGTTTTCTCGACCCACTCAATGATGCTTTTCTGGCCGACGATGCCGGGCCCGGAGCCGTGAAGGAGGAAATCGTGCTCCTCGAAGGCGGCTTTTTGGTCCTCTTCGGTATTACCGATGATCTTGAGCTTGGGGAAACGCTTGCTGAGCATTTCGGCGACGCCGTTTCCGACGTGGTAAGGCCAAAGGGTGACGCTGTATTCAGGCAGGTGTTTTTCGAGGAGATGAAGCATGCCCGGAGTGTGGGCGATGTCCCCAATGTTGACCGTCTGCCAGGAGGAGCGGAGGAGAATTTTTTTCTTTGGCTTCATACCTTGGGCGAAGATGACGGGGCGAACGGCAGCGGCAACAAGGGCGCTTTTGAAAACTGCATTGAGGAAATGACGGCGATGCATGGATTTCAGATGCTCGTTTTTTGGAATTTTGTGAGAGGGTGCCGAGTCAAGCTGAACGCTTACGAATCGCGGTGGCCGGGATATCGCAGACGGAGGGGCTTCGCCCGCCCCACGAACTGTGGCCGCGCGAAGCCTAAAGACACTGCGGATAGTTCAGGCCGGCAGGAGCTCGACGATGGAGCGGTCGGTCAGGATGAGCGGCGTGTTGCTGATCGGCAGGTTTTTGAAGACGCGCACGCCCTCTGCCTCGGGATCGGGATACATCCAGGTCTCGGCGCATGTGCGCTTGTCCATCTCGAAGGCGACGGCGTAAACCTCGTGCGTCACCGGGTCGATCACCACGGGGTTTTCCAAGTGCAGTCCGGCCTCCAGCCATAGGGTCATCTCCATCGCCAGCCATTCCGGGTCGTCCTCGACCGAGCCGGGCAACCACCACGCATGCACGGGCACGTTGCCGCGAACGAAGTTGGCATGCCATGTCGCGGCCTTGGTCGCGCGTGGGTCGTTGGTGTCGGTGAGCACGCTCATGTGACACGAGGTGCGACCCTCGGCCGGTTCGACCGGGTCGCGCAGGATCGTGGCGAGCGATTGCATCGCATGATAGGCGGGTTTCGGTGAGCCGTCCGCCAGTCTCACCAGTCCGTAGTGGAAAGTCTCCTTGAACTCGGCGTAGTGCGCGAAATCGGCCATGTGGAAGTAACTGCTCATGGCGCAGCCGTTGCCGAGCTCCAGCAGGAAGCGACGCAGCAACATGCGGGCCTGAATCGACTCGCTGGACTTCATCGTGGAAAGCGCACCGACTCCCCTAGCCTTTTCCGGCACGTAAGACTGGACGCCCGCCTCGCCCTGCCAGGAGAGGAGCGAGGGTTTGTATTTTTTGAGCAGGTGCTTGAACGCGGGAAACTCCTGCGTGCTGTGGCGCTCGGGCACGGACTTGTAGCCGTGGTAACTAACGATATCGATGTGCTCGTGCATGCCGCACCGGAAGCAGTCTTCGAGGAACTTGATGCTCCACGGGGTCATGCCCCAGGCGATGGCGCCACCGATGATCTTGGCATTGGACTGCACCGTGCGAATCGCAGAGGCAGAGGCCGCCACCAGCTTGGTGTATTCGGACGCCTTCGGCATGGGCCGCCAGAAATGGAGCAGGTCGGGCTCGTTCCAGATTTCGTAATGCGTGACGCGATCACGGAAATGCATGACGAGAGCTCGCACGTAATCGTGCCATGCGGCGAGCTGCGCAGGGTTATCAACCGGCGGGAACCCCACGCCGTGCGGCGGACAACCTGCCGAGCAGTGGACCGGATTACCGTAGCTGAAGCTGAGCCACGGGGTGACGCCGCGCTCGAGGAGCTTGTCCACGATCTCATCGAGCCAGGCAAAGTCGTAGACGCCGGGCTTTTTTTCGCACCGGGCCCAACCGGTTTGCACACGAGCCCACTTGATTCCGAGGGCTTCGAGGACGGGCCAGGCTTGGTTGGCATCCCACATTTCGCGGTCGAGTGTCTCGAACCCCACTCCGAGCTTGGAGGAGGTGATCTCGGTGCTGCGAACAGTCCGCAGACGGCCAATTGGTTTCAGGATAGGATAGTTTTCGAATTTCATCGGAATTGAAGGGAAAGATAGTTCCCCGTCGTTGCGGACGGGGTGGTTGGCTACAGTCATGGCAAAAGAAACCGGGTAGCGTCGTTGTGACGTGCAGGGCGTCCTGGTAAAACCAAGCGCAGCAAATCGAAATTCAAGGGGTCGGCTTGCGGGTTTGGTAAATGACTCCGTAAAGACGAAGCTCCCCGGAGGTGACGACCAGCGAAGTCGGTGCTTCGTCGGCGTCTTTCAAAGCGGAAGCGGACAATGCGGTGAGCACCGTCGCACGCAGCCCCGCACCGCGCCCCGCCGAGTGCGTCAGTTCCTTGATTTTGTGTCCTTCCTTGTCGCGGAGTTCTCCCGTGAATTCCGATGAACTGTCGATCAAGAGGTCCAGCGCCATGAACGCGTGATCGTCCAGTGCGATGGATGCCCCTTCGCCGATTTTCCATACACCACCATTCGGTGCATTAAAAACCTTCAGGAACCGGTTATCGGGCACCGCCGTGACGAGCACTCCCCCACTGTTGCGCGGCATAAAGTCGACCACGGCTCCGTCCGGCACCAGTTCGGCATCCTGCAATGTTGTGCCCCCGGCCGCCTCAACCGACTCGGCCAGTCCGAATGCAGAACTCGGATCAAAGCCCGGAGACAACACCGATCCAATTGCCTGCGCCCAGAGGCGGTATCCGGCCTGATTCGCATGAATAGCATCCTTGTAAACCGTCTCCCCGCGCAGTTCCGCCTCGCGCATGTAGGCTGCCGTGTCGGCCAAAGCGCAACCGTAGCGATCCGCCATTGTGCGGATAAAGTAACCGTCCCGCCAAAGCTGATTGGCTTCTCCCTTCCGTGCAAAAGCCTCGTCGGTGACGAGCAATACCTCGATACCGCGCGCCCGCAGTTTACGGACCACGCCCTCAAATAGCGCCAGTCGATCCACACCGTCGTTGGGCAGCAGACCGACAATGATCAGGTCGTTATCGTAAATGGGAGACTGGAGGCGTGGCTTACCCTCGCCTGCCAGTGCATCGCCCAGCAGCCCAAAAGTGTAATGAGAATTACTTCCGCCCAATGCATAGCGGGACAGTGCCACCATCCCCGTTCCTTGGGAGTTTGTTTTGCCGACAAGGTAACGGGTCTCCGGCGTTCCCATGCCAAACAACAACCGAAGCCACCCTTCGTCGGCCCAACCGGCCGCTACCAACGACGTCCCCAGTGCGGCCACTTTCAACGGCTCGCCACGCGCAAGTTTTCCAAGGGATTTCGGGATACGGGTCGCAGGCAAGCGCGGCGCCAAGTTTTCCACGTGGATGATCGCAGTGTCGGACGCCTCCAGTTTGGCCAGAGGGATTTCTCCGTCGCCGATGGTGCGAGTCAACGTATGCAAGGTTCGCGTCTTCAGGTTAAGCACCAGAGTTTGCGGACGACCCGGCAATGCTTTCACCGTCGCCGCCGGCCAGTGCACGCTCTCTGAGGAACCGGCGGACACCGCGAGTTCGAGCCCGTTTGCAGTGGTCATCACAGTGAATGCCGCAAAGGCCACCCCAGACCATCCCCCCAATGACAGGATCATCAGCAGAACGGTCCGGCCAACGGTCAACGACATCGCCGACACTCGTGGTGTATTCATAATCGGATGCACTTGGTTGGTTTTCACAAGAAGATCAGTCGACGATGCCCAGTCTCACCGGACGACCATCCTCATGGACGAAACGGACCGTGAATGAGCCGGCACCTCCGGTATCATCGATCTTGAAGAGCACTTGGTTGCGCCCCTTTTTGAGCAACACAGGCAGCTTGTCCGAGTCGACCTTGAGGGCGCGTGACGCCGCGTTTCGGCCGACCAACTGACCGTTGATCCATAAGACAAACCCGTCGTCCGAACCCAGCGACGCCAGACAGGGAGTGTCCTCGGTCACCTCGACCACGGTGAAAGCGTAGGAAATGCCGTCCACCCAAGGATGGGGAATCACCGGGGTCGCATACGTGGCGGCATGCCAGATCAACGGCATTTTGCGCAGCCCCGTGTCGTTGAGCAGAAAATTCACGCCTTGCTCCGGGGGGAAGGCCTTTGCGTTGCCCTGATACTTGCCTTCCGCGTTACGCCAGTTTTTCCACGGACCTATGATTCTCCATTTACGGATGAACCCCTCGTCATCCACCGTTAGTGAGGCATTATTGGTCGCCTCCCTGCTGGCGCTCAGGGCGAAGGCGCAGGGAGCGCCTTGCGAGGCAACCTGGACGAGGATGTGGTTCATGCCGGCCACAAGGGGAAATTTTATCGGCCGCCATTCTTGTCCGACCAAGCCGTAAGCCATGTCGGACAGCTCTATCCGGGTCGTTCCGTTCAACCAAAGGATGGCGGGCCCCGTCGCGCTGAAATACGCGGTGATCTCACCGGCCTGCGAGGCATGGATGGAGGTGTGCGCGTAATGTCTGGCGATCTCGGCAGGATTTCCCCCGGCCAGCAAAACGTAAGGCTGCGGTTGATCGACCATCCTCGCCTGATCCACCGGCCAGACCAGCTCTCCGCTCCGGGTGGTGATTTTTTCATCAACAGGGAAATTTTTCCCGTGGGCACCGGAATCTCGAATGCCGCTCAATACCGCCCAGCGATTGATGACGCCGACTTCGCTCGGCTTGCGCGGAGGGAGCCCGGTGGCGTAGATGGTCGTCTCGGCTTCGGGCCCGAGACGCTCCTCGATTTCGCCCGAGATGTTCTGCGCCCATGAAACGCGCCCGGCCTGCAGTCGATCCAACAAACGCGCGTCGTTGCTCCTCAGATACAGCGTTCCGTTTCCGATCTGAATATCGACAAGCGAGGACAACTTCACCGGTTCACCGGTAAAATCGAACGCGGAAAATGCGATCCCCTCCAGTTTGGTTTCCAGCATGGAGACGGTCAGCGGGAGTTGAGCGGCTTCGATGGCGACCGCATAGCGTTCTTCGCCGGGCTTGGCGTCGGCCTTTTCGAGGGCGAGGATAAGCACGTTGTCATCAAGTTCGATCCGACGCAGGAAACGGTATCCACCCAGCGTGGAATACAGGGCGTTCATGTGGACCGAGCCGACACCTGGCGCGGAGGCCCCGCGCAAAAACCAGTGCCGCGGACCGGTCCCCTCGTAGAAAGATTGCCGTGTGAGCAATCCTCCCGCGCTCCAGCGACAGCCCACCGCCCAGTCGAGGAAGGCTCGCTGCACAACTTCTCCACGGATAAACGCCCGCGAGCTGCCACCGAGACCGTGGATTTCGCTCATCCCCAGGAGCATCTTTTTACCGGGCTTGGAATAGATCTCGACCAACTGTTCCAACGTCTTGACGCCTTCGAGCCCGTTTTCCTCCAGCTGCGAGACCCCATACGGGTGGTGGAAAACACCATCGCTGTAATCAAACCCGCCCAACTTGAGGAACTGTCCGGTGTAGCCGTTGCCGTCTGCCGCGAAGTCCATCGTCTGGTTCATCAGTACCGGCAAATCAGGCGCGACCTTCTTCATCGCGGCATAGGCGGGTTTAAAGTAGTATTCGATCAGCCCGACTGGATCGATGTAGAGGTTCGGTTCGTTCAAGAACTCAATGGCGTCGATTTTTCCACGATAACGCGCGGCCAACGTCGTCATAAAATCGCTCAACGCCTTGGGGTCGGGCGCGAACAGCCGGTTGCGTTTAGCGGGATCGCCGGACCCGCCCATCGGAGTTGACCGAACCGCGTGACCACTGATGTCGGTCGCCGTCTGATAAATCCAGCGTCCGTCTCCGGAATCCGGGTTATTGAGCACCTTACGGGCTTCCTCCTGAGAGAGATTCAACGGCTTGTGCGGAGTGCAAATGATCGTAGTGCATCCGTTGCGATGTGCGGCATCGACGCGTGCATCCAGGTAACCCCAATCGTAGTGGCCCTGTTCCGGCTCCAGATGCTCCCAGTCAAAGATGTCTCGCTGAACGCGGAAGCCGGTTTGGAACTGTGTCGCGAAGAAATCATCCAACGTCCAATAGCCACGCCAGTTGAAACCAATCTCGTCGCCAAACTCAATCCCGCCGTGGTAACCCGCATCAAAGTCCACCGGCGCGGGCACTCCGTGCAGATCAGTCATCACCGTAAACCGCTCGCGTCCGATGCCAAGCAAGGCTTGCGAGACGCTGTCTCGCACTTCCAGTTCCGCCCACCAAGCCCCGCGTTTGATCTCCGGCAAAACGATTTCGCCTTGGGATGGTATTGGCGAGAGTGAGGCTTTCCCTCGCCATACGGTCATCGCCTCGCCACCGCGTGTCAGATCGCGCAGTGTCAGATTGAGTGAGACATCGCGTTTGGCATCCGCATCCGCGCTCCAACGAAAGACGACCGGTTTGTCCGCGAAACGAATGTCATTGCGCGACTCCGGCAGCAAAACCACCTCGACGGCTCCAGCCCGCGTCCTCTCTCCGGATTCACCGAAGGCCGTCCCCATCGTCCAACTCACATCATCGATCCATACCTCGAACGACTCCTCCGAACCGCTGGAAAACTCTACGCGGAGCGGAACGATACCGGAACGGGCAGGCAATGGGCAATGCCAGAGTTGCCACCCGGTCGCGAGATCTCTTTGCACCAAACGAGGGGATGCCGGCGTCCGGCCCTTTCCGTCCTCCGGGCAGATCCCGAAGAGCATCTTAACACCTGGCCGACCAGCCTTGGTCCAAAAGGAGAAATGCGTCGCCATGTTATCCGACAGCTTAGGCGATTGGAAATCAAGGTAGGCTACGCCCCTTCCCCTGCCTCTTGAAAGCTTCAACGACTGCCGTCCCGAGTGGGCATTCGCCGTATCCAGAACCGGCAACCCGGGCACCTCGCTCGCAGCCAAGGCGGTCTTTGCGATACGCCAACCCGGATAGAACGGCTCGGCGCCAAGCCCCAGTTCGAACGAGCCATTCGTCAGCAGATTAAGGCCGGACGACTCCACACCGACAACGGAGGGTCCGTCACCCCGGAGTATCGCCGTGGCAAGCAAAGCGGGCAGGAAAATCATAAGAATCTTGGGAATAATCATGTGATAGCGGAATAGCTCGCGCACCCGCAGTGGTGAGTGACGCAGGAAAGAAAACCCCGTTGATCGAGACGAACGGGAGTGTTTTTGATAGATATGGTTGAGGCGCGCTCAACGCTCGCCCCTGACCACCTTTACTTTGCCGAGTTGGATATAAAAGTTGCTGCCCCCGCGTTCAAACCCGCGACCGAGCGGGCAGATGGAAATCTCATTGAAACGGGTGATTGCGACCTTCAGCGGCGCAGTGGTGGAATATTTTTGGAAGACTCCGTCCACTCCGTAATTGAACACCAAATTACCGTTTTCACCCAAAGTGATCCGCAACGTCATCTGGTGCATTTCCCGAGGGCCGAGCGTCAAACCGCTGCTGGCTGTGTCGATTTTGGTTTGAGGAAACAATCCCCCCAGCCCGGTGACCTGATCGAGCTGCAGGTCGCCCGTCATATCTGTAGGGAGTTTTGCTAGCCGGAAACCGACATGATTGGAGCCTGCTGCCCCCGCCTGATCCAGATCTTTGCGTAAATCACCCGTCACCAACGGCGCCCCGCCTGAGTCATACAAGCCAACCACAAAGGCGGGGCTCATCCCTTTCAGCAGATACAGGTAACGGTATTCCACGCTCAGTTGGAGGTAATCGCCCGGGCGCTTCAGATCCACGGCTGGAAACGCGGCGACGATCAAGGTTTGTTGGCTTTGGGCTGAAAACTCCAGAACACTAACCGTGTCTCCGCTCAAGTCCGTCTCCTTGGCAGTGGGAAGCTTGCCGCCACCCTTGGTAAATCCATACCACGACGTCTCGCTGCGAATGGAAGCGGTCGCCTCCTCCACAGAAGCCTTGGAAAAATTATCCGACAAGACAGAGGTTTCCTTCGCGGAAAGAGTCAGACTATAGCAGGCAGTAAAAAACAGGGCTGCCAAACGGAAATAGCGGTGGTTTTTCGAGATAATGTTCATAAGCGATAAATGGGGTAGAACGATTGGCCTAAACCAAGGATGACTACTGCGCCTTGTATCCCAATTGCCATTGATCGTAGGTCGGCAGGGGAGATTTGCCCGAAGACATAGGCGTGTTCATAAAGGCGACATGTCCGTCAAGATAGAGGTAATGTGCGCCTGTTCCGCCATGGATAATTGTGCCGCCCGAATCAAATTGCTGTTGCGGATTCACGATCGAACCGTCCCCCCGAAGCGTATAGGTTCTCAACACGTTTGGCGCTTCGACCAAGAGAAACGTCTGGCTCGGCCGAGGGTAGGCGTTGAGAGGAAACCGGCCTAGCACGTAATCAACCGTAGAATTTCTTAAGTAGATCCCCGTATTGTCACCCGAATATCCGGCCGTGATCGAATAAGTGGCCACCCCACCCGATTCATCCGACGGGCAATAAATCAACGCGCCCATCGGATTATTAGCCTGGTTGCCGAACTTTGTATCGGGCAGAATATTGCTCACGAAGCTAAAGAATCCTCCCTCCCGGCTGCGTGGCAGCTGGTTTTTGTGGTCCGCCGCATAACCTAAAACCAAGATTCCAAGTTCCCTGAGATTGCTCGCACAGGTAGCCCGGTGTGTGCTCTCCCTTATTTTCGGCACCGTAACGATCAGCAACGACACCAAAATGCCAACGATGGCGATCACCGCCAACAACTCGACGAGCGTGAAGCCCCGGCGGGGGGAAATAGGGTGTCCGAACATGGGACGTGAGCGTGGAGAGTGGGGTAACCTTTGCTTGGCGCACGCGACTCAAGCGATGATGCGGTGCCGACGGCGGCGGCGCCCCCCGATGACACAGGCACCGCACACCCCGCCAAACAGTAGCGCCACGTTCGCAGGCTCGGGAATCGCAGTCACCGTCAACAGGATGGACTGACTGTCACCTGACAGCGAAAGCACCGCATCAAGACCGTCGATGGTGCCCGAGAGCTGCCCGCTTAACAGCGTGCCGGCGATGGTGGTCGAGCTTTCAAACAAAGTATAAACTCCGGAGCCAAAACCAGTCGTAGTCGTGAAAACAAAGTCACCAAAATTCAGAACATTGGTGCCGATGTTGAGCGTCGTGCCAGTGCCCAACAATACCTTGTCGCTGGAGCCAACCGCTCCCAGATCGAACAACAACGACGCACTGTCGCCGGCCAATGCCGCGCTTACGTTGAAGGAGCCGGTGCCCAGATTCATGGTCAGCGTTCCAACTGAATTCTCGGCACCGGCGGAAAGCCTAGCTCCGGCGCTCACGGTAATGCCGGCGTTGTTCGCCGTAGTGATCGCGCCCGACCCGCCCAAAAGCCCCGTGCCCGAGACCGTGTATGCCGCGCCGCCGTCATGCGTGCCATTGACGAAGAGTTTACCAGCGCTCACCGCAGTCGTGCCGTTATAGGTGTTGGCGCCGCTTAGTGTGGTTGTGCCCGTCCCCGCCTGTTTGATATTATAAGTCTGCGCACCGGTCGAACCGCTCTGCTGACCCATTGAGGAGCTGACGTTAACCGAACCAGTCCCGTCAAACGACAGATTCATCGTGACTGCCGACGAACTGGTGGTCGCCGTCATATCCAGATTTCCCGAACTGAGCGTTAGCGTGCCGGTGCCATTATTCGTGATGCTGACATACTTTGCGCCATTTGTAGCACCTTGCCCAAAAAGAATTGTGCCACCATTAAGATCGATAGTCGCATTATGGGCAGTTCCACTATCAACAAAAACCCCCGCGCCAACGGCTCCAGCTGCTATCAATCGCCAAGACGAGGCTCCGGTTGATCCTGATGCGAGTTGAACCGTAACATCATTGGCAATCGAGCTCAGGAATCGTATGGCCTTGGGCTGTGAGGCTCCGGTCGCAACCGTGATCGGAGACGTATTTGCAGCCGCTCCCAATTGCGCCTCGACTGTGTTTCCCGGGACGGTGCTTGGGCTCCAATTTGAGCCCACGTTCCATGCGTTGCTGGTTGTGCCAGTCCAGACTGTCTGCGCATTGAGTGAAACCGTCGCGAAGAGCGATCCCGTCAAAACGCAGCCAGCCAAGGGTAATTTAGACAGGAAGAAACCAAGATGAGTGCAGGCTTTCATAATACTACGTGGATTATTTGGGGTGGAGGGGCGAAGCAGACGGTCGGAAATCTAGTAGCACTTTCATAAATGCCAAACTCGGCATTACCGAACAGTTCAGTCCAATGAATAAACTGATATTTCGAGAAGCAATACTTGCCTTTTCCGGCCCTGATTTCCCATCTTGCATCTATGCCGGAACCTCAAGCCGCTCCATCCATGGCCGAGATCGCCCGCCGTGCAGGCGTGGCCAAGTCCACCGTCTCGATGGCTCTGCGCAACGATCCCTCCATATCGGAAAAACAGCGGATACGTATCAGAAAAATCGCTACAAAAATGGGCTACAAGACCAATGCCTTGGTCGCGCGGCTCATGCACGAGCTGCGGGCATCAAAAAAACGCCGCTATGTGGCCACACTGGCGTTCGTGAGCGCTTTCATGAAGGACTTCGGACGCCAGTCGATGCCTAGCGGGCCGGCTGACATACTGTCCGGAGCAGAAAGCCGGGCGCGGGAACTTGGATACGGGCTGGACTACTTTTGGTTGCGAGAACCGCGAATTACCCCGCAGCGTTTGGCCAAGATTTTCCAGGCTCGTAATGTGCTGGGGGCCGCGATTTTCGGAGCCGACGAGGAGATAGACTCTCGCCTGCCTGAATACGAGTCTGCGTGGGGGCATATTCCGGTCCTAACGATCGGCACCAAAAGTCGCACACTCCCGGTTAACTTTGTCTGCAATGACTATTACTCGACAGCGACACAGGGTTGCGCACGCCTGGTGGCTCTCGGCTACAAACGCATCGGCCTCTACATGGTGCGTTGGCTGGACGACACGCTTGAGCATCGTTTCGTGGCAGGCTATCGAAACTGCTTGGAACACGCCGGGATGAAACCACATCCGGTATTCTATTTGGAGCAGTCTCGCCTGGATTTGCTTCAATCCTACCCGGACGCGCAACCAGCCTTCTCACGATGGCTGTCCGAAAATCGATTGGACGCCGTTCTGGCCGTAAACAGCTGGATTTTTGACTGGTTGAATTCCCTGGGCCTGCGGATGCCTGAAGACTTGGGGGTGGCCCTTCTCGACCTTCCAAGAGAATCCATCGGAGAAGTGGCGGGCATGCGACAACGGCTAGACTGGACAGGCATGGCCGCCGTCGACGCGTTGGTCGGTCAGATCATGCGTCACGAGGCGGGAGTGCCTGCCTTCCAGAAAGGAACCACACTCGAAAGTTCTTGGATAGACGGTCCAACGGTAGCCCAACGACCGCCATCACCTTAGAACTAAGGTCCGAACGCGAAGTGTATCATACCACGACGTCGCTGGGAACCTGCTGAGCATTGAGGCCGCCGTCGATGACGATGCGACTGCCGATGAGGGTCGGCGCTTGCTTCGACGCGAGGAACAGCGTGAGCCGGGCGATTTCGTCCTGCTGAGTCGGTTCGCGTCCGGGAGTGTTGGCCTTGCGACGGGCGGTTTGCTGCGGGGTTAGGTCGTTCCAGCGTGGCGTCCAGATGTAGCCGGCGGAAATGCAGTTCACCAGGATGTCGTGCTGGGCGAGCTCCAAGGACATCGCGCGGGTCAGGCCTTCCAGCGCGGCCTTGCTGGCGCAATAGGCGCTACGCCCCCAGATGGGACGTTCACCGGCCAAGGAGGTGATGTTGATGATCGCGCCGCCCTTGCCCGTATCGCGCAAATGCGTCGCCGCCAGTTGGCAGCAGCGCGAGGTGCCCATGAGATTGGCGCCGATAACTTCGCCGAAAAACTCAGGGGGCTGCCCGAGAAACGTGGTGTCGTCTCCGAGCCCAAGGTGGGCGGCATTGTTGACCAGGATGTCGGGCATGAGACCGCGAGCATTCAAGTCGTCAAAGCACGCTTCGATGGAGCGGTTATCTCCCAGCGAGAAGTGCGTCGCATGCACATCGGCCGCGGGCGTATCCGTTTTTATACGACGACAGGCTTCCTCGGCGTCGGCCAGTGCGCGGCCATGCACGATGGTGCGGGCACCGGCACGGGCGAAGAGCAACGCGATGGTGTGGCCAAGGTTTTGGGTGGAGCCGGTCACCAAGACGGTGTGGCCGGTGAAATCGGGAAGTGGCGAAGGTGTCATCGGGGCGTGGGGTCAGAAGGTGGTGGTCGCGTCGGGAGGGCGGATCGCGGTGAGCGCGCCGGTATAGTGGCGCAGCTCGTGGACTTGATAGGGATGCGCGGCGAGGGCCTCTTCTTTGATCTCAATACCGAGACCGGGTGTGGTCGGAATGGTCATCTCGCCGTTGACGAGTTTGCAGGTCTCGCGGGCGACTTCGGAACGCCAGGGCACGTCGGTCGCCATGGTTTCGAGATACAGGAAATTGGGCGTGCAGGCCGCGAGTTGCAGCGTGGCCGCGTTGGCGATGGGACCGGAGGGATTGTGCGGGCAGAAGGCGACCTGCGCGACCTCGGCCATCGCGGCGATCTTGCGTAGTTCCCAGATGCCGCCTGCGTGCGACACGTCGGGCTGGATGAAGTCGGCACAACCGCGCTCAAAGACTTCGCGGAAATCCCAGCGCGTGTAGAGGCGTTCGCCCATCGAGATCGGCGTGCGCGTCTCGTGACGCAGACGTGCGTAGTTTTCGAGGTTTCCGGGGATCAGCGGTTCTTCGAACCACTGCACGTCGTAGGCTTCCAGCGCCTTGGCGATACGGCGGGCGGCGGGGAGTTCAAAGCGTCCGTGACCTTCGATCAGCAACTCGGCGCTGGTGCCGACGGCGGATTTGACGGCCTCGATCACGGCGAGCGAGTCGCGCAGTCCTTGGGCCGAGATGGTGCGGAAGACCGCGCCGAAGGGGTCCCATTTGAGGGCCTTGTAGCCGAGGGTCACGGCTTTCTTCGCGCAGGCGGCGAATTCGGCGGGCGTCTTGGCGTTGGCGAACCAGCCGTTGGCGTAGCAGGGCACGGCATCGCGGACTTTGCCGCCGAGCAGTTGATAGACGGGCACGCCGAGGGCCTTGCCCTTGATGTCCCAGAGCGCCATTTCGACGGCGGAGAGCGCGCTCATGAGCACGGGGCCACCGCGCCAATAGACATCGCGGTAGGCGTCCTGCCACCAGGCTTCGATGTTATCGAGGTCGCGTCCGCGCAGGCCGCGTTCGAGTTCCTGCACGGCTTGAATAACGGTAGGCTCGCGGTATTCGAGCGTGGCCTCGCCCCAGCCGTGATGGCCGGAGTCCGTCTCGATTTTCACGAAGCACCAGTTGGTGCGGTAGGCGTCGCAAATGTAGGTTTTGAGGGCGGTGAGTTTCATCGGGTGGGCAACAGGGAGGCGTCGGTGAGCACGAGCGGATAATCGGTAAGCGGCAGGCGGAAACGGCGGCCGACCACGGCACCGTCGAGCACGAAGTCTTCGCCACGTGCGGCGGCGTCATGCACGCGGCCGGTGAGCAGGTCGAGCAACACGGGGTTGTCCATGCGCAGGTCGGAATCCCACCACACGGTCACGTCGATTTCGGCGGGAGCCATCTTCTGCTGCGGGTCCTCGGACAACCAGTAGGCGTAGAGCGGGGCACCGAGACGGGCGAAGCTCGCGCACTGGACCGCGGCCAGCAGTCCCGACTGACGGGGGTGCTGGTTGTCCACATCGGAAAACCGCATGTAGAGCTCGCGGCGCACGGACTCGCCGTCGAACAACGAGCAGACACGGCGCAGGACCTCGAAGGAGTATTTCGGCTCGTAGCGCTTGCCGTGGATCAGACCCATCATGACGGGTTTGTTGATCTTGCTGCCCGCCTGCCGGTAGGGCCGATCCATCAGGTCCACCGCGTGGAAGTAGAGCGCCAGATCGAAGCCGATCTTGAGGTCGATGAGGATGCGGCGAGCGATCCACTTGGCTTGGGTGACTTGGTCCATGTCATAAACGCCGAGCCAGTCGTCGTTGTGGCCGGCAGTCTGCGACGGACAGCCGTTTTCCCCCTGCCAGATGGCAATGCGGCGTCCCTTGCCGTAGCGGTCGAGCAGGCGCCGCACGAGGTCATACATGTTCTGCAGGTTGTGCTCGGGAACGAGCTGGTAGGGATGAAACGAAAACACATCGATGTCGCCCGCCATGCCGGCCTTCAGCGATTCCTCTAGGAAGTGCGGATCGAGCTTGGACATCGCCCCGCCGATGATGATCGCCAAAGGAATGGACGAACGCACCGCGTCGGCCGTGATGCGCACCAACTCGGCGTAGTCGCGCCCGCAAGGTTTTCTCGGGTGCCAGAACTGGGGGATATTGGGCTCGTTCCAAACCTCCCAATGATCAACTCGGCCACGGAAATGAGCGGACAGCGCACGCACATACGACAGCCAAGCCTCGCGCACCTCGTCGCCATAGTAGAGCGGCACGTAACCGACGGCCGACTCGTGCGGAGCGTCCGGCATATAAAGTTGGTTGCCAAAGGTAATCGAGAAAAACGGCTGCACTCCGATGGCGCGGAGCTTGTCCACGATGGCATCGAGCCAGGCGAAGTCATAGACGCCCTTAACGGTCTCGCAGCGACTCCAGCCGGTCTGCACGCGCGCCCACTTGGCACCCAGCACGGCGAGGTGCGGATAGGTGCGCTCGGGATCGAACATGAAACGATCGAGCGTCTCAAAGCCGATGCCGATACGTGACGAAGCAATCTGCGCAGTGTTGCGTGGAGTGGCCAGCTGACCGCTCAACGGAAGACCGGGCAGCGCCTCGGGCAAAAGCAGGCGGCTGACCAGTGCAGGGATGTCCTGATCCTCAATGAGGCTCTCGGAGGGGGTGTCATTCATAGTTCCCAAGGGTTTCCACCACCCTGCCCTCGCGAACTGCCGATGACAGTAATCAAGACTTCATACCGATGCGAATATAGTTTATAGATCTGTGCATGTCATCACTCACCACCCAAGCGACCCCGTGTTACTGGGATGGTCTACGGGTCACGTTAAGCCGCTGCCTCGAAGGTCCGCCCATCGGACGGTATGGACTCTTCCACGGTGTGGTTTTTACGGTTTTCCACCTACTGGAAGGCGAAGTTACCCTGGAGAGACAGGGCTGCACGCAGGTGGCCAAAAAGGGCCAATGGATCGCCTGTCAACCGGGAGAGCGCTTTCAAAATTTTAGCGATTCTGCGCGCATCCTCTCCATTCACCTGTTCGTGGAAAGTCCGGCCAACGCGGCCGCATGGATCGGTCCACCACTCGTCACTCTGGAGGCCGATGCGCAGCTGGAGCGACGTGCGCGACGTCTGCGTGACACCAACATCCTGCGCCGCGTGCGAGCGAGCGGCGCCCTGACACCGCAATCCGAACCGGCGACGTTTGCCGAAATGATCAGCCTACAAGAAGCCACGGCTTCGTTTTTTGGCCGCCTGCTGGACCTGCTCGCGATGGCCGGTATGCGTTACGACGCCCCGCTGATCCGCGACACCCGTGTTCGAGAAACGCGTCAACGCCTCGCCTCCGCCAGCCTGCGCACCCCCTTCTCGCGCGAGTCACTGGCGGGCGGCTGCAACCTAAGCTCCGCGCAGCTCGACCGGCTCTGGCGACAGGAACTGGATATGACCCCCGCGCAATTCTGGAACCAACGCCGCGTGCAAACCGCTTGTGCACTGCTGCAAGGAGACGGACACACCATCAAAGAAGTCGCCTACGAAACCGGCTTCGGCCACCTCAGCCAGTTCTCGTTTTGGTTCACCAAGAACCTCAAAGAGTCGCCAAGAAAATTCCGAGCCCGCCATGAGCGCGACTGAGCCCCCCTGCCCGCGCACACCTGCCTAGTTACCCACTAGGGGGGAACGGTGGTCTCACGGTCTCACCCGAATCACATAAGCGATAAACCTCTTGGACGATTTGGCCTCCGAAGGAGCCAGGCGCACACGATGGATTTTTTCACCCGTGCCGTGGTGTCCGCGATATTCACACGTCTCTACACCGACGAGTTTGGTTCCCGCCAACGGAGTAATGCATAAAGCGGCCTTGGGATGGGTAACGACCGCGACGCCGTCCCGGCAAAGGACTGAATCTGGGCAGATCAGGATCGACTCCATTTCACCGTCCTCCTCGAACTCACCAAGGTCGGTCACCGTCAAGCAACCGATCGACTTTTCGAATACAAAAGTCCGCAGCAGCTTCTTACATCGAGCTGCTAACGGATAGCATTTCGTAAGCTCAATGGTGAACTCCACGCGGTCACCTCCAACACTGGCGTTCACCACCTTGGCAGCAAACGCCCTGCCCGACGATTGCTCGCAACCGTTGACCAAGGGCACTGAGTGCCCAAGCGAACGCGCCGCCAAACAAGTATATCGCGCATCGTGAAAATACCCCTTGATGTATTCCGGAGCGCCGATCTCGATGCAGTAGGGGATGCCATCCAGGTTAAGCAGGAAACTTCCGCAGTCGTTATGATTGTGGTGCTCATCATTGTGCCCGCCTTTGGCCGCAAACTCCCAGAGATGACCGCTAGCATCAGTTCCCCGCGTGACTAGCGCACCATAATCCGGGAAGTATACATCAGGGCGTTCGGGTTCGCGGGCGACAGCAACAACCGCACCCCCGGGAGCGCGAAGTGCTAAACGACTAAGGTTAAAAAAATCGGCCCGTTGCAGATCGAGATCGATTCCATGGAGTGCCTGGTAACGATAAATGGATGTGCCCTCAAGCTGGAGGTTAGTGTCGGCAAGACGCTCACCAAGCAGTGTCAGCAAAAAGGCATTATGGCGAAAGCGACGGCTACCGTCGGCAAAGTTAACGCTATGGCCTTCAGAAAGCGACATCGCCGAACCGAATTTGGCGATGCGCGCTATCTTGGCGTCACCCTCAAAAAGTGAAAGTTGGCCGCCGGTGCGGTGCTCAAGCTGGGCGTTGAGTTCGGCGAACCAGCCAAAGCCATAACCCCAATAAACAGGCCCCTCGGAAGTGGAACCATCATTGCCAAAACCCTCAAAGAACGAAGGCAATCGCACGGCCGCCAGTGCCAGTAAACGCGCAACCATGGAGTGATCCCCTTCACACGTCAGCGCGGCACCCAGCACACCCTGGTGGCAGACCGCATTCCAGTTTGTGGACGTCGTTTCCCAGCGGAATGGCTCCTTCGTGTTGAGGTAGTTCTCGAAAAACTGAGTCCGTAGTCGGGTCTTCATTCTATGCTGCAGTTCGATCGGAAGAATGGACTTAAAAACCACGAATAACTCGGCCACCATATTGGCGGTTTCCGCCGCAAAGAGATCGATATATATCGGATTTTTCCCACTTGGATCCATCCCTGCATGAGCGGGCAAGCACCAAGCAGTTTCGTCCATAATTGCAGTGAATTTACTGAGAAAAGACGCCTGTAAAAGCGCATGCATACTCTCTTCCCCCATAAGAGTAGCCAGCGCCGCCCGGGCCAGTCGACGGCGACGCTCAAAATAAACAGTCTCAAACGGCAGGCGGGCACCTGTTTTAAGATAGTCGGCATAAAGTTCGTCGGTAAGCACAGGCATCACATCATGGGCCTCGGCCACGGCCCGCTCCATGAGCGGTTTCACCCAAGACGCGATCACGGGATTATTGCGCACCGCCAACCACTTAACATCCCCCAACGGAGGGTGCATAGAACGCCCGGTGGTAGTCGCCAGAATACTTGATATCTGAGTTTCCGAAAACGATGCATGAAGTAGATTTATCATAACTAAAGGAATGGCCGCTTATTCCGAACAGGTAAGCCAAAGGTGACTGAGCAACCCCGGCGCGCCGCGCTCGGAAATCCAGTCATAGAGCCGCATTTTCTCCAAAGGAACGATCCATACTCCGACCGAAGGCCATGCGTAGCACGCCTCGGGAATCGCCACGGAACAGAGGGATGAAGGATGCAAGCGCCCCTCGACACCGGTAGGTAATGTCCACGCCTCCACAGCGCATAGGTCCACCTTTCGGTGAACAGGGAAAAGGTCGTTCAACGGTCCGGAGCCCCCAGCCTCGGGATTATAGAAATGAACCCTCTGGGTGATATCGCGATGCTCCGGATCAAAGGCGTGCAGGTGCAGCAGATGCGTGCCCGTCTTGCGGGTAAGCCCATCGATGCGAACCTTCAGGTGCCTCCATTGCACCCAGCCCGCCACGCCCCAGTCCCAACCCTGCTGATAATCCACACAGAGCTCCTTAAACCCGTAGCCCGGTGCACACTGCACGGAGTCAAACTCATGCCCGAGCACCTTGGTGATGGAGCCGCGCGGGAGAAATATCCCGGGGTGCGCTTCGATCACGACGGCGCCAGCCCCGGGACGCTGATCGTAAAACCAGTCATTCACACGGCGCATCTCCGCCTCACCGACTTGTCGGGCCCAAATACGATCCCAGCGTGCAGAATCACGGATATTACCAAACCGTTGGTATCTGACCTCACCCCCGCTCCATTTAGAAACAGACTTTTTCATGAGCGCGGAGGCCATCCGAGACAAACGTGCCTCGGTCTCCGCTACTCCGATGAGTTCAATCTGATCGGCCGTGACACCCCAGAGGCGATGCCAACAGACCAATCGGCTGCCGTCAAAGCGGAGGTCGACTTCGTCTCCGACCAATGGCTCTCGCATATGCTCCAAACCGATGAGGTGCTCAACCACGATAGGTTCACGATCATGTTCACTGCGATGAATACGGGCCGACAGCACAAACAACTCTGGAGTCTGCGCTGCAAGGACGGTGTAAGGACGACCTTCGCGATAAAAGGTCTGCCCGACCACGAGTTGTCCCCACGCTTTTGAATAGATTTCACGACACGGTTGCCCGCCCATAACCGACACCTGAACATGATTCACCCCTGTCATTAATTCTCCTTCGAGCAATAGGGCGCCCCCGCTGCCTGAAGGATGTGGCACCACTTTTGTGTCCCATCCTTCGCTAACGCTGCTCACCAGGAAGGGGCCCTTCCACGCGTCGAAGGCCTGCCACAAAGCCAGCGGAATTCGGCTCGGCTCACCGTCATTATTGATCTGAATGTCAAAGGTGCGCGTGGTGTCACCGGGCGTCTGTTCCGTCACGTGCACACTAATGTCGTCGGTCACGGACGATGCGGGGGCGTTGCCGTCGGGCTGGAATGCCGGGTATTCCCAACGTGGACGATAATCATAATGACGCATCGGCAACGGATCGGGGCATTGCCAGATTTTCTGACCGGAGAGGCTCTCATCCACGATCACATCAGGAAAGCTTCCTGGGCGGTGTCCGACATGAAACCCCATCATCTCCCCGCGCCAATAACTGACCTGCCGATGAAAGCCATCCGCAGCGTTAAGACGGTTCGCCCACTCCTGCAGTCCACCAACTTCCAGTCTCCCTTTGTCGCGTTGTGCCGCCAGCCACCGAAGCGCACGGCGGTTGTGTTCGAAACAGCGATCAGCGAAAAAATACTGAAGATTGATATGGAAAAAAAGCGGTTCACCCGTCGCTTCGCTTTGTCGCAACCAGTCCTCAGCGATCTGAATAAATGGCAATGGGTCTGCCGATGGCTCCAGCCACCGGTCGGCTGCCTGGGCATTAAGGGGACACCACGGCCCCTCGCTCCAGTGATTCAAACACACCAGCGGATTCCGTAGCTCCATACTCGACATCAGCACCGCATCCATACGCTTCCCTGACTCGGGTTTTCTGAAATCCTCATCCGACACGAAATACGGCGAGAGCGGTGAACCGTAGTGGGCGATTTCCCAGCCGCCGTCCTCGATCACGATGGGCGCGCAAAACCCCGTGATGAACTTCACCCCGGTTTGGCGACAGGCCGCCACAAAGGTGTTTCCCGGGGTGTAAGTATTGACTGCACGCATCGGCCCCAAATCGAGTTCGGCAAAACGTCGCCCAGCGGCACCAAGCATATCCACGCATTGGGCCTCGGAATATTTCCACCAATTGTCATCACGACAGGCCGGATCAAAATGCGACGGATAGATATTGGGCGCACACAGCCCGCCGGCGGCGGAGATCGCCCGCAGAACCGCGTTGTTTGCCCTGCCCTGTTTAAAACCAAAGGTGGTATCGCAAACCAATCCAAGGCCCAACAGATATTTGGCTTCGTCGGCGATCCGGGCACCGGTTTGATCCCACTGAGCGTAGATGTGGCAGTATGCTTTCACCTCAGACGAAGATTTGGTCATAGCCACTTAAGTAGAAACGCAGTGGCCCTTCCGTCGGGGTCGTATTCATGCGCGCCTTCGTGAAGGCGTGACTCGTAGCGGCTGGCCAGCTCCATGGACTCATAGGCTGCGCCAACTTCTCGCGCCACCGGAGGAAAGCCTTCCGGCGAGAACAACTCATCACGCGCGCCTGCTTCCAAAAACAGCGGACGCGGACAGATCATGCGCGCCACCTCTGCGTCGAGAAAATGCAACGCACTCCCCGCCCATACCCAGTCCTCCCAATCGTAACGATGCCGGTCGTTAACAAAACACGATGACACCACGACTTTGATTCGCGGTTCGAGGGCCGAAAAAAACAGACTGTAGAATCCACCGTAGGAAAGCCCGGTCATTCCGATGCGGGCCGCATTAATCTCCGGATGACCGACCAACCAATTCATCAAATCCCTCAATTGGCAAAGATCAAAAGCCGCTCGTGAGCCGCCAAGATGCCTAAACTTCCGGTCCAGTTGATTTTGATCAAAATGCGGTTCCAGCCCCTTGTCCCAAACCAACAACTGCGGGGCAAAAACCGCCACGCCGCGTTCGCGCAGTCGCGTGATCATGCCATTGTAATTCGACGGCGCATCCGGCCAAAACCCCGCCACCAACTCCGGAGCACCATGGCCACCATGCTGGGCGATGACCAAGGGATAATTTCCCTTCGCTTGCGGTAAAAACAACAGGCCATACGCACTCATACCCCCAACCGTCTTCACGTGAACACGAAATATACGCCCATGCTTGTCGTCGGAAATCCACGTTGCTTCGCCCTCCGGAACGAGAGCCGGTTCGGTCAACGGCCAGCCAAGCAGTGAGGTCAACCGATCACGATACGTCGCCAAGCTTCGTTTATACGCATCGGGTGAAGACGTGTCCGGAGTGAATTGAGCCTTCCTCAACTGTCGAACATCACTCCGTCGCCGATCCAGAACGGCACTCACGCCATCCAGCAGCCGGGCTCGCTCAGCCAGAGACAATGCCCCCCCTTCCTCATGTGCCTCGACACATGCGGGAATCATTTAACCGCTCCCTTCGGCTCCACGCTACGCTGCCATACCGCTTGGATCTCAGACCTTGTGAGTGCCCCGTGGGAATCCTTCGAAGATCCATAAAAACTAATGTCATCAAAATAAAATCCAACAGGAACCGGTTGCTTCATATCCATCGAGTTCGCCATGCGAACCGCCTCGATGCGTCCGAGCTGGGTGATCCCCGTCCAGCTCGAAGGCTTGCGGAGAGAACCCAACAGGACACGAGGTTCATCAGTCTCCGATCCTACATAAAACGTCAGCATGCGGGCGTTCTCCTGCAGATCGACCACGACGGCGAAAAAGATCCACTGACCTTCGGTTGCACACGGATTTTCCCATGGTGAGTATAAGACTCCTGTTCCACGGTGCGGATTGCCGCCTGCCGGTATGACGGCACTCACGAGCGAATATTGCAGTTTACCGTCGGGTCCCGGCCGCGCGGCGAGGTGGAGTTGATACCCAAGTCCCTCGGCGGGCGACAGCTCGAAGAGAGCCGCCTGCGTGCGCTCCACAAACTGCGACTTATACCAACCGCATAGGGTAAATGAACGCAGTCCATCCAAGCCCGCTCCCGCTGCACGGGTGTTTTCCAGAAAAACATCCCGATCGCCCAAACGCCCCATAGCTTCCCCTCCGGCCACACCGGAACCCGGCACCCCCCAACCAAACGCTGATCCTGCACTAAGATTCAACGTCATCGGTCCGCTATCAAAGACGGTCATCCCGCGACCGTCATTGAACGAATAGTTCAACAACGCATCGGCGGTTGACAGCGGTCGTTGCGCCATGAGCAGACCTGCCGCAGAGACAAGACCGCCCACCGTCGCGCGCCGGAACAACCGCGTAATGGAAATATCGTGTGTATTCATATTCTTATTATTCAAGGTTCACCAGAAGTGGAACTGGTAAGGGTTAAAGGCTTTGAACGGACGGTTGTAATAGTCGGCTTTCGGCATGGTGTCGCCAACATCACCCTGCCCTTGGTTGGACCCCAAACCGCCCAGATCGGCCCAGAAACCAAACCCCTTGGAACCTCCGGAAACTTTCAGCGTGAGCACATTCTCTCCCGCACGCAGTGGCACATCGACCAGAAAGGCCGCGGGTTTGGGGGCACCGTGTCCTTCGGTGACATCCAGCAGCAGCCGACCGTTTACCCAAAGGCGAATCCAGTAATCCGCGCCAATACGCAGACGGACCATACGGTTTTTCACGGATGTGATTTTACGCTGGGCATATACGACCGATCCCTCGCCCGCCTGGAGTTCACGTCCCATGTCTATGTAACCGCTCTGATCGGCGTCCAGAATACGACGCCAGTCGAGTTGCGCGCCGTCTTCGCGCCGAAACACCGCGTTGGGGTTGTCATCACCGGAGATGGCCTCGGCCTCGCCGGGCCAGACTTTCGACAGTAAGTCCGTGGACTTGGTCAGTCCGCTTTTCCATGGTCCCAGCACATGCCAGCCACCGAGCGGTTGATAGGTCACAATACGTCCGAGATGACAGACACGGTTTGCCAAAACCGATGAGGATTCCGCCCCGAGATTGGTCAATACCTGCGCGGTCAATTGCTGGAGCCTCGTCACGCTTTGCTGCACGGATTCACGCTTGTCGGGTTCATTGAGGTAACGCTGGGCCAGCATGCGCGGGGACACCTGGAGCAACACCTCGCGCCCTCCAACCAGACCGACCGCGCGCTCCAGCAGGATACCGCCCGCAAGCACCGTCGATCCCGCAGGTTGACCGGTAGCTGCCAACATTTGCACCGGGAGTGCATCGCGCCAGCGCAACAATTCCGGACCGATGCTACGGAGCAATGAAACAACTTCACTCGGAACTCGCACGAGTGATCGGGCTTCAGCCGCAAAACCTTCTTGCCGCAATATCTCACCGGTTTGCGGCAGATGCAGCACGATCCCGCCATGATGGATAAAATCACTAATCATCTCACGGTCGACCGACTTGTCGCCATTGCCATCGAGAACCAACAAACCGCCCTTGTCATCAACGGGGGGCAAGCCACGGGTCGGCTCCACTTGTAGTGAGCTCAACAGTGACGCGCCTTCGGCTCCTCCGACGTAGTAAACATGACGCGTGATCGGCAATTGATCAGCGAGCGCGGCCAACAGGTTGCAAGCCAGTCGAGTGGCCGCCGGATCAGTGCCCACGCGTTCGCTGAGATCAAGCGAGCTAAAATAAACCACCCCCCGCCCATGGCGCCACTCCAGGAGCGGAGAATATCCGAGATCGAATTCCGTTTTCAGAATCGGCGTGAAACCGACCACTTCGGGTATCTTGAGCGCAACCGATGCAACCGCATGCCGGTTGGTCCAACGCGGGGCCACCTGGTCGTCATAAGTCCGCACTTGGCGCCCTTCGGGAAGCAAGTCGGGCGATCCCCGCCAGTTGATCAAGTCCTCGGGTCGCAAGCCCTGCAGGATCTGCCCCACCCGGTCTGCGATAAACGTGTAGCGTGGCAGCGTCTCTACTGTCTTGAAGCCGAGTATCTCCCATACGGAAGGTTGCTGCTCAAAGATCACCACACGCAGCCCCCTGGCGATGTCCGCTTCTGTATAAGGCAGCGAGTCTCCCGGCTTGAGTGATTCACGTCCAAGCAGCAGCACATCGACACCCTTGAGCGAAGAGCCCGGCTGCCATGCGATCGGCTTCACCCCAACCGAACGTAACCACGGAAGGGTCTTCCCTTGCGGATCCATGACGGCGACACGCAACGCGCCAAGGTCCACTGCAGCGGGCCGTTTGAATGTTTGTATCGCAAACGTATCGGTGGCGATTTCATGCCCTGCCTCCGTCACTCGCAAAGAAAGCACTGCGTCCTTCGCCGGAGCGACCAGCTTGATCGGCATCAACACAATCGCGCCCGGAGCGAGCGTTAGCGTTTTACTGGCTTGATGCTCGGATTGCCCCCCGACGTCCAACGACCAGGAAACCGATATGTCTTTGGCTGTCGCACCGTCCCAAACCAAAGCGATCTGTTTCTCAAATGACTCCCCCACGTAAAACGCGTGGGTTTTGTCGGTGTGGGTTCCACCGCCTGCGATATATGCGAGCAGCGGTTGGTTGGATTTTCGGTAGATGTCAAAATTCGGATTCGCCCATTCCGGTTTCTCCAAAACCGGCGTCGGCAATTTCTTGTAACGGGTGAGAAAACCCATCTTTTGATTGGTGGTCGTCGGGTCACCATAGCCGACATCCAACAGCCACGGGAGCCACCCCGCATTCACGCCCCACGTCCGCCAAGCACGGGTGGTATTGGTCACAAACAGATCCTGAAACTTCCAGTATGCGGGAAACATGGATGTATCCACTTTCCCCCAAGCGCCAAACCCGCGTTTGTTGGCCAATCCGATATCCGTCAGCGCGGACAGTCCCGCCTCAGTTTCCATTTCGTAGGCGAGGTCGCCAAAATACATCGCCAGATATTCGGTCATGAAAAACTGGTTTCCCTTCCAGAAATTGGCCGTGAACGGCTCTCCAAATTCGACTGCCGAATAAGGCATATCGCCATCCTGGGCCCAGGCCATCGGCCACTCTTCACGTTCCTGAAGCGGCGCAAAATTAAGATAAACATTCGCGCTGGAAATATCCCCGATGCTGCCATCGGCATGTGAAAAGGCCAATCGGTTTGGATCAACTGCATGCGCAATTTCGCAGGCCTCCTCGATGACCTTTCCGCGTTCCGGCAGTGCCGTCTCGCGCCGGCCAAGAGTTGCGGGGAAGATGTTTGATTGCGGGTTGTAGCTGTTCATCCCCACGGCCCAGGCGAGGATAGACGGATGGCTACGATACTTCCGGGCAAAGCGGCGAAACTCTCGTTCGTAAGCCTCCCGCAGGGGTTTATTCGTAAGCAATGCCGGTCCCAGACTGCTCACACTGGGCCCAGGCACCGTGAGGGCGAACCCGAGACGATCCGCCTCGGTGATCAACGTTTCATCTAATAACGGAGTGTCGTCCCAGACACTCCACCAAAGTTTGGCATGAGGCTGTATCTGGCCCGCGTTGTAACCCATCAGCCGGTAAAACGAGAGCGCATTGGCCGAGGCGCCATAGAGATCAGTCAGACGCAGACGGATGGGATGCCCATTGAGCAACAGTTCACGGCCCTCCGTCCAAACCTCACGAAACCCAAAACTATTCGCAGGAAACCTATCCACTACATCGCCGTCGGCGATCAAGCTAACTTCAGTTTGATAAAGATAGGGTTTATCCAGTTCCCATGTGATCGGGTCAGACCAAGCAGCCTCCAGTTTTTGCACGGTGCGACCGGCGGGCAGCACGAACGGACTGCTTTTGAAGGAGAGCGCCGTCTTGCCGCCAGCATCACGAACGACCACATTGATCACCGCGTTTACCAACGGAGTGGTCGCATCCACTTCGACTTCCATCCCAAGCTTTTTTTGACGCCAAGACGGAACGACAAACACATCCGTCACCGCCTGCTGGGGCCGTGACCGCAGTGTAACCGGCGCGGTGATGCCACGTCCCCATTCCTTCATCGGGATAGCCGTTCGCGCCGCGCGCACCGCATGGCGTAGCAGGTCCTGTTCAAAGGTCCGCGAAATGCCCACATAGGCGCGGGTATTAAAAACCGTCAGTTGGTTATCTTTGCCGAAAGCAACCGCCGAAGTGATCTCGATCTCTCCGCCCGGCGCCAGCAGTTCAGCGACTCTCCGGCCATTCAGGAACAGGATGGAATCTCCCTCGGTGCGTTCAAAATCTAGAAATACACGTCGACCGTCGCCCCACTCGCCCGGGCAGGAAAACGACTGCGTAAACCAGACCGAATCCGCACTGCCTTCAACCCTCCCTAACGTAGGTTTCCATAGGGATTCGTCCGGGGGGGGTTCAGGCGTCCCGGCAACTTGCACACGCCAACCCGTGGTTGGCAGTTGTTTGTCACTCCGCGCAAACTCTGCGCGCAAGCACGCCACGCCTCCCCACAGGAAAACGGTAAGACAGGTCAACAGACGGGATCGGGATAAGCGGAAAAACATGGGGCAAATACGTGAAGTTAAGTGTGTGGAATGCCTATTGGCTCAGTGCATTGACCAGTGCCTGCGATATCGCCGCATACCCCCCCTCGGTAAGGTGGGAGCCGGAGCTTAGCCCGCGGTCATAATATTTACCGTCCGCCATCTCCTGATAGGGAACCAATTTCGCCAGGTCGATGGACGAGGCGTTGGGTAAACGTGCCGCCAACGCTTTCGCGGCGACCCGATATGCCGCCAATTTTGCGTCGTCCGGATCACCGAGCGCATGACTGGGCATAAATGCAAAATGCAATGTCGATGCCGTGCCTCCGGTGCGTTCCCAAGCGGACTGAAGCTCGCTCACCAGCGCAGACAAATTATCGGCATAGCCTTCGGGGGAAGATGAGTCCAACCCGGCCGAGATCCCGAGGCTGGGACCATGATCGTTGCGATCATTCAGTCCCGAACAAATCATAACCACACCGGTTTTATGTCCGTTTAGCGGCTGGCGCACTACGGCAATATATTCATCCATCTGCGTCGAATTGCCCTCTCTCAACTTGAGCACCATGTCGCGGACTGATTTCCCTCCGACAGCATAGAGCGTATTATACGCAATACCGGCTTTCTTATCCGTATTTTCACAGCTCGCGATGGATGCCAAAAACGGCCCGCGCACGGATTTCCCCGCCGCCACAGGCATAAATTGCACCTGCCAATTTCGCTGATCCGAAGCGGGAAGATCCAACGTGAAATGTTTGATAGCAAAATCACCGGTCACCGGGTTGATCGGCTCCGGACCCGAGGCCAAAATCGTCCAAGGTGGAGTGTCCCGACGGATGACCGGGCGAAAGACCCCGCCCGCATCAGCGCCTTGAAATGTTCCATAGTAGAGATGAAACCGCAGATTACCCGACACCCCAAGCGGGTGATCAGCCGGGATGATAATTTGTCCGTTTTTCCAGCTTACACTGCCGTCGTGCCCGGGAGGAACATACCAGTAGCCGAATGCTTGCTCCGCGAGCGCAGCCGGCGGTTTCTCCAGAGGAGGCGCGTCTTTTTCAGGCATTTCGCGATAGACCAATAAATCACTCCCATAGCACCCGAATCCCTCGCCCAAAGCGCGGGACATATAACGTGAATAACCGTGTCCGCCAAACCGTTGATTTGAATCGCCCAGCGCGATGACCGCCAACCGCTCGGTCTTGGCGAGAGCAAATGCCTCCTTGAGCTTTGCTGAGACCGCACCCGCCTCAGACGCAGCCATCACTACGTTTATCGTTGTGCCAAAGACGAGAGCTCCGAGCAGCAATCTCGCATGATTTAAATGCGTATTCATGGTTAATTTTGAGACTTAATATTTCATTCCAAACACGGACGTCCGTATCACCGGATACGTCTGAATTCTTCACCGGATCGCCCCACGGCGACGGAGCTCTCTGAGAAAGTTAAACTGCATTCAACACGAAGACCGCCAACCGGTCGGCATCACCACCAACGCCACGGATTGGTGCTTTGTGTTTTATTATTATACGTCAGTTCGGCGACAGTCAGCGCAGCTACATGTCCGTCGCAAAACGCCATCATCGCTTTAGTCCCGGATCTACGGAAACCCGGCGTGCCTGGTGCCCCCACTCCACTGCCGATATCATGCGGTATCATTGTGTCGGAATTCCGCTCTACTATTTCCCCGAGCATAATGATCGAGCTCGGCTTGGGCATTGAGTGAATGGGGTATAGTGCGGGCCCGAATTGCGTGGCGATGCTCCAATTCATGGCCACCGATAACAACGGAGCAGTGGCCGTGCCCCGATCTGCCTCCGGCATGTCAAACGCAGTGTCTGAAGACCGCCGCAATGTGCTCAGCTGGGAACTAGAAGTGACATCAGGGTAAATATACGGAACTAACCGGATCATCCACGTGCGTTGCGGCAGATCCCCCGCATAGTTCCAGATCGGCGTTAACTGACCGTGGTGCTCGCTGGCGTAGGCCATTTCGGCAACAGCCAATTGACGAATATTGTTTGCCGCCTGCACATCTCCGGCTCCTTGGCGAATACTCGTCACAACCGGGATAAGAATACCTGCAAGAACTCCGATCATCGCAATGACGGCAAGCAGCTCGACCAAAGTAAACGCAGCGAATCTTCGCACCGCGTTATGATGAAAGAAAAGTCGCATGGTGAAACACAAATACAGGCATGGTATTCCCCAATATTTACCTCATGCGTCGCCGACGTGCGATGGCCACGACAAACGCCCCCAAGCCCACAAGTAAACCCGCAGTCGTCGGCTCGGGAATAGATGCGCCCACCAGTAAAAGCCCCGCACCAGTGAAGAGACTACTTGTATGCGTGGCCCCAGAACCCACCGCACCCCAAGTGCCATTAGCCGCGAACGTGTTACCACCGTCAAATGATAGAGAACCAATTGCATCCGTCCCGACAAACGATAGGGAAATGGAACTGTCGGCTATACCCGTTGCCAAGATTAGCGAAGCCGAATCGTTAATGTAATTATTCGTAGTTCCACCGCTGAGTTTAAGACTGGTCCCTCCGAGAAGCAGGGTGACATTACCCGATCCGAGTGCGCCGTCATGTTGCACATCAAGCACACTACCGTAGGTAGTATCGGCCTGAACCAAAGTTCCACCCAAGTAGTTATTGGCCGAGGTCAGAACCACGATCCCTGATTTTGCTCTCAGTTCACCCGACCCGCCAATTGTTGCAGAAACCCTTAGCGTCCTCCCTTGCGAGGGATTAATCTGACCATAACCCGTCAGCGTAATCGCACCCGCTAGCGTTGGTGTGTAACCGATAAAATTCTGAATGCCACCGCTGTTCAGACGCAGATCCCCCACGGTAACCGTTGCTGTAGTCCGGATAGCGAATACACCACCTCCGGTCCCAACCGTCAGGCTGTCGCCACCAAACGTAAAACTGGCAGTCGAAACATCAGTCGTCAGGTTGTAGCCTCCGGTAAAATAGGCCCCTCCTGCATGTGGAGCCAAACCATCACTCCAGCCTGTCGCCGTGGAAAATGAACCACCGGCGGTAAGGGTAATATCGTCTGCATGAGCAATCATGCCGGCGTTGAAGCAGACCAAAGCCGCAATCACACCAACACGACACGACCGAACAACAAGGGGACGCAGGGATAATTTCATTGGGATAGAGCCGGCCTGCACGGGATGTGCAAAGCTGACTCGATTAATATCGACTAGCCGCGCCTCACAAACAAATCACTGGTTGTCGAACCGTTCAACACATGTCTACCCGCCCTCCATCGCTTTCCGACATCGCACTCAAAGCCTGCGTCGCTAAATCGACCGTCTCGATGGCGCTACGAAACCACCCCCGTATCTCAAAAAAACAACGCCTGCGCATTCAGAAGATCGCCGTCAAAATGGGCTATCAAAACAATGCCCTGCTCGGCCAGTTGATGCACGAGCTCCGTCGCTCGCGTAAGCAGACCTATGTCGCGACTTTGGCGTTTGTGAACGCATCAATGGACCCACAGGTCCGGTCACGCATCAGTATCGTCAACGACTGGCTGATCGGAGCTGAAACGCGTGCGAAGCAACTCGGTTACACCCTTGATTACCTATGGCTGCATGAGCCTGGAATAAGCCCAAAACGACTGGCCCAGATTTTGCGCGCCCGCAACGTGCAGGGCGTCGCGTTCTACGCGCTCGACCCCAATTCGATGCTGCATGATTGGGCTCCCATCTGGGAGCAGTTTTCCACCGTCACTGTCGGTGCCCGACATCATTCACCCGCGCTACATTTCGTCAGTAACGATCAATATACCACCGCCTACAAAGCCTGTGACCAATTGTGGGCGCTAGGTTACCGGCGGATAGGCACCTTCATTGAAACATGGCTCGACGACATTTTGGAGCGGCGCTTTATCGCCGGCTATTTGGCTCGAAAGGGGGCAACGAGCGAAGTGCCGATTCTCTATTTCGACGATGAACTTGGAATTAACCAACAGAACAAACCGCAGCATCAACATGCCTTTAACGGGTGGTTTAACAAGCACCGCCCGGATGCCATTCTCTGCAACAGCAGTCACGTGCTGACATGGCTGAACGCACTGAATCTCCGAATACCAGAGGACATCGGAGTCGCCTTGCTCGACTTACCACGGGAGATGAAAGGCATCGCGGCCGGCATGGAGCAAAATCCATCATGGACGGGCATATCCGCAATTGAGGTGCTCGTTGGGCAAGTTTTGCGTCGCGAGACAGGAGTTCCGCCCTTTCAGCAAGGCACCATGATCGAGAGCACATGGATCCCCGGTCCGACCGTGCGTAAAGTCTGAACAAACTACCACGGTCAAAGACGTGGAGAACCGGCACCACGAGGAGAACTGGTTTCCCTGCCCGCTCAGGCCCGCGCCAAGGGCATGCAGATGTTCCAAGACTTGGTCATCGAGACGAACGAGCCGGGACCGTCGCCCACTGCGGCGAACAGGTGGGTGGCCTCGCCGTTTTCATTGAACAAGACAAACGGTCGCTCGACCGAGCCCAGGTGATCGTCGGTGCCGTCGTCCCAGGTGACTTTCCGCGACCATGCCAAACCACTGCCGTCGGCGCGTTGCCAGTTCAATCCGTCGCGCGAGCTGACGTGAACCCCTCCGCCTGCCTCGCCGCAAAGCGCACCACTCATGTCCTTGGCGATCAGTTCAAATCCATCTCCGTCGTGCCACACGCAGGGATCCTCAAGTTCCCCTTCGCCGGTCGCGCCGGTCACCCGCAAACGCCCCGCAACCTGATAGGGTCCGCGAATGTCTTTGGCCCGCGCCAGACCCAGCAACATCTCCCCGTGGCTGTCGCCGCGATGGCTGCGTGATTTGAAGATCAGTTGAACACTGCCGTCCGCCATGACACAGGGCGCGGGATTGGAGGTCAGGTAACTGTAAAACGTCCGTGGACGCGTCGGCAGGATGGGGTCGTCGAGCCGTTCCCACGGTCCGTAAATGCTCTTGGCAAAGGCCACCCCGACCCGCTTCGACGAACGGGCAACGGTCACGCAAGGATCGTCGGTGGTGAGTTGCGCCCCCTCTGGCACGTCCGGCAAGGGATGCGAGATGCCGGTGTAGAACAACGCATAGCCATCGGCATGGCGCACGATACGTGGGTTGTGCGCGGCCCGGCCGTCCCAATACTGAGCCCCGCGCGCGGGCAGGACTACTTGGCGAAAAACATACGGGCCTTCCGGCGTCGGCGAAGTCGCCAACACAACTTCCGATGCCATCATCCAGCCCGGATGAAACGGCAACGTCTTCGGCCAACGCGATGCAAACATCGCATAAGTGCCGTCCTCAGCGCGAATGACCGACGGACACCAGACCCAGTATCCGTCCATGGCAAACCCACCGCCACGAACCGCAGGGCGAAGACGGTTAAACAACGACTCTGAGCCATGATCGTCGGTCAACGGATCAGGATCAACTCGCGGCAACATGTGATTGAAGGTGTTCGAACTGCCGAAGGAATGGCTCCGAGATATCCCCGTTCAACCCGAGCGGAACGTCCCAGGTAATGGCGGCTCCGCGCGAAACCACTTCACGCGTATAGCTGGATGCCAGCGCATCGGATAGCCGCGGACTCCCCTCTCCCCACCAAGAGCCCAGATAACCGAGCAGGTGCGTCTGCATGCCATCGGTCTTTGATTCGAGCGCGGCCCATTTGGTGGGCACGGGCAGGCGATCAGAGAATTCGCCGGCGGTGTAGTCTTGCTCTAATGACAACCGCTCGAACGGACGCGCCGTGCCGGAGTTGAACGCCAGAATGCGGTCGGCGTTGCCGGCGCGCAGGGCCTGCGCGAACGAAGCGAAGTTGGGCCCATCGACCGCGTCATACATGCGTTTTGAAAAGTAGCAGCCATCGATCCACCACCCCGAAACCAAGCATCCCCAGCGCTCGCCCCAGTGCGCGACCACCGACTCCCAACCGCGTTGAAAAACCGTCAATCGCTCGTCGGCGCATTCGGAGTCGGTCCAGTCTTTTTTGAGGCCCCACGCGCCCGCATCCCAAGACGGCATAAGTTTAAAGGCGCGGATGGCCTCGGTGTAGTTGGCCGGAGCGTGCGAGGGCAGATAGGCGATCATCCGGATGTCGGGAGCAAGCGCCGTGGCGATTTCGGTAATCAAGTCACGACGCGACAGCAGCGAGGTCGGAGAACCCACGATGCCGTCGTAAACACGATTGGGTGAACAGAAGTGTCCGGTGTTTTGCCCGAGGGTGAAGATGACGTAGGAGGCTCCACTTTCGCGGACGCGTCGGGTGAAGTTGGCTACGTTGAAACCGTCGATCCGGCGGTTCCACTCAGCAGCGGTGGTCGACGACGGGACGTTGCTGCTGGCGGGCTTGTCGATGTAGTGAAACATCAGCCCCCAGCCGGCGGAGCCGAGCCAGTTTGATCGAAGGTGGGATGGGTTACTCATTGAGAAATTAAGTCGTCGATCAGCGCGTTGCTCGTTCATGCCAAATGCTGCTGGTGATCAGACCGCGGCTGTCGGTGATACTGAGATACCAGCACGCGGCACCTGCGGGCAGCCGCGCGGTGACGCGATGGTGCACCGGGTCTATCTTCGCGGGATGGTCGCTCCACCAGCGATTTTGCCACAAGCCTTGGTTATGCGTGGTCCATAACACGGCCTCGCGCGGCTCCGATGATCCAGTGGAATCGTATTCAACCCACACGTTGCCATCGGGTGACTCGCCCTGATCGGTGATGCGGATGAGCGGTGGCCCGCCGTTGACCATCCGGTCGGCAAAAGCGTGGATCTCCTCCGGTTTTTCGCCCGGTCCGCCATGGCTGTGAATCATACGTGGATGCACGCTCAGCATGGCTCCTCCGGGCACCGTCTCGATCGATTGGCGCACGGCACCGAGCGTGAAAGCAAAGTCATTGCTGCCCACAACCCAGAGCACAGGAACGCGGACACGCGACAGATAGTTTGCCGGATCCCAAAGCTCACGCCAGCGAGCACGCAACGCGGGGTCGGCGTTTTCGCCGACAAAGCAGCTGCCGTCGTTGGCCAGTCCACTGCCTGGAGGATCGCTGAGGAAGCCGCAGCCATAGACCGGCACCGCAAATTTGAACCGTGGATCGATGCCGGCGGCGGTGCAGGTGATGACACCGCCCCAGGAAATGCCGGTGATACCGGTCCGGTCGGCATCGACCTCGGGGAAAGAGCGCAAAAGCGAGTGCGCCAGCACGGTGTCGGCCACGGCGTGATACATCCACTGGTCCGTCACGGAGAGGTTGACCTGCACGACACCTTGAAACCCTGGGCCGCCTCCCTGCACCCGCTGCCACGCACCGGTTTTCCCGATAGGGAGACCGCCGGTGTTGTCCATCGCGATGGCCGCGTAACCACGATCACGCCAGAGCTTGACCCAAGCCGCGAAGGCGGTGCCTCCACCGCCGTGGACCAGCACGATGCCCGGAACTTTATGCTCGGACGATGCATTGGCCGGCGCTCCATAAATAGCGAAGACCCGGGTAGGCTTTCCGTTGAGCGGCAAACCGGCGTAATAAAATGCCCGCAGGCCGTCGCCGGGATCCACCTCGGGGGCGGGTTGCATGCCCGGGATCTTTTCCAACTCGGGAAGCGACCACATCACCGGCTCCCCGATTGCGATCAAGCTGGACAACGCGAGCAACGCGATGCTCGACCAACGTAGGAACCGGGAAGCAAGCAGGCGCATGGTGTTAACGAACCTCCTGACTGACCAAATCCAAACTGGAGACGTAGATAGTCGTGTTGAGGTTGGGCTCAAATGACAGGGTCAGGGCAACGGCCACGATTTTTGTGCCGCTTGGGGCTACTTTCCCATCAGCCGTTTTCAGGTTGGAGAGATCAACCGAGGCAATGGTGAAGTCAGTCGGGAAAAAGAAACCGCGCTTGGGGTCACCGCCCAGCACCGCGCTGTATTTGCTGCCGTCGGCCGCGATGAGTGCGCAGGCGAAATAATGCGCGCGCTTGATGGCGGCTTTGACCTTGATATCGAGACGACCGCTTTCGGGCAGGGTCCAGTTATGCCGCAACGTGGCGACGAGATAATTATTAGCGGCTTCCGGCTTGGTCGTGACGTTGAGGCCGAGACCATTTTCGTCGAAGCCGGTGCGCAGTTCGAGGGGACCGTTTTGGAAGGTCCAATTTTGGGCAGGGTTGACGCGAATGATGGGATTATCGACCGGTGGCGTGGAGCCGGGAAGCAGCTCAAGACGACTGAAGGTGACGGAATTGCTGACGCTGGACTCCAGTCCAAAACTGATGCTGACTTGGCTGATATGAACGCCGCCCTCAGGGGTCTGCCCCTCGGAGGTCTTAAAGCTCGATAGCGGCATCGATACGATGTCACCCGTGGGATTAAAGACCTGACCAAGCTTCGAATCTCCACTGAGAACCCGACCAAACTTGCGCCCATCGGAACTGGTCAATGCCAACGCGCAGTAAGCGGAAAACCGAGCGCGGGAAGAGGCGTCGATCTCGATACGTCCCGAGTCGGGCAAAACCCAGTCAACCGGCGAATGTCCGACCACGTAGTTATTGTTCGCTCCCTTGGACGTGACGAAGTCAAAGGTGAGCCCGCGCGAGCTAGCACTGTTCTTGAGCGTGAGCGGACCACTGCTGAAAGTCCAATCGGCGAGGTTGGTCAGCTCGGCCTTGGCCAGCGGCGTGTCCGCCGCGCGCAGTGGCGTGGCGCAGCACACCAGCGCGAGGACCGCGCCGACGACGGTGAGTTGAGAGAGGCGAAGCGTGGGGAGTAGTTTCATTGTGAGATGACCGGGGTTGAGATTCAGCGCAGGGTTTTCTCTGCGGGGATTTTGCCGATGAGGTATTGAGGATAACGATCGGCTTTGAGCGTGACGGTGCCGTCGTGGGCGTTGAGCGCAGAGGTGTTGCCCATAAAACCGACCAGTGTCACCGCGTCTCCCGCTACGGGGATGGTCACCTCATGGCTTTCGTTGTCACGGCTCCAGACAGCCAGCGCGACATCATCACCGCGCTGAAATGCATAGGCGCAAATCCCGGGATTACCCAGATCGACCGGACCGAGCGTCCGAGTGCCTTCCAACACGCGGGTGAGCGTGGCCGCCGACATAAAGACCGGCTTGGGTGAAATATTAACGGCACCGAACGAGGGGTCCGGCATGGTGAGATTAAAACACATGCCGTAGCCATCTTCACCGCGGTGTTTCAAGTTCCCGTAATCCGCCGTGTAGAAGAAATAAGTCATGTCGCAGCCTTCGCCCAGGAACAACAGGTGGCCTCGCGTGATATAGGCTGCGTGCATCTTGAGCAGTTCGGTGGTGAGATCCAGATAGGTGGAGCGATAGTCGAGCCCCCACTCGGTCTGAAAAAGTTTCGCGCCAGGCTTGAAATATTCGCGCATCAAGCTGCGCACCTTACGCAAACTGTCGATAACTCCGCCGTCCTCGGGACTGATGAGTTTGTCGCCAGGTTCGACTGCGAGAGGGTTGCCGAACGGTGTGTAATAACCATGAACCGCGAGGCCATCGAGTCCGTCAGCCAGACCAAGCGGAAGCGTGCGTTCAAGCCGGGCGATAGCCTGCTTGAGCACACCATCTCCGGGGCCCATCACCATGGCATCCGGATCGGCCGCGTGAATCGCTTCGCCCACCGTCCGATACAGTTTCACGAACTGCTCGTCCGTGCCCTTCCAATGCCAGTCCGGTTCCCAACCGATTTGGTAGTGGTTCTCAAACGATATCGGCTCACCATTGGCCTCGGCCTTGCGGATGGCAACCTGATGAGCGGCCATCTTTTTCAGATAGTCGCCATACAACGCATAATCCTTCGGGGGAAAGCTCTGCCGCTGCGACCCTTTGCCATGGTCAACCCGAAAGTCGGAGGGAAAATCGATGGCCCACCACGGCAGATTAAAGACACAGAACAACGGTTCCAAATTACTGTTCGCCATGTAGCCGGTCTCACCGGTGAACACCGGGTCTTTGGGCTGATACTGCCCGGCATGATCAGCCTCGGCGTCAGCCCAACTGCGCTGCACATTCACCCAATGGATGCCCAGAGCCGGATACAGCGGCTCATACGGATCGCCCTGCAAAAAGATACCGGACTTGATAAAATTGGTGCCCTGAATACCGAAACGTGAATCAGCCGGACTCTTCAGCGGCAGCGCACTCACCGGGCTGAGCACACCAAAGGTCGCCATTCCCTCGGGCCGGCTGCCTCGCCGAGGCAAGCCCGTGCTTGACCCCTTAATGATCGCCGACACCGACAGGTAGCCGGCAGGCAAATCATTCAGGGTAATTTTCGTGAACGTCTGCTCCTTGCCCGCCGCAAAATCGATCACGCCCACCGTGACCGACCGTCCCCAAAAATCCACGATTTCCCACGTGAGAACATCCTCCGACTTCGGGTTGTCCCTATGCGCCCAAACGGTCATCTCAATCGGTTGTCCATGGGGAAACACCGGGAAACGCGGCGATGCGGGGAATGTCACCGTGATCTCGTCGGCGAATGACGTGAACGTCCCGCAAAACAACAAGACCGAGGATATAATAATGGAACGTGATAACTTCATTTTAAAAAATAGACGCGCTGATGCGTAACCAGAGCTGCCCGCGCAGAGAATAAATCCGCTTCACTTGGAGACCGAAAACAAGGGATCGTTGTTGGCCAAAGTCTTTGCGAAAAACTCGACGTGACCGTCCCAGAAAGCCGCGTTCATGCCTCCATTGTGAAAATTGCCGGCGGTCGCCTTGTAGGCACCGGAAGAGTTGCCAATCAACCAGGACTTTCCGTCACAAACCGATATCGTCCGGGCCGGGTTCTCCAAGCTGATCAACTTGGTGCGAACATAGGGCGGGGCCGCCGCGGCACTCGGATAAGAAGGTCCGTTTTGATGATCATAAGAGGAAGCCGCCCACACCGCGTTGATGGCATAGGTCATCTGCAATCCCCATGAATAAGGGGTCGTCTCTCCCGGATTAAGGATGCCCACCGTGTTCGACGGACAGCGCCATACGGTGCTCGCGTTGTTGGGAGGCACATATCCACCTTTCGCCAAAACATTAAACCAGTAATCATTCCCCTCTTCGATCCACCGGATACATCCACGATCATGATCGTTCGAAAACTGAAGCAGTGCCGTTCCGATCTGGCGCAAGTTGCTCGCGCATTCGGCCCGATGGGCGGACTCCCGCACCGAACCGATTGCAGAAAAAATAATCCCGGCCAAAACACCGATTACCGCGATCACCGCCAGCAGCTCGACAAGCGTAAACGCACGCCGAGTCATATCCGGACAGCTTATGGAATTATAACGATGCATGAGGAAAGGCGCTGCGCGCTTTGCTCAACGACAACGGCGGAAAAACGCACCACCTAAAACAACCAAACCGAACACCAGTCCGATGGTGGACGTTTCAGGGATGGCCGAAGTCACTGAAGTTGCTGTGAAGTTTCGGAGGTAGAACTCAGACGTTCCAGAGAGTGCGGAGCTTTCGCCCATACTCACATAACTGAATGAAGAAATACTCCCGGCGTTGCGCAGAGCGATCCCGACAATAGTGCCGCTGCTCCCCGTTCCGACCACGCTACTCGACCAGCTTAAATCATAGGTCTTCGATGCGAGCGAAATATTGGTCAATGAAATGGTCACCGCCTCACCAGCTGTAAACGTATGCCCGACGCCCTGTCTGGCTCCGCTCGAATCGACGTAATAGATACCGGCATGATCATAATTCCGCCCCAAGCCAATCGTGAGGGCGTTCGTGGTCACCCCTGAGATATACTGGTTCAGGTTAAACTGAATCTGCGAACCATTGCCGTAATTTGACGGGATGATGTAATCGAAGGAGATGGAAAGCCTATCAGTCGTGGACGAGAAAGCGGTGAAATTACCCTGCAGCGTCGGATTGCCTACAGGCTCGTTCGTGGAGGCATTGTTAATATCCGCCCACTTCGCGCTCTGAAAAGTGGTAACCGTGACGGTCGACGCCGCCGGCGTAGTTCCGCCGCCAAACTGATTACTCCAGGGACTGGAGACCGACGACCCATCGGCTTGGGAATCCCAAGCCGCAGAGCTCAACAACAACGAGTCGGCATAAGCCGAAGCCACCAAGGAGGAGGCGAAGCCAAGCACTACAAACAATGAACGAAGGACGGATGTTTTCATGACTACAGGGTAAGACTTAAGTGCGGAGACCTGCCGATGAATGGAATCGGCAAGCGGGGATTGAGGTATTGGGCGGGAGAAACGTCCAAAGTGCAGTCTGGCGACCGCCATTAGAATTACACGTGTAAATTCAAATAACATCGGAAGGTCAATATTTATTTTCCATTAGTGCCTTAATTCAATAAATCTGCTCGTAGAGCAACTCCCGGCTTGAACTAAAACCTTTATTATGCCTATTGGCATATACGTAATGGCAACCAACGACACTGAACGCGACGAGATCATTAATCATCTGATCTCCGGCCTACAGCAGGCACGGCTAAGTCAAGGGCTCTCTCTCAACCAGGTCGCCAAACTCTCCGGCTTGGATCAAACGATGGTCGGTCGCGTGGAGAAACGAACCCGTCAGCCGACCATTGATACCCTGATCAAACTGAGCGACGCGCTCGGTGCCGATTTTCCAGCCTTGCTCAGTGCGGCCATTGCACACGCCCGTCCCTCCGAGCTATCCATCCAGAAAATATCCTCCTCCCATCTACCGCCCACCCTTCCGGCACAGACCACGCGCCCCGGTCCGGTTACGATGACCGAGCTTGCCGCCAAGCTCGGTCTTTCACGATTGACCGTTTCGGCAGTGCTCAACAACCGCCACGAGGCGCTGCGCATCAGTGATAAGACAGTGCAACGTGTCCGCGAGACCGCCGCTCAACTCGGCTATGTGCGCAACCAGCTCGCCATCGCCACCAAGACGGGGCGAACATCATCGATCGGCATCATCGTCAGCCATTTCTCCGCAGAATGGGTAGGACGCATTCTGAGAGGCTTTCTTCGCGAAGCGAGAGCCCGCAACCACATGGTCGTCATTGAGGAAGTTTCCGGACAGGAATCCGAGCAGCGGGCGCTAACTAAATTCATGGAGCAACGCTTGGGGGGAATTTTCTGCTGCAATCTCAACCCTGATGGCACGTTCCCTGAGATTCTCGCGGAAACCTCGCTACGCTACAGCTGCCCGGTCGTCAGCAGCATCTCGCACCACGGGCTGCCCGGACTGCACGTGGACTCGGACGACCGCAGCGGCATGACCCAGGCCGCTGAACACCTCTGGGCGCTGGGCCATCGCCATATCGCCTGCCTCGGCATCGAGAGCGATCCGCAAAGAACCGAGTATATCGTGCAAGCGGTGCGAGATCTCGGAGGCGATATCCCCGAACACTGGCAGCTCGTCCGCACCATCGACAACAATCAGCTCGAGTCACAGACACGCCAACTTCTGAGTGCTGGCGGTCGCATCCCCACCGCTATTCTCTGCGCGACCGACGAACTCGCCGCCATCGCCATGCGCGCGGCCAATCAGGCCGGACTCAAGATTCCCGCCGATCTCTCCATCATCGGGTTTTCCAACGAACGAAGCGGACCGCTGCTTCAGTCAAAACTCACCACGGTCGCCCAACCCTTCGAAGAGATGGGCAAACGCGCCGCCGAACGCCTGCTCGGCGAAATGCAAGGAGACACCTCGGATCCGACCGTGCATGCGGTTCGCCACGAATTGCTCCCCGTGACTTTGATTATTCGCGACTCCACGGGCAAAGCCCCGCGCCCGCTCAAAAAATAACCTCATTCCGCCCCTCACACTCCGGCACCACGGCTCGCAGCTACCACAAACTCCACCACTGGCGTCGGATCTTTCGGACCATGCGGGTGGTGCAGACCGCCCGGCTTGATGATCTCACGGTAGTCGCCGTCTACCGCCTGCAAACGATCACGCATCACGTAACCGTTTTCCTCCACCGGCACGACTTCGTCGGCGTCGCCGAGCACTTGGAAAACCGGGATACCCGCCTTGGCGATCACCGCAGCACAATCCACCGGATTACCTGAATACCCCCGTGCCTGCTCTTCCGTGAATCCATAAACCGCCAGGCACTTTGCCCAATCACCCGCACTACCGGGACCATTGCCCTGCCCCGCCGGCCAGCTCTTGAAATCGCACACCGGATTGTCGGCGTAGATGCAGGCCACCCGCTCGGGAAACATCACCGCGTAGTTGTAGGCAAACAACCCGCCACGGCTCAGCGCGATGAACGCCAACTTCGCGGCCAGCCTAAACCGCCCAGTCATTTCCCGCCACAACACGTCGCCGTGCCCCATCGCCTTGGGACATCCGTAGTGGTCGGTCACGTCCATGTAGACCAAATGAAACCCACGCGCCACCAGCTGCGCGTCCACTTCGGCGAAGGCATCAAAAAACTCCGGGCGCCACGCCCAAGGCCGACCCGGAGCCGTCTCTGGGGGCACCACAACCTTGCAAACACGTCCGTCGATCACGCCTTCGTAGCCATCAAATCCACGCCACGAAAAAGGAGTTCCCCAGCCTTTCAAAGCACCACTGGAACCGTCGATGAGTGAGTCATTCATAAGTCCGAAAACCCTACGCGATACGCCAAAACCCAACAGAGACAAGACCCCTCGCCGTGCTCGTCCGAAAAAAGCAAGGGCTGGAAGCGCCATGCCTCCAGCCCTTGCTTTCTTAAACGCAACGGGTGCCGCGCCAACTCAGCTGCCGATCGTCACCAGCGCATAGTGCGCCGAGCTGGACGAGCTGTTCGTCTTGCCGTTCCAGCCCACGCGGCAGGCACCGTGGGCGTCACCGAGCGCGCCGGCGGCCACCACCAAATCGAGGTAGAACGCATCGCCTTTGCCCACGCCGGCCTTCGCCAGATCGGCCTTCAGGACGAAGTCGTAGCCGCCCTTGTCGATCTTGACCTTGAACGCCACGTCCTTCGAGGGCTTGCGCGATTGGGCGAGCGCCGTCGTGCCCTTAACCCGCGGCAACAGGAAGAACTGACGCGTGCCACCGCCTCCGTTGGTCGGACGGATAAACAGCTCGATGGTCGATCCCCACCACGGTTCGCGTTCGTTGATTTTGACATCGGTGTCGATGACACGACCGGCGATCTCCAGCGTGGTGCCTTTCACCGAGAGATCACCCTTGAGGAGTTTGTTCGCCATGAACTCGATCTCGACCGGCACACTCTTCCCTGCGGCGGGCGCCGCGACAATGCGCGGTGCGGCGAAGACGTAGTCGCGGCTGAGCAAGCGCGCGTCGGAGGAAACCGCCCGTAGTTCGAGCGACTCCGCGGCGGCCGGCTGAAGCACCACGCGTTTGGTGAGCGTGGCACCACCGGCAACCTTGATGGACACCGCGCCACCCTTGACCGGCACCGCACCGGCGTCCGATGCAAAGGCCAACTTGCCCGCGAAGGGCTTGGCGCCCTGATTGACCGCCGTGAGCGTGAACTCAATCGGCTTGCCCATGATGGCGGTGAGCGTTTTGGCCGGCTCGAGTGAAACCAGAACCTTGTCGCCCGTGCCAGCCAACGCGCGACCGGTGCCAGCGATGGTCTTTGAGTATTCGCCGAGCAGACCGGCTTTCTGATGCGCTTCGATCAGTTCGTCGCACATGGCCCAGATCTTGTCGAGCGGCAACGTGGCGGCGGCATGCGGGTCGGTCATGACCGCGTGGTAGATGTGTTCGCGCTTGCCCGTGAGCGCGGCCTCGACGGTGAGCTCCTGCACGTTGACGTTGGTCCGGCAGATCGCCGCGAGTTGCGGCGGCAGGTCGCCGATGTGGGTCGGCTGCAGGCCTTGCGCGTCCACCAACACGGGCAGCTCCACGCAGCAGCGGTCCGGCAGATTCGTGATGAGCCCGGTGTTGGGCACGTTGCCGTAGATCACGCGCGGCGTGTTGGTCTCCATCGAGTGAATGATGAAGCTGCCGTATTCGTGCGTCTGCGGATTCACCAAGATGTCGCCGTCATCACCGATGAGCTCGGCCTCGGCTTTCTTCCAGGTCGCGATGATCGACTCGCAACGACGCAGGTATTCGTCGATCGGAATGTCGAACTTCTCGATGATGTCCTTTCCGTGATGAATGAAGTGCGGGTTGTATTCGCTCTGGTGCTCGGAGGACTCGGTCACGAAATAACCCAGACGGCGCATCATCTCGAAACGCACCTTGTCCTGAGAAAACGCCGGATCATTGAGCAGGTTGAACAGCAGCGGATACGCGTCCTGTCCGCGATACTTGTAGTCGAGGAAGAACGCCATGTGGTTGATGCCCGCCACGCGATACGTGACGTGCTTGTAGTCGAGCCCCGCGTAGTTCGCGAGTTGCTGGCTGGTGCCTTGCACGCTGTGGCACAGACCCACCATCGGCACGCCCACGGCCCGGTCGGCCGCCATGCACAACATCGCCATCGGGTTCGTGTAGTTGAGGAACGTGCACCCCGGTGCGCCGACCTCGGCGATGTCGCGGGCGATTTCCAACGTCTTCGGAATCGTGCGCAATCCGCGGAACACACCTCCCACGCCGAGCGTGTCACCGATGGTCTGTTGCAGGCCGAACTTCTTCGGGATTTCAAAATCAATCACCGTGCCCGGCTTGTAACCGCCCACCTGGATCGTGCAGATCACGTAGTTGGCCCCCGTGATCGCCTTGCGACGATCCATGGTCGCGACGACCTTTGCCTTTACGCCGAGCTTGCGCACGACGCGCTCGGCCATGACACGGGCCGTTTCGAGACGCGCCGGATCGATGTCCATCAGCGTGATGGTCGAGCCGCTCAGCTCGGGAAATTGCAGGATGTCGGAGATCAGGTTCTTCGCGAAGACGACCGAACCGGCGCCGATCAGGGTAATGTTAGCCATGGGAGGAATGTGATTAGGTTTATCCCCAAGGTTGGGGTTCCGCCCACTCCACACCAAAGCAAACCATCACACCTACATGAAAAGTTTGATCTACGATGTGCAATTTGTGATAAACCGCCCCACATGACCGCCCACGAAGTCTTCCCCTCCGTCCTCAGCACCGGCGGCGAGTCGCGCAACTCCCCCTCCTACTACTTCGACAACGCCGCCCGTGGCCACGGCCACTACGCCGTGATCCAGCGCACCCTCGCCGGCCGTGGCTGGTTTATGGAAAACGGTCGCCGCCGGGACGCCCCCGCCGGCCACGCCATGCTCTTCACCTACGACGAGCCCACGTCCTATGGCTATCCGGACGACGAGACCGGCGACTACGTGATCGATTTCATCAACCTCGACATCGGCGGACTCGCCCCGCTCTTCGCCCGCCTGCGGACCGACTTCGGTTCGGTCGTCGCCATGTCCCCCGGCCACGAAGCGGCCGCCTTGTTCGGCGAACTCACCCAACGCTTCCGTCAGCGCTCCTTCCAAGATCGCCTGCAAGCCGCCGAGCTCATCCACCGCATGCTCATCGCGCTCTACCGCGAACAAGTCCAAGGCGCCCGCACGACCGACCCCATCGAATTCGGCCACCACTACCTGCGCAGTCATTTCCGCTCGCCCATCAACCTCAAGCTCGTCGCCGAAAAATGCTCCGTCAGTCGCGAGCACTTCATCCGCGAGTTCACCCGTCGCTACCGCGAATCCCCCGGCGCCCTCCTCCGCCGCCTGCGCCTCGAACAAGCCCGCAGCATGCTCGCCGCGTCGCTCGACACCGACGTCGAGACCATCGCCCTCGCCAGTGGCTACGCCAGCGCCAACACCTTCTGCCGCGCCTACCGCCAAAAGTTCGGCCGCAGCCCCCGCGCCCGAACCTAGATGTTTAGCCCCAGAGAGAAGTGGAGTGGGTCGCGAATAAAGCGTATGAGGCCTTTTGCCAGCAAGAGCAGATAAATTGATAGGAAGTAAGTCCGGCCAAGGTTTTGAGCCGCTTGGCAAAGTTGTAAGCATTGAGGAAAACGGCCAGATGCTCCCGTAACTGGTGATGACCGCTGTAATGGAGAAGCGACGGTAGCCTCTTTAATCGTGCGGTTCATCTGCTCGACATGGCCATTGGTCCACGGGCGGTTGGGTTTGGTCAGACGGTGATCGATGTCATGCCGGGCACAGGCGAGTTCGAAGGCATGGGCACGGAAGAGTTCGCCGCGCTGCAGCAGTGCCAGCTTGATTTCCGCGCTCGCCGAGCAGGAGTTTCCGGGAGAGATGAAGTGGGTTCCGTTATCGGTGAGAACCGTATGTATCCTGTAAGGAACAGCCTTGATCAGTTCGTGCAGAAAGTCGGCGGCGTCGGGCCGCGTGGCCCGCTCGACGGGCTGGGCAAAGGTGAACTTGGAAGTGCGATCAACTGCGACGAAAAGATAAAGTTTTCCCCCTGCGGTGCGCACCTCGGTGAGGTCGATGTGAAAATAACCGACGGGATAGGCCTTGAACCGCTTCTTTGGGGTAGGACGGTGGCCGTCGAGATCCGCCAGGCGATTGATGCCGTGGCGCAGAAAACAGCGGTGCAGAGAAGACCGGGTGGGCTGCGGCAACACCTTGTTCGCCGTGCTTGAGCGCAACGCCGACGGCACCGTGCGTATCGGCGGACAATACTGGGACGCAATTATCTGGGCGCAGGGCGCGTGGACGCACTTCAACACCAGCCATGACCGCGCGTTTCTCGGCACCGCCTTCGAAGCGATCAAAAACTCGCTGACCCGTTTCGAGTCCGAGGAATTTGATCTGGCCGACGGTCTCTTTCGTGGCGGCGCGTGTTTCCTGGACGGTGTCGCGGTTACCCCGGCTATTACGCGCCCGGAGATCCGCCGTTCAGCGGCATTCACGTCTGGGTCGAAGTCGCGAAGAGCAAACGTCACCCGAACGGCGGCGGCATGCCGTGCAAGGCGCTTTCGACCAACTGTCTTTATTACCGCACCCATCTCGTCGCCCTGCTGATGGCCACCGAGCTCGGCGTCGCCCCCGATCCTTGCCCGGGCACTCCGCACCGCGATCAACGCACGTTTCTGGAACGACGAACTCGGGCGCTACCTTTATTTGGTCGATGCACCTGGCAACGACGACCGCCAGGAAGGCCTCGGTCTCGCCTTCGCGTTGCTCTTCGAGTTCGCCGACGATACGCAGGCCCGGCGCATCTTCGAAATCGTTCACCTGACACCCCACGGCATGCCGTGCGTGTGGCCCACCTACCCGCGCTACGCCAACCATGGCGAATACGGACGCCACTCCGGCCCGATCTGGCCGCAGGTCAACGCCTCCTGGACGCTCGCCTGCGTGGCCCGCGGACGCACCGATCTCGCCCGCCGTGAACTCGATTCACTGGCCGCCAAAGCCTGCCGCGATGATTGCTTCATCGAGGTCTTCCATCCCGACACCGGCCTGCCCTACGGCTGCCTTCAAGAACATCACGAACGTCCCGGCATGGAACTTTACCCCGTGCTTCGCCGGCAGAGTTGGTGCGCCTCCGGTTATCTGGCGATGGTCGCCGCCCTTCATCCCCCCGCCGCCCCTCATGATTAAGTCATCCCTTTTCGCCGCATGGCTGTGTCTGGCGTCCGCACTCGTCGCCGCTCCGGCTGCACCCACAATCGTCCCGGACAAAGCCACCGGAGTTTACGCACCGGGTGAAACCGCCTTCCTGGACGATCAACTTGCCGCGCGACGTCGGCGAACCATCGCCCGACTGGGTCTACACCATCACCAAGGACGGGAAAGTCGTCGTCGCCGAAGCCCCCCTCGATCTGAGTGCGGGTCCGGTGACACTCTCAGCCAGCCGTCCCGATGCCGGTGCCCTCGTCCTGCGGGTGCTCCTTACGACCAAATCAGACCGAGACTCGTTAAGCCGGAGACGGTGCCGTCGTGCCGCCAAGCGGCTCAGGAGCATCCTTGGGTTTCTTTGCTGCTTTGTCTTCCACCCGGGGCGGCAAGGCTGGCGGCAGTGCACGGATGACCGGTGACGTGATTGCGCCGGTGTTGAGAATTTCCAACACGTGTTTGCCCTCGATGGTTTCGTATTCGAGGAGCATCTCGGCGACCTTGTCCAAGGCCGTGCGGTGCTCCTTGAGGATCTCGACGGCACGCTTGTATTGCTCGTCCACCAGGCGGAAGACCTCCGCATCGATCTTGCGGGCCGTCTCTTCCGAGTAAGGCTGGCTGCGGGTGATCTCACGGCCGAGGAAGACCGTGTCGTTGCTCTCACCGTAAGCCACCATACCGAGCGGGCTCATGCCCCAATCGCACACCATGTGGCGGGCGATGCGGGTGACCATCTTGATGTCACCCGAGGCACCGTTGGAGATGTCGTTCAGGACGAGCTCTTCGGCGATACGTCCGGCGCAACCGATGGCGATGCGGATTTCCAGCCGCTTCTTTTCCTGGGTAAGGATATCCTTGCTCGGAATATACATCGTGCTGCCGAGGCTACCGCCGCGGGGGATGATCGTGACCTTGTGCACGGGCATGAGTCCGTCATCCAAAACTGCGGTGACCAGCGCATGACCGGCCTCGTGGTAGGCGGTGAGCTTCTTCTCGCCATCGTCCATCGCACGACGGCGTTCACGGCCGAACTGCACCTTCTCGCGGGCATCGTCCACATCGATCATCTCGACCTTCTTCTTGTTGCGACGGGCCGCAAGGAGCGCGGACTCGTTGAGCAAATTGGCCAGGTCGGCACCGGACAGACCGGGCGTGCCACGGGCGATGACGTTCAGATCAACATCATCCGCCAGCGTGATTTTGCGGGCATGGACGCGCAGGATTTGTTCGCGACCAACGAGGTCGGGCAGATCCACATGGACCTGACGATCAAAGCGGCCCGGACGCAGCAGCGCCTGGTCAAGGACGTCGGCGCGGTTGGTGGCGGCGATGATGATGACGCCTTCGGTGGTGTCGAAGCCGTCCATCTCCACGAGCATGGAGTTGAGCGTCTGTTCACGCTCGTCGTTGCCGCCGCCGAGACCGGCGCCGCGCTGGCGTCCGACCGCGTCGATTTCGTCGATGAAGATGATGCACGGGGCGTTTTTCCGGCCCTGCTCGAACATGTCGCGCACGCGGCTCGCCCCGACGCCGACAAACATCTCGACAAAATCGGAACCCGAGATGCTGAAGAACGGCACATCCGCCTCACCGGCGACGGCCTTGGCGAGCAGTGTCTTGCCGGTGCCGGGAGGACCGACGAGCAGGAGCCCCTTGGGAATCTTGCCGCCCATTTTCTGGAATTTCTTGGGGTCTTTGAGGAACTCGACGACCTCGGAAACCTCCTCCTTGGCCTCGTCGCAACCGGCGACTTCGGAGAACGTGATCTTGTCACGATCACGCGCGAGCATCTTGGCGCGACTTTTGCCAAAGCTCATGGCACCACGACCCGCCTGCTTGAGCTGGCGCACAAAGAGGAAGTAAATCAGGCCGATGATCAGCAGGATCGGCAAAAAGCTGATCACGTAGCTTGAGAAGTTCGATGCGGGCGGTTCCTCGAAGACTTTGCTCTTCTGGAGAAGCTCGAGGTTCGACTCGGTCAGGTTGCCGGCCGAGCGGAACTCATCGGTCTTGCCGGTGGCATTGTCTAGAGTGGCCGCCTTCACCTTGCCGGTGATGATCGCGCCATTGCGCCCGTAGGAGATGTCGTAGTGAATGACGCCGGAAACCACCTGCCCCTGTTGGGCGAGTTCAATCACCTGCTGGAGCTTGAGATCGGCCGGTGCTGCGGTGCGACCGGGGCTGAAGTAAAACAGCACCAAAACGGCGGCGATAATCGACAGCCAGATCAGGGACACCTTCACCGGAAAACGGTCGGGTGGCAGGTTTTTAAGGGGGCGTCGCTTGGGTTCGTTTTTGAAATCGGGCATTGCAATGTGGACTAAGGGACAACCGTGCGGGTTCCCTCATATAAGTCAATTGGCGGCCCAAATGATGTAGAGGACGACTTCGATTCGGCTGCAAAAATACCCCTCAACAGCCGGAACCACCGACAATATCCCTTAAAATTCCGCATACGGTCAGCATACATCCGATACGAACACCCAATCCGCCGAAAAACCGGGCCAGTCCTGACTTTTTCTTGCGCGGATTGTAGGCCACATCCCATTCGGCCAACGCAGCCTGCAAATCACCCTCGGCACCAATCAACTTCCAGAATGTGATGAAGTCTTCATGCCCATTTTCCATGCGAAAATCCATCTTCTTGGTTTTATCGCGCAAAAACAGAGCGATGTTGCTGTTAACCGTATCACAATAGTCCAAGCACACGTCCAAGGGATTGGTCGAAGACGGCAGGCGCATCAACATCTTGCAGCGATAAGCGCGCAAGATTCCTCGATTGTAGCGTTCGGCAAAACTTTCCGCAGTTTTGCGATCATCCCTGCGCAAATGCACATAGATAGCCCGATCTCCATGAATGCGGTCCAAACGGCCTAAAAACCAGGAAAGGCGATTATCCGATTCGATGTGGTTTTCGGGAAAGGCAAAACGGTCTTCTCCTATATATCCACCGCGCGACTCATGCGCGGTGGTAAAATTCGTAATATGCTCACAGGCTTTTGCGAAGGTGGTCGATCCGCACCTCCCCGTGCTTAGGATAAATACTTGCATGATCTCGTAGCCAAAATCGTCTCTCTGAACACATGAGTGTCAACCCTCATGCCCGAAGACTGGCATCTCCCTAAAATCAAACGTCGGGCTCGAAAATCAGGTGCCCTTTTCGAATCACTGCAAATCCCCCGCGTCCCAGACTGAAACGCGTAAAACTCCCCTTCTCCACCGCCGCCAGCAGTCCGGTAAACCCTTGGCGTGAAAGATCACCCGTATCCTGCTGAGCCGTGAGCCAGCGATACAAGGCACGCCTGACCACCGCGCGCGGTTTCCCCCGCAGGGCTTTTACATCCAACCGGCGTCCATCACCCGAAAAAAGCGCCAACGCATCCACCCACGCCTCCAGCGCGGTATCATCCTCCTCAAGTAATTCACGCGACAACGCGGCTCCGGCCAGGGCGTCCCGTCCTCCCGCGGCGACAACCCAGTTCGGCAATACTTCGTAACGGACCCGGTTGCGCGTGTAGTCATGGGTCTCGTTGCTCGCATCCTCGCGCCAAACCGCCCCGACGGCGGTCAGCGCCGAAATAAGTTCGACCTTTTTCAACGTGAGCAGCGGCCTCGCATGGATTCGCCCCGCCGGCATGATCTGCAGCGGTCGCGGTGCGGCCAGTCCGGCCGTGCCGCTGCCCCGGGCAATTCGCATCAGCAACGTCTCGGCAATGTCGTCCTGTTGATGGCCAAACCATAGCGCCCTCCCGCGACGGCGGCCGAGTTCACTTTGGAAAAACGCGAATCGCGCCGTCCGCGCCTCGGCCTCGCTGGCCCCTTTGCGCGCATCCGCCCAAATACCACCCGCGAATCGCACGTCCAAGGCGGCGCACACGTTCGCACAAAACCGGGCATCGGCCGTCGAGGCGCGTCCGCGCAACCGGTGGTCGAAATGCAAGGCGACGAGTTTGGCCCGGCGCTCCGGCCAGTGTGCCCAAAGCAAGAGCAACAACGCGAGCGAGTCGGCTCCGCCGGAAAACGCGACCGCCCACACACGCCGGGCCGCCTCGCTGTCGCCATCGGCCCATCGCACCACCGCCGGATGCAACGCGGAGCGAGGGATCAGCGCGGCCAAATGTCCGGCGATACGCGGCCAATCGTTTTTTTTAGCCGCAGATTTCACGGATGAGTGAGGATGAAATCCGGGTCGGAGTTAGCCGCGTTAATCCACGTCATTCGCGGAAAACCCGGTTCAAGCAAACGTCAGATACTCCTTGCCGAAATACGGCACGAGCGCGGCGGGGATCTTCACGCGGCCGTCAGCTTGCAGGTTGTTTTCGAGCAGGGCGGCGAGCACGCGCGGCACGGCCAGTCCGGAGCCGTTGATGGTGTGAACCAGCTCGGGTTTGCCGTCCTTGCCACGGAAACGGATCTGCGCACGGCGGGCCTGGAAGGTTTCAAAATTTGAGCAACTCGACACCTCGAGCCAGCGTTTCTGTCCGGCCGACCAGACCTCGATGTCGTATTTCTTGGCCTGCGAAAAACCGAGGTCGCCGCCGCACATGAGCAGCACGCGATAAGGCAGCCCGAGCTTGCGCAACAGGTTCTCCGCATCGCCGCGCAACGAATCCAGTTCGTCGTAGCTGGTCGACGGATGGACCCATTTCAGCAACTCGACCTTGTCGAACTGGTGCAGACGGTTAAGCCCGCGCACATCCTTGCCATAGCTGCCGGCTTCGCGCCGGAAGCACGGCGTATAGGCGCAACGTTTCACCGGCAGTGCGGCCTCGTCCAGAATCTCGTCGCGGAAGAAATTCGTGAGCGGCACCTCCGCAGTGGGGACGGCGTAGAAACCGTCGACCTGCGCCTCATACATCTGGCCTTCTTTGTCCGGCAACTGGCCGGTGGCGGTGGCACTGGCGGCGTTCACGAAGATGGGCGGGTTGACCTCCACATAGCCGGCCCTGCTGTCTTCATCCAAAAAGAAATGCAGCAACGCGCGCACGATGCGGGCGCCGTCGCCAATGTAGAACGGGAAACCCGCACCGGTAACCTTGGAACCGCGCGCAAAATCAAACAGTTTCTCGAAGCCGGCGATTTCCCAATGGGCCTTCGCGTCGGGCGAAAGCGAGCCGATGTCGCCCCAGGTCGAAAACGTAACGTTATCCTCGGGCGTGCGGCCCTCGGGCACGGAGGCGTGGGGGATGTTGGGCAGAGTCATCATTGCCTGCTTAAGCTTTTCCTCGACCTCTTTGAGGGCGAGATCGCCGTCCTTCACCTGGGCGGACACCGCCTTCATTTCGCCCACCTTGGCGATAAACTCGGGCGAACCCTTGGAGAGTTTGGCCATCTCGGTGTTGGCGGCCTTCTGTTGCGAGCGCAGGGCTTCGACCAGCTGCAACTGGGTGCGCCAGTCGGCGTCCAGCGCCAGAATGGCGTCGATATCGACAGTGAGATGTTTTTTGGCAATCGCGGCACGGACCACGTCGGGCGATTCGCGGAGGAGCTTGGGATCGAGCATGTCGGCCAAGCAGAGCGCACCGGCGCGCCGGAATAAACACAAATTTGCAGGCTTGCCCCTGAGAGGTTGCACGCCATTGACCAACAGCTTCCCGCACTATCCAAAAGACCCATGTCCATCCCCAGCCCAACCGATGCCCCTTGGGGTGCCTACAAACCAAGCGGTTGGCGTCGGACTTGGCTGCGACTTCTCCACGCCCTCCCCTCCGGCTCCGGTTGGCGCCGGTTGGCGCTTTGGCTGAGGCGTCCGCTCAAAAACTCCTTTGGTGCTTGGGTGGACCTGGAAGTCTGGGGATTAAATCTGCGCCTGCGCAGCCGCGGCAACCTGTCTGAACAACGCCTGATCCTGATGCCCCAGTTCCTTGATACCACGGAACGCGAGGCCTTGGCCGATTTCCTGCGCGATGGCGGTGTGTTTTTCGACATCGGCGCAAACGCTGGCGTCTACTCGCTTTGGATCGCTTCTCTGCGCAATCCGGCCATTCACGGCGAAGCGTTCGAACCCGATCCCGAGCTTTGCGGTTTGCTGACCGCCAACCTGGCGGCCAATGCAATCGCGAACATTCATTTAAACAACTGCGCGTTGGGGCGCTCCGAAGGCTCGGTCGTGCTGGTCTCGGGTGCCGGCAACAAGGGTGAAAACCGCGTCGAATCGGCCGCCTCGGGAGAAACCGGACTGTCCGTGACCATGACCACCCTTCCCGCGTTTCTCGCCGCCAAAAACATCGCCCGTATCGATGCTCTGAAGATCGACGTTGAGGGCCACGAGGTGGATGTGCTGGAGCCGTTGTTCACCGGAGCGCCCCGCACGACTTGGCCACGCCTCCTCATTTGCGAAGTCACTCACGACGGCGACCACCGGCTGGGCGACCTGCTCGCCCGAAACGGCTACACGCTCTCCGCCAACGGACGGCTGAACGGGATTTACCGGCTGGGATAATCAGCACCGAATTCCCTTCGCCAACAACCCACGTCACGCGTCGTGCTTTTCAATTCGTATCTCTATCTGCTGGTTTTCCTGCCCTTTGCGGTAATCAGTTACCGACTGATCGACCGGAGCCGTGCGCGTTGGGCAGCAGGCTGGCTCGCGGTGGTGTCGTTGCTGTATTACTGCAGTTGGCATGCGGATCCGTCGGGTGCTTGGCGTCCTTGGCCGTTGATGCTCATGTGCTGCTCGGTCCTGTTTAACTTCTCCGCCGGACGCGCCTTGCTTGCCCTGCGCGAAACCCGCTGGTGCCGTCCGTTGCTGTGGCTTGGCGTGGGGGTCAATCTATCGGTGCTGTTCTGGTTCAAATACAGCCTGTTTTTTGCACGCATTGCCCAGGATGTCGGCATGTCGTTCGAGTCACTGCCCGATGTGATTCTGCCGCTGGGCATATCCTTCGTTACATTCCAAAAAATCGCCTTTCTCGTCGATGTCAGCGAGGGCAAGGTGTCCCGGTTCAGCTTCAAGGACTTCGCCCTTTTCGTGCTGTTTTTCCCGCAGTTGATCGCGGGCCCCATCGTGCATCACGCCGAGATGATGCCACAATTTCGCGTCCGTCGTCGCGCCGGATGGATCGATTTTTCGGTGGGCCTCACCATCCTGGTCATCGGTCTGTTTAAAAAGGTGGTCATCGCCGATATGCTGGCCCGGGATGCCTCGCTCTTTTTTAACCTAGCGGCATCGGGCCACCGCGAGCTGACGTTTGCGGAGGGCTGGTGCGCAGCATTTCTCTACGCGCTCCAGCTGTATTTCGATTTTTCCGGTTACTCGGACATGGCTATCGGCTCTGCCCGCCTGTTCGGCATTCGCCTGCCCGAGAATTTTTTCTCCCCCTACAAAGCCGTTTCCATCGTGGATTTTTGGCGGCGCTGGCACATCACACTCTCGCGGTTTCTTCGCGACTACCTCTATATCAAGCTCGGTGGCAACCGGCACGGCGCGGCACGGCGTTACATGAATCTATTTGTGACCATGCTGCTGGGCGGTCTCTGGCACGGAGCCGGTTTTGCTTTTGTGCTGTGGGGCGCGCTACACGGTCTGTTGCTCTCGCTCAATCACGCCTGGTTCGCCTTCAGAAAACGCACCGGGCTCCGAGCACTGCCCCGTCCCGCGGCCATCGCCCTGACTCTGGTGGTCGTGGTGACCCTCTGGGTTCCCTTCCGTGCAGGCACCATCGAGTTCACCAATCCCGCCGGCGCCCTCAAGGCGGTCAAAAACATCTGGGGTGCTATGTATGGGTTTCACGGCTTCGATGCTTGGCCGAGCGTTGGCGAACGGATCGCCGGCTTGGACAAGGTGCTTCGCTTCATCCCCGTGCTGATCGGTGTGCTGCTCATTCCCAACACCCAGCAATTCATGGGGCGCTACCGACCCGTCTTTGCGTTTAACATCCAGGAGGGTCGTATCACCGGCCCTCGTCGCTGGTGGCAATGGCGTCCCAACCTCGTCTGGCTGGGCTTCACGTTGCTGTTGCTCCTGTTTATCGGACTCGAATTCAACAAGGTCTCCGAGTTCATTTACTTCCAATTTTAATGTCCGCCTCTTCGCCCAAACGCTACACGCTGCGCCTGCTGGGCACTGTCATCGCGGTGCTGCTCCTGACGGTGTTTTTGACGACACTGGTCAACCCCGTGCGGGTTACTCCGACCCCTTGGTCGCTTGACCTGTTTAATCGCTACCGGGTCGTCGAACATTTCGAACGCACCGCCAAATCAGGCTACATCCGTTCCGGCGATTGGGATGCCGCGATTTTCGGATCCTCCAGAATGGACATAGCCATCGACCCGGCCGCTCCCGCCTTTGCCGGATATCACGCCGTCAACCTGTCGCTTTCCGCCGGCCACCTCACCGAAAACATCGAGATGTTGCGCTATGCCATGGCGCACGAACATCTCGGCATGGTCATGTATGGCGTGGACCTGATGGATCTCTCCACCCCCGTCAAAATTCCTAAAAGCGACTTCTACTCGTCGCCACTCGCCATCGACGGCGGTCGGCTTGATCATGAACTTCAATATCTGATCGGAATCACCAGCCTCAAACACGCCGTCACCGTTATCAGTCGCACCATTCGGGGTAAGCCGTCCGAACACAGCCCATCAGGACATTGGATAAAGTTAAAAAACAAACCCGATCAGCGGCGTGATGCCGAGCGCAGCGCACTGTCACAGGCATTTGCATTGTTCCGAACACGACGGGAAGCGGATAGCATTGATCTGCAGAAAGCCGACATGATGCGTGAAGTGCTCGCCCTATGCCGCTCATCCAACAGCCGCCTGATCATCGTGATTCCTCCTTCGCACGCCATCTTCAACGCCAGTTTACATCTGCTAGGCGATCCGGATCCCGTCTTTCGCACCGAACGCGAGTTTCTCACCCGGCTCGTTGCAGAAGATAATGCCCATCACCCGAACCAGCCGGTTTTCACCCTTTGGGATTTCGACGACTTCCACCCGCTCAACTGCGAGCCTGTGCCCGCCGACCCTGCCCGAGCCATGAAAGAATGGGTCGACGCCATCCATGCCTGTGATTCGATCGGCGCCATCATGTCCGGAGCCGCCCTCGGCCACCCCAGTGAACGTCCCGACAGCGCGGGCTATGGTTATGAACTCACTCCGGAGAACCTAGACTCTCGTATCGCCAATATCCAGTCCGGCTACGAACGGTATACTCGGGAAAACGCCGACGAACTGGCGTGGTTGCGCACCGTGCTCGACCACCTGAAGTCCGAGGCCTCCGATCTCCTGCCTTCGGACGACTAAGCCTGGATTTGTCGCCGGCACCGCCAATATACCGGCTTGTGCTGGCTTAGCGCCCCCACTCACACTGACTCTTAACCCAACCACCCATGAGCCGTTTTTTCGACAAACTGATCCGCTCCATCGCCCTTCGCAAAGTTGCCGCCGAAGCCTCCTTCGTGATGAAGCGCAAGGATGTCGCCCTGCGCGCCGAGATGCACCGCCGCGCACTCAAGGACACCGCCGATTTCGTCGAGGCCAACATGACAACCGCCTTGTCATGCCAGAGCCGCCTTGAACACCTCACCTACGTGGCTACCCACATCAAAGACGGTCATTTCCTCGAATTCGGCGTCTTCAGCGGACAGACCATCAACCACATGGCTGGTATTTTCCCGAACCGCACGCTTTACGGTTTCGACAGCTTTGAAGGTCTGCCCGAGGCATGGTTCGGCAGCCGCTACAATCCGGTCAACTTCGACCGCAAGGGCTCCATGCCCAAGGTCAAAACCAACGTTAAGCTCATCGCCGGTTGGTTCGACAGCACCCTGCCCGCCTTCCTGCAGGCCAATCCTGGCCCCGTCGCCTTCGCCCATGTCGATTGCGACATCTACAGCTCGACCAAGACGGTGCTCGAACTGCTCGCCCCGCGTTTCGTTCCCGGCAGCGTGATCGCGTTCGACGAGTTCTTCAATTACCCCAACTTCCGCCAGCACGAGATCAAGGCCTTCTTCGAATTCGTCGAGCGCCACCGTGTGAAGTTCGACTACATCGGCTACGCGGGCGAACAGGTTTCCGTGCGCATCGCCGAGATTTACGCCCGCTGATCCGGTGCCGGACCGTTTCCATCCCCGTCAGTCCGACTGGTTATCGGTGATTCCGATCCTTTTTACAGGCAAAAAAACTTGTGAGTGCTTCTTGATGCCGTCCATAAGCATGGATGCCGGAAACATCGCCAGCTATCGACTCTCACCATACAAGCGCGGCCATGCGCCCATGCCCGGTATGCTTGGGAGCGAATACCCAACCGCTCGCCAGATGGTCACGTGCACCATGGATGATCGTGCAATGCACCTCATGCCACATGGCTTATTTGGGAAATCCGCCGCCGCCCGAACTCCTGAAGTCAGAGCTGGATTGGGATATTCACAAGAACGTTGAGCGCGCACGTCGAAGAGCCGCAATGGGCTCAGTTTATTACAAGATAAGTGACGGTGTTAAAAAAATCCGGGCATTCTTCCGCAGCTTCGCACCTCGAAAAGAGCACCGATATATTCTCCGTTTCTCACAAGGCCCGCGCGTCTTGGATGTGGGTTGCGGCATAGGTCATATCATTTCCAGTCTGCCCGGGCGTTTCGTGCCATTCGGCATAGAACCGTCTCCAGGCATGCAGCAGCGAGCCGACGCCTCATTTCGAGCCCGCGGCGGATTTTGCATTCACAACATCGCCCACCTTGGCCTGCGCGAACTATCCGACACGGAGTCCTTCGATTTGATTTTGATGCGGTCGTTTCTTGAGCACGACGTCATGGCCATGGAAACCCTGAAAGCCTGCCACTCGCGTCTGGCCGAAAACGGGAAAGTGCTCATCAAAGTCCCTAATTTTGCGTGTCTGAATTCGAGACTACGCGGCGTTGACTGGCCGGGCATTCGCCATCCCGACCATGTAAACTACTTCACGCCAAAAACACTTACACGGCTGCTCACTGAGTGTGGTTTTTCCAAAGTGAGCATCCCGCTGATTTGGCGCTTGCCCACCAGCGATAACCTCTGGGCCTTGGCGTTTCGCTGAACCGTCGCCAAATGCCCTCGTCGGGCTGTCCGTCAAAGCCCCAAAAACTCCAGCAACGCACGCACGCCTTCCTCCATCGCGCCGGGCGGCACGAGTCTCCAATCGTTCACTACGGGATAGTCGCCCGTGCCTTGTGCAAAGCTAGCCAACGGCAGCTTCACCATTCGGCCCGCCTCGATACGCTGCGCCAGAAAGCCGTCGAAGCGCGTATTATGCTCGGCGACCGCTGGTGCCAAAGCGATAAGCGGACGTCCACCGGCGATTACTTCCTCCAGCATCGACATGCTGTCTACGGTGCAGAAGGCCTGCTCGCTCACCGCCAGAAATGCTTCGAGACAGGACCTGCGGTCACCGCGATGCCACCAGCACGCCTCGTGAATCGCCTCGGCAGGCACCAGCGCAAGAATCCGCTCCTCGGCCGCGGCGGGCGTTCTCCGCGAACTTGTCACGCACCAGCGCACACCATGACGCCGGTGCCACGCCGCCATGCCTTCGGCCAGCGCGGTCCAGTCGGCGTCCGTGAAGCGGCAGCCCGAACCGTCGCCGCCAATAAAGAGCGACACGATCTTCCCCTGCGGACGTCCCCGGGCCCACTCAAAGCTCGTCGCCTTTTGCTCAAAGACGCCCGGATCGATCCGCGTGGGAAACAACGGTAGAGGAAAATACGGCGGATCAATCCGATCATCCTGTCGCAGAATGACCGCGCGATAAAGTTTTTCGGGCATGTTGCGGAGCTTGCCGACAAATACGTTCGGACAACCCAAACGTCGCGCCAGCCACGCATTCAAAAACAAGGTTGCGCCACCTCGCGATACCACCAGATCGGGAGCTCCGCCCGGAACAGGATCCAGGGTCACGGCCGCATTCACACACAAGGCGGGCACGCGCAGCCCAAGCCGTTCGCAGCGTTGGAAAAGTTGCCGCGCCGCGCCCCAGCGCCAGCTCACACGGATGCGAACGACCTCGATCTCCCGCGTGTTTTTCAGAAGCCTAATCAGGCCTTCGGTCATCGACCAATGCCCGGGAATTCCATCATCAAGCGCCCAGATTTTCAAGAAGCCCGCCCTTCAGTAAGCAGCTCGCTGCAATTCACCATGAAGCCTGCATCCGAGAAGGCACGGCCCTGGAACCTAAACCGGTGCGTGGCGAACGGCCATTTGGAGGGAATACGTTTCATCATCGAGATCGGGGTTACTCTGTTTGATCCTGAAAAATCGGCTCTAACATGTCTTTGATATAGTCTACCCCCGCAGTGCTAAGGTGATCATCGTCACGGTAAAGCGGATTGCCATCATGCAATATTGTCAATTGGTCACCGGCCAACAACCGCTCGTGCGGTTTGATCCGGATAATATGGCCACGGGGTGAGTCCAAGGCCGCCATCACTCCAGACTGACGCTCCTGAAAATCAAGACACCTGACCGTCGACTGGACGGATTTTCCGGCTGCCGACTGTCTGGCTAGAAAATCGGGGACGTTGTAGCCCACCTCCGGAACCGGATATATCAACACCACCGTCTTACCCGCGTCAGTTAATGCAGAAATGACCGCTAAAATCTTTGCGGTGTAATAGGCTTCAAGCTCGTCCTGACTGCCAAAGGAATGCCCGTAAAAAGCCCAGTGCGAAGGGGTGCTCCGCTCATTTCGACCCTTGGCGTAAAATCCCCATCGGGCATGCAGAACGACCACTTTGATATGCGGGCGTGCAATCAAGAGCTTGAGTGTGTCTTCCGTGTATTTCTCCCGCTTGGCCCCATTGCTTTGATCAACCAACACCACGCCGGGCACGGGTGCCTGAGCCGATGTTCCGAAGAACAAAAATGATTTGTTAGACGCACGTGCCATCAGATCGAGTTCGGGCACCAGTGCACCGGCATGACTGTCCCCCCACACCGCTATCGTAGGCTCGACGGAAAGATCCCCGTATTTTACCGCACGCGCCGGATCATAGTGTGATTTCGTCTCGTTTTTCACCGCATTGGAACTGCTCTTAAATGAGAGATAATGTCGGACTTGATCCGAATACCGCCCCGGCCAACCATCGATCTTGTTGATGGTGTAATCGAATCCGAGCAGCAGCACGGAGGCCGCCAACCATCCGGCAAAAACCACCTTTCGAGACATCCATGATCGGTCACGAAACGGACATTCGACAAACCGCCAGGAAACCCAGCCGGTAAAAAAACTCACGCATACGAGTGGTGCCCATATCGCAGCCGTATCCGGATAGAAAGCTTTCGAAAAAATGATCAATGGCCAATGCCACAAATAAACCGAATAGGAAATAAGCCCTACAAAGACCATCGGTCTTACGGACAGAAACCGCCCTGCAACACCTTCCCCTCCCGCGTAAATGAGGAACACCGCTCCGAGACACGGTAACATCGCCCCACCCCATGTTATCAAGTTGGCATCATTGAGGAACACCATGCTTCCGGCGACCAAACATAACCCAACTCCCCCCAATGCGTGACTCCAGCCATGGCTTGGAACAGGTAGTTTCCCCACCGCGATACATGCACCCATCATCAGCTCCCAGGCGCGAAACGGCAGAAGATAAAATGCCGACATGGCATTTTCCCGCATCATCCAGAGACCGGCGGCATATGACACCACAAGCAGTCCCGCCAAAACGGCTGATTTTCGCCGCACACTCCTGCTGAATTTGTTCAACAGCAGCAAAACAAACGGGAAAATCAGATAAAACTGCTCTTCGACTGCCAACGACCAGGTATGCAGCAAGGGAACTCCCGACCCCGCATCATTAAAGTAATCGTGGGAATTGTTTAGGAAATGAAAGTTGGAAAGAGAAATAACCGCATACCGCATGGACTTGCCGAATGCCATCAAGTCAGGTGGAAGCAGAAGCCAGCAGGCGCCCAGCGATAGAATAAAAAACAACACGAACAGCGCCGGGATGATGCGACGGATCCGTCTCTCGTAGAAATCAACAAGTGAAAACCTGTCATCATCTATGCTTTTCTGGAGAATCGTCGTTATAAGAAATCCCGAAATAACAAAGAATACGTCCACCCCCAGAAAACCACCCGGAAGTAGATTGGGGCACAGGTGAAATACCACTACCCCAATTATGGCGATTGCCCTCAAGCCATCGATATCTGCTCGGTAACCCGGTCCTGTTTTGCTCATGAAGATTTCTCGTTATAGTTCATTATAAACCGCCAGCGTCGCGCGCTGCATCGCCTCTTGGGTAAACGGTGCCGCGACCACGGCGGGAATTTCCGGCTGCTCCAGCAATTTTGCGCACACGCGTTCGAGTTCGACGGCGTCTCCCATCGGAACCAGCCCCTGCGGAAACAGCACGCGCAACTGTTCCGCCACGCCTCCGTGATTATAACCAATTACGGGTCGGCCCAGTGCCGCCGCTTCGAGCGAAACCCGGCCGAACGCCTCAGGCTCGCGCGAGAGCGAAAAGACCACATCCGACACCGCCATGACTTCACGCACATCGGAGCGGTGGCCCAAAAACGTCACGTCGCCGTCAACCCCGAGAGTCTTCGCCAATTCGCGCAACTCGTCACCGTAGGCTTTTTTCTTTTCATGCGTCTCACCGGCAACCAGGCCGTGCACCGGCAGTCCTCGTTTTTTTAAAGCAGCGATCAATCCGATAAAATCCTCATGTCCCTTCCACCGGGTGATGCGGCCCGGCAACAAAAGAAGCTGTTTTCCCGCGAGCTGCGGCTGTGCGCTGGACCACGCTTTCAGCCAACCCGCATCCGGTTTGTATCCACGCGGAAACTCCTCCGGCGACACCCCGCGATGGATCACGCGAATGCGGTCCGCAGGGATCTGCGGATAGTTTTTCAAGATGTAGTCGCGGATGCTTTCCGATACCGCGATCACGCGTTCACCACAGGTCATGATCCGCGAATAGGCATTGACCGAATAAAACCCGTGCACGGTCGAGACGAGGTGCGGCCGTGTGCGCGGGTCCATCTTGCGCCACGCCAGCCACGCCAGCCAAGCGGGCACCCGCGAACGGACATGCACGATGTCGGGCTGTTCGCGTTCCAACAACCGCCGCAGCGTCCGCACTTGCAGGAGAGATTTCAGGCTCTTGCGATGCACCGGCATGAGCAGGTGCCGTCCTCCTTGTTTCTCCAATGCCGCCACCAGCCGTCCGCCGTTGGACATTACCAGTGCCTGATGTCCGCCTGCGACCAGCGCGCGCGCAATCTCCAGCGTGCCGCGCTCGACACCGCCGGAGTTTAATTCGGGGAGAATTTGAAGGACTTTCATCAGCTGAAAAACCGCTTCAAAATCAGATCCGCGCAACGCCCCGTCTCATGTAGAGCGACCGCCGGAGCCAGTTCATGATTTTGAGCACGCCACCGATCAAGTGAGCGCACCAAACCGTCCGCGATCAATTTACGCACCGCTTTCACCGGACGACCCCGGGCATCTCTCGCCGGCAGGGGCAACACGCCGACCTGTGCACCGGCGGTCAACGCCTCGAAGACCATCGACATGCTGTCTTCGGTCACCCACACCTCGCGCGCCTTGCTCAATTGCCCGGGCAACCAGCCGGGCTGCGTCTGTTGATGCGGCATAAACGTGATCGACGGCTCCAACTGTTTGAGCGCCATCGCGAACATCTCCGGCGTGCGGCGCGAATCCCCCACCGTCCACTTCAACTCCGGTCGCGACGCCACGATCTCCTTGATGCCCGCCAGAAGCGGCGCGGGATCCCAGCCGTGATGCCCGGACGGGCCGCCAATCATGATTACGCCGGTCTCGGTTTTCTCCGCAGTCTCTTCGGGAAGCCGGTTGAGCGCTCCGCGTGTCACGACCATCCGTCCCCGGTCATGCGTATCGCGCAGGTCGTGTTGCGGGATCAAACACAGGTCGAACAACCAGCGCGGCAACGACGGCGACATGATCACGACCGAACGGCACTTGAACTTCGCCGCCGCCACCCACAACGGCAGATGCATGCGATGCCCCGTCGCGATGATCAAGTCGGGCACCCGTCCCCCTTTTTGCACCGCCTGCGCGAACGCCAGCCGGCGCCAGATCCGGTTCGTCGGAGCGATCCGCAGCAACTCCACGGTGGCACCCGTGCGGCGCCGCAAAGCCTCGGCGAGGCCGATACTCTGGTTTTCATGACCGGGACGCCCGTCGGAGAGGACGCGTATGCTGGTCAGTTTCATGGCGTGGCGGTTGGTTTGCAGAGGAAGCCGCGTATGCCGACACGTTGGCAAGCCCGCATCAGCTCCGTATTTTCACGCGTCAGCAAGACTACGTCCAACGGCAAAGTTTCGGCCTCGTCCGCCTTGCGCAGTGCCTCGGCATAATCGCCCGAGCCCCGCACATGCAGGCGTGCATCGGCCGCAACCCATTCGGGCCGGAGTGTCGGGGACGGCACCATAAACTCATAAACGATGTCCGGCTGTTCGCTTGGCGGCAGCGCCGGCTCGGCGGCGGGCACAGGATCAAGCCACACCAGCACACGCCGATATTTGGTCGCGACCGGCGCGGAAGAATCGCGCGACGGCTTCCCCTCCAGGAGTAGCGGATTCCGGCGTCCTGTGCGCCAACGTTCCTGCAGCCAGAATACATCGGCCGGACTGGTGCGGATGATTTCCTCCAGCAACGCCATGCAACCAACCGTCGTCGGTTCGCCCTTCAACTCGTGAAACGCCAGCCGCCAGCGTCCGGGTTTCAGCGTCGTGATCGACACGCCGAGCACACGCGCATGAGTGCGCCGGGCAAAAATCGACGGAAGCGGCGTGCAACTGGTAAGGCGTCCCATGAACGGTATCAGTTCCCCTGTGTTGCCCGCACGTTGGTCACTTAACAGGCCCAGCGCACCGCCTTCGCGCAAAAATGCCATCATCGCGAGCGGACTGTCCTTCTTCGAAAACAGAGCCGTTCCCGCCCTCGCCCGCGTGGCTTCAACCCGCGCATTGAGCAACGGATTGTTGAGCGGACGGTAAACCGTCGCCCCTTTGAAACCCTCGGGGATCAAAAACGGGAACTGCTGCGCCATCGCCTCCCAGTTGCCCATGTGGGCCAACACTGCGACCACGCCATGTCCTTCGCGAACGGCCGCCTGAAATTTTTCGAGCCCCACGACTTCCATCGCTTCGGCCAAACCCGCCCGGTCGATCGTCGCCGTGTGCAACGACGCCACCAGATTCGCCCCCGTGCGGCGAAACACTTCGCGCGCCAACTCATGGATCTCGGCCATCGTCTTCTCACCGGCAAAGGCAATGCGCAGATTCCGCAGCACCGTCTGCCGGCGTTTGCTCAAAAAGTGATAGCCCATGGCTCCCAAGGCCGCGCCCATGCGGGCCGCAAAACCGCCCGGCAGCAAACCGATAGCAAACTCCATCCCCCGATAGGCATAATACTCGACCCGCCAGCTCACCGGCTTCGGCCGAGGAGGTGTCCATACATCGGTCATGAGCGCGCGGCCTCCCACAGGCGAACGCAGCCGGACATGATGGCGATAGGGAAACGCATTTGGAGGTGGTCGAATCGAAAGCGCTCAGTTGTGGGCAGCCGCGAGCCGTCGGGCAAGCTCCCTCCTCCGATCAATAACCTCGCTCACAATGCTTGCAGTCCGCGCCGCTTTTGCGCCCCATTTTAATCCATGCCGATCCTGACGGTTTCCGACCTCCGCACTTACTTCCACACACGCAGCGGCGTTTATCGGGCGGTCGACGGCGTAAGCTTCCATCTTGAACGAGGCGAGATCCTCGGCATCGTCGGCGAATCCGGCTCGGGCAAATCCGTCACGTGTTACTCTCTCATGGGGCTCGTGCCCCAGCCCCCCGGCCGTATTGAAAGCGGCACCGCGATGTTCGACGGGGTGGACCTGCTGCATTGTTCGCCGGCCGAGGCGCGCTCCATTCGAGGCAAGCGCATCTCGATGATTTTCCAGGATCCGATGACGTCGCTCAACCCCTACATGCGAGTCTCCGAGCAGATCATCGAACCCCTGCTCATCCACGAAAAAATCTCCCGCAAGGACGCCCTCGCCCGCGCCCTCACCATGCTCGAGGCGGTCGGCATCGTCGACGCCGCGAAGCGCATGCACAGCTACCCGCACGAGTTCTCCGGCGGCATGCGGCAGCGCGTGATGATCGCCATGGCCCTCATCACCAAGCCCGACATCCTCATCGCCGACGAGCCCACCACGGCCCTCGATGTAACCGTGCAGGCGCAGATCCTCGCGCTCATCAAAAAACTCCAGCGCGAGTTCGGCATGGCCGTCATCTTCGTGACCCACGACCTAGGCGTCGTCTCCGGACTCTGCGACCGCGTGCAAGTCATGTATGCCGGCCGCATCATGGAGACCGCCGACACCCGCACGCTCTTCCGCTCTCCGCAGCACCCCTACACCAAGGCCCTGCAACGCTGCGTCCCCGCCCTCCAGGAAAAAGGCCGTCCGCTCTTCACCATTCCCGGCGTCCCGCCCGACCTGTCCAAGCCCATCTCCGAAACCGAACTCCTGGCACGCTTCGCGTTCCCCTCCGAGACCGCCGCGTCCGACGCCGCCATCCCCGCCCGCGCACCGGTGGATCAGTCCGATACCATCCTCGAGGTGACGGCGCTCGAGACCCACTTCACCGCCCGTTCCGGCGTCGTGCGGGCGGTCGATAACGTCTCGCTCGCCATCAAACGCGGCGAGGTCATCGGTCTCGTCGGCGAGTCCGGCTCCGGCAAGTCCACCCTCGGACGCACCATCATGCAACTGGTTCCTCCCACCGCCGGCACGGTTATCCTCGAAGGTAAAAATCTCACCGAAGGAACCGCCGCCGAGTTCTCCGCCGTGCGCCGCGATTTGCAGATGGTTTTCCAAGATCCGTTCGCCTCCCTCAATCCGCGCATGACGATCTTCGCCACGCTGGCCGAACCGCTCCTCGTCCATCACGTGTGCAAACCCGCCGAGGTCACCGCCCGCGTGGTCGAGCTGATGAAACAGGTCGGCCTGCCCGCGCGAGACATGGGCAAATACCCGCACGAATTCTCCGGCGGACAACGCCAGCGCATTGCGATCGCGCGCGCCCTCGCACTCAACCCGAAGATCATCATTGCCGACGAACCCGTCTCGGCCCTCGACGTGTCCATTCAGGCGCAGATCCTCAACCTGCTGGCTGATCTCGTCCGACGCCTGAACCTCACGCTGATCTTTATTTCCCACGATTTGTCGGTGGTTAAACACATCTCGGACCGAATCGCCGTCATGTATCAGGGCAAGATCGTCGAACTGGGCCCCGCTGTGGAAGTCATGGAGCATCCGCAACATCCCTACACGCGCACACTGCTGAGCGCCATTCCCCACATCGAGCGATAGACGCGGATCGGCAGTCTCCTGCCTCACCCAAACCGCATACCCGTGCGACGTTTGGGTCACAGAGTTCCTTAGGCCTTGCCAAGGCTACCCACGGCGCGCACGTTCTTCCTTTTTCCAAAGATCGACCGCCCACGCGCCTATGAACCAGAACATCCGCAATATCGCTATCATCGCCCACGTTGACCACGGCAAGACCACGCTCGTTGACCAACTGCTTAAAGAGGGCGGCGTTTACCGAGCCAACCAAGCTGTAGAAGTCCGCGCCATGGACTCCATGGACCTCGAAAAAGAGAAGGGCATCACGATCAAGGCCAAGAACACCTCCGTTCACTGGCAGGGCAAGATCGTCAACATTCTCGACACCCCCGGCCACGCCGACTTCGGCGGCGAAGTCGAGCGCGCCCTCCGCATGGTGGACGGCGTTCTCCTCGTCATCGATTCCTACGACGGTCCCCAGGCCCAGACGCGCTTCGTGCTCCGCAAGGCCCTCGCCCACGGCCTCAAGGTCGTCATCGTCATCAACAAGATCGACCGCCCCAACGCCGACCCGGTCAAGATGTATGACAAGGTCCTCGAGCTCCTCATGGAACTCGACGCCACCGAAGAGCAATTCGACGCCCCCGTCGTTTACGGTTCCGGCCGCGATGGCTACATGATGTATAAGCTCGGCGACGAAAAGAAGGACATGACGCCCCTCTTCCAGACCATCATCGACCACGTCCCGCCGCCTTTCGCCAAGCCGGAAGAGCCCTTCCACATGCTGGTCTCCAACATCGACTGGTCCGACTACGTCGGCCGTATCGCTGTCGGCAAGATCCTCGGCGGCATTCTCAAGGTCGGCGACCCGATGTTCGTCATCCGCCACAATGAGGCCGGCAAGAAGGTCCGCACCAAGGTCACCAAGATTTTCGAGTTCACCGGTCTCGGCCAGCGCGAGGTTGAGCAAGCCCACGCCGGCAACATCGTCGGCATCGCCGGCTTTGAAGACGTCGATATCGGCGACACGCTCGACGTGCGCGAAGACGCCCACGCCCTGCCCTTCACCCAGATCGATCCGCCCACACTGGAGATGCAGTTCTCCGTCAACGACGGCCCGCTCGTCGGTCAGGAAGGCAAGCTCGTCACCTCGCGCCAGATTCGCGAGCGTCTGATGCGCGAATTGAAGACCAACGTTTCCATCTACATCGACGACGCCGAGCGCGCCGGCGTGTTCAACGTCAAGGCCCGCGGCACCATGCAGGTCGCCGTGCTCGTCGAAACGATGCGCCGCGAAGGCTTCGAGCTCCTCGTCTCCCGCCCCACCGTGATCGAAAAGACCGTGGACGGCGCCCGCCACGAACCTTACGAGACCGTCTGGATCGAGGTTCCCGACGAGTGCGTCGGTTCCATCATGCAGAACCTTGCCAACCGCAAGGGTCAGCTGACCAACATGGAGAAGCTCACCGCCACCACCATGATCGAGGCAACCATCACGACGCGCGGCCTCATCGGTCTCGAAATCGACGTGATCAACGCCACCAGCGGTCGCGGCATCACGAGCCATCTCTTCAAAGAATACGGCCCCTACGCGGGCGAAGTGCTCACCCGCATGACCGGCGTGATCACGGCGACCGAAGCCGGCGAAACCACCACCTACGCCCTCCTGATGGTTCAGGAACGCGGCAAGCTCTTCATCGGACCCGGCGAGCAAGTGTTCGAAGGCATGATCGTCGGCGAGAATCCCCGCAACGAAGACATCTCCTGCAACGCCGTGCGCGAAAAGGCCCTCACGAACTTCCGTTCGCAGGGCTCGGGTGTGGCCACCGGCCTCATCCCCGCCGCCAAGATGTCCCTCGAGCGCGCGCTCGAATACATCGCATCGGACGAGCTCCTTGAGGTCACCCCGAAGAACCTCCGCCTGCGCAAGCGCATCCTCAACACCGGCGAGCGCCTAAAGGCCAAGAAGTCGGGCAAGTAAGCCCCCTGACTGACTGAACAAGTCACCAACCAATCAAAGCCGCCGGTTCACACCGGCGGTTTTTTTGCGCCTGATCAAATCACCAAAACGCAGCAGTTTCGCACGCCATGAGTTGCCACGGCACAGTGCCTGCGTTGGATGACTGTCCACATTATTCATCATGACCGGCTTGCACACGCCTTGTAGCTTGTCCTTTAACCGCTTCTCGGTTCGCTCATGACTGTGCCCCACGCCTTTCGTTCCAGGTTGCGAACGTTTTGGATTCTAGCCCGCCCCTTCTGGCTGTCGTCAGACGAAAAGAAACCTGCGTGGGCTCTGCTTGCCGCCGTCATCTCGATGACTGTAGCACAAAATTGGATCAGCATCCGACTCTCCTACTGGAACCGCTCGTTTTTCGACACCGTTCAACGTGGCGACTACGGCAATTTCATCCATCTCGGCGGCGTGATGATCGGACTCATCTTCCTTTCGATCACCTTCTGGCTCGCCGAAGATTTCCTCTTTTCGTCTCTCAAGATCCGCTGGCGCCGCTGGATGACCGCCCGCTTCCTCGACCAGTGGCTCGGCGACCGAGCCCATTATCTCGGCCAGCTCGACGCCGTGCACGGAGACAACCCCGACCAACGCATAAGTGAGGACATCCGCAGTTTCGTGTTCACCTCGCTCGACCTGTTCATGCAACTGCTCTCGGCGCTCATCGGCTTCACCTCCTTCGTCGTCATCCTCTGGACACTTTCAGACGGCCCGCCCACCCCCCTCGGTCATCCTCCGCCAGTCAGTCTCCCTGCCAACTTCGATTGGTTGCAACCCGCCTACCTCGCCCTCTGGAGCGCGTATGAAACCAGCATGGCGTTCCTCACCTCCATCCCCGGGCACTTGGTGTGGTTTTGTTTTCTCTACTCGTGGCTGGGCAGCTGGCTGGTAAACCGCGTGGGCCGGCCGATCATCGGCCTCTCCTACGAACAGGAAAAACTTGAAGCTGACTTCCGCTTCGGCCTCATCCGCCTGCGTGAGAACAGCGAGAGCACCGCCTTGATCGAGGGCGAACCCGCCGAGCGGCGCACCCTAGGCGCGAGTTTCTCCCGCATCGTGGGCAACTTCAACGCCCGCCTCGTGAAACAGATTCACTTGAACGCCTTCAAGGCCGTCTATTTCCGCCTCTCCGACTCCGTCCCGCTCCTGCTTTCCGCCCCGCGTTTTTTCGCCGGCACCATCTCGCTCGGCCAGTTGACCCAACTCACCGGTGCCTTCGGCCGCGTGCAAGGCTGCCTCAATTTCTTCATCAACAGCTACGAAATCATCGCCGGCTGGTGGGCGGTCACTCAACGACTCGACGGCTTTGTGCGCGGCATTGAACACGCGCATGAGTTGCGCGCCACCCAGAGCCAGATCTACTCCACCGGACAGGTCGGCCATGAACTCGTCGTGCACGACCTCGCGCTTTTCCGTCCGGACGGGCAACGCATGCTCGAACCGGTCAACTTCACCCTCTCACCGGGTGACTCCGTGCTCATCACCGGCCCGTCCGGCTGCGGCAAGAGCACTCTCCTTCGCGCCCTCGCCGGTCTTTGGCCCTACGAACAGGGCTTCGTTCACCTGCCCGCGCCCTTCCGCTGCATGGTCATGCCGCAACGCCCGTATCTGCCCATCGGCACGCTGCGGGCCGCCGTGTGTTATCCAGAGCCACCCGAAAAATTCACTGACTTGGCTGTCCGCACTGCCCTCGCTCTCGCCCAAATTCCAATCCTCGCGTCGCGGATTGACGAGGAAGCCCACTGGTCGCAACTCCTCTCCGGCGGCGAACAACAGCGCGTGGCCCTCGCCCGCATCTTTTTGCTCAAACCTGAATGGCTTTTCCTCGACGAAGCCACCTCCGCCATGGACGAAGCCGGCGAACACGCGTTCTACCTCAGCCTGCGCGCCACCTTGCCTGATATCACCTACGTGACCATCGCCCACCGCAGCACCCTCCGCGCCTTGCACGCCCGACACTTCGGCGTGCTCACCCACGAAGACGGATCCCATCACCTCACCGAAATCAGCACCGGCATGGCCAACTGGTAGCCGCCCCTTCGCGCAGCATTTCCGTCCATTTTTCTGCCATCCATTCCGCTCCGAACGTGTTTGGAACACGGCCGCAAAATGGTCTGCGATGACCGGTGATTCCCCATGGGCACGCGTGCATGCACTCATATACCCGCCCTGACGCCCGACCCGCACGACGCATCCATGGTTGGCAAATTCTCCCCGCAGGCCTACCAACACCACCCGTGATGATCGCCAACCTGACCCAATCCGCCGCCCCCCCCCAAAAAAATCATTTCCGCCACAACCTCTTTTTTGTTGATACAGAGTCTCAATCTCTAATTTAATCCATCACCTCCTTTATGCCTACGCCTCCGATTTTTGCATTTCTGATGGGCCAGTCCCCGATGGAGCTCTTCGCCCATGGCGGCCCGATCATGTGGCCCATCCTCATCGTGTCGTTCCTCGCCGTCACGGTCGTGGTCGAGCGCACGATCTTTCTCATTCGCGAAAACTCCACGCGCCAACCCGAGGTCGTCGAAAAAATGCTCGAACACGTCGAGGCCCGCGACACCGACCGCGCACTCGCGCTCGGCCAAAAAAGCCCCGACTACATCGCCCGCATCCTCGTCTACGCGCTCACCCATCGCGAACACTCCTTGCCCAACGCCTTCATGCGCGCCGCCAACCGCGAGCTCGCCCGCTTTCAGCAAGGCATGGCTTGGTTGGACACGTGCATCACCGCCGCCCCCTTGCTCGGTCTGCTCGGCACCGTCACCGGCATGATGAACACGTTCGGCGCGCTCGGCGACGGCAACATTGCCGCCAGCGCCGGCAAGATCACCGGCGGCGTCGGCGAGGCTCTCATCGCCACCGCCTGCGGCCTCATCATCGCCATCCTCGGACTCTTCCCCTACAACGTCCTCAACGCCCGCATCGAGTCGGCCAAGCATGACATCTCCGATGCCTCGAACGCCTTGGAGGTCATCATGAAGAAAGCCGCCGCTTCCTGCGATGACTGTCCGGCGACCACCATTCGTTTCCGCCCCGACTCTCCCGCCGCGCCCCGTCCATGAGCGGACTCCCGTCAGGCCTCTTCGCCAGCGCCCCCAAGCGCGCCCGCATCGAGATCATTCCGCTTATCGACGTGATCTTCTTCCTGCTGGCCACGTTTGTCCTCTTCACGATCACGCTCCAGAAATCCGGCGGCCTTCCCGTCGCCCTCCCCGCCACCGAGACGAGCCAGCCGCGCGCCGCCGAGGGTGCGGTCACGCTCACCATCTCCGCCGACGGCACTCTCGCCTGGGACCAGCAAAACGTGACGCTCGACGACTTCATCGCCCGCCTCCGCGCCTACAAGGCCGGCTCCGACGACCCCCGCGTGCTCATCAACGGCGATGAAAACGCCCGCTTCTCTCAGGCACGCTACGTGATCGACGAGGTCCGCAAGGCCGGCATCTCCCGCATCCTCATCGAAACCCGCATCCGCCCCGCCGGCTCCTGAGCCGCGCCCGCGCTTCCTTCCCATGCCTGGATCATTCGGAAAACTCACCGCCGGCTCCCCTAAAAAGGCGCGCATCGAGATCATCCCGCTCATCGACGTGATCTTCTTCCTGCTGGCCACGTTTGTCCTCTTCACCCTTTCGCTGGACCGCATCCAGTCCGTGCCTGTCGATCTTCCCCAAGCCGCCGTCACCGCCCGCCCGTCCACCACTGACGACACCGTTATCCTCCAGGTCTCCGAAGCCGGCACCGCCTTCTGGAACCGCGAACCCGTCGCCTTGGCCAACCTGCCGCGCATGCTCGCCGATTACCGCGCCGCATCCGCCAATCCCCGCGTGCTCGTCTCCGGCGACGACAAGGCCAGCTACGGCGACGCCGTGCGCGCACTCGACGAGGTCCGCAAAGCCGGCATCGCTCAGGTCTCCATCGAGACCGCTTTCCGTCCCTCCGGCCGCTGACCCACGCCATGAATCGCGACCTCATCATCGGCCTGCTCGTTGCCCTCCTGCTCCATGCCGGACTCGCGCTCGGCGGCAACCTGTTCAAATCCCCGCCCTCGCCCCCCGCACCCGACGACACGATCCCCATCATCGAGCTCGCCCCACTCCCGCCGCTGGAGCCCGACCCCGTTGAGATGAGCGCCCCGGCCGGAGAAGCCGGCGGCGACCTGTCCGACATCGTCCCGCCCATGCAGGCCGACACCCCCGCCCCGACCACCTCGTCCTTCATCCAACAGATCCAACCTCCGCCTCCGCCCGGCATCACCCGGTCCGCCAGCACCATCGTGATCCCCACGCGTCCGGTCGGCGGCCTCGGCACCGGCTCGGGCGGCGGCTTCAAAAACCTCTTCGACCTCGCCACCCTCGACCAACCGCCCGTCCCCCGCTCCCCCATCCAGCCGTTCTTCCCGCAGGACATGAATCGCGCCGGTATCAACGGCGAGGTCGTGGTCGGCTTCATCGTCGACTCCGAGGGCAACGTCCAAAATCCGTTCGTCGTCAGCTCCTCCCATCGCGAATTCGAATCCGAGGCATTGCGCGCGGTCTCCCGCACCAAGTTCAAACCCGGACGCAAAAACGGCGCCTACGTGAGCACCCGCAATGTCCGCATCACGATCACCTTTAAAATCTCGGGCAACTGATCGCATGGCCGCCTCCCGCCACTTCCTTTTTCTCCTCTGCGCGCTGCTCGCCTTCACCGCGTCCGCCTTCGCGCAACCGTCCGCCCAGCCCACCGTCTCCGAAGCCGTCGCCTCCGAGCTCGGCAAACTCCGAGAACTGACCACCGCCCAAGACTACGCGCCCGCCCTCGTCATCATCGACCGCCTCCTCGGCACCGTCGAACCCGACAGCTACGACCTCACCCTGCTCTCCCAGATCAAGGCCCAGATTTTCCTCACCCAAGGCCGCTACACCGCCGCCATCACTCCGCTGGAAACCGCGCTCCGATCCGCCGCCCACCCCGGCTACCTCACCGATTCCGCGCACACCGAAACGCTCTTCCTGCTCGCCCAACTCTACCAGCAACAAGCCGCTGAAACCAAAGATCACACCCTCCAGCGCCCGCTCCTCGCGCAATCCGCCGACTACCTCGCCCGCTCGCAGGCCCGCACTCCGACTCCGGGCTACGAAAGCCGCCTTTTCGGCGCCTCCTTGTTCTACCAGCAAGCCGTCCTCGATCCCGACCACCTTGACTCCGCCGCCCTGAACCGCGCCCAACACGAAGCCGCCGAAGCCCTGCTCTCCCGCGTCACTCCCACCGCCACGCCCTACGCACTCCTCCTCGCCACGCATCAACAACGCGGCGAACAAACCCAGGTGGCCGACTTGCTCGAACTGCTCGTCGAGAAAACTCCCGACAACGCCGGCTACTGGAACCAACTCGTCGCCACCTACCTCGCCCTCGCCGCCAACGCCACCGATCCGCGCTCCGCCACCCGCGCCAACCTCCGCGCCCTCTTCACCCTCGAACGCGCCCAGTCCCGCAATCTCCTCACGACTCCCGCCGACCACTTCAACCAAGTCGCCCTCAACCTCAGCCTCCACCAATTCGACGCCGCCATCGCCCTCCTCGAAAAAGGCCTCGCCGACGGCTCCCTCGAAAACTCCCGTCGCAACTGGGATCTCCTCGCGACCACTTACCAGCAGCTCCAGCGCGAGCCCGACGCCATCGCCACCCTCGAAAAAGCCGCCGCCCGCTTCCCGTCCGACGGACAACTTGAGTTCCGACTCGCCCAACTTCTCTACGCCCGCAACCGCGCCACCGACGCCCTCCGCCACCTCGAACTCGCCGTAAAAAAAGGCCGTCTCGACACCCCGGGGCAGACCCACCTCTTCCTCGCCTACATCGCCTACGAATTGAAAGCCTACGAAGACGCCGCCCGCTGGGCCCGTGCCGCCGCCGACTTCGCCGACGTGAAAAAAGACGACCTCGCCCGCCTGAATCTCGCCATCGCCGACGCCACCAAGGGAAAATCCTGACCGAAGCTCACAGCTCATAGCTCATCACCATGACCAAAGTCTATTTCACCGTCCCCCTCGTCGCGCTCGCCCTCTTTCTCGGAGCCTTCCTGTGGTCGCAAAACGCCCGCACCACCCGTGAGCGCGAAAAGGCCCGCGTGCATCAAGCCGAGCAGGTCGCCAAAGCCGACGCCGAACGCGAAGCCCGCCGCCTCGCGCTCGACGAAGGCATGCGCGTGCAAGCCCGGCTCAAAGAAGAACGCCTCGCCCGCGAAGCCCGTGAAACCGCCGATCGCGAAACCCGTCAGGCCGCTTTGGATACACGCGACCAAGCCTTCCGCGACCAGGAACGCCTCGCCCGCCAGATCGAACGCCTCAAACGCGAGATCGCCAACGAACAGGAAGCCGTGAACCGCCTCCAACTCGACGCCGACTCCGACCACGCCGAACTGGTCTTCCTCAAGACCTACATTCCCCAAGCCCGCGACAACGCCGCGAACCTTAAAACGGTCCTTGAAAAAATCGCCGAAGCCGACGCCGCCCGCGCGCGTCAATCCGCCGAAGACGCCAAGAAAAAATCCTGAGCCGCCCACCGCCATGAACCGACTCTACGTCATCATCCCCGTCATCCTCCTCGCCCTCTTCGGCGGATTTTATTGGCAGCACAACCGCACCGCCGCCGCCCAAGCCGCCGAAAAAGCCGCCATCGCCGCCACCGCGCAAAAAGCCGAGGATGCCCGCAAAGCCGAAGCCGAACGCCTCGCCCGTGCCGACGCCGAAAAACGCGCCGCCGAACGCCTCGGCGAACAGCAAAAACAGGACGCCGAAAAACAGGCCCGCTACGAAGAAGAAAGCCGCCGCATCGCCGCCGACACCGCCGTTTACACCGCCAAGGTCGCCACGCTCGGCACCGAAGCCGCCGCGTTGGAAAAACAACTAGCAGACCTCCGCGCCCGCCGGGCCTCGCTCAACACCGACAACTTCGCCCTCGCCCGCGAGGTGGAACTCTCGCGCATCGCCCGCCGCAACGCCGACCTCGAAACCCAACGCCTCACCGAAATGCTCGCCCGCCAAGCCGCCAACACGACCCTGGCGCAGCCCTGAATGAGCTAAGGAAGCGCTGAACAAAGGTTTTTTTCAAATTCGGGTTTCAAAAAGGAGGAAGCACGGTGGTTTTGGACGCTGCGGGGGACGGGATTGTCGGGCTGGGACGTCACGCCGGTCCGGCCGGGGTGGGGCTATCACCGGTGTTCGATGCGTTT
>JBAZBC010000002.1:0-380496 GCA_041671745.1 Opitutaceae bacterium | reverse complement strand
CTGCTCCCCACCCCGCCTTGCGGCGACGCAGTTGCCTTCGACTGCCCCACGATTTCTGCCTTCTCGGTGGATATGACTTTCACATTCTGAGTTCATGGTTTCATGGACTCACTAGGGCCGGCGCTTGCGCCGTGTTGAGCCGGATTTCAAGAAGCAGAGCGCCGGTTTATTTTGAAGACAGCTCCAAGCTTGAATGCCCCACCGGCTGATTTTCTGTCTTTGACGCCCTCGCACTGCACCCCACGCTCGCCGACGTGACTTTTCTCTATGCCCTGATCGGTGTCGTCGGCGGTGCGTTTGCCGCCTGGTTTTTCCTGAGCGCCAAGCTCGGCGAGCGTCTGCGCGCCCGCAACGACGATGTGGATCGCCTCAATGCCTCCCTGGCCACCGAGCGTGCTTCCGCCGCCCAACTTTCCACCCTCAACGCCCAACTCAACTCCACTCTCGCCGCCGAGCGCGCCGCCTCCATCGAAAAACTGGCCGCCGGCGAACAACGCATCGCCGAACGCGAAACGCTTGCCGCCCGCTACCTGGCCGACGCCGAGAAACTCAAAGCCACGCTGCAAACCGAGTTTCAGGCCGTCGCCGCGAAAATCCTCGACGAGAAATCCGCCAAGTTCACCGACCACAACAAAACCCAGGTCGAAGCCCTGCTCCATCCGCTCCGCCAGCAACTCACCGATTTCCGCCAGCGCGTCGACACCGTCTACAAAACCGAGAGCGACGACCGCGCCGCCCTCAAGGCCCAGATCGAACAACTCCGCCTGCTCAACACCCACATCACCGCCGAGGCCCACGCCCTCACCACCGCGTTGAAAGGCCAGTCGCAGGCCCGCGGTGCCTGGGGTGAACTCATCCTTGAGCGCCTGCTCGATTCCGCCGGCCTCATCAAGGGAGAGAACTACCTCACGCAGGAGTCGCTCACCTCCGACGACGGACGTCGCCTGCGCCCCGACGTGATCCTGCGCCTGCCCGACGAACGCCACCTCGTCATCGACTCCAAGGTTTCCCTCGTCGCCTACGAACGCTCCGTCAACGCCCCTGACGACGACACCCGCGCCGCCGCCGCCCGCGAACACGCCGCCGCCGTCCGCACCCACGTCGAGCAGCTCAGCGCCAAGAAATACGAAGACACCGGCAAGCTCGTCACCCCGGACTACGTGCTCATGTTTGTCCCGTTGGAGCCCGCGTTTATCCTCGCCCTCCAAAACGATGCCACGCTCTACGAATGGGCCTTCGACCGCCGCGTCATCCTCTGCACCGCGCCCACCCTCCTCGTTACGCTTAAGACCGTCTCCATGCTCTGGAAGCAGGACCGCCAGTCGAAGAACGTGCAGGCCATCTCGGACCGGGGTGGCGCGCTCTACGACAAATTCGCCGGACTCATCGACGACCTGGAAGCCATCGGACTCCAGCTCGGCCGCACCCGCGAGAGCTACGACGCCGCCATGGGCAAACTCAAGACCGGCAAGGGCAACCTGCTAAACCAGGTCGAAGACCTCAAAAAACTCGGCGCCAAAGCCAAGAAGTCCCTCCCGGCTCCCGCGGCCGACGACGTATGAGCCTCCACGGACACTGGTGCCCCGTCCGCGCCGAACTCGACGGCGAAGAAGCCCCCGTGCTTGCGCTCGAAAACATGGAGCTGCTGCTTCATGCGGACACCTACACCGTGCGTTTTGCCGGCGAAATCCACGACCACGGCGTGTTTATCCACACGGTCACGACGCTCGTGCTCACCGGAAAACACGGTGCCCACGCCGGCCGCGTGATTCCCGCGATCTATCAACTCGTCGGCAACCGCCTGCGCATCTGCTACGGCCTGAACGGCAAGGAGCCGGCCGATTTCACAACCACGACCGGCAGCTGCCGCTACCTCGTCACCTACCGCCGGGACGCGTAGGGCCATAACGTAGGGACGTGGCTTGACCACGCCCCCCGTGTCCTGGAAACCAATTCCTCGGAGTTTTAGACAGGATAAATACAGGATGCCGATCCGTGGATATACAATCCATTCCCCCATCCTGTTAATCCTGTCCAAATCCGTATCTGCGTAAATCCGTGCAATCTGCGGTCAACCCTCCGACTGCTTCGTATTGCGGAAATCAATCCCCCGGAGTTTTTAGACAGGATGAATACAAGATGACGATCCGTGGATTATCCATCCCTTCCTCATCCTGTTAATCCTGTCCAAATCTGAGTTCCGTGTTCTCCAATCAGGTGTTCCGTCCGCCAATCCCTCAATCCCGGCGGTTACTTCCCGCCAGGATCATCAGGATATGCAGTAGCGAACCCAGCGCCGCCACGAAGGCCGCCACATAGGTAAGTGCCGCTGCGTCGAGTGTCTCGTTGGCACCATTCATCTCGTCCTTGTCGAGAATACCGAGCGTCACCAACTGCGCCTTCGCACGACGGCTCGCATCAAACTCCACCGGCAACGTCACCAGCTGAAACAACACGATCACCGCCAGCGCCGCCGCGCCGATCACCAGCAGATTGTAGCCGATTCCACCTGATGGCAGGAACGTCAGCATCAGGATGCCCGCCATGATTACGTAATTGGAAACACCGGCGGCGATCTGGGTCGTCGGGGCGAGGTTCTGGCGGATGCTCATCATGGAGTAGCCGACCTTGTGCTGGATGGCATGACCCGCCTCGTGGGCCGACACACCGAGGGCGGCCAGACTCGTGCCGTTGTAGTTCAGTTCCGACAACGCCAACCGGCGATGGATCGGGTCATAGTGGTCGGTGAGCTGACCGGGCACCTGCACGATCTCGACATTGGTGATGCCGGCGGAGCGCATGACCGCATCGGCGGCCTCACGCCCGGTGATGCGGCCACGCGACGGAATACGCACGTTCTTGTTGTAGGCGCTGTGCACACGCATCTGCGCGTAGAGACCAAAGAGAAACGGACCGATCAAGATGGCGAGATACCAGAGAGGATTCATGGTTGGATAAATGGATTGGACGAAGTGAGCCGACATCGGCGGAGGATTCAACTCCGACCCGCACAATCGACTGGTGGTTCAAATCATTCCAACCCAATCGCTCGCAAGCGAAACATTACGCCTCTGGAAACGTGCAGCGGAATTGTAAGTTAACCCAGTAGGGGCGCGGTTCGCCCGCATCCTCCAGGCCATCGACGCCCCCGAGTTCCAGAACCCAATCCCCCGGAGCTTTAGACAGGATAAATACAAGGATGCCGATCCGTGGATATTCATCCCTCCCCCATCCTGTCTTCATCCTGTCCAAATCCGTATGATCATCAGTGCCAATCAGTGGTTAAAAAGCTCCGCACCCGCGCGCAAAAAAGCCGCGCCTCAAAAAGAGACGCGGCCTTCGCCCTCCCAGCTCTCAGCTCATAGCTCCCTGCTCGCCCGCTCCGAGCCAAGAGTCCGAGTGCCGAGTATCTCAACCCCCTCACCGCTCGTCCAGCGCGCCGCGCGCTCAGGCGAGCGTCGGCACATCCACCCACTTGCGCTTCGCCCACGAATCGAGCGCGAGCTCGGCGAGCTGCACGCCCTTGGCCCCCTCCTTCAGGCTCCAGGGGAACGGCTCGTCCTTCACCACGTGCTTCAGGAAGAGCTCCCACTGCACCTTGAACGCATTGTCGTAGACCGCCTGATCCGGAACGCGCGTCCAGCCGTCACGATACTTGATCGGACTGTCGATGTCCGGATTCCAGATGCAGCGCGGAGTCGCCGCGAGCGACTGTGCTTTGCAATCGCGCAGACCCGCGACCGCCGTGCCGTGCGTGCCATCCACGTGCAACGTAAGCAGATCGTCGCGGTCAACGCGCGTCGCCCACGACGAGTTGAAGTGCAGGATCGCGCCGTTGTGCAACTCGAACGTCGCATAAGCGGCGTCGTCGGCGGTGCACTTGTATTTCTTGCCGGCCTCGTCCCAACGCTCGGGGATGTGGGTCGCACCGAGGCACGTCAGGCTCTTGATGTCGCCGAAGAGATTCTGGATCACATACTGCCAGTGGCAGATCATATCCACGATGATGCCGCCGTCGTCTTCCTTGCGGTAGTTCCACGACGGACGCTGCAGCTTCTCGTGCTCGCCCGTGAACACCCAGTAGCCGAACTCGCCGCGCACCGAGAGAATCTTGCCGAAGAAACCCTGGTCGATGAGCCACTTCAGCTTCACCAAGCCGGGCAGCCAGAGCTTGTCCTGCACGACACCGTTCTTGAGACCCGCCTCGCTCACTTCCTTGAAGAGCGCCAACGCCTCCTTGGAAGTCGTCGCCGTAGGCTTCTCGCAGTAGATGTGTTTGCCGGCCTTGATCGCCTTGCGCACACCCGTCGGACGCTGACCGGTCAGCGTGGAGTCGAAGTAGATGAGGTTCTCCGGATCGGCCAGGGCCGCGTCCAGATTAGTGGTGATGCGCTCCTCGGAGAGACCGGCGCGCAACGCGAGCGCGGCGAGCTTGGACGCGCTGCGACCGACCAGAATCGGATCGGGCATGATGACCTCCTCATCGGACAGCTTCACGCCGCCCTGGGCGATGATCGCCGCGATCGAACGCAGCAAATGCTGGTTGGTGCCCATGCGGCCGGTGACGCCGTTCATGATGATGCCGACTTTGTGTATGGTCATGGTATGTGTAGGAAAACGATACGGGGGTGTTGGGAGCATGCACATCATACCCGTAACCCGCGCTTGCGGTTAGAACGGACCCGACCTTTGATAGCACCAACCCGACCCGCCCTTATGCTAGCCTGGAGCCCCATCCTCATCCAAAAAATCGAGATCTCCGCCCTCGGCTTTGTCCTGCGCAAGCTGCAGCTCAACCGCCACCGCGAAGCCGAAGTCGCCCAGCACACGCATGACTACACCCAGCTCATCCTCTACCTCTCCGGCGAAGGCTGGCAGACGATCAAAGACCGCAAACGCGACGCCCACGCAGGCGACCTCTTTGTCATCCCGCCCGGCATGCCCCACGGCTTCCTGCAAAACGGCACCAGCCGCCCCCTCTGTCTCGTCCTCGACTACGACCTCAACACCCACCACCGCGTGCGCAGCGGCCACCGCAAGCTCCCCCAGGAAACGCTCAACGAACTCCACGACCTGCTGGCCCGCGTCCCCCGCAAAGGCCGCCTGACCCTCTCCGACTACCCTCCCATCATCGCGGTGATCGCCCGCCTGCTGGAATCCTCCCCCGAAAAAGCCGCGCCCGCCGGCCCGGTTCCCCTCCTGGAACGCGTGAGCACGCTGCTCCGCACCCCGTCGCCGCTGACGGTGGTCGCCCGCGAAACCGGCTACCAACCCGACTACCTCAACCGAAAGTTAAAACGCGAAACGGGAGTCGGCCTCCGCGCCCTCCGTGACCGGTTGCGATTGGAAGCCGCTCAGAAATCCCTCCGCACCGACGGCTCGATCGCCGACGCCGCCGCGAAAGCCGGCTTCGAAGACCCCAATTATTTTGCACGCTGGTTCCGCAAACAAACAGGGTCTACCCCGAGCGACTGGCGCCGGTCGTGAAAAATAGTGGGTAGAGAATAGTCCCCCGCCCTCCGACCGCGTTCGCTCCCACCTCTAAGCTAACAGCTCTTAGCTCGGAGCTCCCATCTCCCCCCATCGTCCACCGTCCTCCGCCCGCCACACTTGACACGTAGGGTGCTTTCCAAGCGAATTTTCTTCCCGTGGAAGCACCGGCGAGAAAGTCCCGACCAGTTGCTCAAAACCCCGTGGCAACGATTTGCCCGTCTTCAACGCACCGCCGCCCGCCTCGCCGAAGGTCGCGGCCAGCCCAGGAGCGTTTATAAATTCTCCAGCAACAAAGCCTGCACCACATGGACGGCGAACCTGAACCGGGAAAAACTGACGTGCGTCCCTACCGACGCCGACCAGGTCGTCCTTGCCCGCAACTTAACCGCCAAGGCGTCGCCTACGTGATAGCGGGCAGATTGGCGATCACCCGGCTCGGATTTGTCCGGGCCACTGAAGACACAGACCGCAGTCCGTGACTGCCTTCAAAAAGCTGCTCAATGGAGTCGTGTAAACGACCGCCCGATGTTTGTGGGCGAATTCGGCGCTTTCTCCGCCGCCGACATGCCATCGCGCGCACGTTGGACGCGCTTCGTTTCCGAGGAATCTCGACAGCTGGGCATGAGTCGGGCCTATTGGGAGTTTGGCTCCGGATTCGGAGCTTATGACCCACAAACCGACACTTGACGCAAACCGCTCAAAGCGGTGCTGGTTCCGGAATCTTGAGCTTCCACTTGTAGTGTTTACCCGGTGACAGGCCGCTTCGCACGTCCATTCCTTCGTGGCACCGTATCTGCTAAAGTAATCGTCAGCCGATTCACTCGATCACTCAACCGCCACATCCACCCATGTCGAAGCCGTCCTCCCGCGAGCATTTCTTCAATGAACTTGAAACGTTCTTCTCGCACGCCGAAACCTGCCGGAGCTCCTTCCGGATGCTGATCCACTTTGCGATCCAGCTAGCCGGTACGGATGACGCCCGCCGGGTTCTCACCATTGTCGAGCACTCGCCCGAGGCCAACCTGTTCGCTCCGCTTGTCGGCGGCCTGCGTATTTATCTCGGCGAGACCAGTGACGCAGTCGGCATTTCCGACGATATAGCCCGGCAAATCGCCAACCGTATCAAAGAAGCAGCTGGAGCCCGTCAGGCGGTGGCTTAAGATTCCGAGCCTCCTGCGGCTCACCGCATCGCCGGCCGGAGTTCGCGACGGAGTTCGCCCGCGAGAATGACCTGTTGGCGACACGCCGCATGCACTGCCCCGGACGAAGTATCGGCCAAGATCTCCGCTTTAAAAGAAACCATCAGCGATGCGACCGGCGGCAGTTTGGCGGTTTGCAACCGCTTGAGACACTGGCTGCGCAGCGAACCCGCCCGCGATTCGATCACCAAAAATACGTTTTCACCCTCAAGAGTTGTCTCGTAGACCACCGCAACGCCCAGCGAGTCCGCCGGAATACCTTTCTCGACATCTGCGGCGGCGCAGGTCGTCAGCTCAAATCGTTTTTGCCAAGTTGCGGGTGAAGTTGCCATCGACGGTTTTCCCAGCTGTGCCCCCACAATACAACGCGTTTGTTTCCAGACATACAAATCACTGCAAACAACCGGACCAACAGCCCCCCCCTGTAGATTTTCTACAGGAAGGCCCACAATCTTGTAGGCGCGTTCGACATAACCCAGATTCACCCGCGCCGCACCCGTCGCACGACCGGCAAGATCCCCTTCTTCTAAAAAGCAAGTCTCCTGCCCAAAATGACGGTAAGCGGCGGCTACTCGAACACTTCGCCCAACATCGTTCCCCGTTGAAAGATCGATCTCGGGCGCGGCCTTGAACGCGGTCCGGCTGATATCAATTCGATAAACCTTTTTTGCATCATCGGAAATCAGCGCCGTCGGAGGAACGCCCACGACCTTGTCTCCCAAACCCAGAAATCCACCTAAACTGACCAACCATAACTCACGCCCAACGCGTGTCCGTTTTATCGGGGAATACCCACGCACCCCGCGAGGTGACTCATTTTGAGGGGCGACCGGTAAACAGTCGCTTAAAGTCAAAGTCGGTCTGGATGCGGGTGCTCACTCCAAAATCCGCTCCACGATTGCCGTAGCTGGCGTTCACACCCAAGCCGACCACCCAGCGATTTCGATGACTGAACGTAAATCGGTCCGGCAACGTCCATTCGAGCGCGGGACGCACACCCACCCGATATTCACCGCTACTGGCCAGCCCCGTCGTGCTCCTGAAACTGGTTTCGAGCGTGTAATTGATGTCTCCCCGATGCCAGACAACACCCGGAGTGAAAAACCAAGCATCCTCGCCCAAGGCGTCGTCATCGAGTGCACCGGGGATGCTGCGCCCTCCGACAAAATCCACTCCATAACTCACAAAGCCGGTGACCTCCGGATACCGTGCCCATTTGTGCGCCATCGTCACATAAGGGCTAATGTGCCTGAACCCATAAGTCATATCGAGAGGCGGCCGGCTCACCGGAAAACTGTATTTCACACCGGCGGCCGTGTCCCAAAACGGTTTGAGAAAATTGCTGAACTTATATTTGGCCCCCAGTCGAATCTGAGAAAATCCGGCACCGCTTAAAATGCGCTCATCACCAAACCCGTGCGCAACGTAGGTATCGACCTCGTTGGTCAGTTCCCAATTCGGGGTAAGCCCGTAACGCATGGCGACGGTAATCCTCAGATGGTCGTGACTGATGAAGTCGCCAAAATGCGGTCTCAGCGTGAGACGCAGGCTCTCGGACCGGAGCAATTCCGGCAACTCGGTATTAAAGATTCCGGGCAATGGTGCCACCTCCGGCCTGTCGTAATGGACCGTATCTTGAGGCGTCGTCGATGCCGCCTGGGCCAACCCTAGGACAAGGGCGTTCACTACCAACCAACACGAACAACGTGAGGCGGTTTTCATGGGGTATAAGGGGTTGATTAACCATATATCACTTCCCCTGCTTCGCAAATGCCTCGCCGTGGATTAATCCCCGCTCACTCCCATTGCCATTTCGGCCTCACCACTCCCGCACATCCACCCTTACCTGCATCGTTGATTTACAGCCCTGCGGTCCAACAAAACTACCCGAGACCGCCGAGGCATCCTCGGGGTGCCGGGTCACGGCCACGGCGATGTGATCATCACCGGCCACCAAGCCGCTCGTCATATCGAACCCTTTCCACCCCGCGCCAGGCAGGTAGACCTCAGCCCAGGCATGCGTGGAGCCGTCGCCCAAAACCGTGAGCGGCGAATGCAGATAACCACTCACGAAACGCGCAGCCAAACCGAAGAACCGGCACGCCTCGATGAAGAGCGTGGCGAAATCACGGCAGGAGCCCGCACGCCGCGCCAGAGTCTCCCCCGGACGTTGCACCCCCGGCTCCTCACGTTGCCCGTAAGTGAATCCACTCGCGATCGCCTTGTTCATCATGTCGAGCAACACATAGGTTTCGATCAACTGGCCAGGCACCCAAAAAGTTTTCACCCAGTCCCGGACTGCCTCGCTGTCACTCGGGTAGCAAGGCATCTGGTAAGGAATCATTTCGACGCGCTCGGACAGATCGAAGTGAAACGGAAACATCACTGCCCGCTCATCCACCAAAAAATTGAGCGGCTTGATTTCGAAATGCTGCAACACCACGTCACTGTAGATGGAAAGCTCCGTCACCGACTCCTCAAACCGGGTGATACCGACCGAGTTCCCATAAATATCGCGCTGCCAAATCAACTCATGCGGTGCCGACAAAGTCAGGTCCGCCTTTTCGATACGGATATCATGGCCGGCACGCGGACGCAGCATCAGCCGGTGTGGCAACAACCTGACCGGCTCGCTGTAGGTGTAGAGTGTGTGATGTTCGATACGGATCTGCTTCATGGACAATCTCGAATCTGACACGTCCCCGGGTCGCGGCGAGCCCGCATAACACCAATCCAGTTCCGTTTTATATCCGAAAATTTCTATCCACTATGCCCTTCAGGCGTAGCGTCGTTTCATTTCTGCATACGGGAAATGTCTTCCCGGACACACCGTATGATGCGGATCCACCCAGCGATGCACGGTGAAGCCGGGTTTCGCGCCCAAGGGTGCCTCGTCCCGCAGCCAGTCCACCAACGCGGTGAACGAGTCCATCTGCTTCGCACTCGGCCGCCGTGTTTCGAAATTCCCCACCAGGCAGATGCCGATGCCGTGCGCATTGTAAAAGTCGTTACGCACATGACCGCCATCGATCTGCCTGATCCAGCGCGGCCCGATCTCGATCTCGCCCTCCCCTGAGTCGCGTCCGTTGCCGATCACAAAATCATACGCGAGTCCGTTCTCCATGCCGCGTCGCAGATGAGCCGCCCCGTAGGCCTTGGCATTGCCCGCCTCGATACCGCTGTGATGAGCCACCACATAACGCCAGCGTCCACGCTTAATCTTGAGACCTGAAGTGACGCTGATCACTCGTTTCAACACCGATGTGTTGCCGGGAATGACCAAGACTTGCCCCACAAAAATCCGGTCATCCTTGAGATGGTTGGCTATTTTCAGCGACGTCACGGTGATGCCGTGTCGCGTGGCAATTCCGCTTAGCGTATCGCCCGCGCGGACTTTATGGGTGCTGGCACCGGCACTCTTCGCGAGCAGTGTCGGACCGCCTACGGCAAGACCGGCCAGGCCCAGACCGGTAGTATTCAAAAATTCACGCCGCGTGATCACCGGCCCACCCTAACACGGACGTCAACCCCTGCCCGCAACACCGCGCAACAATCCCGCCGCACGCGTAAAAATATCATCCCCGAAACCCAGCGAACGTTTCAGCCGTGCATCACGTTCCAGCGGATTTTCGATGCGTGCCGCCTCACGATATTCCCGCCACGACAACATCCGTCCCGCCCACGGCAGCAGTCCGCTCGACGGCACCGGCAGATCGCTGCCGTGCAGGATGCGGCCCGCCAAAGGTCCACTCGTCAATCGACGCAGTGCCGAAGGTCGCAACCGGAAATTCAGCGCGGCCAGCGCACTGTTGTCACCGTAAAGATTGGGGAAACGGGCACACATCTCCGCGAATACGTCCAGATAGTCGGGATCAAGCAGTATCATCCCCGTGCCGCAATGCGCCGCGATACAGGTGACTCCGATTTCCAGCGGCCGCGTCAGCACCCGGGGCGATGCCAACTTGTGATCCATGACCGGCATGGTGCGCTCGCTGCCGGTGTGAGCGAGAAGCGGCAGTCCCGCCTCGGCCATCTGCTCAAGAAAACGGGTATGCCGCCGGTCACTCCAATCGATCCCCTGCACATTGGGCAGGCACTTCAATGCGGCGGCACCGCCCGCAAGACACTTTTCGAGCTCATCAAAAGCGTCGCGTCGCGCCGGATGGATTGACACCGCCGCCAAAAACTCGGGGTGAACACGTGCAAGCCCGAGCACATGATCGTTCGACACGTAAAACGACGCCCGCTCGTGCAACGGCGTGCCGTCCGCGTGATAAGGCAGCTCGTGGGCCAGCAGCAGCGCATGGTCGATCGACGGCGCGCGCCGGACGTAATCAAGCAGTCGCTCCGTGTAGAGCCGGTCAAAATCCGGTCCGCCCAGATCACGCGTGGTCAGCCCCACGGCGCGCACAAGAAATGGCGCTCCAATGCGGGTAAGTCCACGCGGTCGATACCAGCAGCCTGTTCCGCTGGTGCCGGTGCCAACAGCATGCACATGACAGTCGATTCTCATGAAGCGACCGCCGCCTGGGCAAGTTCCTTGCAGCCTTTGAGGTCGAGCTTGCCGGTGCCGAGCACGGGGATTTTTTCAACGTGGGAAACGACTTTGGGAACCCACAGGTTGGGCACACCCGCGACCGCCAGCTTTTCCTTCACGGTTTCCATCGTCACCGCATCGCTGGTTGAAAGGAGCACGAGTTGCTCGCCCTTGCCCGGATCGGGCGCGCCCGTGACCACCAACACGTAGCCGGCGGACTGATCCAGCCCGAACGCGTCGATGAGTTTTTGCTCCACCGTGCCATGCGGAACCATCTCGCCGGCAATCTTTGAAAACCGCGAAAGACGTCCTTCGATGAAGAGAAACCCATCGTCGTCGAAACGGCCCAAGTCACCGGTGATATACCAGCCGTCATGGAAAGCCTCCGAGGTTTTCTTCGGATCATCGAGATAACCCTCGAAGAGATTGGCTCCGCGAAAGGCGATGAGTCCGGTTTCCGTCATGGGCAGTTCCTCACGCGTCTCCGGATGGAGAACCCGGGCGGTCATGCCGGCCATCATGCGACCGACCGAGCCCAGCCGCTTGCCCGGCTGCTCCGATGCGGTGGGCGTCGGCAGCGAAGGATCGGGCTGGTTGACGTTCGTGCCAGGCGAAGCCTCGGTCATGCCGTAGCCCTGCATGATCTCCAGATGGAATTTCTCGCGAAAGCCTTCGTAGAGATCCATCGGCATTTTTTCCGCGCCGGACACGAGGATTTGCAACGAGCGCAGATCCGCGCTCTCGGCCTTTTTAAGAATCGGGCGCATAAACGTCGGCGCACCGACCATCACACTGACCGCCTCCTCGCGGATCGCATCGATGATTTTTTTGGTGTCCAGCGGGCTCGCGACGCTGACCGACACGCAACCGCGCAGGAGCGGATACCACATGTTGACGGTGAAACCAAAACTGTGAAACACCGGCAGGCAGCTCAGCATGACTGCCGATGGAGGGAAGATGGAAAGCGTCGAGAACTGCCAGCAGTTGGCCAGGATGTTACGATGCGTAAGCGGCACGCCTTTGGGTTCGCCAGAACTTCCGCTGGTGAACAACAACCCGGCCTCCGCGCGATCACCGCGCTTGGCCAAGCCAAGCAGACGGGGCAACCACTGGTTCGGCAACACCCACGCCGCCACCAACCAAGGGAGCAGAGCGCGTTTACCGCCAATTCCCGCAAAGGTCGCCGTCAGATCGAGCGTATGCTCAGGCCAGGGAAACGCCGGGACCTTGGAGCGCACGGCATCGGCCGTGATGATCGTCTTCACCCCCGACATACGCAGGCTCGATTCGACCGCCGAGCGACCGGCGGTGAAGTTAAAATTCACCGGGACCTTGCCCGCGCAGAGCACCGCGAGATTGACGATGCTCGCCGCTGCGCCGGGCGGGAGCACGATGCCCACACGCGACTCGGAAACGGTTTTACGCACATGGCGCGAGAGTGCGGCCGCCGCCGCGAAAAGTTGAGCAGCCTTCACCTCGCGGCGACCCGTCGTGCGATCGATCATCACCAATCGCCCTGGACTCCGTCCCAACCGGCGCACAATTTCGCCGGCAAGGTTGCGCTTCAACTGGGGACGTTCGTTGTAGGCCGCATAACCCAAGTCCAGCAGCGCACGGCGCACGGTAGCGGCATCCGCCTTGTCGGCAGGGATCGGTTCGCCCCACGCCGCACACACGGCACTACGCATTACGCGCGGCCACTTCAGAAGGTATTTATTGTCTGAAAACGAGAACAGAGAGCCCCACAATCCGTCATGGGCGACGGGGATCACCGGCACGCCGGCCTTGCGCGCCATCAACTCAAAACCACGTTCCAGTTTCATCAACTGCCCGGTGCGCGAGATACCGCCTTCCGGAAAGATCAGCACCAACTCGCCGGCCTTTAATGCTTCCGAAACACGGCGAACGGTGTCCAGCGCGTTGACCGGCGAAACCGGAATCGTTCCGGTAAGTTTGTAGATGAGACGGAACAGTCTGCTGCGACGGGGGAACTCCTCGTGGCCAACAAACCTGATCGGACGCGCACATGCCAGCTGCAACACCAGCACGTCGACATACGACAGATGATTGGCCACAACAAGCGCTCCACCCTGGGCCGGAATGTTTTCCGTGCCGAGTGCGCGAACCTTGTAAAGCAACCGGCTCAGCGCGACAACGGGCCAGCCGATATACCAGGGAGCATGGGCACGGGGGAAAAGAGGGAGGTCAGGCATACGATTGCGAAGAAGTTAAAACCAGAGGGTTGGGAAAAATGTTTTTAGCCAAGGCAGAGCAGGTGGCCCGTGGGGAGATGAACGTGGATTTCATTTTTCAGGTAAACGCCAGGCAACCGCGCCCGCTTGCAGCTGTTTGAGCGTCTGCAACGCCGCCTCGGCCTGCGCAGCGGTCAGTCCCTTGACCACCTGCAACACAACCGACTCGTAACCGGGCGAAACTTTCTCCCACAGCCGGCGGCCGGCAGGCGTAAGTTTGATCCGATAAACCCGTCGGTCCGCAGGATCGTCGGTGCGTCGCACCCAGCCGGCTTTTTCCATACGGTCCACCAGTCCGGTGACATTGGAACGATCCACCACCAACACATCGCCTAACTCACGTTGACTGATCCCTTCGACTGCCGGCACCAGCACACTCAGCACATTATACTGGGCTGCAGTGAGACCATACGGACGAAACAGTCGCTGACCTTCACGAATGAAAGTATCAGCCGTCGTCATCACCGCTCGCGTGAGTTCGTGACCAAGCTCGGGTTGCATGAACCCCGTTGTGGTATATATTGTTGATATGTCAACCAACTTTAGGCCACGTCTTCAGATCGGCCGCGAGCGATGCGAATCCAGGGAAATCATTTTCGAGTCGTCGGGTGTCATGCGCATGCCGTCGCGCCTCACGTAGCGCGATTTCGGTTTCGTGCTGCAGGGTTGGACGGTCGGTGCCGTAAGTGCGCCACTTGAGTTCCCTACGGGTGTAGGGTGCCCGTTGGGCTACCTGTCCGGCAAGCCATCGAGCCTCCGTGACCGAGTCTTCAAGGCCGCACAGATACCACGCCTCGACCGCCGGCACGGCCACACCTACTCCTCGCAACACGCGTTCACGTCCACGGGCAGGCGGAAGTTTTTTCATCGTCTGGCGAAAGATCGCCCGCAACTGGCAAAGCCGGCACAGCGGATGATAATAACCCGGGGCGTCATGCACCTCGGTATGAACGACCGAATCATCGCTATCGACCACCACAACCAGTCCATCGGCGTCCGTGTTGAAGTGGAGGTGCCGGATGATCGAGGGCAATACCTGGGCCACGGATGGCCAACCACGGGCGCGAAGCGAGGGCTGAACCCGGGTAAACCGTCGCCCGAGCACAGCTTCGATCAACACCGCGATTGCGGCCTCATCGGCAGGGGACTCGCTGAGAATCGCCAGTTTCATTTATTTTCGGGAACACCACCAATCACGCCGGAAAACCACAGGTCTCCCAAGGACCCCGACGAAAGGACTTCGTTAAGGTCCGCGCATTCATCGAGACGGGTGAAACGGGCGGCTGACCCGCTTTTTTCGGTGATGACAACTTCCTCGGGATGATCGCGAAACAGATCCAACATGTAGGGAGAATGCGTGGTCGCAATCACCTGAACCGCTGCACGTCCGACACCGGTTTCCAGCGGATAGCTCAACCGGTAAAGTGTATCGCGGATCTCACGCAACATGCGCGGATGCACGCCACGATCCACTTCCTCGATACAGACGATGGCCGGCGGAGCAGGATCAAAAGCGAGCGTAAGCATGGCCAATGCGTAAAGCGTCCCCTGTGAAAGACTGTCCGCCATCACCCAGTCAGCGCCATCCACCAGTCGCAAACGCAGTTCAATAGTGCCGTCGCTATGCGTAAAAAAATCCAACGCATCGTATTCGGGCAGCATTCTAAAAAGATCCACGGTCATCCTTAGAAATGCCTCCGGATATGCGTTCCTTCGATTCGCAAGAACGGCGGCTAGGTTACCTCCATTGGAGGTCAACTCGGTGCCATTCGCCACCAAAGCCGGCTTGGCGATCGCATCGTGATCGAAGAGATAACTACGCAGGGTAATCAATCGGGTGCGCAGTCCGTCCCAATCATCCACCCCTTCCCCCGTGGGCAGCGGAATGATCTGCAGAAGATCGCAGACCGTGTCGGAGACGCACCCCATCGCGGCTTCCAGTCCATCATAAGGCGGGGAAAAACGGAATGTGATCTCCGCACCTTCGGGCCTGCGTTCGGTCTCGACGCTCGCGTCGCGCAACGGCAGTCGGGCGAGATTGCGCAGACGCAAAATCGCCTGAATGAGGCTGGTCTTGCCCGAGCCGTTGGGCCCGATGACGAGATTGAAGGGCGAGAGGGCGAGGCTGGTATTGCGCAGCGCCTTGAAATTCCGGAAAGCAACGGAGGCGATCACACCGCGAAGGTGAAACACCCGCCCGCCGAACTCAACACAAAGGGAGATCCCCCGGTTCCGTCATAGCCGCGCCTTCACCGTGCGGCGGTCAAGATCTAGTCGGCGTGCGGTCTCCTCAACACTTCCTGCCTGCCCATGCACCTGCCGTGTGTAACGCCGTAATACCTCCTCGGCCGTCATCCGTCCGTCGGCCAGCACGGAATTCCAGTCCGTTCCCGCACTGTCGGCCAGCACCGTGGGACGATAACTGCCGCGCACGAGAAGATTGCGCATGCATTGCTCAAGCTCGCGAAAATTTCCCGGCCACGCATAAGCGGCTCCGAGATTTTTTCCGATCCAGCCTACCGTCTCGCGCGCAAATACCGGCCCCTCCTCTTCACCCAACAAACGACCGGCCACATAACCCACCAAAACGGCCAACTCGCCCGGTGCATCGTCGAGCTGCTCGCGTAACGACGGCGTGTGAATAAGATCGGAGCACAACCGGTAATAAAAATCCTCGCGAAACCGGCCTTCGCGAATCTCCACCGCTAGATCCCGGTTGGTCGCGGCGATTATTTTCCCATTGAACGTGCGCGTCTCGGTGTCGCCGAGGCGCTGAAACGTGCGCGATTGCAGCACGCGCAGAAGCTTCACCTGAATGCCCGCCCCCACGTCGCCGATTTCATCTAGGAACACCGAACCGGTCGCCGGACACGTCTCCATCCAGCCCTCGCGATCCGCCAACGCACCGGTGAACGCTCCTCGCCGATGTCCGAATAACTCCGACTCGATCAACGTCGGTGATAGTGCCGAAAGGTTGAGCGGAAAAAATGCTGCCGTTGAAAAATCATTTGTGAACCCGCCCCGCCGCGGATCGAACGGCAGGTAACGCGAGAGCGCGATGGCCCGCGCCACCAATTCCTTGCCCGTGCCCGAAGGTCCCGTCACCAGCGTCGCAAAATCACCCATGCGTGCATGCAACACACGGCGGTAGCGCTTCAGATCATGCGTGAACACGGATTGCCAGATCGCCGCGCGCAACCGAGCCATCGGTGCCGAGCCGCCGGTAAGCGAACGAAAGATATGATGAAACGCCCGCCGGATCTGAAACGCGCACGCAAACAGATGCGCAGTCGGTTGCGTGTCGAGCAACGTGAGTCCCGGCAACGCCAGACAGCGTTCCACATCGGCTTTGAATGCCGGATAAAAATCAACCCGCACCCCGCCCTCTCCTCCCCGCCCGGCCAGCGCGTCACGAATGACCCGGTCGAATCGCAAGGCATACGTCTGGTAAAGCCAGAACCCCGCGAGCTCCTCGTAGACGGCCGCGTCCGCCTTCGGCACCCGCCCGTCGCGCGGCCAGCGGAGTCTCACTTGCTCGATCACTTTCCCTGCCCGTTCGGTGAGCCGCACATGGTTGGGATGCTCGCTCTCCGCCGGCGGCAGTTTGTTCCACTCAGCACCCGCCTCCACAAACTCCCCTCCCAACGCCGCCCGCTCGCCCTCCACGCGCTCGGGCAGGAACGGGTTGGTCTCATTGATCCGAGCCACCCCCTCGAAAAACTCCCGTTCACTCACCGTGAATAACGACGCCATATTACATTTTATGTCACAGGATCATTCATTTTTTGTCAAAATATACGAAACTACGAAAATCGATACTAACCGCTAATAACTAAACACCAAATACTTAAATTAACACACGCAGTATTGGCACCGCCTGAGCAAGGGAGAACGCCGTCATGAAAACCAAATCACTCCTCCTTAGCAGTCTGCTCGCCTTCGTGGCGGGCCTCGCCCCAGTTTTTGCCGGCGGCACGCTCACTCCGGTCGGCTCGCCGCACGCGCCGATCCAGATCCGTTCCCACCAGGTGAACGTCACCATCAACAACGGCTTCGCCCAAACCGAGGTCCTCCAGACGTTCTTCAATCCCAACCCGACCGACATAGAGGCCATCTATACCTTCCCCGTTCCGAAGAGCGCGAGTCTCTCCGAGGTCACGATCACGTCCGGCGAAAAAACCCTCAATGGCGTGGTTCTGCCGAAGAAGGAGGCCGAGACCATCTACGAAGAGGAAAAGTCCAAGGGCAACGACGCCGGCCTCACCACCAAGAACGGCTACCAGAACTACGAGTTCAAGATCACACCCGTCCGCGCCAACGCCGAGACGCAGCTGCGCTTCGTGTATTATCAGCCGCTCGAAATCGACACCGGCGTCGGCCGCTACGTTTACCCGCTCGAAGAAGGCGGCACCGACGAGGTCGCCAAGAGTTTCTGGCAACCCGCCAACTCGACCGTCGAGGGACACCTCGCGATCAACGTCGAGCTGAAGTCCGCCTGGCCCGTCGATGACGTGCGTGCACCGGGCTTCGAGGGCGCCGCCGTCACCAAGAAAATCGACACTGGACACTACACGCTCTCGCTCGACCGCACCGGTGCCAAGATCGACCGCGACTTCGTGTTCTACTACCGCCTCGCCGACAACCTCCCCGGCCGCGTCGAGGTCATCCCCTACCGCGCCGACAAGTCCAAGCCCGGCACATTCATGATGGTTGTCACTCCCGGCATCGATCTGCAGCCGATCACCCACGGCGCCGACTACACCTACGTGCTCGACGTTTCCGGCTCGATGCAGGGCAAGATCGCCACGCTCGCCAATGGCGTCAGCCAGGCCCTCGGCGAGATGCGTCCGACCGACCGCTTCCTCCTGATCACGTTTGAAACCAAAGCCCGCGAAGTTCTCGGCTGGACTCCCGCCACACCCGAAAACGTCGCCCGAGCCACCGCCCTCGTGAAAGGACTCCAACCCGGCGGCAGCACCAACATCTACGACGGTCTTCAGCTCGCGCTCAAAGATCTCGACGCCGACCGCGCCACCAGCCTCGTGCTCGTGACCGACGGCGTGACCAACGAGGGCATCGTCGATCCGGCCAAATTCCACGCGATGATGAAACAAAACGACATTCGTTTCTTCGGATTCCTGCTGGGCAACAACGCCAACTGGCCGCTCATGCGCACCATGGGCGACGCGACCGGCGGCTTCTATGCCGGCGTATCCAACGCCGACGACATCGTTGGCCAGCTCCTCATCGCCAAGTCGAAGATCGCCTACGAATCGCTCCACGATGCGTCATTCAAATTCACCGGCGCACGCGTTTCCGAGACCACCGGCGACTTCCCGCAGAAAATCTATCGCGGACAACAGCTCGTGATTTTCGGCCGCTACGACAGCGCCGGCAAAGCCACCGTCACCCTCAACGCCAAGCTCACCGGTCAGGACAAAACCTACACCACCACGTTCGACTTCCCCGAGACCGACACCGACAACCCCGAGATCGAACGCCTCTGGGCTATGGCGCAGATCGAACAGATCGAAGTCAAAGAAGCCATTGGCCAGATGCCCGTATCCGAGTCGAAGGACGCCATCACCAGCCTCGGTGTGACCTACCAACTTGTGACCGACCACACGGCGATGATTGTCCTGGATGACGCCACCCACGCCAGTCGCGGCATCGATCGCAAAAACCAGCAGCGCATCGCGACCGAACACGCCGCCCAGAGCGTGCGCGCCGCGCAGCCGATTCAGAATCATCAGGTCGATGCACAGCAACCCACCTATGCGGCCCCGGCTCCCCACGTTAGCCACACCAGCTTCGGCGGTGGTGGCGGCGGCGCGCTTGACCGCAAGGACCTGGTCATGCTCGCCATGATCATCGGCCTCGTCGGTGCCGCTTACGCAGGTCGCAAGGCCATGAACAGTAAAGCCGGCAAGAAGTAATCGGCTCGTCTGATCATCCCGAATCACCCCTAACGCGCCGGGGTCGAAAGACCCCGGCTCCATTTTCAAAACGAAAGATAATCAATCATGAATGATCCCGCATCCGATGCTCCCTCATCGCTAACCCTCAGTCCAAAGAAGTCCACCAGAGCCACGTTCTTGCCGTCGATAATTAATACCGTGGCGTTCTACATCATCGCACTCTGCATCCTGGCGAGTGTGGTCGTTTGCATTCTGGCTATTTGGGACTTTGCCCAAAGAGACACCCTGTGGCGTCTCGCCACATCGTTCCTCGTGATAGCCGCAGGCACGGGCCTCTTCGCATTCCTGAACGTCAAATTTGGTGAACGAAAAGATTCCTAACACGGATTCAAAAAATTTTGTCCGACATCAGGTAGGGCGCGACCGCTGGGTGCGCCGGTTCGGCATGCGTCAGCCTCTTGATTTTCAACGGCGAGCCCAGCGGTCCCGCCCTACCCCTTTACCAATGAAACGGATTCCTTATTGCACGCTTGGACTCGCCGCACTCGCGGTGGCGATCCACTTCATTCCCGCGCTCGGCGGCGTGCTGCAATTCGACCGGACTGCCGTCGCGCATGGACAGGTATGGCGGTTTTTCACCGCCCACCTCACCCACTTCGGCGATGACCACCTGCGCTGGGATGTGCTCGCGTTCGTCTTGCTTGGCACGCTGGCCGAACGCATTTCCCGTTCCGGCATGTTCAGCACCCTCGGTGTGTCGGCGTTGCTCATCACAACCGGCGTGTGGATCGCTCAGCCGCAGTTCGCGATTTATCGCGGATTGTCCGGCATCGACTCGGCGTTGTTCGGTTTCGTGCTGGCCGATCTGTTCGCCGAGGGCTGGCAGGCACGCCATGGATTTTCCATTGCGGTGGGTATCGTCGCACTAACCGGTTTCACCGCCAAATGCGCCTACGAGCTGGGCACGGGCGGCGCGGTATTTGTGCAGTCGAACGGGATTTTCACCCTCGTGCCACTCGCCCACCTGCTCGGCATGGTCGCGGGCGCGGCGGTGGCGATCCGGCGTCAGTTCGTAATCGCGCGCTTGAGGAGCGCCGACAAATGCGAGGTGCCGACCGCCTGTAAGGTGCCATCGAGCTTCAGGTCTTCCGTCATGGCGAAGTAACCCTCTTTGTCGGGCTCTGTGTTGAGCAGGTTGAGCGAACGCAGTCCGTCGGCGAGTTGATCCCGGGCTCCGAGTTTCAACGTGAGCAACAGGGGTTGCTGGAGCAGCGACAAACCTTCGGTATACGTCACACCTCCCGAACCGGTCAGATGAACAATGGGTGACAACAGCGTGAGGTCTTTGATCGCAAAGTTATTCTGTGCGTCACGTCCCGCGATAACGTTGAGTTGGGTGAAGGTGATTGCGGCGAGTTGCTTGGTCACATCCGCAACGGCACGGGTGCGGTCTGCGTATTTCACCGTGGATTCATTGCCGGTCAGACTGCCAAACAAACCGACGATTGCCGCTGCCTTTCCGGCATTATCCACGGCGGCTCCGGTCTTCATACTCAGCGCACGGATGGTGCCCCCACGGCTGGTCAGCGAAATATCACCGAGTGCATTTCCGGAGAACTCGGAGGGATCGACGGCACGGCCGGACGCCTGTGCCCTCAGGTCAAACTTACCCTCAAGCTGTGCCGGTTTTCCCGGTGAGAGTGCTCGAAGTAGCGGGGCAGAATCCACGTTGGTCAGGGCGACATCGGCCTGCAATCCGTAGGGTTGCTGCTGGGTGGCGTCGAATTTCAGCCCTCCGCCAGCCTTCATTTTTCCACCGGTCTTCAACGCAGCCTGGATGTTTTCCAGCGTAAGCGCCGACGGAGAAAGTTTGATCACACCTCCCATATCCGTCACCTGCAGGTCCTTCGAATAAATCAATTTCTGGAAAGCAAACGTCAGCTCACCCGACACTCCTTCCCACAGCGGTGCGGTCGGAATCGGAGCTTTCGTGGCGGGCTTTCCCGGCGCGGCTGCAACCGACTTGGACGGCACCAGCGAGGAGAAGAGCATAAGATCTGGAATGTTCAATGTGTCGCCGCCCAGCTGAGCCGTAACCATCATCCCCTCCCTACCCGGAGTAAGTGAAGCACCCAGCGTGATGTCGGAACGACGTCCTTCCATCGCGATAACCACAGGTGCCTGCACATTGATGTGACCGGTGGCATCGACGACCGCCCGGGCCTGCAACGCAACCGTAGGCAACGCCGCAAAGTCCGTCGCAGCCAACTCGGCGAGTTGCAAGATCACCGATATGGTCTGCGTGTCGGCAACCGAAGCGGTCAATTCACCGCGAGCAATGCCTTTGCTCAAGGCGAGCAAGCCGGTTCCGACCGGTTGGGCAAGGACCGCCGGAAGATCGATCTCATAGGTGACGGAAGCCGCCAGCGGTTGTTTATCACCGGCGGACTGTCCGGCTTTGGCGGTCACCTTGAGCAGGCCGACGGCGGCACTGCTGACGGAAAAGTTGGAGACTTCGGCGGTCCAGCCTTTCGGCGAATAATCGGCCTGCGCAGACAGCGCCACATCGAGTGCGTTCACCAGCGTTATTCCTGCCTTCGAAATTGAAAGGTTGGTGATCGTAATGGGCGCGGCGGGACGCACCGCAAAACCGCCATCATGAGCACTGGCGGTGAACGCACCGCGCACAGCATCACCGGAGACGGCAAGGTCACCGAGGAACGGTTTTGCCCAGGAAAGCGGCAGACCATCAAGCGTAATCTTGAGTAAATCACCGGCCGGATCGGCGGCGGTCAGCGCGCCGGTCTTCGGATTAAACTCGATGACCTGAACAGCCGACACGCTAGCGACAGGGTTAGCACCGCTCACCCGCACATCGAACTTCGTAAGCCGTATCAAATCTTCACTAATCGCGACATCGAATCCGGCGGCCAGCATGAGACGACCAAGCGCAGCAAACCCCGGTTTGATCACGTCGAGTTTATCGATCGAGGCATCAAAGGATCCATCGGTCTTGATCTGGGTAAACAACCGGTCGGCAGAAAAAGCCCCCCGCCCTTTCGCGGTAAAATCGGGCAACGGACGGCCGAGCGCAAAGGGAGTGACATCGGCAGTGGAGACATCGAGTTGCCACGAACCCGCAAGAGGTGCCGTGCCGGCAGGAAGATTTATTGCCAACTGCACCAAGTTGCGCGAACCGGCGCGCAACACGGCCGCATAAGCCTCGCCGTGGGCTTCGTCGCGGCCGGCGGAGAGGTTAACCTCAATCTTGGCGCCGGCCGGCAACTGAGGGCCCGAAGCGGCGGCGGTCGCCGCCAGCGCGAAACGCTCGAAGGTGCGCGAGGTGTTCATGCGCGCCAGCAAATCGCCATGCACGGACAGCACAGACGAATCACTGGCTTTAAATTCTCCAGTAATCACAAACTTGCCGTCATGACCGACCGCAATCCCGCCACCGGTAATGGAAACCTGAGCACGACCATTGGGCAGGATCACTTCGCCTGAGAGATCAACTCCGTCCACCGCGAGATCGAAGGGAAGCTGAATGAGATTAAAAATACCATTGAAGGCAGTGCGCGCGGCCTCGGCGGGCTTTGGGGAAGACGCTGGAACGGGGGCAAGCCACGGGGCTGTAAGATCCAGAACCCAACCTTTGGCGACGAGACGCTTGACTGCGATTTTGCCGCCGGCGGCATCGATCACGCTTACGTTAACGTCGGCAACGGGGATCGTCAGCACAAGACCGGGCTGAACCACGCGGATGTTTTCGACGCGCGTCTGGTTGAGCCCCGCATTCACCCGGCCGAGGCCGACCGAAAGTTCGGCGGTGTTGGGCGCGAATTTGTGCGCCGCCCATGTCTGCACGCCGGGCGTGAAGACCAGCACGACGGCAATCACGCACACGAGAATCAACGAGGCACAGACGATGAGCAGGATTCGAAGCGGTTTCTTCATGGACAAACCGAATTCAATGCAGCCAACGGCTCGCCCAAGCAAATCACAAAGCACGCTGCAAAAAAATCCGTCAGGCGGACAGGCGGCCCATGCTTAACTTACAAAAAAACGGGATCCGAAGACCGATTCACTCGTCGAGTCGGTATCCCGGGTCTTAAAAGGCATCAAGCCTCTGATGAGTTACTTCGCATCAACAGGCTCGGGGGCATAAGTATCCGGTTCGCCGATGGCACGGCGGACGTTGGCGAGGGCGACGTTGTAACTGTAGTTGGCCTGGAGTTGATTGTCACGGGCTTTGGTGAGGGAGACTTGGGCCTGTAACACATCGAGTTGGGTGGCACTGCCCGCGCCATAGCGAGCATCAGCCAGACGGAGGGATTCCGCCGCCTGCTCGATCACCTTGGTGGCGGCGTCGGCCAGTTCAGCCGCTTCCTGCAACGAGGAGAGAGCGGTGCGCACCTCGACCTCAACGGCGAGTGTCTGTTCTTTCAGGCGCAGGTCGGCCTGGCGGTATTGCGATTTCGCCTGGGCAACACGACCGGCAGTGGCGCGACCATCAAAAATGGCCCAAGTAGATTCGACCCCGACCGTCCACCCCTCGCGCGAGTCGCTAAAACTGTCAGATGTGCGGTCTTTGTAGAGACCATAGGCACCGACCAGATCCAGCGTGGGCTGATAGTTGGCCTTGGTGTAGTCGATGTTGCGCGCCTGCGCCTGGATGGTTTTGGCGAGACGGAGCAGCTCCGGGCGGTTGAGACGGGCCTCATCAAGCGCGGCCTGCAGGTCGTAGGACGTAGGCGTGAAATCAAGCGAACCGACGAACTCAGGCGTCTTGCGCAGGTTTTCCTGCGAGGTGTTGGTATATCCTATGGACTGACGCAGCTGGTCGGTGGAGGTGCGGTAGGAGTTGCGGGCGCGGATCAACACGGGCCTGGCGTTGGCCAATTCGACCTCGGCCCGGAGCACCTCGAAGTTGGAAACGCTGCCGGCCTCGAAGCGGTTCTTGGCGTTCTGCAACTGCTCGGCCAGAAGCTTTACGTTTTCCTCCTGCACCTTGATCTGCTCCCGGGCCAACAGCACGTTGAAGAAACGGGTGCGAACCTCGAGTAGTGCGTCGTTGATCGTGCCTTTGAGGTCGAGCAGCGCGGCTTCGCGCAAGACCTTCTGAGCGTCAAGCGCAGCCTTCACTCCACCGCCGGCATACAGAGCCTGGCGCACCTGCAGCGCGATGGTCCAATCCTGCTTGGTCGCGGGAACGGACTGGGAAATCTCCGGGTCGTTGCGCGTGTAGGACGAATTGATCGACGCATTGGGAATGGCGCGGGCCTTCACTTCGACGATGAGACCTTCCTGTTCCTTAATTCGCTCGCGAGCCTGGCGGATGGCGAAGTTGTTATCGAGGGCGTAGGCGATGGCCGTCTTCAGGTCCAACCGGGACGGGACATTGGGAGAAGTCGCGACGGGTTCGGCAGCGAACACCGCCGGCACCGCCACCAAGGCAGCCATGACATGACGAAACACGGATTTCATAAAAGACGTAAGGAGAACAAAGATTGATCAATGCGCAACCGGCGCAGAGGGAATGGAAGCGGTTCCGGCTTCCTCCAGCTTGGAACCCGGATTGCGATCCTTGGCGATAAGCATGTAGAAAGCCGGCACCACGAAGAGAGTGAAAAAGCTGCCGATGGCCATACCGACCACAAGCACCCAGCCGATACTATTACGCGCTGCGGCACCCGGTCCCGTAACAAATATCAACATAAGATGGCCGAACACCGTGGCGGCGGAAGTCATCAACACCGGTCGCAAACGGGTGGCGGCCGCGCGACGGATGGCATCACGCTTGCACAGGCCTTCCGACTGAAGGGTATTGGCGAACTCGACGATCAGGATGCCGTTCTTGGCTATCAGGCCGACCAAGGTGATGAGACCGATCTGCGAATAAATATTAAGCGTCGTTTCCCACAGGAAAATCGGGATCATCGCGCCGACCAGGGCCAGCGGCACCGAGCCGAGCAGAATGATGAACGGATCGCGGAAGCTGTTAAACTGCGCGGCCAGCACCAGGAATATCAGGATCAAGGCGAGCACACCTGCTTTCCAAAGCGCGCCACCTTCGGTTCGGAGCTGACGGGATTGGCCGCCGTAATCGATCGAATACCCGGGAGGGAGAATTTCTTTGGCCTTGGCCTCCAGCTTTGTGAGCGCGTTGTCGATCGAAGGACCGACGCCAGTGATCTTGACTGAATTGAGCTGCTGGAATCGATTCAACGAACGAGGCTCGACGGTGTTTTTCAACGTTGCGATCGTGGAAAGCGCGATCAACTGGCCGTTCGGACCGCGCACATGGTAATCAAGAAGCTGGTCGGCATTAAGCCGGTCGCCACGCTCAACCTGGGGAATAACCCGGTAACTGCGACCATCGTTGACGAAGCGGTTGACGTAGCCGCCGCCGAGCAGTGAACCCAAGTCACTCGAAATATCGCTCAGGCTGAGTCCCATCGCGGCGACCTTGTCCTTGTCGATTTCAATCTCGACCTGCGGCAGGTCGAACTTGAGATCGCTGTCGGCAAAATAGAAGGTCGGAGCGGCATTGGGGTCGTTGGCAGTGGTGTTCGCGTAGAGCAGTAACTGCTGGGTAAACTCGCTCATCTGTCGATGGTCTGCGGTGGAACGGATCACAAACTCGATCGGGAATTGACCGCCCGAGGGCAACGGATCGGGCGTGTTCATAACCACGTTGAGACCGGCTATCTTGGATGCGGGTCCCTGCAGTGAGGTCTGAATTTCCAGCGCACTCCGATGGCGGTCCGACCATGGCTTGAGGATGGCTCCCCCGAAACCGAAGGTCGTGCTCGTGATCTGGAACGAGTTTGCATATTCGGGGAACGACTCGAACATCTCCTGAACCTGTTCGGAAAAAATCATGTTCTGATCGATGGTCGCGTTGGGCGATGGCAGCAGAATGCTGAACACCACGCCCTGGTCCTCTTTCGGTGCGAGTTCGTGCTGGGCAAACTTGAAAAACGGCACCAGCAGCAGCGTGAGCAGAATAGCCGCCATGAGCGTGACCGGAACCCAGTTCAAGCTGTGCCCAATCACACGGTCGTAGGCACGCCGCAGACGGTCGAAGTTGCGGTTTATGTGGCCGCTCAATCCCTCTTCTTCATGATCATGATCCTTGAGCAAATGAGCGCTCATCATCGGTGAAAGCGTAAGGGCGACAAAGCCCGACACCATGACCGCCCCTGCCAGCGTAAATGCGAACTCTCGGAACAACGCGCCGGTCAGACCGCCTTGGAAGCCGATCGGAGCATAAACCGCAGCCAACGTGATCGTCATCGAAATCACAGGCCCGACCAACTCGCGGGCACCGAGGATGGCGGCATCCATGCGTGATTTCCCTTCACGGATGTGCCGCTCGACGTTCTCAACCACGACGATTGCGTCGTCCACCACGATACCGACCGCGAGCACGATCGCCAAAAGCGTCAGCAGGTTGATGGTAAAACCCGCCACCAGCATGATGAACACCGCGCCGATAAGGGACAGCGGCATGGCAATGACCGGAATGAGCACCGAGCGGACCGACCCCATGAACAGGAAGATGACAACCGAGACGATCATGAGCGTCTCGATGAGCGTCTTCACAATCTCCTTGAGCGCATCGTCGATGTAGGCGGTCGCGTCATAGGCGATCTTGGCGTGCAGACCCGCCGGCAAACGCACCTGCAAATCGGGGATGGCCGCGCGCACACGCTGGATAACCTCAACCGTGGAATCAGTCGGCAGCACCCAGATTCCCATGAAGGTGGCCTTCTGGCCGCCGAAGCGGACCTCATCATTATAGCTCTCCGCCCCGAGCACGACCTCGGCAACATCCTCAAGACGGATGATGGCACCGTTACGCTCGGCAACGACGAGTTGCTTGAACTGATCGACGTTCTTCAGGTCGGTATCGGCCACCAGACTCACTTGAATCATCGATCCCTTGGTGGAACCGACGGCGGCGAGCGCATTGTTTTTTGCGAGAGCCTGACGAACCTCCGCAGCGCTGATACCGCGTGCAGCCAGTTCATTGGGCTTCAGCCAAATGCGCATCGCAAAGATACGTCCGCCGAGCACGTCGGCGCGCTGCACCCCCTTGATGGATGCGAGCTGCGGCTGGACCACGCGGTTCAGATAATCGGTTATCTGGTTTTGCTCCAGTGTATCCGAGTAGAAACTCAGATACATCGAGGCGAACTGGTTGTCGCTGGATTCGACACTGATGGTCGGTGCCTCGGACTCGGGCGGCAGCTCGCTGCGCACCTGGTCGATCTTGGAGCTTATCTGCGCGAGCGCGGCGTTGGTGTCGTAGTTGAGTCGCAGATACACGTTGATCGTGCTCGCACCGGCGACGCTCTGCGAATCCATGTAGTCGATGCCGTCGGCGCTGGCGATGACCCGCTCAAGTTGCGTGGTGATGTAGCCCCGCACAGTCTCGGCACTTGCGCCGTAGTAGGTTGTGGTCACCTTGACCACCGCACTGTCGCTGCGGGGATACTGGCGGACGTTCAGCTTGTTATAGGACACCAAGCCGATGACGAGGATGGCTATATTGACCACCAGCGCGATAACGGGCTTGCGGACAAAAAGATCGGTAAAACTGGATTTCATGGAGGGAACTAGTCGCTAGAAACTAGTGGCTAGTTAGGTGTTGGGCAGAACAGGCGTGGGATTGTTGGAGGGCAGTTTCGTGTTGTTCACCTGCACGGGCGCACCATTACGAAGTTTAAAGACACCGGCGGAAGCAACCGCCTCGCCAGGGTTTATGCCTCCCAGAACGGCAACTTGATCGCCGCGAGTGGCCCCCAATTTCACGAACTGCTGGCGCGCCCCCAGGTATTCATGTCCATCGGGCCCCTTCATGTTCTCGATAACAAAAACCGAGTTTCCATAGGACGCATAAGCAATGGCGGTGGCAGGCAGGACGATTGAAGGCTTGTCCTCGGGCAACAGAACTTCGACGCGGGCGAACATGCCCGACCGCAAAATCTCGTCCTTGTTTTCGACGATAGCCTGGACGGAAACGTTGCGCGAAGAGGCATCCACCTGCGGATTGATCGCGTTGATCTTTCCGACAAATGTCCGGTCGCCAAAGGCATCGACCTTCACATCAACCGTCTGTCCTGCTACCAACTGCGGCAGATAGCGCTGGGGAATCATAAAGTTCACGTAGATCGGATCGAGCCTCTGCAGGGGCATAAGCGCGGCTCCGCGGCTGACAAACTGGCCGACGTTGACGAGCCGGATACCCACGCGACCGGCAAATGGCGCGCGCACCCGTTTTTTGTCGAGTTGGGCTCGCACGGCTTCCACATCGGCCTTGGCCTGATTAAGCTGCGCGTCAGCCTGATCGAGTTCCGCCTGGCTGTTTGTGTTCTTCTCCCGGAGCTCAACGGCACGGGTGTGATCGAGTTTGGCAATGGCGAAGCGCGACTCGGCAGCGGCGAGTTGGGCTGCCTCCACGGTGGTGTCGAACTCGACGAGCAGATCGCCCGCCTTCACGTCGGCACCGTTTTCGACGGCGATTCGGGCAATGATGCCATCGGCATCGGTGCCGAGTGTCACGCCCTCCACCGGGGCAAGCGTGGCGATGGCGCTCAGCACCGGGCGCCAAGAGGCCGCCACCGCCTCCACCGTGGTCACCGAGCTGGCCGGCATCACATGCGGCTGCGAGGTGAGCTTCTTGATCTGGGCAAACTTGATGAGTCCCAAGATGACGACCACGAGGGCGAATCCGACAAGTGCGAGGATGAACTTCTTAAGCATGGGTGGAAGGGTGTTGAATGAATGAAAGGGAAAATCAGAGAGGTTAATCGACCGTTGATGTGGATTCAGTCCGTTCGACTGCCGCGCCGGTATCAATTTTGGCAAGAAGCGCGACGAGTGTCTTGCGTTCGCTTTCGGACAAATTGGCCATCAAACCGTTCATGAGGCGGAAATGCTTGGGCAGAAAGCCATGCATAAAAGAGACTCCCGCCGCAGTCAGTCTGACCGTGACCTGGCGTCGGTCACCAGCATCGGGCTCACGACTCACAAAACCATCGCGCTCCAGCGTATCGAGAAGACCGGTGATAGTCGCACGGGAAACCTGAGCTTGCCCGGCAAGTTCGGCCGGTGTGCCGGGATGGGAACAATCCGTATCCGGTTTTTCCATAAGCAACGTCATCAGTAAAAACCGGCCTTGCGTGATGCCATGCTGGGCAAAATTGCTGTTCATTACGCTCCACACCTCGTCTCCCGCTCGAATCAGCTGTAAAAACGCCTCGCATGCCGATGGATCGAGGTCGGGGAATTGCCTGGATGCCTCGACGAGGCATTCATAGCGGGGAATATCCTTGAGCACGATACGTTGCATCGGTCGTTGTTAAATGCGGTTCGAAGATACAAAAACAAATTAGGCTCCTGATAGTTAGGGGACTAATTAATAAAGCAAGCCCCGTCTTGCTCTACTTGGCTAAAATCACCCGCGCTCCAATTTGCCCTGTCTCTCGTTAGCGATTTAACGCCCGCACAAGAAAGCCGTCCGAGATAACCGGACGGCTTGTGCCTATAGGACAAACGCTCTTCAAACAAAAGAGAGCCGCATCTCAATCCGCTCAATAACGGTAGTGCTCGGGCTTGTATGGGCCGTTGACCGGAACACCGAGATACTCGGCTTGACTATTGGTGAGCGTGGTGAGCTTCACCCCGATGCGTTCCAAGTGCAGACGGGCGACTTCTTCGTCGAGATGCTTGGGCAGGCGGTAAACGCCGACCGCATACGTGTCCTTGTTCTTCCAGAGATCGAGCTGGGCGAGAGTCTGGTTGGTGAAGCTGTTGGACATCACGAACGAGGGATGTCCGGTGGCGCAACCGAGGTTCACAAGACGGCCTTCGGCCAGCAGGTAGATGCTATTACCCTTGGGGAAGGTGAACAGGTCGTATTGCGGTTTGATGGTAACGCGCTTCACACCCTTCGAAGTGTAGAGGCGGTCAACTTGGATCTCGTTGTCGAAGTGGCCGATGTTACACACGATGGCCTGGTCCTTCATCTTCTGCATGTGCTCGAGCGTGATGACGTCTTTGTTACCGGTGGTGGTAACGTAGATGTCCGCGATGCCGAGGGTGCTTTCGACGGTGTTCACCTCGAAGCCTTCCATCGCGGCTTGGAGCGCGTTGATCGGATCGACTTCGGTGACGATGACGCGGGCGCCAAAGCCCTTGAGCGAGAACGCAGAGCCTTTGCCCACGTCGCCGTAGCCGCACACGCAGGCGACCTTGCCGGCGATCATGACATCGGTCGCGCGCTTGAGGCCGTCAGCGAGGGACTCACGGCAGCCGTAGAGGTTGTCGAACTTCGACTTCGTAACGGAGTCGTTCACGTTGATCGCGGGAACGAGCAGCCTGCCCTTCTCGTGAAGCTGGTAGAGGCGGTGCACGCCGGTGGTGGTCTCCTCGGAGACGCCGCGCCACTCCTTCACCATCGATGTAAAGATACCCTTCTGGGTGCGTTTGATTTTTTTGAGAAGGTCTTTGATGACCTGCTCTTCGTGCGAAGACGAAGCGGTGGTATGCCAGTCGCTGCCCTGCTCCATCTCGTAGCCTTTGTGAAGGAGGAGCGTGACATCGCCGCCGTCATCAACGACGAGCTGCGGCCCTTTGCCGCCGGGGAAACTGACAGCCTTCCAAGTAAGATCCCAGTATTCTTCGAGCGTCTCGCCCTTCCACGCGAAGACAGGCGTGCCGGTTTTCGCGATGGCTGCGGCGGCATGGTCCTGCGTCGAGAAGATGTTGCACGAGGCCCAGCGGACGTCGGCCCCCAACGAGACAAGCGTCTCGATGAGCACGGCGGTCTGGATCGTCATGTGCAGTGAACCGGTGACACGCACGCCCTTCAGGGGCTTTTGCTTGCCGTATTTTTTGCGGAGGGAAACGAGACCGGGCATCTCGTGCTCGGCGACGTCGAGTTCCTTGCGGCCCCAGTCGGCGAGTTTGATATCGCGCACAATGTAGTCCTGGCCCTTGGGAACGTTTTTAAGAAGAGACATGAAAAATGAAATTAGGATTTATAGATTAAGATTCAGTATTGCACGCTAAGGGAGCCTTACTTGGCGGCCTTCACGGCGGCGAGAAGAGCGGTCACCTTGTTGGTCTGTTCCCAAGGAAGACCGGCTTTGCCGAAGTGGCCGTAGTTGGTCGTCTCGCGGTAGATCGGACGGAGCAGATCAAGCTGCTTGACGATGTCGGCCGGCTTGAAGCTGAAGACTTTCTGGATGGCCTCGGTGATCTTCTCGTCGGAAATCGTGCCGGTGCCGAAAGTGTTCACGTAAACGCTCACCGGATTCGGATGGCCGATCGCGTAGGCAAACTGAACCTCGACCTGCTTGGCGAGCTTGGCGGCGACGATGTTCTTGGCGACCCAGCGGCCCATGTAGGCGGCCGAACGGTCGACCTTGGACGGATCCTTGCCGGAGAAGGCGCCGCCTCCGTGGCGGCCCCAACCACCGTAGGAATCGACGATGATTTTACGGCCGGTGAGTCCGGAGTCGCCCTGCGGGCCGCCGATGACGAACTTGCCGGTCGGGTTGATGAGGAACTCCGTGTTCTTCGTGAGCAGCTTGGCGGGCAGAACCTTTTTGATGACGTTCTTGATGAGGAACGCCTCAATCTCGGCATGCTCGACGCTGGCGGCATGCTGGGTCGAGATCACGACGTTGACGATCTCAGTGGCAACCCCGTCCACGTAGCGCACTGAAACCTGGGACTTCGCATCAGGGCGGAGCCATTTCACTTTGCCGCTCTTGCGGATCTTGGTGAGCTCGCGCCCAAGGCGATGCGCGAAGATGATCGGCGCAGGCATCAGCTCCTCGGTTTCGTCAGCGGCAAAGCCGAACATCAGACCCTGGTCGCCAGCCCCCTGCTCGGCGGTTTTCTTGCCGGCGGCCTTCTTCGCATCCACGCCTTGCGCGATGTCGGCAGACTGGGCGGTGAGGTAGTTATTAATGAATACCGTGTCGGCGTGAAATACATCGTCGTCATTGGTGTAGCCGATGTGGCGGATGGCATCGCGAATGACCTTGTCGACATTGAAGGCCTCGTCGATAGGCTTGGTCTTGCCGGTCTTCTTGTCCTGCAGCTTCGGAATGGTGATCTCACCGCCGACAACCACGACATTCGATTTCACGAAAGTCTCGCAGGCAACGCGCGAGGTTTTGTCGATCGCAAGACAAGCATCGAGGATGCTGTCGGAAATGAGGTCGGCAACCTTGTCAGGATGCCCCTCGCCCACGGACTCGGAGGAAAACACGAATGAGTTGGCCATAAGATAAGTGGATTCAAAAAAGCACCGCCCCCACTCACTCGCAAGTCCAATATCAACATATACGTATGCCATGATATGTTTCAAGTCCTCCACTCCGACTCCCCGAGTAGGGTAAACACCCCTCCCCTACTGTGCTTGCATCTATAACGTCATCACCTCGTTATAAATGAGTCCATGTCGCCCCCTGCCGAAACATCAGATTTAGTTGACCTAAAGGGATGTAAAATTCTCCTCGTCGACGACGACCGGCTTAACTTGCGCATCCTCAAAACCATGCTGCAAGCCGAAGGTTACGTGATGGAAGACGCAGGATCAGCCGAGGCGGCCCTCACCAAATATGACACGTTTCAGCCTGACCTTGTGCTGTTCGACGTGATGCTGCCCGTGATGAACGGATTTGAAGCATGCCGGGAGCTACGCCGGAGACATGGCTCACAGGCGGCCCCCGTGGTCTTTATCACGGCCAAACAAGAGTCGGACGATGTCGTCGAAGGATTTGGAGCCGGAGGGGTTGATTACATCATGAAACCCTTTCGCCAGAAGGAAGTGGTTGCCCGTATTCGAACCCACTTGGAGATCCGACTGCTCATGGCGAAACAACGGTCGCTGGTCGATCAACTCAGCCGCGCCAATGCCGCAAAAAATAAATTTCTCGGGATGGCCGCTCATGACCTGCGCAACCCGCTCGCATCGATCCGCGGTCTCGCCGAGTTCATGCTGGACGGAACGGTGGGACCGCTCAGCGCCGATCAGACGGAGTTGATGAACATGATCCAGCAGGCCAGCCAAGGAATGGTTACCTTGGTCAACGATCTGCTCGACGTGGCCATCATTGAATCCGGAGAGCTCAAGTTGGAAACATGCGCCGTATCACTGGCCGAACTGATCGAAAAATCTGTCGTGCTAAGCGGTCTCGATGCCGCCAGAAAACGCACCCAGATTATCTTCGACGAACGCACCGAAGCACCCGCAATCACGCTCGACGCCGCCAAAATCCGCCAAGTCATCGACAATTTGCTGAGCAACGCCGCCAAATACTCTCCGCCCGGCTCGACCGTGAACGTTTGCCTAAGCATCAACCCGGGTGGCGAGCAGGTCATCCGGGTTCGCGATCAGGGGCCGGGTATTCCGGATAACGAACGCGACCGTCTCTTCAAAGATTTCAGTCGGTTGTCCGCCCAACCCACCGGAGGTGAAAAATCCACCGGGCTGGGCCTCGCTATCTGCCGCAAGATCGTTGAGGCTCATTCCGGCAACATCGTTGCCGAAAACCAACCCTCAGGCGGCTGCGAGTTCCGCGTCACCCTCCCCGTTTCACATCCATGATATTCACCGGAAAAGCACTCGTCATCGATGACGAATCTCACGTGAGAAAATACATCGGACTGATCCTACGTTCCATTGGCGCGACTTCGATTATCGAAGCAACCAACGGCGTCGAAGGGATGGAGGCTTATCAGCGCGAGAATCCCGAACTGGTCCTGCTTGATGTCAACATGCCCGTGCAGGACGGCATTACCACACTGCGGCAGATTCTCGGTTTCAACCCCGAGGCCAACGTGATCATGCTCACGTCTCTCGCCACCCGGCAGACGATCGAAGAAGCTGCCGAGGGCGGTGCGCTCCACTATATCCGCAAAGACACTCCGCGTGAGGAACTGGTCGCCATGCTCAAGGAACTTCTCACCACCGACTGATCGGCAGGCTCCGATCAAACCGCGCTTACAGACCATGAGCACACGTCCAATCCAATCCCCCTCCGACGTGCCCGACCCGATCGGGCTCCCACCGTTGCGTGAAGTCCGTTACTCACTTCCCGAGTTGCTGGCCGAACTACAGTCCGAACGCACCACCGGTGCTTTCTCTCAGGAAAAACTCCACCAGATCGAAATAGGAAAACTGTTCAAAAACCGGAAAAAACGTCGTGGCCAAACCCCCGCTTAACCTGTCTTTTTCGGCGCAGATTCGCCTGCTGCCCCATTTCGACTTCGAGTCCGAATTGAGGGTCCTCGAAAAAGACAACCGCAACGAACTCGCGCTGCTCGAGGCACTCGTGACGAGCAACCTCGTCGCGAAGGATATCGCATGCCGGCTTTATGCCGATGCGCTGGGATTTGCCTATGTCGACCCGTTTGCCTCACTCGTCACCGAGGCGTCCATCTCCGCTATTCCAGTGGAGATCGCCCGCAAGGTCCGCGTCATCGGACTTTACGTCATCGATGGAGTGCTCACCGCCGCCTTCGCCTCTCCCGAGGACTCGGACCTGATCAAACGCGTCAGCCAAATCGTGCAGATGCCCGTCAGCCCGGTTTTCGCCCTTCCCCGGGAAATCGAAGCCTCGATTCTCATCCAGTATTCAAACGAGAAAAACTTGGAAGACACCCTGAACGAGCTGAGCGGCTCCAGCATTTTCGATAATCCCGACCTGGTCGACTCGGACTCGTTGGTGAAGATTCTCGACGACATCATTTACTACGCCATTCGCGAACGCGCGACCGACATCCACATCGAAGCCCTGGAAACCCAGAGCCGGCTCCGCTTCCGAGTCGACGGCCTGCTGAGGGAGGTGCTCACCTACTCGCGCAAACTGCACCGCTCGTTGATCTCGCGCATCAAGATCCTGAGCAATCTGAACATCGCCGAGACCCGCTTCCCCCAAGACGGACGGTTCTCTATTCCTGTCGGCACGTCGTCAGCCAACTTCCGCGTCTCGTCCATTCCGTCCCAATACGGTGAAAAAATCGTTATCCGCATTCTCGCAATGACGGGAAAAAAGACGATGGTCACCCTCGACAAGATGATGATGTCGCAGACCATCCTCGGACCATTTCGGCGCCTCATCCAGAACCCCAACGGCATCATCTTCGTGACCGGCCCCACCGGCTCCGGCAAGACCACCACGCTCTACGCCGCCTTGAACGAAATCAATACGCCCGACACCAATATTTCGACCATCGAAGATCCGATCGAAATCCAGCTCGAAGGCGTCACCCAGACCCAGGTCAACACCCACATCGACCTCAAATTTTCAACGGTTCTGCGCTCGCTACTCCGCCAAGACCCCGATGCGATTCTCATCGGCGAGATTCGCGACTTGGAAACAGCCACGATCGCCTCCGAGGCCGCGTTGACCGGTCACATCGTCTTCGCATCGCTCCACACCAACAACGCCGCCCAAGCCATCATCCGACTCATCGAAATTGGCGTGGAGCCCTACATGGTGGCCCCCTCAATCATCGGCGTCCTCGCGCAACGGCTCGCCGCCCGCATCTGTGAAAACTGCAAGGAGCCCTACTATCCGCCGCGCGAGGTTCTTCAAAAATACTTCAAGGACGAAGGCCTGACCGACATTCCCTTTTTCCGCGGACGCGGATGCGGTGCCTGTCGGGGAACCGGCTACAAGGGCCGCGTGGCTTTTCATGAACTGGTGCTCATCACCGAAGAAATCCGCACCCTGATTTCGAACAACGCCAGTGTTCAGCAGATCACGGCGGCTGCCGCCAAAGTCGGCTTCAAACCCATGCGCTACGACGGCCTGAAAAAAGTGCTTCTCGGCCTTACCACCATCGATGAAATCGAGGCCAATACATCATTTGAATGGGCTACCTGAGCGATCCACCGGCCACCCATCCCGCTTGCTAATTAATTGTTAAACCACAATCGAGAGTCCAGTGGTTCATCTACTGCGATTGCCATCTAATCATCTGCCCTCAGGCTCTTTGCCATGTCGCCGCTTCCCATTATCGATCTCGAAGCCATCGAAAATCTCAGAGCGCTCAGTCCGGACGACGGTGATGTTTTCCTAAAGGAAATATTAGGGATTTTCATCGAAGATACCCCTGTGCGCATCGCCGAATTACACGCCCATCGCACGTCGGGTGATGCCACCGCGTTCGCACGGGCTGCCCATAGTATCAAGGGAAGCTCCAGCAATGTGGGTGCCAGCGAACTGAGATCCATCGCCGAAAAGCTTGAGCATCACTCCCGCCAACACGGAATAGAAGGAAGCGATGAGCAAGTCGCCGAACTGGAGGCCGCGTTTAAGCGCGCAAGCACGTCGTTGCAAAAATACATCACGCGATAAGCACACCAAGCTCGCCTCCAACAAAAAGAAGTAAGAAATCTAGAGAGTGTCGTCACGAGATTGGATTGAAAGGGTGCCATGAGAGTTCGTGCCTATATGGCGATGAAAGAAAGCCATCGGCGGCATGACATATCGGATCAAGTTTGGGCGGCCCAGGAGCCGCTATTGCCAGGCCGAGAGGGGAGCAGGGGAGGCGTGGCGCAAGACAATCGACGATTCATCAACGCGGTGCTGTGGGTTCTGCGCACGGGCGCGCCGTGGCGCGACATGCCGGCCGACTATGGAGACTGGAAAAATACGCACCGGAGATTTTGTCGCTGGCGAGACAAAGGGCAGTGGGAAGGGTTGCTCCAGAAGCTTATCCAAGAGCCGGACCTCGAGTGGCTCATGATCGACGCCAGTCACGTCAAGGCTCATGCCTACGCAGCCGGGGCGATTGGCGGCAACGAGGCGATCGGCCTCACAAAAGGGGGCGAAATACAAAAATACATCTGGCCGTGGATGCGCATGGTATGCCGCTGCGAGTCATTGTTACGGCAGGTCCCGTGGCTGATTACACACAGGCTGAGGCACTGATCAAAGACCTGCCGGCCCAATGTCTTCTGGCCGACAAGGGCTACGATACCGACGCGATTGCAGAAGACGCCAAAGCAGCCGGCATGGAGATGGTTATTCCGCCGCGAAGTAATCGCAAAGAACCCCGCCAATACGACGATTACATCTACAAACTGCGGCATCTGGTGGAAAATGCCTTCCTGAAACTCAAACAGTGGCGCGGCATCGCCACGCGCTACGCCAAGCGCGCCTCTTCCTTCCTCGCCGCCGTTCAATTCCGCTGCGCCCTCCTCTGGGCCAGTATCTCGTGACGACACACTCTAGACCTCACTTCAATCCGAATACCGCCGAGTCAAACCCGCGCGCCTTCAGCGCCGCCGCCAGCGCCTTCAGGTCGAGCTTGGCCCCCGGCCTCACTCCGTAAAACTCGAACCAGCCTTGGTTCATCTCCAAGGCGAACTGCAACGCATTGCTTCGCGACTTCACCGGCGTTTCATCAAACGGATACATCTGGTAAACCTCCCTCAACACTCCGTCCGAGGTAAAAAAACCGATGTCTAGCGCCGTGGGTGTGTTGCGCATCCAGAAACTTTGCGGACGTCCCTCATCGTAAACGAAGAGCATGCCTTCGTCGGACTTCAGGTCGCGCCGATCCATCAATCCGCGCTCCATTTCCCGCTGTTTCACCGCCAATTGCATCTTCACCGGCTTGTCCCCCACGGTGACGACAAAAAAATCCGCGACGGTCTTCGGTTCAACTATGTCTGTCGGCGAATCGCTCCGCCCGCACCCCGTCGTCATCAACACGGCGCACATCAGCACCAAGACACGGAACAGCAACGAAACCGGATTTGCGTTTTTCACGTAGCACGTGACTGATCAGTTCCCAACCCGAACACAACTTCAACGTGGCCCGCAACGCACCCTCCCCGCTTCTCTACGCCGACACCGCCCGCTCCGCCGACATGCTCTATTTCGGCCGCTTCAGCGTCCCCGATCCGTTCATCGCCTTCGGCCATCGCGACAAAAAAATCGCCGTCCTCAACGCCCTCGAATTCGGTCGCGCGCAAAAAAACTCCGGCTTCGACACCGTCCTGCCCCTCGAACCGTGGCTCGACAAAGCTCGCACCCGCAACCCCAAGGCCGGTGCCGCCGAGGTCATCGCCCTCCTCGCCCGCCACTACAAGCTCGGTGCCTTCGAGGTCGCCTCCGACTTCCCCCTAGCTCTCGCCGACAAACTCCGCACCCTCGGCCTCAAGCTCACGCCCGTCCCCGCCCTCTTCCCCGAACGCGAAATCAAAACCACCGCCGAGGCCAAAGCTCTCCGCGAGGGCAACCGGTGCAGCGCCACCGGCATCGCCGCCGCCGAAGCCCTCCTTCGCCGCTCCAAAATCAAAGCCGGCAAACTCGTCCTCGACGGTAAACCACTCACCTCCGAACGCCTCAAAACCGCCATCGAGATCGCCTGCCTCGAAGCCGGGGCCTTGTCCATCGACACCATCGCCGCCGGCGGTGACCAAGCCTGCGATCCCCACGAGCGTGGACACGGTCCGCTCCGCGCCAATGAACTCATCGTGGTCGACGTGTTTCCCCGCGTCACCGCCACCGGCTACCACGGCGACATGACCCGAACCTTCCTCAAAGGCCGCGCCAGCGAGAAACAACACCACCTCGTCGCCGCCGTGCGCACCGCTCAGCTCGCCGCGCTCGACGCCGTGCGCGCCGGCGTCAATGGCCGCCACGTTCATCAGCAATGCCTCAACACCTTCGAACGCCACGGCTTTGAAACCAAACGCACGCCCAAGGGCAGCGTCGGTTTCTTCCACGGCACCGGCCACGGACTCGGCCTCGAAGTCCACGAAGCCCCGCGGATGAGCGCGGTCGATTACATCCTCAAAAAAGGCTCCGTCGTCACCGTCGAACCCGGCCTCTACTATCCCGGCCTCGGCGGCTGCCGCATCGAAGACGTCGTGCAGGTCACCGACAGCAAACCGAAGATGCTATCATCGTATCACTACGACTGGGAGCTCCGCTGAAGAGTCGCCCACGAAACACACGAAAAGACCCGAAACCCAAGCCGTCCGATCCGATGTTTTTCATTTCGTGTCTTTTCGTGTGTTTCGTGGGCAAAAACTCCTCCTGATCACCCCATGCCCGAACTCGCCGAAGTTGAGTTCTTCCGCCGTCGCTGGGACGCCGGCCTAGGCGCACCCGTCACCCGCCTCCTCGCCCACCCCCAGGCCGGCGTTTTCAAAACCAGCGATCCGGCCCTCATCACGCGCCGCCTCACCGGCGCCACGCTCGTGTCCTCCGAGGCCGCCGCGAAACAGATGCTCTTCCGTTTCTCCGGCGATGCCTGGCTCGGTATCCACCTCGGCATGACCGGCGAACTCTCCGTCCAACCCGCCGGCTCCCCGCCCCGCAAAAGCGACCACCTCGTCCTGGTTCAGCGCGACCACTCCCTCGTCTTCACCGACCCGCGCATGTTTGGCCGCGTGCTTTTCCATCACGGCCCCGACGCCCCCGCTTGGTGGACCTCCATCGCCCCCTCCGTGCTCGCCGCCACCTTCACCGTCGGCGCGGTCTCGGTCTTTCTTGGTCGTCGTGCCCGCACTCCCATCAAAGCCGTGCTCCTGATGCAGGAGCGGTTCCCCGGCATCGGCAACTGGATGGCTGACGAAATCCTTTGGCGGGCAGAAATCCATCCGCGCCGCCTTGCCGGATCACTCACGCCTTCCGAAATCAAACGCCTCCACCAGGAAATCCGCTGGGTAACGACCCGCGCTATCAAAATCATCGGCGAATCGAAAGCCCCCACCCTCCCCGATCCGCCCAAAACCTGGCTCTTCCCCCACCGTTGGGCAAACGGCGGCACCTGCCCTAAAACCGGCGTCCGGCTCATCCGCGAAGAAATCGGCGGACGCACCACGTGCTGGTCACCGGGCCGACAAACGCTATAACCTCTCCCTTTTCCCCTACCTTGATGAAAATTAAGCCCGAATCCAAATACGTCCTTATTGGCGACTCCATCACCGATGCCGGTCGCGATCCCTCCGGCGAGGCCACCCCGTGGGGCCAGCCCGGACACGGACGCGGCTACGTTGGTCTGATCGAGGCGTGGATCGGTGCCACGCGCCCTCAGGACAATATCCGCCTCATCAATCGCGGCAACAGCGGCAACACCTCACGTGACCTCAAGAACCGCTGGCAGACGGACGTCCTCGACCTCAAACCGGACTGGGTTTCCGTCATGATCGGCGTGAACGACATCTGGCGCCAGTTCGACACCCCTCTCCGTGTCGAAGGCCACGTGTATATCAAAGAATACACCAAAACCCTCAACGAACTCGTCGCCAAAACCCGCCCCAAGGTCAAAGGCCTGATCCTCGCCACCCCTCACATCATCGAACCCAACCGCGCCGATCCCATGCGCAAGATGATCGACGCCTACGGCGACGTCGTCCGCGCCACCGCCAAGAAACACGACTGCATCTTCGTCGACGTGCAGGCCGCCTTCGACGAGGTCCTGGTGCACACCCACCCGATGACCCTTGCCTGGGATCGTATCCATCCCAACACCACGGGCCACATGATCATCGCCCGCGCCTTCCTCCAGGCCCTCGGCGCGCTGTGAACACTGCTGATCCAGGTAGCAGCCGAGGTCACGAGGCTAGGCTTTACTTAGGCCACCAGCCACATCACCTCGGCTGCTACGCTCGACAGCATCGGCCCAACTGACAAACCCTCCACGCACCCACACATGGCTTCCTCCCGTCAACGTCTCGACGAACTCCTCGTCACCCGTGGCCTCGCCGATTCCCGTTCGCAGGCCAAGGCGTTGATCATGTCCGGACGCGTCCTCCACGGCACCACCCGCCTCGACAAGCCCGGCAAGGAATTCGCCACCGACATCGAACTCGTCGTCGAACAACCACCTCGTTTCGTCTCCCGTGGTGGTGAAAAACTCAAAGGCTATATCGACCGCTTCGAACTCGATCTGCGCGGCGCCCACCTGCTCGACGTCGGGGCATCCACCGGCGGCTTCACCGACTGCGCACTCCAGGCCGGCGCCGCCGATGCCGTGTGCGTCGACGTCGGCCGCGCCCAGCTCCACCCGAAGCTCCAGGCCGACCCGCGCGTCACCAACATCGAGAAGATCAATGCGCGGCATCTCGCCGCGACCGACCTCCCTCGTGCCGACTTCGACGCCATCGTCATGGACCTCTCGTTCATCTCGCTCAAAAGCGTGCTCCCCGCCGTCTGGCCCTTTCTCCGCCCGGGCGGCACACTGGTTGCGCTCGTCAAACCACAGTTCGAAGCCGGCAAAGCCGAGGTGGACAAAGGCCGGGGCATCATCCGCGACGCCGCCGTGCAAGATGCCGTGCTGGCCGACATTCAGTCCTTTGCCCTCGCCCAACTTGCCGGTGCCCGACTGGTCGGCACCATGGACAGCCCCATCACCGGAACCGACGGCAATCGTGAATTCCTTCTCGGACTCCGAAAAAATTAACCACGGCACACACGAAACACACAAAATGCGGACAGGAACCACGGCTTGGTTACTTTTGTGCATTTCTTGTGTTTCGTGGTTTCACCTCTTCGGCAATTAGTGCTCATTAGTGCCAATAAGTGGTTCACCCGCTGTTCCGCCGCACGCCATGACGCCCATCCGCAAACTCGCCTTCGTGGTCAACGAACCCAAAGCCGGTGCCACCGAGCTCGCGGACGCGTTGGTTTCCATGGCCCGTGAAGCCGGTGTGGAGGTCAAACGTTCAGAGACGTTTCCCGTGGCCCCGGATTTTCTGGCCGGCCAGGACGCCTGTTGCGTGATTGGCGGCGACGGCACGTTGCTCAGCATTGCCGCTCAAGCCGCACGCGCCGGAGTCCCCATCATCGGCGTCAACCGGGGCAGCCTCGGTTTCCTGACGACCTTTTCAGCGGACGACATCCGCGAATGTTTCCCCACCCTGCTCGCCGGTGATTTCCAAATCACCCATCGTTCCCTGCTCGCCTGTTCGACCTGCTCGGGACCGGACGATCTCTCGCTCAACGACGTGCTCATCAAAGCCGAGGTCAACTCGCGCCTCGTCGGACTTGAGGTCACAGCCGACGGCGAACTCGTCACGGATTACGACTGCGACGGGTTGATCTTCGCCACGCCCACCGGATCCACCGCCTACAATCTGTCCGCCGGCGGACCGTTGATCCATCCTTCGTCCGAAGTCATCGCGCTCACCCCGATCTGTCCGCACACGTTGAGTAATCGCTCCATCATTTTTCGCGCGGGAGTAAAGCTCACCGTGCGCAATCTCAACCCCTCCACGACTCTGCTCGTCACCATCGACGGACAACGCGATTACCGGATCTCCGGCAGCCATCCGATCTCGATTACCCAGGCGACCGAGTATCTGCCGCTGGTTCAGCGTCGTGATTACGCCCACTTCGCCGTCGTCCGCAGCAAGCTCAGGTGGAGCGGCGGCGTGGCCGAACGCAACCGGGCATAAAAAAGCGCGGTTCCGCAACCGCGCTCGCAATGGCGTGCCACCACGCCGGGATCGAAGGATTACTTTCCGGACTCGGCCGCCTTCTTTTCCATCTCGGCCTTTTTCTTGTCGGCGGCCGCTTTCTTATCGGCCTTCTCGGCAGCCAACTCGGCTTCGTCGAGCTTGCCGTCTTTGTTGGCATCATACTTCGCGAGACGCTTCGCCTCGGTGGCGGCTTTCTTGGCAGCCTTGTCGGCTTCCATCACGGCCTTCTCTTTTTCGTCGAGCACGCCGTCATTGTTGGCGTCGTATTTTTTCAGGATGCCGGGCGGCACCTTCTTAGCGTCCTTGGTCTCGTCGGCCTTGGAGGTTGAAATAGCGCAAACTGCCACGAGCACGCACAGTGCGCCGCGCAGGGTGGAAATAACAGGGGTTTTCATGCACCCTCCGTCATAACCACCTCCCCGCGAACGGCAAGGGGCGTCAGACCTCGCCGACCACCGGCGGCCTAACCACCAGCTGCGTGCGGTGTTTACGTTGAAAATGCCTGCGGGCAAATGCCTGTAAATCGGCGATCGTAACCGCATCGATCAGCGCGTCATAAGTCGCGGCGTCATCTGCCGGCAGGCCGTAAAGCGTGTTCAACCCGGCATGCATCGCACGTGCTCCATTGGTCTGTAATCCCATCCGGCGACCGGCCTTGAGCCTCGTCTGGCACCGCACCAGTTCAGTCGCCCCGACTTTGCCCGCCTGCACCCGCGCAATCTCCGCGTCGATCTCCACCAGCACTTCGTTCGCCGTGGCCGGCGCCGTGCCGGCGTAAAACATGAACATGCCCGTATCGATTCCCGTGATACGACTGGAGCGGACGAAATACGCCAGGCCCTTCTCCTCTCTGACGCGCTCGAACAGGTTCGACGACATGCCGCTGAAAAGCTCATCCGCCACTTCGCCGACGTAGTAATCGGCTGCCATCAGTCCCGGTCCGGGGAACGCCTGAAACACCACGGCCTGCTCACGCGGTTGCTTTTCGACAAAATCCCCGACTTCGCCGGGCGCTGAAAATACAGCGGTGCGCAACGGAGCCTTGCCCTGTGGCAGGAGGCGAAGGAACGCCTTGAGTTTCGGACCGAGCACCTTCGGATCAAAATCACCGGCGGCCACCAGAACGACGTTGCCCGCAACACCGAGGCGTTTCCACAGCGCGGCGAGATCCGCCGGCTTGAGCGCCTTGACGCCCTCAAGATTGCCATGCGGATCAATGGCCAGCGGATGCGCACCAAAGAACTTTTGTCGCACCAGCTTTCGGCCGACCGTGACCACGTCGTCGGCGTCCTGCTGCAGGTCGGCGAGCTGCGCATCGCGCTCGATCACGAAACTCGATTTCGAAAACGCTGGCGTGAGCACGGCATCGGTCAGCGCTTCCAGTGCGCGGGCCGCGTCCCCGGGCAGCACCTCGACGGCGAGCCCGAAGCTGTTGTTGCCCGAAAAGGGATAAAACGAACCGCCCACTTCCTCGATAAACTGGGCCACTTCGGCAGCGGAGCGCGTCTTTGTATCCTTCGTCAGCAGCGTCGACATCAGCGATGTCGCACCGCGCAACTCGGAGGGTTCGTGCAACGGGCCGCCTTCGCACAACAAGCGCAGGTGCAGGTTGGGCAGACGACGGTCGGGGCGCATCAGCAGGCGCGCGCCATTGGGCAAGGTTTGCCCCTCAAAGTCGTCCGGCACGCGGTCGGGCTTAGTTGCGGACTTGGCCTCCGGGCGACCCGACTTCGGATTAAGTGAAACCGAGGTCACGCGTTCGGGCCCGAGGTAAGTGCGCACCACACGACGCAGGTCGGCGACCGAAACCCGTGCGAGACGGGCAAAATAAGCCTTCGAGAAATCAACATCCCCCGCGACCACTTCGGCCGCACCGAGACGGGAGGCCTGACCGGACATGGTCTTGCGGGTATTGATCTCGCCCACCACGAGCTGGCGCAGGGCCTTGCGGATCTGCGCGGGGGTGAAACCTTTCGCCGCCACGCGGTCCAGCTCACGCCGCACGGCGGCGGCCGCGGCCTCCCGGCGGGCGGGCTCACTGATGAACGAGATGTAGAACAACCCGGTCTCTCCGGGATTCCAGCTGGTTGCGTCGAGGGTATGAACAAGCCGGGCCTTTTCGCGAATGGCCTGCCACAGCACCGAGCTGTCCCCCTGCCCGAGTAAAACCGACAGAAGGTCGAGCACCGGAGCGTCCGGATGGGTCAGGCCGGGGATTTGCCAGGAAAGACCGGCGCGGGTGAGCTCCACATCCTCGTGCCGGTGGAGTTCACGCGGTGCAAGTTGCACCGGCTCGGGCAGCACGAGCACGGGAGCGAGTCGCGAACGAGGCGCGGAACCAAAGCGCGCCTCCACCTCGGCGAGCACCGCCGCCGGATCAACATCACCGGCGACGACCACCACCAGGTTGTTGGGCACGTAGCGGGCCCGATAGTAGGCGACGAGGTCCTCACGGGTGACACCACTGAAGACATCCTTGTAACCAATGATCGGATACCGGTAAGGATGTTGACGGAAAGCAGTGTCGAACAGCGCCTCGCCCATGCGGTGATCCGGGTCGTCGTTGCCCATCGCAATCTCGCGCAGGATGACATCCTTCTCCCGGGTCACCTCGTCGGCGGGCAGCGTCGAATGCAGCACGGCGTCGGCCAGCACATCGATCGCCACGCCGACGTGCACGGAGGGCAAGTCGATGTAGTAAACGGTGCGGTCAAAAGTGGTGTAAGCGTTGATGTTGCCACCATGCGCTTGCACGGTCGTGGAGATTTCACGACCAGCGCGACGCTCCGTGCCCTTGAAAAGCAGATGCTCGAGATAATGCGAAAGCCCCGCCCCCAGCAGTTCGCCCTCGTGAATGCTGCCGGTCTTAACCCACACTTGCACGGATGCGACCGGCGCGGAGGTGTCGCGCTGCACGAGGAGCGTCAGGCCATTCGCCAGCACCGTGCGCTCAGGAGGGAGTTTCCAAAAAGTTTCGAGGAGCCGCAGGTCGGAGGTAAGCGAAGCGTGGGATTTGGACATTGGGAAAACGGGACAATGCGTGCACCGAAACTCAGTGCGAGAGACTTTGCGCAGATCCCGGGCTTTCTCCCGGGCACCTCTCGCCGACTAACTTGAGGGAACCTGCGGAGCGGAGACGGACCCGTCTCGACGCGGATTTTTGGGCAGGAACGGTTTTACAAATGCGTCCTCAAATGTGTAAACCTCGGCAAAATCTTCGCGCCGGTCATTCTCCGTCTTACTAAAGACGTTGTATTCTATAAGGTTAAATACGATTTCACCAAAATCGCCGCAGCATTTAATGCCCCACGAATTCAATACCGTGAGCGCAAGCGGTCCAAATTGATCTAGGGCGAAGGCCCGAATACCCATCAACAGCTCGGCCCCGGTGATATGCAACGATTGGCGGGAACGCTCGGTGTCACGCTTCTTCAACTCCTTAACCGCACTATCAAGTCCCTCACGAACAAAGCTATATGCTTTTCTGTCGTAGCGTGAGTCTTCTTTACAAATAAGGTTTACGATCTCGTTGAAATCCAAATCCGCCATGGTGTTGATGCCCGAGTGTGCACACCGGCCCCTCCTCGGCAATCCGCAAGCACAGGAATACCCCCTAGATAAAGCCATAGGTAGACACCCCTATTTTTGTAAACAAAACGTAAAATAGCCTATCATTTTTACATACCGACTTTCAATTGGGTAACAATTGGGTGAACTTGATGACTAACCCTCCATGATCTCCTCAACACAGACTAACCATCCTATCGTGTCAGCGACGCCTGCGGGCAGCGCTTTGGAACAATCCTGCAACCGCCTCAAGTCGGCCGGTCTTCGCATCACCCAGCCCCGTATCGCTATTCTCACTGCGCTGATCAAGCGCACCGAGCCCGCGACGATCGAACAGATCCATCTCGAGCTCAAGGATAGTGCCTGCGATCTCGTGACCGTCTACCGCTGCCTCGCGGCTTTCGAAGAACTCGGTCTCGTGCGCCGCTGCTATTTCCACAATGGCACCAGCCTCTACCAGATCAATCTGAACGATGAGCCCGTGTATCACGTCGTCAGCACCGAAGGCTCCATCCTCGAGACCGTTTCGCCCGCACTGGCCAACGAACTGAGCGCGGTGATCGCCAAGATCGAAGCCGACCTCAAGTCCCGCGGTCACCAGAACGTCACTCACATGGCCGCATTCTTTGCCTCTGCCGGCACGCGCCAAGCCGTCGCCGCCGTCTAAAAATCCTGACCAAAACGGCACCCCTCCGTAAACGTCAGCCAAAAGCCACAGCCCTCACCGGCTGTGGCTTTTTTGTGACTTCATCCGGCGAGCGCGGCGTAATGGCGACCGGCGACGTCCCAATCCACCACGTTCCAGAATGCCGCGACGTAGTCAGCCCGCCGATTCTGGTAGTGCAGGTAATAAGCGTGCTCCCACACGTCCAAGCCCAACACCGGGAACACTCCATCCAGCAGCGGCGAGTCCTGGTTGGCACTGGACCGTATTGCCAGTTTTCCCCCATCCATCACCAACCACGCCCATCCGCTGCCAAACCTCTTGGCGGCCGCATCGGCAAACTTCACCTTGAACTGATCGAACGATCCGAACTGCGCCGTGATGGCAACTGAGAGTGCACCATCAGGAACACCGCCTCCCTTGGGACTGAGCGTTTCCCAGAAAAACGAATGGTTCACATGACCGCCGACATTGTTGCGCAGCGTGGTGCGTAGTGGTTCCGGCACCTGATCCAATCGCGAGAGCAACGTCCCTCCGCTCAACGCCAGCAATTCATCATGCCCTGCCAGCGCCTTGTTGGCGTTGTTGATATAGGCCTGATGATGTTTCGAATGATGGATCTCCATCGTGCGTGCGTCAAAGTGCGGCTCCAACGCATCGTAGGCGTAAGCCAATTTGGGCAATGTGAACGGCTGCACCGTTCCACCCGAAACGGGCTGCGAACCCTCGGCCGCCACCGCACACCCCACTCCGCCAATACCCATCAACAGGGCTCCGGCACCGAGGGTTTTCAACATGTCGCGGCGGGTAAGGGCTGAAGTTGTTTCGGAATGAGGAGTTTTTGGATTCATGGATTTAATTATGGGTGAGCTCCTGACCGCGAAACGGGATCAAGGTTCGTAACAATATCCGACGCCGTGCACGGTTCGCAATACGACGGGTTCGTCGGGCACCGGCTCAACCTTCTTGCGCAACTGCGCCACATGCTGGTCGAGCGTGCGGGTCGTGCCAAAATACCCCACCCCCCAGACCGCGTTGAGCAATGCATCACGCATCAGCACTTCGCCCGGATGAGCGGCAAACACCTCGGCCAGTTTCATCTCCCGCGCGGTCAGCGTCAGCGTGTTGCCAGCGCGAGTCAGCGTGAATTTACGGCGATCGATCTCCGAGGATCCCAGACGAAATACAGGCGGCAGCACCTCCGTCGCACCCGCACCGATCATCGTCGATCGTGAACGCCGCAGCAACGCCTCGACCCGTGCCAACAGTTCCTGCACACCAAAAGGTTTTGTCACATAGTCGTCGGCCCCCAGCTTCAGACCGACCACCTTGTCGATCTCCTCACTCTTGGCCGTAAGAAAAAGCACGGGCACACGCGACTCCCCGGAGCGGATTTCACGGCATACGTCGTAGCCGCTGGCCTTGGGCATCATCACATCAAGAATGACGAGATCGTATTTGCTCTGCGGAAATAATTTGAGCGCCTGCTCGCCGTCACTCGCGGCCGTGACCGAGTAACCTTCGCTTTCCAGCGTGGCGACAAGCCCCAGCCGGATATTCGAGTCATCTTCCGCGATCAGGATTCGTGCTTTCATGGTAAGTCTAAAATAAATTCCGCTCCCCCGCCCTTGCGGTCGGCATACCGCAGGTCACCACCCAACCCGCGCGCCAGTTGCCGGGCGATGCTGAGTCCGAGCCCCGCGCCGGCTTTTTCCGCCGTCAACGTGTCGTCGACCCGGTGGAATTTCTCGAAAATCCGCCCGCGATGTTCCGCCGGCACACCCGGACCACGGTCAGCCACGATTAATCGTGCACCTCCGGAGGAACCGACCGCAAGAGATACAACCACCTCGCCTCCCGACACCGCATACTTGCAGGCGTTGTCGAGCAGGTTGATGAAGATTTGTCCCAGTGCATCGCGATCCGTGCGCACCGACAACGATCCCTGCGCCAGCTCACTCCGCACCGTCAGTCCCGCCTCGGCCATGCGCGGAGTATGCATCTCAAGTAAACCCGTGAGCTCGGCCACCAAGTCTATTTTGGCCAAATCGAATCGTTTCCGTCCCTGTTCCAGCCGGCTGAAATCGAGCACGTTGTTCACCAACCGGGCGAGTCGCTTCGTCTCGCGACCGATCGTGGCGAGATACTCCGCCCGCTTGTCCGCATCCTTCACCCGCCCCTGCTCCAACAGTTCCGCGTAAAGTCGGATGGTTGTGAGCGGAGTCTTGAATTCGTGCGACACATTCGCGACGAACGAGGTCTTCTGTGCCGCGTCTTCTTCACTGCGCCGCGCCTGACGCATCAACAACACGCCGCCCGAAAGAATCGCCGCGACCAACCCTCCGGCCAGCACCGCACTCAAGGTGAAAAACACGCCGCCCGACAGTCGCACGGGCTCTTCCGACAGATAACCCACAACTTCCCAACCCGGCAGCACGGCTTCGGTAATCGGCACGGTGATCAAGGGCGTTTTCTCCGACACCACCCGGTCAAATGACGACAGGTCCTTCTGTTGATAGGTCACACCGCCGATCTCGCGCAGCTCATAGACCTCCCCCGGTTCCCGCCCCTCGGGCAATATATCACCCAGACGCGCCGCGACCTGCTTCAATTGCACTTCCACGCCGATCACCGATCCATCGGCCTGCTCGCGCCAACCGATCAGGTGCAGAGTGCTTCCATCGCGCAAAGGCAACCAACCCGTGTGCTCGACCCGCGGGACAAAACCGCCGCGCAGTTTCGAGATCTCATTCAAATTGGTGCGCACGGTGTTCACCTGTGTCGCGTTGTTATAAGACTGAGAAACAATCTTCCCCTGCGCGTCACCTGCGTCCGACTGCTGCGCCACCGTCTTCCATTCCCAAGGCGCTCCCTGCGCCAACAACTGGTCCAGCCAGGGACGCTCCTCTTTCGTCTTCGATTGCAACGTCCTCCCTCCATTCACCACAAACGTCCCGCGCACCAGCGGATTGCTCTTCCGCCATTCGGTGAGGAATGAGTCCCGTCCATCGCCCGCCGGGGTTTCCACCAACGAGGCCATCAGTCCCGTCTGCACATCGCCCACCATCAACTCGACATTCTCCGCGATGAGCCGGGCCCGTGCGCCCACCGCAGCTCGGCGGGCTTCGACGGCCGCACGCGTCTGAATATCCAGCCGGGATTGTTCCCGTCCGAGCAGCCAAAGCACGCCGCCACCCACCGCCAACGTCGGCAGCAAAAGCAACACCCAATAAAGCAGCACGCGACGCGAGCCGGAGGTCATGGTAATAGGCATTACGGCGTGTTCGCCGGTAATACAACGCCGAGATGCTTCACCCTCGCACGATAAGCCGAAAAGTAGCGGTCATTTACCCACGCCTTGCCTCCGTCCGCCATGAACCCCTCGAACAAAAGACGCTCGAACACCGGAGTCAGCACTTCGCTTCGCCCCACCAAGACACGCTCCATCTTGTCCGGAACCGGAGTGACCTTGATCGGCAAAATAGCGTCAGTGAATGTCCGCGGAATCACCCAGAAAACCCGCAGGCCCGGCGTGTCGAAATAACTCTCCTTCCAAGTGGCCAACATCGCATGAGCCTCCCCCTCAGTGAGACCGGCCTCCATCAACGGCTCCATCAACAGCTCCCCGCTTAACGGCCCCGTATGCACCCTCACCGGAGCCAACGCCTTCGTCTCCCCTCCGGCCAACAGCCCGCTCCATTCATAGTTAGCGACACCCCGGCGGTTGTCGTAAACCAACACGGACGGAATATCCGCCCCCGGCTTCGCCACCAATATCAGCCGATCCTGCGCGTCGACCGATATCCTTAGCGGCAACTCAAAGTTCCCGATCCCCCGATAAAACAAAAACCCCTCCACCGATCCATCCGGCGTGCGCACGCGATTGGCCTCCTCCACGCGGGCACGCGGCCACTGGGGCGTTTCCCAATCCGCAAGCGCGGTGATTTTCTCCGTGGAGTCCGGTGACAACACGGTTGCTCTCCACTGAATCGAACCAGTGAATGTCTTCGCAAAATCCACCGGCACCATACCGCGCCATTGTTCGATGTCCGTGAGCGGCTGCGGCAACGGAGCCAACTCCTCCCCGCCGCTGCGCTGAGGATACCACTGACTGATCGAGCCGCCGTTGAACCCGACATCGACCGTCACGGACGTTTCCCGATCCGCATAAAAATAAATAACCGGCGTCTCCATCTTGATGGTCACGTTTTTCACCGGCCTATCCCACCCCTTGTTCGCCGGAGCGAACCCGGCGTGACTTTTCACAAAGCCGGGCAACCGGTGCTCCTCGCGCTCAAGCCCTGTAAGCAAAGTGCCGTCCGAGGCATGCACCGACGTAAACGTGCCCCACTCGTGCACGACCAGTGTATTCGCAATCGAAGCCGATTTACCTACGGCCAATGCGCCGGAGCAGAAAACAAGAAAAACAGCTATCAGGAGCGGTTGGGGTTTCATGAGATGAGTCAGGTTCTCCGACCAGTTAACCACAAAACACCGTTCAGGTTGTCATCAGGCAGTCACGGACTTGTCAGGTAATTGTCAGCCGGACTATAGCGGTTTAAAAATACAGTGGCCGAAAAGGTGGGATAAAAACCGCCTTACCCCAAAACCGAGCAGTTTGTTTAAAAACCGCTACGACCTTATTTGACCCGATCTAACACAGATTCACCGGATCCACGTCGAGCACCTGCGTGATGTCATCCGGCCAGGCGAATGCCAGCCGCAGCGCGTTCAGGTCGGCGATCACCCGAGTCACGCCGTTGGTGAAATACCACACCTGATACCGATACTCGTCTTTGATTTTCTCGATGGGCGACGCCGACGGGCCGCGCAACTCAACGCGTCCGGCGAGTTCCTTTTCCACATGCCTTGCCCACTGTTCCGTGAAAAACTTGAGCTTCTCCTCACTCGGTCCGCGGAAGAGATGGTGGATCAAATGCCGATACGGTGGATAACGAAAATCTTTCCGCATCTTCAACTCGCTCGCCGCGAATCCTTCGAAGTCGGCGTGGCGTGAAAACTGGATCGCCTCGGCTTGCGGCGTGAAGGTTTGCACCACCACTTCGCCTGCACGATCACCCCGCCCCGCCCGCCCCGCCACTTGCACGAGCAACTGAAACGTGCGCTCATTCGCCCGAAAATCCGGGATGTGCATCGAGATGTCCGCGTCGATCAGGCCGACCAACGTGACGTTCGGGAAATCGAGCCCTTTCGCGATCATCTGCGTGCCAATCAGCACGTCGATTTTACCCGCGCGGAAGTCGGTCAGGATTTCACGGAAGCGGTTCTTCTTCGACATCGTATCGGTGTCCATGCGCTCCATCCGCGCTTTCGGCAGCACGCGGCGCACGGCTTCTTCGACGCGTTGGGTGCCCATGCCTTTCCATCGAATCTCCGGCGCGCCGCAGGCCGGACACCGCGCGGGTGCGACCGTCTCGTGACCGCACAGGTGGCAGCGCAGTTTTTCGTCGGCCCGATGGTAGGTCATCGTGATGCTGCAATGCGGACACTCCTCGACGTGTCCGCACTTGGTGCACTGCATCGACGGCGAATAGCCGCGGCGGTTGATGAAGAGGATCGTCTGCTCGCGCTTCTCGAAGCGGGCGTGCATCGCATCGACGAGTTTTCGCGAGAGCGACGTGAAGCCGCGCTGGCGCACGATCTCGATGCGCATGTCCACGATGTCGATGTGTGGGAGCTTGCGCGCATCTACGCGCTCGGGGAGGCGCAACAGGCGGTATTTGCCGGCCTGCGCGTTAGCGAAACTTTCGAGCGACGGCGTGGCCGAGCCGAGCAGGCAGAGCGCGTTGTTCAACTTGGCGCGCATCACCGCCACGTCGCGTCCGTGGTAGCGTGGCGTCTCGTCCTGCTTGTAGGCGGGCTCGTGCTCTTCATCGACGACGATGAGTTTCAAGTCCTGCACCGGCGCAAAAATCGCCGAGCGCGCGCCCACCACGACCTTGGCCTCGCCGGTCGCCAGCGACATCCAGCCATCGAGCCGTTCGCCTTCGCTCAGGTGACTGTGCCAGACCACGCACTTGTGACCTGGCGCGATGGCCTCAAGACGTCCGCGCAGGCGCGCCACCGTCTGCGGAGTCAGCGCCACCTCGGGCACGAGGAAAATCACGCCACCCCCGGCCGAGAGCGCATCATGGATCGCGCGCAGGTAAACCTCGGTCTTGCCCGAACCGGTCACGCCATGGAGCAGCGTGACCACGAATTTATTCTCGGCCAACGTCGCCGCGATCGCATCGACGCAGGACTGCTGGCCGGGGTTGAGATTGTGCGGCTGCGAGGCAACCACCTCGCCGGTGGACCAGTGGTCGGCGTAGGCGATGCGTTCAACGCGGCGGGTTTCCTCCAGAACGAGTCCGCGTTTGACCAGCGCGGTCACCACGGCGGCGGTCACCCCCAGGCGGCTGAGAACGAGTGACTTCTGCTGCGGCTTAAACTGCTGGGCTAGGAACTGGTAAAGTTTCGCCTGGGCCGGAGCACGTTTTGCGAGCACCTCGAGTTCGTCCGCCGGCAGTTGGCGGGCGACGGAGAGCAGTTTTTCCTGCTTGAGGCTCGCGGCGTTGCGCACGGCGGCGGGCAACATCGCTTCCATGATGCCGTCATGTTTCGCCGCGTAGTAACTCGACATCCAGCGCGCCAGCGACAGCAGATCGGGCGGCAGCGCGACAAAGGAGTAGACGACATCCGCAAGGTTTTTGAGCCGGTTGACGGGGAAATCGATCGGCGCGCCGATTTCGGCTACGACACCAAGGTGCAATCGATTGACGATGGGGATGCGCACCAACGAGCCGACCGCGATCTGCGCGCGCAGCGTTTCCGGCACTTTGTAGTGCAGGATCTTGTCAAAGCCCGCGAGGGGATGCACGCCGACCGTCATGGGCTTGGTTGATGCACGCCCCGCCGGAGCCGTGCAAGCACGCCGACCGCGAATCTGCCGGACCCACGAACCAGTTGACAGAGCCCGCCAGCCCAATGACATTTTGAAAGTGAGCAACGAAGCGGCCCGCGAAAAGTTCAAGAATTACCTCGCCAGCAAAGGCCTGCGCATGACCAACCAGCGCCTCGCCATCTTTGAGGCGGCCTTTGCCCGCAAGGACCACTTCACCGCCGAGGAACTGCTCGACCACGCCCGCGCCATCGACGACTCCGTCTCCCGCGCCACCGTCTACCGCACCCTCCCGATCATGACCGAGAGCGCTCTGCTGCGTGAGGTCGATATCGGCACCAACATCAAATACTACCTGCCCATCTCCAGTAACAATGCCCAGGTCGCCCAGGTGATCTGCATCGACTGCGACAAAATTTTCGAGATCAGCGCCCCGTTCATGGAATGGTATGGCAGCACCGTTTCCACCAAGCTCGGCCTCACTCCCGTTTCCCAGCGCCTGCAGGTCAGCGCCCATTGCAACGTGCTCAAGGCAACCGGCGTCTGTAAAAACCACGCTTAACCCGCCTCATGTCCCGCAAAGAAGATCCCGCCTTCGACATCGCGTTTTATGAATCCGTGCTGCGTCGCGAGCCCCGCTACGAGGACGTGATCGAACTGCTCGGCGGTCTCTACACCAAGACGGGGCGCATCGCCGACGGCCTCAAAATGGACCGTAAACTCGTGAAGCTGCAGCCCGACAACGCCACCGCCCGCTACAATCTCGCCTGCAGCCTTGCCCTCTCCAAACGCAGGGCCGACGCCCTCCGCGCCTTGGTGGCCGCCGTCGATCTCGGTTACAGCGACTACGACTGGATGCTCCAAGACCCGGACCTCGACAGCCTGAAAAACGTCCGCGAGTTCAAGGCCCTCCTCGCCAAGCTCAAACCCCACAGCTGAGCAAACGGGCTGACGTTTATCAGGCCTCCGTATTCGACATTCGTCCTCAGTCATCCGTCTTTTCCTCCGCCATGCCTGCCCTCGACTACGAACCGCTCGTCATCGCTCCCCGCACCGCTCCGCCGAAGCTCACTCCGATCCAGGAGGAAATCCTCGCGCTCAAACGCGAACGCAACGCCGTCATCCTCGCGCACAACTACCAGATCGAGGCCATCCAGCAGATCGCCGACTACGTAGGCGACTCCCTCGGCCTCTCCTATCAGGCGCAGGCCGCGCAGGCCGACGTGATCCTCTTCTGCGGCGTGCACTTCATGGCCGAGACCGCGAAAATCGTTAACCCCGCGCGCACCGTTCTCCTGCCCGACATCGACGCCGGCTGTTCGCTCTCCGACTCCTGCCCCGCCGAGCGCCTCGCCGCCTACAAGGCCGCCAATCCCAACGTCTACGTTGTCGCCTACATCAACTGCTCCGCCGGCGTGAAAGCCCTCAGCGACGTCATCTGCACCAGCGGCAACGCCGTAAAGATCGTCAACCAGATCCCCGCCGACAAAGACATCCTCTTCGTCCCCGACCAGAACCTCGGCCAATGGGTCTCGCAACAGACCGGCCGCCAGATGCGCCTGTGGCCCGGCAGCTGTTACGCCCACGTCATGTTCACGACACAAGCGATTGAAAAGGTCCGCGCCAAGTTCCCCAACGCCCCGGTCGTCGCCCACCCCGAATGCGTGCAAGCCGTGCGCGACCTCGCCGACGAAGTGTGCTCGACGGAGCTCATGGTGAAATTCGCGAAGAAAAGCCCGTCAAACGAAATCATCGTGGTCACCGAAAGCGGCATGCTCCACCGCCTGCGCAAGGAAGTTCCGCACAAGACCTTCATCGCCGGCCCGACCGACAGCTGCGCCTGCAACGACTGCCGCTTCATGAAAATGAACACGATCGAGAAGGTGCGCGACGCGTTGAAAAACCTCTCGCCCGAGATCGACGTCCCCGAGCCCACGCGCACCGCCGCCCTCGCCCCGATCCAGCGCATGCTCGACTGGAGCAAGCGCTAACCCCGGAGGGCCGACCCGACGGGATTGCTACCGCAACCCGAACACCAGCTGCAGCATCGTCTCCAAATCGCGGCCTGTCTGATATTCGCCGCGCCGCAGCACCGCGATGGATTTGCAGCGGAAACGCTTGAGCGCCTCCGCATCCACATCGGACAACCTCACCTCGTTCGTCCGGTAGCCGATCACGTCCGTCGCCGTGAGCGGCGTCCATGAAAACGGCAACCCCGTCGCGTTGACCTTGAACTCCCAGCCCGCGACTCCGGACATCGGCACCTCGGTGGTCAGCAGCGACGGATAACGCAGCACAAAATCCGGCACCGTGCGCGTGGCGATGCGCACCTTGGCCACGACGGGCATGCGGGAGAAATAATCCTCAAGGTTATCCACCCGGCGCGCGCGGAATTCGTTGAAGAAATCCAGCGGATTGATGCCCATCAGATTCATCCCGTTGTAAAGTCCGTGCTCATTGGGACTGCCGAACTGCTTCCATTTATACCACGACTGAAACTGCCTCGTCGCAATCAACCCGATCTCAAAGTGCAAATGCGCCCGGTCCTTGGGAAAACCGCCGCCCGACGACGAATGTCCCATGGTCGCGATCACCTGAGCCCGTGCCACCGGATCGCCCGCCTTCAACCCCGGTGCCACCGCACTCAGGTGCGCATACAACGTATAAACGGGCGGCTTCAAATCAGGATGTTCGATCACGATATAGCGGCCGTAGCTGCTCTCTCCCGGACGCAGACTGATGTAACGCACTACCCCCGCCATTGACGCAAAGATCTCATCGGTTGGCTCACCTTTGCGATCACGCGAGACCGGTTTTAAGTCCACCCCTTCATGAAACTGCGCGCCGCCGCTGCGCACGCAGCCGAACAGCCCTGAGGTCGCCTCGCCCGACGCCGTCGGTTGAACATAGGCCTCGATCGGCTTCCCCTCCACGTAGGCCGTGTTGGGCGTAGGCCAGACCAGTTCGATGCGCGGACTCCCCGCAAACACCGACGAACCCAACAAAAGAAATATCCAGCCGAGATTCCTGCGGTTCACTTACTTTTTCGCTTTTTCGAGCTGCTTCTGGAGATCCTCCGACGTGGCGTTGAGGTTCTTCACCAAAGGAGCCAACAGGTCGTCGGGAATCGCTGCGAATACTTCGATCGCACCCGTATTAAACGGACGGTCGATCATGCGGGCACCCACCGGCTTGTCATTGATGAACAATACCAGTCGTTTGCCCTGATTGGACGCCGTGATGCGATAAACATCGCGGGCCGCTTCCGGTGTCAGAATGAAGACCATGAACTGCCCGAGGTCTGACCGGGCCAGTTTCACCCCGACATAATCGAACTCGGTTACGACCGGCTTGTTGTTCACTGCGATTTGCACTCCGCTGACCGGCAACGTCACGGAGGCAAAGGCGTCACCCACCGAAGCCTCGATCACGAAACGGGCCACCGTGACATCGAAGTCCTTTTTCTTGGTCGAGGTATTGCAACCGGCAACCACCAAACACGCACAGACAACACCGATAAAAAGGGGCAAACGCAGGAGGGACTTCATAAGTTGTAATGCTTTGGGGCCAACCCCCGCCTTTGGCAAGGATCGAGCCGCCAACCTCACGTCTGCGCTGTAACCGGGAGTAATGTCACGGCTGAGTGCAGAGAGGAACCGCTGGCCCGCCAACGACTACGGGCGGCCCACGGTCTCGACCGGCCGGACGATCCGAATGAAACCGTGATGTGGCCTACCCGGATCTATCCATCAATATCGGCGTAATCAGAGAATCATGCCCGCCGCCACCGTCGCATTGGTGAACTCATCAATGAGGATGAAGCTGCCGGTGTTGCGATTACGTTGATAGGGATCGGCGATGAGCGGGACCGCCGTGCGCAGCAAAATACGTCCGATGTCGTTCATGCCGATCTCCAGGTCGCCTTCGGCTTTGTGAAGCGTGTTGATGTTCACCTTGTAGCGCACGGCCTTGATGACCGACTTCGCTTCGCGGGTGGTGTGGCGAATGATGTATTTGCCGTTCGGCACAAGTTTCTTGTCCGAGAACCAGCAGATCATCGCCTCAAGGTCCTGCGTCACATGCGGCGGGTTGTTGGCCTTGGTGATGGTGTCACCGCGGGAAACGTCGATCTCATCCTCAAGCGTCATGACCACCGACATGGGCGCGAAGGCCTCGTCGAGGTCGCCCGAAGGCCCGTGGATGGACTTGATACGCGAGGTGAGTCCGGAAGGCTGCGAGACGATCTCGTCGCCGGGTTTGAACACGCCGCCGGCCACGCGGCCCGCGAAGCCACGGAAATCGTGGTGCTCGGTGCTGTTCGGACGGATCACGGTCTGCACCGGGAAACGCGCGTCGATGTGGTTCACGTCGCTGCCGATGTAAACCGTCTCCAGCGTGTAGAGTAGCGGGCTGCCCTGATACCACGGCGTCTTCGGCGAGCGATCGACGACGTTGTCGCCGTGCAGCGCGGAGATCGGAATGAACTTGATGTCGGGAATCTCCAGACGGGAGGCAAACTCGGTGTAGGTCGCGACGATCTCGTTGAAGCGGGCCTCGGAGAAATCAACGAGGTCCATCTTGTTCACGCAGACGACGACATGCGGAATGCGCAGGAGGGACGCGATGAAGGAGTGGCGGCAGGTCTGCTCGATGACGCCCTTGCGCGCGTCGATCAGGATGATGGCGAGGTTGGCCGTGGAGGCGCCCGTCACCATGTTGCGCGTGTATTGGATGTGGCCGGGTGTGTCGGCGACGATGAACTTGCGGCGCGGGGTGGCGAAGTAACGGTAAGCGACGTCGATGGTGATGCCTTGTTCGCGTTCGGCGCGAAGACCGTCGGTGAGGAGGGACAGGTTGAGGTGATCCTCGCCGCGTTGCTCGGTGGCACGCTCGATGGCTTCAAGCTGGTCCTCGAAGATGGCCTTGGAGTCGTAGAGAAGACGCCCGATGAGCGTGGATTTCCCGTCGTCCACGCTACCCGCCGTGGTGAAACGGAGGAGGTCCATGGCTAGGTAGTGCTGGTCGGTGTGCTGATGAACGGGAGCGGTCATGGCTTAAATCCCAAACGCCAAAGGTCCAAACGCCAAAAAACAGCGTGACCGTAGGTCGGGTGGGTGTGTTTCGGTTTTAAAAATTCGGTTCGTTTTCTTTGGAGTTTGGACCTTTGGCGTTTGGATATTTCTCAGAAATACCCGGCCTTCTTGCGGTCTTCCATCGCGGTCTCGGAGCGTTTGTCGTCGGCACGCGTGCCACGCTCGGTCTGACGCGCGGAGGCGACTTCCTGGATGATTGCGCCAAGATCGGCGGCGTCGGACTCGACCGCGCCGGTGCAGGTGCTGTCACCGACCGTGCGGTAACGCACGGTGCGGGTCTCATATTTTTCTCCGTCAAGCAGTGTGATGAAAGGCGACTTGGAGAGCAGCACGCCGTTGCGGTTCACGATCTCGCGCTGGTGGGTGAAGTAGATCGAAGGGATGTCCAGTTTCTCGCGAGCGATGTATTGCCACACGTCCATCTCGGTCCAGTTGGAGAGCGGGAACACGCGGAAGTGTTCGCCCTGGTTTTTACGGCCGTTGAAAAGATTCCAGAGCTCGGGGCGCTGGTTCTTCGGATCCCACTGGCCGAACTCGTCGCGGTGCGAGAAGAAGCGTTCCTTGGCGCGGGCTTTTTCCTCGTCGCGGCGGGCGCCACCGAGGCAGGCGTCGTATTTGAATTCCTCGATGGTATCGAGCAGGGTGATCGTCTGGAGACCGTTGCGGGACGGATTCGGGCCCTTCTCTTCCTGCGCGCGGCCGGCCTTGATGGAATCAGCGACGTAACGCACGACGAGGCGGCTGCCGGTGTCCTTGGCGAGCCAGTCGCGGAAGGTGATCGTTTCCTCGAAGTTGTGCCCGGTGTCGATGTGGACGAGGGGGAACGGGATCTTGGCGGGCGCAAACGCTTTTTGGGCGAGGCGCACCATGACAATGGAATCCTTGCCGCCGGAGAACAGGAGGGCCGGACGCTCGAATTGAGCGGCGACTTCCCGCATGATGAAGATGGCCTCGTGTTCGAGTTGGGCTAGATGCGTGAGGTTGTAGGAACTCATTACGGTTTTATTGAAAAGTGATGCGGGGCAGAACGGTGGCGTGAAGTTGAGCGAGCGAGGCTTCGGCCGGTCCGGCCTCGGTATCGATCGTCAGCGCTTCACGGTCCTCGGCCGCAGGCGGCTCGAAAGACGAATCGCGGCCGGTGAACTGTTTCACGCCACCAGCACTGGCCTTGGCGTAAAGCCCTTTCGGGTCGCGGGCGGCGCAGGTGTCGAACGAGGCGGCCACGTAGACCTCAAGAAAATCGTCCGCACCGATGATCGACCGGGCGAGCTGACGATGGGCACGCTGCGGGGTGATGAACGCCGCGATCACCACCACTCCGGCCTGCACAAAGAGTTTGGCCACCTCGGAAATGCGACGGATGTTTTCGGAACGGTCGGCATCGGTAAACCCGAGATCGCGGTTCAGTCCCGTGCGGACGTTGTCGCCGTCAAGCAGATGAGTCGTAATCCCCTCGGCGTGCAGGCGACGTTCCAATGCGATCGCCAGCGTGCTCTTTCCGGAGCCGGACAACCCATACAGCCAAATCACTCGTCCACGTTGCTTAAGCCGAGCCTCTTTATCCGCACGACCCAACACGCGGTCAAAGATGGGATGTAGGTTTTCGGGAGTGGCGGCGGACATATAGTTGAGTAAGCTTATGAACTTCCATAAGTAACTTAATCAACGCAAGCGTATTTCCGGATTAAGAAATGAACTTATGGCGTAAATGCCTTGGATTCAGGAATATTTAATTCCTGTTCAAGCTCACGAATTCGACTAAGAACCACTGGGGCCATCGCGGATTGCACCTCAAACTCAGTCACACCCTTGGCGTGATCGATCTGTTTGGGCAGCGTGGGGTAGAGTTGCTTGAGCCAAGCGTAAGCCTCGGCATTGCGACCCATTTTACGCAACAGTTCCGGATAAATACGGGCGGCATAGAAAGGGGCATTGGGCTGCATCGAGGCCATCCGATAAGCCTCGGCGGCCGACTCGTTGTCCTTCAAACGATTGAGATAGACGTTGGCGATCTCCACATAGAGCAGCGCCGAGTTGGGGTGGTAACCAAAGGCTTCGTTCAGGTATTTGAGCGCGATGGCCGACTGCTCCTCATCGATAAGCCGCTGCTGCGCCTTGGGCATGGCATCATAACCGCCACCGGCGGTGATCCGCCAATTGGGCATGTCATACGCAATCATGCGCGCTCCATTCTGCCAAAAATACAACGGGCGCGGGTCTACGGCGGTGACGAGTTTGATAAACGTCTGCGTCGCCGGCAGGTTGTTATCCTCCCAAACGGAGTTGGTCTTGATCCAAAACAGATCGGCCACGATGGCGCGAAACCCGCCCAACAGTCCGACGGTGACCCCCTGCCCCAGCGCACCTTGCAATGAATCGAGCTTCAAGGCCGGCTGCTTCGAGCGCACAAACACCCAGGCCGGTTCTTCAAACGGTCGCACAACCACACCGGTGACCACCAGCACGGTCGCCACCAACACGCCGGTCCACAATGGACGAAAATTGATGAGTTTAGATTTCACGGTTGCGGAAGCTGTAAACCGCGAGACCACCGATCACCGCGATGTAGATGAGTGCATAACCCGCCACCCGCAGGAAAATCGCCGGATCGATCCCCGCCCCGATGCCGATCTGGTCGGCCAGGTTGAAGACTTGAAAGTTGGGAAACACGTAACCGAGCAAACGGACCAACAATCGCAACGGCAGCGAAGCCACGGAGCCATAGGCATCACGCGCGAGGTATTGCAGGTGACAGATCACCAGCACGAAAAAACCCATGACCACCGTATAGAGGTTGGTGTTGGAAAAGCTCGCAATGAGCAGCGTGATCGCCGCCAGCACGCCAAACTTCATCCACTGCAACACGCCCATCAGCACAAGGTCACCATAGTGAATGATACGCCCCTGCTCGAACGCCTCGGCATTCGCCGCCATCAACACGTTTTCACGGTGATAAAGCAGCGCGAGCAACAGTCCGGTGGTCAGCGCGCAAAACACGCCCACGACCGCGAACACCCCGAGGAATTTCCCAAAGATGAATTCGGTGCGCCAGATCGGCTTCGCCAGAATGGTGAGCGCCGTGCGGTTTTCGATCTCGCTGAAAAACAGCTGCGCGGTCGCGGCAATTGTAAGCGTGGATCCGAAGAAAACCATCGCGCCAAAACCGAAGTCGGAAATGAACTTCAGTTCCGACGAACCGAAGTTGAATTCGCGGAAGAGTTGCGCGCTCGCCACCAGCGCGACCGCTAGCAGCAGCAGAAAGTTGAACAGCTTCTGGCGCACGGCCTCCAGGAAGGTGTTGCCTGCCACGATTCCGAGGCGGCCGAGTGAAAATGGAACGCTACGATGGGTGATGCTCATGTGATGTCTCCTCCTTTTTTCGGACGCGAAACCTTGCTCAGGAACAATTGATCCAGCCGCGTGCGAGGTTGCTCGACGGCGTTGAGCACGTGGCCGCGAGCGGCCAGCCAGCCCCGCAACTCCTCCAACTCCGTCGGTGGCAGCGAATCAACAATGAGTGACTGCCGGTCCCTCTGTCCGACGAGTTCATTGACATCGCCTTCGAGAATCAACTTGCCGTGATCCAGGATGGCGACGCGGTCACAGATGTCCTCGATCTGGGCGAGCAGGTGCGAAGTGATCAGCACCGTCTTGCCCTGTTTTTTGAGTTTCAAAATCAGTTCGGAAATCTCCGCCGACCCAACCGGATCCACGCCCGCCGTAGGCTCGTCGAGAATGATGAGTTGCGGATCATGGACCAACGCCTGGGCCAGCCCGATGCGTTGCAACATACCCTTCGAGTAAGTGCCGACCCGCCGGTGCGCGGCCGCACTCAACCCCACCCAGTCGATTACTTCGCGCACGCGATCAGGAAGAATCTTCGAAGACACACCGCAGATGCGGCCGTAGAAACGCACAAGCTCCCGTCCGCTCAAATATCGATAAAAGTAAGGAGCCTCCGGGAGATAACCAACGTTGAGCCGCGAATCGACCCGACCGCTCGGTGTGCCGAAGACCTTGCACTCACCCACAGTCGGTTCGAGCAGGCCAAGGATAATTTTGATGGTCGTGCTCTTGCCGGAGCCGTTCGGACCGAGCAAGCCGAAGACCTGACCATCAGGAATACTAAGGGTGAGATTATCCACTGCGCGCAGCTTGATGCCGCGGAGGTTCAGCGAGAAATCTTTCGTCAGTCCGGTGATCTCGATCGCCGGGGCGGGATTGGGGTTAGTCATTGGATACGGAAATCGTGAAACTGTGCCGGGGTGCGCGAGGAACTGCGCTCAAGATTGCGGATGTAACCGTGCATTCGTTCCTCAACCGCCGCTATGAAAGCGTTTATGTCGCGAAGGTTCCCTTCAACATCGAGCTGCACACGTCCATCGGGGAGATTGCCTACACGACCCGTCACCTCGAACTCCTTGGCCACTTGCAGCGTCGCGTAGCGAAAGCCCACGCCCTGCACATGGCCTGCAAAATAAACTGTCTCGTGATGCACATCTGCCATGGGTTGGGGAATTAGGTAACTAATCGGCCTCGGACATGCGATTCAACACGTAAAGTCAACCGGACGAAATTCCTGCATAACCCACCCGACCACACCGTCGTTGTCTAGGGCTGAGTCGGGGCAGCGAGACCTATGAGTGAAAGTAGAATTTTCGTTGCATTTTTAGCACCCCGAAGCACGTTGCAACCAAGGTCCTCGGACCCCACCCAAATGAGCAATTTTGAATATGACAGCCCCTCGGACAACGAGTGGGAAGATCGGGGAGAGCTCGCCTGGAATGAATTTGATTGGGAAAAGTATCTACGCGAGCAGGACGATGTGATCCATCGCTACCTGGCCCACTACGAAAAGTTAAAAGGCCACGAGGATCGTATCGACGAAACCGCCCACCTCATGGGCTGGGATGAAGACTCATGGAGCTCCGACTCAAGCGATCCGATTGCCCGCGATTCCGCTGAAACCGAGGATGACTCTGCGCCAACCGGCGACATCACTGACGGCGAAGACGAGCCCTATACGCTCCACAAGAATCCGATCTTCATTTCCACCAAGGCCATTTATTTGAGCCTCAAACGCGGATGGGAACAGATCGCGAGCAACGGATCGAAGGTCCCGCAGGCGCTTGCACTCGACATTCACGCCTCGATCTATCGCGGCGAGGAGCAGTCCATGCTGGCCGTGCAAGCGCTCGATTTCGGTGATTACGCAATGGCGATCAGTCTGTTCAAACGCTCTCTGGGTGAACTGAACCGCACCTTCGCCCTGCTGAATACCCATGCGGTGGCCAAGCTGCCGGCCGTCATCCACTATCGCGAAGATGCCCAACCGCGCCTCTTTGATCTACGTGAGATCTGGCTGCGCGTGATGAGTGAATGTCGCGAAGAGCTGGAACGCCCGGCCGACGACGACAGCGAGGATTAACCGCGACGCCTCCTGTATCAAGAGAGGTTGCGCGCCTACCGATCAGGAAAGAATGTCTGATCTGACCGACGTATACCGGTCGGAAGCGACGAGAAAGGCCTTGCACTTTGTGGCGGGTGCCTTTGCTTCTTCGCTTCTGTTTTCAATCTGGAGAGGTGGCTGAGTGGTCGAAAGCAGCGCTTTGCTAAAGCGCCGTAGGTGTAAAAGCCTACCGGGGGTTCGAATCCCCCCCTCTCCGCCAGTTACTCGTTAAAAACCAACGAGTTAATTCTCCTGATAACCGATTGGGACGTTGACCGGCCAAATCGGCCATGAAACACGCCAGTCCGTTCGTCATCTCAGAATTCACGAATCCCTCTGGGAATATCGTTTTCCAGCTCTACGCCCGCATCGACGGCAAACGCATCCGCAAAAACTTCCCGACACGCGAGGAAGCCGAGGCGGAACGGCAGGTTCAAGAGATCCAACTGCTCCAACGTGAGACGGGCATTCGCGCAGCCGCTACGCGTCTGACCGATGAGCAACTGCACGAAGCCGAGTCCATGTTTCGCCGGATTGCGGGCCTCCCACGGTCTACTCTCGTTCTATGTCGAGTTCGCGTTGGACAACCACCGCGAGCCAGTCTCCCAGAAACCACTGTCCGAAGCCATCACGGCTTACACTGCGGAAAAGCAACACGAGCGGGAGCAAGACTTGCTTTCCGCTCCTCACTTCACACGCATCAAGCGCGACCTGAAACGCCTTCAAAGGCAGTTCAAGGACGTTACCGTTTCCGAGGTGACCAGCGACCGCCTGCGCGCTTATCTGGAAGCGGATCGCACGGGTGCCAAGACGTTCAACAACCGCTGCGAGATCGTCAGCACATTCCTCAAGTTCGCCCTGCATCGGGAATGGATCGCGGAGGATCCACTGAAAAAATCCTGGCCCGGCGAATTCGTCGCCGCCGTGGAAGTGCAGTGACGTTTACGGGCCTACCAAGCCAAGGAGTTTATGGCCTTCGTCGAGGAACACTACCCTGCCACCGTTCCGTTCTTCGCCCTCTGCCTGTTCGCCGGTATCCGGCCCTGCCTCCTCACGGGTGAAATCCTCCGGCTTCAGCCATCCCATGTGAAAACGGAAACCAACGTGATTCGCATCGACGGCGAAGTCTCCACACACATCCGGATAAAACTCAAAGTGCCCGCGCGCGGATAGATTTCAGATTCGCTGCAATCTAACGCCGCACCGGACAAACCCGGTGCGGCGTTTTCGTGTTTGGACCAAACGACACGCACCGTGTCGCAGACAGGCATATCTCACATCAACAGACTGGAACATATGAACCCCGGTTCTCCTCAGTCGGCTTTCACCGCCATGTTGATCGCGCAACTAGGCGCGCATAACGTCCTCACGTCTCCCGAGGACATCATCCCCTACGGTTTCGATGGCACCGCCGCGCTGAAGCAACGCCCGCTGGCGGTGGTCTTCGTGAAAGACGCCGAGGAGGTTTCCTTTATCCTTAAACTCGCCCGCCTACACGTCCTCCCGCGATAAAGTGCACAACACTTTTCATTTGGCGCTGCGTGAAGACGCCAACGACCAGCAAGATGATTAAGGGAACGACGATGACTGCCCTGTCTAGGAGATGCATGAGGAGGGAAATAATAGGACGATTGTCTGTTTCTTTACCCTGCCAGACGGCTGTGTCATGGCAGAGGCGTTAGGTCGATCATCAGCTCCGATCAAACGATGACGCTTCCATCAAGTTAGGGAGGTGAGGGGAGGGAACGTATATATTCAGGGGGAAGAAAATAATTTGACAAGCAAAACTGAAATGTTTCAGTTTGATTTAAATCCAATCCTTATACCCCTCGGTTCAGCTCATTCGAACGAACCACAATTTATACCTGCCAGCATCGGAGCGTCTCGCCTCCCAATGACATCAGAAATCCCCATAATTTTTATCTGGCGCGACGAGAACCCCGCGCCGCCCCCGAATACTTGGACCTACTTTCGCCGGGTGTTCGCCTGGTATGCCGCGCAGGGTGCCTTGGTCACCGTCGCGGCCGACCCTACCGTTCGCATCTGGGTCAACGGCCGGCTTGTTCTTGATCGCACCCAGCGTTTCGTCACGCCCCATCTTCCGCTCGAAACCTTGGATCTCCACCACGTGCTTATCGTTGGTATCAACGTTATCGTTGTCCTGCACCATTGGTGGGGCGTGCCGACATTCCAGCGCTCCCCCGGCGGCGCGCCCGGCTTCGCCCTCACCGGGGCCGGGGTGCGGACCGACGCCACGTGGCAATGGCGCAACGCCGACGAGCTCACCGCCCACGCGCATCAGACCATCGGGCACGACGGATCGCGCCGTATCCGCTTTCCCCTGCTTCTGGACATGGGGCTGGCAGCCCCCGCCATACACCGGTCAACCGGCGACGATCAAACGTGGAGCACGGCACGCGTTGTGTCCTCTCCCTCTTGGTCTCACTTGGTTGCCAAGGAAACCCCTCCCCTCGCCCTGGTCGCGGTCTCCCCGTTGCGCGTGGTCAATCTGGGCAAGCTCGTCCGCGAATCGAAAAACGCCACCCAGCCGCATGAAATCGGTCGCCGGATGCGCGAGTCGATCCATACGCCCGCCGATCAGGCCATCGATGGCCTCTCCCCGAAGCAGCCCACACGCGCACCGTGGAAAACGCGCGTTGCTCATGGATACGTGACGTTCGATTTCGGGAAGCCCGTGCACGGCTACCTTCGCATTGGAATCACCTCGGCTCCTGCGGGGGCCGTCATGGAGTTTGGCTATGGCGAACTTGCCTCGGATCCGCGCGATGACAGCCAAATCTTAAAAGAAGAAGGCTCTTTCGATCCTGAATTCACCGTAGGAACACCCTTTGGTGACCATGTCCGCCTGCGCGCAGGAGCACAGACCATCGAGTTGCCCGAGGAACGCACTTGGCGTTGGCTGCTCATCCACTGGGAGTCTTCCGACGGTGAGCCCATCACCGTTGCCAACATCTCCTGCCTTACCAGCCAACATCCGGTGATACAACACGGCCGGTTCGACGCCGATGATGCGCGACTCGAATCCATCGTCAGCCTGTGCCTCGATCACGCCCGTATCACAATGTCCGATACGTATGTGGATACCACTGGTCGCGAAGACGCCCAATGGCTGGAAGACATCCAATATCGCGCCCGGCTCGCGGCACAGTGGTTTGGCGACACTACGCTTCGCCAAGTCACACTTCGCCACGCGGTAGAACAGCAGGACCAGAACACAGGCCTTTTCCGTGTATTCGCCCCCGAGGACTATTCAACTGCCGGATGCCAATTCCTCGACTGGGGAATGACATGGATCGGCCTGCTCCACGACGACTGGCAATGGACCGGAGAAACCGAACGCGTGCACCGCTACTTCTCCGCGCTCGTTCGCTTCTTGGATGCGATTCACCAGCTCACCACCGAAGACGGTTTATTGACCGGAGAAAATTGCCTCGCCGATCTGCGCACCAGTGAACGCGCGGACTACGCAGTCGGTGGAGTGGAGAGCATTCCCAACGCCTGGTATCATGGCTACCTTCGGCAAGCGGCGGGAATGGCCCTCGCCATCGAAGCTACGAACCAAGCTGCAGAATGGACGCGACAAGCCGATCGCCTTCGGGCCGGGTTCTTTCGCTTTCTCACTACACTGCCCGACGGCAACAGCCCAAGCGTAGCGGAAACATGGACTCCAGCCGCAGGACCGGAAGGTCATGGTCAAGCTGCGGCTGTAAGCGCGGTTTTCTTCGGACTGCTGGAGCGCGAACAATCTCGCGACATCCTTACCACCGCATTCACAGAGCTCGCGGGACTTCCGCCCGCTGGCATGAAACGCTGGAATACCCCCACATATATCTACCGAGTTTTACGCTGCCTTTGTGAACACGACATGGGACCGATCGCACGACGTCACCTGCTGGTCACCTACGAGCCCTACCTCCCCGACGGCCCCCTGCCGGAATACTTCTTGGGCGGGGACGGACAGCAGTGCGATCCCACCGGCTCGCACGGTTGGGCAGCGGTTCCATTGGCTTGGATGCACGACACGGTGCTCGGAGTGAAATGGGAACGCCACGGAACTGACGCGAAGCTAGTAATTGAGCCGCAGTATGCCGGCTGGGATCAAATTTCAGGCCAGGTCGCCACGCCATTTGGCATTGTGCGTGTTTCCGTGGATTGGATCGCCGGCAATCTTGAGGTAGACGGGGCTCCGCACGTTGCACTGGTGAAGCGCTTCAACCCCTCGGCCCAGACATTGATATCCGAAAAAGGAATTTTTCCCCACCAACCCAAATCAACCCAACTCGTCTCATGAATACATCATACCGTTCGCTCCTTGTCGTTGCCGCCCTGCTGTTGACTGCGACTGCTCACAGTCAGGTGATCTTTTCCGACACCTTTGAAGGATCCAACACTTCCGACCTGAATAATCAATTCATGTCCGATGGTGTGACCAGCTACAGCGCCACCTATAACAGCTCCGTTTTCAAGGCACGCGCTTCGGCCGAAACCTCCACCACGAACACCAATCTTGGTCTGGGCAGCACCGTCGGTCAGATATTCCTCAACGCAGGAAATCGTTCCGCCTACATCGCGGCATCAAGCAATTTTGATGCTATTGAAAGCTACTCCTTTAACATCGGCTATCTCCTTTACGCCGGCTCCGGCCAGTTTGGCATAAACGCCCGCAGCACGTCCAACAGCATCAATGGCGGCTTCCTCATGTCTTGGTCGGGTAACACGGCCACATTCTCCTACGTCGATAGTCTGGGCGCGTCCACCACGCTGGGATCGGTAACCGCAACTTTGTCGAACAAAGCCTCCAGCTACTACCTTACCGATGTGCAGGTGACCGTCACCGGGAATACACAGCAGCTTTCCGTGGCCGGAACAGCCATCGGAACCGCAGTCGCCACGCAAAGCACGTTTGGTGACTCCTCGGCTGATAAAATCCGCGTTTATGGTCTGACCACAGCATCCTCGGCGGATATCCAAATCGACAATCTCACTGCCACCGCGATCCCCGAGCCGACGACTGCCAGTTTCCTGCTCGGGGCCGGCGCGCTCGCGTTGGTCGGCTTTCGTCGCGCCAAGCGTGATTAATCCCTGCTGCGCCAAACCATAACCCCTCCAGCACCCCCGAAATGCGTTTTCCTCTCGTCTCCCTTCTCTCTGTCACGCTCGGTTCGACGCTTCATGCCACTCCCACCGGCCAAGTTTCCATTCAGGATAACTTCGACGCGCAGCCACCGCGCTCCATGGCGAATCTCTTCCTCCCGACTATGCCGGGCGGAAGTCCCCGTCTTGGCTGGGAAGTCAAGGGACGCGAAGACCGCGCGACCGACGAGGTGATGATCCTGTCGGACGGAGCCAAGGGAAAGTTCGCCCGCACAGGTTACAACGGGGCGGCTTTTTTCGCTGCGGACGCGCTGCTTGCCACGGGAAGTTTTGTCACGCTCTCCGCAGATATACAACTGGGCACCCTACGGGGCACGCCGACCGCTGGCGTGGGCCTAGGGTTCTGGAATGATCCCACCATCGGTCGCGAGTCCTGCGCCGGTTTCAAGGGTCTGCTACTCGATCCGTCCGGCGCCCTGCATCTAGTGGAGGTCAACGCCGACGGAAACGCTCACGTGTTCGCCTCGCTGCCCGCAGCCATCGACGTATCCAAGCCCCAAGCCGCCGCCCTGTCCTACATTACCAACACCGAGACTGGCGAAATCGTGTATGCTTCGCTCAACGGGCAGGACGTGACCGCAATTTTCAGCACTCCGCGCGTCTTTGAGAAAAGCGTCCTGCACAAAGCAGGCTTCTATGGTCGTTGCGGAGCCAGTCCTGACAGCACCGGCTACGTGGACAACTTCTCTATCTCTGTTTCCACCACGCCCCCGCTGGCCGCAATCAATACTTACCTTACTCCTTACGAAGGCGTTTACAGCAGCCCGATTGTCACCGGGACACAGATCGTGAAGAAATGGGAGCCCACCGCGCAAGCCTACCGTGCCTTGTCGCCATGGAGCGCTGGCAATACCGTCTTCGAACTCAAAACAGGGACCGGTGAATCCCCTTACGCGGAGATCCGGACAGATAAACACCCTGTTGTCGGAACTCTCGCCCTGGCTCCAGCCGTGCCGGTGGCCGATGGCGTATTGAATTTCGAATACCGTATCCCGGCCGGAGTAAACGCCCGCGAACTCCATCTCAACCTGCGCGTGGAGGAAGGCGACAAACGCTATACGATGCGACTGCCGGTGAGTGAGGCCGGGAAATGGCAACGCGAGTCCATCCCGCTTGCGGGCATCGTCGGCGGAGATCGCTGGCGGCAATCAAAATCCCGACTGGCAACCCGTGTCGAAATCGGACTCCTCGTCAACCAAGGCCCCTCGACTATCCAATTCCGGGAGATTACCATCTCGCGCCTGCCTTCACCCTGGGGGCCGCTCCCGGTTCCCGCCGCCATTCCCGTCAGCCGTGCAGGCGCGCAGCGTGTCTTCTCCATCGAGGGCGCTCCCGGTCACGCGTGGCTTCAGGTCGTCGCCTCCACACCTGTTGATGTAATCCTCAATGGGCGCACGCTCGGACAAGCCGGACTGAAAAACTACGATACCGAAAAATGGCCGGCGGCAGTGCCCATTCCTGTCGCCCGCGAATTCGCGTTGGAGCGCCGTCATCTTTCCGCCGGTGCGAACACGCTCGTGCTCAAATCCTCATCCGGACAGGCTACCGACGCGCTCTGCGCGCTCGGTTGGGAAGCCGGAGGCGCGCGCAACGTCCTCGTTTCCGACTCCTCGTGGACAGGCGCGGGTAGCGACGGCGCTTTTTTGGCAACCCAGCCCCATCTGTCCGCCGCCGCAGGCCACTGGGTGCAGATTCCCGACATCTACCCGCTGCGCAATCCCCGCGTCTGGACCGACCCATCCGCCGCGCTTCCCGCCCGCAAGTTGAGCGACCTCAAGCATAACCCCGCCCTCACCGGAGCACCCGGCCTATGGAAAACCTCGGCCACGGCGGATGGTCGCTGGAATCTCGTCACTCCCGAGGGCAAGCCGCTCTACTTCCTCGGTATCCAAGTTCTGGGACTCCTGCCGAATATCAACTACCGCTTTTATCGCACCATGACCGAGACCTACGGCAGCGAAGCGGAGTTTCTCACCGACACCCTGGCTCAAATTCGCCGTCTCGGATTCAATGGCATCGCGCCAGCTGCCACCTCGGGCGGCTTTTTCCAAAAAGGACGCGAAACCGGTTTCTACAACTTCCAGTATATCGGGCCGGAAGCCGGCGGCCCCTTCATGCGCAATCATGCGGGCAAGAATGAACGCCACATGGCTGACCCCTTCGACCAAGGGTGGCGCGAGCGCTACCGGGCAAGTGCCAAAGCCTTTGCCGCCACTTGGCGCGACGATCCGAGCATGATCGGCGTTTACGTGAACAACGAGATTCCACTGGAGGGCTCGGTGAATGGCAACGGACTCGCCGGCTACATTTACAGCGAAGCGTGCCGCGCCGCCTTCTCCGCGTGGCTAGCTACCCGCTACGGCGACAACCTCGACAACCTTAAAAAAGCGTGGGTGTCCGATTTGCCCGCCATCTCTGACATCAAGGACTTCGCGTCGGTCACCACGCTCGATCTCTCCGTTCGTCCCCAAACCGCCCTGACTGCGGAGGAGGGCCATGCCGCGCCACAGCAATTCAAGGCGACCCGAGGCGCTTTGCAGACCGACCTGTATGACTTCGCGGTTCACGCCATGGGCGTTTATGCCGACTTCATGCTGGAGGTGCTGCGCGAGGAATTGCCCGGCAAGCTCATCGCCAGCAATCGCTTCATGGGCAACGCCACTGACGAGATGATCGCCGCGTGGAAAAACTACGATTTGATCGGCTGGAACGCCTATCCCTTCGGACTATGGCAACAGGGCGTTTACACCAAAGCCCAGCTCGACCACATCCGCCGTGCCCATCGCATCACCGGCAAACCCATCGTGCTCAGTGAAACCGGCGTGCAAGCCCTTGACGCGCGCCTGCCCAACCCCTCCGCCCAACTCTACACCCAGAAACAACGCGGCGAAGAATACGGACGTCTCCTCCGTCAGGTGCACGACGAACTACCTTTTGTCGTCGGATTCACCCTCTTCGCCTGGCAAAACCTGCCCGATAGCGAACGCCAGTCCTGGGGTATCATCGACGATCTCGGCCGTCCCTATGCCGACTACGCCACTGGCATCGAGAAAGCCAACAAGTCCCTGCCCGCTCCTATCTCCGTCACCCCATGAATACCCCCGCTATCTCCGCTCCTCTCCGCTCGGCACGCCACGGCTTCACCTTGGTAGAACTCTTGGCCGTGATCGCCATCATCGGCATCCTCGCCGCGATTCTCATTCCCGTGGTATCGTCGGTTCGACGCTCGGCGCGTAATGCCGAATGCGTCTCCAACCTGCGTCGGCTCAACACCGGTATCCAACTCTACGCGCAGGACAACAAGAACACCCTGCCGCGCCTCTCGACAGCCGCCACCACCAATCCCGTCACCCCGGCCACCAACTGGGTCTTTCATCTCACCGGCTTTCTCAATCAAGGCAGGGATTACCTCGGCGTCCGAGTCGGCACTTCGTTGATCACGGTCAGTTCCGGCAAAGAAAGCCCCCTGCTGTGCAAACAGAACATCCTAAACTCCGACGTCACAGCCAGCAGCAGCGCCACCACCTACGCCATGAACAGTGGCTGCTCCAGCCTGGTTCTGATCAACGCCGCCACACCCTCTCAAACCGCGTTGCTGGTTGAAGGCTCTATGACCGGAAACTCTTGGCCCCTTGGGGTCGGCAGCGGCGGCGGCATATCCGTGACCGCCCATGGGAATCATTCCAACGTCCTCTATCTGGACGGCCACGTCGGGTCGATCAGCACGGCACCCACCGGATCCACGAATCCGTTCTGGAACCCCTGATCCGACTTCACTCCGCCGCCCCCTATTCATCCATTGCAGCCCATCAAAATGAAAACCTCACCCTTCCGCACGCTCCTCGCACTTTCTCTCGGCATCGGTCTGGCCGGCGCGGCCTGCGGACAAACGCTCTTCTCCGACTCGTTCGAAACCGGAGCCTCCGCCAGCAACCTGAACGACAAGCGTATGTCGGACGGCGTCACCACCTACGCCGCAACCTACAGCAACGGTATTTTCAAGACCCGCGAACCGGCCGACCGCAACCTCGGTCTGGGCAATTACGTCGGCCAGATCTTCGTCAACGGAGACGACCGCTCCACCTATGTCGCCGTTTCCAAAAACCTGGATGGCGTCGCCAACTACACCTTCGACATCGGATACCTGCTCTATGCAGGCGGCGGAAAATTCGGCATCAACGCCCGCAGCAACGGCGAAAGCATCAACGGCGGATTTCTGATCTCATGGAATGGCCGGAGCGCCACCCTCTTCTACGTGGACCTGAAGGGCGCGACCACGGCGCTCGGCACCGTCACCGCCACTCCTTCGGAGAAAGCCAGCAGCTTTTTCCTCCGCGACGTCCGCGTGACCGTGACCGGCAACACTCAGCAAATCTCCGTCGGTGGCGTGCCCATCGGCTCCGCCGTGCCCACCCAGGGAACCGTGCGCGACGGACGGCCAGACCAGGTGCGCTTTTACGGCCTCACGACCACCTCTGCGCTCGACATCCAATTGGATGACATCGCCGCCGACGTGATCCGCTAAGCCGCAGCGTCCATCGCGCGCCCGTCGCACCGCCAGCGAGCCACGCGATCCTTTACCGCCCCGTCCTCATGTCGCTTCTCCGTTACCCGCACCTCTTCGTCAGCTCCTGCCTCTTGGCGTTGCTTTTGCCCTTCGCTGCGCCCGCGCAGGCGGAACCGACGACACCCGCTCCGGGCGCATCGTGGATTTGGGACTCCTCCTCGCCCGCCGATCACAGCACCCGCTACCTGCGCAAAACGATCCGACTGGATACTCCCGTAAAAAGCGCGGTCGTCCCCCTGTCCTGCGACGACATCGCCGAGCTGTTCGTGAACGGAGCACCCTATCGCAAAAACTCCATCGCCTGGCTCAACCAGCCCACGATCCAGCCCAAACGCTTCGACCTTGCCGATCTTCTCGTCGTCGGTCGCAACGTCATCGCGATCAAGGCCGACAACCACACCGGCCCGGCCGGCGTGATCGCGCTCGGCGACATCGTGCTCGAGTCCGGCGACATCGTGACGCTGAAAACCGACGCCACGTGGAAAGTCTCCGCCTCCGCTGCGGCGGACTGGAGCGCCCCCGCGTTCGACGACTCGGCATGGTCGTCCGCCACCCTCCTCGGGCCGCCCGATATGCGTCCCTGGGTGACGCTCACCGACATCTCCAAGTTCGAATCGCCCCGCTACATCTCCACCGATTCTCGACTCCAGGGCCGGGTGATGATCGACGACTTCGCCGACATCTCCTCCTGGCTCGGCGGCGCGATTCGCGGCAACGACCCCGCCGCCACCGCGCCGTTTTATTTCGGCATGGGCTCGGTGCCCGACGCCCGGCGCGACGACGGCTACGCCGGCGCGCTTGATTTCATCTTCATCGAAGACCGCGGCGAAGCCCGCTTCGAAAAAAACAGCGCCTACCTCATGCCCGTCATGCCGTCGGCCATCGGTTTCTCGGCCGACGCCGAAGGCCATTCCGGCGAAGTCAGTTTTTCGTTTGCCGACGCCCTCGGCCGCGAACACCGCACGCAACCCGTGCGCATCGAGGGCAACGGCTGGCAGGATCACCTCCTCACGCTCGGCCGCGGAACCTTCGCCAACTTCGACGCCATCAAGTTCCCCGTCCACCTGCGGCATGTGCATCTTCGCGTGGACAAAGCCGCCTCCGGCCGCGTCCTGCTCGACGACCTCTACTACCTCGCCGACATCTCCGATCCCGCCCGCCAGTTGGCGATCCATCCCGAATATTCCGGCCTCGTCCAAAAACCCGGCGCGCCGGTGCATCTCGGCTTCCGCGTGCGCAACGGCCTGTCCACCGACGTCGATGCCGCACTGAAACTCAACATCTACGACGCGAACAACCGCCTCGTTCGCACCGCCGAAAAACACCTGCCCATCCCGCGCTTCGGCCTTGGCAAAGTCGCCTTCGATCTGCCCGGCTTCGCCGAAGTCGGCCCCTACCGCATCGAACTCGCCGCCAACAACGCCACCGCCCGCCACACCTTCGACGGCTGGCTCGCCGTGTTCGAACCCAACGGCAAACGCGTGAATACCGTCCCGATGTGGTTCGGCATCGAGGACCAGGAGATCAATACCTACAAACACGAGGCGCGCCTGCACGCCGAATGGATGAAGCTCCTCGGCGTCGACCTTCAGCGAAGCGGCCTCATGGGCTCGCGCGCCGAGCGCGTGCGCGGCACCACGCTGGGCTACAAAGGCGTCTCCGAAATGTGGGAACCCTACGACGGCGACATCATGATCCTGCTCGATTACGCCAGCGGCATGCCCTCGTGGCTTTTCCCACCGGGACAAAAAACCAGCGACATGCCCTCCGACCATACGCTCCTCGCGGAACACTTCACCCGCATCGCCGAGCTCATGGCCGCGCACCCGCAGGTCCGCTACTTCGAGTGGCTCAACGAACCCGACCTCGACGGCTACACCGGCACCACCGACGAATACATCGCAAGCCTCCGCGTGCTCTACCCGATCGTCAAACGCATCGCGCCCCGCGTGAAAGTCACCACTGGCGGCCTCGTGGTCGGCACGCATCCGTCGGCGAAAAAAGATTTCACCCGCCGCGTTTACCAGGAGGCGTCCGACTCCTACGACGTCGCCGCGTTCCACGCGCACGACGACTACGACAGCTACAAGAAATACCACGAGACGATGGAGACATGGATGCGCGCGGCCGGCGTCCCCCCGAAGAAAACCATCGCCAACACCGAGGCCGGTTACCGCTCCTATCACGGAGCCAGCCGCGATGGCGGCGCCCGCTTCCTGAACCAGGCCCGCGCGCTGGTGCAGAAAATCTCCTACGCCCGCGCCAAAGGCTCCGAGTTCTACGTGTGGTTCATGCTCCAGGACTACTGGGACAAATACATCAACGCCGACGACTCCTTCGGTCTCGTCACGGTGGACAACCAGGCCAAGCCCGCGTTCATCGCCTACAACGAGCTGATCCGCCAGCTCGCCAACACCCGGCCCGGTGCCCCGCTCCGTTTCGATGAACGCCTCGACGGCTACCACTTCGAGACCGACCGGGAGGACGTCTTCGTCTGCTGGCCGGCGGCCAACCGCGGCACCTTCACCTTCGCGATCAAGACTTCCGCACCGCTCGAGATGATCGACATCTGGGGCAACCGCACCGCCATCAAACCGGAGCGCGACATGGCCTACATCACCGCCACCCGCCTGCCGTTCTACCTGCGCAGCCCGCGCGGCGCGATCACGCCGGCCCAGCCACTCGTCTCGACCACGGGAGGCAACGTCTTTGCCCCTGGCGAAAAACGCACGCTCACCGCCGTAGTGGCCAACCCCTACGACGAAGCCGTGGTCGGCACGCTCACCGCCGACGGCCGCGCCTTCGAGTTCAGACTGTCCAACGCGGGCTCGACCCAAAAAATCGAGATCCCCGTCGAAGTCCCCGCCACCGAAAAACCCGCCGCCCGCAGTCTGCTTCTCGAAGCCCGGCTGAAAACCGTCCTCGGCGCCCCGCTTTTCTCGGGCGAGATCGCGCTGCCCTACTACGTGTGCCTGCCCGTCCCGGAAACCGCCGCCCAGTCGGCGACCATCATCCTTGATACGGTCGATAAGGTCCGCGAACTGGCCTTCGACCCGCTCACTCCACGCTGGTCCGGCCCCGAGGATTTGTCGGCCCGCATCGGCATCTCGCGGCAACGCGACGGCATCGCCTTCGAGTTCGTCGTGTCGGACCAGGATCAATCCTTCACCTACCGTGACGCCTACATCTGGCGCAACGACTGCATCCAGATCGGCTTTCTCAACGAGTGCGGCGGCCAGACCGAGATCACCCTCTCGTCCGATGCCGACGGAAAACTCAAGACCTGGTGCCACCTCGCGCCGGACAAAACCCGCATCGGCGAATGGCGGCTCGACGGCCGGCTCGATCTCGTCCCCGTCCGGGCCACGTATCGCTTCACCGTTCCGTATTCGAGCCTCGGCCTCGGCGGTCGCCCGGGAGAACTCTTCAAAATGGCGATTGTGATTTCCGACAATGATGGCGGCAAACGCCTCCGCGTCATGGAATGGGGCGGCGGCATCGAAGGCGGCAAAAACGCCGATCTCTACAACTGGGTCCAATTGAAATGAACCTCGCTTCCCCTTCCGCACATAAACCCGGCACCGTATTCGACAGGCAGACTTGGCGGCGTCCGCCCGCGCCCTATTCCCATTGCCCATTCTGGTTCTGGAACGACGCGCTGGATGAACGCGAAATCGTGCGCCAGATCGTCGAATTCCAAGCTCACGGCGTGGAGGCCTTCGTCATCCATCCGCGCATCGGCCTGCCGCGTTCCATCGGCTGGCTGAGCGACGAGCTGTTTCGCTTCATGCGCATCGTGCTGACCGAGGCTAAGCGTCGCGGCATGTGGGTGATGCTCTACGACGAAGGTATGTATCCGAGCGGCTCGGCCAGTGGTCTGGTGGTCGCGAGCAACCCCGCCTTTCACGTGCGCGGTCTGGTCTGCAGAACCGAAAGAATCCCGCCGCCCGCCGATGCGCGGCACATCGCCAGCGTGCGCCGGGCCGACGGCAGGATCGTGACGATCCACGACGAACCCATCGACGCGGTCGTCCGAGGCCTGCACTACATCGGAGACGAGGAAGCCGCCATGCGCGACGGCACCGCGCTGGGCGAAGAGGAACCGCCCGCCGCCGACCTGCTCAACCCCGCCGCCGTCCGGTGCTTCATCGACTTGGTTTACGAACGCTTCCACCGCGAGCTCGGCGAGTTCTTTGGCAACACCGTGAAAGCCATCTTCACCGACGAGCCCAATCCGCTTTCCCGTCTAAAGCAGGCCGGTGCCAGGCCCGGCACCACCGGCATACTCGAGTGGGTCAACGCGTGGCTCGGCTACGACTTCACTCCCCGCCTCCCGACCCTGTGGTTCGACGACGAACCCGACGCCCAAAAACACCGTCGCGATTACCTCGCGGCCATCGGTGCGCGTCTGGACGAAACCTATTACCAACCGCTGTCCGCATGGTGCGAGGCGCACGGTATCGCGCTGGCCGGCCACCCCGCCGAGCCCGACGAGATCGGCCACCTGCGCCACTTCCACATCCCCGGTCAGGACATCGTCTGGCGGCAAATCGAACCGCATACACCCGGCGCGTTGGAAGGCCCGCCCTCGACCATGGCCAAGGCCGCCGCCTCGGTGAAGTTTCACCTGGGCCGTTCGCGCAACCTAAACGAATTCGCCGGTGCCTACGGCGAGTCGCTGACCTTCGACGAACTGCGCTGGCTGTCATATTGGCTGCTCATCCGCGGCTGCGACCTGCTGGTGCCGCACGCGTTCTACTACTCCATGCGTGGTCCGCGCCGCGACGAGCGCCCGCCCGACGTGGGACCAAACAGCCCGTGGTGGAATTCCGGTTACAAAGAATGGGAGGCCGCGACACGTCGTCTGTGCTGGCTCAACGCGACCTTCCGTCCGGTGTGTGAAGTGGCGATCCTCGGCCGCGCCAACGAACTGCCGTGGCGCGCGGCCAAGACCTGTTTCGAAAACCAGATCGAGTTCCACTACGTCGAACCACGCGACCTCGATCACGCCCGCCCGGATGCCGACAGACTTCTCCGAGTCGGCCCCGGCCGGTATGCCCTCCTCATCGTCGAGCCGGGGTATGAAATCGCCCTCCCGGCAAACATCCCCCTCCTGCGCTGGAACGACGCGGCTACCGATGAACTGCTAGTCCGCGTTTCCAGCCCCATCCGCTTCGATACACCGGCGCCCTCGCTTCGGCTGCGCCATCTCCGCGGAGACGACTGCGAAGTCCTGCTGCTCTTCAACGAGGGAGCCGAAACCGTCGAACGGACCGTCACCGTTCCGGGCGACGGCGAATTTCACCAACTCGATGTCGAGACCGGCTCGGCGGCACCCTGGCAACAAGGATCAACCGTCTCCCTGCGCCCGCTCGAATGGCTCGTGCTCCTACGCTGTTCATAGAAAACCCGTCCGCCCCACCCTCACTTTTCCCAATCATGATCTCAAAGAAAAGATACGCCCTGGTAGGCACCGGCAGCCGCTCCCGCATGTTCAGGGATGCGCTCATCAAGACCCACGCGGACACCAGCGAACTGGTCGCCATCTGCGATATGAACCCGCTGCGCATGGCAGTGTGGCAGGAAGAGAGCGGCCTGTCGCTCCCCGCGTATGCCCCCGCCGACTTCGAGAAAATGCTCAAGGACCACCGGGTGGACGTGGTGATCGTCACCACCGTGGACCGCACGCACCACGATTACCTCTGCCGAGCCATGGAAGCCGGCTGCGACGCAATCACGGAAAAGCCCATGACCGTGGACATCGACAAATGCCGCCAGATTCTGGAAACGCAGAAGCGCACGGGCCGGAAAATCACGGTCACCTTCAACTACCGCTACTCGCCGCGTAACTCCAAGGTGAAGGAAATCATCCAGTCCGGCGTGCTCGGCACCATCACCTCGGTGCATTTCGAGTGGTTGCTCGATACGCAGCACGGCGCCGACTATTTCCGCCGCTGGCATCGCGACAAACGCAACGGCGGAGGACTCATGGTCCACAAATCGACGCACCACTTCGACCTGGTCAACTGGTGGCTCTCCACCCGTCCAGAGACCGTCATGGCGATGGGCGACCTCCGTTTCTACGGACGCGAAAACGCCGAGGCCCGCGGCGAAAATCACGCCTATGTCCGCGCCACCGGCTCGGCTGCGGCGGTTGGCGATCCTTTCGCGCTTGATCTCAACACCGAACCCGAACTCAAGAGTCTTTACCACGATTGTGAGTCGGCGGACGGCTACCTCCGCGATCAAAACGTCTTCGGCGACGGCATCTCCATTGAGGACGACGTCGGAGTCATGGTCCGTTACCAGAACCGCGCAGTCCTGACCTATCACCTCGTAGCTTTCGCGCCGTGGGAAGGCTACCGCGTCGGCTTCAACGGCACCAAGGGTCGCTTGGAAATCGACGTCACCGAACGCGCCTTTCTCCTGGCCGGAGAGCGCGACCAGCACCTAGTCAAAAATATCCTCGGCGGTTCGCCGCACGAGATCACCGAGCCGACAACGCTGCTCTTTCGTCCCCACTGGGGGCCGCCGCAAAAAATCGAAATCCCGCCCGGCGGAGCCAGCGGACACGGTGGTGCCGACGAACGCCTGCTCCACGATCTGTTCGGCGCAGTTCGCGCACCCGACCCGCTGGGCCGCACGGCCGGACACGAAGAGGGGGCACTGTCGATTTTGACCGGTATCGCAGCCAACCGCTCCATGGCGACCGGCCTGCCGGTGAACGTGCGCGACCTGCTGCCCTCCGTGTAAACCTGCGCGACGAACTGGTGGCAACGCGGTCATTGCGCGCGGACCAAGCGCAATGACCGGACGGCGGCGTCAAGCGCCGCTGCTTCGTCTCACACTGAGCATGTTCCCGTCGACCAGCTCTTGAATAGCCTCCGCGTCCTTCTGCTCAATGAGCGCTAGCGCCGCCTTTGCCAGTTCCGCCCCCAGCTCCTCGCATGGCTCATGCACGCTCGTGAGGGAAATGCCGCTATGGCTACTGTGCGACAGTTCACCCATGGAGGCGATTGCCACCTGATCGGGGATGGAGATCTTCATGCGATCAAGCGCCTCCAGCAACGGCAGGGCCAAACCGTCGTTGACCACAAAAAGCGCGTCGGGTTTCTCTCCAGGCCCGGTCAACAGACTCTCTACGCGTTCAATCGGCACCGAGCCTGACTTTTCCCAAACAATCCATTCCGGCCGGACCGGCAGACCCGCCTCAGCCAAACAATCGCAGTAGGCCTGATGGCGGGCGAGCGTCATCGTGGTCCGATGATCCGGACCGATAAACGCGATGCGCTTACGCCCCGTGGCAATCAAGTGGCGCACTACAGTTGCGGCCGCCTCACCGGAGTTCCACGCCACGTAATTGGCCTCGGGTAGATCGGGCAACGTGTCGCCCAACAACAGCAGCTTTTTCTTTTGTGCGATCAGTTGCCTGTAGAGGTCGCGATTCGAGGGTTGGGGAAAACAGATGAGTGCATCCACTTTGCGCTGGAGGAATGACTGGATTTCCCGGGCCTCACGTTCCTTTTCCCAGAAATGAACGCTCAGAAGCGGTGTGTAACCCACCGGATCGAACACGCTCACCATGCCCTTGAGAATGCGATGTGCCCAGTTTTCCTCCAGATCGGCGAACACGACGCCAATGGTATCTGTCTTTTGGCGACGCAGGTTGTGGGCGAAAAAATTGGGCTGATATCCGAGTTCGTCGGCGGCCTCGCGCACACGCTTGATCGTGGCCTCCGCGATCTTCATTTCGGGCCCCCGTCCGTTCAATGCGTAGCTCACCGTGGCGATTGCCAGATTCAGGTGGCGCGCCAGCGCGGTGATGGTGACAGGTTTCGATTTCATCCAAGATCGTCTCGGGACGATGATCAAAAAACCGTAGTGCGCGCCCGCCCGGTAGCGAGAATTTCCTCCGCTCAACGCACACATGCCGCAGGGCTTGCCCGCACTGCCCGCGCTTCACCCACTCGTCTGCGGTCGGCCAAGCCACTTCACGGGTTGCCGGAACCGCCGCCGCGTTTTCCGAACCGCGATTTTTCGCAGTTCAGAATGTTTGTCTTTCTAGCGCTCTATCGACGATTCCAAGGTCAATGGTCGGACGCTTTTTCGATTTGGACGAGCAGTTGCTCCTTGGTGGGGGCGGTGGCGTGGGTGACGAAGTAGGCGGTCACGGCGTTGGCGACGACGAGGCGTTGCTTGAGCGGAAGATCCCCAAGGGAGGCGCAGAGGTAGCCGCCGTTGAAGCTGTCGCCAGCGCCCGCCAAGCGGACGACCTTGGTTTGGCGATCCTGGAGAGCATACGCCTCGCCTTCCTTCGCGCTGGACGCAGCCCCGAACTCCGGCGTATGCACCACCAGTTCGTCGAAGCCGATTTTTTTGCGCGCTACAGTCAGCGCAGAGGCGATCGCCGCCGGCTTCAATTCCGGGCTCTCCACCCCAGTCCTTGAGAAGAGCTCCATGACCTCATGCTCGTTCAGGCTGAAAGTCATCGGGATCTTGCTATTGTAGGAGCGGATCATCTCCAGGCTTTTGATAAACGACTCGCTGGACTTCTTTTTGATATCGGCAAAGTCGAAGAACATCCGACGCGGTGGCGTGGCGGTCTTATACTGCTCCATGAACCCTTGGAAAAGGCCGTCAAAGTTGGCGGTGAGGGACCAGTAGCCCAGGCCCAAAATATCCACTCCCGAGAAGAGTTCCTTGAGCTTCGATTCCCCGAAGTGGTTCTTAACGTCGTCCCATGTCAAGCTGGAGACCGCCTCCAGGTTGCTCATCAGCACTTTCCCGTCACCGAATTCCAAGGCGATGGTCAGGGCGGGATTGCCGAGGGACAGCAGTTGGCAGATGTCCTGAAACTGGTGGTAGGCCGGGTCGATGGTCTCCTTGCCATAAAGCCCGGGCAGGCAGGGTTTGAGTCCGAGACAGGCGGCCACCCGTCCCGTGTTGATGGCGAACCCGCCTTCGCAGCGGCGCTTCGGCACCAGCTCCACCCCGACTCCGCCGTCGGCGCGCGCGACGAGCAGTTCGCCGAATTGCTTAAGGCGATGCATCGGGACGAACTCACTCGGGCTCTTCCTGACCTCCACGATCTCGTAGGTCTCGTCGACAAAGCCGTCGCAGCCGAGCAGGACTTTGCCCTTAAGGTTAAGCAGGTAATCGCGGTATTGTTTCATATTGAATTTCGATGGGGGCGGGTTTCGGGCCGGGAGGGTTATTGGATAAAGGAGATGTCAACGGCGTGATCGATCTGCCGGCCGCTCGCGGACTGGAGGCGGATTCCTGTCGTTGTTTGATGAATACACCGAACGGTATCAAACCCCTCTGGCAGTGCCGCGACGCCCATGATGTAGGGGATGCGTGTGGGTTTACCCCGGGAGAACTTGAGCGAGGTGGGCACGCCCTTTTCCCTCCAGGGATTCGGAGCCAGCGAAGCCCCGAGACCGAGATGGAAATAGGCGGTAACGTCTTCGACTCCGAGCACGCCGCGGTGGCGTCCGTTCCACGGCGCGTAGTGGCGTCCGCCATGGGAATGCCAGAGCACGGTGGAAGCGAGATGCACGGGATTTTTCAGGGAGAACCAGACGAACTTTTTCTCGGGAAACACCACGGCGGCCCACGCAAAATCGTCCGCGTCCTTATGGTGGATCATGACGAGATCCTCGAAACCTTCACGAGCGGGAAAGTGAGTCAGGTCGGTCTTGCCTCCGGCTGCCAGCGGCACGCTGTCGAGCCGGCGAAACCAGGCGCCCTGTTTCAGCGAGGAATAGCCGCCTTGGGCCGGGTCTTCGAACGGCGCGGGCAACACCTGGGCCAGGCGCAGCTTGCTGGTGGAGATGACGCCGGGACCGTTGCGATTAAAGTCGAGCATGGCGTGATGGCCAAAGCACATCGAGCCTTGGAAGCCGTCGAAGAGGTGCGCTTGGTAAAGGTTGGTTTCGTCGGGACGGGTCTCGAGGATTTTGGTGATCTTGCCCGGCCGGATGCGCGTTTTCAGGACGGCGACCAAGCGCTCCGGAGCGGACGAGGTCACCGTCCAGTCCGCGTTGGCCGTCTCGCCGTGGGGCGGATGCTCTTCGCCCCGCCAACCGGGACCGGCACCGAAGGGCGCGCAAAAGAAATCCCCGCGCAATCCGCGCAGGAGCGGGATCAGCTTTCCAGCTTCCGGTTCGCCGCACCAAGGAGCGGTGTGGAGGGGCTCGATTACCTGGCGACCGAGACGAAATTTGACCGGGCCGAGCTGGCCTGCGGTCCTTGTCATATTGAAGGAGACATTCATGGGGTCCAAGGGTTCAGAGGTTCAAGTTTACCAAAAAGCGCACAAACGAGGAGCGGGGACTCCTCCCGTCGTCAGGGTGTTCCTGCACAGCGTTGGGTCTGATGCAGGCGTAGTCCGGGGCGCGAGAGGCCACGTTTCAGGATACCTTCGGTCCGATTGGGCTGCGAGTCGTTTGGGCTTGTTGCCCGAGCTTTTGTCACCGGGATTCGCGCGATGCGGAGCAGGCTTCGTATTGCGGCAGGAAGCGAATGCCTTCGGCCGCTGCGGCCCCCCCTCCCGGATATTTTTCATCGTCCAGACGCTCACTCAAGTGAAGGGCAATGATCCGTTGCTCAGCCACGCTGAGCTTTTGGATCGCAGTTTCGATTTCGGCCACGGAGCTCATGCTCCGATTTCAACCACGGGAGCGACGGTTGGCAATGTCGGCGGCCCCAGCCTAAAAAACTATGAGCCGGAAAACTAGCCGCCAGAAGCGGAAGCCACAACAGACTGTGAAGACAACGCTGACGATAGCACTGGCTCAGATTTAACTCCGGCATGGCCATATCATCTTTATGATGGTCGTCGCATTCCTTTGCCACCATGCCCTCGGCAATCCGGCACTGCGCGTCGTTGTCGGGCCTGTTAAAAACCGCCGCGAGCATGATGTGGACAAAGATTTCCGAACGCATCTCAAGCTGCGCGTTCTGTTTCACCAGACGCTCGATCGTCTCATACTTCGGCTTGCGCAGCGTCATGTTGCGCCGCGCACCGATGTTGTTCGTGAGCACGCAATGCTCATCGGAGAAACCCAGCGGCCGATTGCGTCCAGCGGACATTGAGCAACTGCAACAGGACGTCCAGCACGCGCAGATGCGTCTTCTCGATTTCGTCGAAGAATGGCTTTGCTCGTCACGATCAGATCGCTGGCACACGAAAATTTTTGGATCCCGCCACCTCCTCGGCGTTTTGTCCGGGAAGGATCACACGGGCAGTGATCCCCTTGGGGAGACTCAAGCCGACATGAACGGTTCCTCCGTTCCGTTGCCAGTGCGCTTTGATCAGCCCATGTGGCGCAGGCACGACGACACGTCCACGGTCACCATAGAAGACCGGGCGGAACTCCACCTCTTTCCAGGCCGGTGCCGTTTGCGTGATGCCCCCCACCGTCTGCATAAGGTGGTAAAGCGGATGTGCCGACCACGCGTGCGAATGGCTTTCACTGCCGACCTTGGGGAAGAACGTTTCCCACGTGGTGCCGTGTTCGGACATCGCCGCCCAACGGCGACGGATGCAGTCCACCACTTCGTCCCCATGTCCGCGCGCAATCAGCTCGGTGAAAACATACGTGATCCAATACGCCGAGGGTTGCACCGCTGGATCAAATTCTCCCCGCACATACGGCCTCAGGACTTGGTCGAGCCGCACCCGATCATTGGCCGGGTCGAGCGCGACCGTGAGCGCCAGCGTCTGCGTGTGGATCGAAGTATCCCCCACCCGCTTCCCCTTCCACGTCAGCCCATCGTGAACGAGGCCGTTTTCTCCGATCAGTTTTCCTAAACCTGAGGTCACTCGTTGCTCCAGTGCCATCAGGCGCTTCGTCACGTTGCCCGTAACCGCCTTTGCCTCCCCAGCCAGCAGCAACGCATAAAGCGCACGGAGTTTTCTCACCGCGTGCAAGAACCACAGGCTGTAGAGCGCGGGATAACCTTCCTTGAAAATCCCCGTCCAATCGAGAAACAGCCAGTAGCGTTCGTCGTAGGGCAGCAGATCGTATTCGGGGTGCAGGCGCTGCTCGAAGTATTCCAGCGCCTTCTCGACCGTGTCTCGATGCGTTTGGAACGGTTCAATGGAGCCTGTCTGCCAGTAGTAATCCCACAGCGTCAGGAACCACACCAAGGTAAAATCCGGCAGGATACATCCGTGCGCGATGGTGGGCGCATGGCCATAGGTCAGGCCTTCGGGCGTCGTCTGCCGCGCGATCTGCGCGATGCCCCGCCGGAACAGCCGTGGATCGCCGTTGAGATGAAACGTATTCCATGCCTGCACGCGGGCGTCGCCCCACCACTGGGCCTGCTCACGCCAAGGCGTGTCCACGTAGGCGTCGAGGCTACAGCACTGCTGTGTCCATGCGCATGCCTGCCAGATTTTCTCCAACACGACATCGGAACTCGTGAAACTCCCCTTATGCGGAAGCGGATAGCCGATCCAACGAACGGCCACGGCGACATCGAGCGGAGAACGGTTTTCGCGCACGACGAGTTCCAAGTAACGAAACCCGAACGGCAGGTGAAACTCGTGCCGGTTTTCACCTTTCGCACAGATCAACCGGTGTCCCATCGCGATGCGGCTCCAGTTCGGCTGGTCGATGTGGGGTTTAAGCGTTGCCGCATCTATCGTCTCATAAACGAGCACGTCACAGATTTCTCCGCCATACGCTCCGCGCACATGCAGTTGCGGATAACCCACCACCGTGCGTCCGAAGTCGAAGAGAAGGCTTCTGAACTTGCCCTTGCCAGCCGCCGGCACCGTCTGCCGCTCCAGCCCCCCCCGCGTTGCCGTGGCGGCGGCCACCGGCGCGTGCGAAAGATCCTCTTGGGCGTGCACGCTGAGGATGTCGCGCGTGTCGATTGCGCTCGCCGCAGCCTTGCCATGGCCCGTGCCCAATAAACGCGCCGGCAGGACATCTTTCTCCTCAAGCAGGGGAATACCCCGTGACTCAAGCGACCGCCAAGGCATCGAACCCTGATTGCGTTGGGCGGGGAAATCGCACTTCCAAACACTGTCGTCAAAGTCGGGATGAATCCAATCCGTCGGTTCGATGCGTGCGTCGAGATGCTCTTGATGGACGAGTTGCAGGCTCGAAGGCACCGAGTCCTTGCGCACGCCAGTCTGGCGTCGCATCCGCCAGGTCGAGTCGCTCACGAGCACGAACCCACCCCACTTCGCTGAGAACAAAAATCCGGCACTGAGCTGGGAAATATAGGCGAAAGTGCCGTGCCCGGGATTGTAGGCGCGCACCGCGATGACGTTGTGTCCCTTGCGAAGAAACGGAGCCAGGTCGACTTCGTCGCACGGCCAGCTCTCCTGAAACCCGCGTGCCGGCCCGCGACAGACCGGCTCTCCATTGACCCAGAGCCGATAGGACTGGTCCGCCGTGATCCATGTCGGCGCGCGACGTGGCACTGTGGCCAGTTCGAACGCTTTTCGAAATTGCGCGTAGCCGTTGTGAATGTCCCAGCTGTCGCCCTCGGGCCAGATCCAGCGTGCGGTGGGATGAAGTTTTACGGAAGTCATGGGAAATAGGATACGCTCTGTTCAATACGGCTTGTGCTGCTTCACGGTGCCATTGTCCGTGTCGTCGATCTCGTAGGTTTTGAGCGACCGGAAGAGAGCGCGAATGTCGTGCACTCCCCCCCACGTAAACCACAGCCCCGTCACCACCGTCATGAGCATCGGCAAGCCGATCGACGTCACATGCCAGTAGGACAACCACGTCGTGTTCGACCACGGTTTGATCCACGACACCCAGCCCGCAAATCCGATAAGATTCCACGCCGTGCCCACCAGCATCACGCTAAACCACAACACGCTCCAGCCAAACAACCCACCCGCGATCCACTTGTCGCCCCTGCTGAAATTCGCATCGACCCCGATCACCCGGCCAAACGTCCACGGACGCTTCACGACAATCGGGCGTCCTTTCTCATCAAGAGGCAGTTCATCTCGGTGCAGCATCTTGTTGAGCGGGAAATCCCGTTTGCACGTGAGCAACGACACGCCCACATAAAGCGCTATCGCGATCAACATCGTGAAAAACGAGATTTGCAGCCCGTTGACGGTAAATTCGGGCACCGGCAAACCAACCGCCCTCAAAGGCCGCGACAGAAAATCATCTCCAAAGAACTTGTAGGCGAAAATCCCGCCGCCTGACAGCACCGCGCCGGCCACCATCGCCGACCATGCACCGGCAGAGGTGCCCTTTTTCCAGTAAAGTCCGCCGATGATCGCCGCGCCGGCTCCACCTACATAGACGGCCGTCGTCACGGCAAACCACATCACGATATACTCGGTTGATCGGAAAAACGTTCCAAATAAAAATGCGAACACCGCCACACCCGTAATACACCCCCGCAACAATCGGATGTGCCCCGTTGGCGACGGTGCTTTCTTCAAGCGCGGCAGAATCACGTCCTGCGCCAGAATGCCACCCCACGAATGCAAATGGGTCGAGTCACCGCCAAAGATACCCATGAGCAACACGGCGCAAAGCGCACCCTTCACTCCCATTGGCAGCATGTAGGATAGAGCCACGGGAATCGTCATCTGCTTCTGAATCTGAGTCGACTCGATCCCAGCGATCGCTTCACGCGCCGATTCCGAAGCCACCTGATAATCCGGATGCTGCAAAAACGCCAGGGCACCGGCCGCCAACAGCACGACCACCGCCGCCTTGCCCATGTCGCGCCACCGACTCAGCAGTCCACCCATGCGCGCCTCATGCGGGGTCGCGCCTGCGGAATTGTAAGCACTGGAATTCTGCCACGCCATTGTCCCGTAGGTGCCGAAGAATACCCCCATCAACACATACCAGAGATTAAAATCCTGCACTGCCCAGGCATCAAACGGATTGACCAGCGAATGGTCCGGAGGACGGCTGCCGATCACGGAAGCCATGTCGTGCCAAGGCACGATCCAAAGCACACCCACGATCAAAACAATGTAGATCAGTTGGGAGAAAATTCCCTCCAGGCAATCGGTTACCATCAACGTGATCAATCCTCCCGAAATCGTGAGAATCAGGCTGATCGCAAGGAAGACCGCCATCAACGGCACATACGTGGGAATCATCCAAGCTCCGAGGGAGAATTCAGCCGGCAGTTGCATGAAATACACCATGAACCGCGCACCGACCGCAGGGATGATACCGAAGTTGATCACTCCAGCCAAGAACCCGAGAATCCCGGCGAACGAGCGAAAATTCCGGCTGTAGCGCATCTCGAAAAACTCGGCCAGCGTCATCGCCTTCGTCTCACGGAACCGGTAGATAACAAATCCAAAGATAGCCACCACCAGCCCCACGGGCCCCATGATCATGCCCCACCAATTCGGCACAAAACCCGACTGCGCAAAAATCTCCCACAATGCCACGAACACGACGGCTCCCGCCTGCATTTCGCCTCGGGCAACGGCCAGCAGATAGCGTCCCCCCACACGCCCTCCGGAGATAAAATGCGCCACACTCTTCATTTGGCGCTGCGTGAGGATGCCCACGATCAACAAAATGATCAATGGAACGACGATGACTGCCCAGTCTAGGATTTGCATGAAATTCTGAATTAATTTGTTATACGCTGCACTGTCGCACACCCGACCGTTAGGCGCATCATCGCTCCACGACTCGCCGCAGAGTTATTCCCGCAGCTCACAATCCAGCCAAATGTCGGCGTGATCGACGCGATCAACGCACGTTCGGCAGCCACCAGTAGATCAGGCATTAAACCAACCAGTTCGGCATCAATATCAACCAAGACGCGAACGGATGTTAATGCATCAGCAGCAGAGTGGAGTCGCGAAATTAACATGGGGTTGCAAACGGAAGATTCTGCCACCCCATAGCCTGAAACACCTTAACGGGTGGCCTTATTTCTAGCACGATCAGCCCAACCAACATATCGATGAACCAATCCAGTCGTCATCATTTCCCGATCATGTAGAGATCACTGATTTCCAGCGTATTGGTATCTTCCGCCGAATTGAATCCAATGGAGATTCTGGTGATGGGACGACCTTCGCCTGCCGGCCCCGCAAACGCCTGCTGATACGACGCCAGAGGGATATAGGCCACATGCCATTTCCCATCGGCAGGGATGATCGGGAACTGCGTTACACTCGACTTATCTTTATCGTCCCACGACATCAACCTCACCGTGCCAGGTCGCACGCAACGAGCCCGGACCAATACGCCGGTCACCCGCTTGGCATCGACCTCTTGAGGCAGCGTAAAACGAGGATACGCCCAACGGTCCACCCCTTTGGGAAACGTAACCGTGTAACCCCACTCTGCCGGCGGCTCATGACCAAAGGTCAGTGTGCCGGCCGCATTTTTATCCCAGCGGTAAGCTTCACTCACGGTCAGACCAAACTGATATTTACTCTGTGCCAGATGCTCGGCCACACCGTTGGCACCGGCATCCGGTATCACCACCAACGCAACCGGAGCGATCCGTGATCCATCATCCGACGTTGCGCTGATATCAATGCGTCGATCATCACCGCCCATACCTCCCGGCAGTGCTTTTACCGTGATTTCAAGCGGCGCGATCACGCGTGTGTGGGCAGGCACCATCACCGTGTTTTTTTGCACACCCGCTACGCGCAACGTCACCGTGCGCTTCACATCAGACAGGTTGTTCACACCCAAGCGCACGGTCACCGTGTCGTCCTTTTCCTTCAAAAAATAACCGCGCACCGAGATTGCCTTCATGGCCTCACGATCAATCTGAGGCTGCAACACAATCGCGGCCGCAACAGGTATCGAGGATGGAACTTGCTGACTCAGTTGATAAAGTCGCATAGCCTCCGTCGAAGTGTCGAGCATGTCGGTCAACGCGGCTCGCGGGACCTTCACATAGGTCAGCCCGTCGTCAATTGGAATGCTTACTCCCTCTTTTCCAATTTTCAGTTTACGACCATCCGCACCTTGAGCCGAGGTGCCTGCGAAAGGAAGCTCTACGGTAGCTCCTGGAGCAACGCGTCCGGTGTAAACAACAACCAACGCAGAATCATCGGTGTCGGTGCCAAACACACGAACGCGTTCCGCCCCCCGCACGCGAGCCGCAGGGATGTCCCCTACGTAAGCCAAGCCCGCCAGAACACGTCCGGCCTGCGCCGAAGCCGCCAGCACACGGAGCGGAGTATGCCGATGATCCAACATGCCAAAGTGCCTGCGCTCTTCATGTTCGCTGTATTCAGTGTAAACAAAGGGAAAGAACCGTGCGACTCCGCACGCCTTCGCCTCCACTGCCTGCATCCCATAGGCCAACGCGGTTTCCATCTGTTCTCCGACAGGAGGTCGAACACCAGATTTACCGGCTCGCGACATGCCGACTTCAGTCATCCACAGCGGTTTCGTCTCCTGATTGGCAGATGCCAGCCATGCACGGTATTTCGCCACCAACGGTTCGATACCGAGCGGATTTCCGTAATAGTGAAACGATAGAAAATCACACTCGTCGAGCAGTCCGTTACGCGCCGCAAGTTCCAGGTAGAGAGGATTGAAGGAAGCAAAAACTCCAGCCCCCAGAGGGGTGGTAACCCCGACATCGGTCATCGCCTTTCGCACCGCCTTAACGATCGGCACATATTGGTCCGATGGCTGGTTTCCTCCCAAACCAATATCCGGCTCGTTCCACACTTCCAGCCCGCCCCAGAATCCAGACCAGCGCCGGGCGACCTCACTCCACTCGCGAGAAACAGCCACCAGATCATCGGGAAAATTCCCCTCCTGAGATCGTCCCATCCATCCCGGCACGTTATGGAACATCTCCAAAACCGGTATCCCCGCCTCCACGTAAAGCCGGCGCGTAGTCTCATAGCCTCGCGCAGTCTCCCAGTCCCACTTCCCATCCTGAGGATTGATATCGCTCCACGACAGGCGCTCGCGCGCCAGTCCGCCCGGGCCAATCACGTTTTTCAAATTGCGCACCAACACCGGCCGATCCGCCGGTTTCGTCAGCCACGAAATTGCGGTGTCGATTGACATATAGGCGTCTGCTGGCATTTCGCCAGCAGGGGGGCTCCACATGCCGGTCGCCTGCGCCTCACCTTCGCTGATGAAAACCACTTCATGGTAACCCGCCGGCGAAACAAACGGGACCACCAGCCGACCCTCTGTATTCGTCGTGGCCTCGCCCTCAGACACAACTCGCCCCGTGTAATCACAAACCTGATACTTATTTTCAGCTACAAAACTCAGCTGCGTCGCCTTCTCAGGACAAGGAAAGAGTGCGGTAACATCACTCGGCTCTCGGCCCACCAAGATGGAGGTAATTTTGAGACACCCGATGATGCCCAAGCCGAGAGTATATTTTGGGAAACAAAAACGCATGATATTATAAAATTGAGAAGTTAATTTCCGAACCAATAAGAGCGCGCTTCGCGCTCTTATTGGTTCTTACTTATCCACCGACCGCCCGCGTGTAGATAACGGCCCAGTTAGCCTTCATTTCTTCAGCAGTGAATGATCCAACATGACCGTCTGCGAACACGGTGTTCGTCCGTCCGCTATGGGGATAGATCAATCCGTTGCCTTGATTACTCGCGGCCGATAGGGTGAACTCAGGGTGCGACCGTCCCTCTGCGATCAGCAATGAGCGGCTTGGATTAACGATTAGGTTAGTCTGCAACCCTGGCCCGGAGACAACCCAACCGCCGTTGGATCCCATCCAAGCGCGATGAGCGCCGGTCATCTTATAACTCACCCATGGCAGCGAATAAGACGCATCCGTCGGGTCCATGAGCGGACAACGCAGAGCACCCTCAGCGGAACAGACCGCTGTGACGCTAGGCCACGTATAATTCACTTTAAGCCCAACATACGGTCCGATCGCATACCACCAATTGTTGTCCGGATCGCCGGTTCCGTTATAGGCAAGCGGATAGCGCCCACGGTGGTCGACCGCGTAAGTGAGGAACGCCGGCCCCATCTGCCGCAGATTCGACAGACACCGGGAGCTGTCCGCAGATCGTCGAGCAGACCCGACCACCGCGATGATAATCGCCGCGAGAACTCCTACGATACCAATAACGGCAAGGAGTTCTATCAAGGTAAACGCACGGGCAGATCTACGTTGAAGATTCATGGGAGCGAGGGATGGGGATCACTGGGGTTGAGCCTCGAAGCACAATCACGAACGCCTTGATAATACCGACGGATCATTTGATTCAGCGGATCGGTGCTGTAGTCGCCGTCACCAGAAAGTTATCGAGCGTCATCAGATTATCCACCGACGATACGTCCTTGGTGATATTGAAGTGAAAACCCGCCGCCTCCATCGAGCTGTTCGCTGGCAGACCAGACATGAACCAACCTCCGTTTTCCGAAACGAGGCTCGTCTCAGTTGCGCCTGATCTGAGGAAAACGCGGGCTTTCCCAGTGGCAGGGTCATAACTTAGTCCCAGCGTATAGGTGCGCGTAGGCGAAAACCCACTCACCGTGCCACTTTTCAACAGAGCAGTGGTGCCATTGGTATGAACCACCCATCCGCCGTTGGGCCTGATGTATACCCATAGCACGGCGTCCGTGCTACCGAACCATACGTTGCTGGCTGGAGGTGTCGCCGAACTTAGAAACCCAACCGCCTGCCACCCCCCATTGGGATTGTTTCCCGCAATGATATCCGCCGAAACCGTAGTGATCTTCGTTGTGGGCTGAGGAATGGAAATGCGTGAATCTACGCTGGCCGTATAAATGCTGCCGTTGTCCGGAGCGACAATCACCCCACCAGCCGCAAATTTGCCAGAAACGAAACCTGTGCCTCCCTGCACCCAAGCGCCACTGGCCGTATGCACTTCGGGTGATGTGTTGTTAAGCCAGCTACCAACGGCGCGAGTTCCAGTAAGCGTAAACGTATCACGCACGAGCGTCGTAGTCTGACCCCAGACGGGTCCAACGAAGGTAAAAGCGGCCGTCAAACCAACCGCAGTAAATAGAAAGCGAGGGGAGTTCATAATAATCAATACAGGCAGGTTGAGAGGTAAACCAAACGAGATGCGTAAGCAGGAAGGAGGGATCTCCCCCACCGTATCAAGGGATGATTGGGTGAAACTAGCAGCGGCGGCCTACTCAGCACCAGACGACAGGTTCACACCGTCTGGTCTGGCTTAGCTCCGGCGGCGACGATGAATCGCTGCACCCGCGAGAGCCAAGGACCCAAAGATCGCTGCGTAAGTCGAGGCCTCCGGGATAGAGGAGGTCACGACGGTTATGAAACCATCGGTGTATAGAGAAGACGTGTCCCAGCTAAGTCCGCCGCTAAGCGTCGGGAGGTTATTGATAGCCGTAAAAGTGCCGGTGATGGAGGTGTTGGCTCCTGACGTGGTTTCAAATAAATGGAGCGTGTCTCCCAGAACCCAGGTGTATGCCCCTTTATCGATTAGGTTCAGGGTGATGTTGTTGGCGTTGAGACTGGCGAGCCTCAGGATGTCATAGGTGTTGCCTGCGCCTCCAATATCGAAGTTGAAGGTCGTGGCTGCGGACGCGGTGACAGCTCCATCGAGTGTGAGCGTGCCGATGTTGCCGGCTCCAGCAGCCCCAGGCGTAAGGACACCGGATGAACCAAAGACGAAGCCAGCGGAGGAGGCGATGTTTCCGGAGCCCGCCAAGGTGGCACCCGTGATGGAGTAAGCACCGTTGCCGGCGGCATGCGTGCCATCGACCTGGAATGTGCCCGCAGAAATGGTCGTCGCCCCCGTATAGGTATTGGCTCCGCTAAGAATCCAGAGGCCTGCTCCCGTCTTGGACAGACTAGTGGTCGGGCTGCCCGTGCCCGTCGGATTGCCAATCTTGAGGGCGATTGTGTTATTGCCCGTATTGGCTCCCGTCAGAGTGATGGTCCGGCTCGTGTTGGCCGCAGCACCAGTATTGGTGGATATCAATCCACCCGTGGAGCTGAAGACCAGCGCTCCCGATCCCGAGGCGTCGATTGTCCCTGCATAATCAATCATCATCGACCTGTTGGTCGTCGACCCAGCACCAGTATAGAGAAGCGTTGCACCCGATTTCAGCTGCAAAGCGAAATCCCCGTTGGATGATGCACCAATATTGCTGGCGACGCCACCATTTGCCAACGAACTTACACTAAGTGTTCCACCACCAACAATAGTCGCGGACGTGTAGGTATTCGATCCCGATAACGTTAAAGTTCCCGCACCGGTCTTGTTCAATACGGTAGCCCCACCCGCTCCATTGGAAAGGATTGCACTGATGGTTGCATCAAACCCATTTGTATTAATCGCACTCTGTCCATCATCAGCGAGTGTCAACGTTCCGGCGATATCGAAGCCACTCTTGTAAAATGTGATGTCATTTACAACTGCGCTGCTCGACGCAGTAATCGTGCCGAAGCCGCTCGCTCCAAATGCTGCGTTGCTATTATTGGTCCAGACCGCGCCACTCCAATTCGCATCGATCAGGTTCCAAGCAAAGGTGCTTGCGGAGTTGGTCCAATCCAGAGCCTGCAATGCAGGAGTCACGACTTGGGAAAAGAGTGCACAAAACACGACTCCCCTAATCCTCTTGGGGAAACGGAATCTAGTTTCAAAAGCGCTGGAACGCCTGTTGCGGAGGGTAGTTTTCATGAGTGGCATGGAGGTCGTGGGGTGACGGGGTGAAATGACGCCTCCTTAATTTACTGGAACGTTCCAGCAGTCAATTCATATTTCCTGTTTCGTTTCAACATAACCCAATTTCATGCCTTTTCGCCCGTGCTTTCCCGCACGACCAATCCCGCCCGCAAAACCACCCGCTCTCGTCTGGCTCCGGTCGGCTTCCGCCCTTTCCTAAGCGGCTCGCACAGCGTGTCCGGCGTCACCGCATCTGTCCTTTCGATACCCGCCAAGGTCATAACGGCCAAGGCTTCTGCGTAGGCCGTTATCGGCGAGGCGATCGTGGTGAGCGAAGGACAGAAAAACGATCCCAACTCGACGTTGTCCACGCCCACCACCGAAACATCGCCGGGCACCGACAGGCCCAGATCGCGTGCGGCCCGAATCGTCGCCATAGCTAGCATGTCGTTAAGGGCAAAGACGGCAGAGGGACGCTCTGCCCTAGATAAAAGCGACTTGGCCGCATCATAACCGTCCCTCAAGCGAAAGCCGCAATGCATGACCCACTCGTTCCTAACTGAAAGCCCGGCCCTCTCCAGCGTAGTCCGAAAAACCTCGAAGCGCACACCGATGCTCTGGAACGTAGGTGCACCCCAGATGAACCCGATGTCCCGGTGTCCCAGCGCAAACAGATGCTCCATGGCCTCGCGCATGGCGTCGGCATCATCGATCGTCGCGGCATCAAAAGGAATTCCCGGATAAGCAGGACCCGCGATCACGCACTGCGTGCCTTGCTCCTGAATCTCCTTCAGCCGCGGTGCCACCCGCTCGTAATCCATGGTGGATACGATCAGCCCATCCACCTGCAATCCCACGAGTCGCTCAATCACCGGCAATTCCAACTCCGGATCCGTGTTGCTGCTCGTCACAATCAAATCGTAACCATGCTTGCGCAGGAGCTGCTCCACATGCTGCACAATCTCGATGTAGAACGGATTAAGCAGATCCTGAACGATGATACCCACCGCATGGGAACGACGGGTGCGCAAGCTCCGCGCAAACCGGTTACGTCGGTAGCCCAACTCCTCCATCGCCTTGAATACCTCAGCTTTGGTCGATTCAGGGATTTCGGTGCTGTTTTGCAGCACCAATGAGACGGTGCTCTTGGAAAACCCACACTTCTTAGCAACATCCAGAATTGTTGGCTGTTTAGACATTGGAGCTAATCCTTGAGAAAATGCCTCCCTGCACAAGCCCCCTTACTGGAACGATACAGAAAGCATCAAAACACTCCCTGCCCGCGCCTCGCCTCCGCTCAATCCAAGTGGAACATCTCTCGGAGTGCGCGTGACACCGGACTACCGTCAGGGTTCGCCGGCATGATATCCGCCATGTGGCGCCACCATTTTCGGCATTCCGGCGTGCTGGCGATCGCTTCCCAGCGCGCCTCGTCCTCCACCTCCACGTAACCGAAGAGTGTCCGGCTGGGCGCATCGAGATAGATCGAATAGTTATGCGCGCCATGCGCTTTTAGCGCCGCTTCGAGCTCAGGCCAGATGGGGCGATGCCGGCGCTCGTATTCGGCTTCCGAATCGGGGTTAACCGACATGACAAAGGCTTTTCTGATCATAGTTTTCAAAGGCGGACCGTTACTCCCAGCGTCACCGTTTCGCTCAATCGCTCCGGCACAAGCACGAGTCTGCGGACCGAACACTCCTGACCGCCCGCATGTCCGCGATAGGAGTGTGTCTCCACACGATCCCAACGCGCACCCTCGTCGGATTGTAGTGACAGCGTAATCCCGCCCCTCTCAATGGTCGCCAGTCGAGCTGAACGAATAACCACCGCCCCCGCATCGCTGATGATTGCCGATTCCAGCATACCGGCCTGATCCAGCTCGAACACATCCGTCCAGCGCAACTCACCCGAGCTCTTCGCCAGAGTCAGTGTGCGAACCAACTTACGACAATGCGCCGCCGCCGGATATGCGCCGGTTAAATCCACTTCGAATGTAACGGTGTCCGCGCTCGTTTCCGCACGTAGAATCTTCGCCTTAAAATCGACTCCATTGGCCTGCTCCTGCCCATTGATCACGGGCAGGGAATGTCCGAGCGACCGTGCAGCAATAAATGAATAGCGGGTTTCTCCGCGAAAGAAATCCCGCGTGTATTCCGGCGCACCGATCTCGGTGATCAAGGCCACGCCGTCCACATTGAGGATGAAACTGCCGAGATCGTTGTGGTTGTGATGCTCCTCGTTGAACCCTCCTTTGGCGGCCAGTTCCCACAAACGTCCCTTCTCATCGCGTCCACGCACGACCCACACCTCAAGATCTTTGAAAAAGATGTCGGACTTGGGCTCAGGCGCGGCGACCACGTCCGGTGCAGGCCAATGCAGGAATAAACGCAGCATGAAAAACAGATCGGCGCGTTCAAAATCCAGATCGATTCCGGTCTCGCCCAAGCGTTGATAGTTTTCCAGCGCTTGCTGCCGGCAGTCCGCATTGTGCAACCGCCTCCCCAAGTATTCCAGTAACGACGGACGCAACACTTCGCACCCCGAAGCATCAGCGAAATTCACCAAGTTCTGGCCGGCCAAGGTCACCGCCGGACCATAGCGGGCAATGGCCTGCACCTTCGCGTCGCCAGAAAAAAGCGAAAGCCGCCCTTGCGTGCGTGTCTCCAATTGCTCGTTCAACACAGAGAACCAGCCAAAGCCATAAACCCAATAGCCGGGTCCCTCGGAGCAGCCACCATCAGCGCCATACCCCGCCAGAAATACCGGCAAGCCTTCCGCTGCCTTCGTGCACAGCGCGGCAAGCAAATCGGGATCGTCTTCAACCGCCAAAGCGGCCCCCAGCACGCCCTGATGGCAAACGGCGTTCCAATTATTGCCCCCCTTTGACCACCAGCAATCGGCCGTATGATCGCGATAATTTTCAAAAAAATCGTGCCGCAAGCGACTGCGGATGCAGGCCTGCAATTCAGACGGGATAATTGTCCCGAAGACATTCAGGCATTCCCCCATCAAGTTGGCCGTCTCCGCCGCAAACAAGTCGATGCAACGCGAATCACGCCCGGTATCGTTCTTCACATGGGCGGGCAAGGCCCAGGACTCCTCCGCAAAGATATCCTCCAATTTACCGAGGAACGAACGACGCCAACAATCCGTTTTCGGCTCAGCCAACAAGGCGACCGCAGCCCTCGCCAGCTGGCGACGCCGTTCGAAATAGACGTGCTCAAACCGCAAGCGCACTCCGGTCCCCGCGAAGTCACGATACGCTTCATCGGTCAACACCGGCAAAGCTTGGTCAATCTCAAGTCGCGCGCGGTCGACGATAGGAACAACGATCTTGGCCACCGCCGGATTGCCAAACACGGCCGCCCACCGACTGTCGGCCAGAGGAGGCAGAAGCGACACCGGTGGTTGCTCGCGAAAAAGTCGGGCCAGCGCTGTGCAAGAAGGACATGCCTGAAGCAAGTTGATCATGTGAGGTTTTCTCTATGCGGAATGAATAATTGTAGCATGGATGCGATCCCGAAACCTGCATCCAGTGTCCTTTATTTAGCATAATAAGCCCAACCACTACGGTCGAAGCCCGGGCACATCCCCGTCCTCGCCATCTGGTTCATCCCCTATGGCACACTACACAACGGTAGGAAGAGGGTAAGTTCTGGTTATTTTGGGAGTAATCCAAGATTTCGGCTCACTCATGAATTAACTAGAGCCGTCTCAGTAGGGTTTGTGATCCTTCACTGTGCCGTTGTCGGTTGCGTCGATCTTATAGGTTTTGAGGGAACGGAAGAGGGCGCGGATGTCGTGGATGCCGCCCCAGGTGAACCAGATGCCGGTGACGATGGTGATGAGGGCAGGCAGGCCGATGGAGGTGACGTGCCAGAAGCCGAGCCATGCGGCGTTGGACCAGGGCTTAATCCAAGGGATGGCTCCGGACTCGCCGATCAGGTTCCAAGCGGTGCCGCTGATCATGATGCCGAACCAGACCACGGCCCAGACGAAGAGGCTTCCGGCGATCCACTTGTCGCCGAGGGAGAAGTCTTTGTCCACGCCGATAAGGCGGGAGAAGGTCCAAGGTCTTTTCGGGATGATGAGCCGGCCCTTTCCGTCGGTCGGATATTCCTCGCGGTGGAGCATTTTGCGGATCGGGTAGTCCTGCCGGCAGGTGGCCAGCGAAACGACGACGTAGAGGGCGATCGCGATCAATGTGGAGAAAAACGAGATCTGCATGCCGTTGAGCGAGAATTCCGGTATCAGGTTTTTGAATCCAACAAGACCGAAAAGGCCGCGGGCCCAGTCAGAGAGAAAGGTATGGCCGAAGAGCTTGTAAGCGAGGATGCCGCCGCCCGAGAGAATGGAACCGGAGATGACCGCCGACCAGGCTCCGGCCGTCGTGCCTTTTTTCCAATAGAGACCGCCAATGATCGCCGCACCCGCGCCACCGACGTAGACGGCCGTCGTCACGGTCCACCACATGACGATATACTCCGTCTGCCGGAAAAATGCCCCGAAGAGAAAGGCGAAGAGCGCCACGGCACTGATGCAGTAGCGCAGGAGCTTGATGTGTTTTTCAGGAGTCGGGGCCTTTTTCAGGCGGGGGAGAATAATGTCCTGGGCGAGAATGCCGCCCCAAGAATGCAGGTGGGTCGAGTCGCCGCCGAAGATGCCGAGCAGGAGGATGGCGCAGAGGGCACCCTTGACGCCGACGGGCAGCATGTGGGAAAGCGCCACAGGGATGGTCATCTGTTCCCGGATCTGCGGCTGGGCGATCTGGCCGATGGCGTCCTTGGCCGCGATGGAGGTCTGGGCGAAATCAGGATGACCGAGGTAAGTGAGCGCGGCGGCGGCGAGCAGGACGACGACGACGGACTTGCCGGACTCGCGCCAGCGGCCGAGCAGTCCGCCCATGCGGGCCTCGTGCGGGGTGGCACCGGCGGAGTTGTAGGCGCTGGAGTTTTGCCAGGCCATGGTGCCATAGGTGCCCACGAACACGCCCATGAGCACATACCAGAGGTTGAAGTCCTGCACCTGCCAGGCGTCGAAGGGGTTGACCATCGAGTGGCCGGCGGGACGGCTGCCGAGCACGGAACTCATCTCCGGCCAGCTGACCACGCAAAACACGCCGATGATGATTACAACATACATGATCTGGGAAAAGATCCCCTCGATGCAGTCGGTGACCATGAGGGTGATCAGGCCGCCCGAGATGGTGAGGACCAGATTGATGGCGAGGAATAGCCCCATGAGGGGAATGTAGGTCGGCAGCGACCAGGAGCCGAGGGTGAGTTCGGCCGGCATCTGGAGGAAATAGACCATGAAACGCGCGCCGACGGCGGGGATGATGCCGAAATTAATCGCGCCGGCCACGAAGCCCAGAATGCCGGTGAAGAACCGGAAGTTGCGGCTGTAGCGCATCTCGAAAAACTGCGCGAGAGTCATGGCTTTGGTCTCGCGGAAGCGGTAGATGACGAAGCCGAAGATGGCCACGATCAGGCCGACGGGGCCGGTGATCCAGCCCCACCAGGTGGGAACGAAGCCGGCATGCCCGAAGACCTCCCAGACGGCGACGAACACGACGGCTCCGGCCTGCATCTCGCCCTTGGCGACGGCAAGCAGGTAGCGCCCGCCCACGCGTCCGCCGGAGACGAAGTGCGCGACGCTCTTCATGTGGCGCTGCGTGAGGACGCCGACGGTCAGGATGATGAGCAGCGGGATTACAATGACCAACCAGTCGAGGAAATGCATGAGATGAGGAGGGCGGAGGCCAAATGGAAAGGGAGACGGAAAGTTGCGAGGCTACTTAATTCCAAAGGTATCGGGGCGAGGAATCCCTGGATGCTTTGACTGCCAAGCGGGAGTATTTTGCCCTCAGCCCGGAGGTCAGCGTTCGAGCAGGTTCCAGACAGAGGGCATCCCGACCGCAGGGCGTGTTCACCGTATTGAGGGGCGTGAGGAGCGTGTCCAAGAGGCAGAAGCCTTCGTGGTGCCTGGCGATGAGGCACACATAGCTCATGGCGACGGTATCGGAGAGGTCGAGCCAAGCGCCGGGATCGAAGCAGGCGTTCGAACACCAGTCACGGGCGTCTGCTTAAGCGGGGGGCGAGCAGCCGGTAGAGTGAGAGGGAAAGCGATTCGCATGGGCCGCAACGAAGCAGCCCACAGACGGTTGTTAGAATCGCCTGCGCGTCGCCACCGTCAAACCCGCCACCGCGAGCCCCAACAGAACGGCGCACGACGCCGGCTCTGGAACCGACGACGACGTGACCGAATTCCAGTCGGTGCCCACGCGGATGTTGTCGAACGTCGTGGTCGTTCCAGAGGCCACGTTGAAGCCGTCTGAGCGCGCCAGCGAGATACCGGTGATGCTGGTGACCGTCGAAGTCCAAGTATAGGTCACCGAAGTTGATGCCTGGCTCGTGGGATTGAGCCAGATAGTCAGGCTGGCCTCTCCCGCGCCGGTGTCGAAGGTAAATGCCCCCACGACGGTATACGTGACGCCCGTCGTCGTGCTGTTGCCGTTGATATAGGCGGTGGTGCTGCCGCCATTGTAGGCTTCCCTCAGCCGATACCCCGAGGACGTCATAAACATGCTCGTCGAGAAGACCGTGCTCCCCGACAAAAACGAAAGCGTGTCGCTGAAAGAATGGCTCCCCGACAATACCGCCGACCCTAGCGCGGTCACATCGACATCGAATGAAAAATAAAAAGAACTCGTGCCCGCACTCGTGATCGCGCTCGAAAACGTCCTCGATGCCGTGGCGGTTCCGCTGTTGCCCGATAGCGACGCCAGGCCGCCGGCCACCGTCTCCGTGATCGTGCCGCTGCCGCTCACGGACCACGCGCCGGTGAAGCCCGTGCCACCGTTTTGCCCGCTAAGATTGCCGTCGACGTAATCGAACGACTCGTTCACCAGCAGCGCCGCGGAAAGGTGTGCCGCGCCCAAAATCAGAAACAGGGAGGCCATCAAGCCGAGTTTTTTCGTCAGAGGTATCATGCCTTCGAAGTGTGCTCCGGGCCACTCTCGTCTCAAGGGGGGACTATGTGCCGACAGTTCAAACTGTGTGCCCGACAACCGCCTCGCCTGGTTCTAAAAAAGAATCCGTTCACCCGTTTATCCGGCCGCTGCATCCGAGGGATCGTGGCGACATGTCCCCGACTGCCTCACGTTCACCGACCTCGTCACCACGCCATCGCGGCCCTTTTACTACGACCACATGCCCTCGATGATCGGGAGTCGCCTGCTCGTGGCAGGGTTTCTCCGCGCTGCGGCTCAAGTCGAGGCTGGTTCCGCAGCCACCGGAGAAACGGCGGCGCGGCGCCGGAACGCGGCGGGGCTTTCCTGATGCAGGCGGCGGAAAAGGCGGCAGAAGGCGGAGGTGCTTTCGTAGCCGCTCATGCGAGCGACGGCGTCGATTTTGAAGTCGGTTTGGGCGAGGAGGTAGCAGGCCTGCTCCATGCGCACGCGGGTGATCTCCCGACCGATGGGGTGGCCTACGGATTGCCTGAAGCGGGCGAAGGCAGTGGTGCGGGAGAGGCGCAGGTCCTGGAGGACGGTCTGCGGGGAAATCTTCTCAGCGAGGTGCTCGCGAATGTAGTGCTGGATGGCGCTGACGATTTTGTCGTTCTCGGCGCGGTCGTCGGTGGACTGGCGTTTCTCGACGGTGAGGGGCGGGATGACGACGAGACGGGGGACGTCGTCCTCGCCGCGCATGAGGCGGTCGAGCAGGCGGGCACCCTCGTAGCCAAGGCGCGAGAAGTTGACGTCCACACTGGAGATGGGCACGCGGCAGGCCTCGCAGATCTCGCGGCTGTTGTTCACGCCGATGACGGCGATGTCTTCGGGGATGCGGTAGCCAAGGTCGAGCGCCACCTGGATGAAGGCCTCCGCGTAGCCATCGTCGGGGGCGAAAACGGCGAGGGGGAGACCGGTGCGGCGGATGACTCGGGTGATCCTTGCCCTGAGGTCGGCGGGGTTGATGACGATCTGCTCGGTCCAGTAGTTGAGGAAGATCTGATCCACGGGAAAACCGTGTTGCCCGACGTAGTCCTTGAAGGCGCGGATGCGCGTGGTGATGGGCTCGATGGGTTTGCAGGCGAAGGCAAGAAAACAACGGTGGCCGAGGCCGAGCAGGTAGTCGGCGGCGAGGCGGGAGACGCGTTCGTGATCAATGCGGATGGAGGCGTCAGCCTCCACTTGGCCGAGACCGCGGAGGTCCACGATTTTGGCGTTGGGGTAGAGTTTACGAAAGTCGATCCGGGTGTGACCGGGGAAAACGAGGAGGCCGTCCACCTTGGGCGAACCGAACGGATAGTCCTGCGCGTTGCGCATGAAAGAAAGGGTCCAGTCCGCCTCGCGCGCATAGGCGCGGATGCCGTAATCGAGCTTGTGGGTGGACCAGTGCAAACAGGCGAGCACGTGGCGGGGGTTCATCTTGGGGACGGGCTTGCGGAAAACGGGCCGGGGAAAGCGCGCGGGGGGCATGGTGCTTGTTGTGGCACGCGCGGTGATTGTGTCAAAGCGGTGGTTGGACAGGAAATTACGAAATGGCGTCGTATTGGCGGGGAGAGGAGGTCGGGAGGGGCGGAGGCCGACAAGGGGGTCGTCGTCGGGATTGGGCGCGCAATATAGAAGCCGGTGGCCTGCCCGATGGGGAAAATTTACATGGCCGGTGCCGCGGTTCCATGCGTCGGACGGCGGACGGCGCCAAGGCACGGGAAATCGGAGCGTGCAGGGCTAGGCATCACCGGGGAGGGCGTTCATTGAACGAGCTCGATGTTGCTAAAGAGGGCCTCGCCCTTGGACTGGCTGTCTTTGCGGACTTCGACGCCGAGGAGGAGGCCACGGAGGGGAAAGTCGATTATCTTGTCCGCCACGCCGTTCTTTCCATCGGCATAGGTGATGGTGCTTTGAGAGAGATCAATGCGGTAGTCGGTCCAGCCGGTGGTGCCCGGGCAGGGGCGGGCATACTGGAAGACTTCGCCGTGGGAATCGATGAGTCGGACGATGAGTTTGCAGGGGGTGGTGGCCTTCATGCGCAGGCGCAGCTCGGCAAAAGCGGGGTCGATTTCCCGGGAGAGAAGCGCGCCCACATAGCGGCCACCGGCGGTGAAATCGTAGTCGAGCCGGCCGGCGGCGCGGCCGGCCTCGCTCACGATGGCGAACGAGCCGGTCGCCCCGGGGAACTCGAGGCCGGAGTTGAACTGCCAGGCTGAAGTCGGGGCAAACCACTCGGGCGTTTCGACAGCGCGGGCGGCGACGGTAAGCGAGAGGGTGAGGAGAAAAAATAGGGCGAGGGTGCGCATGGGGTGTGATGATGCGGTTAGGATGACGGATGAGACGCGGGGTGGAGGGTGATCAGGACGGGGTGGCCGGGCACAGCGAAGTGCTCGAGCATGATCCGGCCACCGGAGGTCTTGACCGCTGGGGAGAAAGAGACACCGGTAAGGAGATCGAGAACGGTGACGGTGAAGCGGTCCGGATCGACGGCGAACTCGATGTCGGCGGAACGGACACTGAGGTCGTTGATACGCTCGGCGGACCAGACGGCGAGAACGGGTCGGCCTTGCGCATCGGTGAAGGGATACGCCATGATGCGCGCAAGGGCGGGGAGGATTTTCATTCCGTCCCAGTCACGGGGCTTGTTCTCGGTGCGGTCGGAGAAAGGAAAGACCTTGAACGAAATATCATTGCCGGGAGTAAAGCCCACGGTAGCACGGGCGAGGTTCTGGACGGCGAAGTAGGCGGGCTTGGGAATGCCTCCCTCGCGGACAATGCCGAAGTTCTGCTCAGGGTCGAAGGGGTCGCCGGGCTTGCCGACTCCGGCCCGGCCGGAGTCGTCGAGGAAGTCGTAGACGATGTCCACCGGCAGACCGAGGGCGAGCCCCTCGAGGAGACGGCGCGGGATGTAACTGGCCTGGGCCTGCTCACTGAATCCGGAGTAGAGAGGTTCCTTGCCTGCGCGGCCTTCGCGGTAGGTGGTGTAGCCGGATTCGGTGATCCAGAGCTGACCGGGCCCGTGGTGTTGCTTCGAATAGTCGAGGCACATGCGGACGTAAGAGGCGAAGGTGCCGTCGGCGTCGGCCACAGAGAAGCCGACGCGCTTACTGTAGGTCTCATTGTCAGGATGTGGCACGAGCTCGGGCGGGGAGCGGAAGCTGTAAGGGTGGTCGGTGATGGCGTCCACGTTGCGCGACACGCCCATGTCGAGGAGGCGGTAGTTCTGGGGCGTGCAAGAGCCGAGACCAATAACGGTCATGCGGGGGTTGGCTGCCTTGATGGCGTCGGCGGAGGTGTTGAGAAGTTTGAGGTAACGGGCGAGCCAAGGAGAGGCCGAACCGTCGGAGTCACGGCCGGTCCAGTCGTGCGGGCGGCCATCATTATTGGCGACGGCGTAGCCGCCGAAGGGTTCGTTCAGTATCTCGATGGCGTCGATCTTGCCGTCGAGTTCGACGGCAAGCCAGGCGGCGGCCTTGGCGTAGGCGTCGGGGTCCCAGCGGTCGGGGTAGTTCGGATTGGTATTGTTGAAGCAGACGATGACCTTCAACCCGTGGGCGCGGGCGAGGCCGATCCATTTGCGGGTGTTGTCGGACACGCGGTATTGGCCGCGTTGGAGTTCGGTGTCCTGCCAGGTGATTTCATCGCGAATCCAGCCGACGCCGAGGTCGGCGATCATGGGGATGTATTTTTCGGCATCCCAAGTCTTCATCCACGGGGTCTTGTGGCAGAAGTGGGTGGCGACTCCAAAGCGGTAGTTAAGCGGCGGGGATTCGGGGGAGTCGGCGCGAAGCGACGACGCGCCGACGGGGGCGAGCGAAAGGAGGATCAGGAGTGAAAAAAAATGACGTGGTAACAGGGTAAACATGGATGAGTATAGATGGGTTTAGCGGTAGATGGGATTGGCGGAATCGACGATGACGCGGCCGGAGGATGTGGCTTGGGTGAGTTCATCCGCGGACATGGAGACAACATGACCGTCGAGAAAGACGAAGTTGGCCTTGCCGTCTGCATGGGGAAAGGTGACTTGCGTGGCATAAAGGGGCTGGTTGCCATACCAGGTCGCGGAGAGGCGTTTATCCGCATTTTGTTGTTCGGTGTAGAGAACGGAGCGGGCGGGTATTGAGAGGGTGGCGACGTTTTTCCCCAAGGCCTTGAAGTCGTGCGTGGCGTCCTGATAGCCGGGGGCACCGTAGGAGACCTTGCCGTTGGGCAGAGTCTGGCCGTTGCGGGTCCAGGTGGCGTTGTAGGTGCCGCTGAAGCCGGTGTCGTCGATTGGGCATTTGAAGACATCGGGCGAGGGGCAGTAGGCGGGAAACAACTCCATCCACCAAGCGGTGGAGGTGACCTTGGTGCCGTCGGGGTTGTGCGTGCCGTAGCTTACGGGATAGATGCTGCGGTGGTCGGTGGCGTAGAGGGCGGTGGCTTGGTAGAGCTGGCGAAGGTTGGCGGCGCACTGCGTGGTGCGGGCGCGGTCGCGGGCACGGCTGACCACCGGAATAAGTATGGCGGCAAGGATGCCTACGATGGCGAGGACGGTGAGTAGCTCCGTGAGGGTGAAGCCGCAGGACTCCCCTGAAGCGGTCGGTCGGTCGGCAGAGGGAGGTAGAAGCGATAGCATTGAGGTGCGAGGGGGTTGCACACACTATCGCAGCGCCGAGCGCTGGGTGACAAACTGGAAGGGTGTGCCCTAAGGTCGAACTATGTGCCGGACGTCCGTTTGGGTAACGCCGCGGACTAGTATTTCCCCGGCTCAGTTTTTTGGCCTCCCCTTATATTCGGTTTCCATCGCTCCTTGGTTCAGAGACGTAAAAAGGATTATGGAACCATGTTTTTAAAGGCGAACGGCTACGCCCAGCGTCACCATTTTACTCAAGTTCTCCGGCACAAGCACGAGTCTGCGGATCGATAGTTCTTCGCCTCCTTGATGCCCGCGCAATAGCCGTGCATTTCCACTCGATCCCATCGCGCCCCCTCGTCGGCTTGGAGCGCCAGCGTGCCCCCACCCTTCTCAATGGTCGCCAGTCGAGCTGAACGAATAACCACCGATTCCGCATGGCTGATGACGGCCGATTCCAGCGCACCGGTTTTGTCCAGTTCAAACACACCGTCCAACGCAGCTCACTCGAGCTCTTCATCGAGGGCAGCGTTCGGATCAGTTTGAGGCAGTGCGCCGCCGCCGAATATGCGCCGGTTAAATCCGACTTAATCGACAGAGCCGAGAACGGTTTGGATCATGACATTGGCATACAATCTATGCCCGAAATCGTTGGGGTGATTCACCCCATTACCGGTGACACTTAAAAATCCTTTCCTCGAAACAACATAGTCCCAAATGCCCCGCACATCACAAATCACCGTGTGCGGTTCTGCAATCGCCCGGAGCCTTGCCGAGTAAGCGACCCGTGTCTTCGCATTACCGCCGTTCCAGTCAGGATTGGCACTCATACCGTCCACGACCACCGCCTCCATTGCGGGAAACCGGGCACGTAATTGCTCAACGATACCGGCTATGTTCTTTGCATACGCGTCCGGGGAAACCCCCGCCGAGCAGTCGTTCATGCCGAAAGCGACAATCAACAAGTTCGGGGTTAGCCGGGTCACTTCCGGAACCTGCGCCAGTCCCCAGGAACTTTGCATCCCGCCTTTTGACAGGTTGTGAAAATCCACCGGACAGCCCGATACGGTTTCCAGCCGATTGATAAACTGCCTGTCGTAGGCCGGAGTATTTGGATACACTCGCAAAAATGCCGTAGCGTTGGCTCCGACCGAAATACTATCTCCCAGGACCACGACATTGATCGGTGCCTTACGGGCGATCAACTCACGCAGACGAGAGAACTTGTCGGCCTGATTTTCCGGCACAGGTCCCGACCACTGCTCATCGGTCACATAATCAAAACAGACCTGGCGGTTGTGAAAGTAGGAGCCTTCCGAAAAAAGCAAATAGTGGCCGCCGTCGATATGCCTGCCGATAGAGTGGGCAGTCTTCTCTCGTGGATAAATATCGCCCGCTGGCTCAAACGGAAGAGCACCATGTCCGATATAGGTCACACGTCGCCCATCCACCTTAAAATCCTCGATGGGGAAGTCCTTTCCATCGCTGGCCAGATAGGCTCTCGTCAAGCGACGCGGGGCCAAAAGCAGTAACGCTTGCGGTTTGCCATCTGGCGAGCTGACAAAAAAAGCCGGTTCCCCCGTTCGCACAGAGACATCTTTCCAAAGCTCGGGTTGATTATCCTGTAAACCATCCGCACGAGCTGGCGCAGCAGACGCCGCGCAGACGATCAAAAGCATCACCAAAAAAGCGGAGGGGGATTTCATAAATATTGAACGCCATCATGCGACAAACAGGCGATTCACTTGCCGATCACATACAGATCACTGATTTCGAGAGTATTGGTTTCGGACTGAGAGTTCAGTCCTACGGACAGCTTGGACAACGCCTGCTGACCGGGCTTCTGGGTGACAAACTGCTGGTAACTGGCCAAAGGCACGTAAGCGGTATGCCATTCGCCATCGGCAGGGATCACCGGAAATTGAGTCACGCTCGTCTCGCCGTCGGAGTTCCACGACATCAGACGCACCACCGCAGGCTTGAGACAGCGCGCTCGCAGTAAAACACCCGTGACTCGAGATTGATCCACCTCTTGGGGAAGCGTGAACCGCGGATACGCCCAGCGATCAACGCCCGGCGGGAAACTGACCCGGAATCCCCACGCAGCCGGAGCTTCGTGCTGAAACACCATGGAGCCACTGGTGTTCGTCTCCCAACGATAGTCCTCTCCCACCGCGAGCTGGAATTGATACGCGCTTTCCTTCAGGTGATCGGCAATCCCCTCGGCATTGGACGATGGGATCACCGTCAGCGAGGCGGGACCTATGCGCTCGCCGTTGTCGGCGGTCGCCGAGAATGCAATTATCCGATCATCACCGGCCGGTCCTGCCATCAACACAGACAGATCAATATCCATGGGGATCGTCTCGCACGTCGCCGCCGGGATCATGATCGTCTCTTCAAGTGCCCCCGGAGCCCGCACCGTGATCGTTCGAGACTCGCGCCCCAGATTGTTGACTCTCATTTGGACGGGCAATCGCTCCATTCCTTTGGGCAGATAATATCCACGCGTTGACACCGCCTGCATGGCGTCCACGTCGAGCTGCGGTTGCAACACGATGGATGACACCGACGGCAACGCAGCGGCCGCCTCTTTCGAAATACGGTGCAAACGCATCGCTTCGGTTGGCGTCTCCAGTATGCCGTTCAGATCGGAACGAGCGACGCGCAGGTAAACCAATCCATCGCCCACCGGCACACGCCCTTGATCAAGGTTCAGCGCCCGGCCGTCCACACCCGTTACCTGTTGAACAGAAAATGGCGTTGCCACCGTCGCGCCCGCCGCCGTCCGGCCCGTGTATAACGCGACCAATAATGTTTTGGAGTCGGGGACGGCCTCGAACACCCGGATACGCGCCGCGCCATCAATCATCGAGGTCGGCACATCGCCGATATACTCCATGCCAGACAACGCACGTCCCGCCTCGGCAACCGCGGCCAACACCCGTAGCGGAGACCGATCATGATCAAGCATGCCGTAGTGCCGACGACCGTTGTGCTCGGAGTAGTCAACATAGACAAAGGGGAACACACGCGCCACGCCGCACGCCTTGGCCTCGACGGCCTGCATCGCGTAAATCATGGCGGTTTCCCGTTGGGAAGTCAGCTCTGGACGCACGCCTTTTACCCCGAGTCTCGCCTGTCCCATCTCGGTGATCCAGAGCGGCGTGCCCGAATGGCCGGCCCGCTCCAACCATGACCGATACTGACCGACCAAGCGCTCCAAGCCGAGCGGGTTGCCGTAGTAGTGGAACGACACGAAATCACATTCGTCCAACAACCCGTTGAGTGTAGCCTGCTCCAGATAATTGGTATTCATCGCCGCGAAGACGCCACCACCCAGCGGCGTTTTCGCGCCTGCCGAGTGCATGGCATAGCGGATCGCTTTCACCAAAGGCACATATTGGTCGGCGGGTTGATTTCCTCCCAGTCCGATGTCGGGCTCGTTCCACACTTCGAGTGCCGCCCAGAGCGACTGCCAGCGGCTCGCGACCACAGACCAAGATATCGACACGCCGATCAAATCATTCGGAAATTTCCCCTGTTGCGCCGACCCAAAACGCCCCGGCGCATCATGAAACATCTCCAGCACCCCGATCCCGTTTTCTTGGTATAGCCGACGCACCGACTCGTTTTTCGAAAAATCCCAGCGTTCCTCCGCCGGGTTAAGCCCTGCCCAGGAGAGCCGCTCACGGGCCAGTCCATTTGCACCGATCAACCGGCGCATTCCTTTGATCAAATCCGGCTGATCCTCCGGTTTTTCCAACCACGATAAAGCTGCGTCTATCGAGAGAAATCCATCCGATGCCAAATCGTCAGCGGGTAAACTGCACAAGCCGATACGCTGCTCCCCGTCCTGCGCCGTGAATACCACTTCGTGATAACCTGCAGGCAAATCCAGCGGAAGAACCAACTCCCCTTGCACAGCCTGGGGCATACGACCTTCCGCCACGACTCGGCCATCATAGTCGGTGATGTGATAATCATCCACCGCATCGGTTTCACCTGTGTGAAATCTCAGGTCGACCGGTTCACCCTCCGTCAACAGCAACGCGGAGCGATCAACAGGCTGATACGCCAACGAATAAGCCGGCCAGCCCAAGGCCATAATGGCCGCCATTGCGACAGCCTGAAATGAACGAGAAAAAAGTGCCAGATACATGGTAAATGCAGGACCGCGCAGCGTGCGCGCCCATCAATAAAATTGGTCAAATGACAGCGAGTCCGCGGATCGAAAATCACTCGACCGCGTGAGTATAAAAGGTGTCCCACCTGGACTGGAGGTCACTCTCGGTAAACGAAGCCACATGGCCGTCGGCAAACAGCGCGTTAAGCTTACCGGCATGTGGATAAATAACGCCTGTCTTTTGGTCCGCTGCGGACCATGCACCCGTTTCCGGATCTGCAGTGGTCCAAGAGCTGAAATGGGGTAATGCTTTCCCCTCCGCGACAAGCAAGGACTTGGCTGGCGAAGTGATCTGATTGACCTGCAGTCCCTCAGTGGACCAGCCCCCATGCAGGGTCAACCAAGCACGGTGAGCCATGGTCATCTTGTAGCTCACCCAAGGTAATGTATATCGAGTATCGCTTACATCAGTGGTCGGACAGCCGAGCGCTGTTCCCGGGGCGCTGGCATTCATTAAATCCGTCCATTCATTTTTCACCGGCCGCCCCAAATACGGGCTGATATAATACCACCAATTATTATCCGGATTGGTCGAGTTACCATTAAACGATAGCGGATAATGCTGCCGATGGTCGGCGATATAGAGGTTCATCCCCACCCCAATCTGACGAAGATTCCCAGCGCATTGAGAACTATGTGCCGACTGGCGAACACGCCCCGCCACAGGTATGATAATAGCAGCCAAGATGCCGATGATACCGATGACCGACAGCAATTCGACCAAGGTAAAACCCGCACGACGCTGAATAATTGAGGACATTGAGGTATGCCAAGTTGATGGGTTAGGTCAGATCGGAGAATTCGAACCGCAGACAGTATCTCACCTCATGCCCGACGTAGAATGCGTCGACGACCAACCACCATCGCTAGAATGATTCCTCCAGCCAACAGGGCCACACTGCTTGGTTCGGGGATAGTGCTGGTTGAGGCGACCAAGAAATCGTCCACCACCGGCGAGCCCGTTGTAGTGGAGGCTATAGAGTGAATACGAAAGCCTGTGGCCGCTATGGAAGTTGCCGCGACACCCGAGGCAAACCACCCTCCATTGGAAGCGTAGAGGCTCGTCTCCGTGCCTCCCGAATCAACGAGGAAGGCACGGGCCATTTGGGTATCAGGGACGTATGTAAGCCCCAGCGTATAGGTGGAGGAAGCAGAAAACCCGCTGATGGAACCACTGGATATCTTGGTCGTTGTTCCGTTGATATAAATGTTCCAACTCCCCGTCGGAGTGATGTAAACCCACAAAGCGCTGTCGGCACTGCTTCCGGTAGCCAGCCAGCTGCTAGTGGTGCCATTGTCCGTAGTAAGAAAACCAATAGCAGTAAAGGCAGCGTTGCCCACGACAATGCTGGCTGACACCGTTACCTCCGTAGATGGCTGGGCTATTCCGATACGCATTTCCGTCGGATAATTGTTTTGTTTGGTGGTGATCGCCCCGCCAGCGGTGAAAACTCCAGAAGCAATACCGCTGGCGGTTTTCCACACGTTGCCGCCCACCTGCTGCTCGGGCGAAGTAGGGGCCAGACTTCCGCCTGCGACTCGACTGGTTCCATTTAGAGTGAACGAGTCCTGAACAATGATGGTCTGGGCAGTGGCGGTAACCGCTTGGGCTGATAGGGCTAATACAAGGAGAAACGCGGCACGACGGAGTCCGTAGTATGCTGAAAACAGGGTTGTAGGATTCATGATTGAAGGGCGAGGTTGGGAAGAAAGCTGCCGGTGCGGCACTTGGGGCGAGGGCTACAACTCTCAAATGGAGAGCTGATGCTTCTAGCCATGAATCGCATTATCCTCCTCGCAATGCTCCCGCCACTTTCCGTGGTGAGTAAACTCCGGCGAACTCTTCGCCGTGAGCACGCTTCAGTGTGCCATCACACCCGGCACCGAGGGTCCGTCACGCCACGTGCCCTCGACCAGAATCCGCAGCGGCAAATCGGGTTTCCCGCGTTCGTTGCGTTGGATCATATGAATCAAATGATCCACGGCCGCCGCCCCCATGCGCGCGGCATTCTGATCTATGCCCGCAAACCAGGGATGCTTGGCGTAGTGAGCAAGCACCGCAACTGCCGGCGATTCCTTGCTGGGAACCCGCTTGGATTTGGGTTGCGGGCCAAGGCCGATCCGAATGGCCACCTGCGGATCGGGCATCAAGAGCGCATCCGGACGCTCACGTGCAATCCATGCCGCCGTCTGCTTGGCCCATTTCTCATAAAACACCGCGTCGCGCTCCCTGCGCTCACGCTGGTCGTCCACCGAGCACAACAGCACCGGCAATCCCTTGCGCGAACACTCGCAAACGAACCCGGATAGAAAATTGCAGTCGGTGCGCTCCTCCTGGTCAGGCCAGGTAAACAAGCCGATCCGGCGATAGCCGCGCTCCCACAGCATGCGCGTGGCCAGACGTGCGGCGCGGTATTGGGCCGTCACGGCAACGTGAAACACCGGCTGGTGCGAATAACCCAGCGCCACCACTGAAAACCGTTCCCACGGCAGACCCAGCGACGTGTCCGAAAACGGCATCGGCGGCAGTAGCACACCTTGAATCTGGCGACTGGCGAGAATCTGCGCGAGTCGCGCCGGCGTCATGCCCGGCTCCTGCAGCCAGAATTCCTGCAGCAAAAACCCCGCCTCCTTCGCCCGCGCCTCGGCTCCTGCGCGATAGAGCACGCAATCCGGATTACCCATGAGCATGTCGCGGTCGACAAATGCGTTCAACCACGCCAGCCCGGCCTGAAACGCCGCGCCACGACGCGACTGCCGGTAAATATTGAGCGCGGTGAGCATCGGGTCGGGCCGATACCCCATCTTCTCGGCCAGCCTGAGGATCCGCGTCCGCGTCGCCTCCGGAATACTCGGATGTGCGCGCAACGCCAGTGACACGGTCGAGTGCGACACGCCCGCCTTGCCCGCCACTTGTCGCAGCGAAACCCGTGCATTAATACCCATGCACCACGTAAAGTGAATGATGCTTCAGATAGCCAAACTAAACTCTCCGAAGCGCATACCCCACCTCGGCTGTGCCGGTCCGTGAGCTAGAGAGCGCGGAAGACATAATGCCCTGATGACAGGCGTGAAGGTAATCCAGACACCCCTTCCCGCACCTTCACCTTTCGTCCATCTAAGGTGATCGCATACTTCACTCCTGGTGCGCCTAAAGTGAAATCCGCAAAGGTATTCGGTGGCACAATCACTTCACCTTTGAGCTTACCGCGCAGCACCTCCCAGTTGATTGCGGCACGACCATACGGTGTCTCCAGTTCGGCCGCGGCACTGGTCAACCCCTCCGCCGGTTGCGGACGAAACACGATGTGCCGATACGCCGGTGCCTCCGCCCCAGGAGTCATTCCCGCGACATAGTGCACCAGCCACTCACCAATCGCCCCGTAGGCGTAATGATTGAACGAATTCATCGACACGTCGCCAAAGCCTTTGTCCGGCGTGTAGCTGTTCCAGCGCTCCCACATCGTGGTCGCCCCATTCTTCACAGTGAAAAGCCACGACGGATACGTGTCCTGCAGCAACAATTTCATCGCCACGTCATGACGACCAAACCGGCTTAGCACCGGACACAACAAGGGCGTGCCCACGAATCCCGTGCTCAGGTGCCAGCCGCGCGTTTCGATCAACGCCACCAATCGCTCCACCGCCTTTGGACGCTGCACCTCCGGCAGGAGGCCAAACGCCAGCGCCAGCAGATACGCCGTCTGGCAATCGCCCACCACCCGACCGTTCACCGAGACAAATTCCTTTTGAAAAGCCACGATCACCTGCCGGTGCAACTTCTTGAATCGTTGCGCATCGACCCAATTTCCAAGTAAAGCCGCCACCTGAGTCATGATCCCGCATGTGCGCGCAAAATACGCCGTCCCCACCAGGTCCGTCGGCACCGGCGCGTGCTGAGGTATCACGGCATCGAGAGCCAACCAGTCCCCATAAACCGTGGGCGGGCGCACGCCTCTGCGGCTGGTTTTCTCCTGATACCCGATCCACGCGCTCATAGCCCCGTAGTTTTCCCGCAAAATCTCAATATCACCAAAACGCCGATACATCATCCAAGGCACGATCACGCCCGCGTCCGCCCATGCCGCGTTGCCAAAGCCGCAGATGAAGGTCGGCGCAATGTCTGGAAACGCCCCGTCAGCTAGCTGGCCATCGCTCAGGTCACGCATCCATTTCGTCAGGAATGCATCCGTGTCATAGAAAAATGCAGCCGTCTTTGAAAAAATCTGGATGTCGCCCGCCCACCCCAGCCGCTCGTCGCGCTGAGGACAATCAGCGGGAATCTCCAAGAAATTACTCCGCAGCCCCCAGCGAATGTTGCTTTCAAGCTGATTCACACGCTGGTCCGAACAGTGGAACACCCCGGTCGGACGCATGGCGTTGTGCACCACGATACCCGTGATGGTTTCCTCGTCGGGTGCCCGCCCCAACCCAGAAACCTCCACATAGCGGAACCCATGAAATGTGAAACGGGGTTGCCAATCCGCCAATCCCTCTTCGCCAAACGTGTAGGAATCGGTCGCCTTGGCCGTTCGCAGGTTGGCGGTGTAGAGCGAGCCATCCGCGTTCAGCATCTCACCAAAGCGCAGCGTTATCACCTGCCCCTTCCGTCCGATCCATCGCAGCCGTGCCCACCCCGAGATGTTCTGTCCCAGATCGAACAAATATACGCCTGCGGCCGGCTCGGTAACCTGCCTCGGCGTGATCTCTTGGATAGGACCGACCGGCTCAGCCACACGCGGGTCGGGTTTGAGCCCCGCAGGCCACTTCCGCTCATAAACAGGCTGCCATAGATTGCGTGTATTATCCACCTGCGCCGGCTCCGCCCATCCCGGTAGCTCAAGCTGCGCATCATAGTGCTCACCGTTGTAAAGATCGGCCGAGCGGATCGGTCCGGTTCGACCCTCCCAGGTTTTATCGCTTACGATCCGCACCGTGCTACCATCGGCGCACTCGATCTCCAACTGTGCGAGCAACGCGGGAGAGCCTCCATAGATCTGTCGCTTTCCGTCGCATGACAGATAGCCCGCATACCAGCCCTCGCCCAGAATCGCGCCTAAGGTATTTGCCCCTTCGTGAACCAGCGATGTGACATCGAACACCATCGTCTGCACACGATGACGAAAATCCGTCCAGCCCGGAGCGAGCACCACATGCGGATGCACAGCATTCCCATTGAGATGAAACTCAAACAATCCCAATGCCGAGGCATGCAACCGTGCTCGCACGGGCGCACCTGGAAGCGTAAAGCCCCTCCGCATAAAGGGAGACGGCGGCGTATCATGCTTCCCATCTTGGCCATAGCTAATCCACTTTGCCTTCCAGTCAGAGCGCTTGAGCAAGGCGACCTCGAACCAAGCAACCTTGCCCCAAGCCGTCGGCTGTTTCTGCCCTCTCAGCCACACACGCACCTGCCAATACACACGCTGTCGACTCGTCAGCACCTCGCCTGGCCACGCGACGAATACCGACTCGGTCCCCTCTTGCCGCTCCGTGTCGAACAAATCGGGTTCGGCTTCGAGGCGACATTCCGTGCTCGCTGCACGCACCTGCCAAGCGACTTGATCGATTCCATCGCCCGATGGCAGTTTCCACGAAAGCCGTGGTCGGGCACAGCCCAGCCCCAGCGGATTTTCGTGATATTCGGCACGCAGCACATGCGGTGGAAAAGATTGCTTCATGAAAAAATAAAACCTCCGGGTATACTCGGAGGAAATGTCTTGCGACGGTCACTCAGTTTGAAGCGACGGGCTATTCTAGCGCTTATTTCAACTCTAACGTGGTTACGTTGACGTCCGCATTCATCGTCTTTTTGAGGGATTGGACGCTACCATCAGCAAAACCCATGTTTACGTTACCCCCATGGACTCCCTTGTATCCATTTATCGTGACACAGGTGATCAAAACGCGTTTCGGCGAGCCGGTGATTTTTTGCCCATCTGGCGGATTCCACCCGCCACCCGATCCAGCAGCCCAGTAATAACCAATTTGATTAAACCGCTTTCCGTCGGTTCGTGTAGACTGATATTCGTAGGTGTAAGTCTCCGCACCGTCTGACCGAGCCTCAATTGCATCAGTGCAGTAAAAGAGCTCCCTAGACTCTCCCGTATAAGGTCCGAGCAATGTGATTAGCCCCTTATAAGCTCCCGGAGCGGTTGGATGAATCCCGGCAACGATGTCATATGGCTTTGGAAGGTTCCCCCTGTTATCCGCAGCGTAGAGGAGCGCCGCCGCAACCAGCTGCCGCTCATTCGAAATACATTGTGTCCGTTTTGCACTAATCCGCACACGACTCATACCGCCAATCACCAATGCAGCCAAAACGCCAATGATCGCGATGACCGCTAGTAACTCGACCAAGGTGAACGCGTGAGTAGGATTGATCCAAGAAGAACGAACAATGGGGGGCATTCTGATAAACGGTTAAGGTTATTGGAACCGACCGGAAATTTCTTTTATTTGGGCTCAGGAACGCCGGCGCCGTGCAACCATACATAGCGCAATCGCGCTCACCGCAGTCAGTAGTGCGTAAGTAGACGGTTCGGGAATAGCCGTCGTAATTGAAATATTATCGACAAACAGCATCTGATCCCCCGAATTCGAGCGATAGGTGATGCCAAAGCTGGCACTAGTTGAGGCGGCTACAAATTGGCCACTAACGGATGTCCAAGTGGTTGAACTTGCCGTGCCCGTGGCAATTGTCGCGGCTGTCCCACCGCTCAAATTCGCTAAAAACGTCCCCCCTTCGGAGGCCACATTGCGAGCCCGCACATAGAAAGTAACCGTGTAGGTCTCTCCAATAGTCAGGTCCGTAACCGTCTGAAAAATGCCGGAGGCGGCGGTATTGGTGGTATTGTTTTGTATTCCCACAAATGCGGCCCCGTCCTCTGCAGCGACCTTAAAGGTAGCACTCGCATTGACCCCATCCCAGCTTTGAATCCGATAAGGAACCGTGGTGACGGAACCCCAGTTGACGGGATTTCCAGTCACAAAACCACTGCTAGTAAAGGTCGGCAGGCTATCATCAAAGCTAGTATTCACAATAGACTGAGCATTTACGCTAATGACACCTAAAATAGCCACGAAAGCTAACGCAGCTGCATTTCTGACGAATGATGTTTTCATAATTGGGGGTTGAGTTGGTAGTTCTTGGACTTGTTAACAGGAACGAGTGGTCCTCATGTTAAAAAGATGGGGCGGGGGATTACGTGACCAGTTGATCCGACTTCTCTTTCCGAAGCCATCTCGACGTTACGAAACCCGTTATCTAAATTTATATTAAATAATTATTCATAAATTAGATACAAAATTAAATAATGAAACTTAAGCAGTTGATCTTACGGGCCCTGAAGTGCAATTCTGATGCTGTCGGAAAACGATGCGTTTGGTTCCTTGGCCAATGGAGCTTCTACTGTGGCACTATCGGCGCGATATTGCCTTCATCAATTCGAACACGCTCAAGCCATTGTGCCGGCGTGATGAGCCCCCAAGTCGGGGCCGACTTGCTAAAAACAATTATAGGCTTTTCACCTACCTCTACAGATCCGGTAGTTGAGGAAACATCATCAAGTTTCCAATCGATCGCGCGCATATAATCCATCCATCCGCGAACCATCGTAGGGGTGCCTTCTTTCCATATGATGGTCGCATATTCCGCCCCAGGTGCTTGGCCCTCGCCCACCCAGCGTAACACATAAGCTTCCGCACCTGGCACTGGCTCTGACATCCCAACGAGTTGCCGATGCTGAATCGCGTCCACTGCTGCCGCATATGCGAGCAAACGACGCTTAGGTTTCCATTGGAGATCAAAAAGTCCGATTACTTTGCACGTGCCGAGTTCAAACCAATCTTTCGACATGAAGTAATCGACTCGTTTCATTCCATACAACAGGAAGTCGCGGGCGAAAAGCTTGATGAGATCCGAAGGCGGGCCGTGGGATGTTTCCTCCGAATTGATCAGCGGTTTTTCCGGGAGATTACGTGCCAGAGCTTCCCTTCTAAAAAATGCGGGGAAATCGCGTTCCGTAAGCTGCCAAGTGTAGTGGAGCGAGTAGGCATCGGCGACGGTATCGATGCCGAGATCGAAGCAACGCCGGATAAACCGGCGACCTCCCGCCCGCCCCCCCATCACCTCATTTCGACCATATGTTGCCGCAAATGCGACCGCCAGGGCGTTGGGAGCATACTGCTCAACCGCATTCTTCACCAAGTGCATTTCCCGGACATACATCTCGGGAGTGGAATCCACCCACCATGGATTGAGCGCATCGACTTCGTTCGCCAGCTCTACTCCACGGATCACACCTCTCGCTGCGTAACGCTGCAGCACTGTTTTTAGGTAATCTTGATACATCCCTACATACTCGGGACGCACGGCAGAAAGCTGGCGTGCCACACTGTAAGGATACGGAGGATAGCCAACCGTGAACATTTGCGTCATCCCATAACGGGCCGCGCTGTCCACCTGATAATCAAGCTCGGTAAAATTGTCGTAGCTGCGTCCCAATCGGTGCCAGCCTGACTCAGCCGTTCTCAGGCTCTGAACGCCCGCACGAGCTAACAGCTCGTAGGCATGTTGAACTTTTCCCGTATCTACACCCTTACGGACAAAGGGAGCTTCCATGCCGTGAACACCGAATTCGTAAGCTCCAGGATTTCCAATCTTCGGTCCAGGTAAAGCGCGGCCCATCAGCTTTCGCTCGATCTCTTGTTCAACGTCCTCCCCGAAGCCTTCATCCGTTTGCGCCAGTTTTCTTTGATAGAAGGGCAATTGTAGCTTCAGGATGAAGTCCGCCAATGGCGTATCACCCAAAACCTCTGCCCAAGGCCGATGTGGCGAGTATTTTGGATATACTCCCTTTGGCACATAATCGAGTTCTTGAGTGAGGAAAAAGGCGTCGGCAAATCCGTGATAAAGATCATCCCTTGCACTAGTCCGCGGACGGATTGCTTCTAGTCGCAGCATATGATCCCCCTCCGTAAGCGTCACGGTGCCCGCATCTATCCACTCAAATTGGTTGCGAGGGGGGGGGCCATAGACACCGCTAGGCGTATGGCGATTCTCCAAGCTGATTGCCGGGCCATCATCGCATTTCAGCAAAAACGGCGATGTCCAATCAACATCCTGAGGGGAAATACCCGCCCATAAGCGATACACACCGGATGAAGACACCTGAAATTTCCAAATGGCATAGAACGGCAGTTCGCCTGTATCCGGTTTTTTAGCCGCCAGAGTAAGAAAGGCTGCACCGGATACACCTGGACTTTGCCGGGAGATGTTCGCTGGTCCCGCACCCGGTAAGAAATTTGTGTCATTCGTATTTTCCGCCTCAATCCAGACGGCTGGTTTTAGAGCGGCGGTATCAGCGCCGTATATTGTGGATGCCAGCAACAACATCCACCCCATCGCATGCACTGACATAATAATTACGGATAGACGGTGAGAGATCACTTGCATCGCCATGTGCCTACTTGTCGTCATTTCGCCGTCGTTTCTTTCGCATCAGCCCCGGACGGAACCAGGGCCGCAGTATCCGTCACCAAGAGCGTATCAAAATAGAACGCAAAAGCCTGACCTTGCGCCTCCTTCGTTGCCCGCCGTGTAGTTATACGAAAGGCCACTTGGTGCTCGCCAGAGGTAAGCAACTTTTCCCCGAAAAGATACCATTGGAAGAGGCCTGGATTGTTGGAAAAACCGTAGACAGGACCACTGTGCTGTAGAGCGATTGATTGATCCGTCGCCGTTCCCATCGGCTTGCCATCAAGCAATACAAGAAAGGGAGAAGCCCAACCGGATGTCTGCGGCGTGGTGGCCGCCCAGATTTTGTAAGTGCCAGACTTCTTCACCGAAAACTTGAACGACACTTGATGGGGCCCTTCCACGAAAGATTGCAGTTGCAGGATACGCGTTCCGTTTGCCTCAACGCCCTTCGCTGCTCCAATTAAGGCCACCTGCGGGGTGGTAGCCGTTGCATCGATAGCGGAAAGCCATAGTGTATCAGCCCAGCAAGAGGTAAGTGGCACCAGAACCAGTGCGCCGAGAAGAGAAACGATTCGTGTATTCATAATCTTGTTTTATAATTTTTATTTTACGGGAACGAGTGCCTCTACCGAGGAATCTTGATATGCCTGTATTTCGAGCCACTTATCAGGAGCAATGAGTTCCCACCCCGGCTTCTGATCAGTGAAAATGACGACGGGATACTGCCCAATCTCAATTACGCCAGAATGGGGAACAGGAATAGGATCAAGATTCCAATGCTGGGCCGCCTCCGCGCCTTGCAGGCCCGTTAATTCACGTCGCAACGCAGGCAACGACTGCCGGATCCCTGGTGCATGAAATTCCAGAATCTGCTTTGAATTAACCCAAGCAACGATCGCATAACGAGGACGTTTCCTGTCTTCTTTCTCCTTCGTCTCCAAAACATAAACCTCCCGATTGTCGTCATCCTTCAACATACCGACCAGAACGCGACCACGCATTGCATCGACGGCAGCCGCATAGGCGAGCAGGCGGGGCTTCGGATTCCAATTGAGATCAAATAAGCCCGAATAGATGAGCGTGCCCGCCTCATACCAATCGCGAGCGAGATAGTAATCCACGCGGGGCATTCCATATAGGTAAAAGTCCCGGGCAAACAGCTTGAGTATGTCCGACGGATGGCCATAGCCCGCCTCTTCAGTATTCAGGATGGGTTTTTCCGGTAATCCACGCGCAGCCTCCTCACGACGGATAAATGCCGCGAAATCCTTTTGGGCTAGCGGCCAAGTATAATGGATAGAGTAAGCATCGGCGTAGTCTGCGATACCAAGGTCGAAGCATTGCCGTATGAAGCGCCGTCCCCCGTCTGGGCCTCCCCGCGTTTCGTTGCGCGAATAGGTCGCCCCAAAAGCCACAGTGGATGCCGTTGGCTCAACTTTTTTGGTTACCTCGTGGACGATTTTCATTTCGTCCACATACATTTGCGGTGTCGAATCACGCCACCACGGGTTGGGCGCATCCACTTCATTCCCCAACTCGACGTAACGGATTACGCCACGGCCAGCATAACGCTTCAACACACGCTCCAAGTAATCACGATACTTGCCATAATACTCGGGTTTTACAGCAGAAAGCCCACTGCTTTTTGAAACTCGGTAAGGAGCAGGCGGATACCCCACGGTGAGCAATTGAGTCATCCCGTAACGCGCCGAGCTATCCACTTGATAGTCGAGTTCCTTGAAGTTGTCGTAGTTCTGCCCTAATCGATGCCAGCACGACTCCGCCGTGCGGAAGCTCTGAACTCCCACCCGTGCCAGTAGTTCATAAGCGTGTTGGATTTTAGCCTCATTCACGCCCGCCCGAACAAACGGCACTTCCATCCCGTGCACGCCAAACTCAAAGGGGCCGGGATCGGTTATGCTGGATCCAGGCAAGGGCCGCGCGAGCAGCTTCGCTTCGATTTCTGCGAGCGACCCGCCGTCGAACTCACGCGCCGCCGACAGCCGCTTCTTATAATATTCCGCCCGGATTGTGGACACCAACGGGTCGAATCCCTTCTCCTTCACCTGCCTTTCCCACGGCACTTGTCCGGAACCCTCGGGAGCAATGCCCTCAGGTATGGCGTCAAGATCCTGGGTAAGCCAGAGTGAGTCGAAAAAAGCGACGTAGTCCTGGTCTGCCGCCCGCACATCTCGCACCTCGAGACGCAGGCGATGCGCACCCTTGGACAGATCGTAAGTGCCGGCGTTGACCCATCCAAAGTAAATGAGTGGCTTGAGACCATAGACCTTGCTCAGAGTCGGGCGGCCCGCGAGCGAGATGAAGGGCATGTCGTCAATACGGAGATATAACGGCGAAGCCCAACCCGCGTTCTGCGGAGATCCAGCCAGCCACAGTTTGTAGTTTCCGGACCTTTTCACCTCCACTTGGTATTCTGCGAAATAAGGTGCGTCCCCAGCCGTCTTCCCGACCTGAACCGCCATGTATTGACCTCCCGCCGCACCGACTGCGTCGGCGCGCATTTCGGCAAGCACATGCCCACGCCGGAAATTGTTCGTGACCGTGTTTTCGGAATCGATCCAGATCGAGGCGGGCGAATCGGCAGCTGCGCCGACCCGATGCGTCGTGACCGAGAAAATGACGCACAAGAGAAGCGTCGCGAAACCCGAATTTTGCCGGCATGCGACCAAGAGTCGAAGACAAGCGACTAGGAATGGTATGTTCATTTAAAATTACCCGTTGCTCTGCGGCTTAACGAACTCCCTGCGCGGCCTGAGATCGCAGCATATCCATGTATTGGGCAATGTTAGCCACGGTATCGGTCATCACCCATGAGTTGTATTGGTTCACTCCGGCATTGATGGTCGCCGTGCCTTGATTTGCCGCATTGATGCCCCGCCACACACTCATCTTCACACATGACGCAGAAGTCGTGGAGTGAGGTCCGTTTGGATTTATGAACTTCCACAGGCCAAACATGGTCGCGCATCCCGGATAAGGCGCGGTGGTCATGGCTGCATACATGCCCATCGCTTTCGCGCCAGTCGCATCGGAAACAATCACGCCGCCATATTTGGATGCGGGCGCAAAATACTTCGCCCATCCCGGATTGACCGTGCCGTCAGGCATCTGCGCGGTCACCTCCGTCAACGTTCCAGGCTGGCCAGGTAATCCGGCATCGTAGGTGTAGAATCGGTTGAAATTGCCCGGCAGATAGACTGTCGGGATTTCGGCAGCCCGCACTTGCGCCGTATTTGGAATCTTTACGTAAGCCACATACTTGGCGACGGGCCAATTGCGGTTGATGCCATCTGGCATCATATAGTTGAGATAAATGTCTTTTCCCAAAACCGCATCGATATCGAGCGAAGGCTGCTGCGGTCCGCCATTAAGGGCATGCCATTCCAGGGGAATGCCACGCGAAACCTGTCCCGACACCCCTGACATATTGCGCAGCTCCGAGCAGGGCGCGCCATGAGCGAAAGACGGATTTGAATACAGCGGATACTTGTCTCCTGCCTCGGTCAGCGCCTGCGGACTCGTAGTGCCATCTGCGTTCAGCCCTTGGGCGATCGACGTCTGCATCTGTCGCCCCAGATCCGAGTGATTGATGAAGGAAGTCCCATTCCAATACCACTGCCATATGCTGCCACCTGCGACCGCGTTGGATTCCACCGCTACCCCGCCGGCCGTTCCCGCAGAGGGGCAGCGGATCAATACTTCGCTCATGTCGTCGTAACGAGCAAAGCCGTAACGGCCCAAGGCGCCCTCCTTAACATATCCAGGCAACGAATCGATATGATCCAAAGTGGCGTGGTCGCCATTGGAGGTATTACGCCAACGGGTAATAGGAGTCAGGCCAGCCAAGGCATTTGCGGAGGCCAGCGGATACCCGAGTGCCTGCTCCAACGCGTATCCCCCTTCATTCGTCGACACCGAGTCCATGTGGTCACCGCCCTTCCTCAGCCGATAAAATGCAGCGTTGGAAATCCCGCTAATAGGATTGGCCGGAATGTAAGCAACCTGCCCGGAAAGCGAATAATTGCCCGCCTCCGTCATATTGGTGGACGTGAAGCTATCGGAACCGGAGGTGCATCTCCATAAAATGTTGAGCGGAACATAACGTCCAAAAACACCGCTGCCGTTGGGGCCGGCAACGAGCGCACCGCTTAAAATAGAACCGTATAAGACCATCAGAAGACTCGATTTTATTGCGGAGGAAACAGACAGGTGTGGATGGGGTGTTTTCATGGGGTATGGAACTAAGACGGGGCCGCCCAAAAGCTGGGGGAAGCGGCCACCAAGTAAGCAACGGGGAGTTCTCTAACTGTTATCCCAGAAGTGCCCCTCATTCGCATCCGACACGATTATAAGGTTGTGTAACCCGTTAGCTAAATATAACACAACTTCATATCAATTATGGGAAAGCCTATCACAATTAAATTGATCGCCACCAAAGCGAAGGTCTCGAAAGTCACCGTCAGCCGTGCGCTGCGCAACCACCCTAGTCTCCCTCAAAAAACCTGTATTCGTATTCAAAAAATAGCTACGCGTCTCGGCTATCGGACGAATCCGCTCGTCTCCGCGCTGATGGCTCAGCTGCGCAACGGACGTCCGGCGACATCCCATCCGACCATCGCCTATCTCACCACCAATACCGACCTCACTGAACTTGAGCCGGGGCGCACTCACGCGGCGGATATTTTTTACGGCGCGGTCGAGCGTGCGAGCACACTGGGCTACAAGGTCGAGAAATTCTCCCTGGTCGAACCCGGCATGACCGGAACCCGCATGCGCGGTGTCCTGCGCGCCCGCGGTATCCCCGGCGCCATCCTCGCCCCGCTGGCCGACCCGTTTCCGCGCACCGATATCGACTTCGATTGGGACCAATTTGCCTGCGCTGCCATCGGCTACTCTTATCGCAACCAGCAGCTCCACCGCGCGGACAACGACCATTTCTACGCCGCAACACTCGCCGCAGACAGTCTCCGTAAACTGGGCTATCGCCGGATCGGCCTCGCCATCCGTCACGAAGACAATCAACGCACCCAGCTCAAGCGCGTCGGCGGTTATCTGGCGGCACAGGCCGAATGGCCCGCCGAAGACCGCATACCTCCGTTTCTCTGGCATTATCGCCTGCCGGATACCGGGATGCCCGACGGCTTCGATACTTGGTTCGAGCAGTATCGCCCAGACGCGATCCTCGTGTTGCAACACATCGTGGGCTGGTGGCTGAAAGATCTCGGCCAACGCGTGCCGGAGGATGTCGCCCTCGCCAGTCTCAACCTGCAGCGAGATCAGGCGACATTCAGTGGTATCAACCTGAACAATGCCCGCCTCGGCGCCGCCGCCATCGAATTGATTGTGGAACAGATCCACCACAACGAACACGGCGTGCCCGCCCAGCCCAAGACAGTAACCATCACGGGAGATTGGGCCGATGGCGTCACCGCACGATTATCCTTGGTAAATCGCACTCAACCGAATCCGGCCATCTCCTCGCCAGCGCGCTGATTCACCCCTTCCTGAACTCGGTGGGACTCCGCCCGCGCAAGCGCTTAAACCACATACAAAAATGCGAGGAGTGCCGAAAGCCGAGTTCGATAGCGATCTCCTTTACGCTGCGCTGTGTCTGCTTGAGCAGGCGTTCGGCTACGGTAAGACGTCGGCCTTCCAGATAGCGTCGCGGAGTGGTCTCCAGTTGGGCGACAAAGAGCGCATCCAAATGCGAACGACTTAACCCCAGTTGCCGGTCCAGCCTCGCTTCCGACATCGTTTGATCGATAGGCATGCGGTCAATTTCCGCCGAAGCGCGCAGCACACGCTCGTCGATCCCTGACTGCATGGCGGGTAAATTACCCAACGTGTCCTGAGCATCCAAATACGCGTTTAGCAACGGCGGCAGTAACGACTGAACCCGGAGATAGGCCTCCCGCGTGCATCGCATACCGGGGAGGAATGCCCCTGCGCCTGGAAATGTCCGGGCAAGCAACCTCACCACGGGGCGCGCGGCCCGTTCAAGCTGCGGAATCTTATCCGCCGAGATGACGAGATTCCGCTCGCGATTCACCACGGTCACACGACCGGGCCAAGTAAGCTGGAAGTGCAGGGACAGCAGTTCTGCGTCCGGACTGAATCGTTGATGCCTCCCCGGCGACGCCACAAAAACCCATTGCCCGGGGTGCACCGTAACCGCGGCCTGCCCCGTTGTCCTCAAGACCACAGCCCCCTTCCGGAGCAGCCAGCAGGAAGTGTCCTCAGAAGTGTAGGTCCCCACTCTCGCCACCTCAGGTGCCGGCCCGTCATACGCCCACAGCAGGTGGTATTGCAGGCTCGCCCATTCAATGAACCGCATGGTTCCAGAATGGGATGACAGGCTTTTCTTCATAAAAATATATAATAAATTAGTTAATTAATGTAGCCCTTACCATTTGTTTCTCAAGGTCCGTCTCCACAAGCTGTCTACATGAATATGTCCCCTCTTAATGATGTGCTGGTGGTCGGCGGCGGTTCCGCCGGCGTAGTGGCGGCGGTGCAGGCCGCCCGGGCCGGCGCACGCACCCTGCTCGTCGAGAAAAGCGGCATCTTGGGAGGAACGACCACGCTGGCCGGAGTAAATTTTCCCGGATTGTTTCATGCATGGGGGCGACAGGTGATCGCCGGCATCGGCTGGGAATGGGTGACCTCCTCTGTGCGCGAGGCCGGGGACTCTCTTCCCGATTTTTCCAGTTGGCGCGAAGGCCGGCACTGGCGAATGCAGATTCTGGTCAATGCACCCGTGCATGCCGCCATGGCCGATCATCTGATACAAGAAGCCGGAGCCGACCTGCTCCTGCACACGATGGTTGCCGGCGTGGAGAACGAGGGCGACGGCTGGCACGTTACCGTGTGCGGCAAGGAGGGGCTTCGCCACCTGCGCACCAATGTGCTGGTTGACTGCACCGGCGACGCCAATGTCGTTGGCCTCGCAGGAATGCCACTCCATCGAAATGCCGGGCTCCAACCCGGCACGCTGGTCATGCGAGCAGGAGGCTATGACATGGAGAAACTCAATCTGGATGCGCTGGAACAAGCCTTCCAAGCGCAGGTTACCGGTGGCAATATGCAGCGATCCGACTTTCAGGCCGCGCACCGACCCGTCTCCGCGTTTCTGCATAATCGTGGTGGCAACTCGATCCATGTGCCCGGCATCGACGCGTCCACCAGCGAAGGTAAGACCCGGGCCGAACTGTTGGCACGCGCCGCCATGCTCCGCATCGTGCGCTTCCTCCGCGTCCAGCCCGGACTGGAGCAATTCAAGATTGAATGGTGCGCGCCGGAATGTGGCATTCGCGAGACAGTGACCATCGACGGCGACACACGCATCACGCGGAACGACTACGCGACCGGCCGCATCTGGGACGACTCGCTGTGCCATAGCTTTTATCCCATCGATCTGCACTCGATCGCAGGTCGAGGAGGCATTGATACGCGTTACTTGGAGGAAGGCATCTTCCCAACGATCCCGCTAGGTGCCCTACTCCCCAAAGGCAGCCGTCGCCTCATCGTGGCTGGTCGCTGTGCGAGCGGGGATCAGGAGGCAAACTCCGCCTTCCGCGTGCAAGCCTCGTGCATGGCCATGGGCCAGGTTGCCGGAGCCGCGGCCTCGCTGTCCGCCGCCCGTGATCTCGATATTCGCGAGTTACCCATCAACGACATTCGCCAACTCCTAACCAAGCATGGCGCCATTGTGCCGTAGCAGCCCAGAACAGGCCAAACGAAACCAAGTTTACGCCGAGCAAACGAGCTGTTGTGTAGCAGGAAATTGCGAGAAGCTATCAGGCAACCACGCTCGCAGCGCATTCACCTGCCAACGCGGTTGGAGACACGCCATTCCCGCGGCGTGCACCCCATACGCTGGCGGAATTGGCGTGCAAAATAATTGCTGTCGTTAAACCCGGCTGCCATGGCCGCCTCCGTCACTGTTTTTTCAACGTCACGTAAATGATGACATGCACGCGCCAGCCTGAGCTGCAGCACATAGTTGATCGGTGATACACCCGTCACTGTTTTAAATATCCGCTTGAAGGTGGTCGGAGCCATTCCCGTCAATCTCGCAAGTTCAATGATACTGATTATCTCCGTATGACTCGACTCGATACGACGAATAGCCTTTTGCACCGCGAGCAACCTCCGGCCCCCTGCCGACGAGTGCTTTCCGTAACTACGCGACAACATCACCACAAGTTGGATGAACATCGCCTGCAACATGTCTTCGCCGCCGGGGGCATAGGACTTGGACTCGGTTTCGATTTCCCGCACCAACGCGATCACCCGCTCCAACTCGGTGGATGGCAGTCTCAGGTGCCCGACCGAGCCTTGCGCATCACGATATCTGGGCTCCAATTCAAACAGCGCCTGATAACCCGGCATGGCCTGCAACACCTTGGAAGGTCCCTGCATCCGCTTGGGTAGAAAGAGCACATTGCACAGACTCAGGCTGCTCGGTTTGGAAAAGCCGTGAACCTGTTCAGGAGGAATAAAGAAGACGTCTCCAGCCGCGACAGGATAACTCCCCTGCTCCGTGACGTGCAATGCCGCCCCGCCCGTAATAATCGCCAACTCTGCGAAATCATGGCGATGCAATGGTGTAGCCAGCTGAGAAGGCATGGAAAGCACGGCTACCGGTAGCTCCGGCACAGAAAAATAGTCAGTGGCGCGCAATTGAAGCATAGGGGGAGGGCTGATTGTGCTATCTGGGTAAACGCCGGGGTCAACGGCTTGGTCGCGCATCAGCATAAGTTCCCAGTGCAAGATAACGTCATCCGCGCTCTACCGCGAACAAGTCCAAGGCGCCCGCACGACCGACCCCATCGAGTTCGGCCACCACTACCTGCGCAGTCATTTCCGCTCGCCCATCAACCTCAAGCTCGTCGCCGAAAAATGCTCAGTCAGTCGCGAGCACTTCATCCGCGAGTTCACCCGCCGCTACCGCGAATTCCCCGGTGCCCTCCTCCTCCGCCTGCGCCTCGAACAAGCCCGCAGCATGCTCGCCGCCTCGCTCGACACCGACGTCGAGACCATCGCCCTCGCCAGCGGCTACGCCAGCGCCAACACCTTTTGCCGCGCCTACCGCCAAAAATTCGGCCACAGTCCCCGCGCCCGAATCTAGTCCTCCGTCCTACTAGTAAAAGAGTAGCACGAACGCGTGCATGTTCAGGACAAACCACGCATGAATAAGACAAATAGTGCGGAGATTCTGCCAAGAAACACGACGGCTTGGCCATTGTCGGTAGGATGCCGCCAAAGTAGATTAGCTATTAAAGCTAAATCTATAAATGAATGGCCACCCTTACGCGTTCCTCACCCTGTTTCTCGGGGTAGCGATTGCCTTCCCGCTACTTATGCTGGGAGTCGCGCAGCTCTGGGTTCGGTATTTTCAACCCGCCAAACCGGGTGTCCTGAAAAACTCCACTTACGAGTGCGGCCTCGCCGCCACCGGTGACTCGTGGATCCAGTTCAAGGCCCACTACTACCTCTACGCGATTCTCTTTCTGATTTTCGACGTCGAGGTGCTGTTCCTTTTGCCCTTTGCCGTCGCCTTCACCGATCTGCCCGCCGGCGCCCTTTTGGCGATGCTGGGTTTCATTCTAATGCTCGCCGAGGGACTCGTCTGGGCCTGGCACCGCGGTCACCTCGAATGGAAATGAACACTCCCTCCGACCAGCCCGTCCCGTTTCCCGCCGCCGGCAACATCTCCGATGCCGACCGTGAGGAACTTCGCCGTCACGGCGTCCTCATCACGTGCATCGAGGAGCTCCACAACTGGGGTCGCTCCAACTCCATCTGGCCGCTCCAATTCGGCCTCGCCTGCTGCGCCATCGAGATGATCGCCGCCGCCACCGCCCGCTTCGATATCGCCCGCTTCGGAGCCGAGATTTTCCGCCCTTCCCCCCGCCAGGCCGACCTTATGATCGTGTCCGGCACGGTCACCAAAAAGATGGCCCCGATGGTCGTCCGTCTCTGGAACCAAATGCCCGAGCCCAAATACTGCATCGCCATGGGCGCCTGTGCCATTTCCGGAGGTCCGTTCAAACAGGGCTACAACGTCGTCAAGGGCATCGACCGTTTTGTCCCCGTCGACATCTACATCCCCGGTTGCCCGCCCCGCCCCGAGGCCTTGCTCAACGGCCTCATGAAGCTCCAGGAGCAGATCAAAGCCGAAAAGCTCACCGGCCCCGACGCCGCCCGCCACACCCGCGCCGACTTGCCCAGCGAATATCCCATTCCCGAATACGGCGAACACGACCTCGTGCCGTCCAAGAACGAATCCCTCTGGTCGCCTCCGTCCCCGCCAGCCGTCTGACATGGATACCATTGAACAAATCCGCGACCGTCTCCTCGCCCGCTTCCCGGCCGGCAAGGTTATCCTCGTGACCAATCCCGGCGCGGCCGCCGAGCACTCGCTCCTGCTTGCCCCCGCCAATGCCCGCGACATCGCGCGTTTTCTGCGCGATGACCCCGAGCTGCGCCTCGATTATTGCTCCAACGCCACCGGCATCGACTGGCCGGACAAGGAGATCACCGACACTGTGAAAACGTCCGTGCCCGGCCCAGACGGCGGACCGGCCAAGGTCGTCGAAACCAAAACCGTGCGCATCGAGCCCGGCTATTTGGAAGCCGTCTACCACCTCTACTCCATCGCGCTGAAACACGGCCCCGTCGTCATCCGCCTGCGCACCGCCAACCGCACCGACGCGGTCACTCTGCCTTCGCTCACGCCGGTCTGGCGATCTTGTGATTTCCAGGAACGCGAGATCTTCGATCTCTACGGAATCGTCTTCGACGGCCATCCCGACCTGCGCCGCTTGTTGATGTGGGACGAGTTCAAAGACCACCCGATGCGTAAGGACTACGTCGAACCCGACGACTACGAATGGGAGCCCACCGCCCACGGTGCCATTCTCGAAAAGGCCAAAGCCCACCAGACCGCCACCGGAGGAACCACGTCATGATCGCCACCCTCCCCGGCCCGACCGTCCGTCAGGTCCACGACCAGTTTCACGGCGACTTGCTGGAGGTCTCGATGGGACCGCAGCATCCGTCCACCCACGGGGTGTTTCGCATGGTGGCCACGCTCGACGGCGAGCAGATCGTCAAGCTCAAGCCCGTCTTCGGCTACCTCCATCGCAACCACGAAAAGATCGCCGAGAACACCAGCTATCTCGCGTCGATGCCCTACACCGACCGGCTCGACTACCTGTGCTCGATGTCCACCAACTGGGCCTACGCCCTCGCCGTGGAAAAACTCCTCGGCCAGCCCGTCCCCGACCGCGCCCAGTATCTGCGCATCATCATGGCCGAGATGACGCGCATCGTGAACCACGCCTGCCTCGTCGGCTTCCTCTTCAACGACCTCGGCACTTCGTTCACCCCGCTGCTCTACGCCTTCCGCGAGCGCGAAAAAATCCTCGATCTCTTCGAGTCCCTCACCGGCTCGCGCATGATGTGCAACTACCAGCGTTTCGGCGGTTGCCGCGTCGATCCCACGCCCGAGTGGCTCGAAGCCGCCCGCCAGCTGGTCGCAAATTTCCCGCGCTTCCTCGACGAGTATGAGCGCATGCTCACGGGCAACGAGATCCTGCTCGCCCGCACCCAGGGTATCGGCCGCCTCGATCCCGTCCGCGCCGTCAACGCCGGTATCACCGGTCCCGGCCTCCGCGCCAGCGGCGTCGATTACGACATCCGCAAGGTCGACGGCTACGGCTTCTACCCGCGCTTCGATTTCCGCGTCCCGCTCGGCGACCACGGCGACACCTACGACCGCTACATGATGCGCATCCTCGAAATGCGCGAATCCGTCAAAATCCTCGCGCAGGCCTTCCGCGATCTTCCCGCCGGTCCCGTCATGGACCCGAAGGCCAAGCAACGCGGACACCGGCCCAAGGCCGGCGAGGCCTACGCCCGTCTCGAAGGTCCCAAGGGCGAGCTCGGTTTCTTCCTCGTCAGCGACGGCGGACCCAATCCCTACCGCTACCGCGTGCGCCCTCCCTCCCTCATCAACCTCACCTTGCTCGAGGAAATGTGCCTCGGTCACACGATCGCCGATGCCGTCGTCATCCTCGGCAGCATCGACATCGTCCTCGGCGAAGTGGACCGCTAACTCCCATGCTCGGCTCCGGCATCATCAATGGTCTCGCGGTCACCGCGAAAAACTTCCTCGGCAGTTACCATGACCCGAAACGGCTGGTCACGGTCGAGTATCCCGAACAGCGCACCGTCCTGCCCGAGGCCTACCGCAACTTTCCGTTCCTGATCAGCGAGAACGCCGACGATCCGCTCGGCACATTGCGCTGCGTCTCCTGCCTGACCTGCGAAAAGGAATGCCCGCCGCAGTGCATCGTCATCGTGCGCAGCAAGGACAAGAAGCCCGACGCCTCCGGCAAACCCCAGTTCTACCCCGCCGTCTTCAACATCGACACGTCCGTGTGCATGGGTTGCCAGATTTGTGTCGAGGTCTGCCCGTTCGATTCCATCAAGATGGACAAGGTCTTCGAGGTCACCGCGACCGACCGTTTCACCGGACTGCTGCTCACCCGCGACCAGCTCGCCAAGCCCAACAGTTACTATCACCAGATCCACCCGGTCGAAGCCGCCGAGGTGGACGCCCGTCTCGCCGCCGACCGCAAAGCCGCCGAGGAAAAGGCCAGGGCCGCCGCCGCCGCGAAAGCCGCCGCAGCCGCCGCCAAAGCAACCGCACCGTCCAATTCAGCAGACGCGCCCGTGGCGTCCGCCCCCAAAGTCTCCGCGACCACCGTATGAGCGCCCTTCCCCCCGCCGGCTCTTTTCTGGAGCGCGCGCCCCTGGAACTGCGCGACGCCGTTGTGCAAGTCCTCCCCGTTCCGGTCCAGTGGCTCGCCCACCACCTGATCACCATCGTGGCCGTGCTCGCCGTCTTCGGCCTGTTCTTCGCCTTCACGACCATCGCCGAGCGCAAGCTCCTCGCCCGTCTCCAAAACCGCCGCGGGCCCAACCGCACCGGCCTGCCCAGGTTCTCCATCCTGCCGTGGCACTTGAAGCACACGCTCTTCGGCCTCAGCCAGCCCTTCGCCGACGCCGTCAAGGCGCTCACCAAGGAGGACATCGTCCCCGCCGCCGCCGACAAGCTCCTGCACTTCCTCGCCCCCGTCGTCGTCGTCGCCTTCTCGCTGATGACGTTCGCCGTGCTGCCGTTCGGCCGGTTCCTCATCCCGGTCGATATCGACGCCGCGTTGCTCTACTTCTTCGCCGCCGGCTCCGCCACCGAGCTCGCCATCTTCATGGCCGGCTGGTCCAGCCGTAACAAATACTCGCTGCTCGCCGCCATGCGCGCGCTCGCCCAGCTCATCAGCTACGAGCTGCCACTCATCCTTTCCGTCGTGCCCATCGTGCTCATCACCGGCACACTTTCCACGCAGACGATCGTCGTCGCGCAGGGCAACTGGTCCTTCGGCCTCCTGCCACACTGGTTCGTCTTCACGCCGTGGGGTTTCGCCGGCTTCATCATCTTCCTGATCTCCGCGCTGGCCGAGTCCAACCGCTCGCCATTCGACTTGCCCGAAGCCGAAAGCGAACTCATCGCCGGCCACCTCACTGAGTATTCTGGCTTCAAATACGCGCTCTTCTTCATGGCCGAGTATTTTGGTCTCACCGCCCTCAGTGGTCTCGGCGTCACCCTCTTCCTCGGCGGCTGGCAGGCCCCGTGCGCCTTCCTGGAGTTTATCCCGTCCTACCTGTGGTTCATGCTGAAGCTGATCGGCATGATCGTCTTCTTCATCTGGGTGCGCGGCACGTTGCTCCGTCTGCGCATCGACCAGCTCACTCGCCTCTCCTGGCAATTCCTCGTGCCGCTCGCGTTGATCAACGTCGGCAACGCCGCCTTCTGGTCGCTCACCTCCGGCTGGTCCGGTCCACTGCAACTCGTCCGCTGGGGCGTCTCCCTCGCGGTCATCGTCATTCCGTTCATCGCCATGGGTCGCACTCTCACCGCCGGCTTCGCGCCGCGCACCTACCGTTACGCACCATGACCGTCGCCCTCATCTTCATCGCCGTGCTCATGCTCGGCTCCGCCGCCACCGCCATGGTGCTGCGCAACTTGATCCACAGCGCCTTGCTGCTCATCGCCAGTTGGGCCGGCGTCGCCGCATTCTACCTGTGGGCCGGCGCCGAATTCGTGGCCTTCGCCCAGGTGCTCGTCTACGTCGGCGCGATCTCGATGGTCGTGCTCTTCGCCGTCTTGCTGACCCGCCAAAATCTCGATGACCGCCAGCCTGCGGAACCCGCCAGCCGCGCCCGTGCGCTGGCCGCCGTCCTGATCGGCGCGAGTGTGGCCGGCGTCATCACCGCCACCGTGTTGTCCACGTCGTTCAAGCCTTCCGCAGCCGAAGCCCCCAACGCGACCGTAAAACAGATCGGCCTCGATCTCATGGAGAGTCACGGTGCCACCCTGCTCATCGTCGGCGTGATCCTCACCGTGGCCTTGCTCGGAGCCACCGTGATCGCCGCCACCGACAAGAAATCCGACCCGGAGGACGCCCAATGACTCCGCTCCATCTCTGCCTCCTGCTTTCAACCGGTCTGTTCTGCATCGGCCTCACCGGCGCGCTCGCCCGCAGCAACACCATCCTCGTGCTGCTCGGCATCGAGCTGATGCTCAACGCCGCCAACATCAATTTCATCGCCTTCTGGCGCTACGGTCCCGCCTCCGCGTCCAACGACGGCCTCATGTTTGTCCTCTTCGGCATCGCCATCGCCGCAGCCGAGGCGGCCGTCGGCCTCGCCCTCATCATCGCGGTTTACCGCCACCAGAAAAACATCCGGCTCCAGGAGGCCACCCGCCTGAAAGGCTGAGCCATGACTATTCCCGTCCACCTCATCTGGCTCATCCCCGCGCTGCCCCTGCTGGTCGCCGGTCTCGGAGCGTTCACCCGCCATCGTGGCGTCGCCCTCGGCGCGATCTTCGCCATGGCCGTCGCCTTCGTGTTGTCCTGCCTCGCGCTCCACGGTGCGTTGCAACACCCGGCTGTCCCAGCCGTGTTCAACTTCGCCTGGTTCGACCTCGGCACCGGCTCGTTGCAACTCGGCTTCCTGCTCGACCCGCTCACTGCGCTCATGTGCGTGATGGTCACCTTCGTCGGCACGCTGATCTTTATCTTCAGCCTCGGCTACATGAAGGAGGATCCCAACTTTTCCCGGTTCTTCTGTTTCCTCAGCTTCTTCGCCGCCGCGATGCTCGGGCTGCTAGTGTCCAACAGTCTCCTGCTGCTCTTCATCTGCTGGGAACTCGTTGGCCTCGCGTCCTACCTGCTCATCGGTTTCTGGTTCCACAAACCGTCCGCCGCCGCCGCCGCCAAAAAAGCCTTCATCACCACCCGCATCGGCGACCTCGGTCTCCTGCTCGGCTTGCTCTGGCTCTACGACTCGTCCGGTTCGCTACTCTTCTTTGACGGCGGTCATGGCGTGCTCGAAACCGCCACCATCGCCTCGCTCTCCGGCCAGACTCTCGCCTGCGGTCTCGCGCTTTCGACCGCCATCGGCCTGCTCATTTTCTGCGGTGCCATCGGCAAGTCCGGCCAGTTCCCGCTCCACGTCTGGTTGCCCGACGCGATGGAGGGCCCGACGCCCGTCAGCGCGCTCATCCACGCCGCCACCATGGTGGCCGCCGGTGTGTTCCTGATCGCCCGCGTCTATCCGCTCATGTCGGCCGACGCCTTGCTTCCAGCCGTCCCCGTGCATGCGCTCACCGTGGTCGCCTTCATCGGCGCGATCACCGCGCTCATGGGCGCGCTCATCGCCTGCGCGCAAAACGACATCAAGCGCGTCCTCGCCTTCTCCACCGTCTCTCAGCTCGGCTACATGATGCTCGCGCTCGGCGTCGGCTCGTGGACCGCCGCCATCTTCCACCTGCTCACCCACGCTTTCTTCAAAGCCCTGCTCTTCCTCGGTGCCGGCTCGGTCATCCACGCTTCGCACCATGAACAGGACATCCGTCTGCTCGGCGGTCTGCGCACCAAGATGAAGGTCACCTTCGCCACCTTCGCCATCGGCATGATGGCGCTCTCCGGCGTGCCGTTCCTGTTCTCCGGGTTCTGGAGCAAGGAAGCCATCCTCCACGCCGCCCACGAATGGGACGTCTCCCATCTCCCGCTCTACGCCGGCCTCACCGCCGTCCTGCTCACCGCCTTCTACATGACCCGCCTCGTCGCCGAGACATTCTTTGGAAAAGCCCGTTCGCACGGTTCCGAACACGCCCATGAAAACCCCGCCGTCATGACCGTGCCGTTGGTCATCCTCGCCGTGTGCGCCGTCGTCCTCGGTTTCGTCGGCACGCCCTACTGGCCGTGGTTGCAGGCCACGCTCGATCCACACTACGAGCCGACCCACGGCGGTCCCAGTCTCATGCTGCTTTCCATCGGTCTCGTCGGTGCCGGTCTCGGCCTCGGCTGGTGGCTCTACGCCCGCAAGCTCCGCACCACCGCCACCGCCCGCGATCCGCTCGCCGTCGCCGCTCCCGGCGTCATGGCCGCCCTCGCCAATCGTCTCGGCTTCGACCCACTCTACGCCGCCTCCTTCGGACGCCTGAACCACTTTCTGGCCGCCTTCGCCGACGTCCTTGATCGCCGCGTCATCGGCAGTCTCGTCAACTTCCTTGCGCAATTCGGCCTCTTCACCGGTTCCGTCAACCGTCAGTTCGACGAGGACAACATCAACGACGGCTTCGACCGCGTGAGCGCGGTCGTTCGCGGCACCGGTCGCGGTTACTCACAGGCGCAAACCGGCGAGACGCAGGGTTACCTGCGCGTCGTCGCCCTCGCGTTTATTGTGCTGGCCCTCGTGCTGGCGCTGGGAGGTGTCCGATGAAATGCCTGCTCTCCACCCTCATTCTCACGCCGTGGGTCGGCGCGCTCCTGCTCGCGTTCACCCCGCGTCTCAGTCCCAAGGCCAGTCGTATCCTCGCGCTGCTGTTCAGTCTTTCCACGCTCGGTTTCGCCGCGCTCGCCTGGTCCGGCTTTGATCCCTCCGGCAGTTACCAATTCGTCGAACAACACGCCTGGATCTCCGGGCTCAACGTCTCCTACCACCTCGGCCTCGATGGCATGAGTCTGGTGATGGTGTTGCTCACCGGGCTCATCGCGCCGATCGCCTTGCTCGCTTCGTGGAAGGTCGAGCGCGATCCGCGTCTGTTCAACCTGCTCTTCCTCTTCCTGCAAGGCGCCGCGCTCGGCGTGTTCCTCGCGCTGAATTTTTTCCCGTGGTTCATCTTCTGGGAGCTGAGTCTCGTCCCCGCGTTTTTCCTGATCAAACTCTGGGGCGGTCCCGGCGCCTCGCGCGCCGCCTACCAGTTCGTCGTCTACACCATCGGCGGCAGCGCGTTCATGCTGCTGGGTTTCGCCGCTTTGTTCGCGTCCACCGGCACCTTTGACTTCGTCGAACTCGCCGCCCTCGCCCGCAACGGCGGACTCACCGCCGCCATCACCGGCCCCGTGCTCACCGCAATTTTCCTCGGCGTGCTGCTCGGTCTCGCCGTCAAAGTTCCTCTCTTTCCTTTCCACACGTGGTTGCCCTCGGCCTACTCCGAAGCGCCGACCGGCGCGTCGATGTTCCTCACCGGCGTCATGTCGAAGATGGGCGTCTACGGTTTCCTCCGCATCCTCTGGCCGCTCTTCCCCGCGCAACTCCACGCCGCCGCCCCCGTGCTCGTCGGACTCGCCCTCGCCGGTGTCGTCCTCGGCACCTTCGCCGCCATGGCGCAGCGCGACCTCAAGCGCATGGTCGCCTACTCGTCCATCAACCACGTCAGTTACTGCCTGCTCGCCCTCTTCGCCGTCGCCGCCACCGGTAGCCTGCACACTGCGGCCTCCGTCTCCGCGCTGAGCGGTTCGCTCCTGCAGATGTTCAACCACGGCCTCTCCGCCTCCGCGTTGTTCTTCTGCGTCGGCATCCTCGAAAGCCGTTCCGGCGGTAAACACGGGCTCAACGATTTCGGCGGCGTGCGCACGTCCGCCCCGATCTTCGCCGGGCTCTGCGGAGTCGCCCTGTTCTCGTCGCTCGGCCTGCCCGGCCTCAACGGCTTTGTCGGTGAGTTCCTCGTTTTCCGCGGCGTCTTCGGTCTCGTCCCGTGGGCCGCCGCCGTCGGGTGCCTCGGGCTTTTCGCCACCGCCTATTTCCTGCTCACGTTCTGGCAACGCGTCTTCCACGGCCCGCAAGGTCCCGGCGTCGCCGCTTTCCGCGATCTCTCCGCCTTGGAGGTCGTCACCCTCGTCCCGTCGGTCGTGCTGATGTTTGTCCTCGGCATCTGGCCGCAACTGCTCGTGAGCGTCTTTAATCCGCTGGTCACCGCGTGGGCCAGGCATCTGCCATGAATCTGCTGCCCTACACCATCTACGTGTCGTTCGCCGGCGCGGCCTTGTCGCTCGTCGCCGGGATGCGTTCGGCGGCCGCGGCCCGTGCGGTCGCACTCCTCGCCGCCGTCTCCGCCTGGGCCGTCGCGCTCACCGCCGCGTTCCGGTTCACACCGTCGTCCGAGGTGCTCACGCTCATCGACCTGCCGTGGATTTCCCGGCTCGGCATCCACTACCACCTCGCCGTCGACGGCATCAGCCTGACGCTGATCGTGCTCACCGGACTCGCCGCCACCGCCGGCGTGCTCTTCTCTTGGAACATCGAAAAGCGCACCGGCGAATTCTTCGCCTTCTACCTCGCGCTCATCGGCGGCGTCTACGGCGTGTTCCTCAGCGCCGACGCCTTCCTGTTCTTCGTCTTCTACGAGATCGCCATCGTCCCGAAGTATTTCCTCATCGCGATCTGGGGCTCCACCAACCGCGAGTATGGCGCGATGAAGCTCGCCCTCTACTCCTTCGCCGGCAGCGCGCTCGTGCTCGCGGGCCTGCTCTGGATCTACGCCTCCGGACACGCCTCCGGCTTCAGCCTGAGTCAACTCGCCTCCGCCGCCGCCACGCTCGGCCACCCCTCGCAGGTCGCACTCTTCGCGCTCCTCTTCACCGGCTTTGCCATCCTCGCCGGCATGTTCCCTTTCCACACGTGGGCACCTACCGGCCACGTCGCCGCGCCCACCGGCGCATCCATGCTGCTCGCCGGCGTCGTCATGAAACTCGGCGCCTACGGTTGCCTGCGCGTCGCCATGCCGCTGCTGCCCGGCGGACTCGAATTCTGGCAACCCGTCATCGCCGGCCTCGCCCTCATCGGCATCCTCTACGCCGGCCTCGTCGCCCTCGTGCAGGACGACTTCAAATTCGTGATCGGCTACTCCAGCGTCAGCCACATGGGCTTCGTGCTCCTCGGCCTCGCCGTCGCCGAACCCACCGCCGTCGCCGGTGCGGTCCTCCAAATGTTTTCCCACGGCGTCATCGCCGGCCTGCTCTTCGCCGTCGTCGGGCGCATGGTCTACGAACGCACCCACACCCGTCAGCTCGACGAACTCAGAAAACTTCCGCTCCACCGCCTGCTGCCGTTCGCCGCCGTGGTCTTCGTCATCGCCGGACTCGCCTCGATGGGCATGCCCGGCTTCAGCGGTTTCCCCGCCGAGCTCACCTTGCTCGTCGGTGTGTGGAAGGTCTCCAAGATCTGGGCCCTCCTCGCCGCCCTCGGCGTGCTCATCGCCGCCGCCTTCACCCTGCGCGTCATTCAAGTTTCCTTCTTCGGAAAGGTGGAGCCGGTTGACCTCAACCGGCTTGAGCGTGTTGAGGACAACACGCTCCACCTCCATCCCTACGCTCCCATCACCTGGCCCGAAAAAGCCGGCACGTTCCTCCTGCTGGCCGCCACCATTCTCATCGGACTCAAACCCGACATCCTCCTCAACTGGATCGTCCCGAGTCTGCAATCGCCTCTGATGAAAGTCCTCTGGCACGGAGGTGCGCAATGAACACCAGCTACGCCCAGCTCGCCCAGGCCCTCCAGCCCGAGATCATCTTGATTGATGGTGCCGTGCTGGTCCTCGCCATCGACCTCATCTTCGGCCGCCGCCGCACACTCGCCACCCGCCTGGGCACTTCCCTCGCTGTCGGTGCGCTCACGCTCGTCGCCGCTCTCGTCGCGTCGTTGCTCACCGGTGCCCTCGGTCCCGTTTACGACAACGGCCTGGTGCTCGACACCCTCGCCGTCGCCGTGCGCAGCGGCGTGCTGGTCCTCGGCCTCATCACCCTCGGCGTGGCCGCCGGTGCCAAGCTCCCGCGCCACCCCGCCGAATACACCGCCATCATCCTCTTCGCGATCACCGGCTTCACGCTGATGGCCGCCGCCAACCACCTCTTGATTGGTTTCGCCGCGCTAGAGCTCGCCAGCCTCTCGCTCTACGTGCTCGCCGGCTTCGACAAAGACAGTCCCAAGTCCGCCGAGGCCGCGCTCAAGTATTTCCTCCTCGGAGCCATGGCGACGGCCTTCCTGCTCTTTGGCTTCAGCCTCATCTACGGCCTCACGGGACAGCTCAACCTCTCCGACATCGCCGCCGTGCTGTCCACCCAAGGCGGCCTGTCCCCGTTGCTCGGACTCGCACTCATGATGGTGCTGGTGGCCTTTGGCTTCAAAGCCGCCGCCGCGCCCTTCCACCTCTGGGCGCCCGACGCCTACGAAGGCGCGCCCACCCCGTCCGCCGCGCTCATCGCCTCCGCCTCGAAACTCGCCGGCTTCACCCTCTTCCTGCGCATCCTCTGGCCCGGACTCGGCCACCTCTCCGGCGACATCTCTCATGCCGGTAACCCGGCCGGCTGGCTGACCATTGTCGCGCTGCTCTCGCTCGCCTCCCTGCTCCTCGGCAACCTCGCGGCGCTCGCCCAGACCAACCTCCGCCGCCTGCTCGCCTACTCGGCCATCGCGCACACCGGCGTGATGCTTCTCGGCGTGATGTCCGCGCAGATCTCCGGCGTCGGGCCGCTCTTCTTTTACCTGTCCACCTACGCCGTCGCCACGGCCGGCGCGTTCGGCGTCATCGCCGTGCTGGAGCGCAACGGCGGCTGCGAACGCATCACCGACCTCGCCGGCTTGGGCAAACGCTCGCCGCTGCTGGCCGGCTGCCTCGCGATCTTCATCCTCTCGCTGGCCGGCATCCCACCGCTGGCGGGCTTCTTCGGTAAATTCGCCATCTTCGCCGCGAGCCTGCAAATCAACGGCGTGTCCAGTCCCGCCGGCTGGCTGACGATGCTCGCCATCGCCCTGAGCGCTGTCGCTCTCTACTATTACCTGATCGTCCTGAAACAAGCCCTGGTCGCCCCGCCCGCCCCCGACCGCGCCACCCCGATCCGAGTCCCCTTGGCCACCACCCTGACCCTCCTCATCTGCGCCGAGTTAATAGTCCTCTTCGGCCTAGTCCCCTCCCTGCTCCTAGACCTCTTCTGACCCGATCCGGTTTCACGCCCCCTCTTCTCTTTCCTCTTTATCTTAATCTTTCTCCCCTCCGCCCTGACGAAAGAGAACGATTAAGATAAAGAAGAAAGAGTCGGATCCGACCGTGGCATGGGCAGGATGCCCATGCCCGTCCTCTGTCCTCTGGTCCTCCGGCCACCGGCGCACCGGTCCCCCGCCCCTCACCCCATCTGCGATCAGCAGATGCCTCCGACCATCCGCGCAGGCGATCAGCCGTAGCCACACCCCCTGAATCACCACTTTGTGCGATTCATTAGTGGTAAAATCCACTCCGCCTCCCTCGCTTCTCATCAGCCCCCCTCGCATTTACTTTTGACCACCCCCACGGCCCGCCCTTTGCTGCTAGCTCCTAGCTGCTAGAAACTAAAGACTAGCCACTTTCCTACTATGTCCTCCACCGCGCCTTCCATCATCTACACCATCACCGACGAAGCTCCCGCGCTCGCCACCTACAGCTTCCTGCCGATCGTGCAGGCCTACGCGAAGCAAGCCGGCATCAACGTGGAAACCCGCGACATCTCCGTCGCCGCCCGCATCCTCGCCGCCTTCTCGGACAAACTCCCAGCCCACCAGAAGACCCACGATGCCCTCGCCGAACTCGGCGCCCTCACGCTCAAGCCCGAGGCCAACATCATCAAGCTCCCCAACGTCTCCGCCTCCATCCCCCAGCTCAAAGCCGCCATCGCCGAGCTTCAGTCCAAAGGCTACGCCCTCCCCGCCTTCCCCGAAAACCCCGTCACCGACACCGAGAAAGACACCCGCGCCCGCTACGCCAAAGTCCTTGGCTCCGCCGTCAACCCCGTCCTCCGCGAGGGCAACTCCGACCGCCGCGCCCCCGGTGCCGTCAAAGCCTACGCCCGCAAGCACCCCCACTCCATGGGCGCCTGGTCGCACTCATCCAAAACCAACGTCGCCGCCATGACCGAAGGTGACTTCTTCGGCAACGAGACCTCCTTCACCACGCCCGTCGCCACCACCGTCCGCATCGAACTCGTCAAAGCCGACGGCTTCGTCCAAGTCCTCAAAGACAAGACCCCCCTCAAAGCCGGCGAAGTCTTCGACGCCACCGTCATGCGCAAGGCCGACCTCGTCGCCTTCTACGAAAAATCCATCGCCCGCGCGAAGAGCGAAGGCGTCCTCCTCTCCCTCCACCTCAAAGCCACCATGATGAAAGTCTCCGACCCCATCATGTTCGGCCACGCCGTGAAGGTCTTCTTCAAAGACCTCCTCGCCAAACACGCCACCACCCTCGCCCCCCTCGGCATCGACCTCAACAACGGCTTCGGCGACCTCCTCGCCAAGATCGAAAAACTCCCCGCCGACCAGAAAGCCGCCATCGAGGCCGACATCGCCGCCGCCTACGCGAACGGCCCCGCCCTCGCCATGGTCAACTCCGACAAAGGCATCACCAACCTCAACGTCCCCTCCGACGTCATCGTGGACGCCTCCATGCCCGCCATGATCCGCACCTCCGGCCAGATGTGGAACAAGGAAGGCAAACAGCAGGACACCCTCGCCCTCATCCCCGACCGCTGCTACGCTGGCGTCTACCAGACTGTGATCGACTTCTGCCGCATGCACGGCGCCCTCGACCCGAAGACCATGGGCAGCGTCCCCAACGTCGGCCTCATGGCCCAAGCCGCCGAAGAATACGGCTCCCACAACAAAACCTTCGAAATCCCCGCCGACGGCACCGTCCGCGTGGTCGATGAAGCCGGCAAGACCATCCTCGCCCACCACGTCGCCGCCGGTGACATTTGGCGCGCCTGCCAAGCCAAAGACGCCCCGATCCAGGATTGGGTCAAACTCGCGGTCAACCGCGCCCGCCTCAGCAACACCCCCGCCGTCTTCTGGCTCGACGAAGCCCGCGCCCACGACGCCCAAATCATCGCCAAGGTAAAGCAATACCTGACCACCCACGACCTCACCGGTCTCGACCTCCGCATCCTGCCCCCCGCCGCCGCCTGCCAGTTCACTCTCGAACGCATCGTCAAGGGTCTCGACACCATCAGCGTCACCGGCAACGTCCTCCGCGACTACCTCACCGACCTCTTCCCCATCCTCGAAGTCGGCACCTCGGCCAAGATGCTCTCCATCGTTCCCCTCATGAACGGCGGCGGCCTCTTCGAAACCGGCGCCGGCGGCTCCGCCCCCAAACACGTCCAGCAATTCACCGAAGAAAATTTCCTCCGCTGGGACAGCCTCGGCGAGTTCTTTGCCCTCGCCGCCAGCTTCGAACACCTCGGCATCACGCAAAACAACGCCAAAGCCAAAGTCCTCGCCGAGACCCTCGACGTCGCCAACGGCAAGTTCCTGGAAAACGACAAGAGCCCCGCCCGCAAAGTCGGCGCCGGCATCGACAACCGCGGCAGCCACTTCTACCTCGCGCTCTACTGGGCCCAAGCCCTCGCCGCCCAGACCAAAGACGCCGACCTCAAGAAAGCCTTCACCCCGCTGGCCGAGAAATTGACCGCCGCCGAAAAGCAAATCGTCGCCGAGCTGATCGCCGTCCAAGGCAAACCCGCCGACATCGGCGGCTACTACCAACCCGACAACGCCAAGGCTTCGGCCGCGCTGCGTCCCAGCCAAACCCTCAACGCCGCCCTAGCGACCCTGTAAGAAAAAAACCGTTGTCGCGCGAAGGACGCCAAGGACGCGAAGTAATCCCCTTCCGCCCTTCGCGTCCTTAGTATTCTTCGCGCGACAAACTCCGTCCCTCTAAATCCCGCCGAGCCTCACCGCCGGCGGGATTTTCGTGTCCTCATCCGAGCAAAGCTTGACCAAGTTCCCAAAACGGGAACACTCCTCCTCGTAACGCATGCGCATCATCTCCCGCAAAACGCTCAAGGATTTCTGGGAGAAACACGCCAATGCCGAGCCGGCCCTCAAGGCTTGGTTCCACGAAACCAAACACGCCGATTGGAAATCCTTCGCCGACATCAAAGCCCGCCACCGCTCCGCCGACTCCCTGCCCGGCAACCGCGTAGTGTTTAACATCAAAGGCAACACCTACCGCCTGATCGTCCGCATCCACTTCAACACCCGCATCGTCTTCATCCGCTTCATCGGCACCCACGCCGACTACGACAAGATCGACGCCACCAAAATTTAGCCTCCCACACCGCCATGAAAGCCAAAGTCCTCAAAACCGACCGTGAGTATAAAGCCGCCCTCGCCTACATCGAGCGCCTCATGGAACAGTCCACGCCCGACGAAGCCGAACTCGATCTCTGGTCGCTGCTGGTGGAGAACTACGAAGAAGCACACTTCCCCATCGCCAAGCCCGACCCCGTGGAAGCGATCCGCTTCCGCCTTGAGCAATCCGACTCCAAACCCAGCGACCTGCTCCCCTACCTCGGCACCAAAAGCCGCGTCTCCGAAGTAATGAGCGGCAAACGCCCCCTGAGCTTGGCCATGATCCGCGCCCTCCACCACGGCCTGAAAATCCCCGCCGAAGTCCTCATCGAAGAACCCAAGCGCCCGACCAAGTCACATCGGCACACCCTCCACGCTACGACAGCAAAGTAATCCCCCCACTTTAGGTCCGATTTATCATAATCCCAATAACAATGATATACTTCGCATATGGTTCAAATATGCTCACACAGCGACTAACAGCGCGCGTGCCCTCAGCTAATAATCCTCAAACATGCAGGCTAGCAGGATACAAGTTACGATTTAACAAAAAAAGCAGCGACCGCTCCGGTAAATGCAATATCATAAAGACGAATGAAAATTCCGATGTAGTGCACGGAGTAATATTCGAAATAGAAGAGCAAGAGACCTCAATACTTGATTCCTGCGAGGGAGTCGGATTCGGTTAGCCGACATGGTATGATCCGGTGTCGAACTGGGAGCCAACGGTGTCCGGAGCAAGGATTTGATACGGGCAAGGAGCGAGCCGAAGGGGTCAGGCCTGAATGGCGCTAAGTTAAGGGGGTTGGTCGTCACTTTTTAAGGTCACGGGAAGCGGAAACGACCATCTGGCGGCGAGGCTTGGTGAGGAGTTGGTAAACCTTGGGCCGCCGCTACGTCGGCACACACGCCGAACAGATCCAAGCCCACGCCCGCCGCACCGGCCGCGACGAAGGCGCGCAGAGCATGGCTGCCGTCATGTCCGGCCTCGGTCTCGACCGCGTGGCGAAGGAGCGGCCGGCCAGCATGGTCGAGATCGCCGCCACACCCGCCGCCCCGAAGAAGAAGGTCGGCCGCCGCCGCGACGCCGACAAAGGCGACCAAACCATCCCCCTGCTGTGACCTTGCAAGGCCCTGCACGCGCGATGCAGGGGGCTGGGTGATCATCTAGAACCTACCGGAAACAGGCGGCGAAGGGCTGATTTCCTTCTAGTTTCGGTCTTGAGGGCGCGCTGATTTCCTAAGTTGTTGTTTCTTCCGATCCTTCCCGCTTTTTGGCGCTGATTTATCTTAATCTAGTTCTCCCCTGGAATCCTCAGAGATTCGATCCGTCATCTGAGCTTATCGTGTAATCTGCGGTTAAAACTCCTCCCTTCGAATCCCGCCGAGCCTCACCGACGGCGGGATTTTTTGTGCGTATTCACACCACCCCTGCACTGACGCACAAAAAGAGCACATTTGAGCACATGCCAGCCACCGCCATCATCCGCACGCGCATCGACCCGCGCCGAGGCGATCCTCACCAAGCTCGGCGTCACCCCCACGCAGGCCATCAACATGCTTTACGCCCAGATCGAGCTGCGCAAAGCCGTGCCCGGCGCGAATAGCCACGATTGACTTTATTGGATACCCGAGGTGCCGACGAGCGGTGCCCCTTGCTTCAGGGATCGGTATTCCTGATTTTCTGAGTGCCCCATTCCGCCTCACCCTCCCCACACAAAAAGGCGGCCCGGTGAGGGGCCGCCTTGGAAGCGATTGATGTCGCGGCGAAGGATCAGGCCGTGGCGGGCGTGGTGAGGAGGTCGCTGATGTTGTCGCTCTCGACATCGATGTCGGCGAACAGCCAGGAGGACAAGTAACGCTCGCTGGAGGACGGGACGATCACGACGATCTTCTTGCCCTTGTTTTCGGGGCGCTTGGCGATTTCGAGACCGGCCCAGATGGCGGCGCCTGAGCTGATACCAACCGGAATGCCGTCGAGCTTGATGACCTGCTTGGAGATCGGGCCGGACTGGTCTTCCTTCACCTGGATGATCTCGTCGATCACGGCGGTGTTGAGCACGGCGGGGATGAAGCCGGCACCGATGCCTTGCAGCTTGTGCGGGCCGGGGGTGCCGCCGGAAAGGACGGGCGAACCGGCGGGCTCGACGGCGACGATCTTCACGCCGGGCTTCTTGGCTTTCAGGACTTCGCCGACACCGGTGATGGTGCCGCCGGTGCCGACGCCGGAAACGACGAAATCAACAGCACCGTCGGTGTCGTTCCAGATTTCGAGGGCGGTGGTCGTGCGGTGGATGGCGGGATTGTCGGGGTTGGCGAACTGCTGGAGCACTACGCTGTTCGGGATCTGCTTGCTGAGCTCCTCGGCCTTGGCGATGGCGCCTTTCATGCCCTTGGGTCCTTCGGTGAGGACGAGTTTGGCACCGAGGATCTTGAGGAGCTTGCGACGCTCCATCGACATCGTCTCGGGCATGGTGAGGATGAGCTTGAGGCCCTTGGCGGCAGCGACGAAGGCCAGCGCGATACCGGTGTTGCCGGAGGTAGGCTCGATGAGGACGGTGTCCTGATTGATGCGGCCGCTCTTGAGGGCCTCTTCGATCATGTTGTTGCCGATGCGGTCCTTCACGGACGACAGCGGATTGAAGAATTCCAACTTGAGGAGGATCTCGGCCACGGTGCCATGAGCGGCGGCGGTGCGGTTGAGACGGACGAGCGGGGTGTTTCCGATGGTTTCGGTGATGTCGTTGTAGATACGGGCCATAAATTTGTTTCTTGGTTAACTTAGTAAAGATTTAGCCCAAGGTTGTTCCGTGGCAATGGGGAAAATCAGTTTTCGGGTGACGTTTTAGATACCACGACCGGCGTCGTGCGTCTGCGGCAGCACGTCCTCGGCGGCGACGTCGCGTTCGGCAAAATTTCCGGAAGGGAACAGGCGGATGTGGCGGAACACGACCCAGACTTCGTCGCCCGGGACGAGCGCCAGCTCCGCGAGATGCACGCGCGAAACCTCGGCGTCGATGGTGTCGCCGTTGTCGAGACGGGCGAGTGCGACACGGCCATAGTTGCCCGCCGAGAAGACATGCTGGATGCGAGCACGAATGCCGTGCTCGCCCTCGTAGTGACGGAGAATGTCGACATCGTGCGGACGCACATAGAGGACGTCGGAACCGGCGCCAGGCAGCGGATGGCCCAAGGCGCCGAAACGGTTTACGTTGCCCATAAACTCGATGACGAACGGTGATGCCGGCTGGTCGTAGACCTGTTGCGGCGTGCCGACCTGCTCGATCCTGGCGTTGTTCATGACCACGACCTCGTCGGCGAGTTCAAGCGCTTCCTCCTGGTCGTGGGTGACGAAAATCGTGGTGATGCCGATCTCGCGCTGGAACTGGCGCAGCCAACGGCGAAGATCTTTGCGCACGCGGGCGTCGAGTGCGCCGAAGGGTTCGTCGAGCAGGAGCACCCTGGGCTGGACGGCGAGTGCGCGGGCGAGCGCGACCCGCTGGCGTTGCCCGCCGGAAAGCTGGGTCGGAAAACGGCCGCCAAGACCGTCGAGTTGGACCAGCTTGAGGAGCCTGGCCACGCGGGCGGCGATCTCGGCCTTGGCGGGACGTTCGGAACGTTTGAGCACGTCGAGTCCGAAGGCGATGTTCTGCGCCACGGTCATGTGACGGAACAGCGCGTAGTGCTGGAACACGAAGCCGACGCCGCGCTTGCCGGCGGGCGTGCCGGTCACGTCTTCGCCGTGGAACTCGATGCGGCCGCTGCCCTCGTCGGCGAACTCCAGCCCGGCGATGATGCGCAGGAGCGTGGTCTTGCCGGAGCCGGACGGCCCGACGAGCGCGACGAGTTTGCCGGCGGGCACATTCAGGTCGATTCCCTCCAGAGCGGTGTAGGCGCCGAAGGTTTTTTTAATGTTGGTCGCGATGATGGACATGCTGGCGGGAAGTAGTGGATAGCGAGTAGCGGGTAGTGAGTAGAAGAACCGATCAGGTGATCACGCGGGCGTGGCGCCACTCGACGAAGGACTTCAGGACGAGCGTCACGATGGCGAGCAAGGCAAGGAGCGAGGCGATGGCGAAGGCGGCGGAAAACTGGTATTCGTTGTAAAGAATTTCCACGTGGAGCGGCATGGTGTTGGTCTCGCCGCGGATGTGTCCGGAAACGACGGATACGGCGCCGAATTCCCCCATCGCGCGGGCGTTGCACAGGATGACGCCGTAGAAAAGCCCCCACTTGATGTTGGGCAGGGTCACGCGCCAGAAAATCTGCCAGCCGCCGGCGCCGAGGGTGACGGCGGCATACTCCTCGTCGGTGCCCTGCGACTGCATGAGCGGGATCAACTCGCGGGCGACAAAGGGGAACGTCACGAAAATCGTGGCCAGCACGATGCCCGGGGTGGCGAAGATGATCTTGAGGTCCTGCGTGACGAGCCACTGCTGCAACCAGGGAAACCACGGTTGTTCGGCATTCTGATACTGGCCCAGCCAACCTTGCAGACCAAAGACGAGAACGTAGATGAGCCCGGCGATGACCGGCGAGACGGCGAACGGCAGATCGATGAGCGTGATGAGCACACTTTTCCCGCGAAACTCGAATTTGGTGATGCACCACGCCGCAGCGACGCCGAAAACGACATTGGCCGGCACGGCGATGGCGGCGGTGAGCAACGTGAGTCGGATCGCGGCCAAGGCATCGGTGTCGGTGAACGCGGCGAAGAACACCCCCCACCCTTTTCGCAATGCTTCGGTGAACACGGCGGCGAGCGGCAACAGCAGGAAACCCACCAGGAAGAGGAACGCCACGGTGGTAAGCGTCCAGCGCAGCCACTCGGAATCACGCGTCGCGTCGGCTGTGCGCGCGCGGGCGGCGGCGGTTTTAAATCTGGATACGGTGGCGGCCATGGAAAATCAGATCTTGTGGTGACGGCGGCTCCACTTCTGGAGGAGGTTGATGACCAGCAGCAGGCTGAACGAAGCGACCAACATGACCGCGGCGATGGCGGTGGCGCCCTTGTAGTCGTATTGCTCCAGCTTGGTGATGATGAGCAGCGGGGTGATTTCGCTGTGCATGGGCATGTTGCCGGCGATGAACACGACCGAGCCGTATTCGCCAAGCGCGCGGGCAAAGGCCATGGCGAAACCGGTGATGAGCGCGGGCGCGATTTCCGGCAGGATGACCTTGCGAATCGTCTGCCAACGGCTCGCACCGAGCGTGGCGGACGCCTCCTCCAACTCGGGCTCGAGTTCCTCCATCACAGGCTGGAGCGTGCGCACCACAAACGGCAGTCCGATAAATGTAAGCGCGATGAAGATGCCCGGCCGGTCGAAGGCGATCTTGAGGCCGAGCAGTCCGGACCAGTCGATGCCAGGGATGATTGCTGAGAGTTTGTTGACGGCGCCAGTCCAGACGGGTTCGAGAAAACCGGCCCAACCGTTGCGCGTGTAGATGGCGGTGAGTGCGATGCCGGCGACGGCGGTGGGCAGTGCGAAAGGCAGATCAACCAACGCATCGACGACGCGTTTGCCGGGGAATTTATAGCGGACGAGCACCCAGGCGACGATGAGGCCAAAGAATGCGTTCACCGCAGCCGCCAGAAACGAGAGACCGAAGCTCACCCGGTAGGACGCCAGCACGCGCGGCGAGGCCACTGCGGTGACAAACTCGGGCCAGCCCATCGTCGAGGTCTTGATGAACGCGGCGGAGAGCGGGATCAGCACGATCAGGCTCAGGTAAAAAACCGTGAACCCAAGCGAAAGGCCGAAGCCGGGCAGAATGGAACGGGATGCGCGAGTGGACATTACAGGTGGATGGAGTGGGCGAGAAACACACGGTATTCATCGAGCAGCGTTTCGAGGGCAACGATGGTGGCGTCGATTTGCAGATCGAGCGGGGCCAGGGCCGGAGTTTCAAAGATGAGGTCGAAGGGCTGCGGACGCTGTTGAGCGGGTGCCGACAGCACGCCGTCATAGCACCGGTGGATGAGACCTTCGGACGCTTCAAACCCATCGATCACCGCCGCACGGTTGCGCGGCAGCACCCGTTCGGACGCGCGCAGAGCGGGCTTGAGCAGCGCTTCGTTGAGCAGTCGTCCGTGAGCATAGCCGTAGAGTCCGTCGCTGGTGTCGTCGGAGTGCAGCGTGACGATGCCGTCAAAACGATGCGTGCGCAGTTCGTGTTCAAGAATGGCGATTTCCGGTTGCGACGAGTTCTTCCAGAACTCCCGGTTCAAATCGACCCCCGCCCGGTTGGTGCGGGTGTTGTCCAGATAGCCGGTGGGATTGCACAACGGGTAGACCACCAAATCATAACCGGTGGCGTCGACCGGCTGGACCATCAACCCCGCAAGGAGACGGACCAAGGCCTCGCAGCCGGCGGGCTCGTCGCCATGGAGACCGGCAAACAACGCGATCCGGATCGGATCATGCGCCGCCACCGGCCCGGAAAAAATAAAACGTGGAATCCCGTAGCGTCGGGTTCCGCTGACAAAGCTGCCCGCCATGGTTCCAATCAACTCCGGGCAATGCTCCGCCAATTCAAAGAGCGGACCAAACAAAGCGCTCAAATCGCGTGAAACCGAAGTGTTGTTGAGTTGAACCATGACGGGGGGAAGAGGCACGTCCGCGAGTGGGACAGGCGTGCCTGAACGGATTAATTTTTCAGGTAGATCTGGTCGAAGACGCCGTTGTCCGAGAAGAACTCGGCCTGGGCCTTGCGCCAGCCGCCGAAGTCCTTGTCGATGGTGACGAGGTCAAGTTTGGGAAACACACCGGCATACTTGGCCAAGGCCTTCTCCGAGGTGGGACGGTAGAAGTTGCGACCTGCGATATCCTGGCCTTCGTCGGAATAAAGGTATTCGAGATAGGCCTTGGCCACGTCGGTGGTGCCTTTTTTCTTGGCCACCTTCGTCACCACGGCGACCGGCGGCTCGGCGAGGATGCTGATGGACGGCACGACAATCTCAAACTGGTCGGAACCGAATTCCTTCAGCGCGAGGAATGCTTCGTTTTCCCAAGCGAGCAGCACATCGCCGATGCCCCGCTGCACAAACGTCGTGGTGGAACCGCGCGCACCGGTATCGAGCACGGGCACGTTCTTGAAAAGCGCACCGACAAACTTCCGCGCGCCCTCATCGGTGCCGGTCTGCCTGCGGGCGTAGGCCCAGGCGGCGAGGAAGTTCCAGCGGGCTCCGCCGGAGGTTTTGGGGTTGGGCGTGATGACCGCAACGCCCGGCTTCACGAGGTCGTTCCAGTCTTTTATCGCCATCGGGTTTCCTTTGCGAACGAGGAACACGATGGTCGAGGTGTAAGGCGACGAGTTGTGCGCAAACTGCTGCTGCCAGTCGGGCGTGATGATCTTCGCATTGGTCGCGATGGCGTCGATGTCGGCCGCGAGGGCCAGCGTGACCACGTCGGCGGGCAGGCCGTCGATCACCGCGCGCGCCTGTTTGCCCGAGCCGCCATGGGACTGTTTGACGGTGACGGTATCGCCGGTCCTGGCCTTCCAGTATTTGGCGAAAGCGGCGTTGTATTCGACGTAGAGCTCGCGCGTCGGATCGTAGGAAACGTTGAGGAGTTGAACGTCCTTGGCCAAGGACGAGCCGGCGATGGCGATGGCGGCAAGGAGGGCAAGAAGAGAGGTGAGTTTCATTGTAAAGGGAGGTGTTAGGAGCGACGGGTTAGAACGAGACTTGGACGCGCGTAATAAACGCGGTCTCATCGTCGGAAAGGGCGCCGGTGGCGGGGCGGGCGCCCGAGAAGTCGAACTTACTCTGGAAGAGGTCGAAGTTGGCGCGCACGGTCCTGGAGAGATACCAGTTCAGGCCGAGACCGTAGCTGGTGACTGCGCTGGCGTTGGTGGCGGGAGCGGCCAGCGAAGTGGCGCCACCCGCGAACACGGCGTCGTCGATGTCGACGCGGGCATAACGTCCGACGATTTCAAACGCGCCCCAGGTGCCGGCGGACGGGCTGAAGTTGGTCTTCGGCCTGACCCCGCCGTAACCGGAGTCCTCCCCCGTCAGCACGTAGCCGACGGAGAGGTTAAGCGCGGTGTTAGTGATTTCACGGGCGTTGGCTCCGTTGGCGAGCTCGCTAGAGGACGAAACGTATTCGGCCAGGACGCCGAGCGGTCCCGTGTAGAAATACGCCTGCGGCGAGATCGTGGTCGCGGTGCCGTTCGTCACGGTCGTGCCACGGTAAGCGAAGAACGTCTGCTGTCCGTCGGTGCGATAACCGATGCCGGGCGCACCGGTCTTGTAGTTTCCCGTGCCCGCGGCGATGCCGAAGCCGAGCCCCTTGAGCGCGGAGTCCTTGTCGTTCACGAACGGCGTGGCGAAGAGCCGCGCGACTGCGGTGAAATCGCCCTCGGCGTTGAGGTTGGTGGTCGGCGAGTTGCCGCCGTCGAGCTGACCGTTGAAGGCACCGACCTCATAGTTGAGGCGGTTGGTGAACACGTCGCCGTGCAACGAGACGCCCACGTCGCGATTAGGCGTGAGGTTGGTCGCGACGGAACGCTCGTTGAAGAATGCGACCGAATCGGACTGGAGTTGTTCAAGACCGATGGGCGTCTTGAACCGGCCGACGCGCACCTGGAACTCGGGCGCGATGACGGCATTGATGTTGGCGTCGAGCAGTTGCACCGTGCCTCCAAACTCGGGCTGCACGACGTATTGGAAGATGTCGCTGAACTTCCCTTCGAAGATCAGGCGCGCACGGCGCAGCACGAAGCCGTCCTGCGCGGCGTTGGCGTCATCTAAGTAGAAGCGGGCGTCGGCCTGCACGAGTCCGCGCAGGCGAAGCGAATTGGCGCCGTCGGACGAAACGACCTCGATGCGGCCGTCGCCCACGGTGAGCTTGGGCTGTTTCTTGGCGGACGCCGCGGCGGCCTCTTCCTTGAGTTCGTAATTCCGCTCAAGGACGCGGAGTTTCTGGTCGAGCAGACGGATCTGCTCGCGGAGCGAATCGAGTTCGCTGTTAGCGGTGGTCTGCGCCGCGAGCGGCGTCAGGGCGGATGCGGTGAGCGCGGCCAGCAGGCCGGCGGCGCGGAGGGAGTTCACTGAGTTCCTCATGGGAAGGTATGATAGTCTTCGTGTGCATGGGAACTTCCCGTGGTCGGGTCAGTCGGGTTGCGATGGTGTTACTGGCGTTGGAAACCTCCGGCGGAAACCGGTAGGAAAATGAAAACAAAAGAACAAAACGCGAACGACCTCAGTCGTCGCGGCCACCGGCGCCGAGCCGGGTCTTCTCGGTGCGCTCGATCTGAGTGACCTTGCCGTCGTGAACGACGATCTGGACGACGCCAAAGCGCAGGGACTCGACCTTCTGGCGGACGATTTCGAGCCAGGCAGGAGGGAGAGTGGTTGGAGTGTCGGCCGTGGTGCTCATGATGAGGACGGTTTAGATGGTGTAATCGGACAGGAGATTGGAAAGGAGCCCTTCGATAGGCTGGAGATCGGGACGGACCAAGGTGGTCGTGGAAGAACGGCTGGCGACGCTGCGGGCGGCGCGGCCGGGAACGAGGGTTTCGGAAAACGGCAGAGGCACCTCGTCGCGCTTCATCTTGCGGAGCGTCACCTCGACCACGTCGGCCAGGGAGTAACGATCCAAGATCCCGGCGATGGCGTTGCGGACATCGAGCATCAACATGCGCAATCCGCAGTGCACCTCGTCGGGACAACTACACTTCTCGTAGGCCGTGTGGCTCACGCAACCGATCGGAGCCAGCGGACCGTCGATCAGGCGAACGACCGAACCGATCGTGATTTTGGCCGAAGGTCCGGCGAGACGGTAACCGCCAAACTTGCCTCGCTGGCTTTCCACGAACCCCTGCTCTTTCAGGAGCTGCATGATCTGCTCCAAGAACTTCACGGGAATCCTCTCCTTTTCCGCCAATTCGGAGACCTGCACCAACGACCGCCCCACCTCGGCGGCGATGCCGAGATCGATAAGGGCGCGAAGCGCATATTCACCTTTTTTGGAGAGTTTCATTTAGACGACTGAATGAAACTACATTCAATTGGTAGGGTTTAAAAGCAAGGCCAATTTAAGTAACTTCATAAAGTTACAATAATTAGTGCTTACCGGACCGTTAAGCGCGGCTTAATCCCATCCAGATCCGTGCATAAAAATAGCCACATTTATATCATTTAAAATATGATATGTCATAACGATGGCTACTTATTGCAGGTGCTAATACCGAACGGAAGATAGGCCGGACAGAATCGGATGATCGCAGTCAGCAGCGGCACAAGACCGATCAAACCCCAAGCACTTTTAAAGTAAATACCCGCGCCGAAAAGGACGAGGCTAAGTAAAATACGGATACCGCGATCAAGGGGGCCAATGTTGGATTTCATAGGATAACAGGGTTGCAGACGGATAGTGCGGGCAGAAAAGAGCCAGGCAGGCAGCGGGTCAGCGGTGAGGTTTTCGCACCGGGAGTCCGGCACCCGCCAGCGAGGAAAAGCCACCGGCATTCGCCGTCGCGAACCCCTCCGCCGCAAGTAATCGGGCCGCCATACCGGCCCGGGTGCCGGCACGGCAGTAGAGGATCAGTTGCTTGTCGCGGTTGATATCCAAAAACGGCCTCCACTGCGCGCGTGCTCCGCGCAGATCGCTCAACGACAGCAACACTGCGCCGGTAACCACGCCTTCCGACCATTCGTCGGGTTCACGCACATCAACGAGAACGGCAGAGCCGTCCGCCACACGACGGGCGGCTTCCGCCGGACGAACGATGCCGCCGGCGAAGAAGCGTTTGACGAGCGTCAACACGATGAAGACGACGGCAATGATGAGCAGGTATTTCATGAGGAAACGGCGGGGGCGGAAGCTTCGGCTGCTTTGCGGTTGGCCATGTAGTAGAGGACCGGCACGGCCATGCGGCTGATGAGCAACGACGCGACTTCGCCAAACATGAGGCTGATCGCGAGCCCCTGGAAAATCGGGTCGGCCAAAATGACACTCGCCCCCACCACCACGGCGAGCGCGGTCAGCAGCATCGGACGGAAGCGCACCGCCCCCGCCTCGACCACGGCTTCACGCAACGGCAGTCCGTGCGCGCGGCGCAGCTCGATAAAATCCACGAGGATGATCGAGTTTCGCACGACGATGCCCGCGCCGGCCATAAAACCGATCATCGACGTGGCGGTGAAAAACGCTCCCAGCGCCCAGTGCGCCGGCAGGATGCCGACCAGTGAGAACGGAATCGCGGCCATCACCACGAGGGGCGTCACGTAGCTCTTGAACCAGCCGACCATGAGCATGGCGATGAGCACCAGCACGGCGGCAAACGCCAGCCCGAGATCGCGAAATACTTCCAATGTGATGTGCCACTCGCCGTCCCACTTGAGCGAGGGGCCGAGGTCGTCGGTGGGGACGTTGAGGTGATAAATCGGCAGCTCCGCGGTCATGCCACCGAAGCGACGGGCGTCGATTTTGCGCAACGCCAGTTGCATCGGTATTTGTGCATAGGCAGGACTCTCCACTGCTCCGGCCACGTCGGCGGTGACGTAGGTGACGGGCTTGAGGTTTTTGCGATAGAGCGAACGCGGGCCGATTTCGTTGCGCAAGGTCACGAGCTCCGAGAGCGGAATCGGCGGCGCGTCGGGGCGCAGGGAAGAGCGCACGCCGAGGGCGAGCAACGCGGCCGGATCGGCGCGGTCGGAGGCCGGAAGCTCCACGATGATGTTCACGTCCTCGCGCTCGGCGGGAAGGTGCATGAGGTCCACGGCTGCGCCTTGGGCACCGAGGGCGAGCGTGCGGGCGATGTCCGCCTCGGTGATGCCATGATGCGCGGCTTTCTCGCGATCCACGAGGTAGCGCACCTTGGGCTGGTCGGCTTCGACAAACCAGTCGATGTCCACCACGCCCTTGGTTTTTTCCATGATGCCGCGAACTTCTCGGGCGAGCGCGAGGCGTTGGGTTTCATCCGGGCCGTAGATTTCGGCGACGATGGATTGGAGCACGGGCGGGCCGGGCGGGACTTCGGCCACGGCGACGGCGGCACCGTAGCGCGCGGCGATGGGAGCGACCAACGTGCGCACGCGTTTGGCGACGGTATGGCTTTGGTCGGAGCGTTCGTCTTTGGGGACGAGGTTGACCTGAATATCCGCGACGTTGGGACCGCGACGCTGGAAATAGTGGCGCACGAGTCCGTTGAAGTTAAACGGAGAAGCGGTGCCGGCGTAGATCTGGTAATCGCGCACCTCGGATTGCGTAGCCACGGCGGCGGCCATCTCCTGCGCGATGCGGGTCGTCTGCTCGAGTGTGGTGCCTTCAGGGGTGTTGAGGATGACCTGGAACTCCGACTTGTTGTCAAAGGGCAGCATCTTGATCGTGACCGCGCCGGTGAGGACAAACGCGATCGCACCAATCAGCAGAGCGACAATCGCGCCGAGAAAAATCCCGCGCCAGCGGGCGTGTGACAACAGCGGTTCCATCACACGATGATAGAGCCGCGTAAACCAATCCGACGGCGCGTGATCCTCGTCGCTCGAAGCGGAACCCGCGAGTGAGGCCACCCGCCGCTTGAGCACGCGCACCGCCGCCCAAGGCGTGATGGTAAACGCGATCGCCAGCGAGAACAGCATGGCCGCCGTCGAGCCGATGGGAATCGGCCGCATGTAGGGGCCCATGAGCCCGCCGACGAACGCCATCGGCAAAATCGCCGCGATGACCGCCCACGTCGCGAGGATCGTGGGGTTGCCCACTTCGTCCACGGCTTCCAACGCGACCTGCGCCAGAGTTTTCTTTTCGGTGCCGGGCAGACGCAGGTGGCGGACGATGTTTTCAACCACCACGATGGCGTCATCCACCAAGATACCGATGGAGAAGATCAGCGCGAAGAGCGTGATGCGGTTAAGCGTGTATCCGTAAAGGTAGAACACGAGCATCGTGAGCGCGAGCGTCGTCGGGATGGCCAGCAACACGACGAGGGATTCGCGCCATCCGAGAAAGAGCAGAATGAGCACGGCGACACCGAACACGGCGATGCCCATGTGCAGGAGGAGTTCGTTGCTCTTCTCGGCGGCGGTGTGACCGTAATCGCGGGTGATGGCGACCTCGACATCGGCCGGCAGAAGCGTGCCGCGCAGGGCGTCGACCTTGGCAAGCACGCGGTTGACGACGCTGATGGCGTTGGCACCGGGACGCTTCGCGACGCTCAACGTAACGGCGGCTTCCAAATCGCCTGAGCGGGCACCGTAGAGCACGGTGTCGGCCGGTTCGGCCGACGCGTCTCGGATCATCGCCACGTCGCGCAAGTAAACCGGTCGGCCGTCAAACACCCCGAGCACGACCGCGCCCAGATCGGCGGTGTCATGCAGGAACGTTCCGGCCTCAAGGAGAACTTCCTCGTTCGCAAACGGACGCGAACCGGCGGGCTGAATGCGATTGGCGGCCTGCAACACCGGAGCGATGTCGGCCACCGTGAGTCCACGCGACGAAAGCGCGGCGGGGTCGAGTTGCACGCGAAACGCCCGGCGCGTGCCGCCGATCAGGGTTGTCTCGGCCACTTCGGGCACGGATTTGACCGACTCCTCCACCTGCAACATGAGCCGACGCAACGTCAGGTGATCCTGCGTGCGGCTGTGGAGCGTGAGCGCCAAGATCGGCACGTCGTCGATGGTGCGCGGTTTGACGATCGGAGCGCTCACTCCGGACGGAATACGATCGGCGTTGGTCTGGAGTTTTTGATTCAGTCGAACCAGGGCAGCCTCGATGTCGGTGCCGACCTTGAACCGAACAATCACCATGGACTGGCCGGGCGATGATGTGCTGTAGAGGTATTCGACGCCGGGGATTTCCCAGAGGAGTTTCTCCATCGGCAATGTGACCCGGTTTTCCACTTCGGAGGGAGTCGCGCCCGTCATGGCGACGATCACATCGACCATCGGCACCTTGATCTGGGGCTCTTCTTCGCGCGGAAGCATCAACACTGCGAACAACCCGAGGATCATCGAGGCGATGACGGCGATGGGCGTGAGCTTGGACCCGACGGCAAACGCCGCCAACCGCCCGGCCAAACCATAACGCGGAGCCGGTAATGGCGTCGGACTCATGGCTGAACCTCCACGCGCTGACCATCACGCAACACGACCGGCGCAGTCATCACGACCGTTTCACCCGCATTCAGACCGGCGGCGATGCGCATGCGCCCATCTTGCGAACCAGCGGTCTTCACCAAGCGAAGATGCGCCCTGCCCTGCTCAACCACAAACACCCGCTCCATCTGGCCAAACACGCTCACGGACTCGACCGGCACCGTGATCGTGGTGACCTCGCCCGCCGGCCAGGCGACACGCACAAAATCACCGGAATGCGCAGCCGGTGCGAAGGCCGGCAACGCAACCTTCGCGAGACGCGTGCGTGTCTGCGGATCGGCTGCGGTGGCCAATTCCTCCAGCGTTCCGACCACCTCGGTGCCATCCGATAGTTGCACGGTCAGCTTCTCGCCAACCGCGAGCAGCGAAAGCGAAGCGGGCACCTCAATCTCGGCACGCAGACCATTGGCTCCCTCAATGGAAAACAACGGCGCACCCGCAGTCGCCAGGTCACCCTTCTGCACCAACCGTTGAGCAATCACCCCTGAGAACGGTGCGCGCACACGCGTGTAACCGAGCAATGTCTTCGCCTCCTTTACGGCCGCCTCGGCTCCGCGCAGACGGTCGGCGAGCGAGCGCACCGCCTCCGAGGTGGACACGCCTTTATCCAAAAGGAGCGACTCACGGGCATGATCACGGGCCACCGCGTCCAATGCGGCCTGCGCCTGCGCGAGACGGGCATCGAGCTCATCGGCGCTCAGCGTGACGAGCAGATCGCCGGCGGCGACGGGTTGTCCCACCGCAAAATCGGCGGCGGCCACCGAACCCATGACCTGGGTGGACACCACCGCATGATCGACCGGCCGCAACGTTCCGGCCACCAGCTGCACGCGAACTTGCCTGGCCTCTTCGGCCAAAGCGGTCCGCACCGCCACCACCGGTCCCGCGTCGGCGGAAACCGGCTCCGCATGCCGGCGGCAAGCCGTCACCGAAAACAAGATCATACACAAAAAGGCGAAGGTGCGTAAGAACGGTGTCATGGGGCAAAAGGCTCAGGCCTTGTTCTCGGGTTTTGACTGGCAACAGCCGCCTTCACCACGATTCACCCAGCCCAGTTTGTGCGCCAGCCACTCCGGTGGACAAAAGCCCGTGAATGCCGATTGGATGAGGTTGAGCCCGACAAAACACGTGAGGAGCAACCACCACGGACTGACGAAATGAGCAAGCGCCACGCTCACGAGCACCATGGTTCCCGCGAGAATACGAATGAAGGCATCGGATTTCATATTTGACTATATGCGCATATGCTCACTTATTTGAAATTATGTCAAGCACCACTTCCCTCATTCCCATGGCCAAGAAGAATCGCTCACTCAGTGAAGAAGCGCTCGTGTTGGTGGCCCGGCGTTTCGCCGTGCTGTCCGAGCCGATGCGGCTTCGTCTGCTGCAGGCGTTGATCGACGGAGAGAAGTCAGTGGGCGTGCTAGCGGGAGCATCCGGCGGGACGCAGGCCAATGTTTCGCGCCACTTGCAGACGCTGGCCGAGGCCGGACTGGTGAGTCGCCGCAAGGAAGGATTGCAGGTCTTCTACGCGATCGCCGACCCTTCGATTTTTGAACTCTGCGAACTCGTCTGCGGCAGCATCGGCCAGCACATGCAAGCCAAGGCCGAAGTTTTCAAGTAAACCGAGAGCACCGCCGCAGGTGGATTACAGCGTCAGACGCAGTCCGTCGTAGGCGTATTTAACGCTAGCAGGGAACGTTGCCTCCCACTCGGCGTGGCCGGTGAGGTGCGTGATGTGCGTGAGGAAGGTCTGCGGCGCGCCAATCTCGGCGGCGGCGGCGATGGCCTCCTCGATGTTCATGTGAGTGGGGTGTTCCTGCGGGCGGAGTCCGTCGAGGACTACGATGTCGGAGCCCTTCGCCTGTTCGACGGCTTCACGAGGCACGCGTTTGCAGTCGGTGTAGTAGGTGAATTTTTTACCGCTGCTTTTCTCGGTGAACGTGAGACCGAGGGTATTCACCCCGCCGTGCGGAAGCAGGGTTGATTCGATGGTGCCCTGCGGAAGTTCAAGGCGCTTGGGCATGTCGATGAGCTTAAACGCGGCGTAGCCTTTTGAAACCGGCCGCTCGGCAATGGCGTAGGGAAACATGGCGAGGACGCGGCTCATGCCTTCATCGGTCGTATAAACCGGCAGCGCGACGCCACCGAGCAGGTCACAGTAGCGGCGCAGGTCGTCCATGCCGGAGATGTGATCGGCGTGGCCGTGTGTAAGAATGAAGAGATCGATCCAATTGATCTTCTCGCGCAGACATTGGAGGCGGAACTCGGGCGCAGCGTCCACCTGGACGTGCAGTCCGTCCATGACGACGTGGATGGAAGTGCGGAAGCGTTTGTCTCGCGGATCAGTCGAGGTGCAGACGGCGCAATCACAAGCGATCATGGGAACGCCCTGAGAAGTGCCGGTGCCGAGAAAGATAACCTCCATGGTGCCTTTACGGAATACCGCACGGACAAAATCGGCAAGCGGAAGGTGCGCTCCGGTTTATTTGCCCCGGGACGTTTTTCTTTTTTTTACGGCCAACGGGACCTTCGCCAGATCAGGCACCTGTTCGATACGCAGCGCCTTTCCTTGCACCAATGCACCCGCGATTTTGCCACGCGCCCGGGTCAGTATTCGATCAAACGTCTGCCTCGACACATTCATGCGCGCCGCCGCTTCCACTCGATAAAGGTTTTCACTGTCGGCCAGCCTCACCGCCTCCATCTCGTCCGCCGCCAGCACCACTTCGTCCAACTCATACAACGGCACGCCTGCAGGCTTGTAGAATGCGCAGGGCACGGAATGGGCGATATGGCGGGGACAGATCGGACGCGGCACGAAGCAAAGCCCATTCCTAAAGCGAGCCGCATGCAAGCCACGGCGCACACGCAAACCACCTGGCCGGAAAATAAGTTGGCTTGCGCCAGTTATGAGCATATGCCCATAACATTCCAACTCCCGGTCTACCCTGCCTACCCACCATGAAAATCGCTATCGCCTGCAACACCCCCTCGCCCACCAGCCAGGTTGCGTTGCGCTTTGGCCGCGCACCGTGGTTCCTGGTGTATGATACGGTCGCCAATCGCTTCTACTCGCTGCGGCATCCGCTGAACGATCCGGGATCCGAGGATGCGGGCATCGATGCCGCTCGGCTGCTCAGGTGCACGCAAATCGGCGCCGTGGTCGCGGGCCAGTTTGGCGATTCCGCCCTGCGCATCCTGCACAGCGCGCACATCTGCGTCACCGCCGCGGGCCGCATCACCGCGGCACAAGCCTTGGCCGACTTCAAACACGGCAGACTCGCAGACCTGTAACCCGTCCACGCCATGTCCGTCCATCTTGACTGCATCCCTTGTCTCTGCCGTGAAACGGTGCGGACCGTTCGTGCTGCGACCGACGATCCCGCGCTTCAAGACGCCGTTCTGGGTGAGGCGCTTTTCCACCTCGCAATGCGAGACCCATCGCTGACACCGCACGCACTCGCGACCGACCTGCAATCACTCATCTCCGTTCGCACAGGCCGGCCCGTGCCGCCTTTAAGCAAAGAACCACAATGCCCGCACGATGCGTGATCCCCAATCTCCGCACTCCATCCATCCACACCGCATATCTCCCATGAAAATCGCCATCCCGCTCAACGACGCCCGTGAATTCTCCGCGCATTACGGCGCGTCTTCCGCCCTCGCCTGCTTCGAGGTCAACACCGCAACACGCACCATCCAAGTGCACAGCGAACTCTTGCCGATCGGGTCTCCCTGCTCGTGGCCCGACTGGCTTAAAACCGAAGGGATCACAGTCATGCTCGTCGGCGGCATGGGGGGCGGCGCGCAAAAACGTTGCGCCACTCTCGGCATCGAGGTCGTCGCCGGTGTGCCCGCCGGCGATCCCATCGAACTCGCAGGCCGCTACCTCGCCGGCACGTTGCAACCGGGTAAAAGCTCCTGTTCCCACACGGGAGACGACCACCAGCATTCGCATGACCACCAGCACGCCGATTCCGGGCACTGCCACTGTTCGCACTGAGCTGCGCGCCGCCAGCTCCGCGACGCTCAGCGAGATGAGCGCTCGCGAGCACTCCGCGTGCTTCGCGTGCGGCTCCTCCTCTTCAACCGGACTGCGATTGGCCTTCCGACTCTCGGCAGTCGGCGATGCCGTGGTCGCCGACTGGCAACCACCGGCCTGGGCCATCGGCTACGACGGCACCGTGCATGGCGGACTGATCGCCACCGTGCTCGACAGCGCGATGGTGCACGCGTTGTTCGCCCGCAGCTGCTCCGCCCGCACCGCCGACTTGCATCTGCGCTACCGCCACCCCGTGCGACCGATCGCACCTTGCCATATTCAGGCGTGTCTCGTCAGCCAGCGAGGCGGGGCGCTTCAACTCAAAGCCACGCTTCATCAAGCCGACCGCCTCTGCGCCCGCGCAGAGGCAATGTTCATGCGTCCACCAACCGTTAATCTGCCCGATTTCATCGATCCGTGAAAACCACCGCCATCGCCGCCTTCCACCGCCCGCCCGAAAAACTCAACTGCGCGCAAGCCGTGCTCGCCGCCTATCAGTCCGTCACCGGTGACCACTCCCTGCCTCTCGCCGCGCTCAAACCCTGCGGCGGAGGCCGGGTCCCCGACGGGCTCTGCGGTGCTCTTCACGCCGCCTGCGTCCTCGCCCCCGCACATACCGCCGAACTCAAGGCCGCCTTCCTGGCCCGCATCGGTGCCCTGGGCTGCAAGGAAATCGAAAAACCCTGCCCCGAGTGCGTCGGCACCGCCGCCGAACTGCTGGAGCAAACCACGCGGCCTTCGGCATGATCTCCGTCACGCTCCTCTGCGAAAACACCGCGCGCGGTCGCGGAATTCTCGGTGAGCACGGACTCGCCTTCTGGATCGATACGGGCACCCACCGCGTGCTTTTCGACACCGGACAAGGACTGACGCTTCAGGCCAACGCCCTCCGCCTCGGCATCGATCTCGCCACCGCCGATGCCATTGTCGTCAGCCACGGACACTACGACCACATAGGCGGACTCGCCCAGGCACTATCGATGGCACCCAACGCGGTGCTTCACCTGCATCCCGCCGCCACGGCGGGAAAGTTTTCCGGTTCCGGCGGTCCCGCACCGGGCCGGCGACTCAGCCTGCCCATCATGGAAGAGGAAACCTTTCGCACGGCGGACCGTCGCGTGGTCGCAGACTCCTCGCCACGGGAAATCGTGCCCGGAGTCCGCACCACCGGAGAGATTCCCCGCTGTAACGATTTCGAGGATACGGGCGGCCCCTTCTTCCTTGATGCGGCGCTGACCCGCCCCGATCCGATTCGCGACGACCAATCGCTCTATGTCTCCACGAGCGAAGGCATCGTGCTGCTTTGCGGCTGCGCACACGCGGGGGTGATCAATACGCTCGCGCACGTTGGCCGGCTGACGGGCGACGCGCCGGTGCGTCTTATCCTTGGCGGCTGGCACCTCGAACATGCCTCCGCCCGCCGCCTGGACGAAACCGTGCGCGCACTCCGCGCCCAACCTGGGCCGAGTCTGGGTTTCTGCCATTGCACCGGGGCCGCAGCCGGCCGCCGGCTCTGGCAGGAGTTCCCCTCGCGCTGCGTGCCCGTGCATGCGGGGGCACAGTGGAGTTTCGAGAGCTGATTGAGAAAGAACCCCACGCTGTGACTATGTGGGACCGACCGCAGGTCGGGCTGCTGGACGCGCATAAGCCCGACCAGCGGTCGGTCCTACATCATGCACAAAAAAGCCGGCGCTCTTTCGAGCGCCGGCTTCGTAGGCTGATCGCGGATACGCGAATCGTTCCGGATGGCTTGGACTTAGTAGTCCATGCCGCCGCCGTGGCCGCCCTGGGGCATGGCCGGAGCGGGGTTCTTGTCCGGGGCATCGGTGATGATGCACTCGGTCGTGAGCAGAAGACCGGCGATGGACGCGGCGTTCTGCAGGGCGATGCGGGAGACCTTCGTCGGGTCAACCACGCCGGCCTTCACGAGGTCCTCGTAGTTGCCGGTGGCCACGTTGTAGCCGTTGGCACCCTTGCTGGAGAGAACCTGCTGGACGACAACGGCGCCTTCGACGCCGGCGTTGAAGCAGAGCTGTTTGAGCGGAGCCTCGACGGCGCGACGAATGATCTGGGCACCGAGCTTCTCGTCACCTTCGAGGGTGGCGATGGCGGCATCGATGGCCTTGGCGGTGCGCAGGAGGGAGACACCGCCGCCGGCGACGATACCTTCTTCAACGGCCGCGCGGGTCGCATGGAGGGCATCTTCGACGCGCTGCTTCTTTTCCTTCATCTCGGACTCGGTGGCTGCACCGACGTTGATGACGGCGATACCGCCGGCGAGCTTGGCGAGGCGCTCCTGGAGCTTCTCCTTGTCGTAGTCGCTGGTGGTTTCTTCGATCTGACGGCGGATCTGCTTAACGCGGGCCTGGATGTCGGAGGACTTGCCGGTGCCTTCGACGATCGTGGTGTTTTCCTTGGCGACCACGATACGCTTGGCGCGGCCGAGGTCGGCAACGGTGACGTTCTCGAGCTTGATGCCGAGGTCCTCGGTGAGGAGGCGGCCGCCAGTGAGGACGGCGATGTCTTCGAGGATGGCCTTGCGGCGATCACCAAAGCCAGGGGCCTTGACGGCGACGACGTTGAGCGTGCCGCGGATCTTGTTAACGACGAGGGCGGCGAGAGCTTCACCTTCGACCTCTTCGGCGATGATGAGGAGGGGCTTGCCGGTCTTGGCGGTGGCCTGGAGGATCGGGAGGAACTCCTGGAGGTTGGAGATCTTCTTCTCGTGGATGAGGACGTAGGCGTCTTCGAGGAGCGCTTCCTGGCTCTCCGCGTTGGTCGCGAAGTAGGGGGAAAGGTAGCCCTTGTCGAACTGCATGCCTTCGACGACGTCGAGGGTGGTCTCGATGGACTTGGCCTCTTCGACGGTCACGGTGCCGTCCTTGCCGACCTTGTCCAACGCGTCGGCGATGATTTCGCCGATGGTGTTGTCCCAGTTGGCGGAGACGGTGGCGACCTGGCGGATCTCTTCGCGGTTGTTCACCTTCTTGGAGATCTTGGCGAGCTCGGCGACGGCGGCCTCGACGGCCTTGTCGATACCGCGCTTGAGGTAGATCGGGTTGGCACCGGCGGTGACGTGCTTGAGGCCCTCTTTGTAGACGGCTTCGGCGAGCACGGTGGCGGTGGTGGTGCCGTCACCGGCAGCGTCGTTGGTCTTGGAAGCGACTTCCTTGACGAGCTGGGCGCCGATGTTCTCGTAGGCGTCGGGGAGCTCGATCTCCTTGGCGACGGTCACGCCGTCCTTGGTGACGGCGGGGGAACCGAATTTCTTGTCGATGACGACATTGCGGCCCTTGGGACCGAGGGTGACTTTGACAGCGCGGGCGAGGAGCTCGACGCCGCGGAGGATCTTCTGACGAGCAGCCTCGTCGAACAGGAGTTGTTTAGCAGCCATGGTGAATATTTAGGATTTAAAATTTAGGATTTAGGATTTCGCGAATGCGAATCAGCAAACGACGCCGAGGATGTCGTCCTCACGAACGATCGTGTATTTCACATCGTCGATCTTCACTTCGGTGCCGCCGTATTTGGAGATGAGGACCTTGTCGCCGACCTTGACCTCGAAGGGGACTGACTTGCCGTTTTCGTCCTTCTTGCCGGTGCCGATGGCGATGACTTCGGCCTCCTGCGGTTTTTCCTTGGCGGAGTCCGGGATGATGATGCCACCACGAACTTGTTCTTTGGAATCATCGAGATGCTTCACGAGGACGCGATCACCGATGGGCTTGATTTTAGCTTTGGCCATTTGGATGTTGGTTTGGGTTTTGGTTGGGGAGTTGTGTATTCGTTTTTAAACGACGACCGCCCGCCGGCTTTGTTGCCGGAGGACGGTCGAAAGGGATGATTACTTCTTGTCCTCGTCGACGACCTCGAAGTCGGCGTCGACGACGTCGGCCTTCTTTTCGGTTTTCTTGGAGGAGGAACCGGCGTCGCCCTCGGGGGCGGCACCTTCGGGAGAAGCACCGGAGGCGGCACCGGCCTGCTGGGCGGCGGCGTAGAGCTCGGCGCCGACCTTCTGGAGGTTTTCCATGGCGGCCTTCATCTTGTCGGTGTCGCCAGACTCGAGGTCTTTCTTGGCGTCGGCCAAGGCGGTCTCGATCTTGCCCTTCACGTCGGCGGGGAGCTTGTCACCGCTTTCCTTGAGGGTCTTTTCGAGGCCGTAGATGGCACTGTCTAGCTGGTTGCGCGCCTCGACGCCTTCCTTGCGCTTCTTGTCCTCGTCGGCGTGGAGCTCGGCGTCCTTGGTCATCTTCTCGACCTCTTCCTTGGTGAGGCCGGAGGAACCCTGGATGGTGATCTTCTGTTCCTTGCCGGTGCCGAGGTCCTTGGCGGAGACGTGGAGAATGCCGTTCGCGTCGATGTCGAAGGTGACTTCGATCTGCGGGGTGCCGCGGGGAGCGGGCGGGATGCCGTCGAGCTTGAAGGTGCCGAGGTTCTTGTTGTCACGTGCCATCGAGCGTTCGCCCTGGAGGACGACGATTTCGACGCCGGGCTGGTTGTCCGCGTAAGTCGAGAACACCTGCGACTTCTTGGTCGGGATGGTGGTGTTGCGGTTGATCATCGGCGTGGACACGTCACCGGCGGTCATGATGCCGAGGGTGAGCGGGGTCACGTCTAGGAGGAGGACGTCTTTCACGTCGCCCTTGAGCACGCCGCCCTGGATGGCCGCGCCGATGGCGACGACTTCGTCGGGGTTCACGCCCTGGTGGGCGGGCTTGCCGGCGAGCTTGTTGGCGATCTCGACGACCTTGGGCATGCGGGTCATGCCGCCGACGAGCACGAGTTCGTCGATCTTGGCGGAGGTAAGGTCGGCGTCCTTCAAGCAGTTTTGGAAGGGACGGAGCGTGCGCTCGAAGAGGCTGTCGCAGACCTGCTCCATCTTGGCGCGGGTGAGCGTGACGTTCATGTGCTTCGGACCGGAGGCGTCGGCGGTGATGAACGGGAGATTGATGTCGACGGACTGGGTCGAGGAGAGGGCGATCTTGGCCTTCTCGGCTTCTTCCTTCAGGCGCTGGAGAGCCATCGGGTCCTTGCGGAGATCGATGCCCTGCTCGGCCTTGAAGGAGTCAACGAGCCAGTTGATGAGGGTTTCGTCCCAGTTGTCGCCGCCGAGGTGGGTGTCACCGTTGGTGGCCTTCACTTCGAAGACGCCGTCGCCGATTTCGAGGACGGATACGTCGAAGGTGCCGCCGCCCAAGTCGAACACGGCGATCTTTTCGTCCTTCTTCTTGTCGAGACCGTAGGCGAGCGAAGCGGCCGTGGGCTCGTTGATGATGCGGAGGACATCGAGACCGGCGATCTTGCCGGCGTCCTTGGTGGCCTGACGCTGGGCGTCGTTAAAGTAAGCGGGGACCGTGATGACGGCCTGGGTGACCTTGTCGCCGAGGTAGGCTTCGGCGTCGGCCTTGAGTTTGCCGAGAACCATCGCGGCGATCTGCTGAGGGGCGAACTGCTCGGTCTTGTCGCCAACCTGAACTTCGATGGCGGCGTCGCCGTTTTTGCCGGCCACGACTTTGTAGGGGAGATTCTTGGCCTCTTCGCTGACCTCGGTGAATTTGCGACCGATCAGGCGTTTGGCTGAGAAAACGGTATTTTTCGGGTTGGTGACGGCCTGACGCTTCGCAGCCTGACCAACGATACGCTCACCGGTTTTGGTGAAAGCGACGACCGACGGGGTCGTGCGGGCGCCTTCAGCGTTAGGAATGACCACCGGTTCTCCGCCTTCCATGACGGACATACAGGAGTTGGTGGTGCCAAGATCGATACCAATAATGCGGCTCATAGTGAGTCGTATTAAGCAATGCACGTGCGCAACTGGCCCGTGATTTTATTACCCATTAATAAACTTATGCTTAAAAAATTAAGCTGCGACCTTGGCCTCTTTTGCAGCGAGCCCAAACGGGTCACCCTGTCACGCTTTGGCACAATCCCGAAACAACGGAGACCGGAATTTGACACAGCTGGCGCAGTAACACTCCTTCATCCGACACGCACACGGATCACGTCAGTGTTACCGATTGGTTCGCAGCTGCGTCTGTAATCACGCACCGCATGAACCAACGCCCTGTTTTTATTTTTGCCCTCGTCGTCGCCATTGGCGGCTTGATCGCTTGGGCAACCCTTCGCTCATCCAAAACCGTCGCCCCGGCCCAAGCCAAGTCCGTTAGGGTAGAGCTGGCCGTAGTCGCCGCACGGGAGGTGCCCCTCTGGCTCACCGGCATCGGCAACGTCCAGGCCAACAACACCGTGACCGTCCGCCCCCGCGTCGGCGGTCAACTCGAGTCGATCAACTTCACCGAAGGCCAGTTCGTGAAAGCCGGCGATACCCTCGCCCAGATCGATCCCCGCCCCTATCGCGCCGCCCTCGCCCAAGCCGTCGCCCAAAAAGCCCAGGATGACGCCCGTCTCGCCAACGATCACCGCGAATACGACCGCATCCGCGCCCTCGTCGAAACCAACACCGAGAGCCGCCAGCTTCTCGACCAGCGCGCCGCCACCCTCGCCCAATCCGCCGCGCTCGTCCAGGCCAGCCAGGCCGCCGTCGACACCGCCCAGCTCAACCTCGATTTCACCACCGTGCGCGCCCCCATCGCCGGCCACACCGGCGTGCGTCTCGTCGACGCCGGCAACCTCGTCACCGCCAGCCAGAACAACGGCATCGTCGTCATCACGCAGACGATGCCCATCTCCGTTCTCTTCACGCTCCCCCAGCAAAACTTCCTCGATCTCCGCCGCGGCATCATCGCCTCCGGGTCAACGCCTCTGCCCGTCGAAGCGCTCGACGACACCGGCCGCATCCTCGCCCGCGGACATCTTGAACTGATCGACAACCAGATCGACACCGGCACCGGCACGCTTCGACTCAAGGCCACGTTCCCCAACGACGACCAGACCCTCTGGCCCGGCCAGTTCGTCAGCGCACGCGTCCTCGTCCAGACCCTTCCGCAAGCCCTCACCATTCCTGTCGAAGCCGTGCAACCCGGCCTCAACGGCCCCTTTGTCTACGTCGTGAAACCCGACTCCACCGTCGAGCCGCACACCCTCCAACTCGGGCCGACCGTGGGCAACCTCACCGTCGTCACCGCCGGCCTTTCCGTCGGCGACCAAGTCGTTCGCGAGGGCCAAAACAAACTCAAGCCCGGCGCCCTCGTCGACCCCATCAAGCCCGCCCCGGCCACGCCCGCCGCCATCCTTCCCGCCTCCGCCGCCGCGCAATGAGCCTCTCGACCCCGTTCATCCGGCGGCCGATCGCCACCACTCTCCTGACGATCGGCATCTTCATCGTCGGCCTCATCGCGTTCCCTCTCCTGCCGGTCGCCCCGCTCCCGCAGGTTGAGTTCCCGACCATCCAAGTCTCCGCGAGCCTTCCCGGTGCGAGCCCCGAGACGATGGCCTCATCCGTCGCCACCCCGCTCGAAAACCAACTGGCCCAGATCGCCGGCATCACCCAGATGTCGTCAACCAGTTCGCTCGGCTCGACCTCGATCACGCTCCAGTTCGATCTCGACATCTCCATCAACGCCGCCGCCCAGGAGGTCCAGTCCGCCCTCAACGCCGCCGGCGGCCAGCTCCCGTCCGAGCTCCCCGCCCCGCCGACCTACCGCAAGGTCAACCCCGCCGACTCGCCCATCATGATCCTGAGCGTGCGCTCCGACGTGCTCCCGCTCACCACCGTCAGCGACTACGCCTACAACGTCATGGCCCAGCAGCTCTCGCAGCTCCCGGGCATTTCGCAGGTCAACATCGCCGGCCAGCTCAAACCCGCCGTGCGCGTGCAGGTCGACCCCGCCCGTCTCGCCGCCCTTGGGCTCGGCATGGACGACGTGCGCGGCGTCATCGCCAACGCCACCATCAACTCGCCCAAAGGCGGCCTCGACGGCGTCCGCCAGAGCCTCGCCATCTACGCCAACGACCAGCTCACCGCCGCCGCGCCCTACAACGATCTCATCATCGCCTATCGCAAAGGCGCTCCCGTCCGCATCCGCGACATCGGCCGCGCCATCGACGCCCCCGAAAACACCCGCTCCGCCGCCTGGCTCAACACCAAGCCCGGTGTCGGCCTGATCGTCTACAAACAAAGCGACGCCAATGTCATCGAGACGGTCGCCCGCATCCGCGAACTCATCCCGGCCCTGCAAGCCTCCGTGCCGCCCGCCATCATCGTCGAGGTCCTGGTCGACCGCACCGGCACCATCCGCGCCTCCGTCTCCGAGGTCGAGCTGCACCTCGTGCTGACGATGCTCCTGGTGACCGTCGTGGTGTTCCTCTTCCTGCGCAACATCCGCGCCACGCTCATTTCCAGTGTGGTCGTGCCTATCTCCATCATCGCGACCTTCGCGATCATGTATCTGCTCGGCTACAGCCTGAACAATCTCTCGCTCATGGCGCTCACCATCACGGTCGGCTTCGTCATCGACGACGCCATCGTCATGCTCGAAAACATCTACCGCCACATCGAGGGCGGCATGAAGCCGATGGCCGCCGCGCTCCAGGGCGCCGGCGAGATCGGTTTCACCATTCTATCGATCACGCTGTCGCTCGTCGCCGTATTCATCCCGGTCCTACTGATGGGCGGCATCGTCGGCCGCCTCTTCCGCGAATTCGCCGTCACCGTCACCGTGGCCGTCCTCGTCTCGGCCTTCGTCTCGCTTACATTTGTCCCGATGCTCAGCTCGCTCTTCCTGCGGCCGCATCACCCGCCGTCGACGACCACGCTGCGCGGCCGTCTGGATCGCACGCTTGAGCGCATTCTCACCGGCATGGAATCGGTTTACGCCCGCGGCCTCGCCTTTGTTCTTCGTCACCAACGCGCGACACTCGTATCGCTCCTCCTCACATTCGCACTCACCGCCTTCGTCTTCGTGAAAATGCCCAAGGGCTTTTTCCCGCAACAGGACACCGGCTTCATCACCGCCCGCATCGAAGCCGCCCCCGACATCTCCTTCGGCGCGATGCGCACGCGCATGGAACAGGTCAACGCCCTCATCATGGCCGACCCGGCCGTCGCGGGTTTTCCGTCCTTCGTGGGCGGCGGTCGCGGTGGCGGCAGTCTCAACACCGGCCGCGCCTTCATCAATCTCAAGCCTCGTCACGAACGCGATCCCGCTCCCGTCGTCATGGCGCGTCTCCGCCAAAAAATATCCGCCATTCCCGGCATCACTTTTTTCCCGCAGGCCCGGCAGGACCTGAACATCGGCGGCATCTCCTCCAAGACCCAGTATCAATACACGCTGCGCGACGCCGACTCCGCCGAGCTCACCGGTTGGGCCCCCCGACTCCTCGAAAAGCTCCAAAAGCTCCCCGAACTGCGCGACGTCACCTCCGACCAGGAAACAGGCGCCCCCGCCCTCAGCATCGAGATCGACCGCCAGGCCGCGTCCCGTTTCGGCATCGAGGCCGCCTCCATCAACCGCGCCCTCTACAACGCCTTTGGCCAGCGTCAGGTCACCCAGTTCTACACCGAGGTCAGTCAATACAAGGTCATCATCGAGGTTCCTCCCGAGCTCCAGTCCGACGTCTCCACCTTCGATAAAATTTTCATCCCCTCCCCGCTCACCGGCGGACAAATCCCGATCTCCTCACTCGTCAAAATCGACACCCGCGCCACCCGCCCGCTCTCGATCAACCACCTCGGCCAATATCCGTCGATCACCCTCTCGTTCAATCTCGCCCCCAAAGTCGCCCTCGGTGACGCCGTCGCCGCCGTGGAACGCGCCAGCCGCGACCTCGCCCAACCCGCCACGCTCACCGGCAGTTTCCAAGGTTCCGCGCAGGCCTTCCAGGATTCTCTCAAGTCGCAACCGCTGCTCATCCTGGCCGCCGTCATCGCCATCTACATCATCCTCGGCATGCTCTACGAGAGCTTCATCCACCCGCTCACGATTCTCTCGACGCTGCCTTCCGCCGGACTCGGCGCGCTGCTCACCCTGTGGGCCTTTGGGCAGGACCTCGGCGTCATCGCCATCATCGGCATTTTGCTCCTCATCGGCATCGTCAAGAAGAACGCCATCATGATGATCGACTTCGCCATCGAAGCCGAACGCGAACGCGGCACCGCCGCCTTCGACGCGATCCACGAAGCGTGCCTGAAGCGTTTTCGTCCGATCATGATGACGACCCTCGCCGCGATGATCGGCGGCATCCCCCTGGCTCTCGGCCACGGTGACGGCTCCGAACTCCGTCAACCCCTCGGCTACGCCATCGTCGGCGGACTCATCCTCAGCCAAGCCCTGACCCTCTTCACGACCCCGGTCGTCTACCTCTTCTTCGACCGCCTCGCCCGCCGCCGCAAACCGGTCTGATCGAGCAAAGGGTGCCTCCGCCTCTTTCCTCTTTCTCTTAATCTTTCTCTTTCTCCCTCCGCATTTCCCTGACGAAAGAGAAAGACGAAAGATTAAGAGGAAAGAGAAAGCCCATCGCCCCGGAGTTGATTTCCTCTCCGTCCCGCCCATTTTCTCTCCCATGGAAATGGAGATCATAGTGCCCGACGAAATCCCGGTGATGACCCTCCCCGGCGTCGCCTTTTTCCCGCAGGCGCTGATGCCCCTCCACATCTTCGAACCGCGCTACCGCGAGATGCTCCGCGACGTGCTCGCCACCAACCGCCTCTTCGCCATCGCCGGCATTGATCCGCGCAAATCCGACGAATTCGAGCCTCCCCACCGCATCGCCACCATGGGCATCGTGCGCGCCTGCCAGGGCAACGCCGACGGCACCTCCAACCTGCTCCTGCAAGGCCTTGCTCGCGTCGAAATCAAAAAAATCCTCCGCGACGACCCCTACCGCCTCATCCTCATGCGCGCGCTCTCCAGCGAAGCCGGTGCCGACGAAACGGAAAACATCAAACTCCGCGCCCGCCTCTCCCGCCTCCTCTCAACCCGCCAACGCCTGATCGGAGAAGCCTCCAACGAACTTTCCCGTTTCCTGAAATCCGTGGACGACCCCGAGGTCTTCGTCGATCTGGCCGCCTTCAGTTTCTGCGAAAAACCCCGCCTCAAGCAAAAGCTCCTCGCGACTCTCGACGTTCACCGCCGGTTGGAATTGTTCACCGAGGACATCCGCGCCGACATCGAGACGATCAAACTCCGCCAGCACCTCCAGGGGGGCCTGCCCGACGAAGGCATCGCGAACAACTGACTCCGCACAGCTAATCAGGGATTTGGTTAACGCCCGTCCATTGTCATCGACTACTCGCCGAGATGGGAACCCTGCCAGCGCTTTGCCTGTTTCTCACGGCCGCCTTTTCCGTCCGCGTGAATTTCAACCTCGGGTCCAAACAAGAAAAAGCCGGGAAAGACCAAGCCCATGACACGGAATATATTGCTACAATAAATCCCTGGCTTGAGCCATGTTCGAATACCGCCCAAATACTGCATCCACTTCATTACTAAGCGTTTTATTTTAAACTATCCAAAAATCGCGGTAAATTTCGTGGCACCCGAAGCTCCGGTGGCAGTCACATGCTCCTGATCACCTCGATCAAAATCCAACGACCTCAATGAAACCGTTCAAAGTTCTGATGCCCTTAATCGTGCTTGCCGCTGTGGTGGCTGCGCCTGCCATTCGCGCCGAGGATACTCCGGCCCCGGCAGCATCAACCGCTGCGAAACTCACCCCGGCCCAAGAGGCCAAAATTGCCGAACTCCGCAAAGAGGAGCACAAGGCCATTAACGCCATCAAGGAAGACAAGAAGATCAAAGACGCGGACAAGCCCGCCAAAATCAAGGCTGTCAAAGAAGACTACAAAGCCCAGATCGCCGCCGTTAAGTCCGGCAAGTAAAAGACCACGCGGAAAGTCACAGACGTTCCGAATTTCATCGAATCGCAAACCGCCGCCGCCGCAAGGCCCGGCGGTTTTTCATTTTCCGCCGCTGCCACGACTCAAGCCTGCCATCGTGATCGCGAAGTGTGACGTTGAGAAGCAGGGCGCAGATCCATCAACCATCATAACCCGCCTCCGGATCACTACGGCCACAAGGCCACCGATAACCGCTGCGGCGAATCCCCATGATAAACGCACCACCAGCAGGGCAGCGACTTCTCAGGCGTCCGTGCGCAGGCGGGCGTAGATGCGGTGGCTTACGTAATGGTCGTAGAGCCACTCGGCATCGCGAGCCATGCCTTCGAATCGAAAACCACAACGTTCCGCCACGGCGGCGCTGGACTGGTTTTCCGCGGCAACCGCGATGATCTGTCGGTGCAAATTGAGCTTGGCGAAGCCATATAACGCCAGCGTCATCACGCAACGGCTCATGATCCCCCGACCCTGCACATCAGCACCCAACCAGTAGCCGATAACCGCCGCACGATTGTCTTTATCGATCCGGTTGTAGCCGCAGAGGCCAACAATGATTCCCTGATCGTAGATGGCAAAATGCAGGGCCTTGCCTCCCTCGGCTTCTTGCTGCGTGTAGCCGATGAAGTGAGCGGTCGCGGCAACCGATCTCGTCTGGTCGAGCCACGGCAACCACCGGCGCAGGTGCGCACGGTTGGCATTGGTGAGGTTAAACAACTCCTCGGCATCGTCCGCCTGCAACTGAACCAGGCGCAGGCCAATATCGACGGAGAGCGTGATCATTTGGGGAGCAGCAAGTCCAACGCAGCCGGCCCGGCGGTCCCGTCCTACCCTTCAGCCAACAGGCGGCGCAGGGTCTCGTCCACGAGCTTGGGGTTGGCCTTGCCCTTCGACGCTTTCATGATCGGGCCCTTGAGGCCGTTGATCGCGCTTTCTTTTCCAGCTTTGAATTCGGCGACGGACTTCGCGTTGGCGGCGATGGCTTCCCGGCACCAACCTTCAAGCTCGGCGGTGTCGGTCGGCGCGGCGGCGAGGCCTTTCTTGGCAACGATGGCCGCAGGCATTTCGCCGGTGGCCGCCATGTCGATGAAGACCTCCTTCGCGGTGTTGGTAAGCAGTGTGCCGGCATCGATGAGTTTCACCAACTCGGCGATGTGCGCAGGACGCACCCCGGACTCGGCGAGCGAGAGCTTGGCGGCACCGAGTTCACGCTGGAGGTCGTTGACGATCCAGTTGCCCACTGCCTGGGCCTTGGAGGCACCGGCGAGCTTCACGGCTTCTTCAAAGTAATCGGCCATCGCCTTGTCCCACACGAGGACGGACGTGAGCGTGTAGGGTAGCGCGTAGTCGGATTGGAAACGGGTCTGCTTCGCGAAGGGCAACTCAGGGCATTCGGCCTGGATGCGAGCCTTCCACTCGGCGTCCACTTTCACCGGCATGAGATCGGGATCGGGGAAGTAGCGATAATCGTGCGCCATTTCTTTGGAGCGGAGCGACTGGCTGGTGCCGGCAATGCCGTCGTAGTCACGAGTCTCCTGCACGATGGTGCCGCCAGCCTGGGTCACGGCGAGCTGGCGCTGGATTTCGTGAGCAATGCCGTCGCGCACGTAGGAGATGGAGTTCAGGTTTTTGAGCTCAACCTTGGTGCCGAGCGTAGTCGCACCAACGGGACGGATGGAGATATTGGCGTCGCAGCGGAGCTGGCCCTTCTCCATGTCGCAGTCGGAGATACCGCCGTAGATCATGGTCGCGCGCAACGACGTGAGATAGGCGTAGGCTTCCTCGGCGGATTTGATGACCGGCTCGGAGACGATCTCCATGAGCGGCGTGCCGGCGCGGTTGTAGTCCACGAGCGAGTCGAAGGCTTCGTGGTTCAACTTGCCGACGTCTTCCTCAAGGTGAATGCGGGTGAGCGCGATGGATTTGTGTTCGCCCTGGATGTTGCGGGCGGCACCGGGCAATTCAATTTCGACGGAGCCGTTGAGGCAGATCGGTTGGTCGAACTGGGAGATCTGATAGTTCTTCGGCGAGTCCGGGTAGAAGTAGTTTTTGCGGTCCCACTTGCAGACGGGCGCGATGTCGCAACCGAGGAGCAGACCGGCCTTGATGATGGCGTCGAGCGCGGCCTTATTCATCACCGGCAGCACGCCGGGGAGCGCGAGGACGACGGGATCGGTGAGCGTGTTCGCGGGATGGCCGTAACCGGCGGCAACGCGGGTGAACATTTTCGAGTGGGTCTTGATCTGGACGTGAACCTCAAGACCGATAACGGCTTCGTATTTCATGCTGAAAGTTCGGAGTTTTTGACACAGAGTCGGAAGGAGGTTGCACAGAGCTTCACAGAGCAAGGCGACGGAGGCCTCGGGTGAGAATAGTGGATCGAAAGTTCATCAAGAGGCCCACATGGCAGTTGGAGAATTTGAGATATGTCAGGACCTGTGAATCGTGGATTTCCAAAAGCGACTCGACTGTTTTGATTTCAACCACGACCACCCCGTCGATCAGAAAATCCAAACGATAAGCGTCCTCGATTAAGAGATCTTTGTATTTAATCGGGCAGAGCTTTTGCTCCTCGAACGGAATGCCCCTGAGGGTAAGCTCATACGCCAATGCACGCTGGTAAGCAGATTCCAACAGCCCGGGCCCGAGTTCGCGATGAACCTCAATGGCCGCGCCGATCACCTGCTCCGTGAGTGCGTTTATCTCAGTATTCATCTCGGTGAAGCTCTGTGCATCCTCTTTCTCCCTCTGTGTCAAAACTCAGAGATTCGGCGTCCGTTTCGCCCAGTCGTGCTTCGAATCGTAGGCGTTCGCGATGGCCAGCAAGTCGGCCTCCTTGAACGGTTGCCCAATCAACTGCATGCCGATGGGTAGGCCGCTCGACGAGAAACCGCACGGCACGCTGATACCGGGGAGGCCGGCGAGGTTTACGCCGATCGTATACACGTCGCACAGATACATCGCCAGCGGATCAGCCTTGGCACCGCGTTTGAAAGCGGGCGTGGGCGTTGTGGGCGTGATGATCGCGTCCACTTCGTTGTAGGCGTTGAGGAAGTCTTGGCGGATCAGCGTGCGGACTTTCTGCGCACGCAGGTAATACGCGTCGTAGTAACCGCTGCTCAGCACGTAGGTGCCGAGGATGATGCGGCGCTTTACCTCAGGGCCGAAACCCTCGGCGCGCGACTTGTAGTAGAGATCGACGATGTCCTTGGCGTCGGCCGAACGGTGTCCGTAACGGATGCCGTCGTAGCGGCTCAGATTCGAGGAGCATTCGGCGGTCGCGATGATGTAGTAAACACCCACGCCATACTCGGTATGCGGCAGCGAGACGTTCTTAATCTCGCAACCCATCTTCTCGTAGAACGAAACCGCCTTCTCGACGGCGACGGCGACTTCGGGATCGAGGCCTTCGCCAAAGTATTCCTTGGGGATGCCGATGCGCCAGGGGCCCTTTTTCTCCTTCAGCGCGGCGCGGTAGTCAGGAATCTCGATTTTGACGGAGGTCGAATCGTTTTCGTCATAACCGGCGATGGCTTGGAGTGTGATCGCGGCGTCTTCGACCGTGCGGTTGAACGGACCGATCTGGTCGAGCGACGAGGCGAAGGCGATCAAACCGAAGCGCGAAACGAGTCCGTAGGTCGGCTTGAGTCCGACGACGTTGCAAAGCGCCGCAGGCTGGCGGATCGAACCGCCGGTGTCGGAACCGAGCGTGGCAATGGCCTCGCCGGCCGCGAGCGCGGCGGCGCTGCCGCCGGAGGAACCGCCGGGCACGCAATCGAGGTTGTAGGGGTTGCGCGTGGTGTGAAACGCGGAGTTCTCCGTGGAAGACCCCATCGCAAATTCGTCGAGATTGAGACGACCCCAGATGACCGCGCCGGCCTTCTTGAGTTTTTGGGTGACAGTCGCGTCGTAGGGCGAGACGAAGTTCGCCAGCATCTTCGACGAGGCAGTCAGCGGTTGGCCGGTGACGGCGATCACGTCTTTGATACCGATCGGAATACCATCAAGCGGCCCGAGGGCCTGACCGACGGCGCGGCGCGCGTCGGACGCGGCGGCCTGGGCGAGGGCATCGGCGGTGTCGAAGGAGTTGAACGCCTTGACGCGCTCTTCGACGGCCTGTGTGCGGGCGATGACTGCCTCGGTGAGTTGCACCGACGTGATCGTCTTGGCCCCGAGCAGCGCAGCGAGTTCGGTGATGGTTTTGTTGAAAAGTTCGGTGGACATGGCGGCTTGGCTCATTCGACGACCTTGGGAACGACGATCATGTTGTCACGTTTCTCAGGCGCGTTGAGGAGCGCGGCCTCGACAGAGAGACCGGGCTTGGCGACGTCATCGGCCCAGACGTTGTAAATCGGGAAAGCGTGCGCGGTGGGTTCGACGCCATCGACGTTCACCTGCTTGAGCTTTTCGATGTTGGTGAGCACATCGGCGAGCTGGGCGCTGAATTTGACCTTTTCCTCAGGCGTGAGCGCGAGCCGGGCAAGGTTCGCGATGCGGTCGATGTTGAGATCTTCGTTGGCTGCCATGGAGTTTGGATGAACTGACAGGGTGCAAGCCAAGGCACCCTGAGTGCAAGCCATGCCTCCAGAAAGTAATCTCAAAAGCGGCTGGCCCTCCCCCGCCTTCGGCGTTCATCTTGGGCCCATGTTTGAGATCACCGGCACCGTCAAAAAAGTTTTCGAAGAGCAAACGTTCGGCAGCGGCTTCAATAAGCGCGAGTTCGTGCTCACCATCGAGGCGGGCAAATTCCCGCAGGACATCAAGTTCGAGTGTGTCAAAGACAAGGTGGCCCTCGTCGCGGCGCTCAAGCCGGGCACCAAAGCCAAGGTTTTCTTCGACCTGCGCGGACGCGAATGGAAAGAGAGCTATTTCGTAAACTTGAACTGCTGGAAAATCGAATCCCAAGGCGGTGGCACGCCCGACGCGTCGGCCGATGATGACGGTGCTCCCCTCCCCGAAGAACCCGGCCAGCCGGTGGACGAAGACGTGCCGTTTTAAACTTCCCATATCAGCAGACACAAAAAAGGTGCCCATTTTGGTGAGTGCCCTTTTTTGTTATTGGCGGATCAGGTAGCCTGTGGCTTTGACCAGATCGTCCTGAATTTTGGTGAACACCGCGTTAACCTGTCTCAGGAGACTAACACTTCCCCCCCTGCGGTCGAAGGATTGCATATATCGGTAGTGATATCTTCGGTCTGAAAGTAATCATTCATTAACGGTTTAACAACCGTGATTCTTGAGAGGACCGAGCTAAGGGGCAACCTGTTACGGTGCCGGCGGGACGTGCCGAGCATACGTTAGTTAACCCCAACCCCAAGTCCTATCATGCAAACATTGCACCCGGGCGGAGCCTTTGGCCTGCCTCTCAACCTGCGCCTCCTGGGCGTTTTGTCACTCGTCATCACCGTCGTTCACGCCACCCCTCCACTGCCCGAAGGCGAGCGACTGCAAGTGCTCGCGGACGCCGCCGATATCTGGATCGGTGCTGCAGTCGATAAATACGACATCACTAATTCAAATTTCCCGGACTTTAGCACCGTCGTTGAGCGTGAATATTCATTTTTGACGTCTTTTAACGAAATGAAAATGGCGGTCACCGAGCCCTCGCAAGGCGTGTTCAGCTACACGACGGGGCAACAACTCATCGATTTTGCGAGCATGATCGGAGCAGACGTGCACGGCCACACCCTGATTTGGTGCCTTGGCAGTGGCATGCCCTCATGGATCTCTTCGGGAACATGGACGGCATCCGGTCTAACCAATGTGATGAACAACCACATCGACAATGTCGCCGCGCACTGGGCCGGCCAGATCTCGGCATGGGATGTTGTGAATGAGTCTTTTGCGGAATTATGGCAGCTGTCCGAAGCGACCGATGGTTCCAATCAACCATGGACCAACAGCCTCCGTGGATCAAAGGCAGCCGGCGTGGACCGCTGGTATGATGCAATCGGGCCCTCATACATCGAAAAAGCCTTTGTTCGCACGCGCTCAGCTGCTCCCAATTCGTTATTATTATACAATGACTACGGCATTGAAGAGTCGAACTACAAGTCGGGTGCCGTGCTCAAAATGATCGCTGATTTTCAGGCAAGAGGCATTCCCATCGATGGTATAGGGGCGCAAATGCACATGTGGCATAATCCCAACGCCCCCGGCTTGACGCTGCGCTCCACATTCGATGCCTACTCAAACCTAGGCATAAAGGTGTTCATCACAGAATTCGACTGTCCATCCACGGTTCTGGTTCCCAATGGGAGCGGAGGCTATAATGTTGCAGCCGATTCGATTCCTCCGACGCCATTCGGCCTGGATAGGCAGGCCAGATCCTTCTACACCACCTTGGACATGGCACTGAGGACACCCGGATTTTCGGGTTTTCAAACATGGGGAGTCACCAACGCTACAAACGGTGAAGCCAAGTGCCCATTCAGCTCCTCTGGCTTTGCCCCGGAGCCGGCGTATTATGCAATACAGGATGCACTGGCCGTGCAGGTAAGAGATGAACGGGTATCGAATCCCGGTATGGAAAGCGGAACGACTTCCCCTTGGACCAGCGGCAACTCAACGCTGACGTTGTCCACTACAGCCCCCCATTCAGGAGCAAACTCCCTGGCGGTAACGAGTCGTGCAGCCAGCTACGATGGCCCGCGTCAGAATGTGACAGGTATGTTGGCCTCCGAGGGCACCGGTCGCTACTTCATACGCGGCTGGATGCGAACCAACTCCGGTTTCACGACAGGCAAGCTCACCCTATCTATCAAGGACAGCGCCGGAACATGGTATCTCGGGATATCAAAACCCATTTCCTCCTCGTGGACGGAGGTTTCCGGCTGGGTCAATGTCGTTTGGTTCAAACAATTAATTTCGGCAACCCTATATGCGGAAACACCGGGGGCGACGGTCGACTTCTATCTCGACGACGTGACCATGAGTGACGGCAACTTGGCCCAAAACGGCAATTTCAGCAACGGTATCACTGGTTGGGCTGCATATACGGGAGGATCGATTTCGTCGTCCACCCATGACACCAATCTCAACCTTGCATACAAATATGGGACTGCAGGATGTCTGTGCGAAAGTCGGACAGCCCCTTCCCAAGGGCCGGGCCAAAACATCAAGGCTGCGTTGCTCGCATCGGGGCCGGGCATCTATAACATCCAGGCTTGGTTAAAACTCCAAAAACCCGACGCCTCCACAACCCTGACGGGAACCGGGAAAGTCACGGTGCAATTAACATACGACGGAAGTCCTCACTATATCGGAATCCGCAAGGCCATATCGTCGGACCAGTGGACACGGATCAGCGGTGCTCTGGATCTCACCTGGACCGGCACGCTGACATCCGCGCTGCTCTATGTCGAAACGCCCGAGTCGACCTCTCCTATCTATATTGACGAGGTGGTTTTACGAAAATAGCACGTCAGTTTCCCTCCCCGGGTGCAGCGTGCACCCGGGGCGATTGTAAATTTGATCACGCATTTGGTTACATCTCCTCTTCTTTCTATGAATATCGCCTATCGCCACGCCACGGCGCCGGTCGTATCATCCAGCCCTATGGCTATGCGGTTGAAACGCCCCACCTGATGGATTTCGCCCGCCAGCCCGTGCTCTTTCGCAAGGGATTTTGCGTGGTTCCAAGCTGAGGGCCGAGTCGGGCAGGGTCGAACCAGCGGGCCGTATCCTCACCAGATCGGCAGGTATGGGCTGCCGCGGCCCATGGTGGTTCTTCCGACGATTACCAAGGTGGAGAGTTTCTGGCGACACGCCCGACGCACCGGTCGATGATGACGGCGCACCCCTGCCCGAAGAACCCGGCACACCGTTGGACGAAGACGTGCCGTTTTGAACCGGCCCACTTCATGACACAACCTGCAGGCATTAAGTATTTTTTTCGTGCAGACCGGTAACAGGCGGCGGCACCAGTAGGAATGGCATGCCGAGCCGCCAGTCCTTGGCAGCATCCCCATGCACAGCAGTGGGACGCGTGGTGCCGCCTGGCTCCCATCGACCGGGAATCGTTATGACTCGAGGGATATTGGGTAAACCGATCTCGTTACTCTCGATCTGCTCCAAGACAAGATCCACGGAGATCGAGCCAAGGCGCTCAGGCAGAGGATCGACGCCCGACATCTCAGGCGCGCTTGGACAGCGATTCAACACAGCCACACTCACGTCTTCCGGCACGCGCAATCCGGCAGACCTGAGCCACGCAGGAATGGTCCAGTCGAAAGTGAGCACGGCGTCGGGTTTCTCACGGCGAAACCAATCCATGAAAAACCGTTCCCCCCATTGCCCCGCAATCTCCGGGATGCGCACCGCCGGCATGTCATTGAAAGTGCCGCGGGCCCTCGCCATGAACTCGTGGTAGGCCGCCATGCTCTCGAAACGGGCGCTGCGGGCATGCTGGTAGTTGTGCGCCAGACCGATCCGTCGGCATCCGCTTTGCCAGAGGTGGGTCATCGCCTGGATGACATTGCCAAAGTAATCCTCTTTGATGCGGTGAATCATCGGTCCCTGTGTAAAATCACTCTGGGTGGCCACGGCGAATTTGTCCCACGTGAGACGTATACCCGGTTCGTATTCTTGGAAAAGAGCCAGCACCAAGCCTCGTATTCCACGAGCCTCCAGGATGCGCTCCAGTCTTTGAGGAGGACATTCGGGATCATTATACCAAAACGTCTGCGAACGATAGCCCCGTTCCGCCAGTCGCGCCTCCATGCCTTGAAACCGCCTATCAATGAACACGTAGTGTTTCCGTGCATCGCGCCGAGGATGCGCGAGCACAAGCGCGATGGTTGACTGGCGCGGCAGCGTCTTGCGGCCCTGACGGATATGTCGCATGAGAGTCGATATATGGGCGTTACGCCTGTAACCAAGCGAATCGGCGATCCGCTGTATTTCCGCCTTCCGCGCGGTTGAGACGTTGGGCGCACCGCGCAAAGCAAGCGAAACGGTGGCGGCGGTGGTTCCAGCCTGCTCCGCGATCTGCTTTAAAGTGACCATTTTTAGTTAACGATTTAACATCCGGGCTTCTTGTGACAAGCCAAAGGAAGAGGCAAATTGATCGTCAAGCAGCCGACGGATTTGGAATAGCCTTCGAATCTCTCGCCATTTCAACCCCATAATCAGCCCCACTCCCCATCAATGAAAACATACCCTTCCCGCACCATGAAGCTCCTTGCGTGTTTTATTGGATTGTCCCTCACCGCCGCCACCTCGTCCTACGCGACTGTTCTGTTCAGCGAAAACTTTGACAGTTACACTTCAGGCGTCACCCCGACTGCAGCGAACAGCGCGAAGTGGCTCACTTCCTATAATCAAACCAGTGTCGCAGCTGACATCGTCCAGACCGACATCAATAATTATCTCGGTTCCGGCACCACCAATAAAGTAGTCCAAATATCGCAGCTGTCCGCCAACGCCAGCAACGCCCAACTGGCCTCCACGACCACCACGTCGTTTGGGACTACCGGTCAACTGTCCTTCGATTTCACGATTCCCCTCTCCACGGAGATTTCCCCGGCATCGAATGCTTACAATTCCACCAACGGGCTCGACGGCATTATTCTCCGAATGGGGACCGCCGCCGGCAACGGCACCTCGGCGTTTGGATTGCTCATCCGGTCGAATGGCCTGGTGGCGTTGTCAGACGGAACCTTCAACACGCCTACCACGTTAACCAATGCCAGCCTGTCGCTGACCACAAAATACAACCTCACGATCGTTTACAATAACAGCTCGTCGCTCCTCACCTATACGGGCGGATCGGTGGCAGCCACCTCGATGGACGTCTACCTGAACGGCGTTCTGGTCGGCGATGATTTGACTCATGGCGGTTCAGTCGCGGCGGACACAGCGCTCAGCAGTTTCTCTTTCACGAATAAGTCGACCTCCAATGTGCTCTCGCTTTACGTGGACAACATATTGGTGACCGACACAATCACCGCCGGAGCGATTCCAGAGCCGAGCACGGTTGCGGTGCTGGCCGGACTTGGTTCCCTGACGGTCGCACTGGTCGTGCGCCGGAATCGGCGCTGATTGCCAGCGGTTCACACTCGCTGCCCCCAAGGATAACGGCCTTTATCCAACTACCCCTCATGCGCCGGGTCCATACCCAGGATGGCTTTGCCTTGCTCATCACTATAACGCTTTTGGCGTTTCTGGTGCTGCTGCTTGTCTCGCTTGCCTCGTTGACGCGGGTCGAGACTCAGGTTGCCGCCAACAGTCAGCAGCTTTCCCTGGCACGTCAAAATGCAGTCATGTCGCTGTCGCTCGCACTTGGTCGGCTACAGTCACTCGCCGGCCCCGACCAACGCACGACCGCCACAGCCGATATCACCACAAGCGGCCAAAACGGCACGCACGCTTGGACCGGCACCTGGGGAAATTCGAAAACATCCGACGACTATGTGAGTTCCCCCCAGTTACTCGGATGGCTGGTGAGCGGCAACGAGTCGGGCACCTTTACGGCCGATGCATCCGCTTCCGCCTTTGGTCAGATAAGCGCCGCCTCCACACCCACCTTCACCCCCGCCGATCCCGTCGTGCTAGGGACTGCGGTTGCCAACGGGGCCATGGCCACCGACGTGCAACTCAAGAGCCTTCCCGCCCGCGTCCTCATGGGACCGGGCAGTGTGAGTGCAACCAAGGACTACGTGGTTGCTCCGTTGCAAAACATCCAAGTCGCCGCCTCCACGATTCCCGGGCTCACTGGCTCCACTGCCACCACCATCGGTCGCTACGCATGGTGGGTGGGCGACGAAGGCGTTAAAGCGCGTATCAATCTCACGGATCCTCGCGCGGGCACGGCCACCACCACCGCCGAGCGCTTCGACCGTCTCTTGATCGCCCAACGTCACGGCATCGAACTCATCACAACCGACGGCACCACGCTTTTCGGCACCACGCTCTACAATGTCGAGGGCTCCAGCTCCACCGCCACCCAGTTCCGCGCCGACTTGGCCAAGGCCATCGATTATCCCCAGCTTCCCCTACTAACGGGCTTCGGCACAAACACGCTCACCGCCGCGCTGCGTCTCCGCCGCCACGATCTCACCACGGTCTCGCGGGGTGTATTTTCAGATCAGTTGCGCGGCGGTTTACGTCACGACCTTACCGTGCTCCTCGACGCCGATCCCGCGTCCTGGACCGGCACGCTCAAGGTCAGCCTCGACAACGCCAGCGCTACCTACTCAGGCGCCCGCAGGATCGCCGATTTCCAGAGTTCCCGACTTTACAGCGCGAGCTATTCGATGAATCCGTCCAAGGGTGTGGACACGCGTTCACCTGCCGCCGCCACTTGGGAACAAGTGCGCAGTTTCTACCACTATGCCGTCACCAATGCGGGCACCGTCAACGCGGTCGCCCAGACGGATACCCAGATGGCCATCGCGCCCATCGTCACCCGCTGGGGTGTTTCATTCGATGTGAGCGCGGCCACCGACGGCAGCGGCGGCCAGCTGCACATCTACCCGCATGTCGTATTGTGGAACCCCTACAACGTCACCCTGCATGGCAGCTACCGGGTGCGGGTTGAATTTGCCGACAAGGACGACTCCACGGCCAAGCGCATCTATTTCATCCGGCAGTTTGAGGCCGACGGCGTCACCCCCGTGACACCACCCTTCCCAATTTATTTCCAAGAAACCATCGCGCCCCTCACGACAGGCACCGGAAAATACAGCGACCGAACCCTTGAGTTCACGATCGACAATGTCGACATCCCGGCCGGCCAAGCCCACGTCTTCACGCCTCCCGCCGACGCCGCCTACCAAGCCTCGGGCAGCAACAAACTCGACACCACCCAGTCACCCTCGGTCTCCGGTCCCGCCCACGGCTTCACGAGAGCGGTTGCCCATACCTTCACCAGCTCGGAACTTCACTCAAGTGCGCTGGTGCTGGCCAATACTTCGGGAGGCAATGGCGGCACCATGTCGCTGCACCTGCTCGACACCTCGGGTAACAGGCTGCAGTTGATCGACGGCGTCGGACTGGTCAACAGCTACACCGTCGACAACAACACCGGCACCGCTACCTCGATTACGGTCCCGTCCTACTCCCCTGCAATTGACTGGTTCCGCGACTTCACCGCCGGAACATCTGCGGGCAACCAGATCGGTTTTTGCTTCGCCAACTCGCTCCAGCAAACCAGCCCCAACTACAACTGGCTCGCCCAGTGCAACCAAAGAGCGCCCTCGATAGGCCACACTTGGTTCGAGTGGAGCAGCGGTTTTGCAAGCACCGCCAACTGGTCCGCGTTCACCCAGAAAGCACAGGGACAGTGGCCGCTCGACCTAGTCGCCTCCAACCCCGCCCGGGCCTACACCGGACCCAGCCTCGCCGCAACCAACGGTGCCAGCCAAGCGATTCTGTTCAACCTTCCCCGTGCCGACGCCCCCATCCTCTCGCTGGGACAGCTCCAGCACGCGGCTCTCACCTTCACCCCCGCCGGCCAGGAACCGACCTACCCGTTCGGCAACGCCTACGCCACCCCGCACATTCAGCAGAATCGCCTGCTCAATCCCAACGGGAACACCCTCGCGGCAACCAACGCCGGCTCGGAGGCGCACCTCACCGACGTCTCCTATCTCCTCAATCGCGCCCTCTGGGACCGCTTTTTTTTCTCCGGCACGCCCGACGTATCCACCGCCTCGTTACAGGCTAAAATCGCCGTCGAAGAGCCCCTGCCCGACGCCCGTATCAAATACCTCCGCCAGCCGGCCGCGACCGACGTTCGCGATTTCGACCGCGCTGCCGCGCACCTGTTGGTGGATGGTGCCTTCAACGTCAACTCCACGTCCGTCGAGGCATGGACCGCCCTCTTCGCCAGCCTGCGCAACCTGCCCATCTCACCCGCCACCGGAGCAAGCGCATCCGCAGTCAACGGCACACCTTATGTGCGCACGCCTTACGTCCCCAACGGTTCGTCCACGGTCGTAGCTAGCGCAAACCGACCCGACCAATGGGCTGGCTACCGCACCCTCACCGACTCCCAAGTCCGCACGCTCGCCACCGCCATGGTCGCCGAGGTGAAAACACGCGGACCGTTTCTTTCTTTGGCCGATTTCGTGAACCGTCGCCTCACGACCTTCCCTGATGCCACCGGCTTGTCGGGCACCTTGCAGTCCGTGCTGGATGTCGGAGTGAGCGGACTCAACACCACGATCCTCGAAATGGACCGTCCTTCAACAAGCGACCCAAACCCAGTGCCTTCTACCACAGTCGAAACATGGACCGTGGGTAGCCAGACCTACTACCTTCAAAATATCAAGGCTCCCCGCCGCAACACGCCCAATACCGGTCGTGCCAAAGCCGCCCTGGCCCCTGGATTCCTCAGCCAAGGCGACATCTTGCAAGCGCTCGGTCCCGGTCTGGCCGCCCGCTCCGACACCTTCGTCATCCGCGCCTACGGAGAAACGGTAAACCCCTTACTCACCTCGACCGATGCCGGCTACATCACGGGCCGCGCTTGGTGCGAGGCCGTGGTCCAGCGCATGCCCGACTACGTGGACTCGATCGGCAACACCGCCGAGGTCCAACCCATCACCGGCTCCACCGTCAATCTCACCACCACCAACCAGCGCTTTGGCCGACGCTTCGAGGTGGTTTCCTTTCGCTGGCTGTCCCCCAACGAGATCTGACCATGCGCACCCTCCACCCGTTGTTACTCATCGTCGGCTGTGCGCTTCTCGCCGAAGTGCTCTGCGCCCAGTCCGCTGCACCCGCTCAACCCGACCATGTGACCGTTCGCCTGGTTTCTTTCGACGGCATCATCAGCGACCTCAGCTTGCCCACACTCCAGGGCCGCAAGCGTTTCGTGGCCATGCCCACCAGTCTTGGTCGCGAGATGGATGCGCGGGTTGTCGATGGCGGCGTGAACTTATTCCGCTTCCACCCGCCTGCCACCACTCCGCCGCCCTCCACACTCAACACGCCCGCCACACCGGCCGTGCCTGAGCAGCCCGTGGCACGCTTCCCGATTCAACCCGGAGTCACCCGCTACCTGGTCATCGTGGGTGCATCCCAGCAAGGTGCTGAGCGCACCTATCAAGTCTACGCCACCCCCGACGAACCGGGATCCCTTCCTCCGGGCTATGCGCGGGTTATTAATTTTACCGAAACCGCGCTGGCCGTCCGGCTCGGCGAAGGCACACAGGTCGTCGGAGCCTCCCAGTCGACGGTCATGCAATGCTCAAGCACCGCCGTTCAGATGGAGCTCAAGCTCGCACGCCCCTCCGGCTCCGATGGCTGGGATCTGATGACGAGCACGTCCGTCGCGATTCCGGATGGTCGCCGCCTGCTGCTCTTGATCGCGCCTCAGCGCCCCCGCCAGCAAGTCACCGGGGGCGTGGTCATCGCCGCTTCCGCCGCCTTCAATTTGAAAATCCTGTTTGATTCCCCCGCACCCGTGACCGCCACGCTATCCAAACTATGAAAACCCGCCATCTCCTGTCGTTACTCAGCCTCGGCCTCACCCTGGGCCTCACCTCTTTTATCCGAGCCGCCGCACCCACCGTTCCCACGCCCGAAATAACCAAGCTCACGCTCCGGCCAAACGGCACGTTTACCTTCGACTCCATCCGTGTCTTCGCCGGGCATTTCGCCCCGGACTGGAAACATCGTATCGACCAGACCGACGTGAAGTCACTCGATGGCTATCCAAAGCGGACGGCGACGGGTTGGGAGACACAGGCTCCGTTTTTGCCGGAGGGCGCGACCGTGCCCATCACCTTGAGCGAACGTTTGGCGAAGATTGATGCGTCTACGTTCAACGTGACCTACGACGCGACCCACCCCACCGGCGTGGCGACGCAAGAGATGTTCCTTCAATTCGAAATCCCCCTGGCGATTGGCTCGGGCAAATCCGTCATGGTTGACAGTGTCGCCCATGCGCTCCCCCCCGAGTTAAAGGAAGGTCAGTTGTTCGTGGATCACGAACTGACCAAGCACACGTTGGTGATTCCCGGCGCATCCGGCACCGTGACGATTGAGGGCACTTTCAGGGTGGTTGTCCAAGACCAGCGTCAATGGAAGTGCGACGTCTACTCCGTTCGCCTGCGTTTTGAACCTGCCGATGAAATGCTCACCCAGGCAGGACTCGAAGCGAAGCTGCACTACACACCCCGCAAGTAAGTAAACCACCCGCCCACTCCTTTGCCACACGGACAATAACGTCCGGCGAAGGCCGTGCCTTTCTTTCTTAAACCCATGTTATCCCTATCCCGGTTTCTACTGTCTTCCGCGCTCGCTCTCAGCCTGTTTGGTTCCGCGTTTTCGTCTCCAGTCACTCCGCCCGCAGTGGACGGACTCGAACTCAAACCCAGCGGTGCGTTTACACTCGATCAGATCGACGTGTTTGCAGGTTATTTTTATTCCGGCTGGACCAGTCGACTCGATCAGGTGCTGTTGAAGCCGATCTCCGGTTACCCCAAACGGACAGCGAATTCGTGGGATACGAGCGTGGCCTTTTTGACCACAAACTCACCGGAGCCTATCACCCTGATGGAACGGTTGGAACCGATCGACGCCGCCTCATTTCACGTGATTTACGAAGCGTCCCACCCCACCGGGGTGTCGACGCAGGAGATGTTCCTGCAAATGGAAGTTCCACTGAGTGTGGGCACCGGAAAAACAATCACCTTGAACGGCGTCGCCCACCCGCTGCCGGCCGATCTTAAGGAATCCCTCATATTTGCGGATTACAAAGTCGAACCTCGTGTGCTCGTGTTGCCCGGCGCATCCGGCACCGTGACGATCAAGGGAACCTTTAGCGTGATCGTCCAAGACCAGCGGCAGTGGAAACACAACGCCTACTCGCTGCGGCTCCGGTTTTCTCCGGCGAGTGATCCGCTCGTCCGGGCAGGACTGGCGGTGGACTTCCGTTACGCTCCGTATCACAGCACGCCGCTGTCGATTCGCTCCGTCGCCAACTTTGGCTTTAGCGACGATGTTGCCGGCGACGGCAAGGGCGGCTGGACCGATCAGGGATCGGACAACGACATGCGCTCGCTTCCCTCCGGTCCGCTGAAGGCCGCCGGCGTCCTGTTCGACATCATGAATGCCACGACCAACAACGGACGCGGTGCCATCGTGCTCGGCAAGAGCAGTCAGCCCTTCCTCCCCAAGGCCGTCACCATCCCGATGCCGACCACCGCCGAATCCAAAGAATGGCGCAATCTCTACCTCCTGCACGCGTCCGGATGGACACCGCCCTCAGGCAAAGAGGTTGGCCTTGTCATCCTGCGCCACCCCGACGGCACCGAAACCAGCCTGGACATCGTGAGCGGGCGCGATGTCGGCAACTGGTGGGCTCCGACTGCGCTCGAATCTGCCGCAGTCGGCTGGACCGGTGACAATGCCAGCAGCGGAATCGGGCTTTATGTTTCCAAGGTGCCGCTTGGCGACAAACCCGTGAAGGAAATCCGGCTTGAATCCGTCGGCACCGCCATGTGGTTGGTGGCCGGAGTCTCCGCCTCGGCCAGCGATATCGTGCCGTTCGCTCCTTCCGCTCCGTTTACCGTCACCGCCAATCATGAGTGGGTGGCCTACAAACACGAACTCGATATCGTGCCGGGCAGCGTCTTCGATTTTTCGGGTCTGGTTTATGCACCCGCCGGTCAATACGGCGCGCTCGCCGCCACGCCGGATGGTCATTTTGCATTCGCCGACAAACCCGGCGTGCGTGCCCGTTTCTGGGGGGTGAACCTGTGCTTCGGAGCCAACTACCTCGAAAAGGATGTCGCCGACCGGCTGGCCGAGCGCTTCGCCCGCTCCGGCTACAACACCGTTCGTTTCCATCACTACGACGGCGAACTCCAGCTCAAGGGCGGAGCCTCCGCGGACCTCGACCCCGCGCAACTCGACCGTCTCGACTACCTGTTTTCCGCGATGAAAAAACGGGGGGTTTACGTCAACATCGACCTCTACACCATCCGCGATTTCTCGCGCGAAGAGCTCGTCGAAATGGGCCTGGCGACCCCGGGGAAATCCGGCCCAGACCTCAGCACCCATTGGCGTTTTAAGGCAATCATGCCCGTGTCGGAAAAGGCATTTGATCTGTGGGCCGAATTCGCCCGCAAGATGCTCACGCACCGGAATCCTTACACTGGCCTCACTTGGGGCGAAGACCCCGCGCTCATCGGCATTTGTCCGGTCAACGAGAATCCGCCCGGCGGACTCATCGAAAACGATCCCGTCATCAAGCGCGCCTACCAGCAGGCCTTTGAGACATGGTGGGCCGTGCCCGCCAACCGCACGTTGGCCGGCACCGACCGCGCCCAGGCATTCAACCGTTTCGCCCATGAAGCTCAGGTCAAGTTAGACGACCGCCTCCGGAATTTCATCCGCAGTCTCGGAGTGAAAACGCTGCTCACCGGCAGCAACTGCAACGAAAGCGAAGGCCTTGCCTTTGTGCGCTCGCGCTACGACTACGTGGACAATCACCAGTATTGGGACCACCCGTCGTTCCCGCAGGCGCAGTTTAAGTTTCCGTTCCAATTTCGCCAGGCCAGCTCCGTGCGTTTCTCGGCGCAGACGCCGCGCAATCTGATGCCGACGCGCATCATTGGAAAGCCCTTCGCCGTCACCGAGTTTAATTTCGTGAATCCGAATGGGTATCGCGCCGAGGGTGCCGCCCTCGTGCCCGCCTATGCAAGTCTTCAGGACTGGGACGCACTCTACAACTTCGACTATTCGAGCAGTGTCAGAAACATCATTTACCCCAGCGCAGGCGGCGGCGCATTCTCGATCAGCGCCGACCCCATCGGTCAAATCGCCGATCGTGTAGGCGCCGCAGTCTTCCTTCGCGGCGACGTGCTTCCGGCCAAGGGCGAGATCGGCTTTTCCGTCCGGGAGAGCACCGCCTTCTCCATCCTCCTGAAACCGTTCCCGGCCGCCTTCTCCAAGATCGGCCTGGTGACGCGCATCGGTTCGCTCCCCATCGCCCCATCGGTTTTGATCAAGGACCAAGCGGTGAAGGCCGTCGTGGTCGAACAGTCCGACTACCCCAAAGTAACCGGTGCGCGCATTTATGCTTCTGACGACGATCTTGGGGCCAAGTTGATGCGCGATGGCATCCTGCCGGCAGACTCAATCTCCACCGACGGGAAGCGATTCAAAAGCGAGACCGGACAGATCGAGCTCCGATCCGACGAAGGTGCGTTCAAGGTGGTGACACCGCGCAGCGAACTCTTCGTGCTGCCCGCGCAGGTTTCGATGTCCGGCGACTGCGTGGCCGTTCACAACGGCGAGACCTTTGGATCGATCTCGGTTCTCGCAGTCGACGGGAAGAGTATTGCGGAGAGCTCCCGGTTGCTCGTCACGCACCTGACCGACGCATTGCCCACAGGGGCGCGGTTTCAGGCGGACGACCGGCACCTCCAAGAGTCCGTCGGGGAACTGCCCCACTTGATACGTCGCGGCTCGGCGGAGCTGACTCTGAAGCTGGCCACCGACGGTGATTACAAGGCATGGGCCGTATCGGCATCAGGCGCTCATCAACGTGAGGTTCCGCTTACCAAGACCGCCTACGGTTGGGTGTTGAAGGTGGAGACCGTGACGAAGGAAGGCACCCAGCTCGCCTACGAAATCAAACGCAACTGATCCGGTTTATGCACCTATCCCTGAAGTATCTTCTGATTCTTGCCGAGACCTCTCTAACTGTGATTACGCAGTCCTTCGCGGCTGGCACCGTGGAGCAGAACATTGCGTATCTTGGCGCAGAACGTGCCGAGAAGCTCGATGTCTACCTGCCGGCAGCGGACTTTGCCCGTCCGCTGCCGGCGGTATTATTGGTCCACGGCGGTGGCTGGGCGGTGGGAGACAAAGCATCCGGGCGCGAACGCAGCATCGGCGAAACCTTGTCCTCGCATGGCTACGTGGTGTTTTCGATCAACTACCTGCTCAACACGAGCGAGAAGGATTCCGACGGGAAACCCCGGCTCACCCGGTTGGCGTGGCCGCAGAGCATCATTGATTGCAAGACCGCCCTGCGTTTCATCCGCGCCGAACATGCACGCTTCGGCGTCGATCCCGCGCTTATCGGTGTGATGGGTGGTTCGGCCGGCGGACATCTCTCCATGCTCGTCGGCGCGGCGCCGGAACACGCAGCATTCAACACGACCGGCCTGTATACGGATCAACGCAACGGCGTGTCGTGTATCATCGACCTCTATGGTCCTGCGGATATTCGCGGGCGCGGAGTCTCTCCCTTTGCCAATGCCACGAAGGAAATGGGCGTGACACCAGCCCTCGAAACCGAGGCTTCGCCGGTTACCTATTTTGACGCCAAGACCCCGCCGATGCTCATCGTCCATGGCACGGCCGACAAAGTGATTCCCGTCGAACGCTCGCGCGAACTCACCCGTATTCTCGAAAAAATCGGTGTCGACTACTGGTATGTCGAGATCGCCGGAGCCCCGCACACCTTTGACCTGCAACCTCCGCAGATGGACGTCCGCACTGTTCTGTTGAGCTTTCTTGCCAAGCATCTGGGCACCCCGGTGACTTCGGCCCGCTAACCCGTTCCTCCACGATTTCGTGAGCAATCCCCATCCCATCGCGGTATCCGACCGTATCCCGTTCTTCCAGAAAATCTGTTTCGCGGCGGGCGTGAATATGGACTACGCCGCCACCGGGCTTATGAGCATGCTGTGGATGCCGGTGTTCAACATCGGCTACGGACTCAGTCCGGTCACGCTCAGCGTCGTCTTCATGATTTTCCGGGGTTGGGACGCGTTCGCCGATCCGGTCATGGGCAACATCTCCGACAACACCCACACCCGCTGGGGACGGCGACGGCCCTACATGTTTGCCGGGGCTATTCTCACCGCAGCCGTGTATCCGTTTTTCTGGTATATGCCCGCCGACTGGAGCCTGCACGCCAAGGAAATCTACCTGACCTCGGTCGGTCTCGTCTTCTTCTCCATGTTTACCTCCTGGTCGATGCCCTATTACGGGATGCAACTGGAGCTCACGCCCAACTACGACGAACGCTCCCGCCTCACGGCCTGGATGGCCGTCTGCGGCAAGCTCTTCTACCTCGGTGCCGGCTGGTTCATGCCCTTCGTGCTGGTGCTCGGTTCCGTCGCCCTCGGCGAACCTGGCGCAGCCAATGGTCAGGGGGCGTTCTTCACCAAGCTGCTTATGCCGCTCCAGTCGTGGCTCTCGTCGCTTCCCGGCGTAAATGCCGGCGAAAAACCCATCGTCGTCGGCATGCGCATCGCCTGCTGGCTGGTTGTGGCCGCCACCCTGTTTTTCGGGCTGCTCCCCGCGCTCTTCACCAAGGAGCGCTATTACAAAGCCGCGACCAAGGACCAGCCCAAGGAGTCGCTCATCAAAAGCATTCGCGAGACGTTCTCCTGCCGGCCGCTGTGGATTCTCATCGGCGTCTCGTTCTTCCTGTCGATCGGCACCAACTCCGTGTCCAACCTGGGTCAGTATGTAAATATCTACTACGTGAACGCCGGAGACATCACCAAGGCCAGCGTGATCGGTGGCTGGAAAAGCACGCTGGGCATCTTTATCGGCCTCGCGACCCTGCCACTCTTTATCAAGTTGGGAGAAACCTACGGCAAGCGCCGTATCACCCTCGTTGTCCTCGGCCTCGCGGTCTTCGGCCACATTCTCAACTACGGCCTGATGACTCCGGACCATCCTTATTGGGTCATCATCCCTGGCGTGTTCGAGTCCTGCGCTCTCAGTGTTTTTTGGATGTTTCTACCCTCCATGAAAGCCGACGTCGCCGACTACGACGAACTGCACACCTCCCGGCGTCGCGAAGGCTCGATCAACGCCTTCTACTCCTGGCTTCTGAAGCTCGCCGGCACCCTAGCCATCGGCCTCGGCGGCCTCGTCCTGAATGTCTCCGGCTTCGACATCAAAGTCGGTGACCACCAGCCGCCCGAGGTGCTCAACCGGATGTTTTATATTTATCTGCTGATTCCGCTGGTCGCCTGGGGCGTGTCGATCGCGATTCTCTGGCGCTACCCCTTGGGACGCGCCCGCTCCGAGCAGATCCGCGCCGATCTTGAAGCCCGCCGCGGCGCCCTCTGAACCACTCGATCCCTTCTCCATGAATGCTTTCCTTCCCTCGGGAACCCTCTCCACCGGTGCCAACTACTGGGCCTCGCACGCCGGCATCCACATGTGGCGCGACTGGCGTCCCGAGGTGATCGACGCCGACTTCACACGCCTCTCCGGACTGGGTCTCGATGTCCTGCGCGTCTTCCCGCTCTGGCCCGATTTCCAACCCATCCATTCACTTCAAAAATGGCGGGGCCTCTTCGTCGAACACCGCCACGGCGAACTCCCCCTCGGCGCGGACGACGCCGATGTCGGCGAAGACGGCGTCTCCCGGGAAATGTTGCGCCGCTTCGGCGTTCTCGCGGATCTCGCGCACAAGCACGGCATCTCGCTCATCGTCGGCCTCATCACCGGATGGATGAGTGGACGGCATTTCGTGCCTCCCGCACTCGAACACCTCAATCCCGTCACCGACGCCAGCTCGATCCAGTGGCAGGTGCGGCTCATCCGCGCCCTTGTCGTGCACCACCGCGACCAACCCGCGATCCGCGCCTGGGACTTGGGTAACGAGTGCAACTGCCTTGGGCCCGCCACCCGAGAACAGGCCTGGCTCTGGACCGCCACGCTCGCCAACACCATCCGCGCCTCCGATGCCACGCGCCCGGTGATCTCCGGCATGCACTCGCTCAAAGTCGATCCCGCCGGCCCCTGGTCCATTCGCGACCAAGGTGAACTCACCGACATGCTCACCACGCATCCTTACGCGCTCTTCACCCCGCATTGCGACCGCGAGCCGCTCAACACCATGCGACCGCTCCTCCACGCGGCTGCCGAGACCTGCCTCTACGCCGACCTCTCCGGCAAGCCCGCCATCGTCGAGGAGTTCGGCACGCTCGGCCCGATGATCTGCGGCGACGACGCGGCCGCCGCCATGGCCCGCGTGCGCATCTTCGACGCCTGGACGCACGACGCCCGCGCCGCTCTCTGGTGGTGCGCCCACGACCAGACGCACCTCGACTACGCGCCCTACGACTGGCTTCCGCTCGAACGTGAACTCGGCCTCCTCCGCGAAGACGGCTCGCCTAAACCCGCCGCGCTCGCGTTCAAGGAAACCCGCGCCGCCATTGCGTCTCTCCCTGAAAAAACCCTGCCCCCCCGCCGTATCGACGCCGTCTGCCTGCTCACTCAAGGACAGGATCAATGGGGCGCCGCCTACACCGCCTTCATCCTCGCGAAACAAGCCGGCTTCGACCTGCGCTTCCACTACTGCGACCGCTCCCTGCCCGAGGCCGATCTCTACCTCATGCCCTCGGTCAAAGATCACACCCCGCTCCCCCGGCGCATCGAGAAACAACTCTGGGCCAAGGTCGCCGCCGGTGCCACGCTCTACCTCTCGCTCGACGACTGCACGCTCGGCGACTACGTCGCCAACACCGGCGTAAAGATCGCCACCCGCGCCCGCCGCACCGCCCCCTGCCGCTTCGCCTTCGCGAATGCCAATTTCGAAATCATCACTCCCGTCGCCTACGACTTCACGCTGCCGCCCTCGGCCGAAGTGTTCGCGCGCGAAGCCGACGGCCATCCGGTCTTTTTCAAGACAACCCACGGTCGGGGCGCGATCTACAGCCTGCTCGCTCCACTCGAAACCGTTCTCGCAAACCAGAACGGTGCGTTTCTCCCCGGCACCGTCCTCCCCTTCTGGCGTTTCTACACCACCATTGCCGAAACCGCCCTCGCCCAACGCATAGTCCGCAAGGAATCGCCGTGGCTCGGCGTCACCGAGCACGCGCACGCCGACGGCACGGTAACCGTCATCATCGTCAACTACGCCGACCGCGAAATCACCGACCACCTGCGCCTGCTCCCGGGTTGCGTTTTTTCCACCGCGTTGCTCGGTCCCGCTCCGGAAATCGCCGCCGCGTCTCTGACCCTGAAACTGTCCGCCGCGACCGCCGCCGTCTGGACACTTTCATCATGATTTCAAACACCGCCGCTCTGACCATTCGCGCCCTCGACGCCGGCTTCGGCTTCGATCTGCAACGTGAGCGGCTTCCCTCCGAACCGGGCCTGGAACTCGAACGCCTGACCTTCCGGTTTCCCCTCGCAACAGTGCCTGCCCGTATCGAAATCGAATGGGGCGTGCCCATCGTCGAGATCGCCGGGAAATGGCATCCCGCCATCGGCGCCGACCGCTCGCTGACCGCCGACTGGGGACGCTGGCTGGAAAGCTATGCGACGATGAACGCGCCCGTCATCAGCCTGTTTTCCGCTGCGGGTCAAAACCGCCTCACCTTCGCCGTTTCCGACGCCATCGCGCCCGTCAAACTTCAGGCCATGGTCAACGAAGACACCGCCGAGATGCGCTGCCGCATCCTGCTTTTCGATGCCCCCACGCCCGAGCTTACGGAATACAGCGTGATCATCCGGCGCGACTCGCGCGGCATCGATTATGCCCAGGCGCTCGGCAACGTCGCAGACTGGTGGGCCGCCATGCCCGAATACCGCCCCGCTCCGGTGCCGGCCGCCGGCTTCGATCCGGTGTATTCGACCTGGTATGGTTTTCACCAAAAACTCGCGCCGGAGACCATCGAGGAAGAATGCCGCTGGGCCCGCGATCTCGGCTGCGGCGCGGTGATCGTCGACGACGGCTGGCAATGCGACGACAACAGCAAAGGCTACGACTATTGTGGCGACTGGGCGCCAGCCGCATCCAAGTTCCCCGACTTCCCCGCGCATGTGCGCCGAATCCAAGCCTTGGGAATGAAGTATCTCCTATGGTTTTCCGTGCCCTACGCCGGAGTGAAAAGCGAGGCATGGACTCGATTTCAAGGCCGCGTCCTGCTGAAACCCCGCACGTGGGCCGACTGCCTCGATCCTCGTTACAAAGACGTGCGCGACTACTTGGTCGAATGCTACCGGCGCGCCGTGCAGGACTGGGGCTTTGACGGCTTGAAACTGGATTTCGTCGACCGTTTCACCGCCGAAGCTCTGGACGGAAACGCTTCCGCAAAACCGGACATGGTCTCAGTGCCCGCTGCGGCCGACCGGCTGCTGACCGATGTCAACCGCATGCTCGCGGCGATCAAGCCCGGCGTCTTGATCGAGTTCCGCCAGAAATACATCGGCCCCGCCATGCGCAAATACGGCCACCTCTTCCGCGCCAACGATTGCCCCGCGGACGCGTTGAGCAACCGCGTCCGCACGCTCGATGTCCGCCTGCTTGCGGGCAACACCGCCGTCCACTCCGACATGATCATGTGGCATCCGCACGAGACGCCCGAACAAGTCGCGATCCAGTTATGGTCCACCCTGTTCTCGGTGCCGCAGATCTCGGTGCGCCGCGACGCCATCACCAGCGATCAGGAACGCGTGCTCCGTTTCTACCTCGAGTTCTGGCGCACCCACCGCCCCTTGCTGCTCTCCGGACGCATCCATCCGACGTTCCCCCAAGAGCTATATCCTGTCGTCTACGCAGACGATGACAACGGCACCCAGATCATCGCCTGCTACTCCGGTCGCGTCGTATCAATCGATACCGAACACCGTCACCGCGTGATCCTCGTGAATGCCTCCGAACGCCCTTCCCTCGCCGTGGAATTTGAATACACGGCCAAACTCACATCCGCCAGCAGCCACAGCTGGCAAGGCCATCCGATTCACCTGGCCCTCCCCCCAAATCTGTCCGGCATTCACTCCATCCCCGTTCCCATCGGAGGAATCTGCGAACTCATATTCCAAACCTAAAACCCCATCGCCAGTCTCTCATAGGGACAAACACCTTGACTGCGAGAGTCTATCGTTGCCCCCGGAAACAGTCGACAAATGCCGCCAGTTCAGCCGGCGACGCGTCGGTGACCGCCACATAACGCAGGTCTCCGGCAGTCCACCCAAACACCGAAAAGCCATCATGCGAAGCCGCCCCGACGGGTGGCTCGGGCGCGCCGGTCCACACCATCAGATCAACCCCGTGTTTGCGAAGTCCGTAAACGAGCGTCGCCACCGTTCCGCCCGCGACACGGTCCAGACGGCCTCCCGTCAACGGAAACCCCTGCGCCGCCAGATCAGGGACGAAGGGCGCGAAGTCCACCCGGCCCGCAAACCACGGCTTCACCGTATGGCGGTCGGACGACTCGACATCGATCACATGACCGGTCAGCCGTGCCCGGGCATGCGCCGACGTAAACGCATCGACCAATGCGGTCCGATCGGCAACGTTCCGGCCCCAGAAAAAGCCCCCGCCGGTCGTCAACGCCAACAGGGCGGCCAACGCCGTCCATTGGGCCGGGCGAAACCAGACCACGCGACCGCCGCCAGTCGCCGGGCTCCGCCGGCCGGCCGGTATCCCCGCCCGCACGAGGGCGGCCAGATCCGCCGGTGCGCGGTGACGGGTAAGTTTTTCGCGCAGCAACCGGCGTTGGTCGGAGAGACGCAGCGCCGTCTCTGCACAAGCCGGGCACGACTCCAGGTGAGCGGCCACGGCGGCGTCGTTCACCACATCCAGTTCCTCGTCGAGGTGGGCGTCGATCAGCGGACGGCAGTCATTGCAGTTCATAATCATCCTTCGCGTTGAGCTGTTGTTGCAAGGCACGCTGCATTTTCAAACGGGCCCGGGCGAGGCGGGACATGACCGTGCCGATCGGAATGCCCGCCACCACCGCGATCTCCTTGTAGGCGAGTCCCTCGATTTCATGCAGCACGATCACTTCGCGCATCTCCGTCGGCAATGAGGCGAGCGCGGCGTCCACGCGCTCATGATCAAGCTCCCGTCGCATGCGCGCGGCGGCTTCGGCGGTGTCGTTGACCGGGGCGTGATGCGCCTCGTCGAAATCCTCTAGGGGAACGGCCGCGATGGACCGCCGCAGTTGCGTGTAGCAAACATTGCGCACGATGGTCAGCAGCCAAGCCCGCGCGTTGTCGCCGCGGAATCCGGCGTAGGCCTTGAACGCCCGCAGGTAGGCTTCCTGCACCGAATCACGCGCGTCGTGCTCGTTGCGCAACAGCCAGCGGGCCAGGTTGTGCGCCGCGTCCAGATGGGGCAGCATGCTTTGTTCAAACGGTGGATTCACGGCGACGCACGCGGGAGCGCGCAATAAACTGAGACGCCTGTCCGCCCCGGTTTATTCCATCCCGGAAAATTTAATGGCCAAATCGCGCTTATTTTTTCGCCGATGGAATTTTCCGGCCCCCGCGATGGTTGCAACCAGACGACACCGTCATGAACAAATTCATCAAACACAACCATCACCACGACGGCATAGACCGCCGCGGTTTCCTTGAATGCATGGCCTGGGCCGGAACCGGCGTGCTTTGGACCCTCAGCGGAGGCATCCTCAGCTCGCGCGTCCTCGGACAGGTAACCGAAATCGAGAAGACCGGGCTGCCGTCGGGCAGTTTTCACTTCGCACAGATCAGCGACAGCCACATCGGATTCAACAAGGCCGCCAACCCCGACGTCGCTGGCACCTTCCGCGAGACCATTGCCCGGCTCAATGCCCTCGCCGACGCCCCCGAGTTCATCCTCCACACCGGCGACCTCACCCATCTCGCCGAGGCGGCGGAGTTCGATACGCTGGAGCAACTCCTCCACGACTGCCGCACCAAGAAGGTCTTCTACGTGCCCGGCGAACACGACATCCTCAACGACAACGGTGCCCAGTATCGCGAGCGCTTCGGCAAGGGCACGCTCGGCACGGGTTGGCACAGTTTCGACTACAAGGGCGTTCACTTCATCGGTCTGGTCAACGTCGCCGACATCTCCGAAGGCGGACTCGGCATCCTCGGCGAGGCCCAGCTCAACTGGCTGGCCCGCGACGTGGCCTCGCTGTCCAGCGAGACGCCCATCGTCGTCTACGCCCATATCCCGCTCTGGTCCGTCTATCCGAAATGGGGCTGGGGCACCAACGACGCCGACCTCGCGCTCGCCATGCTCAAGCGCTTCGGCTCGGTGACCGTGCTCAACGGCCACATCCACCAGGCCCTGCAAAAGGTGGAGGGCAACGTCACCTTCCACACCGCCCGCTCCACCGCCTTTCCTCAACCCGCCCCCGGTTCTGCACCCAAGCCCGGCCCCATGCTGGTCGACGCCCCCCGGCTCAAATCCACCCTGGGCCTCACGCGGGTAACCTACGTCGAGGCGATCTCTCCGCTGGCCATCGTAGACTCCACGCTCGCCGATCCTCTCTGACCCGACATGGACTCGCTTACCTGGGCCCAGGCGCATGGCGCGTTGGTGCACTTTCCCGTGGCACTGAGTTTCTTCGCCCTGTTCTGCGAAACCGGAGCGCTGATCCGCTGGCATCGTCCCGTCGGCGAATCTCTCCGGGTCGCCGGCGGCTTTGCCTTGCTGGTCGGCGCCGCCGGGTCGTGTGGCGCCGTTGTCTCCGGCCTGGTCCTCACCCGCGGCGAACTGTTCGGCCACGGCGAATTGCGCCTGCACCACGTCTTCGGTTGGCCGGCCTTCGCCCTCTTGATCGCGCTCGCGGTCTGGCGAATTTCCCTGCGGCAACGTCCATCACGGACCGGCCAACTCGCCTACCTGCTGCCACTCCTCCTGCTCGGCGTTTTAATGGCGGCGACCGCCCACTGGGGCGGCCGACTCGCCCTGGCCTACCCATGAGTCCCGTGAAAACACTGGGCCTCAGCCTGGGGGCTTCATTGCTGGCACTGGGCTCGGTGGCCTTGCTCGGATCGATTCTTGCGCGCAATGCCCGCGCACACTCCCACGAACTCCCTCAGTGGACCGGTTTGCCCGTGCCCGCCGACGTCACCCCGGCCAGCCTGCAGGCCAGCGGCCGCAAGCTCTACCTCAACAGCTGCGCCCATTGCCACGGCACCGACGCCAGCGGAGACGAAGGCCCCGACCTGCACGGACTGCAGGTCAGCGACCGTCGCATGGCGTCCGTCATCAGCCACGGCATCAAGGGTGAGATGCCGTCCTTCGCCAAAAAACATCCACCGGTCGAAATCGCCGCCCTGATCGCCTACCTGCATACGCTGGAGTGATCAAGGGCGTGCCGGCCGTGCGCGGTTATTTGCGGATCTGGTAGCCGGTGGCTTTGACGAGGTCGTCTTGAATCTTGGTGAGGTGTTGCCGACGGCGGCGCGGGCGACTTTGACAAGGACCTTTTGAACTTCGGCGGCCGGCGTCGCCTCGAGCACGATGAGCGCGAGGCTCACGAGGCCGAAGGTCGAGGTCCAGCCGTGCTGGATGTTGCCGGCGGTGGCGGCATGGCCTTCCTGCCAGCCGAGCGCAGGCACGAGTGGAAGGGAGACTACCACGTGAATCTCTCATCTGATGGAGCGATCAACGCGCTCGGCGGCAGCCAGACGCCCAGGCCGATGACGACGGGCCCGCTGCCCGAAGAGCCCGGCCAACCGGTGGACGAAGACGTGCCGTTTTGAGCCGGATCGAAAGGCAGGAGTTCGTTTACGGGCGATGGTTTGGAGTGCTCCCGTGAAGGGTTTTCGCACGCCGCTCATCGCCCGTAAACGGGCTTCTGCCTTTTCGGAATTATTTGCGGCGCTGGCGGGCGGTGCTTTCAGCCTACTTCGCGGCTGCGCCGAGTTTTTGGCGGAAAAAGGCGATGGCTTCGTCGTAGAGTTCGGCGGAGATGATCGCGTGCGGGTTCTTCAGATCGCGCGTGTCGTGATGGAAGACGACATCGTCGCCCGCCGCGCGGGCGAGCTTCACAAATTCCTCAGTCTGTCCTATCGGCACGAGCGTGTCGCGTTCGTGATGCACGATCAGCATCGGTGGCAGCCCCGCGCCGACGTAGGTCGTCGGACTGGCGTAGATGGCAAAGCGTTCATCGTAGGCACCCGTCGGAAAAAATTTCGTCTGGAATGGATCGCGGGGATTAGAGAAGGCCGAGGTCGCCGGCCACCGTCCGCGTGCCAGTGCGAGATCCACGGGCGGCGACCAGAGCACGGCCGCGTCGGCCCGCACGAGTTGTCTGGAAAATATTCCGGATTGCCCGCAGGCGAGCATGAGCGCCGCGAGGTGCGCGCCGGCCGAGTGTCCGATCAGGCCCACGCGGTCGGGGTCGATGCGGTGTTCGCCAGCGTGTTTCTTCAGCCAGGCGAGTCCGGCGATGCAGTCTTCGATCTGCGCGGGAAAGGGGTGGCCTTCCTTCGTCAGGCGATAGCCGATCGAGGCGACCGCGAAGCCCGCGCGGTTGAAGATTGGCGCGAAATTGATCCGTCGGTCGCCGAGCTGCCAGCCGCCGCCGTGTATCCACACTATAAGGGGGAAAGGGCCTTCGCCTTCCGGCAGGTAGAGATCGAGCGCCTGCCGGTCACCCGGCCCCGTCGGTCCAGGGGCATCCGTGTAGGACTGGTTCAACAACACGGCGGCGGGTTTCACGCCGCCGACCGGCTCGGCTTGGGCGGCCGCCGTTAAAAAAAATGCCGCGATGCAGACGAGAAAGATCCGGTTCTTCATGGGGTTGGTTTATCTTACAAATGCTCGCCCAAAAACGTGAGGACTGTGCCGGTCAGGTCCGCGCCGGGCTGGCGGAGATCGAAGGAATGCGGCGCGCCGGGAACCTCCACATAGTCGTAGGTGGCACCGGCTGCTTTCAGGTCGGCCGCCAGATCGCGGGAGAGCGCGACGGGGATGGTGGTGTCGTTCGCGCCGTGCACGATCAGCAGCGGCGGGGTCTTGGCGGTGATGTAGGTGCGGGGCGACGCGATATCGAGATTATGCTCCGTCTCCTGCGGGGTCGCTCCGTGAAAATGTTCGTGACCGAAGCGCCGCAAGTCCGCCGTCCCGTAAAAATAAACGATGCATGAGACTTGGTTGGACTGCCCGGCGTAGTCACCGAGGCGGTTCAGGTTGTCGTCGTTCCCGGTGACGCCGACCAGCATCGCCAAGTGCGCCCCGGCGGAACCGCCCATGACGGCGATGCGCGCGGGATCGACCCGGTAAGTCGCGGCGTTTTTACGGATGAAACGTAATGCTGTTTTGCAATCCGCGACGTTCTGCGGCCAGGGCATTTCCAAGATGCGAACCCGGCCGTTCTCCAGCTTCTCGGTCTTTTCCAAAAAGTAATTGATCGAAAAAACAACATAACCGGCCCGCGCCAATGTGTCGGCGAAGTTGCGTTCGCGGGGGTCTGCCTTGTCGCCAACGGCCCAGCCGCCGCCGTGGATCACCAGGACGGTCGGGCGCGGGCCGGCGAACGAAGCCGGGGGCAGCCACACGTCGAGTTTTTCCGACCGAGATGCCGGTAGATATGCCACGTCGCGGATCACGACGGGAGCCTCCGTCGCAGAGACGGATAACGCGCTTGCGAAAGCACAGATTGCAGCAACGCCGAATAACCGGCGAACGTGTTTGATGACGAGGTGGTGGAGCATGGGAGATGTTTTAGCGTTGGGTTTCCGGAAGCGGGGCGTCCACCAGCGCACCGATGCGGAGCGTGTCGGAGCCGGGCGCGGGCGGGAGGATGTGAAGCAGCGAGCGACCGAGCGGCCAGGCATCGGCGTAGCTGTTGTAAACGACGCGGGGGGCGCGTTGGGAATCGTTGACCGCGAGGGCCAGCGGGAAAGCGCCGACTTGGGTGAGGTCGGTCTCGGAGGCGATCTTGTAGGGATGGGCGGGCGACACGCCGGGAGGGAGTTCGCCCTGGAACTCGGCGATGCGCGCGAGGAACGTCGCGCCGGTGGCGTTGAACACACGCACGCTACGGAGCGGAAAGGCCTTCTGTCCGTCGTCGATGGCCAGGGCGCGCGGCGAAGTCTGAGTGGTGCCGGGGACGAGGATCACGAGGGCGTTGCGCGCGTCTCCCGGCCAGGCGACTTCGACGACGGGAACGTAGATGGGTTTTTGAGTCTCGGGATCGACGCGCTCGACGCCGAAGACAAGCGGGAGGGCGTTGCCGGTGATCTTGACGGGCGCGGAGCGGCGGTTGCCGAGGGCGCCGAGTTTGACGGGAGGCTTGGGCGGCGCGGGCAGGTAATAGAGCTGCGTCCAGAGCGGAGAGTCGTCGAGCGCGCAGACGGTGAAGGCGGGCGGTGGCGCTTTGCCATCGCCGGTCTGTCCGGGCAAGGTGGCGACGGCAGCGGGGAAAAGCGCGGCGAAGGCGGCGAGGCGGATCAGATGTCGGAGGCGGAAAGCCATCGGAAGGAGATGATTTTGAATTGGCGGCCCAAGGGATAGGTCGCGGTGTTCGGCGAGATCACGTCGGCGATCGCGGCGGAGGGTGCGCCGACGAGGTCGGGGAGGCGTTGCACGACGGCCTCGCACCAGGCTCGGCCGTCCACCGAACCGGTGGCGGGGTTTTGCGTGTCGCCGTAGGCGCGGATTAGGAACGTGTCGGAGCGCGCCGTCATGAAGGGCGCGATCTGGCGGATGATGTCGGCCTGGGTGAGTCCGCCGGGAGCGTATTTGCGGCCGGTGCTGAGCGTCGAATTGATGGTGGTGGCGTCGATGGCGGCCTGGAGGGCGCCGCTGTTCACGAACTCTTTCAGCGTGGCATAGGGGCGTTGTTGTGCCTGGATCTGGGCGACGATTCGCGTGGCGAGATCAGCAACCTCGTTGTCGGTGAGCTGGCGACCCGACCCGGCGCTGGCGGTGTTGCCGTCGAGGTCCGTGCCGTTGACGGGCGGGCGCGTGGAGAGTTGTTGCGCACCGTGCGGGCTGCGGAAAAAGACGTTGTCGAGGGAGGCGGTCGCGGTGGCTCCGGTGGTGGGGTTGCTGGTGTAGGTCCAGCCGGAGAGCTTGGAGCCGAGGACGGTTTTCCAAGCATCGACGGAAGTGGAGTTGATATTGAAGGCGCCTTTTTGGAGGAGGTAGCGAGCGGAGTTGGCCGAGGAACGGAGATCGGCGGACGGGATCGAAGCGGTGCCGGCGGGGTGATAGACCTCGACGTAGCGGTTGGGGAGCGGGAGGGCGCTTTCGGGCGTCCAGGTCGAGGCGTAGCGCGGGACGGTGGAGACGTGGTATTCGTCGAAGAGGGCATTGGCGGTGTCGCCCCAGGAGTTGCCGAAGGCGTAGGGCTGGTCGCCGATGACGTGGGAGAGCATGCCGAGCGAAACGATCTCCTGGCGGGGAAGGTCGAAGAGCACGATCGTGGCACCGACGGAATAAGTTCCCGAGGGAAACGGTGACGTGGACGTGTTTTGGGCGGGGTCGTCACGATTCCACGTGGTCGAACCGGGCTGGTAGTGGTAGCCGTTCATCACGGGTTTGCGGGGATCGAAGCTTTTTTCGTAAACGTTGAGATCGAGTTTGCTGGTGGTGGTGCGGAGGTTGTCGATGAACTGAAAGCCGTAGCCGAGCATCCAGCCGGTGGCGGCGGCGGCCTTGCCGTTGGTGGGAGGTGTCGCCGGGTTGCCCGAATAAGTCGTCGTTGAGGCACCGGCGTGGGTGTTGGGCGGCGTGTAGGTGGCGAGCACGGAGCCGTTGACCTTGAGCACGCCGTTAAAGGCGGAGGTGCCTGGGAAGGTGATGGTGACGACGGTCGCGGCCGGATCGTCGGGGGCGCCGGGCACGACGCCGTCGAAGGTCGCGCCGGGGCTGGCGGACGTGCCGAGGGAGGCACCGCCTTTGAAGGTTTTGAACTCGCCGGGTTTCCAAGTGGTGGCCGAAGGGACCGTGAGCGTAGGAATGACCGGGGTAAAGGTGATGTCGGTGGCGCCGTCGGTCTTGACGGTGAACGCGGGCAGACCGCCGACGTCGAGGGTGAGCGGCTGCGAGGCAAGGAGGCGCAGTTCGGCGGAATAGGGATTCCACAGCTCGGCCGAGACGGTGTAGCTGTAGTGGACTTTGTTGTCGGCGGAGGAAATGTAGAACTGGAACTGGATGCCCATCATGTCCATCACCGGGCCGAGCGAATACAGGGGCCAGGCGGTGGCCGAGGAACTAGCGGGAGCGACGGGGTTGTAGTAGCCGGAGTAGGTGTTGACGCCGCCGGCCGTGACGCGGGTTTGCAGAAACCGGCCGATGGCGGGATCGGGCGGAGTGGTGATGTCGGAGAGGTCTTTTTTCAGGCGGCCGTTGGCGATGTCGGCGAGCACGGCGCGGCTGAGCGGAGTGAGGTTGTGGAACTGCGCCTTCAACTGCGCGGCGGTAGGCGAGTCGGACATCAGCAGCAGTTGGGAAAAATTTTCGACCTTGGGAAGGCCGGCGAGTCCGGCGGAGCCGTCGGGATCGAACGAGGTGAAGAGTTTTTCCAGACGCGGACGGGCGAGTTGCATCTGATCGAGGCGGACGCGCTTGACGGTGTCAGAGGTCCAGTTGTCGCCAAGGCCGGTGCCGCCTGCGGTGTCGGTGTTGTCGTAGGCAAGAGGCGAAGAGCCGAGCGTGGGATTGATCAGGCTGGTGCTGGCTTTGACGCCTTCGTCGCCGACCCAGTAGGCGAAGTGGCCAATGGTTTGACTGCCGGAAAGACCGGGGATGGAGGAGGTGGTGACAGCCTGCTTGAGCGCGCGCACTTGCAGGGAGGCCACGCCCCCCGCGGCTTGGTCCACGAGGAGCACCGCGGCGGCGTTGCCCGAGATGTCCGCGGCCGGCGTATTGGTCGTGCCGGTGGTCTCGTTGCCGCTCACCAGCCACACGTCGGGCGTCGGGGCAACGTTGCCCGACTTCCACACACCCGTGAGGTAGGGTTGGTTGATCGCGGCCACCGTGATGTCGGCGCGGGCGGTCGCGGCTTTGTCGGGGCCGGCGTATTTTTGGAGTTGGCCCAGCGCAATGTTGAGTGCGAGCAAGGCGTTGGCCCGGCCGCTCGACAAGGTCTGGTTGTTGCTCGCCACCTGGGTTTCCACGCGCGTGAGCGACGCCAGCGACACGAGCAGTAGCACCAGAAACGCCAGCAGCGTGACGGTGATCAGCAGCGCGAACCCCCGGGCGCGTTGGCGCGAATGGATACGAGCCGGGCTGATCTTCGCACGAGGTTTCATCGCTCAGGATCCTTTTTTAACGTCCTGCGAAAGCGGCTCGATGATTCGGATGCCGTTGTCGAGTCCGCTCACGTCCCGCGCGGTGGGCGTGGCCTCGACGGGTTTTTGCATGCCCGGCCCCGGACTCTCGATCCGGTTGCCGGAGAGTGTGATGTCGGCAGACTCGTGCAACCAGATCAACGCGCCGGGGTTCACGCCCTTGTCCCGGCCGAAGTCACTGGGAGTGTTCATGGGGGAGACGAAGGTGTTGTTCTTGATCTCCACGCCCTTCGCCGAAGTCACCAGGATGTTCACGCCGTCGTTGCGCTCAAAGCGATTGCCCTCGATCAGGATATTGCGATGGCCGCCGGGTGAGGGCACATAGGCACCGGCACCGTTGCGCCAAGCGAAGAGCGTAAGCGCTCCAGGGTGACGCAGATCTCCGGTCCGACGGTTGAGCGAGACACCACGAATGGTGTTGTTGCGGATCACCAGATCGTGGCAGTAGTCGGCCTCGCTCCACCACGTCATCTCGGGGAGCATCTCGATGGCGGCGCGGGCGGTCCCCTCGATCAAGTTGCCTTCGATGAGTCCTTCGGCCGACTTGGGCAGGATGCCGCGCGCATGGGTGTGCAGAATGGTGCAGTTGCGCACGACAAAGCCGCGGCCGATGGTGTCCATGTTACCCGCCAGCCAGCCGGGTTGCGCGGCGATCTCGCGGTCCAAAACCACATCGAGATAGCGGGCCCTGGAAGGGTCTTGAAACACACGGTAGCGCGGATCGGGCGGCGCAGGCGGCTGATAGTCGGTCAACCGAGTGATCGAACGGACAACCGCCTCGCCCGCGAAGACCCCGGCCGTGTCGTAGAAACGCAACGTGTCGCCGGGATTGGCCGACAGGACATTGCTCGCCTCCTGGAAACCGCGCATTTTGAGGCTCGCTCCCTGTGACTCTATGATCAGCGAGTAGTTGCCGTGGATGGCGATCGCGTCGTCGTCGGTGCCCTCGAAGCGGCAGCCTTCCAGCACGGGTCCGCGCCGGGTGTCACTACTATGGAAGCCGTCGGCGGTGGTCGCCAGCAGCGGAGCGAACTCGGCTCCCGGTGGAGTCGGGCCGTAAGTCACGATGCAGTCCTTGTAGAGATGGCCGCCCCCTCCGCCAGTCTCGTGAAAAGCCATGCCGGCGCCGCCCTCGACCGATACGCCGATAAACCGCATTCCCGTGCATCGGGTCGAACGGATATCGCTGAGCACGGAACCGCGCCATGCCAGACGGTCGCCAACCTCGACGGGAGCATAGATTTCACCGCTCAACTCGTAGGTAAAGACACGCACCAGATCGGGCTCCAGTTGCTCCCACACATAGGGAGTCGGCGCCCGCAGCTGGCCCTTCCACGTCTTGCCGTCCGGGGTGAAGATATTGCTCCAGAAATGTGGATACAGCGTCTTGTCGCCAAGATCGGTCGGGTAGCCTTTGTCGATCCGCACATCGACATACTTGCGCAGCGGGTCGATGGCCACCACACGGCCCTGGGAACACGTCGGCGTTTCCCGGCGGATTCGTAGGCCCTTGAGCGTGACATTTTCGCATCCACGGAAATTGATGCCCGCCTGCCTGCGATCACTAAAAATGACCGTCACGCCGGTGGCATCGATTTCCAGATTTTTGAGGTTGGCGAAAACCAAGTGCCACGGCTCCTCTCCTTTCGGCGGCACCACACTCGGCATGCGATAAACACCTGGCGGTATCACGATGCCGGACTTGCCCGCCGCGGCGGCTTCGAGGATGGAGGCGTGCAGGCCGGAACCATCCAGGATGACGGCTTCAGGCGAACCGGCGACGGCGACCGGCGACGAAGCGGACAGGGGCGCGCCGCAAAAAACCATCAAGACCAAGGCGGATAACAACGCCGGACACCAACGGCACAAAGGTGTATTTTTCATGAGGAATGGCTTGCCAGAAAAAGAGGAGTGGGGAGCTCCTCAGACGGGCAAACAGACAAAAATGTCGCAGGCTCCCCGTTGAGCACACGAGGCACGCCTCGCGGAATTCCTGCCATGATTTCAGATCCAGGCGCGGGCTTGTCCGCGCCTGCTTTGACTCAGCCGTGCGATCAGCGACGACGACGGAAAACCGCACAACCCAGCACCGCTCCTCCGATAAGAATCGAAGCCGTGGACGGCTCCGGAATGGATGAGATCGAGGTGATGTTGAGCGAATCGATAGAGCTGGAAAAATCGCTGGGAGTAGAGTCGTTGTCCGCAGTTGCATAAACAAAGACGCCGCCGAGACCGGAGTATGAAGCCCGGAAGCCCAATGTGCCGCTCGTGTAGAGAACGCTCCCCGAGGCACTCAACAGCTGCAAGGACCAGGTTTTTGCCGCCGTATTGGCGGTGATATTGAACGTGTAAGTCGTATTGGCCACGATTAGAGCCCCCGCACCGACGGTGGTTTTATTGCCAGCACCATCACCGTTGGCGAGATTGAGCCCGCCATTGTCGATGCTGAATGCCCAAGTCTGGGCGGGGCCCGACCCGGCCGCGTAGGCGTTGTCCATGTCGGCAAAACGATAACTCGATCCACCAGTGATGCTATCCGCTCTGAAATTAAACGTATATGAAACCGAATCGCTCGTGCTGATGGAGGCACCGCCGCTCGCGGCATATCGGCGCCCCGTGGAAGCTGCGGTGCCGCTGCCTGCACTTGTGATACTTGCGGTCAAATAATTCCCGCCCCCCGTCGCGAGCGGTGAGGCGCTGCTGAGCGCGAACGTGGACGAAGCTGCATTGCCCGGCGTGACAACCCATCCAGCCACCCAGCCATTACCGGCGGCACCGGTGTAGCCATCGGCCGCCGTGGTGGAGGTGCCATCAGTAAAATCAGCCACAAGCGTGGCCGCGCCGCAACCAACGGACGAAAGGGCCAAAAGCCCGGATGCAAGAATCAACGACCGATAGGGATAGAGGGTTTTCATGCGATAAATAGTCTCGCGAAAAGGCCATCCTGCCGGTCACACCGGGTCAATAGAAATATGAAAAAACATGAAATATTTTTTGTTTTATTTAAAAAAATAAACATGTAAACTACTATTAAATTGATAGTTAAAAATGCATATTAATGAATATTTTTTACGAATAAATCCAGTGATTTTCACCCCGTTGACCGAGAATCCAGTTTACATTGCAGAGCCAGCCACCTTCCTGCCTCCTTCTACATGAGAGTCACCATCGAGATGATCGCGCGCGAAGCTGAGGTCTCGGCGCCCACCGTTTCGCGGGCGCTGAACAATGATCGCTTGGTTCATCCCGCGACCCGGGCTCGCGTGCTGGCGATAGCCACGAAAATCGGCTACCAGCGGAGTGGCCGCCGAAAAAAAGATCGATCCGACGCCAAGGCCCCCAGCATCACTTTCCTCATCTCGCATCTCTCCCACTACCCCATCAATCACGGCCTGCTCTCCCTTATCCATGGCATCACCGCCGAGGCGGATGCGACGACATGCCAGCTCTTCATCGAACACCTCAATGAAAGCAGCAGGGGCAAGCTGCATCTGCGCACCCACCGCCCCCGGTCTCTGCTCCCCGACACGACGGATATCGTGGTGATCCAAGGCAAACACGATCCGCACGACGTCGACACCCTCGCCCGCCTGCGCCCCGTGGTGAGTCTGCAATGGGAATACGCCGGGACACAGGTGGACCTGGTGGAAAGTTTCAACGCGCGCGGTATCGCCGACATCGTGCGGATGCTCGTCGACAAGGGACACCGCCGGCTTTGCTGGATACAGGATCGCTACGCCGCGTCATTCTTTCACGACCGCCTCGCCGGCTTCTATCGGGGCTGCATCGAGACCGGCCTGAAAACCGACGGAATGCCCGTCGTGCCGATCAGCGAACTGCTCGCGAGCGACACCACTTTTCTCAATATTCTCGGTGCTCTCCGGAAGGATGGCGTTACCGTCCTCGTGTGCGCCAACGACGGCCTCGCACATGAAATCGCCACGATGTGCCAAAAACACGGCGTGCGCATACCGCAGGACATCAGCCTGACCGGCTATGACGCCGACCCGCAATTGACACCAGAAGGACTCGAGTTGTGCAGCTACCACCCCAACTTCGTGGATTTGGGAAGAGCAGCGTTACGAGTCTGCCTGCAACGCCTGTCGGAGTCCGCCAGCAAGCCGATCATTCAGAGCATGGAAGGCCATATCCGCGAAGGCCAGACCGTGGCCACCCTCCCCGCCCCCGAAACGTCCTAGATCTGGATCGAAAGGCAGGGGCCCGCTTACGGGCGATTGTTGGGCGCACGTCCGCAAAAGGTTTTCGCACGCCGCTCATCGCCCGTAAACGGGCTCCTGCCTTTTCGGAATTATTTCCGGATCTGGTAGCCGGTGGCTTTGACGAGTTCGTCTTGGATCTTGGTGAAGACCACGTTGACTTCGTCGTCGGTCAACGTGCGGTCGGCCGCACGGAAGACCAGGCTGTAGGCCAGGCTCTTGGTGCCTTCGGGCAGACCCTTGCCTTGGTAAACGTCGAACACGTTCACACCTTCGAGGGCGAAGGTGTTGCCCACCGCGGCGCGGGCGACTTTGGCAAGGGACTTCTGGACTTCGGAAGACGAGGTCGACTCGGGCACGATGAGCGCGAGGTCGCGGAGCGCGGCGGGTTGCAGGCCGAAGGGCTTGTAGCTGCGGCGGTCGGCGTCCGCGGTGACTTTCTCCGACACGATGGCGAAGAAGCCGGCGTAAACTTTGCCGGTGATACCGAGCGCCTTGAGGTGCGCGAGGCTCACGAGGCCGAAGGTGGACGTCCAGCCGTGCTGGATGTTGCCGGCGGTGGCGGCGTGGCCTTCCTGCCAGCCGAGCGCGGGCGCGGCGACGAGCGACGTGGGCTGGCGTTCGAGTTCGATGCCGGCGAACGACGCGATGGTCGCGGTGTGGCGTTTCGCGGTGTAGAAGTCGGCGGCTTCACGCGTGCGCCAGCTGCGTTCGCCGGTTTCCTCGGCGATGATGAAGGCGGCGGCGACGCACTCGGAGAGTTGTCCGTTGCGCTCAATGAAGACGCGGCCGGTCTCGAATAAATGCGAGGCGGCGACGCCGCGGGATCGGTTGAGCTTCAGCGATTCGAGCAATCCGGAGACAAGGTTGTTGCGCAGGTGCGACTGGTCCTCGACGAAGGGATTCGACAACGCGAGATCGGCAACGGCGGCGGACGTGGTCCACGCGGCGAGCTCTTTGGCGGGGCGCAGCGTGTAGTTGACGCACTCGTTGAACCCCCCTCCGACAAAGGCGGAGGTGACGGCGCGGTTGAAGAGCACGATGGGGTCGTCGTTACCGACGAGACCGGGCGCGCTCACGACGGACGACGGGATTTTCTCGGCGCCGTAGAGGCGCACGACTTCCTCGACGAGGTCGATGGGGCGGTCGAGGTCGTCGCGCCAGCTGGGGACGGAGAACGTCCAGGCGGGGCCGCGGTTTTCGGTCGGCTCTTCACGGACGACGGCGAGTTCGAGGGACTGAAGCGCGGCGAGTTGTTCGGCGGCGGGGATTTCGAAGCCGAGTTTTTCGTTGATGTAGGCGGGCGTGACGGTGATCTCGCGCTGCCACGGAATATCGGCGCCGACGCGGTGGATCGGGCCGGCGACTTGGCCGCCGGCATGGGCGAGGATGAGGTCGATGAAGCGATGGGCGGCTTCGTCGAGCGAATGGACATCGACGCCGCGCTCGTAGCGGTAAGATGAGTCGGAGGAGAGCACGAGACGCTTGGCGGTGGCGCGCACAGACTGGCGTTTGAAGAAGGCGACTTCGAGAACGAGGTCGATGGTGTCGGCGGAGACGCCGGAGTTTTCCGCACCCATGATGCCGGCGATGACAACGGGCTTCTCGGCGTCGGCGATCACGAGCATGTTGGCGGAGAGGACACGCTCTTTCTTGTCGAGCGTGACGATCTTTTCGCCCTCGGAGGCGTGGCGGACGATGATCTCGGCGCCGGCGAGTTTCTTGGCGTCGAACGCGTGCACGGGCTGGCCGTATTCGAGCATCACGTAGTTGCCGATATCGACGATATTATTGATCGGACGGAGGCCGACGGCGGTGAGGCGGGCCTGCATCCAATCGGGCGACGGACCGACTTTGACGCCGGTGACGACGGTCGCGGTGTAGAGCGGGCAATCGGTCGCGGCCTCGACGCGGACGGACTTGAGCAAATCGGTGCGCGGGTTGGCCGTGATGGCGGACGGCGTGAAACTGACAGACGGATAGGTGAGATCTTTTTTGAACCAGGCGGCGAGCTCGCGGGCGACGCCGAGGTGGGACAACGCGTCGGGGCGGTTGGGCGTGATCTCGATGTCGAACACGATGTCGCCGGCCGGGAGAATGTCGTTGATCGGCGTGCCGACGGCGGGCTCGCCGGTGAGAAGGAGCAGGCCTTGGGAGTCTTCGGCGATCGTGAGTTCCTTGGCGGAGCACATCATGCCGGAGGAGGCTTGTCCGCGAACCTTGGCTTCCTTGATGACGAAATCGCCGGGGAGCACGGCGCCGGGGAGCGCGACGGGCACGCGGTTGCCGACGTCGCAGTTGGGCGCGCCGCAAACGATGGTGCGCACGCCGCCGTGGGCGGAGCCGACGTCGACGGTGCAGACGGAGAGCTTGTCGGCGTTAGGGTGCTTGTCGCGCGTGAGGATGTGGCCGACGACGACGTTGTTGAACGTGGGGGCGCCGGTGCGAATGACCTGCTCGACCTCGAAGCCGAGGAAGGTGATCGCGCGCGAAATGTCATCGGCAGTGATGCCGGTAAGATCGACGTAGGACTGGAGCCAGGAGAGGGAAACTTTCATCGGGGAGGGAGTCGGAAATCGGAATTTTTAACCACGGAGGCCACGGAGAGCACGGAGGTGAGGATTTGAGATTTTTCTCCGTGTCCTCCGTGCTCTCCGTGGTTCATCCCGTTTGTTTTAGGCGAATTGGCGAAGGAAACGGGCGTCGTTTTGGTAGAAGTAGCGGATGTCATCGATGCCGTAGAGGAGCATCGCAAGGCGTTCGAGGCCCATGCCGAAAGCGTAACCGCTCCAGACCTCGGGGTCGTAGCCGACACCTTTGAAGACAATCGGATCCACCATGCCACAGCCGCCGATTTCGATCCACGGTTTGTTGACCTTGGGCAGATGCGTGGCGGAGAGATCCACTTCGAAGCTCGGTTCGGTGTAGCCGAAATAGTGCGGACGGAAACGGGTCTTGGTTTCTTTGCCGAGGAGCGAGGCGAAGATGTAGTCGAGGAGCGCCTTCAAATCACGGACGGTGACGTTTTTGTCCACGTAGAGACACTCGAGCTGATGGAAGTTCGCGGAGTGCGTGGCGTCGGTCGTGTCGCGGCGATAGACGCGGCCGGGCGAAACGATGCGGATGGGCGGCTCGCCTTTGAGCATCGTGCGGATCTGCACGGACGAGGTGTGCGTGCGGAGGAGGTATTTCTCGTTCGGGTTCTTTTTGGAGACATTACCGAAGCGGGCGGACTCGGGGAGGTAGAACGTATCCTGCGCATCGCGGGCCGGGTGGTCGGCGGGCGTGTTGAGTGCGTCGAAGCAGTAATACTCGGTCTCGACCTCGGGGCCTTCGACGACGGTGAAACCGACTTTGCGAAGGATGCGGGTCATCTCCTCGCGGACGAGGGTGAGCGGGTGATGCGTGCCGAGGGGGCGGTCGGGCGAAGGGAGCGTCGGGTCGACGGCGGGCCCGAGTTGGGCAGCGAGCGCGGCGGCTTCGATGCGGGCGAGCGCGGCGTCGAGGTGGGCTTGCAGGGCGGTCTTGGCCTCGTTGATGAGTTTGCCGACGACGGGTTTCTGCTCCTTGGGCACGGAGCCCATCTGCTTCATGAGCGCGGTGAGTTCGCCGTTGGGGCCGACGAAGCGGGCCTTGGCGGCCTCGAAGTCGGGGCGCGTGGCGACGGCGGGGAATTCGGCGGCGGCTTTGGCGAGGAGGGCGGAGAGCTGGTCTTGCATGGAAAGAAAAAGAAGTGCCCACGAAACACACGAAAGGACACGAAAAACAGCAAACGGGGTTCGTAATGTAGAAGCGGCTTTACGCCGCGATTTCGGTAGCACGCGGCGCACGGCATCGCGGCGTAAAGCCGCTCCTACAGGGAAAACAGGATTTGATGGGCAAAAAAAGAGGACGGCATCCCGCGATGCGGGACCCGTCCTCCAAGAGACACTGACAGGAGGCGGGCCAAGCGGCCCGCGTTTTTAAGAGTTAGGCAGTCGCAGCGGCGGCGGCCTTGGTCTTCAACGCGTCCTTAACCTGGTTAACGACGGCGGTGAAGGCGGCTTCGTCACGGATCGCGAGATCGGAGAGAACCTTTCGGTCCATCTGGATGTTCGCGGCGTGGAGGCCCTCGATGAAGCGGCTGTAGGAGATGTCCTGGGCACGGCAAGCGGCGTTCAGACGGATGATCCACAGGCTGCGACGGTCGCCCTTCTTCTTTTTACGCGCGGCGTAAGCATACTGCCAGGCGTGCTGGACAGCGTCTTTGGCGTAGCGGAAGAGCTTCGACTTGTTGCCGAAATAGCCACGGGCGTATTTCAGCGTTTTCTTATGCCGCTTGCGGGAAGCGGGTGAGTTGGTTGCACGAGGCATGTTGTTTTATATGTGTTTTTGGGCCGTCAGGTCGTCTCGTTAGGATTCACCTGACTGGCGGTTGTGGTTTATGCCCTTGGTTTAGAGGCCATACGGCAAGCAGCGCTTAAGCGGCTTGGCATGGCCAGGAGCCACGAGCTTGTCCTTGGAGGCACGACGCTTCTGCTTCGTGCTCTTCGCGGACAGCAAGTGACGAAAACCGGGCGTGCGGCGGATCAACTTTCCGGTTCCGGAAATTTTGAAGCGCTTGGCGACGGACTTTTTGGTCTTTTGCATGGAGGGAGCGGAAGAAAACAGGGGGTGCGACTGCGGTTGGCAAGGGGAAAGTTGTCCTGTGGATGAATAGCAAAAAACAAAATGATGCGGACCGGCACACGAATCTTCAAAAAGACCGTTGACAAAGTGGTCTGTGTTTTGAGTTTCTCACCCCTCGTTTTTTGGTTTCCTAGCTCAATGGTAGAGCAGTTGACTCTTAATCAATTGGTTCCGGGTTCGAGTCCCGGGGGAACCACCAAATTTTCCGCCCAAGGCCAGTGCCGAGGGCGGTTTTAGTTAGCTGACAGTGTTCTTTTTATCTCTTCGGATCGTGTCGGCTTCCAGTCGCCGGCGTAGCTCAATGGTAGAGCACCTGTTTTGTAAACAGGCGGTTGCGGGTTCGAATCCCATCGCCGGCTCCAGCCTCCGCTCTGCGAGCTTCGGCTTGGCGAGCCAGCCCTTCAGCCTCATATACTACTCCTCCCTCACGATACGAATTTTACTGCTCGATGGTGTAATGGTAGCACAAGCGACTCTGACTCGCTTAGTCTAGGTTCGATCCCTAGTCGGGCAGCCACTTCTGAAAAGCCCCCAAACCTCTTTCTGCGGTTCGGGGGCTTTTTTATGCGCTATTTCAGCACACGGCTCAGCGCGCCAAGCAGGTCGCCTTGGGAAAAAGGCTTGTGCAAAACCAAGTCCCCGAGCTTCCGGTAGGCATCCCCTGCCCCCGTCCGGTCTTCGGATAGCATCCCCGAGGTCAGAATAATAGGGAGGTTCGGACGGATTGCCTTGATGCGGATGGCCACTTCATCGCCACCGATACGGGGCATTACCCGGTCAAGAATAACTGCGGCAAAACGATCAGGATCACGGTCAAAGTGCTCCAGGGCAATCTGACCGTCCATCGCATCGACATGGACAAACCCGTTCAATTCAAGCGCCAGTCCGGTGACCGCGAGCACCGGCTCTTCATCATCCACTACCAGAATCACACGGCCCGCTCCTTCAAATGGAGCTGCGGCATCCGCAAATAACCGTGGATTCTCCTGCCCAGTTGCGACCGGCAGCAGCACCCGGAATTCCGTCCCCTTGCCGAGTGTGGTGCTGATATCCAAGCCGCCTCCGTGCCCACGCACGATACCAAGAACCGTGGAAAGACCGAGTCCGGTGCCTTCACCGCGAGCCTTGGTCGTGAAAAAGGGTTCAAGGATATGCTCCATTACCTCGGGTGAAATACCACTCCCAGTATCGCGCACGAAGAGGTTGAGATAATTTCCCGCCGGCACCGTAAGCCCGGACTGCGTAACCCGAGGCCCGGCGAGACATTCCCGCTTGGCCCCAAAGGTAAGCACACCTCCGTGAGGCATGGCATCACGGGCATTGACGCCGAGGTTAACCAACACCTGGTGCAGTTGAGTAGGATCACCGATGATCGCCGGCAGATCGGCTTCGAGGTCGAGGACGATATCGATGCTGCGCGGCAGAGTTTCCTGAAGGAGATTGCGCACCTCCTTGATCAGGTGTTGCGGCTGCAGGGTCATACGCTCGCCATCAACACCACGCGCAAAGGTGAGCACCTGCCGCACAATGCCCGCCCCTCGCTCCGCAGATTTCCGCACCATCTCCAGGCGCGCCTGATCCGCCGGTTCGGTGTAACGAAGTTTGAACAGATCCATCGCCATCAGAATGGGTGCGAGCACGTTGTTCAGGTCATGCGCGATTCCACCGGCAAGCAGCCCGATGCTTTCGAGCCGTTGGCTTCGCGCCACCTGAAGCTCCATTTCCTTCTGCGAAGAAATGTCCTGCTTGATCGCCACGTAATGCTCGATCGCACCCGAGGGCGTCATGACCGGGGAGATGACCATGTGCTCCCAGTAAATGGCCCCGTCGTGACGCTGATTCTGCAGATCACCCGACCACACCCGACCACGTGAAATAGTGTTCCATAGACTGTCGTAAAACGCCGGCCCCTGACGTCCCGACTTGAGAATACTGTGGGTTCTTCCTGCGACATTTTCCAATGTATAACCCGTCATGGTGGTGAAGGCGGCGTTGACCCACTCGATGCGCCCGAGTGCGTCGGAGATGACCATGCCGCTGGGCGCCGCCTCCATGGCCGTCTGCATCAGGCGCAGGCGGGCAGTCACACGGCACTCCTCGCTGATATCATGAATAATTGAATACAAGAGATCCCGGTCCCCGAGACGCACCGGAACCGAGAAAACCTCCACATCACGAATATTCCCGTCAGCCAGACGGTGCCGGAAAAGGAAGCGCCTGCGCTCCCCGGAAACGGCACGATGCATATTCTCGGCTACCTCGGCCTTCGAAAGCAGGTTGATATCTGAGATGGATTTCCGAAGCAGTTCCCCTTTCGGCCACCCGTAAAAACGCACGGCCGCAGGGTTAGCGTCACATATCCTACCGACCGTCGGATCGACCAACAGCATCGCCACGTGGTCGTTCTCGAACAGGGCCCGATGCCGCTCCTCGCTCTCCCTCAGCCGGGTGTTGAGTCGCGCGCGTTCATCGCGATCCGCGATCAACTTGAGCCCGTGCTCCAAATCAGCCGCCAGCCGGCCCATCAACTCGGTGATCTCGGGATCAAAAAAATTCGGCTGTCCGGCGTAAGCTGAAATCGATCCACGCCGGCCCGAAACGCGAATGGGCACGCAGGCACAAGACCGAAAGCCATATTTCTCGACCAACGCACGCCACGGCAGCACCGAATGATCGGTCAGCATGTCTCCGGACACGACAATCCGCGCCTCACGAATTGCTCGGCCGGTCGGCCCACATCCATGCTCATCCGCCGGGTCGATACTGCAGACGAAATTATCCAGGTATCCCGGAGCATCGCCCGACCATACATCCGGGTTCACCCGCAAGGTCGCTTCGTCCGCCCACGCAAACCACACAAAACGGAGACCGGCGAGGCTGACCAGTGCTGTGCTGATTTCGCCGCAAAGCGTGGCCTCGTCAGTCGCGGAAAGCGTGGCCTTGTTGGCCCGGACGAGCACGGCATAAAGGTCACGGACTCGCTCCATATGCTGGGTTGTCTTGAGCAACTCATCCCGACGAGCCTCCTCGACCCTGCGAATGCGAGTCTGCATGCGACGGGCCAGTCCATATAAAATGGCAGCCGTAACCATGACGAAAAAAGTCCCCTTTGCGATGTTCCAACCGGCCTCGACACGCCCCCCGTCATATAACCAGAAAACCACCAGGTCGGATCCAACGATCCAGACAAGCGCCACCGCCGCATACTTCATGCTGAGCCTGACCGGCTCCGATCGAGTATATCGTTTCATAATATTATTTGGCGGAAAAAACCATCGCGCTTCCTCAGTCGTTTCTCACCGGATCGGTAGTTCATACGTCAGTTCGGGGAATCCGGAACGGTCACGTTTTTGAGCATCACGAGGAGTGTCTCGATATTGTAGGGCTTGGAGAGAAAATGATCCACGCCTGCCGCACTCACTCTCGCCATACTGCCCTTCGAGTTGAGCCCGCTGGCCGCGATGATCGGCACATTCTTGTCCATGCGACGAATAGCGGAAATGAGCGCGGATCCATCCATAATGGGCATCATCATATCCGTGAGCACCACCGAGATCTCCGCGCGTCGTTGCGCATAAATCCCGATGGCCTGTGCGCCATCGTCGGCCGTGATGGCGCGATAACCGAAAGATTCTAGAGTCTGCTTTGTGATAGTGCGAATAGAGCTCTCATCATCGACGATCAGGATAAGCTCCCCGTGTCCACGGGGCATGGACGCATAGCCGGCGACTCGTTCGACGGAAGCTTGGTCAGATTCCTGCGCGGGCAGGTATACCTTGAAGACCGAACCGTGGTTCGGCTCACTGTAAACATTCACAAAGCCTCCGTGACTGCGCACGATACCCAGCACGGTGGAGAGCCCCAATCCCGTGCCCTCCCCGACCGCCTTGGTGGTGAAAAACGGCTCAAAGATGCGGTCTGCCACCTCCTTGGTCATACCCACTCCTGTATCAGCGACCTCCAGAACAACATAACGGCCGGCAACCACTCCACGATTCAAGACCGCATACTGCGCATCGATCTCGGCATTCATACCCGACACGGTCAGGCGACCGCCCTTCGGCATCGCGTCCCGCGCATTCACACATAGGTTGAGCAGCACCTGATTGAGCTGGGTCGGGTCACCAACCACCAACCATAGGTCGGCAGGGATTTTGCGCTCAAACAGAATGTTTTTCGGAAAGGTGTTGGCCACGATGCCCTCGATCTCCTGCACGATGTGATCGAGTTGAACCGAGACTCGGGCCCCTTCGACTCCGCGTGCAAACGAGAGCACCTGCCTCACCAGTTCAGCGCCGCGTTTCGCACTTCGATGAATATTCTGCAGAACCATGCGGGTCTCTTCACGAACCTCGAATTGCCGGATGAGATCAACCCCCATGATGATGGGGGAAAGCAGATTGTTCAGATCATGGGCAATACCGCCTGCCAGCGTCCCGATACTCTCCATGCGCTGGGCGCGAAAGAACTGCTCCTCCAACTTCTTTCGCTCGGTGATATCGCGCTCAACCGCCACCAGATGGGTGATGCGACCCGCACGGTCGGTCACCGGACTGATGTTCACATCGAGCCAGTATTCCCGGCCGTCCTTGCCGTAATTATAGAGCTCCTCGTGAACAGACCTTCCTGCCGTGATGGAAGCCCTGATGCGATCGAGGGTGGCTCGGGACGTTTTCGGGCCTTGAAACATGCGGGGCGACTTCCCGAGTGCTTCGGCACGTGTGTAGCCGGTCACACGCTCGAAAGCATCGTTGACGAACACGATCTCGGGCCCGGGCGCGTCCAACAGCTCTGCCTTCGTGATGATTATAATGTCACTGATACGCGAAATGGAGTTCTCCAAGAGACGAAGATGCGCCTCCGACTCACGACGCACGGTTATATCCTGACACGTGCCGGCAGCACGGACCGGCCGGCCATCGACATCGGTAAAGACCACCCAGCGCTCTTCGACGTATTTGACACGACCGCCGGGAAGGAGAATCCGGTGATCGATAACACAAGATTCACGTCGGCCGAAGGACTGCACAAACGCCGCATCTACATCGGCACGATCCTCGGGGTGGATCCTGTCCAAAAATGCCTGATGACTAGCCTCAAAACAAAGGGGATCGGTTTCGAAAATCCGGTGAGTCTCCTCCGACCACCGCACGGCAAACGTAAGCAGATCGGTTTCCCAACTGCCGATTTTGGCCACGACCTGAGCTTCGGCCAGTCGAGCCCGTTCGGTTTCCAGATGGAGCGCAAGCTCGCGTTGACCCAGTTCGCTCTGGCGCAGCTCCCGTTCGGCTTCTTCGCGGCGGGTGATCTCGTCGCGCAACTCACGCGTGCGTGTGCGAACGCTGCGCCTCATCTGGAGAATCCACAGCAAAACCAGTCCCGTGCAAGCCACCAGAACCAGTCCGAGGCGGACGATCCAACGCATGAGCTCGGGATTGGCGGGCGGATTCGGATCGTAAAGAAAACTGTCCAGCGAATTCGCAGGGACGGAAACCATTCCCTGACCGGCAAACGTGTTCGCGATGTTTTGCCAACGGCCGGGATTCATATGTCCGATCTCGATCACATCGGGCAGGATCAGCGGACGCATCGCGGCAGCCTCGCCCAGAAGGATTTCACGCGTCACGCCGCGCGCAGAAACCCCAGGCAATGTAAGAATATAGTCCGCGATGCCTGCGGGATGATTCATCGCATAGACCCAACCGCGCAAGCTGGCGCGCACAAAGGCCTCGGTGCGCCCGGGATGCCTGTCGATTTGATTCTGGGTGGTGAACAGGGTGTCCCCGTAGAAATCCACACCGTAGTCCAGCATGCTCGTGACCGCAGGTTCGACGCCCAGCGCACGAAGCTGCGCAGGCTCGACCGTGGCGTAGGCTGACATCGCATCCACACGACCCGATACAAGGTCGTCCAAATTCCAGCTGTGCGGCAGCAAGTTGACCTTTCCCGGATCAATTCCCTCAAGCGAAAGCATCGCTCTGAACTGGGCCGCACCTTGATCATCCCCCAGCATGGTTCGTGTCCCTATCAAGTCCGCAGGAGCGCGAATCCCCCGATCAGCACGACTGAGAATAACGTAGGGCGAATGCTGAAAAACAGCCGCGCACACAACCAGAGGTTTTCCGCGCAGACGGGCCAGCAGCACATCGGCATCACTCACGCCAAAATCGGCCGAACCCTCCACCACGGCAGGGATCGCCGGATGCGCCGCACTGCCTTCGATGATTTCCACGTTCAGTCCCGCCTCGGCGTAATAGCCCTGCTGTTGCGCGGCATAATAACCGGCGAACTGAAACTGATGATGCCACTTGAGCTGCAATCGAATGATGCCGGACGCTTCTCCCGCGCAAAGCACCGCTGGAGTCAGCGACAAGGCCAACACTACAAGGAGAGTCCGGACATCACCCGAACCCGATAATCTCCACAATATACGCTGGAGCATAATTAATTAGGGGCGAATGATTTCTAGTGCCCGAAGCGGACACATCGCGAGCCTTCGTTTAATGAAAGCCCAGTTATTTTCAACCGGCAGCAATATGGGCCCAATACACCCGGTCCCACGCCAACGGGTTAACTCAACGCATCCACGATGGCCGCCCATTCCGCCGCATGCGTGATGGTTTCCTCCGGCATAGAACGGCCGGCACGTGCATACCAATACCCCGCGTTGCCAAGGTCGCCCTCCTTGCGATGCAGATACGCATGCACCCAGTCGCCGTCTCGGCTCTTCGCACGCTGGCAGAGATCATGGGCAAGATCCCAGTTTCCTTTGAGCTCATGCCACAACGCCTGCAAAGGCAGGCTCAGGCCTGCGGGATCAGTCAATGCGGTCAGCTCGGCGAAGGTCATGCGGCCGACTAGACCGTGATCCCGTTGATCGCGCAACTTCGCAAGAGGCCTTGCCTTGGCCCTCGGTCCTTCGTCATTGGTGGAATCAACCGATGCCAGCCCTCGCCGACACCTTGCTCAAACGCCTTTGCTGGGAAGACCTCGACGTCGCCCCACTGCGCCGCCTGATCGAACTCGCCCGCGATGAAGACCTCGCCGGCCTGGGCCTGCGCGTAAAACCCCGCGTCACCGGCGACCGCTCGACCGCCGCGCTTCCCTCCCCTACCCGCCAAGGCTCGGCCGATCTCGTGGCCCGCGAACCGCTTGTCGCCTGCGGTCTCCCGCTCATCCCTCTCGTCCTCTCGGCCTATGGCGGCAACGCCACCGTGCAACTATGCGCCCGAGACGGTCGCGCCCTCGTCAAAGGCGACATCCTCGCCACCCTCACCGGCGACCCGCGCACCCTCCTCGCCGCCGAACGCGTGATTCTGAATTTCCTCCAACGCCTCTCCGGCGTCGCCACGCAGACCCGCACCTATGCCGCCGCACTCGGCGAAGGCCGCACCCGCCTGCTCGACACCCGCAAGACCACCCCCGGCTACCGCGTGCTGGAGAAATACGCGGTCGCCTGCGGAGGCGGCTGGAACCACCGCCTCGGCCTCTTCGACCGCGTGATGCTCAAAGACAACCACCTCGCCCTGCTCGGCTCCACCGACGACCTCGCCGCCGCCGTGGCCCGCGCCAAAAAAGCCGCCCCCGACCTGCCCGTAGAGGTTGAGGTGGACGACATGGCCCAGATCCCGCCGGTGCTCGCCGCCGGCGCCGATGTCATCCTATTGGACAACTTCACCCCGGCGCGTATCAAAAAAGCGGTGACACTCGTCGCGGGCCGCGCCTTCACCGAGGCCAGCGGCGGCATCACCCTGAAAACCCTGCCGCGCTTCGCCGGCCTCGGCCTCGACTTCGTCTCCACCGGTGCCCTCGTCCACCAAAGCGTGTGGGTGGACATCGGCCTCGACTGGCGCCCATGAAAAAGAAATCTCCCTCCGCCCCGCCGGAAACCGTCATCCTCGCCGAGCTCATCGCCTCCGAGCCCGAGTTTGTTTCCGGCAGCGCCCTCGCCAAAAAACTCGGCATCAGCCGCGTCGCCATCTGGCAATACATGGAGAAGCTGCGCGAACAGGGATTCACCTTCGAAGCCGTGCGCGCTCGCGGTTACCGGCTCACCGCCCGCCCGACCGGGTTGAGCGCCGCTCTGGTCCAGGCCTACCGCCGCGACCGTGCGGGCGACTGCCCCATGCAATTGCTGGACGAAATCGACAGCACCAACGACGAGGCCGCCCGCCAGCTCGCCGCCGGCAAGGAGGCCCCGTTCGCCATCATCGCCCAGCGCCAGACCAAGGGTCGCGGTCGCTTCGGCCGCGCCTGGCACAGCGAGTCCAACGGAAACCTCTACGCCAGCTTCGCCTTCCGCCCTCGCCTCGAACCGGCCCGCATGCAGATGTTCACCCTCTGGATGGGTGCCAACGTCTGCGAACTCATCGCCAGCTTCTGCCGCACCGCCCCCGGACTCAAGTGGCCCAACGACCTCCTCTTCGACGGACGCAAGGCCGGCGGCATGTTGACCGAAGCCCGCATGGACGCCGACCAGATCCGCGACCTCGTCTTCGGCCTCGGACTCAACGTCAACAGCCCCGCCGGCGGCTGGCCCGACGACCTGGCCGACCGCGCCGTGTCGCTCGCCGAACACACCCGCCAGCCGATCGACCTGAACAAACTCACCGCCGCCCTCATCGGACGCGTGTTACAAGCCTACGACCGTTTTATTGACGGCAGTTACTCGAAGACCTTCGCAGATCTTTGGAACCGCTACGATGTCCTGCGCAACCGTCCCGTGGCGGTCCTCACCGCCGCACACCGGGTGGCCGGCATCGCCCTGGGGATCGACGACGAAGGCTCGTTCGTCGTCCGCACGGAAAACGGCCGCACCGAACGCTTCCGGGCCGGCGAGGTCACGCTGGAAAAACCCAAGCGGGCCTGAACACAGGGAATCGTGACCCGGAATACGGATCGGAAGCGCCTTCAGATTTCGGATTGTCAGGTCTGGACTCCGAGGGCTCGGCGCTAGATTCTCTCCCTTCTCCATGCCCCTTCTCTGCATCGACATTGGCAACACCCACACGCACTACGGCGTGGTCGGCCCCGACGGAGTCACCGACCAGGACACGGTCCTCACTCCGTTGCTGGATGATACCCAGGAAGGTCTGCCAAACCGCCTCGCCGCGCTTTATCTCGCCCGTCCGCAAATCAGAGGCGTGGCCTTTTGCTCCGTTGTTCCCGCCATCAACTGGCGCTTGCGCGAGGTGCTCGCAGCCTCCTCACGGCTTCCCGTCTTCCAGCTCACCCACGAATGCAATCTGGGCGTGCCCATCAGCTACCCCAAGCCTTCCGAGATCGGCCAAGACCGTCTCGCCAACGCCGCCGGTGTTCGTTCGCTCATCACCGGTCCGGCCGTGGTCATCGCCTTGGGCACCGCCGTCGCCTTCGACGTCATCACGACACGTGGCGGTTACGAAGGCGGCGTGATCACCCCGGGCCCGGCCTTGGTCACCCGTTATTTGCACGAGCGCACCGCCCAGTTGCCGCTGGTCGATGATCTACAAACGCCCCTCAAAAGCGTCATCGGTAAATCCACCGCCGAAGCCATCCGCATCGGCGCGGTCGTCGGTTTTGCCGGCCTCATCCAGTCCATCCTCGACGCCATCATCACCGAACTCGCGCAAAAAGAAACCACCGCACCCGTCATTTTTCTAGCCGGCGGAGCCGCCACCACCGTAACCGAGCGCCTCCGCCAGCCCGTGCGCCACCTCCCCGACCTCACGCTTTTGGGCCTCGCCGCCGCCTATAAGTTGAACAAGGCATAAACCTTTCGCGTTTGTCCGTGTCGGTGCCTTAATCGCCTGCAATCCATGTCTGTAGAATCCCCCGCCATCGAAGTCCGCGACCTCGTGAAAACCTACTCCGGCCACACCGCCGTGAGTAAGATCAGCTTCACCGTGGCCCGGGGCGAAATCCTCGGCTTCCTCGGACCCAACGGCGCCGGCAAGAGCACCACGATGCGCATCCTCACCGGCTACCTGCCCGCCACCGACGGCGAGGTCAACGTGTGCGGTGTTCCCGTCGCCTCCCGCTCCGAAGAAATCAAAAAGCTCATCGGCTACATGCCGGAGAACAATCCACTGCCCGACGACATGCGTGTCGCCGAATACCTGAGCTACCGCGGACGCCTCAAGGAAATCCCCCGCCGCAAACTTTCGCCGCGCCTGGACGAGGTGCTCGAACTCTGCGATCTCACCCGCGTCCGACACCGCATCATCGGCAAACTCTCCAAGGGCTTCCGCCAGCGCGTCGGCATCGCCGAGGCCATCCTGGCCGAACCGCCGGTCATCATCATGGACGAGCCCACCATCGGACTCGACCCGCACCAGATTCTTATCGTCCGCGATCTCATCGCCAGCCTGCGCGGCCGCATGACGGTCATCATTTCCTCGCACATCCTGCCCGAGATCGAAATGACCTGCGACCGCGTGCTGATCATCAACCAGGGCCGCGTCGTCGCAACCGGCACGCCCGCCGATCTGCGCCGCGAGGTGTTTGGCCAGGCCCGCTACAATCTGGAAATCGCCGGCGACACCACCGCCGCCCTACCGTCCGCACTGACTGCCATCGAGCCCACCCTCCACATCTTGACAACCGGCGAACCCGACGCCGCCGGCTTCAAAAAGCTCACTCTCGGCAGCACGCGCGACGACGACCTCGGCGAAGTGATGTTGCGTGCACTCTCGTCCGACAGCCGCTTCCGTATCCGGTCGCTCGCCCGCTCGCAGCCTTCACTGGAGGATGTGTTCCTCGCCGCCACCCGGCGCGGCTGGGAAACAGTCGCCGCCGCCGCCACCGCGCCCAAGTCGAAATGACCGCCACGCCATGAAACATTTCACCACCATTCTCAGCCACGAGATTCGCATGTTGCTCGTCAGCGCGAGCACCTACATCGCGGCCGTGCTCTTCCTGGCCGTGATGGGCTTCATCTTTTCCGGCGTGCTGGAGAACTACAGCGCCGCCGCCCAGGAAACCTCGCCCGCCGCCGTCTTTTTCCAACTCTTCTGGTTGCCCGTGTTTTTCATGGTGCCGCTGCTCACCATGAAGTGCCTCGCCGAGGAACGCCGGCTCGGCACCTTGGAAACCCTGCTCACCGCCCCCGTCTCCAGCACCGAGGTCGTGCTCGGCAAATATTTTGCCGCCTACTTCCTCTACATGCTGCTCTGGGTCTCAACCGGCGGCTTTTTCTACATCTTGAATCACTTCGCGGGTGACGCCCGCTTTCTGGACATCGGCCCGCTGGTCGGCGGTTACCTCTTTATCGCCGTCTCCGGTCTGCTCTACGTCGCCGTTGGCGTGTTCGCCAGTTCACTCACCCGCAATCAAGCGGTGGCTGGTATCTTCGCCTTCGTCCTGGTCTTCGCGCTCATCATCGGCCTGCGTTTCCTCGGGACGGTCGAAGTGCTCAACCTCGAATCGATGAAGCCCCTTCGCGCCGCCATTGATTATGCCAACGCGTTCAATCACCTGGACGACTTCACCAGTGGCATCGTCGACACACGACAACTTCTCTTTTATGTGAGCGGCTCCGTGCTCGCTCTCATCTTCAGCATCCTCGGCGTCGAGGCCAAACTCATCCATAGCTGACCATGGCCAAGCCCCCCTCTTTTCGTAAGGTCCGCTGGGTCCGCACCCTCAACCTTCTCGCCCAGGTCGTCCTGTTCGTGACCCTTTTCGCCGGGCTGAACTACCTCGCGATCCACTACGTCTGGCGTTTCGACCTCACGGAGAACCGCACCCATTCGCTTTCCCCTGAAACGCTCGGCTACCTCAAGAACCTCACTCAACCCATCCGCATCGTCGTCACCCTCACCGCCGACAGCGACAAAGAGCCGGTCGCCCAGGCCTACCGCGACGTCAGCGCCCTGCTCCGCGAATACAGCTATGCCACCGCCGGCAACGCGCACGGCCGGGTCTCCGCCGAGTATATCGACGTCTTCCAACGTCGGCGCGACGCCGAAGCCCTCGGTATCGACAAAGCCAACACCATCCTCGTCCTCTGCGGCGACCGCAGGCGCGTCATCGGTCTCGACGAACTCTACGACGTCAAAAACCAGGAAAAACAATCCTTCCGCGGCGAAAAAGCCTTCACCGCCGCCATCCTCGACGTCTCCAGCCCGACCCAGAAAAAAATCTATTTCCTCACCGGACACGGCGAAATGTCACTCGACGACGTCAGCCCCGAACGAGGCCTCTCCTCGGTCGATGCCGAGTTAAAAGCCCGCAACTTCGCCGTCGACTCGCTCGACCTCACCCAAACCCACCGCATCCCCTCCGACGCCGCCGTGATCGTCATCGCCGGCCCCCAAGGCCGCTTCGACCCGATCGAACAGGAGCTCCTGCGCCAGTATCTCTCCACCCGTGCCGGTCGCATTCTCGCCCTCATCGCTCCCGGCTACCCGACCGGCCTCGACGACTTGTTTTTCGACTGGGGGGTGCTGGTTGACGACGTGCTGGTCTACGATCCCAGCTCCACCGGACAAAGCGAAACCGGCGACCTGATCCTGCCCGCGCTGGACGACAAACACGACCTCACCAAATCACTGCTCGCCTACAAGATCCCCCTTCGCTTCGGCCCCTCTCGTTCTGTGCGCCCCGACCCGGGCCGCACGCTCGACCCCAACCTCAGGGTCACCCCGCTCGTCGCCACCTCCGCATACGCCTGGGGCGAGCGCAACTACCGCGACCGCGGCACTCCCGTTTACAACGAGGGCGTTGATCTCCGCGGTGAAAACGGACGCATCACCGTCGTCACCGCATCGGAACGCCTCCCTGCCCGCAAGAGTCTCGCCGACTTCAGCGTGCCCAGCGGTCGCCTAGTCACTTATGGCAGCGCCGACTGGATCGCCAACGGCCGCCTTGGCGTCATCGGCAACCTCACGTTCTTCATGTCCTCCATCAACTGGACCACCGACCGTGACATCGACCTCAACGTCCCGACCCGCCCCATCGCCAAGTTCCAGCTCTCTCTCAGTCAGAGCCAGTTGCAACGTCTCCGCTACAGCCTACTTTTCGTCCTCCCCGGTCTCGCCGCCATTCTCGGCCTCGTCGTCTACTGGACGCGCCGCAACTAATCCCTCCTCCTTTCCATGCGCACCAAAGTCACGCTGATCCTGGTTCTCCTGAACGTCGCGCTGCTGGCCGTCATCATCTACGCCCGCCACCAATGGCAGGCCGAACAGGAACTCGCCCGCCTGAGCAAACGCGTGCTCGGCTCCGAGACCGTCGGCATCAACTCCCTCACGATCACCTCCGCCGGCAACGATCGCGAAATCCGCCTCGAACGCGATGGCGTCAACTCTCCGTGGGAACTGCGCGTGCCCATCAACTGGCCGGCCAATGATTTTGCCGTCCGCCGCATCATTCATGAGCTCGAGTTCCTGGAATCCGAAACCAGCTTCCCCGTCTCCGGTCTCGCGCAGAACCACCAGACGCTCGCCGACTACGGCCTCAACCCACCGCGCCTCACGCTCAACTTCACCCGCCCCTCCTCCGTCGCCGGTGCTCCGGCCATCGCCACCAAGCTCGAAATCGGCGACACCAACAAAGTCGGCAACCGCCTCTACGTGCTCTCTCCCGACGGACAGACCATCCATGTTGTCGGCCATAGCCTAGCCGAGAGTCTGATTGTCGGCATGGAAGACCTCCGCACCGACACGCTCTTCACCATCCCGGTCTTCGAAGTGCGCTGGCTCGGCCTGCAAAACGCCGCCCCAGCCCCCCGCGTGCGACTCCGCCACGACGGCGCGCACTGGACATTCGAATCGCCCATCGCCGCCCGCGCCGGCAAAGCCGCCTCCGAGGTCGTCGTCAGCGGACTCAACGGCCTTCGCGTCGCCAATTTCCTCCCCGATGCCGTCACCGCCGACACCGGCCTGGACAAGCCCGAACTTCGCGTGACCCTCGAAGGCAACAATCGTCGCGAAACCCTGCTCGTCGGCCGCTCGCTCACTGTCGATGCCACGGTTAAACGGGACCCCGCCAATCCCGCGACACCCTACTACGCCCGTATGGTGCGCACCGAGGAACGTCCCGACGAACGTCCCCAGGTATTCGTCACCATGATACCCAACCGCCTTTTTGAGACGATGCACCTCGCCCAGGAAAAACTGCGCGACACCCGCATCCTCGACTTCGACCCGCTCGCCGTTTCCGCCATTTCGCTCTCCGCCCCCGGCATGGCCGAACCGCTCATGCTGCGTCGCGACGACGCCGGCAACTGGCGCATCGTGCGCGCCACCGGTCTCACCGAACTGCCTGCCGACAACAAGCTGGTCGGCAACCTCATCCTGCGCCTCGCCTTGCTCTCTGTCATCCGCCCTTCCGCCGACGAATCCGGTTTCCTGCGTGACGCGCCTTCCGCCGCCGAGGTCGAGAACTACGGTTTCAACCTTCCCCAGCGCACCATCACCCTCACCCTCGCCCCGGCCTCCCCCGGTGCGACACCACCCACCACCACCCTGCAACTCGGCGTTGGCAGCGCCTCGGGCGGCACCGTGCAGGCCCGCGTCGTCAGCCAGCCCTTCATCTACGCGGTCGCCCCCGACACGCTCAACGACTTCCCCGTCTCCGCCGCCTTCTACCGCGACCGCATCCTGCGGACCCTCCCCGAGGGCACGCGTATCACCGGCCTTACCCTCGTGGACAACGACGCCCCCGAAAAACCGCTCGTCTCCCTTAAACTCGCCGACGGGCAGTCCTGGGACGCCGCCCTCGCCGGCGAAACCGAGTCCCGCCGCGCCGCCCTCAAGACCGTGCTCGACGGCGTCACCACCCTCCGCGCCAAACAATTCGTTGCGGACTCGTTCAGTGACACAACCTATGTGGACGGCAAACCCACCCCGTGGAAATACACCCTCGAGACCACCCTCGCACTCGGCGGTGCCGCCGGCACTCCGCAGACGTCAACCACCACGCTCAAGATCGCCGAACGCTCCGGCGGCGGTGCCCAGCTCATCGGGTCCAAAGAGTTCAGCGTTATCTTCTCGGTCGAGCAGACGCTCCTCGACGCGCTCTGGACGCTCACCTACGGCGAACGTGATCCCGGTCCGCCCGCCCTCCCCCCGACCCAACCCGCTGCGGCTCCCTGAGCCACTTTCCCCATGGTCTTCAGACGGGCATGGAGAGTCGGTTGGTGGTGCACACGCCAAGGAATGCGCGTCATTCTCTGGTCCACTTGGCTGCTGCTACTGGCCATATTCGCCGGACAGATTTACCTGCTGTCGTCCCGCCATGTCCCCGTGCCCGGACCACTGAGGTTGATCGTCGAAGACCGCCTCGCCGAGCACGGCCTGCGGCTTCGCTACAGCCGCGGCCGTATGGATTTTGCCGGTCACCTTATTCTGGAAAATGTCCGGGTTAGTCCGTTCGCCTCCCCCGGGCTCAACGCCACCGCACGCACCCTCTATCTCCACCTCGACCCGTGGTCGCTGCTTCTCGGCCGGGTAGAGCTCGAAGAGTTGCGCGTCGACGGACTCGACTTCCACCTGCCCGCCGCCCGCTCGCCCTCGGGGGCCGACGAACTGCCGGTGCACGACGTCGACATCTCCCTGCGACCGATCGGGCGCGAAATCGAACTGTCCTACTTTAACGGATACGTTGGCCGCATGCCCGTCCATATCGACGGCCGTTTCCGTCTGCCGGAACCGCAAGCCGCTCCCGTCCAAGCCACCCAATCCAGCGCGGGCCAGGCAGCCTCGGTCTGGCTCGATTTTTCCCGTCGCGCCCAGGACGCCGCCAGTCGGCTCGTCATCTTCGATGCTCCTGAACTCCGCCTCCGACTGAATCCGGCGGTGCGCGGCCCCGGTATCGTCTCCGTGCGCTTTGACGCCCAACGCATCGACCTCGGCTCACTGCCAGGCGCAGCCGCCGGTTACCTGACCGGCGTTCGTCTCAACACCACGCTGTCCTTGGACACCCTGTTGACCTCCCCGCTGGAAATCAGCGGCACGGCGGACTCGCTCGACCTCCCAACCGAAAAGACCGCCGTGCGCGGGCTGGCGTTCCACCTGCGAGGCAGCCCCGGAGGCCCGTTGGGGCTCAAATCTCCCGTGCTCGATCTGCAAGTGGGCTCGTTGCGTTGGCGCGACATCAACATCGCCCCCATCGCCGTCTCCGCCTCGCAACCCGAAGCCGACCAAGTCCGCGCGGATCTCTCACTCACCGTCGCCGGTTCCCCTTGGCGGTTGCAGGTCGACACCGCCCCGCTTGCCGGCACGGCGCGACTCGAACTCGATGGTTATGTTGACGACGAGATGCTCATTTTCGTCGGAGGCCTGATCCAACACGACCTCAACGAACTGCTCGACCCCGTGCAGGCCGCACCGCTCAACGTCGTGGCCACATTCGCCCCGGGATGGAAACTCTCCGAAGCGCACGGCCGCCTTCACAGCGGATCGGTGCGCGTAGGCGGCGCACAACTCGACGAAACCGGCACCGAGTTCATTTACGACGGAGCCCACGTTCTCTGCGACAACCTCGTCCTGCGCCAAGGCGCAAGCCTCGCCCACGGCAGCTACGAGATGGACACGCAGACGATGGACTTCCGTTTCCTGCTCACCGGCGGCCTGCGGCCCATGGGCATCTCGTCGTGGTTTCACGACTGGTGGTCCAATTTCTGGAGCACGTTCGACTTCGACCGTGCAATTCCCCCCGCCGATGTGGATGTTCGCGGCCGCTGGGGCGACCTGACGGCGACCAATGTCTTCGTGCAGGCCGCCGGACCCGACATCGGACTCAAGGGCGTGGCGTTTGATCACGTCAGCACCCGGCTGTTCCTTAGACCACACTGGTTCGACATCCGCCACTTCGCAGTCTCCCTCGATAAACACGGGGCCGAGGGCTGGCTGACACGCTCGCTCGATCCGGAAAAAGACACCTGGCGCTACATGGAGTTCTCCGTGGATTCCAATCTCCCGCTGGAAACGATCGAGCACCTCTTCAAAGCCGAATCCGCCGAGTTGCTCGCGCCGTATCGCTTCACCACACCGCCGCAAATGCGGTTGAGCGGACGGGTGGACAGCGAGGCTTCACCGGTGGGCAAGCAAGAGCGCATCGATATCAACCTCACGTCCACCGGAGCCATGACCTACCACGGCTTCCCGCTGTCAGACCTCGGGTTTCAAGCCCACTTAAAGAACGACGTGATCGAACTGCCCGAGCTCTCCGTCGTCTTCGCCGGAGGCAAGGCCCAAGGCCAGGCCAAGCTGTGGGGCGACGAAACCTCCCGCCGGCTGTCCTTCGACATCGCGCTCGCGCGTGCCAACCTAGGCGCTGTCACCCAGAGCATCTCGCAACTCCAACCACCGGGAACGACCTCCCCCACCCCCGAAAAAACCACCGAAGCCTCGCGCGCCCGCCAGGAACGCTTCGACCGCGGCGAGCTCGATTTCAACCTCAAGGCGGAAGGTCTGTATGCGGATTTCTACAGCTTCCATGGCACGGGCAAGGCGGTCATCACCGGCTCCGAGCTTGGCCAGTTGAATCTGTTCGGCCCGCTCTCCGAGGCACTGTCGGGGACCTTTATCAACCTGGGCAGTTTTTCGCTCACCAGCGTCGACGCACCCTTCGTGCTCAACGGGGACCGCGTGCGTTTCGACGAACTCCGCGTCACCGGCCCCAGCGCGCTCATCCAAGCCAAGGGCAACTACCAGCTCCGTGACGGCACGCTCAATTTCACGACGAAAGTCCGTCCGTTCGACGAAAGTTCCTCGATCGTCGGCAACGCTGTCGGCTTCGTGCTCACGCCCCTGTCGAAGGTGTTTGAGGTAAAACTTCAAGGCACGCTGGCCAAGCCCTCGTGGATCTTCTCCTATGGTCCAAGCAGCCTGCTCAACAGCCTGACCGGAAGCGAAAAAACGCGTGCCCCCGAAGTCTCCCCAAATAGCCCGTCCGGCACGTCCGCAACGCCAGCAATTATCACGCCCTGATCACTGCCGAGCCACGGCAGTCCAGCATGCGCATGAATGCAGCCATCCCGTAGTCGCGGCGGGCCCGGCGGTCATTCCCGACCCTCAGCCGTGAAATCACTCCGGATTACTCCCTTCACAAAGGATCGGGCAAATAACATGCTGCACTTTGCCTGCAAAAATTCCAAGTATCAGGCACTGAAAAGCGATTGCAGCCAGCCCGCGCATGCTCGTAGGGTGAAATACCTAGATGTGTTATCCGCCGAAACCCCCAAGGAAGTCTTGGATACGTCGAGTTGTCATCAGCTTGGCTGGCCTCATCGTGTTGATGTCACTGACGGTGCTTTTTCTGCGAGTAGATCCACTGGGCTCCAGTGATATTCACAGTGTCGAACTCGTTCCAACGCTGTTCGGGTTCAGCTTGGTCGGACTTACGCTGATCCTGATCGAACTTCATATCCGTCGCGCCACTTTTGTAGCATTCGCACCGCTTCTGATCGGACTCGTTCCACTCATTGAAAAATTTCTGGATTTAAACCCCGAAATCGAAGCATGGATCACCGCTCTGGCCACGGGGGAAACCGTTCGGATCCCTACGCCCATGCCGAGCATTGCCTCGGTTTCTCTTATCATCGTCGGATCCCTGCTGGGCTGGCTCGGAGTAAACTACGGCGCGGCACGCCGCCAACTCGCACTCGCCGTGGGTGGTTCGTTGCTGGGTGCGATCGGCATGACCACCTTGACGGGCTACGCACTGAGCATGCCCGTCGCCTACCGGTGGGGATCGACCATCAACCTGCCGCCCTCGGTCGCCATCATCATGATGCTCACCGGAGTCGCACTGCTCGCGCTCGCCTGGGCGGAACACCGCATCCAAAATGTCAGCACACCCGCGTGGTTGCCCATCCCGGTGATCATAGCCTGCGGCACCTTCACGGTTATTTTCTGGGCCGGGCTTCGCGAACGTGAAACCGCCTACCTCGGCACCAACGCGCAGATCGCGATCAATACCTTGGCGAGTAACATCAATTTGGAGTTTGAACGCCAGTCGGCGACGTTGGAACGCATGGCCCGACGCTGGGCCGGCAACTCCTCACCGGCCGTCTGGGAATCCGATGCCGTAACCTGGCTGCTCGACGCCAACGGAGGACAATCCCTCGCCCGCATCACCCCTGAGGGCAAAACCAGCTGGTATTACCCCCTCGCCGGAAATGAAAACCTCATTTCCTTCAACCAACTCAGCGAGCCCGAGCGCCGCACCGCTCTCGAAACCGTCGCCCAGACCGGCACACCGCTCATCTCCAGCACCATTGAGATATCCGGTCATGGGCCCGGCTTTGTCATCTACGCGCCCATTTACCGGGCGAGTGTATTGACCGGCTACATCGCCGGCGAATTCACCTACCATCGCTTCATAGAGATTTTGGATCAGCGACTCAAGATCAGCCCCAACCACCGTTGCGCGGTCTTCCTCGGCCCCGAACTCATTTACAAATCTACGCGATCCGGTGCCCCGACCAAAGATAGCCCCCTGGTGCTCGAATCCGTGTTTAGTCTGCAAAACCGGCGCCTGCGAATCGCCATGGAGCCGACCCAGGAATACATCAGCGCCAACCGCCGCTACCTTCCCGAGATCTCCCTCGCTGCGGGCATCGGCATCACGCTGCTACTCGGCCTCAGTATTCACCTCGCCCGCGCCGCCCGCACCAGTCTCGGGGTCGTCGAAACCACCAACCGGTTGCTGCGCGACGAGAACGAGGAACGCGCACGCGTGGAGGAGATGCTCAAGGTCTCCGACGAACGCCTCCGACTCGCTCTCGATGCCACCGCCATTGGTATTTTCGAGTGGGACTGCCTCGCCAACACCATTCACTACGGCAGCGGCCTGTGGACCATGCTCGGTCTCCCGCCCGGAGACGAAGCCTCCACCCCCGGGGCCTGGCAGACCCTCATCCATCCCGACGACCTGCCCGGCTATCAGCTCGTGACGCAAACCCTGCTCGCCGGAGAATACGCCTTCGTCGATCCCGAATACCGCGTGCGCACCGTAACCGGCGAATGGCGCTGGCTCTATATGCGCGCCAAGACCGTCGGCTACACCGGCAGCGGTGCCCCCGAACGCATCGTCGGCACCCTCCAGGACGTCACCGCCCGCCACGAGGCCGAGCGTGCCCTGCTCTCCAGCCAGGCGGCCGCCCGCAAACTCTCACTCGTCGCCAGCCGCACCGACAACATCGTGCTCATCGTCACCCCCGACGGCACTATCGAGTGGGTCAACGACTCCTTCGAGCGCGTCATGGAATACTCGATACACGAGGTCGTCGGCCGCAACCCGACCTCCTTCATGATCGGCCCCGAGACCAACCCCCGCACCGTCCGCCGCATCAAGGCCGCCCTGTCCCAGGGCGAGGGCATCTCGACCGACATCGTCAACTACTCGAAGTCCGGTCGCAAATACCACCTCCACCTCGAAATCCAGCCCGTCCGCAACGAAAACGGCGTCCTCGAAAACTTCATCGCGATCGAGGCCGACATCACCTCGCGCGTCGAGACCGAGCACGCCCTGCGCCGTGCCAAAGCCGAGGCCGACACCGCATCGCGCGCCAAAAGCGAGTTCCTCGCCTCCATGTCGCACGAGATTCGCACGCCCATGAACGGCGTCATCGGCATGACATCCCTGCTGCTCGAAAGTCCCCTCAACCACGAACAGCGGGACTCGGTGAACACCATCCGCACCAGTGGCGAGGCGCTCCTCACCATCATCAATGACTTGCTCGATTTCTCAAAAATCGAGTCGGGCAAGTTCGACCTCGAACACCAGCCCTTCGCCCTGGCCGACTGCATCGAGGAAACCATCGACTTATTCGCCGGTCAGGCCGCCGCCCGCGACATCGAAGTCGCCCACTGCATCGACGACACCGTGCCGGCCATCGTCTTGGGCGACGCCAACCGGCTCCGGCAGATCCTTTCCAACCTCCTCAACAACGCCATCAAGTTCACGCCCAAAGGCGGCGTATCCATTACCGTTTCCCTGGCCCCCGAATTGGCCGCGCCCATACCGCTCCACCCCGGACACCTGCGGCTCTCCTTTGCCGTGCGCGACAGCGGTATCGGCATTCCTCACGAACGTCTCGACCGCCTCTTCAAACCCTTCTCCCAAGTCGATTCATCGACCACCCGCAAATACGGCGGCACCGGGTTGGGCCTGGTCATCTGCCAGCGCCTGTGCGCACTCATGGGCGGCGACATCAAGGTCCACAGCGAGATCAATGACGGCTCCACCTTCACGTTCACCGTGCAGATCGAGCCCGCCGCCTCCGAAAAAACACCCATCCACCTTCCCGACTCACTCAATGCCGGCCCGGTGCTGTGCATCGACGACAACCCCGTCAGCCTCCGTTATCTCGAAGGGTTTTTCCGGTCTGCCGGCATCCGCGTCCTTTCCGCCACCAACACAGCCCAGGCCGCCGAAATTCTACAAAACTCACCCCCGGTTACCGCAGTGCTGGACCTCGCCCTGCTCGATGATTCGGGGTCGCGTCCGATCAACGAACTGCTCATCGCAGCGGGCGTTCCCACCGTGGGTCTGCTCCGCAGCGGGGTCTGCGCCGCCCCGGACTGGACTGGCAATGCCCGTTTCGTCGCCGTGCCCCGCCCGCTGCGCACCGTCTCCGTCATCCGCGCACTCCAAGGACTCTTCCCCTCAAAAACACCGGCCGCACCCGTCCCCTCATCTACAGAACCGTTCGACCTCGCCACGCGTATTCCCCTGAATGTGCTTCTCGTCGAAGATAACCCCGTGAACCAGAAGGTCGCCCTCCGCTTCCTTCAACGCCTCGGTTATCACGCCGATTGCACCTCCAACGGCATTGAGGCCATCAACGCCATCGAAGCCCACCATTACCAACTCGTGTTCATGGATCTGCAGATGCCCGAAATGGACGGTTTTCAAGCCACCCGCCACATCCGGCGCAACCTGCCCGCCCATCGCCAGCCCTGCATCGTCGCCCTCACCGCCAATGCGCTGCAAACCGACCGCGAGCAATGCCTGGCTGCCGGTATGGACGACTTCATCACCAAGCCCATCAAGCTGGGGGAGATCACCGACGCCATCCGCCGTCACTTCACGGCGACCAAGCCCGTTTCGTGACCGGACGGGATCCGGGGGAAAACTTCGCCCCCAGTTTGTGCTTCATCGGACCATGGACATGGGTCATGGGTAATCTCCAGCCATGTCCGATCTCACCGATCTCTACCAAGCGGTCATCCTTGACCACAACAAGCGCCCCCGCAACCGCGGCAAACCGCCGACCGCCAACCGCGTGGCCACGGGCGACAATCCCAGCTGCGGCGACAACTGCACCGTTTATCTTCACCTCGACGACGCCAATCGCATCGACGCCATCGGCTTCGATGGCTCCGGCTGCGCCATTTCGCAAGCCAGCACGTCGCTCATGACCACCCAGGTCAAGGGCAAGACCGCCGCCGAAGCCGAGGCCCTCTTCAACGAGTTCAAGCAGATCGTCACCAGCGGCAAAGAGCCCGAGGAGATCAGCGACCTCGCCGCCTTCGCCGGCGTCCACGCCTTCCCCGCCCGCATCAAGTGCGCGACCCTCGGCTGGCACGCTGCCCTCGAAGCCCTCAAACAGCCGCCCTCCGCCTAACCTCTTTCCTCTTAATCTTTATCTTTCGTCAGATCCGACCCGGCGAGAAAGATTAAGATAAAGAATAAAGAGAAAGAGCCCTGCCTTTCCGGCACTACTCGCTACCCGCTACTCACTACTCGCTACTTCTCCGCCCGTGTCCCTCTCTCCCAACCTCCGCATCGATTTCCCCGCGCTCGACCAACACGTCGGCGGCAAGCCCCTCGTCTACCTCGACAACGGCGCCACCACCCAGAAGCCGCGCTCCGTCATCGACGCCCTCGCCCGCTTCTACGAACGCGACAACTCCAACGTCCACCGCGGCCTCCACGCGCTCTCCATGCGCGCCACCGACGGCTACGAAGCCGCCCGCGCCCGCGCCGCCAAGTTCATCAACGCCGCCGATCCCGCCGAGATCATCTTCACGCGCGGCACCACCGAGTCCGTCAACCTCGTCGCCTCTTCTTGGGGCAACGCCAACCTCAAGCCCGGCGATGTCATTCTCACCACCGAGATGGAGCACCACTCCAACTTGGTCCCGTGGCAACAGCTCGCCGCCCGCACCGGTGCCACGTTGAAATACGTCCCCATCGCCGGTGCCGACGCCGAACACGGCCTCGACCTCGACGCCCTCGATCAGCTCCTCACCCCGCAGGTAAAGCTCTTCGCCTTCACGCATCTCTCCAACACCCTCGGCGTCCTCAACGACGCCGCCTTGCTCTGCGCCAAGGCCCGCGCCGTCGGCGCCCTCACGCTCATCGACGCCGCCCAGTCCATCGGACACGAACCGATCGACGTGCAGGCCCTCGGCTGCGACTTCCTCGCCTTCAGCGGACACAAGATGGCCGGCCCCACCGGCATCGGCGTGCTCTACGGCAAAAAAGCCCTGCTCAACGCCATGCCCCCCTGGCAGACCGGCGGCGGCATCGTCGTCAACGTCACCTACGAAGGTGCCACCTGGAAACCCTCGCCCGAACGCTTCGAAGCCGGCACCCCCAACGTCGCCGACGCCATCGGCCTGCACGCCGCGTTTGATTACCTCGACAGCCTCGGACGCCCCGCCATTGCCGCGCACGACTACCACCTCGGCGAACTCGCCTGCACCGCCCTGGCCGAACTCCCCGGCATCCGGATCATCGGACCCAAGCCCAGCCAAAAACGCGGCGGCCTGGTGAGCTTCGCCTTCGCCGAAGCCCACGCCCACGACGTGGTCACCTTCGCCGACCAGGACGGCATCGCTCTGCGAGGCGGCCACCACTGCAACCAGCCGCTCATGCGCAAGCTCGGTCTGACCTCCACCACGCGCGCCAGCTTCTACGTCTACAACACCGAGGAAGAAATCGAGATCCTGGTGAAGTCGATGCGCCGCATCCTCAAATTCTTCGCCGGCTAACCAAGGTAGGGCGGGACCGCTGGGACCGCCGCGCCGTCTCCGCCGTAGGCCGCGAGTTCGCTCGCGCTTCATAGCATTCAGGAAAACGGCGATCTCCGAGCGCCGTCTTGCCGAAAAAATGCAGGAGCGGCTTTACGCCGCGATGGATTGGCCTGATTGGAGACCCGACGACCTCGTCGGGTTGCTTGGGACGAAAGAGCCGCACAGGGCCACCACGTGCGGCGCGCCTCGCACCAATGTAGCGGAACGGCGGAGCCGTTTCGTGCCCCCGAAACCCGTCCGCTCACTCCGTCTGCCAGTTCTCCACCACGAGTCCTTCAACGCGTGAGAACTCGCGCACATTGCGCGTAACCAACACCGCGCCCAACGCCAAGGCGTGTGTCGCTATCAACGTGTCGCGATCCCCGATTTTGATACCCGCGCCCTCCAACTGACACCGCACCCGTGCATACAACGGAGCGACTGTCTCTCCCAGCGACTCCACCTCCAGCAAGTCACGCAGACTCTCCACCTTCTTCACAAACCGCGTGTGCCCCAATTCCCTCCGCGCCTTCTCCGCGCCAAACTGAAGTTCCGCCAGCACCATAAACGACAGTCGCACTTCACCGGCCGCCACCACCTCGGTCATCCGCTTGGCAAGCGCAGGCGACCGCCCCGCCAGATAAGCCGAAAACGCATTCGTATCGGGCAAGAAGATCATTCCCAGTCTCGCTTCACGTTGGCCGCCGTGTTCGGCTCAATCTCCGGAAAGTCCGCACAACTCCCCGCGAGCTTGGCAAACGCCCGCGCCCGCCGCGCAGTCTCACCATCCTCCTGCACCAAAATCCCCTGCGGTGTCTTCTCCAAAACAACGACCGACGACCTCAGCCGAAACGCCTTCGGCAACCGGATCGCCTGCGAGTTCCCCGACTGAAACACCCGCGCTTTGACCGTCTTGTTCATGATGTATATACCGTATACACACCGCCCGAAAGTCAACTCCTCGGCACGGCGGGAATCAAGTTATCGGAATCCCACGTCCCTCCGCCGTCCAGTCCGCTACGCAATGAAAGTATCAGAAAAGAGGGCCTCGCTATCTTTTGAGAGTTATCGCCGCGCCCGCAGCCGAGGGAAACGGTGATCCGACACGGTGCGTCCCCTCGCTTCACCGATACAACACATCGACCACGTTGCGCAGCTGCTGCTCGTCGGTCAGGCCGTCCAACAACGCGTCCGGTATCTGGCCGAGCCGGCGGAAATACTCCGCCAGCTCCGTGTAAAGCGCGAGCCGTGCGGACGGCTCAATCTGCTCCCGACGGGCCAACGCCTGCCACGCCGCCCTCGCCTCTTCCGGAGTGGCCTCCCGCCGCAGCCGGGCCACCAGCGCCGCCTGTCCTCTCAATGAATTGTAGCGCTGCCCGTCCATCACGCTGGCGTCGGGCGCAGGTTCACGCGCCTCATGCACCACGATGGTTCCCGCCGCGAGATCACCGAGTCGTTGCCCGCGCGGGCTCATCAACGAAGCAACGCCCCCGACCGCGTAGGCCAAGGGCAGGCAATCGATAAACCTCAACAGATTCCGCATCACACACTGCGCAAAGGTCAGCCGCAACCCGCGCGCATCCACCACCCGCAGCCGCATTACCCGCTTGCCCACGGTCTGCCCTCGCCAGCTGTAATCCATCATCACGTCGTAACCGCGTGAGAGCACAAAATACATCACGATCATCACCCCTTGCCCCGCGTCCTCGCTGATCAATTGCAGCGGCTTCAAGAGCAGCGCAACCACGCTCCAGGCACTTGAGATCAACGCCCAGTCGATCATCAGCGCGCCCAGTCGCAGCACCGGGCTCGCGATACGAAACGAAAACTCCACGCCCTCCGGCGTCGTCACCCTCAGCCGCCTCACACTCGCGCTCATACGCCGCCCTCCTTGCGCTTCGATTTGCCTTCGCCGGTCTTCACCGCCGCGGCCTCGCCCGAACGCGTCAACCACCAGATCAATCCCGCCAGTTGCGCCGTCCCAAATGCGATCTTCGCCATATACGGAACCACCGGCTCGTGATGCTGAGACAGAAACGACTCGATGATCCCCGCCCACACCAGCAGCAGCGCCGCACCTCCGCACAACGTCGCCACATCCGGCATCGCCGCCCGCAGACGCGCACCGAGCGGCTGGCGCTCCCGCCGGCCGACCAGCGCCCCCGCCAAAACAAACCCCGCCTGCCCGCCGATCAACATCGCCGGTATCTCCACCGACCCGTGCGGCAGCAACCAGCCCGCCAAAAACACGGATTGCCCCGCGTTGATGTAATCGATGGCCACCGCACCGAGAATCACCCCGTTGTAAAACATCAGCACCAGCGTGCCCACGCCCGCGCTCAACCCCATCGCCATCGCGGTAAGCGTCACCTGCGTGTTATGCACCATCAGCGAACCGGCAAAGGTCGCCCGCCGGCCCTCCCCGTGCTTATCGCCTTCGCGCTCGTTTTTCTCTTCGTCCGCCACACGTTTCGCCGGATCCCCCTGCAAGTGCGAAAAGGGCATGATCACTTCTTTCGCATCCGGATCGAACGCCACCGCCAGCGAACCGAACACCGAGCCCGCCACCATCAACGCCAGCGCAAACCAAAACGCCGCAGCCCTCCGCCGGAACGCCTGGGGAAATCCCCGTGTCAACCAGGCCCACGGCCGCACCCGCACCCCCGTCGAGCGTTGCCCGTGGATCTCCGCATAACCTCTCGCCACCAGTCCTTCGAGGTAGGCGCGCACACCCGGATCGGCCGCATAGGTGCGCAAACGCGCCAGATCCGCGCAGGCCCGTTGATAAAGTCCTTCCAATTCACGCGCCTCGACCACCGGGAGTTCGGCATAAGGATCGTCCGCCAACCGGCGCAGCACCGCATCCAGCCGTTCCCAGCGAGGCCGTTCTTCCTGAATGAATCGGTCGAGGTTTACGATCATAGCGCCTGCCGTTGCTTCACTTTCAAATACTGGGTCAACAGCTCCGCCGCATACGCCTCGTCGCGTAACAACTGCACGGCCACGCCCGCCGGTCGCAGGCGTTGCGCAAGCGCCCTGGCCTCGGTCCAGCGCAGGTGTCCCGCCAGCCGCCGGTAAACGTCCTCCGTCGATCCCGCCTCCGCCCCCGTGAACAGCGGGGCCACTTCCGGCGGACACAATTGGTTCACGTGCACGAGGTGTTGTCGCGCCAGCAGCGGCAGGTGTTTCGAAAAATCCTCCGCCACCACCGGGTCGCTCAGGTCGGTCAGGATAAACACCAGCGCGCGCCGGCGCACCCGCTGACGCAATGACCGCACCACCTCGGCCGCATCGGGACTCGCCTGCCCCGGTTGCAACGCATGCACCGCATCCCGGCACGCCCCGTAGTGACGCGAACCGCCGCCCGCCGGTATGAACACCCGCACGCGATCATCGTAGACTACCAGGCCGAACCGGTCGCCTTGCCGCTGCGCCGCCAACAACAGCACCATCGCCGCCGTGATGCTGCGCTCGAGCGCCGTCACTTCCTTGCCGTCGCGCACCAGCGTGCGCGCGCTCAACCGCGATGCGTCGATCACCACGTAGACTTCCTGCGTGCGCTCGACCTGGAAGACTTTCGTCACCGGCTTGCCGCGCTTCGCCGTCGCCTTCCAGTCGATCTCATCAAAACCGTCGCCCGGCATATACTCGCGCAATTTCTCAAAATCCCGCCCGCGGCCCACCTGGCGTCGCGCGCGCATACCCCACGGTCCGCGATCCAGAAAGAGCGCCGCAAACGCCCGGCGTTCCGTCAACAAATTCGGCATCACCCGCACTTCGGTCGCCAGCGCGGTGTTCCTGCGCATCTCCCAAAATCCCCACGGACTTGGTCGCGCGAGGCACGCCAGCAATCCGCCGAACCGTCCGCGCCGCGTCGGCGTGATCCGCCACGTGCCCGAGGCCCGCGTCGTATCCGCAGGGAAGAGCACATCGCGCTCCGCGTCTTCGATCTCGAAAACCAACGGCGCGGCCAATGCCACCCGCACGCCGTCCCCGCGTCCGTCCAGCCCGCCAAATACCAAGGGCAGACTGCCCGCCCGGTCTTTCGTCAGGCGCAGGATCGCCGGTGCATCCACTTGCGGCCAGTCGTCGCGGCCAAGGCCGCGCGCCAGGTCCACCAGCGCCACCAGCACGAGCGCTCCGCTCGCCATCAACCAGAAGGGCGCCAGCTCCGGCAACGGTCCCGCCAGCACCGCGAGCCCCAGCACTCCGGCCACCCAGACCAGCGCGCGCGGCCCCGGCACCACCCGGGTTTTGAAACGCGGCGGCGCGCCGACGCTTGGAACGGCGCGATTCGTCGCTCCGTCCGTCGTCGGTCGCTGCATCTGGGTGTCGGCTAAGCCGTAACTATTCATTTGAAGGCGGAGTAGCGGGGTAAGATGGGGAGCAGATTTCAGAGGAGGAATGCCGAGGAATACCCGTGGGTATTTCGAGCGCATGACGCACTCTGAAAGGTGCCGCCAGATTGCCTCGATACGACCCTCTCAAATGAATCGTTACGGCTAAAGCCATCGTGTCGTCCTTTCGTTCAACGCGGGACCGCGACCTGTTCCAGAATGCGCGCCAGCACTTCCTCGACAGTCACTCCTTCGATCTCGAACTCCGGTCGCAACACGATGCGGTGCGCAAGCACCGCCGTGGCCAGCCCGCGCACGTCGTCCGGTGTGGTGAAATCACGTCCGGCGATCGCCGCCCGCGCCCGCGCGCCAAGGAGCAGCGCCTGGGTCGCGCGCGGACCCGCGCCCGTCAGCACGCTTTCGTGCGTGCGGGTCGCGCGCACGAGATCGACCGCATAAGCCGCCAGTTCTTCGCGCAACAGCACTTGCTCCAGCGTGGTTCGCAAGCGGGTGAGCTCACCCGCACCGAGCACCGGCTTCACTTCACCGCCCAGCAGGCGTTTCTCCGGACTCACTCCTGAGAGCATGCGGCGCGCGAGTTCGAGTTCGTCGTCGCGGCCCGGCACATCCATGCGAATCTTGACCATGAACCGGTCCTTCTGCGCCTCGGGCAACGGATACGTGCCTTCGGAATCGGCGGGGTTCTGAGTTGCAAACACCGTGAACGCCTCGTCGAGCAAATGCGTTTCCCGGTCGATGGTCACCACGCGTTCCTGCATCGCCTGCAACAGCGCCGCCTGCGTCTTGGCCGGCGCGCGGTTGATCTCGTCCGCCAGCAGGAAGCTCGTGAACACCGGACCGCGCACGAGCGTGAATGTGTTGGCCTGAAGGTTGAACACGTTCGTGCCCGTGATGTCCGCCGGCATGAGGTCAGGCGTGAATTGCACGCGGCCCGAAGGCACGCCGAGCACATGGCCAAGCGTGCGCACGAGGAGCGTCTTGGCCACGCCGGGCACGCCTTCGATCAGCGCGTGCTGACGGGTGAGCAGGGTGACGAGCGCAAGCTCGATGACGGCGTCCTGGCCGATGATAACCTTGGCGATCTCGGCGCGCGCAGCGTCAAGGATCTGGGTGGCGGAGTTGAGGTCTTCGTTCATTGGATTCGTTTAGAGATTCGGACGATGCTAAAACACCAAGGCTACGCCGAGATTGTTGCGCCAGCCAAGGAGCCGATGAGAGCGTTTACCAGAGGTAAATAACCGAAATTGGCGACGATGGATCGCGCGATAAGATCAAGTGGCATGGGTGTTTTGGCTTTGGCCGAGTCTCTTATGGGAAAGGGTGCGTGTCGCCGCGTTGTAGGCCGCGACCGGATCGCGCTCGACGCCGGCCGGCGTCGGCGCGGCTTCAAGCCGGCGTTGATCGCCCGCCGCTGCGGTGTGCTTCCAAGCATCGAGACAGGCCGTGAACAATTTTGCCGGCGGCACCGCGCGGCGCAGTAGCGCCTCCAGCCCGGCCGTCGGTGCGAGTGTGAGCCTCACTTCCGCGTCCTCCGGAATGATCGGCGCGAGCGGTGTCGCCCGGCGCCAGATCCACAGGCCCGCCAGCACCAGCGCGGTCAGCGCCGCGCCGCCGAGCCCGTAACGCCGCGCCAGCACCGCCACACCCGACTCGATCTCCACTCCCAAGTGAGACTCCACAAAAATCACCCGTTTCGCGTCACCAAACAGGGACGCCAACACCGCAGTCGCCCGCTCACGCTGCACCGCCTCGTTACTGAGCACAAAACTGTCGGCCAGCAGTGTCACCGAGCCTGCGCCGCGTGCCCGCTCCATCATCACCGGCTCCGCTCCCCGCTGATAAAGCTCCCGCCAACCCTCGCCCGCCTTCGGCATAAAAAACAGATCCGAACGCCACCGGGCCAGCGCCACCGGCCAGTCGGCGGGCGCGTCCGCTCCGCGCAGCGCATCGGCATCCCCCGTGTGCTTGACCAGCTCGCGACGTCCCAGACGGAACCCCCAACGGCGCTCGTGCTCGGTGGCGTAGCGTGGCGGCGAAGCATGCACAGTGCGCGCCGGAGTCTCTTGTTTATCGGAGTCCGCGTCGTCGCCCTTCTCCTCTTTTTTGTCAGCGCTCTTTTTGGGCGTATCATTAATCTTGTCGTCCTTCGGTTTCACCTCGGGTGCCAGCCACGGATCAGCGCGCATCTCCCGCATTTCTTTTCCATCTTCGGGCCGGGCCGTGTCCGCATGCCACGCCACCACGACATGGGCACCGGCCACCGCCGCACGGTCCAGGGCGGTCCAACCGTCTTCGTCGAGTCCGCCGCCCCACCCCGAGTCCACTCCCGCCACGAACACCACGTCACCCGCGCCCGCTTGCAACCGGCCGACCGGACGCAGCCAGCGCAGCGCCTCGCGCCCCGGCAGCAACCCGGCAGCGTCATACATCGCCCGCACGCCCAACGGATCCGCCCGCATGCTCGAGTATTCGGGAAACAAATCCCCGCGTGAGATCCGCAGCCGGTAGAGCGATGACACTCCGTAAAAGAGCACCAACACCAAACCACCGACGATCAACCAGAGTCCGCCGCGCTTCATGGTGTTCCGGCCTCCTCGCGCTCCAACTCGGCCAGCCAGGTGCGCACCTGATTCTCCTCGGCGGACACCCGCCCATACCACACGCATTCAAACGAAAGTCTGCGCGCGCGAAATCCCGCCACCAACTCGGTGCGTCCCGCCGCGCGACGGGTCAATTCGCGCTCGTAATCAAGATTGGTCTTGGCCCGCGCGAGGTTCACCAGTCCACGCGCACCGAGGCTGGCCAGCGAACCGAGGTAAAGCGCGCGCAACGCCAGCCTCCATTCGCCACGCGCCAGCTGGGTCCGCGCCAGTTCCAGCCACTCGTGCGAGGGCAGACGCGAGGCCTCAAGCTTTTCGTCGTTGAGATCCGGCGCCAGCGCGTTCGTCGACAGCGGCGAAAGCGTGCGCGGGGCCGGCGGGCGTTTTTTCCAGCTCGTCCACAGGATCCATCCGAGCGCCACCAGGCACAACCCCAGCAACGCATAGAGCACCCAGCGAATAAGCACCGCCGTGTCGAACGAGGACGGCGCGGCCTTGGGTTCCTTGTGCTTCACCACGTCCTTTTTATTTTTGAATAAGCCGTCAATCCAGTCGGCGAACCGCTGCAATGCCTCGTGCACGTCACGCACCACTTGGATGATCAACTCAAAACCCTGCCGCACGAAGCGCTTGATCAGTCCGTCTTCCGCATCGGCCGCTTCCTCGACCGGCAACGGCTGCAGACTCCACCGGAAATCACGGTCGCGCAGCGCCTCGTCGAGTGCCCGATCCACTTCAACCGGCATCAGCGGCGCGACCGCCTCCACTGCACGCAGCCGCACCGCCGCCGGTCCCGCTCCGGCCAACAGTCCCGTCGCCAACAGTATCATCGCCACGCGCGAGCCCCGCGCCATCGCGGCGCGTCCCGCCGGCCGCCGTATTTCCAACCTCAGATCTTCACCCGTGTGCCGCGCCTCCCCGTAGAATGTCCGCAACACGTGATAGCACTTCACCAGCGGATCAACCGCCAGCCAGGTCAGAATCGTGACGAGTGCGAACAACGTGCTGTTGATCGCCGACCATCCGCTGAGCCCGAAAATATTCTCCAGCCCGAGCAGCGTGCGCGCCAGCCACGGCACCAGATAAAAAGCGCTCGCGATATTCACCCACACGCACAGCCAGACCCCGCTGAACAACAGCAATGCGAGATGCGCGGGTCCCGGCCAACGCAACGCCTCCCGCCAGGCACGTCGCGCCAGACTCTCGCCGCCTGCATCCGGAGTGGCCGCCAGCGCCGTGACGTTTTCAAAAAACATCCAGGTCACCGCCGCAGGCAGCGTCAGCACCATCGCGACCGGCATCAATAACACCGCCCATCCCTGCACCCGCGCCTGCCGGTCCGCCGTCCGCACCAATCCGCGCACGGAAAGCGGTTTCGGCTCCTCGCCAAATCGCAACGCGCGCAGGCGTCCGCAAAACTCCGCCTGCGCTACTTTCGACCACAGATAAAGTGCCCCCAAACCCAGCGCCTGCCAAAGAATCGCCTCCGGTCGCGGTGCAAACCAGCTCGTCGCAGCCCAGAAATATCCCAGCCCCAGCACCCAGGGCACCGTCCCCGTCAGATAGATCGCCCAAGCCACCGCCGGCGCCGCCCGCAGCAGATTGATCGCCTCCTCGATCAGCGCGACCGCTCCCGGCGCATCGATTTTTTTGGCGCTCTTGATCACGGGTTTAAAATTTTCTTCCACACCGTGCCGTCGTGCACATCGGCCGGAATCGCCGCCAGCATCCGCCCAAGCAGATAAAAGCCCGCCACCAGGCATGCCAACGAACCCATCGTCAGGAGCGCGCCTTTCCAACGCCCCAAGACGTTCCGCCGTCCCTGCTTGGCTTTATGGGCGGATTCGATCCGCTGCGCAAAACACGGGCCGCAATACAACCGGTCCTCATGCTCCGTGAGACACTCGCGGCAAAAACCACCCTCGCACACTGTGCAACGCCCCACCGCTTCCCGTTCATCGTGACGCACGCAACGCCGCCTCGGCGCGACCGCCCGTCCCTGAGCCAGCGGCGGTATGACTGCGCCGCCCGTCATGTCGTTACGGTTGCATCCGTCGCACCGCCGGCGATGGGGAACTGCTCCGCCTCAACCGCAGTCTCCGGCGCGGAAAATTCGTCGCGTTGCGCCTCGCGAATCAACGGCTCCAACCGGGCGATCAATTTGCGGGCCTGACGGCGTCGCGCGACATTGCTCCACTCCGTTTTTTGCACCGCCGTGACGACGTGAAAGTGGCAGTTGCGGGCGAGAAAAAGTCCATAGAGCACCACCAGACCGCTCAGCGAGGCCAGCACAACGAATGCCGGCGCCGCTCCGTCAACAAAGCCAGCGACCAACGCGAATATCACCAGCAGCGTCAGACTGCTCAACAACACCCAGCGCTGCTCGAGACTCGGCCTCACGAAAAACCCCTGCACATCCCGCAGCCACACACGCTGATACCGCTCCGTCATCAGGTTCGCTTCGACCTGCAACACATGATCGGACGCCAGCCACAGACTGAAATACGTGCCGACGCCACCGCGACGACGGACGAGTTTTTGGTAGAGCTTGGGTTTGCGGGCCATGGATCAGATTGCTCGGTTGCGAGAGTTCATTATGCCAACCAGATAGAAACCCAAAAACCGACCCAGCCGCATATTTCCAAGGAAGAGATCAAGATCGCCATGATAAAGCGGGCCGATCCCGGCTGAACCAAACTGCGCGGTTTTTTCCACCCATAAATCGCCAGGATCAACGCGGTCGGTGCGGTGACCAACGTAACCGGCCACATAATCAATGGCAGCAACGCCAAGGTCGTCGCCATCGATCCGTAGGTTACGATCTCATCCGCCTTCGTCACCGTCTTTTTTCGGCCTGCCGATATGCACGGCGGACACAGTTTGCGACCATCCTCACCGGAAACCTCGCACACCGCGCACACGTATCGGCCGCAGCCGTCGCACACCGACGCCGCCTGATTCTGCGCATGGAAAAAACAGGTGGCATCCCCGTCCAGCGAACGCACCGCGCGCGCCACCGGTTTGGCGCGACGAAGCGCCGGGAACAACACGAACTGGAGCGCGGTTCCGCACGCACCGCACGCCCCCTCCCCCTGATCGCCAATTCCCTCCAACGGCACCTTGCACTTGGGACAAGGAGGTGCCGCAACGGTGAACGGGGGAGACGCGGGAAAAGCCATGTCGTGATATGTTCGGAAGAGCGATCTCAGTTACCGCTCACGTTGGATCACGCGCGTATCACATACGCGGTCGTGCAACGCCCTCCGCTGCTCCTTGTCGAAAGCGACCATAAAATATCCGATGGCCAGGGTCATTGCACTCAACCACTCGGCGAAGTGCCGCCCGACGATCCGACCATTGCTCAACTTGGAGCCATCCGCACGAAATAGACGCAGACCCAAAGCCATCTTGCCCGGCGTCGCATCATACTTCCGCACAAAGAAAATCGCATATCCGAGCGCCAGCGCGATACCGGACAACTGAACCACAATCTGCAGCATGATAGTGACGCCACGCCCATGGCCTGGTCCCATAAACAACTTCGCGAATATCAGTCCAATCGCATAAGCCACCACCATGTTGACCACCACAACGATCAAGCCATCCAGGAACTTCGCCACAAACCGCTTCCCAAAACCGGCATAGACAACCTCGGCAGGCAGATTCACGCCCTCGCGCAACCTCTGGAAAAACTCCTCTTTGTGCTCGGCGCTCACCCAGCGGCCCTCGAACTCCAACATGTCGCTCTTGGGCAGACGCCGGCCGCTTACCGCGCACACCGCCATGTCCGCATCGGCGGTCATGTTCACGGCCGCTCCCGACCCTGCGGACGTCACAGCGCGATAGGTGCGCCACTCAGCCCAACCCTCCTGCCAAACGAGCGTGTCCGGCTGCACCGTTCCGGCGCTTACCAGACCATTAAATTCATCATCGGAAACCGGCCCCTGCGGCTGACCATTCAGTGAGTAATGCCACAACATAGTGCGACCAAAGAGTAATGCCCACATCCCCGTGGCAATCCTTTGCGCAAGACTCCACCAACTTTTCTCAGCAGAAGACTTCCGCGCCGAAGCATTTGAACCGCACCTGCATACAACCGGCCAACTTACATCATATAACGCCATGACTAGAACATACTATACCCCGCCGCACCGCCTTGGATTTTCCCCGCACTACCCCAAACCCATCGTTGCGCTAGTGGTTTAGGAATATCACAAACCAACACAGTTCGTGACCCGTGCTACCCAACCCCAAACCCCATGCGCTTCCTCTACGCGTCCCTCGCTCTGTGCACCGCGGCATTCGCCGACCTCCCCTCCCAATATTGCGGCGACTGGCTGATGGTAAACGCACCGGTTGCCGTGCATGTCGCCAGTGATGGCACCATGTCGCTCCTCAACAACGGTGAAACCGGGAAGCTAATCCTCAATAAAGATGAATCCTTCGTCTGGGAAAAACCCAGTCATTCGCAAAGCGGACGTTTCGCCGAAGGAAAACTCTTCCTGAAAAATGACCAGCCCGGCGGTTCAGTCTGGCCCGAGTTCTACGAGTTTCGCCGAGGCGATAAGAAGGACGTTGCCCAAATGCTCGAAAGCACCCGACGGCAGACCCAGTTCCTTCATCGCGCCGTCATCCAGAAATCCATTCAGAACAACCTGCGTCAGCTCGATGCCGCGTGCTCCCAGTTTTTCTTGGAAAAAGGCGCCACCCAAGTCGCCTTATCCGACCTGATCGGCGAGGGCAAATACCTCAAAAAACTCCCCCTGGTGGATGGCGAAGATTACACGATCCTCGACCTCACCCAAGGCGCCGCCTGGAAGGTCACGACCAAAAGCGGTGTCATCGTGGAATACCCACGGCATTAACCACCCCTCCATAACAACGGCGAGCGCCAGCGACCCAATCCGCCCTCCACCCGTATCCACGAGCGCCAGCGAGTGACCTCCCAGTCTTCGCCTGCCCACACCTTTCGCTTCCCACGCCCCGCCTTCTCGGTCACACCCATGCCTTCACCCGCATGACCAAAGCCCAGCTCAAGGAACTCGAAGCCAACCTCTGGCGCGCCGCCGACAACCTCCGCGCCAACTCCGACCTCAAGTCCTCCGAGTATGCCATCCCCGTTCTCGGCATCATCTTCCTCCGCTTCGCCGACAACAACTACCGCCGCCACGAGGCCGCCATCCTCGCCGAATACCAGAAGCTCAAGGGCACCCGCCGCGAGAAACCCATCTCCGACATCGCCATCGAAAAATGCGGCTTCTACCTCCCCGACCACGCCCGCTACGACCACCTCTTAAATCTCCCCGAGTCCAAGGACATCGCCAAGGCCCTCAAGGAGGCCATGAAGGCCGTCGAGGAATATAAACCCGAACTCGAGGGCGTCCTCCCCAAGGACGACTACTTCCGCCTCACCCGCGACGAGAAGACCAAGACCATCCCCAACGATCTCCTCCGCAGCTTCGCCGACATCCCGCCCGACACCACCGGCGACATCTTCGGCCAAATCTACGAATACTTCCTCGGCGAATTCGCCCGCAGCGAGGGTCAGAAGGGCGGCGAGTTCTTCACCCCGCGCTCCGTCGTCCGCCTCATGGTCGAAATAATAGAGCCCCACGGCGGCCGCGTCTTCGATCCCGCCTGCGGCTCCGGCGGCATGTTCGTCCAGTCCGCCCAGTTCATCGCCGAGCACCGCCGCGACCTCCAATCCGGCGACGACGACGTCTTCGTCTGCGGTCAGGAAAAGACCCTCGAAACCGTCAACCTCGCCAAGATGAACCTCGCGGTCAACGGACTCCGCGGCTCCATCCAGAAGGCCAACACCTACTACGACGACCCCCACCAAAGCTTCGGCGCCTTCGACTACGTCCTCGCCAACCCGCCCTTCAACGTGGACGAGGTCTCCCTCAAATCCATCGAGAAAGACCCGCGCTTCAACACCCACGGACTCCCCCGCAACAAGACCAAGCTCAAGTCCGCCGACGCCGGCAAGGAAACCGTCCCCAACGCGAATTACCTCTGGATAAATCTCTTCGCCACCTCGCTGAAGCCGAAGGGCCGCGCCGCCCTCGTCATGGCCAACTCCGCCTCCGACGCCCGCCACTCCGAGGCCGAGATCCGCGCCACCTTGGTCAAGAAAAACCTCATCGCCGGCATGCTCACCCTGCCGTCGAACATGTTTTATACCGTCACCCTCCCCGCGACGCTCTGGTTCTTCGACCGCGCCAAGCCCGACGACCGCATCCTCTTCATCGATGCCCGCAACGTCTTCACCCAGCTCGACCGCGCCCACCGCGAATTCTCCGAAGAACAGGTCGCCAACCTCGCCCTCATTTCCCACCTGCGCCACGGCCACCGCGACCGCTTCGTCCGCCAGATTGATCGCTATTTTGAGACCGGCCTCGCCCGCCTTCGCGAAAACCACGCCCAGGTCGCCCCCGTCTCCGCCCAGTTGATCGAAGTGTTGGCCGACGCCGAAGGCCGCGCCGCCGTCGGCGGACTCGTCGCCACCTGGACCGCCCTCGCCCAACTCGAAAAAACCTACTCCAAGGTGGAGCGCGTTGTCCCTAACGCGCTTTCCGACGCCGATGTCGTCCGCCACAACCGCGCCCAACAAAAACTCCTCTCCGTTTTTGTCCCCTTCTTCACCGCCCTCCACGACGGCCTCAAACACCTCGACAAAATCGTCCGCGCCCACGAAAAGACGCTCGCCGCCGAAGCCGCCGCCGAGGGCAAACGCGCCACCGCCGACCGCAAGACCAAGTCATTGAAGACCGCCCTCGAAACCCTGCACACCGAGGTCAAAAACGCCGAAAGCAGTTTCGCTCACATCCGCTGGTTGCAGGAACGTTTCCCCGAAGCCGCCTACGAAGACGTCACCGGCCTCTGCAAACTGGCAACGCCCGCCGAAGTCGAGGAGCAGGAATTTTCGCTGAACCCGGGCCGCTACGTCGGGGTTGTCATCGAGGAGGACGGCAAGACGGAGGAGGAGTTCGCGGCGGAGCTGATTGCCGCGCAGACTGAGTTGGACGCGCTGAACAAACAGACCACGCGCCTGTCCGTCGTCATTTCACAAAACGTCCGTTCATTTGCCGGAGAGTAGATCATGGATCTTTCGCTCGACGATGTCTGCGAGTTTATCAACGGCGGCGCATGGTCCGACGATGAGTATGCTGGTGATGGCATACGCGTCGTGAAGGTAACCAACATGAAGAATGGGACCATCAGCGATGAGGCTCTCGACCACCTTCCTGTCTCAAAATATGAGAAGTATAAGCGCCATGAGCTGAGACCAAACGATCTCGTCGTCGCCACTGTCGGTTCACACCCGAACCAGCCGGGCTCGGTGGTTGGCCGCACCTCTCGTATCCCAGAATCATTCCGTGGCGCATTCCTGAACCAAAACGCTGCCTGTCTCCGGGTGAAGCGACCTGACTTAGTGGATCAACGTTTCCTCTGCTTCCTTAGCGAAACGATTCTATTCAAACATCACATCGAGTCGCGGGCGCGCGGTAGCGCGAATCAGGTTCGAATGGCGATTGGTGATCTCCGGCAATTCACTACCTCGTATCCGCCGCTCCCAACCCAGCGAAAGATCGCGGCGGTGCTGGCGGCGTATGACGACCTGATCGAGGCGAACCGGCGGCGGATCGCGTTGCTGGAACGGATGGCAGAGGAAATCTACCGCGAATGGTTCGTCCGCCTCCGCTTCCCCGGTCACGCAACCACCCAAATCACCAAAGGCATTCCGACCGGATGGCACGTGAAAAAGTTACGAGAGATAACCGAATACTATATCGGCGGCGGCTGGGGAGAAGACGATGCCTCAACGAGTTTCAGCGAATCTGCATTCGTTATTCGCGGCACCGATATCCCAAAACTGGAAGAAGGTGATTTTGAAAGCTGTCCGTATCGGTTTCACAAACCGTCCAACCTCAAAAGTCGGACGCTTCAAGCGGGGGACTTCGTCTTTGAGGTATCAGGAGGCAGTAAAGATCAACTGCTTGGCAGAAACGTCCAAATAACCGATCAGCTGCTGAAGCACTTAGGGGCACCCGTCATGTGCGCGAGCTTCTGTAAGCAAATCCGTTTTGATCCACAGCAGGTGTCGTCAAACTTCATGAGGTTCTTCCTCAAACTTTACTACACGTCGGACCTCGTGGGCATCTACCAAATTCAATCGACCGGCATCAGCAATTATCAGTTCGAGAGCTTTCTGACGTATCAAACCCTCTTAATTCCGCCCGTAGAGCTACGGTCACAGTTCGATTCAATTATTAAGCCAATAATCGAATCCAAGGATCTGCTTTCGGTCTCCACAATCAAGCTGCGTAGAACCCGCGACCTCCTCCTCCCCCGCCTGATCTCGGGCAAACTCCCGGTCGAGGACCTCCCCATCGCCTTCCCGCCCAGCATGGCGAATGCAGGAGAGTAAGTAGGCTTGATTTGTTCACGGTATACCCCATGTTCACGAATACGTGAACAACAGGTATAACATGAACAAGCCATTTACTGCGGCAGCTTTCGAAGCGGCGGTAGAGGAGCGTTTGTGTGCCTTTTTTTCAGAAATTCCGTGGCTTAAAAGTGTTGCGATACGAGACGTCGCGGGAGGCTCCATTGTCGGCTACAGGGTGCACACTTCGCCTTCCATGCCCGGCGACAATCCCGCCATCCTTTGCATGGAGTATAAAAACGAGCTACGGCCTAGCGCCTTCCCCGCGCTCGTAGCCCGCAAATTTACACCCCCTCCCGGCCAGCCCAGCACCGTCGTGCGTGTGCTTGCTCTGCCTCACGTCTCCCCGCGCATCGCCGGGCTCTGCGCGGAGCATGGCTGGAGCTGGCTCGATCTCGCAGGTAACTGCAAAATCGATGTTCCGGGTATACTCCACATCAGTTCCACTGGCCGTGCACCTGTTCACACCCCGCCTCGTCCCGCCGCCAACCTCGGAACCGCCGAGGCCGCCCGCGTCGTCCGCGCCCTCCTCGCCACCGACTACGCCGGCCGCAACTGGACCCAACGCGACATCCAGGCCCACTGCGAGCCGGGCGTCAGCCTCGGCCTCGTCAACAAGGTCGTCCGCCACTTGCGCGACGAAGCCTTCCTCGAAGATACCTCCGAGGGCTTCCGCGTCGCCGATCCCCAAAAACTCCTCTTCACTTGGCGGGACGCCTACCGCTTCGACCGTCATGACCGTCGCTCCTATTTCACGCTCCTTTCCGGAGCCAAACTACGCGACGCGCTCTGGAACTTCGGCGATGGCGCGGATGGCCCCGCCGCCTACGCCAGCTTCTCGGCTGCCGAATTCCAGGCACCGCATGTCCGACAACCCAAAACCTGGCTCTACCTGAGTCCCAAAGATTTGCCCCGCTTCGTCGCCTTCACCGACGCCAAGCCCGTCGACTCCGGCGACAACGTCGTCGTGCTCCTGCCTGCGGACGACGGTGTGTTCTACCTCGGCTCGGACAAATCCGTGTCCGGCGACCGGCTCCCCTGCACCCACCCCGTCCAAACCTATGTGGACCTCTGGCACAGCGGCGGACGCGGCCAGGAAGCAGCGGAAGCGTTGCTGGAGCAATACTTGCAACCGGCTTGGAAACGCGGTGAGGTGCAACCGTGACCCCCGAGCCATGCCAAAGCGCCGACTACGGCGACCGCCAGACCGAAGCCGCCCGCCGCGTGCTCATCGATCTCGGCCAGGTCCTCGCCTCGTTTGCCGATTGCCTCGTGGTTGTCGGCGGCTGGGTGCCCGACCTCCTGCTCCCCGAGGCCGAAGAACCTCACATCGGCAGCATCGACATCGATCTGGCACTGGATGCGGAAAAACTCGGCGACGGGCGCTATGCCGAAATGCTCAAGCTGCTATTCGACACCAAGCGCTACCAGCAAGGTGAGAAGGCCTTTCAACTCATCGTGCACGTTGATCTGAAAGACGGCCAAGATCCGGTGCGGGTCGAAGTGGAATTCCTCGCCCCGAAAGAAGTGAAACTGGCCAGCAACCATCCCAAGCTCATCGAGGGTTTCCGGGTATTGCAGATCGACGGTTGCGATGTGGCCTTCGCAGCACCGGTGGAACACGAGATCTCCGGCCTCAACGTGCGTGGCGCCGACAATACGGTCAGCCTCCATGTGACTTCCTTGGCCGATTTCCTTGTCATGAAAGCCTTGGCCATCGGCAGACGGGATAAGCCCAAGGATTCGTATGATTTTTGTTACTGTCTCCAACACGCGACGGAAGGGCCGGCCAAACTCGCGGAAATCTGGAAACAACGCACCCCTACCCGTCTTCTCCAGATTTCGCTGGCCGTCCTGCGCACGAAATTCTCCAGCGTAAATTCCTTCGGTCCGCAGCAAGTCGTCGAATTCCACAACGCCCCGCTGCCTGATGAGCAGGCCATCCAAGCTCGCCGCGCTTACGAACTCGTGCAGGAGTTTCTCCGGCACTTCCCGAGCCCCGATGCCTAACTTCATCTCCGAGGACCAGATCGAGCAGGCCCTGTTGCAAAAGCTGCAACACGTCCACGGTTACGACGTCCTCGACTGCGGCACCGAGGAACGCGAAGACCTCGCCGATCACTCCGGCCGTGCCGACAAACGCGAAGTCATCCTTCTCGACCGCCTGCGCACCGCCGCCACTGCCCTCAACCCCGGCATCCCCGCCGCCCAGATCGACTTCGCCGTCGAACAAATCGCCGCCCGCCGCCCCGCCCTCGCCCCCGTCGCCGCCAACGCCGAGGTTTACGCGCTCATCCGCGACGGCGTGCCGGTCGAGTTCGACGACTCCCAAGGCCGCCGCCAGCACGAGCGCGTTCGCGTGGTGGACTTCACCGATCCTCTCAATCCGCACAACCAATTCCTCGCCGTCTCCCAACTCTGGATTCGCGGCGAGAAAGGTTTTCGCCGGCCCGACGTCATCCTCTACCTCAACGGCCTGCCGCTCGTCTTCATCGAGCTCAAAAACTCCAACGTAAAACTGCGCCACGCCTTCGACGACAACCTCACCACCTACCGCGCCGAGATCCCGCAGCTTTTTTTGGCCAACGCCGTCTGCATCCTCTCCAACGCCCTCGAAACTCGCGTCGGCAGTTTCTCCGCTGACTGGGAATTCTTCTTCCCCTGGCTGCGCGCCGACGACGAAAAGCAGAAGATCGACCGCGAGGCCGTTCGCCGCGACGGCACCAGCCTCGAAGGCGTGATCGCCGGTCTCCTGCCCAAGGCCCGCCTGCTCGACTATGTAGAGAACTTCGTCCTCTACCACCGCGGTCGCGCCAAGATCGTCGCGCAAAACCACCAATTCCTCGGCGTGAACCGCGCCTTCGACGTGTTCCGTCGGCGCGCCGAGATGGACGGAAAACTCGGCGTCTTCTGGCACACGCAGGGCTCCGGCAAGAGCTTCTCGATGATCTTCTACGCGCGGAAGATTTTCCGGAAACTCGGCGCGCACTTCACCTTCGTCATCGTCACCGACCGCGACGACCTCGACGGCCAGATCTACCGCAACTTCCTCGACACCGGCACGGTGTCCAAGGCCGACGCCGCCCAGCCCAAAAACAGCGACGAACTGCGCAAATACCTCGGTCAGCAAAAGCGTCTCGTCTTCACCCTCATCCAGAAATTCCGCTGGCCCAAGGGACAGGCCTACCCGCTGCTCACCGATCGCGGCGACGTGGTCGTCATCGTGGACGAAGCCCACCGCACCCAATACAAGGACCTCGCCGAAAACATGCGCGCCGGCCTCAAGCACGCGCAGTTCCTTGCCTTCACCGGCACTCCGCTGCTCGGTCGCGACCGCAAGACCAACCAGTGGTTCGGCGACTACGTCTCGGAATACAACTTCCAGCAGAGCATGGACGACGGCGCCACCGTGCCGCTCTACTACCAAAAGCGCGTGCCCGAGATGCTCATTCAAAACGAGAACCTCGGCGACGAATTCTACGAATTGCTCGACGACGCCAACCTCGACGACGCCCAGCAGGAGAAACTGGAAAAGCAGTTCGCCACCGAGCTGGAGGTCATCCGCCGCGACGACCGCCTCGAAACCATCGCCCGTGATGTCGTCGCCCACTTCCCCAATCGCGGTTATCTCGGTAAGGCCATGTTCATCGCGGTGGACAAGTTCACCGCCGTAAAGATGTTCGACAAGGTCGAGCGTCTCTGGAAAGAGCGTATCAAAACGCTCACCGGCCAGGTCTCCAAGGCTACCACCGACTCCGAGCGCGCCGTGTTGAAACGCACGCTCGACTGGATGAAGCGCGTCGAGATGGCCGTGGTCATCAGCGAAGACGCCGACGAGGAGAAAAAATTCGCCAAACAGAATCTGGAAATCGCCCGCCACCGCCAGCGGATGAACGCCCTCGACAAGCAGGGCCACGACATCGAAACCAATTTCAAAGACCCCGAGCACCCGCTCCAGCTTGTGTTCGTCTGCGCCATGTGGCTCACCGGCTTCGACGCGCCCACGGTCTCCACGCTCTACCTCGATAAACCGCAGAAGGACCACACCCTCATGCAGACCATCGCGCGCGCCAACCGCGTGACATCGTGGAAAATCGGCGGAGTCGAAAAGCGGAACGGCGAAATCGTCGATTACTACAACGTCTTCCGCCGGATGAAACAGGCGCTCAAGGACTACGCCCAAGGTCAGGACGGCGCCGCGGCGCTTGAGGTGCGGGAGAAATCCGATCTTTTCCGCCTGCTCGACGAAGCCATCGTCCACGGCCACGCCTTCTGCCGTGCCCACGGCGTCCACCTAGAAAAAATCGCCAAGGCCGGCGACATCTTCAAACAAGTCGAAGCCTTCGACCAATACGCCGACGCGCTCTTGGTCAAAGACGAGGATCGCAAAGCCTTCGCCGTCTTCGAAAACACCATCACCAGCCTCTACGAAGCCTGCAAACCGGAGATCCTGGGCCGTTCCGTCGTGCGCACCGTGGCGGTTTTCCAATACCTGCGCGGCGTGATCGATTCGCACATCCAGCAGGCCGACATCGACGAAGTCGGTCGCAAGATCGGCGAACTCCTTGACGCCAGCGTCGTCGTTGACCCAACCCGCGTGCAATCGGTCGCGGAACACGAAACCTTTGCCATCACCAAGCGCGGTAAAATCTGGGACCTCGGGAAAATCGACTTCGATAAACTCAAGCAGGACTTCAAGCAGACCGAGCATCGCAACATCGAGATCGCCGACCTGCGCGCGTTTCTCGAAAAGAAGCTCGCCGACATGCTCAAGCAAAACGCCACCCGTTCCGACTTCGCGGAGCGCCTGCGCCGCATCATCGAAGACTACAACGCCGGTGGTGCCTCCAACGAAAGCTACTTTGAGGAGCTGCTGAAATTCACCCGCGACCTGCACGCGGAGTCCGAACGCCACCTCCGCGAAGGCCTCACCGAGGACGAGTTGGAACTCTACGACCTCCTCAAAAAAGACAAGATGACGCAGGCCGAGGAAAAGCGCGTGAAACTTGCGGCCAAATCCCTGCTGGAGCGCCTCACCCAAGCCCAACCCAAGGTGCTCGTTCAAGAGTGGTTCAAAGACACTCAGTCCAAAAAACGCGTCGAAACCACTGTGGAAGCCGTGCTCAACGAACACCTCCCTGACACCTATGACCGCGTGCTCTTCAAAACCAAGTGCAGCGAGATCTTCGGCTTGATCGTAAACTACGCCAGCCAGGGTCGAAAGTGGGCGGCGTAAGTTAAAATATATCGGCACGCCGCTACTGATCATCAGATATATCCCGTCCTCATGAAATTCACCTACGAAGCCAAACTCCTTGATGTCGTCGAACCGTCCTTCCGCCTCTTTAAGCGGACTCCTGCCTACGCAGCCAACCGGTGGCGCGGGGCGGTCATCTGCGCGGTCGCCTTTGCCCTGTTCGCCTTTCTCGGTTTTCACTCCAAGGAAAACATCAACCTCCTCGTGATCTGCCTCGGTGCCGGCGCGTGGGGCGGCGGTCTCTACCTGCTCACCTACCGGAGCACCGTACGCCGTCGCATCACCAAGTTCGTTTCCGCCGAACTGAAGGGCTCATGGCCGCGCACCATCCGCTACGAACTCAAAAATGAGAAACTCACCAGCAAGATGAACGAGACGGTTCAGACCTTCGCCCTTGCCAAGCTCACTGGTGTTACCGAAGACAAAAAGTTCATCGAACTCAGCTTCGGCACCAAGAGCCCCTGCGTGATCCCGCTGCGGGCTTTTGAATCGACCGATGAAAAAACCGCGTTCCGCTCCGCCATCGGTCATCTATGAACCGCTTCATCGCATCACTTCTCATCGCGGCAATCATCCCCCTGTTCGGCGCCTGCGGGATGACCGGCGGTACCACCGCCCGCAAAGTGAGGCTCAACCCTGCTATCACCGGCTCGTCACTCAATAAATCCGTCGCCGTCGGCATGGTTTCGGCCTGCCCGGGTGCGGGTGTAAATCATGCAATCGGCACCTATAATATCGGCAAGTTCGGCGAGAGTGATGTCAGCACGTTGCGCCACACACTGGAGTTGAGTCTGCCCAACCCGGACAGGACTGATTTCAGTGTTCATGTCATCGTCCAGCACTTCGCACTCGCATTCACCAACAACCGAGGTGCCAATCTGGCCATCGTGGACTGGTGTGTCGCCGATGATAAAGGCGTGCGCGGCAGCGAAAGATTCTATGCGGCCTATGATACCGGCGATAAATTGCTAGGGATCGAAACCATGGGCATGGCCAAGAGCCGTGTTATCCACGCCATCGCCAAACGAATCGACGAGCGTGCCTTGGCCATCGCCAACTCACTACCCCTTCCTCCCGCTCCCTCACTCACGTTTGATGATCCGGCATCGGCCAACCACACCCTGCCGACACACATGGAGGCCGCCAGCAACGGGCTCGCACTCGCCGCATTGCAACAAACCATGCTCGGGGGGCTTTCTGGTGTTGCCGAAATGATGCCCTCCGCCCCCATCCCTCCCACCGACTGGACGGCACTGCTGGTCGCCGGGAAAGCCCCTTGAATCACAGCCACATACCCGCCACGCCATGCTCACGATTCGTTCCTTTCTTCCTGCGGATACCGAAGCGGTGATCGACCTCTGGCGGCGGTGCGGACTGCTTCATCCCAACAACGATCCGCACAAGGACATCGCCCGCAAACTGCGCGTGCGGCCCGACCTCTTTCTCGTCGGTGAACGCGACGGGAAAATCGTAGCATCCGTCATGGTCGGCTACGAAGGTCATCGCGGCTGGATTAATTATCTCGCGGTCTCGCCCGACCACCAAAAGCGAGGCTTCGGTCGCAGCCTCATGACGGAAGCCGAGCGCCGCTTGAATGCCGAGGGCTGTCCCAAAATCAACCTGCAAGTGCGCACCACCAACGCCGGTGTCCTGGCGTTCTACCATGCGATCGGCTATGCGCAGGACGAAGTCGTCAGCCTCGGAAAACGGCTTGCACACGACCGTCCACAACAGTGAACCAGACAATGAGAACTCCGGACCACCATGCAGGGTTTTCGCCTCCCGTTTCCTGAGCGCGAGCGACAACCGTTCGCGCGGTTCGCGATCGGCTTTGCCTGCACGATCATGACCTGGGCGTCCCTCCATGACATTTACCTGATCGGGGTCGAGCCGCGGCACTTTACCGCCTATCACCGCGCTCTGCTGCCGATTTCGAATCACGTCCTGCTCGCAATTCAATACGCCTCGGTCGCCACCCTCGGACTGGGCATGGTTTTCGGCGCAGCGACTTTCGCCGTCTGCCGGCTGGGATCATGGCCGCAACTCGGCGTGGGGCTCGCATGGCGTCTTTTTCTGCCCTTCATCGCGTTGATCGAAACCAGCACGCTGTTGGTCGGAGACTTCGCCCGGGCCCGTCATGCCGCCGGTCAAACGTTGCCCTTCCCCGCAGCGCTTTATCCCGACGAGACCGCCGGCATCGCCTACACGCAGTCCGTCAACATCACCGCTTACCTCGCGGCGGCGGGCTTTGGCGCAACGTATCTGCTCACCTTGTTTTTGATTCGGAAACGGAGCCGCCCGCAGAGCTCCGCCACGATGCCGCTCAATCCAGCGTGATCTTCACCGCGACGTTGCCTTTGGTCGCCTTGGAGTAGGCGCAGATCGCGTGAGCCTTGGCCAACACCTGCTCGGCCTTATGGTCGTCGAGACCGGGAATGCTCACCAGCAGCTCCACTGAAAACGGCTGCGGCCCCTCGGGATGCAACTGCACGTGCGCCGTGACCGTGATGCCGTCGTCCGCATGGCCCGACTCTTTGGCGATGTATTTGACCGCGCCGTTAAAACACGCCGCCCACGCCGCGCCGAACAAATGCTCGGGCGTCAGTCCCTGGCTGTTGTCGCCCGACGGAACCTTGAAATGGAGGTTAAATCCGTCCTGCGCGGTTTCGACCGAGCCAGTGCGGCCGCCTTGGGAAATCGTTTCGGCGATAGGGGGAAGCGTTTGCATGATTTTTCGTGGGTGGGTGGTAGGTGTGAACGACAGACGACGTGCCTGCCGCAGCGCAGTTAAACGAGCGTTCCCCTCCATGTCGAATGTCCGGGGTGATATGCGCGCGTCATTTTATTGCTGCACGATCTTGGTCCGACGGAATGCGTGGTTGTTCCCGGACAGTTGTAAGCGCTGGACTCCGGCCTCCCTACGTTCGAACCTCCCACTTCCATGTCCAATTCTGCCAAACCCTCCTGCCCTGCCTGCACCCTCGATGATGTCCTCAGCCACTCCGATCACTGGGAGTGTGCAACCTGCGGACACGAATGGCCCAAGGAGGAAGCACCCGAAGCCGCCCGCGTCGTCAAAGATGCCCATGGCAACGTGCTCGTCGACGGTGACACCATCGCCCTCATCAAAGACCTCAAACTCGGCGGCGGTTCGCAGGTCCTCAAGTCCGGAACCAAAGCCAAAAACATTCGACTCGTCGACGGCGACCACGAGATCGACTGCAAGATCGAGGGCATGGCCATCGCATTGAAGGCCTGCTTCGTGAAGAAGGCCTGAGTTGGCCTCCGTCCGGTCTTTACCGCTCGAAAGTGTCCGCTCGCTGATTCAGGGTGCCACCATGGTTACCCTGTCTCCCTATACCTTTGGCAGCATGTCGCTGGGTCGTAATCCAGCGAATATCGCCAATGACCTTGCGGTGGTTCGTCGTGCTCTCGAAGCCGGCGTCTCGTTTCATTCCAGCCCCACCTACAACAACGGTTTCACATTCATGGTGCTGCGCATGGCCTTCGATGCCGACCGGTCGTGCGTGCCGCGCATGATCATCAAAGTCCGCGATGGTTCGGTGGCACTGATGCGTTTCGAAGTCGAAGACACCTGCCGCCGCCTCGGACTGGACGGCATTGATGTCGCCCAACTCGTTTCCATGGATCCGCAGCCGGGCAATCTCGTCGACCAACTACGCGCTGGCGGCGGGCCATTGGTGGACGAGTTGTCCTCGCTGCGTCAACGCGGCCTCATTCGTGAAGCCGTCCTCTTCATCACCAAGGAAAACTCCGACGCGGCGGTCCAGGCCGCCCGCAATGCGCTGATCGACGGCGTCACACTCTACTGGAACGTGCGTCAACGTGATTGCACCGACACGGCATGGACCGCGCTCCGGCAGCAGAACAGCCCAACACTCGCTCTGCGCACCCTCGGCGGTGGTCCGGCGGACAAACACGGCATGAGCAAAACCGCAGCCGTAAACACACTCATCGCTACGGCCGGTTGCCGCAACGAGGCCGAACTGGCCCTGCGTCTCGCCGCCAGTGAACCCATGCTCAAGACCTCGATCGGCGGCACCGCTTCGCTCGCCCACTTGAACGAGTATCTAATCGCCGGAACCGCTCCAACTCCCCTGCCCGCCGAACTAAGACAGCAAGCCGAGCGGATTCAGTCCCTGTAAGCTCGGCAACCCGGGAATACATCCATGCCTCCGGGCCTCCTTACTGGAAACATGGATCGCAGATCATTCATCAAACTGACCGCCGCCGGGACACTCGTCGGCCTTTCATCGCATCAAGTAATCGCCGGCCTGACCGCACCGATTTCTCGCCCGCGCTTCAAAGCCCTCGCCTTTGATGGTTTTCCAATTTTGGACCCTCGTCCGGTCTTCGCGCTGTGTGAAACCCTGTTTCCATGCAAGGGCGCAGCGCTCGCCGCTTCCTGGAAAACGCGTCAGTTCGAATACGCGTGGTTGCGGGTGGTCGGGCACCACTACGCCGACTTCTGGCAAGTCACCGGAGACGCCCTCACCTACGCGGCGCATGAAACCAAGATCGATCTCACCGAGGACAAACGCCAGCGGCTCATGCACGCTTACCTGCAACTCGAAACCTGGCCCGACGTCCTCCCCGTGCTGCGACGTTTTCGCGATGAGGGCGTCACCCTGGCGTTTTTGTCCAACTTCAGCCCCGACATGCTGGCCGCAGTCGTCAAAAGCGCCGGGCTCGATGGATTGGTCACCCGGTCGATCAGCACTGACTCTGCCCGCACCTACAAACCCTCCCCCGAAGCCTATCAACTCGGGATAGATACACTCGAGCTGTCGCGCGAAGAAATCCTATTCGTGGCCTTCGGCGGCTGGGATGCGGCCGGAGCCAAATGGTTCGGCTATCCGACATTCTGGGTAAACCGTCTCGGACAACCCGCCGAAGAACTGTCCGTCCATCCCGATGGAATTGGCAGCGACTTGCTTGATCTGGAAGCGTTTGTTTTCGCAGCCCGATCCTGAGTTTCGCGCGGTCCGGATAAAGAACTGAGCCGGTTTTCACCACTGGGGAGGGTCGCGCAATATCCGCGCACCCTCCGCCAAACCGTGCGGAGCGAGTATACGCGTTTTTTGGCATCATGGGGCTCGCTCCGACCGGCCATTCGCCGTTTCGCCGCCTAATCCAATGAAATCTTCCGGATCCGGCCCTGCCACCAAACCCCGCTTTGTAACTTGCGACGCCAACGAGGCCGTCGCCTCAGTAGCCTACCGGCTCAACGAGTTCATTGCCATCTACCCGATCACGCCGTCCTCCGCGATGGCCGAGTCCTGCGATGAATGGGCCGCCGCCGGCAAGAAAAACATCTGGGGCATGGTCCCCAAGGTCACTCAGCTCCAGTCCGAAGGCGGCGTAGCCGGAGCCATCCACGGCGGTCTGCTCGGTGGTTCGCTCACCACTTCCTTCACCTGCTCGCAAGGTCTGCTGTTGATGATCCCCAATCTCTACAAGATTGCCGGCGAACTCCTCCCCCTCACCCTTCACGTCTCTGCCCGCGCCCTCGCCGGACAGGGTCTCTCCATTTTTGGTGACCACCAGGATGTCATGGCCTGCCGTGCCACCGGCTGCGTGCTGCTCTGCTCCAACAACGGCCAGGAGGCCCACGATCTCGCCCTCGTCGCCCACTCCGCCAGCTACCGCGCCCGCCTTCCGTTCATCCATTTTTTCGACGGTTTCCGCACCTCCCACGAGGTCTCCAAGATCGCCACCCTTTCCGACGACGACATCCGCGCCGTCATCAGCGAGTCGGCCATCGCCGACTTCCGATCTCGTGCCCTCTCGCCCGATCACCCCTCGATCCGCGGCACCGCGCAGAATCCCGACGTCTATTTCCAGGGCCGCGAATCGGTAAACCGCTTCTACGATCAGCTTCCATCCATCGTGCAGGCCGAGATGGACCGCCTCGCCGAGGTGACCGGCCGCCAGTATCACCTCTACGAATACCACGGCCACCCCCAGGCCGACCGCATCATTATCGCGATGGGCAGCGCCATCGAGACCATCGCCGAAACCGTCGACTGGCTCGTCTCCAAGGGCGAAAAAGTCGGCGTGGTGTCCATTCGCCTGTTCCTGCCGTTCCACGTCAAAGCCTTCCTCGCGGCCATCCCGCCCACCGTAAAGGCCATCGCCGTGCTCGACCGCACCAAGGAGCCCGGTTCCCTCGGCGAGCCCCTCTATCTCAACGTCGTCGCCGCCCTCGCCCAGGGGCTCTCCCCTCTGGCCAACTCTCCCCGCGTCGTCGGTGGTCGCTACGGCCTCGGTTCCAAAGAATTCACCCCCGGCATGGTCAAGGCCGCCTTCGACAACCTCGCCCGCTGGGAACCGCTTTCCAAATTCACCCTCGGCATCCTCGACGACATCACCGGATCCTCGCTCGGCTACGACGAAAACTTCGACCTCGAATCGGCCGATGTCCGCCGCTGCGTATTCGTCGGTCTCGGTGCAGACGGCACCGTCGGCGCGAACAAAAACTCCATCAAGATCATCGGTGAACAGACCGATAACTTCGCCCAGGGCTACTTCGTCTACGACTCCAAAAAATCCGGCTCGGTCACCACATCGCACCTGCGCTTCGGTCCCCGCCCGATCAAAGCCCCCTATCTCATCCGCCACGCCGACTTCGTCGCGTGCAGCCAGTATAATTTCGTCGGCCGCCAGAAGATCCTCGATTACGCCGCCCCCGGTGCGACCGTCCTCCTCAATTCGCCGCACAACGCCGCCGACACTTGGGCCCAGCTGCCCCGCGAATGGCAGGAGACTCTCATCGAGAAAAAGCTCCGCCTCTTCGTCATAGACGCCACCGCCGTCTCCCAGCATGCCGGCATGGGCCGCCGCACCAACACCGTCTTGCAGACGTGCTTCTTCGCCCTTTCCGGCGTGCTCCCGCCCGCCGACGCCATCAAGCAGATCAAGAAGGCCATCGAGAAGACCTACAGCCGCAAGGGCGACAAGATCGTCCAGATGAACTACGCCGCCGTCGATGCCGCGCTCGCCGGCATGCAGGAGGTCACCATCCCGGCCTCCGTCGACGCGACCGCCATCACCTCCCTCGCCCCGACTTATCCCGGTGCCTCCGAGTTCGTCCGCAAGGTCACCGTTCGCCTCCTCGCCGACGAGGGCGACAAGCTCCCCGTCAGCGCCCTGCCCGTCGATGGTTGCTGGCCGACCGGCACCACCCGCTTCGAAAAGCGCAACATCGCCCTCGAAATCCCCGTCTGGGACTCCGAACTCTGCATTCAGTGTAACAAGTGCGCGATGGTCTGCCCTCACGCCGCCATCCGTCCCAAGTTCTATCCTGAGTCCGCCCTGGCCGGCGCTCCCGAAGGCTTCGCCTCGACCGTCTTCAAGTCCAAAGAGTATCCGGGTTATCGTTACACGCTACAGGTCGCTCCCGAGGATTGCACCGGTTGCTCGCTGTGCGTCCAGGTGTGCCCCGCCAAGGACAAATCCAACCCGCGCCACAAGGCCATCGACATGGCCGAACAGCCCCCGCTCCTCGCGGCCGAGCGCGCCAATTGGGACTTCTTCCTCTCCATGCCCGAGGCTGACCGCGCCAAGATCGACACCTCCACCGTCAAGGGCACGCAGTTCCTACAGCCCCTCATGGAATTCTCCGGTGCCTGCTCCGGCTGCGGCGAGACGCCTTACCTGAAGCTCCTCACCCAGCTCTTCGGCGACCGCCTCATCATGGCCAACGCCACCGGCTGTTCCTCCATCTACGGCGGCAACCTCCCGACCACGCCTTACTGCCAGGACAAAAACGGACGCGGTCCCGCCTGGGCCAACTCCCTCTTCGAGGACAACGCCGAATTCGGTCTGGGCCTGCGCCTCTCCGCCAACCAGCGCCTCGAACACGCCCGCACGTTGCTCACCCTCCTCGCCCCCGAGGTCGGCACCGAGCTCGCTACCTCGATCCTTGAAGCCCCGCAGACCTGCGAGGCCGACTACGCCGCCCAGCGCGAACGCGTGATCGCCCTCCGCGCCGCACTCAAGCCCAACAACACCCCCGCCGGCCGCCGTCTCGCGGCCCTCGCCGACGACTTCGTCAAGAAGACCGTGTGGATCATCGGTGGCGACGGCTGGGCCTATGACATCGGCTACGGCGGTTTGGACCACGTCCTCGCCTCCGGTGCCAACGTCAAGGTGCTCGTCCTCGACACCGAGGTATATTCCAACACCGGCGGCCAGTCCTCCAAGTCCACTCCGATGGGTGCCGTCGCCAAGTTCGCCTCTGGCGGCAAGGCCACCGCCAAGAAAGACCTCGCCCTCATCGCCGCCCAATACGGACACGTCTACGTCGCCAAGATCGCCTTCGGTGCCAAGGACAGCCAGACCGTGCAGGCCCTGCGCGAAGCCGAAGCCTATCCCGGTCCCGCCCTCGTCGTCGCCTACTCGCACTGTATCGCCCACGGCTACAGCCTGCATCAGGGCCTCGATCAGCAGAAACTCGCGGTCGACACCGGCTACTGGCCGCTCTTCCGCTACGACCCGCGCCTCGCCGAAGCCGGCCAGACTCCGCTCAAGCTCGACTCACCCGCGCCCAAGATTGATCTCATCAAGTTCATGGCGAACGAGACTCGCTTCGGGATCTTGAAGAACATCAACCCCGACCGCGCCGAGTCTCTCGGAGCCCAGGCCCAGGCCGAGGTCCGTCGTCACTACGCACACTACCAGCATCTCGCCGAGCCGGCGAAACCGGCGGTCGTCGCTCCCAACCTCGCCGCTAACTGATCCGAATCTTTCTCTTTCCTCTTAATCTTTTTCTCTCCCTGCCTGTCTCCGACCAAACCCGAGAAAGATTGAGATAAAGAATAAAGAGAAAGATTAAATCTACCTCCCTCACATGAACTTAGAAACGACTTACCTCGGTCTCACCCTTCGCAATCCTCTCGTTGTGGGTGCCTCGCCCTTCTGCGACAACCTCGACGCCGCCCGTCGGATGGAAGAAGCCGGCGCTGCCGCCCTCGTGATGCACTCCCTCTTCGAGGAGCAGATCGATCTCGAACAGCAGGCGCTGCTTCACCACCTCGAAACCCCGGCCGAGAGCAACTACGAAGCCACGTCCTACTTCCCCCGTTTCGACGAGTATCACCTCACGCCCGACAACTACCTGCGCAAGCTGGAACGTCTCAAGTCCGCGCTCCAGATCCCGATCATCGCCTCGCTCAACGGCCGGCGTCCCGGCGGCTGGATCGACTACGCCCGCCGTATCGAATCCGCCGGTGCCGACGCGCTCGAGCTGAACACCTACCAGCTCGCCACCGATCCGGCCATGTCCGGCGAGGACGTCGAGGGAGAGATTCTGGAAATCTTGCGTGCGGTGACTGATACCGTGCGCATCCCCGTCTCGGTCAAACTGTCGCCCTTCCATGCATCGTTGACCAACTTTGCCAGCGCTCTCGACCAGCAAGGCGCGGCGGGTGTCGTGCTCTTCAACCGGTTTTATCAACCCGACTTCGATATCGACGAACTCGAAGTCATTCCTCGCCTGAAGCTCTCGTTCTCCTCCGAGTTACTGCTGCGCCTGCGTTGGCTCTCCATCCTGTCGCCCCGCCTGCAAGGCTCTCTGGCGTGCAGCGGCGGTGTCCATACCTCGGAAGATCTGATCAAGTCGCTCCTCGCCGGCGCGCATGCCGTGCAAATCGTCTCCGTGCTGCTCGAAAGCGGCCCTCGCGCCATCCCCGCCCTGCTCGAAGGCCTGCGCATCTGGATGGAAGAACATAATCACACCAACCTCTCCACCGTGCGCGGCGCGCTCAACCTCAAGCGTTGCCCCGATCCCGCCGCCCACGAGCGCGCCAACTACATCAAGATCCTCCAGAGCTGGAAAATCTAAGTCTGCCGTTCTTAATAACCACTCGCTGGTGCTCGTAGCTACGAGCACCAGCGAGTGGCGGTATAGGCCGCGAAAAACGACATCAGCTCACCGCATCTCCCCGCGCTTTTTATCGGCAGCCGACTGTGTGCGGGCGGTGGCCAGCGCCTGCTCCGACGCGACGAGTTGGGCACGCAACAACACCGGTTCAGCCACCGCCTCATCCAGTCGCTTCTTGAGTTGAGCAATCACCCGCCGGGACTCGTCGGCATCGCTGCGCGCCCGCGCGTCGGCCTGATCGGCCGCTCCACGGACCGAGGCCAGCGTCGTTTCCAATTCGGAGATACGCTTCCGGTCCGACTGCTCCGTCTGGCCGGACACCATTTTGGCGGACTTGCCGCGCACCAGTTCCAACTCCCGCCGCAAATTTCCCAGCACTACGACGGACATCTTGACCTCGTTATTTAGACGCCGGTTGTCATCGATCAAGCTGTGCATGCGCGCCTCCGAGTCGGCCAACGAGGCGCGCAACCGGACAAGCTCGTCACCGCCACCCACTGCCGGTGCGGCGGAAAGCCCACCCACCCCATTCACTGCCATAAAAACAGCGCAAACAAGACTACGCTTTGCGGAAAACCCGGCTGACGAAAAAATAGACACACCTGAATGGTATTATCCCCAACGACAGTTTCCAACGTCTAACATCCGTCCGCCCATCGCAGGATCCTCTCTCAGGTCACGGGAGCCACCGCTTCGACCGCGACCAGCCGGCTCGGCAGCAACGCGGCGTCCTGCATGCCGTGGATGATTTTTTTGTCGGGCGGGCAAAACGTCGCCAGCGCACCGCTCAGCACCGCCTTGCCTCCCACCATAAAATAATACGGGCACAACCGCACCCGGCCCTCGACCTGCCGCACCTGTTGTTCGCGGTCGTAGACGCGATGCTTCGAGCGCATCGGCTTTCTGAATACTTGCAGCACGTGCGGATTCAGCGGCGCATCCGCCACCGCCATCTCCACGCCGCCCTGCCATTCTTCGCGCGAACAGTCGCTGCCGAGAATGACACTCCGCGCCCCCCAAGCCGTCTCATGATAACCGGAGATTTTAATAATGAGATCGCGCTCTTTCTGGGACGCGCCGGAAAGTTGACGCCAGTCGGTCAGCGAACGCCCGCCGACTTTGGGGCCGTCCAGCACTGCGCCCGGCGGCAGCGGCGTGTCGTCGATCACCCACGATTGCGGGATCAACTTGCGCAGCAGCTTGAGCGTGCGTCCGCCCAGCGCCTCGGCCCAGTAGTCCTGAAGCAAGTGGTGATGGAACAATGCCAAACCGAGTTTCTCCTCTTGGTAAGGCCGCATCGGCGGGACAATGGTCACCTCGCCCGCCGCCCACGATTCGAAGAAGTAGTGCGCCGTGGGAATGTTCGCCAAATCGAACAGCTCAAAAAAGCGATAGATGATGTCGATCTTCTCCGGGTTGCCCTCGACATCGAAACACAGGGACGAACCGAGCGGGAAAATATCATCCGGCTCCAGACAGAACACCCGCTTGCCCTGCAACTGGAGTTGTTCGGCGAGCCAGTGCATCTCGGGCCGGTAAGTGGCGGCTTCATCAGAGACCACGATGGCGATCAGCGGATTGCGGATGTCGGAACGCAAAGCGGCCAGAGAATCGTAAAACCCGCGGATTATCGCGTCACCCTCACCGATCACTCCGCCGGACGGTGAATAAAGCCGGTTGAGAAAAGCGGTGAGCCCGATACCGCCGGGGACCGAGTCGAGTTCGGTCATGACAAAGCCCTCTTCGGTCAGCAACAGATCCGGGCGCAGGACGGTTGGGAAAACACCCCGGTTTTTCGGATCACGCGCGTGGGCGACGAGTGCGGCCGGTTTACCGCGGTCAAGGTAGTCGGCAACCCACGGGGCGAGCAGCGGCTTGTTGCGCAGGAGGTTTTTCCCGGCGGCCGAGCGCAGATAGAGGGTTTCGAGCGCCTGATGGTATTCGAGGCAGGCCGCGCCGATGTCCGCCAGTTCGGCGGTCTGGGCGGGAGTCAATGCCCACGCCTCGGGTGAAAGCTGCCACGACTTGTCCTCAAACAACGGCGTGGCGGCGAAGGCGGCTTGCAGGTCAGCGTGTGCGAGGTCGGGCATGGTGAATTAATCGTTCTCGTTCTCTTAATCGTTCTCTTTCTCGAACTCAACCGGATGAGAACGATTAAGAGAACGAAGAACGAGAACGATTACTCGTCATCGACCTGAATGTCTTTGTTACGATGGCGCGGACAGCCGGCGCGCAACCAGCCGTTGATGAAGCGGTCGATATCGCCATCGAGCACGCCCTGCGTGTCGGACGTTGAGACGCCTGTGCGCAGGTCCTTCACCATTTGGTAAGGCTGGAGAACGTAGCTGCGGATCTGGGCGCCGAAGCCGATTTCACCCTTGTCACCGTAGAACTTGTCCATCTCGGCGCGCTGCTCGTCCTGCTTCTTTTCGTAAAGACGCGCCTTCAAGACGTTCATCGCGGCGGCCTTGTTCTTGATCTGCGAACGTTCGTTTTGGCAGACCACCACCGTGTTGGTCGGGATGTGCGTGATGCGGACAGCCGAGTCGGTCGTATTAACGCCCTGACCGCCCTTGCCCGACGACCGGTAAACGTCGATACGCAGCTCGGCCTCGGGAATGTCGATTTTGATTTCGTCGGTGACCTCGGCGATGACGTCCACCGCACAGAATGAGGTGTGGCGGCGGGCGTTGGAATCGAACGGTGAAATGCGCACGAGACGGTGGACTCCGCGCTCGGCCTTGCAGTAGCCGTAGGCGTTCTCGCCCTTGATCAGGATAGTCGCCTTGGCGATGCCGGCGGTGTCGCCGGGCTGCACGTCCATGAGTTCCACTTCGTAGCCGCGGCGCTCGGCCCAGCGGTTATACATGCGGTAGAGGATGTCGGCCCAGTCGTTGGACTCGGTGCCACCCGCGCCCGCCTGGATGGAGAAGATGGCGTTGTTGCGGTCGAACTGGCCGGTGAGGAATGCGCCGATCTCGATCTTGTCGAGCTCGGGCACCATGGCCTCGACCTGCGTGTTGAGTTCGGTGCCGAATTCGTCCTGCTCCTCGGGCGAGCCGGCCTCGATCAATTCGATCATCGTATCGAGATCGTCCACCCGCTTCTTGAAAGCAACCACGGGCAGCACCGCCCGCTTGAGTGTGTTGACCTTGTTGATGTGTTTCTGGGCGCGCTCGTTGTTGTCCCAGAACGCGGGATCGCCCATCTGGGCCTCGAGGGCCTCTATTTCACGAAGCTTTTGTTCGCAGTCAAAGAAACCTCCATAGATGCCCTGCGCGCTTCTTGATGTTTTCGATGTGGTTGAACGTTTCGGGAGAGACCATGGCTGGAAAAGTAAAGGTCCATGACCGCAACGCACAGCAAACGGCGCAAGGACGAAAAAGGCCGCCCGTGTAATACGGGCGGCCTGGAAACGATTAAGTTGACCGCCGGAAAGCGCTCAGAACCAGGCCTTCTTGCCGGTCACATAAGTCGCGACGAACTCTTCGTCGGACTTGGTGAGATACAGGATACCCTCAATCAGGCCGATGATCCCCATCACGAAATAGCCAAAACCGAGCGTAAGCACGGAGACCAGAAGCATGATGATTCCGGCCGTCGTGTAGCCGAGAATGAATTTATGAATGCCCAAGCCACCTAGGAGGATTCCGCAGATTCCCGCCGCAATTTTCTTATCTGCACCAGCCGGTTTAGTTTCGCTCATATTGATAGATTTGAAGGTTGAACACCTCCTGCTTGGCCACCGATTTGCGCTTTGTCGATTCCCCTGTGTTACAATTAGTAAAGACAATGAGGCCTATCCGTCCGTATCAGATTCAGAAATCCTGTAACCGACTCTCGATCGCGCCGCGTTGCGGTTCGATCCGCGCCATGATTTCGCCAAGCAAATAAATCGAACCGGTCACGACCACCGTGTCGTCCGGTCCACCCACCGTGCAGGTCTGCGCATCGGGGAAAACGCTCTCGACCGTCGCCCGTTTCACGCACCCGGCAAAACCGTTCGGGATAAACGCCTCCAGCTCCTCGAACGAACTCGCCCGCGACTGCTGCGGCATCACGAGGTGGATCTCCGCCGCGTAGCGACTGATCGTCTCCAGCAACGGACGCGCCCGCGCCGCACCGAGAACCCCCGTCACCACCACAACCTTGCGCCCGGTCTCCGCCACGAGGTGGCGCAACTGCGCATCGAGCACGCCCGCGCCCTCAGGGTTGTGCGATGCATCGAGAATTACCGGGCGACCACCAAGAATCACCCGCTGCCAGCGTCCCGGCCACCGGGCCGCTTGCAAGCCGCTCGTCACCACGTCGTCGGTCAGCCGCCAACGTGCGTCAAGGCAACGCGTCACCAGCACCGCAGTGGCCGCGTTCCATCGCTGATAATCACCCTCAAACGCCGTCGTCGGATACGCGTCGATGGCTTCGCCAAACACCTCGCGCACCGAGTAAACCGGCGCGCCTTGCTCCGTAGCGACACGGCGGATCACCACCTCGGCTTCCGGAGGCAGGCGTCCGATCACGACCGGTTGACGATGCTTGATGATACCGGCCTTTTCGGCGGCGATTTGAGCGAGGGTGTCGCCCAGCATTTCGCAATGGTCGAGACCGATGGACGTGATGACCGCCACTTCGGGCGTGACCACGTTGGTCGCGTCCAGCCGTCCGCCGAGTCCGGTCTCGATGATCGCGATGTCGCAGCGTTGCCGCGCAAACTGCAGGAATGCCATCGCCGTCATGAACTCAAAAAAACTCGGATGGTCGTCCGGACTTCCCTGGCTAACCGCCTTGGCGACCGGACGCAGTTCGCGGGTGAAGGCGACGATCTCAGCCTCGGTGAGCAGCTTGCGACCAACCTGCACACGCTCTCCCAGCTTCACGAGATGCGGCGACGTGTAGAGTCCGGTGCGCCAGCCGGCGGTGGAAAAAATCGCCTCCAGCATCGCCGCGACCGACCCTTTGCCGTTGGTGCCGGCCAGATGGATGACCGGCGTCGCCCGCTCGGCATGGCCGAGGCCGGCGACGAGCAGACGCATCCGGTCGATGCCGAACTTAACTCCCTTGGCCTTGAGGGAGAAAAGGTAGTCCTGAGTCGCCGCGTAGTCGGTGGTCATCGGTTGGCCTGAACGGCCCTGCCCCCGCTCACTTCTTGGCGGAGGGCAGTTTTTTGACGTGGAGGGCCAGAAGCAGGTCGCGCAACGTGTCACGCATGTGCAGACGGCTCACGATCATGTCGATGAGACCGTGCGTCTGCAGGAACTCAGCCGTCTGGAACCCGGGAGGAAGCGTCTGCTTGACCGTGTCTTTGATGACACGAGCACCGGCGAAACCGATCAAGGCGCCCGGCTCGGCAATGTTCACGTCACCCAACACGGCGAAACTGGCGGTCACGCCACCCATGGTCGGATGCGTCAACACGGAGAGATAAGGCAGCTTGGCCTCGGCAAGACGACCCAGCGCGGCGCTGGTCTTGGCCATCTGCATAAGGGAAAAAATACCCTCCTGCATACGGGCACCACCGGAGGCGCTGAAGATGATGCAGGGCGTCTTGTTCTTGATCGCGATCTCGATGGCGCGGGTGATTTTTTCACCGGCCGCCGAGCCCATCGCACCACCGCAGAAACGGAAGTCCATGACTGCCACGGCTACATCGATGCCATGAATCTTACCCGTGCCACACACGACCGCTTCGGTCAGGCCGCTGTCTTTTTCGTATTTTTTGATACGATCGGGATACTTCTGGGAATCGACGAACTTGAGCGGATCGGCTGAGCGGATGGAGGCGTCGATCTCCTCAAACGTGCCTTCGTCAAACAGCGCGGCGATGCGCTGGCGGGCCCCGATGGGGTAATGGTAGCCGGACTTGGGAACAACCATCTGGTTGTCCTCAAGTTCCTTGTTGAAGACGATCTCGCCAGAGATGGGACACTTGGTCCACATCCCCTTGGGGATATCCTTCTTTTTGACGACAACCGTGGAATACTTCGGTTTGCTGAAGAGCGACATGCAGAAATAGTTAGCCGTGGCCGAACGTGACGACGTTAAGATTCAACACACCCGCGTGGCGGAGAACGCCGGCGCAGGAATTAAGTGTAGAGCCTGTAGTGAAAACGTCATCGACGAGATAGTAGGGTGAAGCGGGATTTATGGTCGCCCCCCGTGCGAGTGCAAAGGCATTTTTTAGGTTAGCCCGCCGGGCCTTTCGGTCGAAAGTCGTTTGCGATGGCGTGTCCACCACCCGTCGCAGGACTTGCTCGACCCGTGTGCCCCCTCCCGCCGCCTTCGCCATGGCCTGCGCCAGCAAAAAAGTCTGGTTGTAAGTGCGTTCGCGCTGTTTGCGCGGATGAAGTGGCACGGGAACGAGCACGCCGTCGCGGATAAAATCGGTGATATGCGGCGACGCCCGGACCACTTCCTCAATGTCGCCGAGCAGGTGGTGGCCCTTGCGATACTTCAACCCGTGGATGAGCGCGCGCGCCGGTCCCTTGAACAACGTCACCGTCCGGCCTTCGGAATATCGCGGGTGCAATCCATCGCAGTGCGGACACATCCGCTCGCCCTCGACCTCTCCAAAAAACGGGCTGCCACAGGTCGTGCAACACGGCGGGGCGACAAAGTGGATCAACGGCTCGCAACGCACGCAGACGTGCCGCAACCGCCCGCCCTCGACCAAGCCGCCGCAGTGCACGCAAACCGGAGGGAAACCCATGTCGGCGAAGCCCTGCAGTAACTCCTTTAAGCCGTTCATGGTCGTGATGCCCGGTAGTCAGTAAAACACCTTCATCAGACACAACCCCTGCGGCGGGGCGGTGACCACGCGTTCAGTGCGTATCTTGCTCGCGAGGATTTCCTCGATCCCGGCGGGAGTAAGCCGCCCCACGCCGACATCAACCAAGGCACCGGCGAGGCTGCGCACCATCTTGTAGAGAAACCCGTTGCCCTCGGCCTCGATCCGCAAGCGGTGACCACGTTCGACGATATCGAGCCGGCGCACGGTGCGCACCGTATCCTCTTTTTCGATGCCGCTGCCGGCAATCGCACTGAACGCACGAAAATCCCGAGTTCCGATCAGGAGCGCCGCCGCCTCGCGCATCGCCTCGATGTTGAGCGTCCGCTGCATCGACCAGGTATAAGCCTGCGTAAACGGATCGGCGTAGCCGCCATGGCAGAGCTCGTAGTGGTAAACTTTCCCCTTGGCGGAGAACCGTGCATGAAAGCTCTCCGGCACGCTTCGGGCGGTTTTGACCTGGATGGTCGGAGGAAGCCCCACGCGTAGCGCGGTGAGCAGCTTTGCCGGATCATGCGGCCAATGCGCGTCGAAGTGGAAAACCTGTCCGCGTGCATGCACCCCGGCGTCAGTGCGCCCGCTACCCGTGATGTCGGTCGGACGCTTGAGCACCGCCAGCAACCGCTCCTCGATCACCTGCTGCACCGACACGGCATTGGGCTGGATCTGCCAGCCGGCAAACGACGTGCCGTCATAGGCAACGGTGCATTTCCAACGGGTGGGCGCGGGTGCGGAGGGTTTCATTTGGGCGGACGCTACAAATCACACGGACTCCGGTCCCGGCAACCCCGGTGGGAACCGTTGATCCAAGTAATCCTGCAGGATGATCGCCGCCGCCCGGGAATCGATGATCCCTTGACCACGGATCTCCCGAAGCTGTTTTTGATTCATGCCGGATTCGGCCATGTGCGAGGTGAGCCGCTCGTCGATGAAGTGCACCGGCAGGCCGAACTCCTTTTTCAGGCTCTCGGCGAAGGCCTCGACCTCCTTCGCCTTGAACCCGACCGAGCCGTCCATGTTGTAAGGAAAACCCACCACCAGCTCGGTGATGCGGCGCTGCTTGACCACGGCGGCCAGACCCTCGCGACGTTTTTTCGGATCGGCGTCCGTAAGCGCCGGCATGGGCGTGGCGAGGCCCAAGTCGTCGCCCGACGCGAGTCCGATACGCCGCGTCCCGTAATCGATGCCGAGGAATCTCATGCGTTGAACAACCTCAGATCCACTTCGATCCGTTCTTCAACGCTTCGACGCGCTTGAGCAGGGCCTTGATCTCCTGCGCCTTCGACTTGGGACACACCAAGGTCGCGTCGGGCGTGTGAACCACAATCAGGTCGTCCACGCCCACCACGGTGAGCAGGTGTCCGCCTTCGCTGAACACGAGGTTATTGCTCCCCTGCTCCACCATCGCGAGTCCGCGCAGGACGTTGCCACTTTGGTCAGGGGTGCAATGTTTGCACACCGCCGGCCACGCGCCCACGTCGTCCCAGTCGAACGACGACGGAAGCACCACGACGTTTTTGGATTTCTCCAACAACGCGTAATCGACCGAAATCTTCGGCAGCGTCGGATAGATTTTTTTGAGCACACCGGCGAGCGGACGCTTCTTGGCGAGCGCGGCCCGGATGGGCTTGAGCGCGGCGTCGAGGTCGGGCGCGTGTTGCGCCAGACCGCTTTCAACCACGGCGACGCTCCACACAAACATGCCGGCGTTCCACACGTAATCACCCGAGGCGAGGTAACGCTCGGCGACGGCCAGCTTGGGTTTTTCCACGAAACGCTTCACCCGGAAAACCGGACGGCTGCCAAAGGACTTCCACTTGGCGCCGCGCTGGATGTAACCAAAACCCGTGGCGGGTTCGTTCGGCGTGATGCCGATCGTGACCATGACGGCGTCGGCTTCGGCGGCGGCAAACGCAGCCGCCAGGTCCGCCTGGTAGGACTTGCCGTCGTGGATGATATGGTCGGCGGGCAGAACCGCGAAGACTCCCTGCGGATCACGCGCCCCGACGATGGCGGCGGCCAGACCCACGGCGGCCGCCGTGTCGCGGCCGACCGGCTCGGCGATGATGTTGGCGGCGGGGATGCCCTTGCACACGGCGCGAACGGCCTTCTCCTGCACCGCGCTCGTGATGACGAAAATATTCTTGGCCGGAGCGAGGGGCTTCACGCGGTCGATGGTCTGCACAAGCATCGGCTTGGTGCCGACGACCGGAAGAAGATGTTTGGGACGAGGAGCACGGCTCTGGGGCCAGAATCGCTCACCTTTCCCGCCTGCGATAATAACAATGTAGTGCTGAGGCATTGCGCTGAGTTTGGCTGCGACAAGGGGGGGGCGCAATTTCCATTTGCCGCACGCGGCGAATGGTTGTTTTCCCATGACATGTCCAACCCTGCTCCGCTCGAAATTTCGGTGACCGAAACCAAACGCCTGTTGGATGAAACTCCCGGCGATGTCATGCTCATCGACGTGCGCGAGCCCGACGAGGTGGCAACCTGCTGCATCGCGGGCACCGAGCACATCCCGATGCGCCAGATTCCCAATCAGCTCGACCGTCTGCCCAAGGACAAACACCTGCTCATCCACTGCCACCACGGCGGTCGCAGCATGAAGGTCACCCAATTCCTGCGCGCCAACGGCTACGATGCCGTGAGCAACGTCGAGGGCGGCATCGACGCGTGGTCGCTCGTCATCGATCCGACCGTGGCGAGGTATTGATCAACAGGGTCGTTTAAAGAATTCCGTGGTCGCTAAACAACCGTAGCCACGAGAACCAGCGAGTGGTCTGGGGAATGCCCGATCCACCACTCGCTGGAGCTCGTGGCTACGCGGTTTCCGGCGTCACTCTTAACCTTCCGCGCGTTTTTGGGCGTCGGCTTCGATCAGCGTCTTCACGCGATCCAGCTCGGCCTTCACCTGGGTCTTCACGGTGGCCAACTCGGCCGCCGTCTTCACCGGGGAACTCGCAAACACGTAGAACTTCATCTTCGGCTCGGTGCCGCTCCCGCGCGCGGCGAAACTGTAGCCGTTGGCCAGCGTGACCAGATAAAGATCCTGCTTCGGAATCGCCTCGCCGTCGGCATCCTTGAAGACCTCGACGCCAAAGTCTTGGACCTGGATCACCTCCACATCGCCGAACGCCTTGGGCGGAGCCGAGCGGTAGGTTTCGAGGATGCGCTTGATCTTGGCCGCACCGGTCGCGCCCTCGTAGTAGAGGTTGATCACGCCTTCGAGGTAGAAGCCGTATTTCAGGTAAACGCGGTCGAGATACTCCGGCACCGTGATGCCCATGAGCTTCACCGCCGCGCAGAGTTCGGCGAACATGAGGCACGCCGCATTGCCGTCCTTGTCGCGCACGTAGTCGTTGGGCAGGTAGCCGTAGCTCTCCTCGCATCCAAATGCGTAGAAGGTGCTGTGCTGCTGGAGCAGACGCGCACGCGCCTCGAAGGTCGTCGCATCATAGTCGATGGCAATGCCCTCCTCTTTGAGCAGTGCGCCTTTCAACTGGTCCTCGTAGCCCTTGATCTTGGCGGCGATCCACTTGAAACCGGTCAGCGTGTTGATAACCTTCACGCCGTGGCCGCGGCCGATGGCGTCCTGCAGCGATGTGGTCACGAAAGTTTTGATGATGGCCACGCGGTCAGAACCGGCTGCGGGGATGACGCCGAGTTCTTTGTATTTGCCCAAGCGGTATTCGGCCAGCAGCGAACCGATCTGGTTGCCGGAGAGCAGGTGCATCTTGCCATCGGGTCCGCGCACCGCGCAGCCCATGCGGTCGCAGTCGGGGTCGGTGGCGAGCACGAGATCGAGGCCCTTCTCATCGGCCAGTTGCACCGCGAGGGCGAGCGCATCGGCGTTCTCGGGATTGGGCGACTTGACCGTGGGGAAGCGCGGATCGTGGGCCGCCTGTGATGCGACTTGATGGACCTCGGCACCGGCATGGATGAGCAACGGCACCGACATGATGTCACCGGTTGCGTGAATGTTGGTGAAGGCAACCTTGAGCGTGGTCTTCTTAAAGACTGACGTGTCGATGGCGGCCTTCGTGGCGACGGCGAGATAGGCGTCGTCGGAGGGACGGCCAAGCGTGACCACGCGGCTGAGGTCCTTGTCGAGGAACGCAGTGAGGCCGGTGAGCGGCACCGCGTTGACCTCGTTCACAATGCCCTTGTCGTGCGGCGCGACCACTTGGGCGCCGTCTTCGAAGTAGGCCTTGAAGCCGTTGTCATGGGGCGGATTGTGGCTGGCCGTGATCACCACGCCGGCATGCGCACGCAGGTAACGCACCGAAAAGCTGAGCTGGGGCGTCGAGCGGGGGCCATCGAAGATGTAGGCGTTGCCTCCGAGCTTCGTCCAAATGGAAGCGGCCAGTTCGCAGAAGTGGCGCGAGAAGTGACGCACGTCGTGGGCGATGACCAGCGCGGGAATGTCCGCGCGGCCGGACTGAGCAAGGTAACGCTTGGTGTAGTTGAAGAGACCGATCGTCGCACGACTCAGGGTGAAATCGTTAAGAATATTGCTGCCGATGGCCGCGTGGCTCGGCGTGCCTTGCGCCGTTGGGGTGCCGGTCTCGGCGATGGTCGAAATCTGGCCGATCGTTCGGCCGCGGATGCCACCCGTGCCAAACTCCATGTCGCGGTAAAAACGGTTGTTCAGCTCGTCCCAAGCCCCCTTGGCAATCAGTTCGTCGATGCTGGCGACAGCCCAAGCCGGCAGCGAAGCGCCCAGCCAAGTGGTAAGATTCGCGACCGTGGAAGGGAGGAGTTGACCGGCCTGACCGGCGGCTTGGATATTGGAGAGCGTGCTCATGGGAAAATTATGAAAGTGTGATTGGATTGATACCGAAGTGTGCGGCCGTGGCCGATTGATGACGGTCATGAGTATGAATGGCGTCAAACCCCTGGTTGATCGCTGTCGTCAGATGAATGCAGTCGGCCGTGCGCAAAAACAACGTATCCGGCAAAACCAGAAACGTTTCACACACCGCCGACAAAATCGCCGTGTCCACGGGCACCCAATTCCATAGGCCGTCGGCTTCGTCTCGTTGAAACTGGCGCACACAAGCTTGGAACTCACCTTTGGTCCACGTCCGTTCGCGCATCCGACGGTGAAACACGCCGAAAAGTTCGGCGCGCGCCAACTGCGAGAGCATGATCCCGCCTGACTTCTCAAAAGCCTTCCGCACAGAAGGAGACTCAGGCTCCACAATGTAGAATTTTGCCAGTGTAGACGTGTCTGAGAATATCATGACTCAACGGTCGCCGCGGACTGCATCCAGATCATCCAGCAAGGACTTGCCCGCTGCCGGGGGTTTGGCCGATTTCAAGTAATCCTGATAATCTTTAAGCAGAACACGTTTTCGAGGACTTTTCCCGGGAAGCGCATTGGGGGCCGATATCACGGCAATCAACTTCCCATGATCGGTGATCTGCAACGGAGTAACCCCCGCCTTGCGCACCCAAGCACCCGTGCGTTCGTGGAGCTCTTTAATGGTGATGGTCGGCATAGTGACACTGTGTCACTTGAAAAAAGTGCGGTCAACTCCGGAGCAGCGTCACTCCAGATACAGGCCGGGTGCCACGGCGGGTTTCGGAGAGAGTTTGCCCCAAGAGGCGGCAAACGAATCCTCGTCGTAACCGAAGAGCGGCGATACCTCGATGGCGAAGGGCGGGAGGTCGGTATTGTCGGCGAATACGGGCGCGCCGTTGGCCTTAAGCCAGCGGGTAAACTGGCGCAGCTGGTCGTCGGCGCAGGTCTTCGGCGAATCGAGCCCTTCGGCATTTTTCACCGGCGAGAAGTCGTCCTCACGGCGTGTCTCGATCACGACCGGGTTCTTGGCGAATGGCAGCGCATCGAAGACAAACATCTCGAATTTAACGCCGTTGATCTTTTCGGGTTTCACCGGGTTGCCGGCCGCATCGATGGTCGGAATTTTTTTGTCGGCGCGGTGGAATGGCAGCGAATCGTCACCACGCGCCATGCGACGGATGAACTTCGTATCGAGAATATGGATCGCAATGCTGCCGGCGATGTAACGCAGCGCGCCGGTGACCGGATCGATCTCCTCTTGATAGGACTTCGGCAGGTCGGAGTATTCGATCACGATGTTTTGGCCGTTCTGGGTGCAGAAGTGGCCGACCTTTTCGCCGGCGTAGGCCTTGGCGACCATCTTGCTCGACATCTCGGAGCCGCGCAGGACGTGCCAGCCGATGAAGGTCGGATCGATGCCGCGCACCAGCGGGTTGTCCACCTGGAAATAGCTGAGGATATCGATGCCTTCCTTTTCCATGAGGTCGAGGGCACCGCTGCGGTCCAGCGCGCGCAACGAACCGCCGTGGCCGTCGGGCGACATGGCGATGGAGCCTTTGGTTTCGAGGATGATCTTACCCTCGGGCGTGACCGCCGGCATGCGGCCTTGGCGGAAAAAATGCACCTGCGTCGAGGCGAGCCCGAAGTAGCCGTGCTCTTTGAAGAACGCCTCGGTCGGCGCGTGGTTCACGTGACTGGTCATGATAAACCAGTGAATCGGTTTGCCGTAACGCGCACCGGCGGCGCGCACCTTCTCGGCGAACACGTGGAAGAGCGTCTTGTGCTTGATCGGCGTGACGGGGAACGTGCCCTTGGGTCCGTCGTAACCGAGACGCGTGCCCTGCCCTCCCGCCACGGTGAAGGCCGCCACGCGGCCCGCGCGCAACGCGGCTTCGCCAGCGGCCTTCGCCTCGGCCCATGCCAAGGCATTGCCGCCGTTTTCGGGACGCAGTTCGTAGGGCGCAGGGGCGAGTCCGGTCAGGTCGAGACCGGTTGCCGCGCCCTTCGCGAGCAGCGTGCGGGTGAGCCGCTCCACCTCGGCCAGATCGATCTCGGCGGCATCGGCGAGGAGCGCCTGCTGCGCCTCGGGCGCGAGCTCATTATAAAATGAAAAAACGTGCCCTTGGCCGGCGCGTTCAAAGTCCTGGATCAGCGAGGGTTTGGCCATGATGGAAAGCATTTAGTCAGCAACGCGCGGCATGGCGGGGCAACGCCTTTTTAAAAAACAAACCGCAAACAAGTTTAACCGCGAAGAACGCGAAGGGTCGCGAAGTGAAAACCGGCGGTCCGGCTTGCTTCGCGTCCCTTCGCGTTCTTCGCGGTTAATAATAGTTCACTTAAACCGCCACCGAAGGCAGCGTCCAGATGTCCTTGGCGTATTCGCGGATGGTGCGGTCGCTGGAGAACTTGCCGACGCGGGCGGTGTTGAGGATGGCCATCTTGGCCCAGCGGGCCTTGTCACGGTAGGCGGCATCCACCTGTTCGTGTGCCTGCACATAGCTGCGGTAGTCGGCGAGCACCTTGTAGGGATCGCCGCCGTCGAGCAGGCTGTGATGCAGCGCGCCGAAGGCATGGCTTTCGCCCGGGGTGAAGTAGTCGGAACCCAACCAGTCGATCACGGCGCGAAGCTCGTCATCGGAACCGTAGTAGCTCCACGGGTTGTAGCCCTTGGCGTCGAGCGCTTCCACATCGGGCACCTTGAGGCCAAAGATGAAGATGTTGTCGTCGCCGACTTCTTCGCCGATTTCCACGTTGGCACCGTCGAGCGTGCCGATGGTGAGCGCGCCGTTGAGGGCGAGCTTCATGTTGCCCGTGCCGGAGGCTTCCTTGCCGGCGGTCGAGATCTGCTCGGAAAGATCGGCGGCGGGGATGATGCGTTCGGCGAGGGAGACGCGGTAGTTGGGCAGGAAGGCAACCTTGAGCTTACCCTTGATGCGGGCGTCCTTATTGATGCGGTCGCCGATGACGTTGATCGCGCGGATGATGTTCTTCGCGAGGTCGTAGCCGGGAGCTGCCTTGGCACCGAAAACGAACACGCGGGGAACGATATCGAGAGCGGGGTTCTGGAGCAGACGACGATAGAGCGTGAGGATGTGCAGCAGGTTCAGATGCTGGCGCTTGTATTCATGGAGACGCTTGATCTGCACGTCGAAGAGCGCGTCGGGTGAGACTTCAACGTCGCACAGTTCCTTAATGACGTTGGCGAGGTCCTGCTTGTTGGCGCGTTTGATCGCCATGAACTCCTTCTGGAAGTCGGGTTGGTCGGCGAACGCTTCGAGTCCGCGCAGGATGTCGAGATCGCGCGCCCAGAGCGTGGGCGATCCAAGTTTGGACGTGATCAACTCCGCCAGGCGGGGGTTGCAATCAAGCAGCCAGCGACGCGGCGTGATGCCGTTGGTCTTGTTCTGGAACTTGCCCGGATAAAGCACATCGAAGTCGGGGAAGAGATCCTTTTTGAGGAGTTCGGTGTGGAGCGCGGCGACGCCGTTGACGGCGTGCGAACCGACCACGGCGAGATTGGCCATGCGGAAGGACTTCGATCCGCCTTCTTCGACAAGGGAGAGGATGGATTTCTTCGTGTTGTCGCCCGGCCACTTGGCTTCGACGACCTCCATGAGGCGGCGGTTAATCTCGTAGATTATCTGGGTGTGGCGAGGAAGGACGCGGGTAAAGAGCGGAACGCCCCACTTTTCGAGCGCCTCGGGGAGGAGCGTGTGGTTGGTGTAGCCAAAGGTCTTGGTGACGATGTCCCAAGCGGCCTCCCAGGTGAACGCATGCTCGTCGAGGAGGATGCGCAGGAGCTCGGCAACGGCGACTGCAGGATGCGTGTCGTTGAGCTGCACGGCGACCTTGGCGTCGAAGTTGGACCACGTGTTTCCGGCGATGCGGAAGTGGCGGCGGATGATGTCGCGCAGCGAGCAGGCGACGAAGAAATACTGCTGCACGAGGCGCAGTTCTTTGCCGTTCTCGGTCTTGTCATTCGGATAAAGAACCTTCGAAACGGTCTCGCCGATGGCCTTTTCGCGAACGGCGTCCACGTAGCCGCCGCTGTTGAAGGCGACGAGGTCGAACTCCTCGGTCGAACGCGAGGCCCAGAGGCGGAGAAGGTTGACAGTGGCCGTGCCGTAGCCGGCGATCGGAATGTCGTAGGGCACGCCGAGGATCGTCTTGGAATCGACCCAGTGCGGGCGGGAGTTGCCGTTGTCGTCGAAGACGTTCTCAACGCGACCATAGATCTGGATGTCGGTCGTGTATTCGGGACGAACCACCTCCCACGGTGTGCCAAAGATCATCCAGTTGTCAGGATGTTCGACTTGGTGACCGTGAACGAACTCCTGCTTAAAGAGACCAAACTCGTAGTGAATGCCGTAGCCGATGGCGGGGAAATCAAGCGTCGCCAGCGAATCCAAGAAGCAGGCGGCGAGACGTCCGAGACCACCGTTGCCGAGCCCCATGTCGACTTCGCTCTCGCGAACAGACTCCCAATCGACGCCGAGTTCTTTCAACGCCTCACGGGCCTCATCATAGAGACCGGTGTTGTAGAGATTATTCTCGAACAGGCGGCCCATGAGATATTCGAGAGAGAAATAGTAGAGACGGCGGACGTTCTCCTTATTGTGCACACCCTGGGTGTTGATGAGACGGGCCAGGATGTATTCGCGAACGGCCAACGAGGTGGCGATCCACCAGTCGCGGGGTTTGGCGGTGGAGAGGTCGCGGGCGAGCGTAAAGGTCAGGTTGCGCTGGATGGCCTGCTTGAGGCTGACAACTGGATTATCCGTCTCCCGACGATGCGGTAGTGTCGCCACAGGTGCGGACGATACGGAGGGAGCGGTTACTGAAGCGGGTTTCGACTTGGATTTTTTAGGAGCAGGCATGCGTATAAAAGATTGATAACAAGAACCGTGCCAGACGGCACGGATTGAGAAGAGTTAAGCAAAGGTGAGAAGTTTCCGGGCAAATTGAACTAAATTCATTGGCGGCACGGAGTTGTCACCTTTGAAACCGCCGGGCCAGCTCGCCATGACTGAATTCGATCTGAGTCGGAGTCCCTCCCGGACTGGTCAGCGGCGACCGGCAGGCAAACAATTGGGTCACCAGTGACATCATGGCGGCTTCACTCGCGACATCGCCAAGCCGCACCGCCCGGGCGGCGGCCAGACGTGCAAATTGTTCGCGCGCCAGATCGATTTTGTCGTCTTGCAACCGCCCGTCGCGCAAAGCCCCCAGCAATTCGCGCACAAACGGCTCGGCATCGGCGGGCTCCATCCACGCGGGCACTCCCTCAATTCGAAAGAAATTACGCCCGAACTCAACCACTTCGAAGCCATGGCCGTTGAGGAACTCCAACCGGTCGACCAACAGCGCGCTGGCAATCGGATCGAGTTCCAGCGGCAAGGGCAGCAACAGTCGCTGACTCGGCACCGTGCCATCGCGAAACTGCTCCTGTAACCGCTCAAACCAGATGCGTTCGTGCGCCGCGCGCCGGTCGAGCAATACTAGGCCGGCGCTCGTCTCAAACAACGCATACGCACCATGAGCCAAGCCAAGGAATCGCCAGGTCGGAACCGCCGGTGCCGGCGAAGCCGCACGGATCGGGGTCGTCGGAAGCGCAGGAGACAACGTCGGACTCGAACGCGGCGGTAAATTCTCGGCTGCACCGCGTCGGTCGATCATCGCCGGAGGGACCTGCGTCAGTCTAGGCAACGCCGCCGCTGTGGTCATCGCAACCGGCCGTGTCACCTCAACCGGCGGCAACGCCATCACCGGCACGCCCGTCGCCCCCAAATCACGCAGCCGGGCCAGCACGCTGCGAATGACAAAACTTCGCACGGCCGTTTCCGACCGGAAACGCACCTCTCGTTTCGACGGGTGCACGTTCACATCGACCGCCGCCGGATCGATCTCGAAAAACACAAACACCAGCGGATACCGCCCCTTCGGCAGCGACTCATGGTAGCTCTCAATCAGGGCGTAATTGATGGCCTTCGTATCGACCGGTCGCTGGTTGATGAACGTGATCATCTCATGCCGGGTCGAGCGCCCCATCCCGGGTTTCCCGATCAAGCCGCTCAGGCGCATCCCGTTTTCCGCAACATCGATCGTCGTGAGTTCTCCGGCGAGCTGGCGTCCGAAAATCTCCGTCACGCGGCCGAGCAGATCCGCGCACTCCGGTGAACGAAAGATCACCCGGCCGTCCTCGATGAGCGTGAATGCGACTTGCGGAAACGCCAGGGCGTAGAGTCGCACGCCGGTGATGATGTGCGCGGCCTCGGTCTGGTCCGTCTTGAGGAACTTGCGCCGCGCCGGGACCGAGTTGAACAACTGCGCCACCTCGATGCGAGTGCCGACGGCGCGTCCGCAATCGTGCACGTGGACGAACTTGCCGCCGTTGACTAGAATCTCGGAGCCCACATCGGAACCTGCCTCGCGTGTCTGCAACGTAAAGCGCGACACACTCGCGATGGACGGCAACGCCTCGCCGCGAAATCCGAAGCTTGCGAGACGGTTGAGATCGTCGGCTTCGGAAATCTTGCTGGTCGCGTGGCGTTCGAGCGCGAGCAGCGCGTCGTCACGAGACATGCCGTGGCCGTTGTCCTCGACGCGCATGAGCGAACGTCCGCCATGGCGAAACTCGACTTCGACGCGGGTGGCGCCGGCGTCGATGGCGTTCTCGACGAGTTCCTTCACCACCGCGGCCGGGCGCTCAATCACCTCGCCGGCGGCGATCTGATTGGCAACCCGGTCGGAGAGGATACGAACCTTCGCCATCGAATCAGCCCAGCAGCTTCGTCCAGCGGGCGAATTGTTTTTTCACCTGCGCGGGGCCCGGCATGCCGGTGCCGCGGCGCTTGTCCATCGCGCGCTTGAGATCGAACACCACGGCCCAATCGTCGCCGTAGCCGGCGTGGATTTTTTTCACTTCGGCGGAGGGCAGTTTGTCGAGCGGCAGCTTGAGCGTCTCGGCCAGTTTCACCACGGAGCCGACCGCATGGTGCGCCTCGCGGAAAGGCACACCTCGATCCACGAGGTAGTCCGCGAGATCGGTCGCCAGCAGCGCGGGGTCGGCCACGGCCTCGGCGCAGCGAGCGCGGAAAATCGTCATACCCGCAACCGTGCCGGCGAGCACATCGGCGCACAGCCCGGTCTGGTCAAAGCTGTCGAATACCGGCGGTTTGTCCTCCTGCAAGTCGCGGTTGTAAGTAAGCGGCAGTCCCTTCGCGAGGGTGAGCAAGGTGTGCAGGTTGCCCTGAAGCCGCGCCGACTTGCCGCGCAGGAGTTCGCACGAGTCGGGGTTTTTCTTCTGCGGCATCAACGAAGAGCCGGTGCAGAACGTGTCGGGCAGGTCGATGAACTTGAACTCGACGCTGGACCAGATGATGAGGTCCTCGGCGATGCGCGACATGTGCACGCCGAAGAGCGCGCAGGCGTTGGCGAACTCGATGAAGAGGTCGCGATCGGCCACGGTGTCCATGGAGTTTTGCGTGACGCGCGGGCGGCCCTTTTCGTCAACAAAACCAAGCTGCGTCGCGGTAAATTCGCGGTTGATGGGTAGCGTCGTGCCGGCGATGGCACCGGAGCCGAGCGGGCACCAGTTGGCGTGGTCGGCGACCACGGCGAGCCGGGCGCGGTCGCGTTCCAGCATCTCCAAGTAGGCGAAAAGATGATGCGCGAGGTAAACCGGCTGGGCTCGTTGGAGGTGGGTATAGCCGGGGATGAGCACGTCGCCATCGCGTTGAGCGACCGACAGGATGGCGCGTTGGGCACCGAGGATTTTGTCGGAGAGGACGGCACAGGCGTGCTTGAACCACAGACGCATGTCGGTCGCGACCTGGTCGTTGCGGCTGCGGGCCGTGTGGAGTTTGGCGGCGGCGGGCACGTTCTTGGTGAGCGCCTGCTCGATGTTCATGTGCACGTCTTCAAGCTGCGTGCTCCAGGTGAACTTGCCTGCCGCGATCTGCGCGAGAATGGCATCGAGACCGGTATGGATGGAGTCGCGCTCCTTGGCGGTGATGAGACCGACATGGGCGAGCATGGCCGAGTGGGCCTTGCTGCCGGCGATGTCGAACGGCGCAAGCCGGTGGTCGAACGAGACGGACTCGCTGAATTTCAACATCAGTTCGGCGGGGCCGGCCGTGAACCGTCCGCCCCAGGTCGCTTGAGATTTCTTCGCCATAAAAATGAACCCAGAGCAGACGCGCCCGCCCTACCCTGCGCAATGCGAAATAAAACCAGACCAGTCGCCGGTCACACGTTTCCAGATCAGGTCGCGATCTTAAAAAACCGGTTCACCTCGGCCAGCGCCTCGTTCATGGCAAAGGGTTTTTGCAGGTAGCCCTTGGCACCGGCCCGCAGGATCTCGGTTTTGAGATTGGCCTCCAGGTGCCCACTCATGATCAGCGCGTTTACGTAGGGAGAATGGTCCTTGATCTTCAAAAACGCCTCCCACCCGCTCATCCGCGGCAGGCCCAGATCGATCACCACCAGAGATATCCGGTCTGCGTTTTTAATAAACTCCTCGACCGCCTCCACGCCATCACGCGCCTTGATAACCGTATATCCATGACGGGTGAGCAGGAAACTAAGCGCATATAACAGTGTGTCCTCGTCATCGACCACGAGCACCGTGCGCTCGGGAGTATCGACCGCCTGCACCACCGAAACCGGCGGCTCGGGATCAACCACCGGCTCGGCCAAAGCGGGCAGATACATCCGGAACACCAACGCCGGCTCCGACCAGCAATCAACCTCAAGGTGCCCGCGATGGCTGGCCATGATGCTGTGCACCACCAAAACCGAAAGGTCGCGCCGACGTTCGGAAAACCTCACCGCAGCATCCCAAGTTCCGGGTCGTTCACCCTCCACAAAAGCCTGCTCGGTCGGTTCCGCGCGCATGGTGATCATCACGTAGGCGGGTTCGCGCGCATCGGCGAACTTCGTGCGCACGGTGGAGCCACTCACTCGATTCGCCGTGAACCCGATCCGTCCACCATCACCGGTGAGTTCACGTGCCTTTTGCCCCAAGTTGGCCAACACGTGATGGAACTGCTGAGGATCCAACGAAATCGGCGGCAGATCCTCATCCAAATCAAGCGACACCTCGAGACCGGCCGCGAGGGTATCTCCCGCCATACGGAAAAACTCCCGCACAAATTCCCCGACCACAATACGCTGGAAGGCCAGTTCATCGCGACGCGACAGGTGCAATGTCTGACGGATCAGGTTGGCCGCCCGGCGCACCGCATGATCGATACCGCTCACCGCGGTGTTAAGACGGCTTGCATCCAACGAGCCGTCCTGCAGGAACGCCGTGTAACCCAGAATGATCGAGAGCAGGTTATTAAAATCGTTGCTGATATCCGATGCCAGCACGGTGAAATTCTCCGCCTGCTGATGTTGCCTCAACTGCTGCGCGCCAACTTCCTGGCGACTCAGATCGACCAGAGTCGTCAGGCGATAAACCCGCCCGTCCGGAGACCGTAGCCGGGTATCGGACGCATGCGCAAAGATCGGCCGTCCACTCTTGTGCAGATAAGAATTTTCCGCCGTCGCCTTGTCGTCCCCGGCCATAAACGCCGCATGCGTCACTGAACCGCGCACCGCAGCCTCCGCCGCGAACAATCGCATGATGTGCAGTTCGGTAAGCTCCTTGACCGAATAGCCTACTGTTTCGGCAAACGCCCGGTTGACGGCCACGATCATGCCATTCTCGGCCGTCAGGCACATCCCGATCGGGGAACGCTCCCAAAAATCCGTGAGCAACCCTCCTAGGACCGCCTGCGGAACGACTAAGGGTGGCTGACTACCGGTGCTCATTCGGCCCAGTGGAAAACAACCGGCATGTCCACCTGCGCATGCATGCTCTGATGGACCGGGCAATGCAGCGCCGCATGCTCAAGAAGCCGGGCCATCTGGTCGGTTTTGGGAATCGGCAGCCAGACGGTCGCCGCCAGTCGCACAATACGACGAGGAGCGTCGGCGGACATCTCCTTGGTGACCTCATAGCGCAGTCCCTTAAGCTCCACATCATGCCGGCGGGCGACGATCGCCATCGTGGTGGCGATGCAGGTTCCCAGTGCCGTAGCGACCAAGTCGGTCGGTGAAAACGCCTCGCCTCGCCCCTGATTATCCTTGGGAGCATCGGTCACGAGAGTGTTGCCCGAAGGCCCATGAGTGGCGACGCAGTGCAAGTCGCCCTGATATTCGCCGCTGATTTTAACCATGCCGAATACCTCAATCCTTTTGCCGCGCTGGCAACAATCAACTTACGCAAAATGATGATACGGGCTGGATTCACACATCAATGACATCCCCCAAACAGGGGATGCCTGCTAAAGAATGGAGAAATCCATCCCCGCTCCGTCGGCATTTGAAGCCGATCCAACACTCCGACCCAATCAGGGTGAATTTCGTTATGACATTATGTTTCAAAAGCCCTCAAATCTATCGCTTGCCCACCCCGCATGCCCTCCTCACCGTCGGCTGACTGGACATGGCCTTTCCCACACCTCCCGCCATCCTCACCGAACGCGATCTTCGCGCCGGTGAGCTCGATACCAACCCGGCTGCCGCCCTCCTGCGCCTCTACGCGTGGATGCACCTCGCCCGCACCGGCGACAACCGCATCCTCGACCTCTTCCGCCAGGGCCTCATCAAGGGCACCGTCACCGGCGGCCAGGGCAACGAGGCCCTCATCATCCCGCTCATCCTCCTCGCCGACAAGGCCATCGACGCGGTCTCGTTCACCCATCGCGATTTCGGCGGACACCTGATCTGGAGCGACCACCTCTGCGAACACCTCAACCAGTATTTCGCCAACGCCCTCAGCCCGACCAAGGCCCGCGAAGGCAACGTCCACCACGGCGACGTCAAAAATCGCTCCCTGCCGATGATCTCCCATCTCGGCTCCATGTTGTCCCACGTCCTCGGCGTGACCGACTCCCAGCGCCGCCACGGCAAACCCGCCGTCGGCTTCACCTTCTTCGGCGACGGCGGTTCCAGCACCGGAGACATCCACGAGTCCCTCAACCTCGCCTCCGTCCTCTCGCTCCCGGTCGTCTTCATCATCGAGAACAACAAATACGCCTACTCGACCCCCGTCAGCGAACAGTTCACCGCCGGCACCGAACTCTATCAACGCGCCGCCGGCTACGGCATGGAGGGCTTCGCGATCGACGCCACCGGCGACGTCGCGACCATCACCCGCACCCTCGCCGCCGCCATCGACAAGGTCCGCACCACCTCCCGCCCCGTCCTCATCGAGGCCCACACCCTGCGCATGCGCGGACACGCCGCCTACGACACCTGCGACTACCTCGCCCCCGGCGAACTCGACGCCATCATCGCGCAGGACCCGTTGCCCAAATTCCGCGCCCAACTCGTCGCCGCCGGCCACGCCGCCGCCATCGAAAAAATCGAGACCGAACTCCATGCCTACCTCGAAGCCTGCATTCAGGTTTCGCTGGCCGTGCCCCGCCCCGCTCCCGATGCCAGCCTCCTCGCCGATGTCTTCGCCCCCGAAGCCCCCGCGATGCCCTGGGTCCCCTCCGTCACTTCCGAGCCCTCGACTCTCGCCCCCGGCCACTCGACTCCCCTCCAACTCACCTCCGCCCAAGCCATCAACGCGGCCCTCCGCAAGGTCCTCGCCGAGCACCCCGAGTCCCTGATCCTCGGCCAGGACATCGGCACCTACGGCGGCGCCTTCAAGGTCACCGACGGGCTCCTCAAGGACTTCGGCCGCGCCCGCGTCTTCAACACTCCGCTCGCCGAAAGCGCCTGCACCGGCTGGGCCATCGGCATGGCCCTCAACGGACACCGCCCCATCGAAGAATTCCAGTTCGCCGACTTCTCCACCGAAGCCGTCACCCAGATCACCCTCAACGCCGCCACCTACCACTTCCGCGCCGGCGCCGCCGTGCCGCTCGTCTTCCGCCTCCCTTGCGGCGGCGGCCTCACCATGGGCTCGTTCCACTCGCAGGAACTCGAATCGCTCTTCCTTTCCATGCCCGGCCTCAAGGCGATCTACCCGAGCACCCCGCAGGACGCCTTCAACGCCATCCTCGCCGCCTACGAAGACAACAACCCTGTCTTCATCTTCGAACACAAAGGCCTCTACCGCCGCGGCAAACACCCCGTCACCTGGGACAAAAACTACCGCGACGTCTGGCAGCCCAAGCTCCTCCGCTCCGGCACCTACGCCACCTTCGTCACCTACGGCGAGATGACCATCCCCGCCGCCGAAGCCTGCGATTACATTGCCAGCGAGTATGACCTCACCTTCGACCTCTTCGACCTGCGCGGACTCGCCCCGTTGAAACTCGAAGCGATCAAAGCCTCCCTTGAGCGCACCCACCGCCTGATCGTGTTGCACGAAGGCCGCCGCACCCACGGCTTCGGCGCCGAATTGGTCGCCCGTCTGACCGAAGAGCATTTTTTCAGTTTGGAAGCCGCCCCGCTCCGCATCGCCAGCGCCGACATGCCCGTCCCCTTCGCCCCCGAACTGGAACTCGCCTACCGCCCCACCCGCGAAAAACTCATCGAACAAATCGCCGCCTGGATCGGCTGATTCGTCACCATGAAAGCCCTCATCCCTCCCGCCCGCTGGGCCGCCATCCGCCTCTTTGCCATGGATGTCGATGGCATCCTCACCGACGGCACCATTCACGTTTCCTCCGACGGCGTCGAAACCAAGACGTTCTCCATCCTCGACGGCATGGGGCTCGTGCAACTGCGCAAAGCCGACATCCTCACCGCCTGGATCAGCGGACGCCCCTCCGGCGCCACCACCGTCCGCGCCGAGGAACTCAAGATCCCCCATCTCGTCCAGGGCCGCACCGACAAGATCACGGCCCTCAAGGAACTCGCCGCCACCCTTAATCTCACCGCCGACCAGATCGTTTACATGGGCGACGACGATATCGACACCGCCGCCATCCAGTGGGCCGGCATCGGCGTGACCGTGCCCGACGCCATGCCCTCACCCTTCGCCGCCGCCGATTACGTCACCCGCCGCCCCGCCGGGAAAGGCGCCGTCCGCGAAGTCTGCGAACATATCCTCTCCTCCCGGGGTCACACCTCCCACGCGTGAAACGCTTCGCCCTCATTCTTCTCGCCCTTTCAGTCGCCGCCATGTCGTCGGCCGGTGACACCGCGCCCAAGATCCTGCCCTCCGCCCCCATCAAGGAATTCCGCCTGCCGGCCTTCGACAAAAACGGCAACCGCTCCACCTTCCTGCGCGCGAGCGAGGCCTTGTTCGTCACCTCCACCCGCATCGACGTAAAACAACTCAACTTCACCTTGTTCACCAAGGATGGCACCGGGGCCTTCGACACCATTCTGCTGGCTCCCACCGCCACGTTTCTCACCGACAAACAAATCCTCAGCGGACAGGACAGCGTCCGGCTCCTCCGCGTCGACCTCGAAGTCACCGGCGAACAGTGGTCCTACAATCACCCCGAGAAAAGAGTTTTGATCGGCAGGAACGCCCGCGTCACCTTCCAGGAAGAGCTCAAAGACATCATCAAATGAACCGCCACCTTCTTCGCGTCTCCACGCTCCTCCTTCTCGCCACGCCGTTTGCCCGTGCGGCCGACTCCAAGCCCGCGGCTCCTTCGGTCCCCACGGTTATCACCAGCACCAAGATGGAAATGTGGAGCACCGACACCGACACCCGCTCCGTCTTCGAGGAAAACGTCGTGGTCACCGGCAACAACATCAAGATCACCTGCGACAAACTCGACGTCACCGCCATCCGCATCGAGGACAATAAAACCAAGGCGGACACCATCGCCCCCCTCGAAAAATTCAAGACCCTCGTCGCCACGGGCAATGTCCACATCGTGCAGGGCGACCGCGATGTCACCTGCGGCCGCGCCGAGGTGTTCCCCGCCGAAGACCGCGTGGTCCTCACCGAAAAACCCGTGGTGATCGACAGCGCCGGTCCCTATGTCGCCACCGGCACCCGCATCGTGCTTCTGCGCGGCGAACGCCGTCTCTTCGGTGACAATATCCGCTTGCAAGGCCCGCCCATCCGCGACCTCGGCTTCGAAAAAGAAAAACCCATGCAGGCCCCCGCGCCGCTTCCCCGCACCACTCTCAAACCATGAGCGCCACCTTGGAACCCTCCTCCATCCCGGCCTCCACCCCCGGGTCTTCGCGCTCCGAGATCCACGCCTGCGGCCTGGCCAAAACCTACGGCGAACGCGCCGTGGTCAACGGCATCGATCTGCGGGTCCACGCCGGCGAAATCGTCGGCCTGCTCGGCCCCAACGGAGCGGGCAAAACCACGACCTTCTACATGGTCGTGGGTCTTGTCCCCGTCACTCGCGGCAGCGTATTTCTCGACGGACGCGACATCACCCGCCTGCGTATGCATGAACGCGCACGCCTCGGGCTCGGCTACCTCCCGCAGGAGCCGTCCACTTTTCGCAAACTCACGGTTTCCGAAAACATCCTCGCCATCGTCGAGGCCATCGGCACGCCCCGCGCCCGACGCTCCGCGATCGTCGCCGAACATCTGGAAGAGCTCCACCTCACCCACGTCGCCCGCCAGCCCGCCTACACCTTGTCGGGCGGAGAACGCAGGCGTCTCGAAATCGCCCGCGCTCTCGTCACCAAGCCCAAGTTCCTCCTGATGGACGAACCGTTCGCCGCCATCGATCCCATCTCCGTCTCCGAAGTCCAAAAGATCATCCTCCAACTCAAGACCCGCGGCATCGGCGTCATCATCACCGACCACAACGTCCGTGAAACCCTGCGCATCGTGGATCGGGCCTACCTCATCCACGAAGGCCGCGTGCTCAGCGAAGGCAGCGGCGATTTCCTCATCCACGATCCCCAGGCCCGCGAGTTCTACCTGGGTAAAGACTTCAATCTTTGATCACCACGAAACACGCCAAACACACGAAAGCCCGAACCGACTTTTCAGCGTTTCGTGTATTTCGTGTGTTTCGTGGTTAAAACCTCTTCCGAACACCCATGCAAAAAGCCATTCACGGCATCACCGTCGCCCATTTCGAGGACACCTACCACGAGAAACTCAAATTCGAGCTGGTTTCCGGCTCCGAGGGCGTGCACCGCCTCATCAAAGAAGGATCCATCAACCGCCCTTCGCTCGCGCTCACCGGGTTTTTCAAATATTTTGCTAACAAACGCATCCAGGTCCTCGGCGCCGCCGAGATGACCTACTTCAAGGCATTGCCTTCCGAAAACCAGGTCGCGATTCTCAACGAGATGGTGGACCGCAACGTCCCCTGTCTCGTGCTCACGCGAAACTTCCACCCCACGCTTGCGATGGAGCAGATCTCACGTGAACGAAAACTGCCCATCTTCCGCACGCCCATGATCACCATGAACTGGGTGAACTTGGCCACGTTGTGCATCGACAACGAATTCGCCCCCTCCTCGACCGAACACGCCACCACCCTCGACGTCAAAGGCGTCGGCGTGATGCTCCGCGGCGATTCCGGCGTCGGCAAAAGCGAATGCGCCCTCGCCCTGATCGAACGCGGTCACTCCCTCGTCGCCGACGACCTGACCGTCATTAAACTCCTCGATGAACGCGACCTGATCGCCTCCAGCCGTCCGCTCAACCGCGGTTACATGGAGTGCCGCGGCATCGGTATCATCAACATCGCCGAAATGTTCGGAGTGAAGAGCGTGCGTGTTGAACAGCGCATCGACATGGTCGTGTCACTCCGTGAATGGACACCCGACGCCATCGAGGAACGCACCGGCCTTGAGGAAAACTTCTACGACATCCTCGGCATCAAAATTGCCCATGTGGAACTCTACGTGCGGCCCGGTCGCGACATCGCCCGTCTGGTCGAAGTCGCCGCACTCGTCCACGCCCTCAAAAAAATCGGCCATGATCCCGCCAAGACATTTAATGACCGCTTGATCGCGTTCATGTCCGAGCAGGCCGAAGAAAAACCGCGTGTCATCAAACCCGTTGATCGCTCGCGCCCTCCGTTTGTAGGCTAAGCCGTAACGACGACGCACTTCACTCACGGCCAGCCAGCTCGCCTGCTACGAACACGTTGCATGTGGTGCTGCATGGCTTCAGCAGCGACCACCGGGACTTGTCCACCCAATGTCTAAACTAAACCATCTGCCGCGTCCGGAATGAAACTCATCATCTTCATCAGCTCGACCGTCTTCAGCTACGTAGGTTGGTATCTGGCCGATCCACTGGGTTTCGTCTGGGCGTTTTATATCAGCAGCGCCGCCGCTATCCTAGGCGTGTATGTCGGATGGAAAATCGCCCGACACTTCGGACTCTGACTGCGTGCCCAAGTGTCTGGGCGAGCAGAGACTCTTCTTGGATCAAGCCAGGACCAAAGAGCCGTTGACCATATAATCGCGCTCCGTCTGTTCGATGACGGCCGTGACCTGCTCAGGCTCGATACTATGTGCCGCCGCATGGGCATACAGCTGGTTCCAAGCTTCCCGCACATAGCTGTGCGTGCGTCCCACATGGTCCTCCGCCGAGGTGCGCACCCGCGCACGCAATGCGACCAGCTCACGACTCAGCAGATCCTCCACCGCCGCTATCACGCGGTTGAATTCAGTCTGCGCATTCGTTGGTGGCAGCGAGGCGATCTTCGCAACCACGGCGGCATAAGGCTCAAGCACCAACCGAGGCATCGGATCTTTGAATACGGTCGTGCCCAAAAAATTATCGTGCTCGGTGGCAATCGCATTGGTCGCGACAATCTCCCCTTCCACCTTAAGTGCGGCGGACTGGGCTATATCGATCGCATTATAGGTGGATTGCGAAAACACCCCCTTCACATGATCATAGGCAGCCGGTGCCATATTACGCGCCGAACCCAAGGCCTGAATAAACAGCCGTGCGTTATCCGTAAAGCGGTCGAGCGCATTTTCCCAATCCGTAAGGTAGTGCCCTGATGCCAGTCCCAACCGATACTCGTCACAGTGAACCCGCAGCCACTTTTCCAACAAATCCTCCGATTGCGCACGCAGATGGGCCGTTAACCGCTTGTTTATCGTCAAAGCCCGATCAATGGCCGTCAGTTCGGTCGAGGTCGCCCTTGTTGCCGTTTTGAAGGCAATCCGGGTTTCCTTCGCATGCAAAAAAAGGAAGGGCGGCTGAGTGGCTCGCACCGTCTCCAAATGCTGTGCATATTCGTTCCGATGCTGATCCAACTGCTGGGCTCGGTGCGCCAAATACGCGATTCTCACCAACAAATCCGCCAAATCCCCCGGAAGGATCGGCACGGCTTCATTTAAGTTAAAAGTGCGCATCTCTTTTACAATTTAATAACAAAGCAAATCTCCTGCCGAGTCTAGGCATTTCACCCAAAACAGGCCCATAAGAACCTAGTATTAATAGGTTATTAGCTGTTTTATTATTCTCTACAGATCCGCTCATCCCACCCGATTAAAGTGCCCGAGAAATGGCTGAATAAGTCCTGTAAGATTGACGCATATGATCCCCCATTCCAGTTTGTTGCTTTCATTCTCACACCTATATCAATCCTCCCACCACCATGGCCTACGAACTCCCTAAACTCGCCTACGCTTACGACGCCCTCGTCCCCCACATCGATTCCAAAACGATGGAAATCCATCATTCCAAGCATCATCAGGCCTATATCACCAACGTAAACAAGGCCCTCGCCGACGCCGGTGTCGCCGCCCCTGAGTGCGTGTGCGACCTCATTTCCGATCTCTCCAAGTTGCCCGAAGCCATCCGTAGCGCCGTCCGCAACAACGGTGGTGGTCACGCCAACCACTCTTTCTTCTGGAAGATCATCGGCCCCGGCAAAGGCGGCACTCCCGTCGGTAAACTAGGCGAAGCCATCACCGCCACCTTCGGTTCCTTCGACAAATTCAAGGAAGAGTTCGCCAAGGCCGGTGCCACGCGCTTCGGCTCCGGCTGGGCTTGGCTGATCGTCACCGCCGACAAGAAACTCGCCGTCGGCTCCACTGCCAACCAAGACAGCCCCGTCATGGGCAAGGCCGTCGCCGGCATCGAAGGCAAACCCGTCATCGCCCTCGATGTCTGGGAACACGCCTACTACCTCAACTACCAGAACCGCCGCCCCGACTACATCGCCGCCTTCTGGAATGTCGTCGATTGGGATGCTGCCGAGGCCAAATATCTCAAGGCTATCGCCTGAGTTTCCGATCACTATACCTCTAAAATCAAAAAGGCCGCACCGGAATTCCAGTGCGGCCTTTTTTTTAATAGCAGGGAGACTTTTCAATTTTTCCCCACACGAATCACGACCTCAACGCTGCCACACGCTGGCCTGCGAGGTCTGCTTGAGCTGAGCCGGGCTGAGCCGCGTGCTCTTGCCGGTCTCCGTATCAAGGATGTAAATACTGCGGCTATTCGCCGCACGCTCGGTGTAGACAAGGTGGCGGCCGTCGGCCAGCCAGGCGGGCTCGACCGCATCCACCGGAGCCTTGGACACAGCCTTGGTCGGCGTTTTGCCGGACAGGTCGTAGACCGCGATCTGATAACCGCGACCAATACGCGTAGTAAACGCGATCTTGTTCGGATCACCTGCGCTCCAATCAGGCTCGGCGCAATAACCGCTGATATTCGTCGGAAGACGCCGGGGAGCACCGCCCGCCGCCGACATCACGTAAAGCTGGGGACCACCCGCCGCATCCGATGTGTAAACCATCCGCGACCCATCCGGCGACCAAGCCGGAGAAGCCTCGACCGACGACGTGCGCGTGCGACGCGCCACTCCACGACCCTGTGCGTTGCTCACGTAAATCTCGGGGTTTCCCTCGCCGGAAAGCACCATCGCAACCTGCGAGCCGCTGGGGTTGAAACGCGCCCCGCTGTTGGTGCCCTTGAAGCTCACGAAGGTCGTGCGTTGCATGCTATTCAGATCGAGCAGAAAAATATCGGGAAAGCCCGATTTGTAGAAACTCGTGTAGAGAACCTTGCCGCCATCCGGGGACAGGCGCGGACGCATGGCTTGGGCATTGTCCTTGGTGATCTGCCGCACCTCGCCAAAAAACAAGTCACTGGTGAACACCTCCGACTTGCCCGAGTATTCGCTGATGAAGGCCAGCTTCGAAGCAAAGAAACCCTTGAGCCCGCTGGTGGCCGTGACGGCCGCGTCTGCCGCCCGGAAGAGGGCATTGCGAGCACTGGTGCCTTGCGCGACCTGATTCAAAACCACCGCACCACCCTTGGTTACGGTGACCTGGACCTGATTGGCGGCGACTGCCGTAAACTTGATATCGAAACTGCCGCCGCTCGCGACCCGACGGTAGCGCCCGTGCGCATTAAACGCGAGATTGGCGAGGTTGTTCAGCTCCGGGGTAGAGCCCGACACGGTTACCGAAATCGTTTTTGAATCATTGAGAATAACAACAGGCGGCAGATTACGAACCGTCTGGGAAAAAAGCGCCGTGGGCGCGAGGGCCGCAAGCGCGGCCAGCATGCAAAAGAAGGATTTCATGGCGAAATTGGGAAATGAGAGTTTCGAAAAGACAGGGTCATTTCTATTTACACCCCCTCCCCCCTTAACAACGTAAAACCCTCCGTCGTTCCCAACTTTCCACCAACCGTGACTCCCGAAGACATCAAAGAAGCCCTCAAACAAGTAAAATATCCCGGCTTCAGCCGCGACATCGTCTCCTTCGGCCTCGTGCGCTCGGCCTCCTTGGTCGGCGACACCGCCAAGGTATCCCTCGCGCTCACCACCTCGGACCCCAAGATCCCCCTGCACATCAAGCAAGAGGTGGACAAATGTCTGCGTGCCCTACCCGGCGTTACGTCCACGGTCATCGACGTCGCCGTGGCCCCCGCCCGTTCGGCCTCCGCACCGGGCGGCAACCTCGGCGGTAACACAGCAGCGCCCAAGACCATCAAATACGCCATCGCCATCGCCTCCGGCAAAGGCGGCGTCGGTAAAAGCACCTTCGCGGTCAATCTTGCCTGCGCTCTCTCGCAATTGCTCACCGCCCAAGGCCGTCCCGGCCGCGTCGGGCTGATGGATTGCGACATCTACGGCCCCTCCGTGCCGCTTATGATCGGACTCGATGGCCGCCCGCAAGTCGAAGGCGACAGCCTCATCCCCATGGAGAACTATGGCGTAAAAGTCATGAGCATGGGATTCCTCGTCGACGACAACACCCCGGTTGTCTGGCGCGGTCCGATGATCATGAAAACCATCCAGCAATTCGTCCAAAACGTGAAATGGGGCGAACTGGACATCCTCCTCGTGGATCTCCCCCCCGGCACCGGTGACGCCCAGCTCTCGCTCGTGCAAACCCTGCCTCTCGACGGTGCCGTGCTCGTCACGACCCCTCAACCCGCTGCCACCAATGTCGCACGCAAGGGCGGGTTGATGTTCCAGAAAGTGAACGTGCCCCTCCTCGGCGTAGCCGAGAACATGAGCTACTTCCTCGATCCGTCCGGCCAGAAGCACACGATCTTCGGCGAGGGCGGCGGACAAAAAACAGCCGACTCCCTCGGCACCATCCTCCTGGGACAGGTTCCACTCATTCCCGAGATCCGCGAAGGTGGCGATGCCGGCAAACCCATCATGATTAGTGCGCCCGACAGCGCCGCAGCCGCCACGTTCCGCGAGATTGGCGATCATATCCTGCTACTGCTTTCCCGTAAGTCCGCACCAGCGGTTTCTTGATTTTGTAAATCATCATCAAAAACCACTCCGACCGTTGCGGGCATTGACAGGCCCGGCTTCGGACCTACCTTTGACTCAGACATGATGGCGCTTACGCAAAACGAAACCCACGTCCGTTTTCAATCACCTCATTTCACAGCCCAGACGCCGTTATTTTCGTCTCGCTGCAAACAGGCCTCGGTAGGGCCGGCCATCAAAGCAGCAAGCACTGTATAATCGCCGTGGTCGCCATGCACCCCTCAAGCCCTAAAGAGTCCGACCATTCTTCCCGTGAGTTCGTGAAGCAATCGAGTCTCTATCAGGAGTTCTTGGCGGAGCGGGAGGAAATATTGCGCCACAAGTGGTTGGAGTCTGAACGCCTCGGCCACGACATCGGCTTTGAACGAGCCCTGCTCGACTGGATTCGTAAACATCGTGAGAGCTGGCGCACCGCCCGTCGTTCGCAAACGGCAACCGGACAAACCAACTCTGGGCTACCTCAGTATTCGGCCCTTCCCCTCAAGACCACCAGTGCCGCCAAGCACTGATAGGAAACGGTTGGTGTAGCTCTCGGCCATCAGGAGCTCGGCAGCGGATCCGTCCCCCCAAAAAACAGAGCACAAAAAAGCCGGCCCTCAAGGACCGGCTTTTGAAAATAGAAGCGAAAGACGCTTTACTTGATCTCCTTATGGAGCGTGTGGCGCTTAAGGAAGGGATTGTATTTCTTCTTCTCGATGCGCTCGGTGACGGTCTTCTTGTTACGCTTGGTGAGGTAACGGGAGACGGGTTTGCCCTCTTTACGGGCTTCGGTGCATTCCAAGGTGACGGTTTCTTGTGCCATGATATTTAAATAGTGAAGGGTCAGAGCAAAGCCCGCGACCGGGCCGGTGCAACCTCAAAGTTTCACCCCGCCGCGCCCATCTTCTTTTCGGTAAGTGGCAACATCACACCACGCCGGAACAACGTCACCTGCCCCGTGCTCGATGACACCACGATGGAAATGCACTCCGTTGCCACCGAAATGGCCGCCGCCGCCGCATGCCGGCTGCCCAATCCACTCGGCAGGATGTGATCGCTGTCCGCCGCCTGAATCAGGCTTCCGGCCGACGCCACCACACCGTCTCCCCGAATGATAAATGCACCATCGATGGAGGAAAACTCCTTCACGGTCTCATCCATGAAAGGGCTGAGGATATTGCGATCCTCCTCCTTGTATCCATAAAAAGGATTCAGAACGAGGGGCTTGATCAACTTCTCCACTTTGGCCGCGTCGCCCACCACGAAAAGGCACCCCACCGGCTTGCCCTCACGGCCCTCGACCGCGAGTTCGGTGGCGATGGCGATCACGCGCTCCAGCACCTCGGGTTTCACATCGTCCGGCATCAGGTCGGCATGCCCCGTCAGCAACGTCTGGAACTCGCGCTCCACATCCACGATGACCACCGTATCGAACTGGTTGCTGCCCGCGATGCCGCCCACGCAGCATACGCGGTCGTTGAACGAAATCATACCACGCGTCAGTGCGACAAACATCGCGCTGCGCAGCTGCGCCAGCCGGCGCTGCGAATAGGAGCGAACTTGGATGACTCCCGCGAAATGCCCGTCCTCTTCCTCGAGTTCAACCAAGTTACGGGTGACCAGAATGGTTTTGCTCTTCGGAAACCACGCCCCCGGCTCGATACCACCCACAAAGGCGTCGCCAAACACCATGATGGCACCGCAACCCGCCCCTTTGGCCACACGGTCGGCCTCGTGAATCATCAAGCGGTTGATACGGTTTTGCTGGGCTTGAACAGGCTTGGCAAGAACACCTCCGAAGCCCGCTACCAGCCGGTCGAAAACATCGCCCGTGGTGGATGCTTGCACGACGGCCTGAACCAGCTCCGTGTCCTTCAGTAACCGCGCAATCGAGGCGAGCAGCTGCAAGTAGTCCCGCGCCTTTTCGTCGGCCAGGAGCATAAAGATCAAATGGATCTTCTCCTCGCCGACCGTGTTGTCGTTGTGAATTCCCGTGCGGCTGCGGCCAATCGCCAAAACATAACGACGCCCCATCTTAACCCGCACATGCGGCAGCGCGACACCTGCGCCCAGGTAGGTCGTCATCGTGCTCTCGCGTTGCAACAGGCCACGCAACAGCGCGTCCTGCTTGAGATCGGGAAACTTACTGGCGGACACCGCCAGGAGCTCGGTCAGAGCCCCCTTCATATCCGTGCTCCGCAGGTCGATGATTCGGTTGCGGGCGATGATCTTGTCGAGTTTCATCGGAAATCGCCTCGCTCAGGCCGCATGCGCGGTCACTTCTCCCACTCGAGAGCGCCCTTCTTCACTTCGTAAAACAAACCCAGCACCAGCACGCCAAAGAAGAAAAGAATGGGACCGAGAATCGAAAGGTTATTGGCCAGAAAATCACGGTAAATAAACGCCCACGGAATCATGAAAACCACTTCGATATCGAAGAGGATGAACAACATGGCGGTGACGTAGAACTTCACCGAAAACCGCGTATGAACCAATCCGTCTGCCTTCACCCCACACTCGTAGGCGGTATCGGTGATGGCGGTGTCCTTCTTGCGCCGCTCGCCAAACAGATGGCTGACGCCGACGATCAAGCAGGCCAGACCGGCGGCGAGAATAAGTTGGATGAGAAGCGGGAGATACACGGCGGACATAATTACAACCTTAGAAATGGGATCAGGACGGAGGGCGAGACAAGGGGATTTTACATCAATTCCCTATCGGCACAAACTTGGCATCGGATACCTTGCGTGATCCCACCCCCAAAATCGAGGCGAACTCCAGCGTTCGAATGTCATCCGAAATCGGATTAAACCCATCACGAGCCCGGTAGTGGTTGATACGCTCCAACATGATGGAGTCCAACAACACCGGGTCGGTGCCCAACCACAAAAGCGGCTCCGAAATGGTATACAGCGAGTTAAACCAAGGTCCGCCGATAAACTGATACCGCTCCAAGCTCACCAACGTGAACATCCAGGTTCCCCGGAGTTCGGGAATCGCACTCATCTCGGCCACGGCCGCCGGCGCACTCGCCGGACTGCGAAAAAATCGCGCGGTGTTGGATGCGTTCCACAACGTGGCGTTGACCAGCGAACCGTTTACCCCGAGCACCGGATGGTCGGTATAAACCGGCAGATTGATCCAGAAATCGGCATCCACAAAAAGCGGCGTGGCCAGGAAGCTCTTACGGTCCTGCTCCAGCGTCGTTTCTGAGTCGAAAGACTCCACACTTTTCTGCGCAAGAATGGGATCAAAGCGCGAGGGCAACGGACTGTCGTAAAACCACACCGGATCAAAGTAGCGCCCCGACTCCAGCACATAGACCTTGTGCCCCTCGAACGCCGACTTGCCCGTGACCAGTGACGGGAGGTAGCCCGTGAAGCGCAACCTCTGCTGGTTCAAGCCGACCAGAAAAATCTTGTCCTTGGTATATCCACGTCGCTCCAGCGCGGCGATGACCGCCTTAGTGAGACCGAGCGGTGTCGCGAGACCGGGGCCTGAGTCGGCGTAGATCTTCAACCCCACCTTTCCCTTGGCCCCCGGCTCCAATTTTTGTCCGATGGAGGCCTCGAAATGCGCGATTAATTTTTCTACATCCATCGCGTAGCTCGCATCGGAAAAATCCCGCAGCTTCGCCTCCCAGATCATCGGGGAAACCGGTGGCAAAGCCACTGGCGTCGGCGCATCCGCAGCGAACGCGCCAACCGCACCCGCCACCACGGCGACCACATTTTTGAGCACAAAGCGAAGATTATACATGGAGAAGGAAACACCCGCGACAAAACCATCGCAGGCAGACCAGCCCGCAGTTCTTGACAGACCTCGGATGGGGGTAAAAGTGCAAACTTCGTCGCATATACCTTCGCGCACGCCCGCCACTCCATGCCCGTCATCAAACCCACCTGTCTCCGCGACCTGAAACTTCGCGTGAACATTGTCGATGTCGTGGGTCGGGTCGCCACCCTGCGCAAGGCTGGCTCGCGATTCAAGGGACTGTGCCCTTTCCACAACGAAAAATCACCCTCCTTCCACGTCGATCCCGACAAGGGCTTCTACAAGTGCTTCGGTTGCGGCAAGGCCGGCGACATCATCACGTTTGTCCGCGAAACCGAACAGCTCAACTTCACCGAAGCCATCGAAGCCCTCGGCAGCCGCTTCGGCATCCCCATCGAATACGAAGAAGGCTCGGGCGGCCCCAGCCGCGAGGAGCGTTCGTTGCGCCAGGAGATTTTCGACATCCACGAAACCGCCGCCGAACACTTTCATCAAACATTCAAAGCCTCCTCACCGACGGGCGACTGGATGCGCAGCTACTGGACCGATAAACGCCGGTTCACCCACGAGCTGGCCGACGAATTCAAAATCGGCGCGGCCGAACCCGCCGATGCCTCGCTCGCCGCCGCGTTGCTCAAGAAAAAACACTCCGAAGAAGCGCTCCGCCAATGCGGTCTCTTTTTCATACGCGAAGGCTCCGTGCTCGGACTTGGTTCGTTCAAATCCCGCTTCCGCGGACGACTCATGATCCCCATTCGCGACCACCAAGGCCGCGTGGTGGCATTCACCGCACGTCAGACCGATCTCACTCCGCAGGACGATCCCGCACGCGAGGCCAAATACGTCAACTCGCCCGAGACTCCGATTTTCACCAAGGGAAACCTCCTCTTCAACCTCGACCGCGCCCGCAGCCAGGTCGGCGAAGGGAAACCCTTCGTGCTCGTCGAAGGCCAGCTTGACGCCCTGCGCAGCTGGAGCGTAGGCCTCAAAACCGCCATCGCCCCGCAGGGAACCTCAATCACCGAGGGACAACTTGTATTGCTTCGTCGATACAGCAGTCAGGTCGAGTGCTTCTTCGACGGCGACAGCGCCGGCCAAAAAGCCGCGTTGCGCTTTCTGCCGATGGCACTCAAGGCCGGCCTTGAGGTGCGCTTTCTCGGCGGCGCGACCGACACCAAGATCGACCCCGATCTGCTTTTTCTCGAACGCGGACTCGCCGGCTACGAGGACGTGCGCAAAGCCGCGCTCTCCGCCATGGCCTTCGCTTGCCGCGCGCTGTTGCCATCACCCGAAACCGCCACACCCGAACAAAAAGCCCGCGTGGCGGCCGAACTCCACGCCCTCGTCCTCAACGCCGAATCCGAGGTCGCCCGCTCCCAGTTTCTCGCCGAAGTCGCCGCCCTCTTACGCCTTCCCCTATCGGCACTGCAAAGGGACTTCGATCACCAGCGGCTTCGGCACGACCGCCAAGAAGCCAGTCGTCCGGCGCCCGCACCATCGGCGGCTGATGAACCCATTTCCGTTCCGAAACCCGAGGTCGCCACCAAGGATACTCCCGAGCACCACCTGCTAATGGTGATCCTGAATTTCGAACATCTCGGCAACACACTCAGCCGCACGCTCCCGCACGACTGGATAGATGTCACCCACCCTGCCGGCGTGCTCCTCAACCGCTTTCTGGCCGAGTTTGAGCAAGACGCCTGGCCGGGCCGTGATCACCTCGACGATTTACTTGAAACCGACGAGGAACGAACATGGATTGCATCACTTCTCTTTGAAACTCCTCAAATAGATGATCCGGTGAAGGTTACAAATGAAGGCCTCCGGATAATACAGGCTCGAACGCTGGAGCCCCGCGTCCGCCAAATAGAACTTGCTCTAGCCAATGCCACTGCGGACAGTAACGTTGACGCAAATTCTCTATTTAAAGAACTCCTAGACATTAAGCGACAGCTGCGCGCGCCGTTGAGGCTTCCCGCAGCTTAATCATTTTCCCCGATCACGATACCATGCCGCGCAAAGCCAAGTCCGCCGATACCGATTCCCATTCAGAAGCCGTCGAGGCTGCCATTGAACGCATCCGCCCTAGTTCGGGCGACGCCGCTGCTCCCGGCGTTGATCTGCCCGCCGGCGGTATCAACGACAAGATCCGCAACCTGATCCGTCTCTCGAAGGAACAGGGTTACCTCACGTTCGACGACATCAACGAGGCGCTCCCCGACTCCGTCGAAAACCAGGAGGAGATCGATAACGTTCTCTCGATCTTGCAGAATCTCGAAATCGAGATCCTCGAACCCGATCAGGTCGAAGACTACAAGCAGCGCCAAGAAGAGGCCGAGGAGGAAGAGTCCCGCTCCTCGCAGCACGACATCCTCGACGATCCGGTTCGCATGTATCTCAAGCAGATGGGCCAGGTGCCCCTGCTCACCCGCGAACAGGAAGTTGAAATTTCCAAGCGTATCGAAAACGCCGAACTCAAGGCCCAGAGCGCACTCTTCGAAACCGCCATCATCGGCAAATACATCGCGACACTCGGTGCAAAGCTCATCAACCGCGAAGAGCGCTTCGACCGCATCGTCATCGACAAAAAGATCGAGAGCCGCGACGCCTACTTCAAGGGACTGCCCAAACTCGTCGAACTCACCCAGAAAAACGAAGAGTCCGTCGCCGACTCTTGGGACGAATACCTCAAGGCCCGAGCCGAGCCCGATCGCAAAAAAATCCTGGCGAAGCACACGAAGCGCGAAGCCACCCTGCGCGCCAACTTCTCCAAGTTCTACTTCAAGCTGAAGGTTTACGAGGAGTGGCTTGAGCAGCTCCAGCCCGTGCTCAGCGAGATCGAGCAGCTCGAACACCAGCTCGACCGCGCCAAGCACCCGAAGACTAAGAAAGATGCCGCCATCGACACCAAGTCGATCCATGCACGCCTCAAACAAATCGAGGCCGAACAGCGCATCACCCCGACCGATTTGCTCCGCGTCGTCCACCAGACTAACGTCCACGTTCGCGAGGCCCACAAGGCCAAGACCGAGATGGTCGAGGCCAACCTTCGCTTGGTGATTTCCATCGCCAAGAAATACACCAACCGCGGCCTCTCCTTCCTCGACCTCATTCAGGAGGGCAACATGGGCCTGATGAAGGCCGTCGAAAAATTCGAATACCGCCGCGGCTACAAATTCTCCACCTATGCCACGTGGTGGATCCGCCAGGCGATCACCCGCTCGATCGCCGACCAGGCCCGCACCATCCGCATTCCGGTCCATATGATCGAGACCTTGAACAAGGTCATGCAGGTGCAGAAACAGCTCCTTCAGGAATTCGGCCACGAACCGACGCCCGAGGAAGTTGCCGATGAAATGAGCCTGCCCGTCGAACGCGTGCAGCAGATCATGAAGATGGCTCAACAGCCCATCTCGCTCCAATCGCCCGTGGGCGACGGCGACGACACCTCCTTCGGTGACTTCATCGAAGACAAGTCCGCCGAAAATCCCTACGACATGACGGCCTACTCGCTCCTCCGCGAGAAGATCATCGACGTGCTTGATTCACTCACCGAGCGCGAACGCCGCGTCCTGTCCCTCCGCTTCGGTCTGGTGGATGGCTACAGCCGCACCCTCGAAGAGGTCGGCAAACAATTCAAGGTTACCCGCGAACGTATCCGTCAGATCGAGGCCAAGGCACTTCGCAAGATGCGCCACCCGACGCGTATTCGCCAACTGCACGGCTTCTTCGATGCCGAGCAGATCGACAATGCGCAGAACCTGCTGAAACAGGTTCAGGCCAACAAGCCGGTCATCCCACAACTCCCCTGAGCTCCGCCATGCGATGCGCGTTTATCCTCGCGCTCTGCAGCCTGCTGTTTGCCGGCTGCATCACGCACGGCAGCAAAACCACCGGTAACCCCGGTGGTTCAGCGGAAGCAACTGCACGGTCGGATCTCACCGTGCCCGGTCCCGTTCAAGTCGTGGGTCGCGTCATTGCGGTCGATATGCGCACCCTCGCCGTCATCGTCGAGTTGGCCCCCTACTCTGTTTTACCGACGAACTACAGTGACAGTATTCTCATCTCACGCCGAGATGATCTGCAACCCACTGCACGACTCCAGGGGTCGCCCTATCTTCAAGGACGCGCGCTCGGAACCCGGCTGCTCGCCGGCCAACCGCAAGTGGGTGACGAAGTGATTTTCCCACCGACAATACGCTAAGCAATGGCGCGCGAAAACGCTTTCCCCCTTGCTTCACTGCTAGTGCCGGCTAACTCTCAAATCCCACTATGAACAGTCCCTCTTTTCCCATCGCCGGAGTCTTTGGTCTCGGTGGTATGGAACTCATTCTGATTCTCGCCATCGTCATGCTCCTCTTCGGCGCAAAGAAGCTTCCCGATCTCGCCAAGGGCTTGGGCAAGTCGATCAAGGAATTCAAAAAGGCCTCCAACGAGAACTCCGACGACGATGACACCGCCGAGAAAAAACCGGCTGCAAAGAAGGAGTCTGTTAAGAGCAACGATTCAAACTAAACGAATCGCCCCCTGTCCTCTCGTCTTTCCAAACGCGCCACATGGCGCGTTTTTTACTACACTTGGCTACGGGAAACCACCCCAGCCATCCAATCGTAAACATCCTGTTGTAACCCTCACGGCATTGCCAAAAACGCAGGAACGGCTTTAATCCGCAATGGTTCGGAAGTGGAGCGAGCTTGCGCGCTATGATCGAAAATGCGGCGTAAAGCCACTGTGTCCTACACATCCAAGCTGAAGTAAGCTTCGCGGAGTATTCGAATCAACGAGCCCTTCTAACAATCCAGCTGCAGGCTACGCCCGCCCGATCAACGCAAAGTAGCCAAAAGCTCCTTGGCGGTCAGCCGTCCCGACTTCTCTCCAACGGTCGGCACCACAACTGCGGGCCGCTTAGCTGCTGGCACCGCAGTCGCGACTGTCGTGTCCATTGAAGTTGTAGCCGTAAGGGGAGGCGGAACCCCGCCGGCGGGACGTCCCACCAATGCAGCCTCACGCGTGGTTAGGTAGGCCATGGTCACCTCACGACTCGGGCATTCCATGATCGCCTGACGAAGATAAGAGCAAAACTCATCATGATTCCCCCGCCATAAACGACCTGACAGCCACTCGGGAACGCCTGATTTAAGCGAACGAGCCCGATATTCAGGATAAATCGCCGTGAGATCGAGCATGAGCTTACGTGCCAAAGGCTCGATATCGACTTTGCGCTCACGCAACGGCGGCACTTTTACGTAAGTGGGGACAACAAACAGCAGCTCCTCGATAAAAGGCAGATCAAGATTACGCCCCTCAGAATCGCACTCAGCCACCGTGAAAACAAATCGTAGCGGCTTGTCGCGATCACGACGACGTTTGGCCAGCCGCAGAAAATCCAAGAGCTGCGCCTGATTAAACGCCGGAAGCAGTTCCAGATCCTTGATCAAAAATGTCCTCAACACGCCATCGCTTAGGCGGTCCAAAGAGGCCGCCGTCGCCAGTCCCTCGGAAGTGACCTCATGATGGCCGAGAACATAGAGATACCCGTTGGGATCTCCGCACATGGACTGATACTCGCGAGCGATCAGCTCAAACTCAGTGCCAGGCTCTCCACGAAGTATTACACCCAGCGCCTCCTGACGAGCCTGCCATAGTTGGCTGATAATCGCTCGCATAGCAGGGCTGCGCGCCACCAAGTGCTGGGGGCGATACGATGCGCCAGACTGCTGGGTTGCCGCGTGCTCGGCACTTTGCTCCTCGACCATCTCAGTTTGGGCCGCGACCTGCTGCGACTCGATCATCTTGTGAATAGCCGCTATGGCCTTCTTCGGATTTATCGGCTGCAACAAAAGCTCATTGATCCCCAATGAAAAAAGCGGGAGTATCTGTTCCACGTCATCCTTGTTTGCTATCAACAAGATACGGGTATCCGGGGAAAGATAGCGCACCGCCTTGATAAAGGCGGTCATGTCCTTGGTTAAATCAAGGGTGATCGCGCACAAATCATAAAACCGAGTCACTAATACACGCTGAAACTCATCACTATCATTACATGAGGTAACCTGCGTATCACTGTCGGTCAGCAACAGTGAAAACAGACTGCGCAGACGCGCATCGGGCATGCATAACAGTGCTTGTGAACTCATTCAGCGTCGAAAAAAACACCTGCCGGAAGGTGCGCAATACTTGTTTGTATTAAATTAATCAATACGCACGTCCGCGGAATATGCGCATCGGCTTTGCGTGCTCAACGTGTGGAGCCTCCGGAGCGGGCGCCGGTGCAGCGGCTGCGGGGGCCGACGCCGTCGGGAATGGTGATGCTGAAAACGGCGTAGGCGTGGCCCCAGTCGACATGCGCGACACCGGTGCGACCGGAGCAGCAGCTGTTGCAGATGCCGGAGCCAACTCGGCCAAAGCGGCCGGAGTGAGGTGTTTCAGCGCCATGTTAGTAACCATGCGAGTCGAAGCGAAATTGGCCGTTTCAGCAGCCAAAACCAGCAACACCGCCTGGTCGGTGCGACGGAAGAGGATCCACTTCTCGGAGAATCTTAGTAGATAATCGTCACAGGGCAGGAAATTCTCATCCATCGTCTCGTAGAGCGCGGTGATACGGCGAAGCGCGTCGGCAAAGACATCAGGGGAAAGAAAGGCCGGCATCCGGTTCAAGAAAATCTCACCAGATAGGCCGAACAGGCATACGCCGTCCACGCCGGGAATATCCAAAACGTTGTCAAAAACTTTATTAAGGACCATGACTTAAATGAGTTAGCTAAGGCTTAAGATTTGGCGCATCTGGGAAACGATCTCATTTACCCGAGCGCGTGAATTGAGAATCACGCCGACCACCTCGTTGTTGACCGGTATGCAAACCACCGTGAGCGATTTGCCTTGGATTTGTGCTTCATGAAAGTGCTCCAACCCGAAGGATTCTCCGATGAGCACTGCGATTTGCTGGAAATAAACGATCACGTTCGCGAGCACATCAACTTCGTTGCCCTCTTGCTCGATAACGTCACCGGCCTCTGAACAGCGGACATACCCAATCACATTGGGCGCCTGCATGATTTGGTTAATAGCTAGATTGTTGGCCATAATGTGAAGTGTTCTCCCGGTCTTATACCACATCGCGTGCCAGCTACGTCCATTCGGGTCATTTGATACGTCCTAGACATCGTTTCTTCTTACAAAAGAGCCGGTTGTATTTATTATATGGTGACAAACACCAGTCACCCGGTTAGTGAAATACCCCATTAATCCGCCCCATAGGTGTGCCGAGGAAAGAAATCGGACCAGTGTGCGGGAAAAATGAGGATCGGCCAAGGCTGCCGAGTCGGAAGCGAACCAGCACAATCCAGTGCACTCCCCAACTGACCGCATAGAGCACCAGAAATAACCTGATTTCTTTCCCGGCCCCTCCTAACCCATCAACTTGATTAATGGCTAATATCTTGCCTTAAAAACACCCGTTTCCACTACGACAACGCTAGGAGGCCTTGGCTCCACGGCACCGCGAAACACCATCTGCAAAGTCCAATACAGGAGCTGGCGGTTTTACAGTAGGCGGTTTTCATCTTTGACACCCACGAGCATCATTCGTTTGTAGTCTCAACGGCGCAGGCGTCGTCGTAAACACCCGCACATGGCATCCAATCTATTTGGCTACTTCTCCAACGACATCGGCATCGACTTGGGCACCGCCAACACCCTCGTCTACGTAAAGGACAAGGGCATCGTTCTGCGTGAACCCAGCGTAGTCGCCCTGGACACCGTCACTCGCAAAGTCCGCGCCGTCGGCGAAGAAGCCAAAAAAATGCTCGGGCGCACCCCCGGCAACATCACCGCCATCCGCCCGATGAAGGACGGCGTGATCGCCGATTTCGATGTGACCGAGGAGATGCTGCGCTATTTTATCCGCAAGGTGCACAACAACTCCCTGCGCGTCGCCCCCCGGGTTGTCATCGCGATTCCATCGGGCATCACCGAGGTCGAAAAACGCGCGGTGAAGGACTCCGCCACCCATGCCGGAGCCCGCGACGTCATCACCATCCCCGAGCCCATGGCAGCCGCCATCGGCGTAGGCCTGCCCATCGACGAACCGGCCGCCAACATGATCGTGGACATCGGCGGCGGAACCACCGAGATCGCCATCATCTCCCTCTCGGGCATCGTATTTTCAAAGTCGATACGCGTGGCTGGCGATGAACTCGACAGCGCCATCGTCAACTACATGAAGCGCGCCTACAATCTCCTCATCGGCGAACGCACCGCCGAAGAGATCAAGGTCCGTATCGGCTCGGCTTACCCGCTCGACGAAGAGCTCACCATGGAGGTCAAGGGACGCGACTCCGTGGCCGGCCTGCCCAAGACCATCCACATCACCTCCCAGGAGATCCGCGAGGCGTTGAACGACCCCATCACGGCCATCGTTGACGCGGTTCGCTCCACATTGGAACGCTGCCCGCCCGAACTCTCCGCAGATCTCGTTGACCGTGGTTTCGTCATGGCCGGCGGCGGCGCCCTCATCCGGGGCATCGACCGGCTGCTGAGCGACAAGACCGGCCTGCCGGTCACCATTGCCGACGATCCCCTCTCCGCCGTCGCCAACGGCACGGGAGCCGTGCTTAACGATCTCAATTGGGTTCTTCAAAACGTCTGACGGATTACGACTTGCCGATTTGCGGGTTACGGTTCTCCCCTGCCAGCTCCCTATGGCCGCCTACTCGTAAATCGTGACCCGTAATTCGTAAATTCCGCCGCCTGTGCCCTCTCAGCGTTTCGACCAAGCCAAACCGTTTCTCACCCTGGGCATCGCACTGGTCGCCTGGCTGCTGATTCCTACTGCGGTCAAGCGCTTTGCCCGGGCCAGTTTCTTTGAGCTCCAGGCTCCGATGGAGACAACGGCCTCCTTCATACGAGACCTGCAGGATTTCTGGTCGCTCAAGACGCGCTCCAAAAACGAGCTCATCGAAGCCGGTCGCGACCTTGCCCGTCTCAACGCCGCCTACGAATCGCGTCTCCAACAGGATGCCGTTTTGCGCAACGAACTCGAACGTCTGGGTCGGGTTCTCAAGCTCCCCATTCCTCCGGGCTACCGGGCCGAACCCGCCCGGGTAGTGCTTCGTGAATTTTCGTCCTGGTGGCAGCAACTGGTCATCCGCAAGGGTCGAAACTACGGTATCACTGCGGGTGCTCCCGTGATCTATGCTGGTGGCATCGTCGGTCGGGTGAAAGAGGTTTACGCTTACACCGCCACGGTCGAGTTGGTCAGCAATCCGGGCGTTCGTATTGCGGCCGTCATCGAGGGGGACACTCGTCCGATCAGCTACCAAGGCGGCATCAATCCATCCTATGGGGCCGCCGTCGGTGCAGTCGAATATGTGCCGACTGACATTTTTGTGGCTCCGGCAACCCCCAGGCGCCTTGTCACCTCGGGCCTTGGCGGCGTGTTTCCGCCCAACCTTACCATCGGCTACGTAACCCGGCTCGAGCCCAGCACCGACGGTTTGTTCAAATCCGGCGAGGTCAGTCTCGACTCAGCCTTGTCCGCTCTCAGCGAGGTCACGGTGCTGGTGCCCGACCCGCTGTTACCCGTCCGCTAAACGCATGAAAAGCCGGGTGCTCATCCTTTTGGCAGCCTCCATCCTGCTCGCGACCCTGCTCGGCCAGCTCAATCACTACCTGGCAACCTGGCAGATTCACGTCTGGTGCGGCGGTCTGTTTGTGGCCTTCGCCGCACTCCGACTCGGTTATCGCACGGGTGCGATCGCCGCCTTCCTCGCCGGGCTTCTCCTCGACGCCAACACACCGGTCATCTTCGGAACACAGGGGTTCCTTTTTTTAGCCGCTCACGCCGTGATCTACACCATTCGCGCCCGCGCTCCGCGCGATGAGACCATCGTGGGCGTCGTGGTTGCCTTGCTGGCCAATCTCGGTCTGTTCCTCGTCATGAGCTTCATCTGCATCAACCCCGTGGTGGAAGCGTCCCAAGCTTGGCTGCGCGGGTTCATCGACCTCCTGATTTCACAGATCGTTCTGGCTCTGATCGCACCGTGGTTTTTCGCCATGCAGCAACGCCTGCTCGAGCTGATCGGCACCAACCTGCGTGATTTTTCACGCCACTCACTCTGAGCCATGTCGGGCACCGGTTCTGAACGCAGCGGCACTCTCGTCGAAACCCACAAGGGCTACGACCCGCGGGTCATCGTTTTTTATCTATTCATCGCCCTGCTGCTGCTGACACTCATCGGCGGTCTCGCCTACCAGCAACTCCTGCGCACCGACATCTACCACGAAAGCGAACGCCGTCAGAACCAGCGTCGCGTGCTCGTCCCCGGCCCGCGCGGCAATATCTACGACCGGGACGGTCGCCTGCTGGTGACCAACCGCCCGCGATTCGCAGTCACCCTCTACCTCGGCGAACTCAGGCGAAATTTCCGCACCGAATATATCCGTATCCACAAAGCCTACGTCGATGCCGATGACAAAGACCGCCCGTCCTCCTCGCAGATGGAGCGGATCGCCCGCTACACCGTCGTCCAACGCTACCTCGACCAGGTCAACCGCACTTTGGGCCGTGATGAGAAACTCGACGCCGACGACCTCGACAAACACTTCCATCAACAACTCCTGCTCCCCTACCTCTTGCTCGATGATCTCGAAGCCTCCGAATACGCGAAGCTCATCGAACAGCTGCCCGTAACCTCCCCGCTACAGGTCTACGTATCCAGTATCCGCGACTACCCGATCGGCTCCATCGCCGCACAAACTCTCGGCTACGTCACCGCCAACGATGCCATCGAGGCCGCCGAGGACTTCCCGGGTGCCGAGCTCACCACCTTCAAAATGAAAGGCACCATCGGTCGGGAAGGTCTCGAAGCGCGCTTCGACTCACTCCTTCAAGGCGAGACCGGTGGAGCCATTTACCGCGTCGATCCCGCTGGCTACCGCGTCAATCCCCCGCTGTCCAAACGCCAACCCATTCACGGCCACGATGTGCACACCTCCCTCGACGCCGATCTGCAGATTGCCGCCGAAAAAGCTCTCGTCGAAACCGAGCTCAACGGTGCCGCCGTCGCCATCGATATTCGCACCGGCGAGGTTCTCGCGCTCGCCAGCAAACCCGACTACAATCTCACCGACTTCATTCCCCGCCTCAATCACGCCAAGGCCAAGGAAATCAATGACCAAGGTGCCTGGCTCAACCGCGCCGTCAGCGGCATTTATCCCCCCGGATCCACCTTCAAGATCGTCACCTCCAGTGCCGGACTCGCCACCGGCGGCATTTCCGCAGAAGATTTCACCGTGGACTGCGTGGGCTCGGTCATGATCGCCGGACGCCGGTTCACCTGCGAAAACGGCCACGGCATCCACGGTGTCATCAGCCTGAGAGAAGCGATCGCCGTGAGTTGCGATTCCTTCTTCTATAAGTTCGGCATTGCCACCACCGCCGAAAAAATCTCGGCCATGGCCGACCGTTTTCACCTCGACCGCCCCACCGGCATTGATCTGCCCTACGAAACGAAGAGCATGCTGATCCCCGACGCCGCGTGGAAAAAATCCCGCCGCGACGAATCCTGGTTTCCCGGCGATACCGCCAACATGTCCATCGGCCAGGGCTTCATCGGCGTCACCCCTCTGCAGATGGCCTGCTTCGTTGCTTCGTTTGCCCGCAACGAAACCGTCACCCGTCCCTACCTCCTTCACGATCCCGACCGACCCGCTCAGCACTCCGAGCCCATCGGCCTTACACCCGAGCAACACAAGGCCATCGTCGACGGCATGGTCGGTTGCGTTGAACATGGAACCGCCCGCCTGTTTACGACCGTGCCCGCCATGCGCATCCCCGGACTCACCCTGGCTGGCAAGACCGGCACCGCCCAAGTCCACGGTCCGCAGGGCAATCTGAACGTCGCCTCCTTCATCTGCTTCGCCCCCGTGGAAAACCCGCAGATCGCCATCGCCGTGATGGTCGAAGGCAACGTCGGCGAAGAAACCGGCGGCGGTCGCATGGCCGGCCCCGTGGCCCAAGCCATTCTCAAAAAGTGGGACGAAAAACGCAAAGTCCCGCCCTCCTCCCCGCTGCTTCCTCCGACGCTGCTTTCAAGGTAAGATCGGTCTCTTTGGAGTCCCCACCCGTCAGGCTAGCGACACACCCTCTTGGCACGACGAAACGCCCCCTGCGGATTAGGCCAGCTCTGACGCGGCCCGTAGCGTAACCGCTCCAGTTCCGCCCGCACTCTGGCGCGCTCCTCATCGCCAACCACCGGTGCCACCTCCTCGATCCGTCGCAACCAACGTCCCGCCTCACGTCTCACCGGATCCACTCCACGCCTTGTCATACCGCTGCGCCAACGCATCCAAAATCCCTGCCCGTAATTCCGCCAGCACAGCACCAATGCAAATGCCATCACGACCACGCCGATCCACGCCGCCAAACGCTTAATATCCCAAGGCTCCTGCAACCACCTGACCGCCGCCTCCAGTCGTTGATTGATCAACTGCTTCAGTTGCTTGGCCCGCAACTCGATCGCCGTCTTCGCATCACGAGCCAGCTTGGCCTGCGAGTTCTGGTCGAAATCAACGATGCGCCGATACCAAAACATACGGAGACTATCCAACCGTCCGGTCCAACTCGTATCGCGAATTCGGGCCAAAACCGCCTCCGGACTTTCCTTGGCCAATTGCTGTCCAACCGCCGGTGCCCCGGGCGTCGGATCAACCCGCACCCACGCCTGACTGGTCTTGTCAAAAATTTCACACCAGGCGTGCGCGTCGGAATTACGAATGATCAAGTGTCCGCTCTCGGCGTTCCACGAACCACCGCGGAATCCCGTGACCATGCGCGACGGATAGCCCGCCGAACGCGCCAGCACCGTAAACGCGCCCGCGAACAATTCACAATGCCCCGGCAGCGTAGACCTCATCCAGCGGAAAAGTGGATCGCCATCGCCAACCGGCAAAGTCATCTGCATCGAATACCCATGCTGTTCCGCCAACCATTGACAGGCCTTGCGCGCAAACGCCGGCGCATTTCCGTCGGGTGCACCCAACGCTTTCGCCCACTGCGTGATCGTTGCCAATTCCGCAGCATCCAAGCTTAGACTGAGAAAAGAGGGCATCGGGGCGGCCACGCGCGGCAGTCCCGTATAATCACCCGGGGAATCCATCATCGTCGGAGGAACCGGATCCCGGTGCTGGATTACTTCCACCGGCCCCAGTTCGGACTCATAGCGCATACCCTCGACCCGGTAAGCGAACATCTTGGCCGGCGTTTTCTCCAAACGCAAAATCCGCAGCTCGTCGTTAATCGCGTAGTCCTGCGGCCCTCCGCTGAATTGCGCATGGTGGAAGCTTCCCAACAACGGCAGGTAACGGCTCGTGCCCCCCTCAAGATAGAACGTCCAAGCCGCATCCCCCGCCCTCGGTCGAGCGCTGCCAACGATACGCGCCGCCTTGAGTTTCTCATTGCGCATCTGATCCAGCAGGTCGTTGGACACGCCGAAAACCCCGCTGGAATATGAGTCCAAAACCAGCATGCGCCAGTAAGGTTCCGACGGGATCATCCGGGGATCCGTCACCTCCACCCGCAAGGCCACGCTGGTATCCTGTTGAATATCGGTCACGTCACTGAATCGGACGTTCTCGCTGAAGCCCGACCTCGACTGTTTCGACATCAGGTTATCGAGAAAAAAAGTGTTGCTGATCTCGAAACGAGGCAGCGCGAAGAACAGCAATGCGGAGACCGTTACCACTCCACCGAATAGCCCCGTGCCCAGCATAGCCACACGCCAGTCGGTGGCTTGATGCAGCCGCTTCGCCAATCGCACCCACTCGATGTGCATCCACACCGGCGGACTCGAAGCTGAATACACCGCCGGAGCCTGTCCGGACTCGGCCGAATCGATCAACGTGATGACCAGCAGAAACACCAGCGTGCACCCCGTGAACACCACGATCTGAAAAGCAAAAGCCAACGAGGCCGTGAGCACGCCGGCCACCACGACCAGGAACAAACCCAGCACGATGAGCTGAAGATCATCACGTCGCTTGCGCGGTGTCACCGCACGATAAAACACCAGCATCATCGCCAGTCGTATCATCGCCGGCAACGGCTCGTGGTTCAGATAATAGTCGGTCGCAAACAACACCACGAACAGAGGGAAGGCGAGTCGGTGCACCCACCGGGGCACATACAGTGTAAGCACCGGCCAGCGCAGCACCAACGGCACCGACACCGTGATCAACACCAGCCACAGCCACGCCTCCACATCCATGTAGAGAATGGTCCACGCCGAGAGAACCGCCAGGGTGCCGCCCAGGATCCACTTGAGCTGATAGAGCTCGGTAAGGTTAAGCTGTGGCCGCTTTTTCACCATCGATGTAGGCTGCGACCCCGCGCGCCCCGTCGGGCGCAAAAGTCAACATGTTGGACCGTTTCACGGTCGGAGTGACCACGGACGGGTGGTAAGAAACAGGCGACGGCTTCACCAATGCCAGCCGATCGAGAAACCGCTCCAGATCCTGCATACGGCGCACCGGCACCGGGGCCTCCTCGTTAAATGTGACCGCCATGAGCCGGCCGCCCCGGAAAAGGTCCTCCGCCATCGTGGCGACCAAGCTGCACAAAAGTTCAAATTGATCCGTCCGGTGCCAATCCTCGGCCGAAGTCTGCACCCACAAAGAATAACCCGTCTGCGTTTCCGCCGCGTATTGGCGGACCATTAGCCGTCGCAAACGCGCACTGGCCTTCCAATGAACCTGCCGGTGCGAATCTCCCCGGGCATACGCACGCAGCGCAAACAAGTCGCCGCCCTGCCCCGCCCGGGTGGCGCGTTCGACGTGACCGGGCTGGTGCCAGGAAATCACGGGAAACCGCTGGTATTCCACCGGCGCAGGCCACACCAGCACTTCGCGCTTAAGTTCGCTGCCGATGATTTTTTTCAGGAAACCAAACGGAAACAATGACCCCACCGACAGCAGCTCAACCGACAGCCGTCCGCGTGCCGATGGACGCAGCACCCACTCCAACGAAGTCGTCTCCAAAGAATCCAGTCGTTCACGCAAAGGCAAGCGCACCATCCGTTTCACGCCGGTTGCTCTGACCTCGAACCATAACCCGTAGGCGGGCAGCACCGGCTTGTCGTTGTGCAGTTCGACGGAAACCGCGTGATCGCGCCCGGCACGCAGAGGTGGCTGCACCCGCAACCGCCACGCCAGCCGGCGCAGGTTGAGCCATGACAAAAGCCCGCTGAAAAGCAGGCAGGCCAGCAACAGTGAGAGCGCAATGAACAGGATGTTGTTGGCGGTGTTGTAGGCGGCAGCCGCGATACCCATCGCCACGGCGATCACGATGCCACCCGGCAAAGTCAGCAGCAGGCGATTCCCTCGATAGGGATACACCAAAGACCACATGAACATACGCCAGCGGTGTTGGCGTGTGCGCCCACGACGCGACTCCGTTGATTGCCAGTCAGTCACCCCGCCGTCGGCGGCATGGGTTGAAGCGCCAACCGGAAGTGACCGGTGTTGACTCAATGGCGATGTCGACATGGCGGCTCGCCTCCGCGTCAAACCGGTGCGGTCAGGCTGCCGACGATCCGCCGCAACACTGCGGCCACCGTGCGACGCTCCTCCATCGGATCGGAACTTTGCCGCAACAGCAGAAGCCGGTGAGCCAGAACCGGCACCACGAGTTCCTGAACATCCTCAGGAATCACAAAATCACGCCCATGCAGCAGCGCGCGACCTTGAGCCGCGTGCTTGAGCGACAGACTGCCGCGCACGGAGATGCCTGCCTTGAACTCGGCCTCCGTGCGGGTCGCACCGATGATCTTTAGAATGTATTCCAGCACCGTATCCTCAATGAACACCTGCTGGGCAATCTCCTGTAGCTGCAGCACCTGCTCACGCGTGGCGACGGCATTGAGCGCGATGGCGTCGTAGGAACTGCGGGTTGAACGCAGAATATCGAGTTCATCGGCCTCCTTCGGATACCCCATATGCAGGCGCATGAGAAACCGGTCCATCTGGCTTTCGGGCAGAGGAAATGTGCCCTCGTAGTCCACCGGATTCTGGGTTGCGAACACCATAAACGGCGACCCCACGTCATGAGGTTCGCCATCGATCGTGACCTTGGCGCGATCCATGACCTCCAGCAGCGCCGACTGGGTCTTGGGCGTGGCGCGGTTGATCTCGTCGGCCAGCACCACGTTGGCAAAAACCGGCCCCTTTTTAAAAACGAAAGCCTTCTCCTGTTCGTCGTAGATCGCCACACCCGTCACGTCCGAAGGCAACAGGTCGCTGGTGAACTGGATGCGGGCGAATGCGCAGTCCATCGAGCGCGCCAACGAGTAGGCCAGAGTGGTCTTGCCGACGCCGGGCAGGTCCTCAATCAGCGGATGCCCGCCGGCCACAAGGCAGATCAAAACCTGGTCGATCACCTCGTCCTTGCCCTTGATCGTCTGCCGCATACTCGTGCGCAGACGGTCAAGCGTGTGCTTGGCGTCGGTAACCGCGGGGCCGGAAACGAAGTCGCTCATAAATCCAGTATGTGGACGGGCGACTTCACGTCAACGGGCGCGCATGCTTCAGGCCATAAAAAGCAAACCGGCAAAGGGAGCCCCTCATGATAACAATTTGATCAACGAGGAGAAGTCCTCCTCCCCCCACCCCGCCCGCTCGGCGGCAGCGAGACGGTCACGCACCGTGTCGAGCACCGGGAAGTCCTCGCAGCCGTTGATACGCGAGGCCAGCCGCATGTCCTTGAGCATGTGCTTGACCGAGAACTGCGGAGAAAAATCCCCAGCACGCAGCTTCGGCTCCTTAAGCTTCGTCAGCCCCGAGTAGCCCACGTTCTTGCCCATCGCACCAAAAAACACGTCGTCGGAGATACCTGCGCGGCGAGCCAACACCAATGCCTCGCTCAACGCCTGCATCTGCACTGCCAAGTTGAGATTCATCGCCAGTTTCAGCGTCGTCGCTTGCCTGTGATCGCCGATGTGAAAACGCGCCTGCGATACCAAGGCTAGCACAGGCTCCATCTCCGCGATCAGGTCCGCCTCACCACCCAGATAAAACACACTCTGCTTTTGCTCTGCCGCCGGTTTACTGCCCGTAAACGGTGCCTCCAGATAACGTGCGCTCGTCGCCATGACCAGCGCACGAAACTCATCGCTGCTCTGCGGATCAATGGTGCTCGATTGCACCACGATCTTACCCGGCCCGAGCACAGGAAGAATGCGCTCGATCACCGCACGCACCGCCGGTGGATCGGCCACGACAATCTGCACGATGTCGGCCGCGCTCGCCACCGCCTCGGAGGATTCTTTCCATTGTGGAAAGTCCGGTTGCGGCGTGCGATTCCACGCTCCGGCCAGTTTACCCGCCGCGTCATAATGACGCGCCCACACCCCTCCGATGATTCCCAATCCGATAACGCCGATTTTCATGAGTCCGAAGAGGAAACCAGTTATCTAAAAATCTCCAGCAAACGCGCAAACAATCGGTTCACCTTGGCCTGATTTCCGCGCACATGATCCCTGAATTTGGCGAAGTCGATCTCGGTGCCACCAAGCCCGTTTGCATAATTGTCCACGATTGCGAGCGAGTTATAACGCAGCTCCAATTCGGTGCATAAGTCGGTCTCATGCGCCAGCGTCATGCCCACCACATCGCCCCAATCTTTGATGATACGAATCTCCGCCTTGGTTTCAAAACGCGGGCCGCGCATTTGCACATAGACCTTGCCCGTCTCGATGAAAAATTCCCCGCCCGCACGTTCCACGATCAACGGAAGCAGGTTGTTGGCGATCCCCGGTGCGCCCCCCCTCAACTCCTCGTCGAAGTAGGTGGCCGGCCCTTGCTGCAACGCCACATAATCGGAGCACGAGACCAGAGAACCGGGCGGCAGGCTGGTCTTAAGCGAGCCCACGGAATTGAGTGATACGACATCGCCAAACCCTAGATCGGCCACCGCCCGAAGATTGGCGCGATAGTTGATCGCATGCGGAGGAAGCGGCACGCCAAACCCGTGACGATTTAACAATATCCAATCGCCATGAGCCTTATAACGGACCGGACCGTATTTTGTCTCGACGCTGCGCTCCTCCCAAGCCGAGAACAGAGGCGAATTGACGATACTCGTCCCACTGATGAAGGCGATTCTCATCCTGCGAATCACGCGGCAGGCATCGCTGTTGACAATGCGAAAACATGCCCTGCGCGTCATCCCACCGCTGGGACTCCTTGCAAGCATGTGCCTGTTCACCGCCGGTTGCTCCACCCCCGGCCCCCTTCACGCCTACGTGGCAAATCGCGCCGAACAACCGGTTGTCGATCTTTTCCCCGGAGACGCCGATATCGCGATCCCGACATACCTTGAACCGGTCAACGATCTCTACGGCATCGCCTACGACCCCTTCACCGACCACCTGTTTCTGCGAATTTACCCCGGCGACTTCGTTCGCGTGATCGATCGCCCGGCCCGGAAAATCAAACGCAATTTCCTCGTCCAAGATCTGCCGCCCGGCCGGGGCGATCTCGCGATCCGTTCCCATGACCGCCACCTCTTTTTCGCCCATCCCTCGCTGCCCAAAATCGTCGAGAGCAATCTAGAAGGCCGCCGCGTGCACACCATTACGTTGGAGAATCTCCAAGGCCCACCCTCCGGTGTTGCCTACGACCAGATCAACAACCGCCTGCTCATCCTCCACGGCGACAACCCCGCCTGCATTGCGACCTACGATCTCGCCGGCCTGCGCCAAGGCGATATCGCACTCGATCGCCAAGTCCGCCTGACCTCCCTCGCCTACGACTCGGACACCCGTGAGTTCTATGTCCCGCTAAAAGACGGGACAACCATAGGAATCTTTAACATCCAAGGTCACTTTCTCCGTTCCATCGCCTCCTCTCCGGCCACCCCTCACGACTTTATTGACGTCGGCCAGAGATCCCTGCTCCGTCTCTTCTGACTACCCTTTCCAACCCATGCCACTCGTAGACAAACCGCTCTCCGAACTCCGCACCTATCAGGGCCGCAACCCTCGCCCCGCCGACTTCGACGCCTACTGGACCGAAGCCCTCCGCGAACTGGACTCAACTGATCCCAAGCCCGAGCTCATCCGCAGCACTGAAATCGCCCCCAAAGGCATCGAATGCTATGACCTCTGGTTCACCGGTGCCGGCGGTGCCCGCATCTACGCCAAATACCTCCGCCCCGCCGGTGCCAAAAACGCCCCCGCCGTCCTCCAATTCCACGGCTACTCCGGCAACGGCGGCGACTGGGCCGGCAAGCTCGGCTACGCCGGCCAGGGATTCTGCGTCGCCTCGATGGACTGCCGAGGCCAAGGCGGTAAATCCCAAGACAAGGGTGGCGTCCTCGGCAATACCCTGCGCGGCCACATCATCCGCGGCCTCGACGATCCCAATCCCCACAACCTTCTTTTCCGTAATATTTTCCTCGATACGGCCCAACTCGCCCGCGCCGTGATGAGCCTCCCCGAAGTGGACGCGACCCGCGTCGGCGCCATGGGCGGCTCGCAAGGCGGTGCCCTCACCATCGCCTGCGCCTCCCTCGAACCCCGCGTCAAGCGCGCCGCTCCCGTCTTCCCCTTCCTCTGCGACTACCAGCGCGTCTGGGAAATGGACCAGGCCAAGGACGCCTACGACGAGCTCAAGTCCTACTTCCGCCTCTTCGATCCGCGCCACGAGCGCGAAACCGAGATCTTCACCAAGCTCGGCTACATTGACCTTCAGCATCTCGCGCCGCGTATCAAGGCCGAGATCCTCATGTTCACCGGCCTGATGGACACCATCTGCCCGCCCAGCACGCAGTTCGCCGCCTTCAACAAAATGACCTGCAAGAAGGACGTCGTGATCTACCCCGACTTCGGCCACGAGGGCCTTCCCGGCGAAGGTGATCGCACCTTCAACTTCATGCTCGGGCTATAATCCTAGCCGTTCAGCTGGCGAGGAGGTGCATCTTCTTCGCCAGCTCCACATCCTTTGCCGTGACCTTGTCGCCGGAATCGTGCGTGGTCAGTCGAATGGAGACCTTGTTGTAAATGTTCGTCCATTCCGGATGGTGATCGAGCGCATCGGCCTCGAACCCCGCTTTCAGCATAAACGCCAGCGCCTCCCGGAAATTCAAAAACGTCAACGTCTTCACCAACGCGTCGCCCTCCCATGACCACCCCGGCAGATGCGTCAGGGCGTGGGTGATTTCGGTGGTATCGAGGGGCGCAGATTTCATGTCGCCAACCTGATCCGGTCCAGTATTTCCGTCAACGCCCCGCCCGCGGATGGCAGCTTGTCAAAGCTCCGCGCCACGCCCTAACTCCTCCTTCCTTTCATGCCCGCCACGCCGTCCCAAGTCCCCGCCCACGTCGCCATCATCATGGACGGCAACGGTCGTTGGGCCAAACAACGAGGCCTCCCCCGCATCGAGGGTCACCGTCGCGGCGTCGAGACCGTCCGCAGCATCATCGACGCCTCCAAGGAACTCGGCATCCGCTACCTCACGCTCTATGCCTTCTCCGTCGAAAACTGGAAACGCCCCCAAGACGAGGTCGGCGCGCTCATGGGCTTGTTGGAATATTTCCTAAAACGGGAAACCGCCACTCTGGTCAAAAACCAGGTCCGCCTGCTCACCATCGGAGTGACCAACGACCTGCCCGTCGTCGTCCGCCGCCAACTCGACGCCGCCATCGCCGCCACCGCGCACTTCACCGACCACACCCTCGTCCTCGCGCTCAACTACGGCTCGCGCACCGAGATCGTCGATGCCGCCCGTGCCTACGCCGCCGCCATCGCCGCCGGCCAGATCTCCCCCGACGACAACTCCTGGGAATCCTTCGCCCGCCATCTCTACACCGCCGACCTCCCCGATCCCGATCTGGTCATCCGAACCTCCGGCGAATTTCGCGTGAGCAACTTCCTGCTCATGCAGGCCGCCTACTCGGAATTCGTTTTCACCCCCGTTCTCTGGCCCGATTTCACCAAGGCCGACCTCGTCGCCGCTGTGGAAGCCTACAGCAAGCGTGAACGCCGCTTCGGCCAGACCAGCGAACAACTCAAACCCGCAACGACCGCCTAATCATCCAATCGTGGGAAAACGCATTTTCAGCACCGTCCTCCTCTGGCTCATCATCTTCGCGACGATGTATTTCTTTCAGGCACGGGGCGGCATCGTGCTCGTCGTGCTGGTGGGCACGTTAACCCTGCGTGAGTTCTACCAAATGGTCGCCCGCATGGGCCACGCGCCTTTTTCGCGGCTCGGATTGCTCCTAGGTGCCGCTATCACGCTCGCCCCCGTAGTCGCCCATCTCTGCCCGTTCTCCACTCCGGAAAACCTGCTCGCGATCGCCGCCATCGTCTTCGCGATCCGCATCGTCGGCGAACGCAATCCCGAGAACCGCGTCGAGTCCCTCGCGTGGACGCTCTTCGGTCTCGTTTACGTGCCGTTCATGCTCCAGTTCCTCGTGCGCATTCTGCTCATTGCCGGACCCCACGCCAACACCGGCCTGGCACTCGCCCTCTGGCTCATCGCCGTCTCCAAGTTCTGCGACGTGGGCGCACTCCTTTCCGGCATGGCGTTCGGCAAACACAAGATGGCCCCCGTCATCAGCCCCAAAAAAACCTGGGAAGGCGCCATCGGCGGCATGATCACCTCGGCCCTGATCGGTGCCGGCATCGTGTATTTCTTCGGCCAATACTTCCCCGCCGCCCTGACTCCCCACCTCGCCGCCGCCATCGCCCTGCCCCTCGCCGCACTCGGCATCGTCTCCGACCTCGTCGAGTCGGTCATCAAGCGCCGCGCCAACACCAAGGACTCCGGCGCGACCATACCTGGCATCGGCGGCATCTTCGACTTGTCCGACAGCCTCATCCTCACCGCCCCGGCCGGCTTCCTGATCTTCAGTCTGCTGTAAAAAATCGTTCTCGTTCTCGTTCTCTTGCTCGTTCTCGTCCATTGAGAATGACCCCAAGAGAACGAGAACGAGAACGAGCAAGAGAACGAGAACGATGACCGCCTCCCTTAAATCACCATCCCGCAAACGCGTCGTCCTTCTCGGAGCCACCGGCTCCATCGGCGAGAACACCCTGCGCGTCATCGCCGCGCACCCCGACAAACTCGAACTCATCGCCATCGCCGCGCGCGGCAACTGGGAAAAACTCGCCTCCATCGCCCATGAGTTTCGCGTGCCTCATGTCGGTTTGTTCGACGAAATCGCGCTCTCCGCCGCCCGCGCTTCGGGGGCCTTCCCCGCCGGCACTGCCTTTCACGGCGGTCTCGCCGGCCTGACCGATCTCTCCCGCCTGCCCGAGGCCGATACCGTGCTCGTGGCCGTCGTCGGCACCACCGGACTCGAACCCGCGCTCGCCGCCCTCGCTTCCGGCAAAAACCTCGCTCTCGCCTCCAAAGAAATCCTCGTCCTCGCCGGCAAATTCATCATGGCCGCCGCCCGCGCCAGCAGCGCGCAACTCCTGCCGGTCGATAGCGAACACAACGCCGTTTTCCAGTGCCTCCAGGGGCACTCCTCAGCAGACGTCGCTCGCATCACCCTCACCGCCAGCGGCGGTGCCTTCCGCGACTGGCCGGCCGAGCGCCTCGCCCGTGTCACCCCGGCCGACGCGACCAAACACCCCAACTGGTCAATGGGCCCCAAAATCACCGTCGACTCCGCCACGCTCGCCAACAAAGGACTTGAGCTCATCGAGGCCCAGCAACTCTTCGGCCTGCGCGCCGACCAATGCCACGCGGTCATCCATCCGCAAAGCATCGTCCACGCCCTCGTCGGCTTCACCGATGGCTCGACGCTCGCCCAGCTCTGCCCGCCGTCGATGACCTTCCCCATCCAGCACGCGTTGCTCCACCCCGAGCGCGCACCCGGCGTGGAGACGCCCCTCGATTTCACCCGACTCGTCGCTCTGGAGTTCCGCCCCATTGACGAAGTTCGCTTCCCCATGATGCGTCTCGCCCGCGAAGTCATGCACGCCGGCGGCACCGCACCGGCCATCTACAACGCCGCCAACGAGATCGCAGTCGCCGCTTTTCTCGACAACCGCCTGCCCTTTCTTGCGATTCCGCAAGTGGTGGATAAAACGTTGCAGACACTCACTTCTTTTGAACCCAACGACCTCGCGGCGGTCCTAGCCGTGGACGCCGAAGCCCGCCGCATCGCATCCTCTCAGTTTTAATCCCTCTTTTTCTCCCCGTGGATATTCTCAACTCTCTTCTGTCCAACCTCTGGTCGATCCTGCTCATCGTCATCTTTTTTGGCGGATCGATCTTCATCCACGAACTCGGCCACTTCCTCGCCGCCCGCCGTCGTGGTGTCGTCGTCGAACGTTTCTCCATCGGCTTCGGTCCGAAGATCTTTTCGTGGAAGGGCAAGGACGGCGTCGAATACCGCCTCTCCTGGCTCCCGCTCGGCGGCTACGTTGCCCTGCCCCAGCTCGCCGACATGCGCGGCATCGAGGGCGAAGCTACCACGGACCTCTCCAAAGTCCCCCCGCCCAGTTACGCCACCAAGATGATCGTGTTCGGTGCCGGCGCGTTTTTTAACATCATCTTCGCCATCGTCCTCGCCTGCATCATCTGGGGCGTCGGTCAGCCGACCACCACCTCTCTCAACAGCACCCGCATCGGCGTCATCGATGCTACGCTAAAGATGCCCGACGGCCGCGAGGTTCCCAGCCCCGCCGCCGAAGCCGGTCTTCAGGTCGGTGACATCATCCGCGCCGTCGACGGCAAATCCGTGGATAACTGGCTCGGCTTCATGCAAACGCTCGCCGCCGGTGCCGGCCATTCCGCCGACAACCGCCGCAAGGCCCGCCTCACCATCGAACGCGACGGCCAGACCCTCAACGTCATCGTCCATCCGCTGCTCGCCGGTGACGACGGCTTCCGCATGATCGGCGTCGAAACGGCCGACACCTTGATCGTCAACCGCACTCTGCCCGACTCGCCCGCCGCCGCCGCCGGCATCCTCGCCGGAGATGTTCTCCTCACGGTCAGCGGCAAAGACGTCGCCAACATCGACGAATTCATCGACACGGTTCAGAAATCCGCCGGAGCCCCCGTCGCCCTCACCCTTAAGCGCAAAAACCAAGTGGTGAACGTCTCCGTCACCCCGCACCTCGGCAAAAACCGGGCCGGACAGGACACCTACTTGGTGGGCATCGAATATCGGAATCCCTACATCATCATTCACCCGTCGCCCTTCAAACAGATCTCCGAACACGTGACGATGACCTGGCGCGTGCTCAGCGGACTGCTCAACCCCAAATCCGACCTCGGCCCGTCCAAGCTCAGCGGCCCCGTCGGTATCGCCCGCGGCTTCCACTCCATGGCGCAAATCGATATCCGCCTCGTCCTGTGGTTCACGGTGCTCGTCAACGTCAACCTCGCCATCTTTAACCTGCTGCCCATTCCCGTGCTGGACGGCGGCCACATGGCCTTTGCCACCATCGGCAAACTTCGCGGACGCAACTTACCCGCGCAATTCATCGCGACCACCCAGAGCGTGTTCATGGTGCTCCTGTTTTCGATGATCATTTACGTAAGCTCCTACGACATTCGCCGGTGGATTCGCGACACTGCGGCGGACGAACGCACCGAGCAAACCGCTCCCGCCAAGTAGGCCGGTCGCCGGCGGACGCGCCGCGCATTCCGTCACAGGTTTGACATTGGTCATCCAGCCTAGGTCATTAGTCTTTTCCCAATGTCCTACTGCGCATCCCGTTTCCATACCGTCCGCCGATCCACGATTGAAGTGAAGGTCGGCCAGGTCGGCGTCGGCGGCTCCAATCCCATCCGCGTCCAGTCGATGACGACCAGCGATACGCAGGACATCGCCGCCACGGTGAAACAGTCCATCGCCCTCGCCGAGGTCGGCTGCGAGATCATCCGCATCACCGCGCCCAACGTCCCCGCCGCCAAGTGCCTCAAGGCCATCCGCGCCCAATTCACCGCCGCCGGTTTCGACCATATCCCGCTCGTCGCCGACATCCACTTCCTCCCCGCCGCCGCCATGGAAGCCGTCGAGCACGTTGAGAAGGTCCGCGTCAACCCGGGCAACTACGCCGACAAGAAAAAATTTGCCGTCAAAGAGTATTCGGACGCCGACTACGACATCGAGCTTCAGCGTCTCCACGAGTCCTTCTCTCCCCTCGTCCTGCGCGCCAAGGAGCTCGGCCGATCCCTGCGTATCGGCACCAACCACGGCTCGCTCTCCGACCGCATCATGAACCGCTACGGGGACACCCCCCTCGGCATGGTGGAGAGTGCCCTCGAGTTCCTCCGCATCGCGGAAAGCCACGGCTTCGACCAGATGATCCTGTCGATGAAGTCGTCCAACCCCAAGGTCATGATCGAGGCCTACCGCCTCCTCGTGGACCGCATGAACCGGGCGAACATGCGCTACCCCCTCCACCTCGGCGTCACCGAGGCCGGCGACGGCGAGGACGGCCGTATCAAAGGAGCCATCGGCATCGGCAGTCTGCTCTACGACGGACTCGGCGATACCATTCGTGTCTCGCTCACCGAGGACAGTGTTTACGAAATCCCGGTCGCGCAGGCCCTCGCGCAGAAAGCCATGTCCCTCTGGCGCCCGGTGACCACCCTCACCGCCTCACCGTTCGCCCGCTTCGCCTCCACCGCCGACGCGGTCGACCCGTTCCACTACATCCGCCGCCCGACCCAGTCACTCGCACTTTCACCCGCCGCATTGGTCGGACCTGAGCAACCACCCCGGGTCATCGTGCGCGTTCCCTCTGTCGAGACCCTGCCCGAGATCATCGCCCAGCTCGCCGCTCCCCGCCTCACCGATACGCCCGCCGAAGGCCTGCTCATCCCAGTCAACACCGCCTCCGAGCTTCAGGACGTGGGCCGTGAACTCGCCCGCACGTCATCACCCTCCGCTCCCTTCCTCGTCCTCGAACTCGCCCCCTCGCTCACCGCCGCCGCAGTCGCCGCCGCCTGCGAAAACTTCGCCGCCCCCGTTACGTTCCTGCGCACCTTTGGCGAGGACGACATCGAAGCACTCCTCGCCTTCGTCCAGTTCACGCGCAATCGCGGACACACGCTCGCGATCGCCACCACCGCCTGCGACCTCACCGCCCTCGCCCCCGCCCTGCCCACCCTCGGCGAAGACCGCCTTCTGTTCACTCTTGCCAACCAGACCCAGCCGATGGTCGGCTCCGTCGTCGCCCACCCCACCGGCGCCTACCGCGCCCTCGTCGAACAACTCCGGCTCGCCGGCTCCCGCGCCCCGCTCTGGATCCGTAACACCCCCGCCACATCCGTAAACGGCGACCCGTCCTTCCTCTCCCGCCTGCTCGACGCCGCCATCCTCACCGGCTCCCTGCTCTGCGACGGCCTCGGCGACCTCGTCTCCATCGAAACCGAATCCGACGCGGCCCGCGCCACCAAGCTCGCCTACAACGTCCTCCAAGGCGCCGGCGCCCGCATCTCCAAGACCGAATTCGTCGCCTGCCCCTCCTGCGGCCGCACCCTCTTCGATTTGCAGACCACCACCCAGCGCATCCGCGCCCAGACCGGCCACCTCAAGGGCGTGAAGCTCGCCATCATGGGTTGCATCGTAAACGGTCCCGGCGAGATGGCCGACGCCGACTTCGGCTACGTCGGCGGTGCCCCCGGCAAGATCAACCTCTACGTCGGCAAAACCTGCGTCCAATATAACATTCCCCAGTCCGAAGCCGACGCCCGACTTATTTCTCTCATCAAAGAACACGGAAAATGGGTCGATCCATCGCCCGTAACTCAGCCGTAACCCGACCGTCACGCGCCCGGAAAAAACCGCCGCCCCGTCAAGCCCCCCGTCACGTATCCGTCACTTTCCGACACGTTTTCAGAGGCAAAATTATTGCTGTAATGCCCGGACACCTACATCCCGCGCATTTCACCGCCCCCGCTCGAAAGTCACATTTTCGTGGCAACAAAAAAACCAAAAAACTTATCCGCAAACCCGATGTGAATAACTTGTCGGAAAGTTGCTCTTGAAACCCTTTTCCGCTTCCCCGTTATTGACTCCCTGCCTGCTTCACCCGGTCTCCTCCGGCTGTTCCTTCTCACATCCTTTTCGAGTTCCCTCCGACACCCGCCACCGAAGTAATCGCATCCCGCTGTCCACCAGCTATTTGATTAGCGCGCTAATCTCATCTCCTACCGCTGCTGTTCCGCCACCCTCTTTCCGTCCGACCTGATGCCCCATGAACCGCGTGACGAAGTGTCCCCAGCCGACCTCGAAAGGCCCAGTGTGAATAAACCTTAGTTCCGCACATCCTTCGTCAACTTACTCCATGCCTTCAGCCGTCACATCTCCGAGCCTTTGGGAAACCGTCAAAAGCGATTTCAAAGGACTCTTTCCGGAAGATGTCTACCAACTCTGGTTCGAGCCCATCACCTGCCTCGAAGCCACCGAAGACACCCTGACTCTTGGCGTGCCCAATGACTTTGCCGCGATCTGGATCAGCGACAACTACCTCGATCTCATCGTCCAGCGCCTCCGCCTCACCTCCGGCCGTCTTCTTAACGTAAAACTCAAGAAATCCGGCACCCCCACGGACGCCCGCGTTAGCTTGGGCGAAGCCTCCGCCCCCGCCCCCCGCGCCAAGCCCGCCGCCCCGAAGCGCACCACCCGTTACGACGAAAAAGGTGCCGCCTACGTCGGTTCGCTCAACCCCCGTAACACGTTCGAAACCTTTGTCGTTGGCTCCAACAACCAGATGGCGCACGCCGCCGCCATGGCCGTCGCCCAGTCTCCCGCGCAGGCCTACAACCCCCTTTTCCTCTACGGCGACACCGGCCTCGGCAAGACCCACCTGATGCATGCCATCGGTCATGCCATCCTCCGTGCCAAGCCCGACACCAAGGTCGCCTACCTCTCCACGGAAAAATTCACCAACGAGTTCATCCAGGCCCTCCAGGAAAACTCCCTCACCAAGTTCCGCCAACGCTACCGCAGCGTCGATATCCTCTTGGTGGACGACATCCAGTTCCTCGCCGGCAAAGAGCGTATCCAGGAAGAATTTTTCCACACCTTCAACGACCTCTTCGAGTCCGGCAAACAGATCATCCTCTCCAGCGACCGCCGCGCCGCCGAGATCCAGAAACTCGAAGCCCGCCTCGTTTCCCGCTTCGAATGGGGACTCCCCGCCGACATCCAGGCACCCGATTTCGAGACCCGCCTTGCCATTCTGCGCACCAAGGCCGCGACCCTGAAGTTCAACATCCCCGCCGATGTCGCCAACTTCATCGCCCAGCACATCTCCAAAAACATCCGCCGCCTCGAAGGCGCTCTGATCAAGGTCGCCAGCTACGCGACCCTGACCGGCAAGCCCATCGACATGGCCGCCACCGAGATGCTGCTCCAGGACGTGCTCATGGAACAGGCCCAGAACCAGCTCACCATCGAGATCATCCAGAAGAAAGTCGCCGATCACTACCAGATCCGTCACAGCGACATGACCAGCAAGCGCCGGCCCAACAACATCGCCATCCCCCGTCAGATCGCGATGTATCTGACCCGCTCGCTCACCAAACACTCCCTCCAGGAAATCGGCGACGCCTTCGGTGGTCGCGACCACGGCACCGTCATCCACGCCTGCAAATCCGTGGACAACATGCTCGAGCAAGACACCACCGCCCGCGGCGCCATAGAATTCCTCCGCAACCAGCTCTCGCGCTGAATAAATTTATCTGCGGATTCCGCAGATAAACGCGGATAAAAGGTTTGAATCCGCGTCCATCCGCGTAATCTGCGGGAAATCCTTATCACCATGAGTCTTTCCCCCGAACAAGCCGCCGCCGTCTCCAGCTGGGTCGCCGCCGGAGACAACCTCTCCACGATCCAGAAAAAGCTCCGCGAACAGTTTAGCGTTGCGCTCACATATATGGACGTCCGCTTCCTCGTGGACGACCTCAACCTCCAGTTGAAAGACGCGCCGACCAAGGTGGACACCAGCGACGTCAGCAAAGCCCAGCCCAAGCCGGCCGCAGCCGCCGGAGCCGACACCCTCCCTCCTGGCGAAGACGATCTGGCCGACGAAGCCGCCCCCGCTCCCGGTGGAGTTATCCTCGATGTTGACAGCGTGACCCTCCTTCCCGGCGCCATCGCCAGCGGTAAAGTCACCTTCAGCGACGGAGTGACCGGCAAATGGATCATCGACCACCAGGGCCGCCCCGGTTTCACCGAAATCAGCAAACCCGGCTACCGCCCCACCCCCGAAGACGCCCAGTCCTTCATGACCCAGCTCGAAGCCGAGCTGCAGCGCAAAGGACTGTAATTCACGCCCCTCGCCCCGACGCCAACCCGTCGGGGCTTTTTTATGCCGCGCTTCCAAGGGCCACCCGCCACACCCGGGGCGTCATCCCCGTGTGCGCTCTGAAAATCCGTATAAAATACGATGCCGCGCTGAACCCGCACGCCCAGCCCACCTCGGCCACGTTGTAACGCGCATCCGCCAACAACTCTTTCGCCATCTCCACCCGCTCCTTCGCGATCCACGTCGTCAGCGTCACCCCGCGCTCCCGGTGAAACTGTCTCGACAACGTGTCCGTCGCACATCCCACCGACGCCGCCAGCCGTCCCACCGACAAGTTCGGCTCCGGCAACATCGCCCGCGCCAACTTCTCCGCCTCGCGCACAAACGGCGACCGCGCGTCGCTCACCACCGCCGGCCGGTGCAACTCGCTCAGCAACGTCACCACAAACGCCTCGATCAACCCGCTCACAAATCGCGCGCGATGTTCCGTCGGCACTTTCTCCGCCTCCGCCACATCATCCAGATAACGGAACGCCTCCCGCCCTCGCACACTGGCCAGCCGCTCCGTGCCCCAACCCTGAATACCACCGCCCACCGTCGTGCGCCCCCGATGCAACGCAAAACCTTCGCGCGAATGCATGCACACCAAAATCCCATACGGCGTCCGCCGATCGATCGGCGTCTCTGCATGAGGAACCCCTCGCGGTATCACCGCCAGTTCGCCCGTGCCGAGCGTGAACACCTCGCTCGGACACTCGAACTGCGACGCCCCGCCCGTCTGCACAAAAAACTCCGGGGTCGGATGAAAGTGCGCCCTCGGCCGCTTCCGGTGCAATTCCACCGCCTTCGGCACCCGCACCTTCACTTTCCCCCCGCGCAAGCGCTCCAGCGCCGCGATCAGGTCGCGCTCATAGGCTGCCAATTGTTCGGAAATCTCCGCCATAATCGGATTTTTGCTATAAATCGCGGAGAAATACGATCCCTCATTATTGCCTGAATTCATACATAGGGGCTGAATCGGTCCCGTTTACCTAGCGACAACCTTCGGTAAATCGAAACCCAACCCTTCCCCTCCAATCCGTAAAAGTGTTATGAGCCAATCCATCCGCGTCACCGTCTGGGGCGAATTCCGCCACGAGAAAAAGAACCCCAAAGTCGCCGCCCTCTATCCGCAGGGCATGCACGAAACCATCGCCGGTTTCCTCCGCACCAACGCCGACTTCACCGTGCGCACCGCCTGGCTCGATCAACCCGAGCACGGCCTTACCAACGCCATCCTCGCCGATACTGACGTCCTCATCTGGTGGGGCCACATGGCCCATGGCGACGTGCAGGACGCCATTGTCGCCAAGGTCAAAATCCGCGTGCTCGAAGGCATGGGCCTCATCGCCCTCCACTCCGCTCATTACGCGAAAATCTTCAAAGCCCTCCTCGGCACCACCTGCTCCCTCAAGTGGCGCGAAGCGACCGACAAGGAACGTCTCTGGAACATCAACCCCGCCCATCCCATCACCCAAGGCATCGGCGAGTATTTCGAGATCCCGCAGGAAGAAATGTATGGCGAGCCCTTCGGCATCCCCGAGCCCGATCAGTTGATCTTCATCTCGTGGTTCACCGGCGGTGAGGTCTTCCGCAGCGGCGCCACTTGGCAGCGCGGCAACGGCCGTATTTTCTACTTCCGCCCCGGCCACGAAACTTACCCGACCTACCACCACGCACAGGTGCAGCAGGTCATCACCAACGCCGTCCGCTGGGCCCGCGCCACCGTGTGCATCCCCGATGTCTGCCCCAACGCCAAACCCCTCGAACCCCTCCCCGTCGACTCCGAAGCCACCGCCCGTCCTACCGTCGGTCATAAGTAATCTTTCCTCTTTATCTTAATCTTTCTCTTTCCCGTCCTCGTTCTCCCTCCGTCCAAAGCCCTGACGAAAGAGAAAGATTAAGAGAACGAGAACGAATCAATCCTCCCATGCCCTCCTCCAAAAAATCCCTCGTCCGCCTCGCCATCATCGGCACCGGCGGCATGGCCAACAATCACGCCAAGCGCTTCAAAGACGTTCCCGGCTGCACCCTCGTCGCCTGCGTCGATGTCAGCGCCGAACGCGTCGCTACCTTCGCCGCGACCCACGGTATCGCGAACACGTTCGCCTCCGTGGACGCGCTCCTCGCCTGGAACCAGTTCGACGCCGTCTCCATCGTCACGCCCGACGGCTTCCATGCCGCCCAGTCGATCCAATGCCTCAAGGCCGGCAAACACGTCCTCTGCGAAAAGCCCCTCGCGCTCAACCACGCCGACGCGATGAAGATGGTCACCGCTGCCAAGAAGGCCGGCGTCATCAACATGGTGAACCTCTCCTACCGCGACTGGCCCGCCATCCAGGCCGTCCAGGCCGTGATCGCCTCGGGCAAGATCGGCGACGTCCGCCACGTCGAAGCCAGCTACCTCCAGTCCTGGCTCCCCAGCAAGGTCTGGGGCGACTGGCGTACCACCTCCGCCTGGCTCTGGCGCCTCTCCACCAAGCACGGCAGCCGCGGCGTCCTCGGTGACGTCGGCGTGCACATCGTCGATTTCGCCACCTTCCCCGCCGGCCCGATCAAGTCGGTTTACGGCAAGTTGAAAGCCTTCGACAAAGCCAAGGGCAACCACGTCGGCGAATACGTGCTCGATGCCAACGACTCCGCCGTGATGACCGTCGAGTTCGCCAACGGCGCCCTCGGCACCATCCACACCACCCGCTGGTCCGGCGGACACGCCAACCGCCTCTTCCTTAAAATCTCCGGCACCAAGGGCTCCGTCGAAATCGACTCCGAGCGCTCCACCACGAGCTACAAGATCAGCGTCGGTGCCGATCTCGACAAAGCCCAGTGGAAGGAAGTCACCTGCAAGCCCACGCCCAACAACTACGCCCGCTTCGTCAAGAGCATCCGCACCGGCAAGCAGGACCAGCCCGACTTCGCCCGCGGAGCCGCCGTCCAAAAAGTCCTCGACGCCGTCATCGCCTCCGACGCCAAGGGCAAGCCGGTCAAAGTCTGAACCGGCCAAAGCCCACCGGGCCTTCCGCGATTTCAATCGGAAGGCCCGCGTTTCATCGAAGATCGAACCGCCCGAGGTCGTTGTCCGCGATAATCGTGCGCACAAAGCTCACGTAGTCCGACCCATTTTCAGAATAAGCCTCCAGTCCGTCGGCGAGCGCTTCACCGGTGACCGGCTTGTGTTCGGCCCGAAGTTCGGCGCGGATCCGCCTCAATTCGCGGTAACACGGATCGGTGTTGAGATTTTGAATGTAGCCGCGAATCGAATCGCACACCGTCGGATACGTCGAAACCCCAAAGTTCTCTCCGGCCTCGCGTTTCCTGGGCACGAGTCCCGCACCCGGCGCGTAGGTACGCATACCGAAGAGATTGTTGCCCTCCCGCGTGAAGCGGGAGGTTCCCCAACCCGACTCGATGGCCGCCTGTGCAATGACCAGCGAAGCCGGCACGGAATCCACGCATTGCAACAACTCGGCCAACACCGCCCGGTCAATGACCGGCCCCACCGCAATGCCCCGGCGTTCGGCGGAGACACGCACAAAATTGCGCTGCATCGAACCCGTCGGCCAACCCGCCTCAATCCCCGCATCGATGGCCAGCAAACGCGCACGCGGGGCTTCCAGCTCATGGTTTGCCTCGCGCACCAACGGCACCAGATGCGCGATGAACGCCGCCTTGCGTTCGCCCGGATCCGTAATCTCCGAAAAATCCGGCAAGGCCTCGCACCCAGAATGAAGGTGCATCAACGCCCCGGTCATCACGGTGACAGCGGTGGCGATCACGACCGGTCGCCACCATGACCTGGCGATCTCCTTCGCTCGGGAGGGACGGGGCTCGCTGGCCCAGACAACCGGATGATGGAATTCCTTCACTGACTCATCTTCTTGAGATGGAGGAAACATTTTCCTCCCACCCAATATTCGATGTAAGTTGCGGAGGTTTGCACACGGTCCGACCAGACTCCGGCCGTGCGACCGGTGGAGTTTTGCTGCGCGACCCAAGATTCCTCGCCGTTGAACCACTTGCGATAGGCCGCGCCCTTTTGCATGGAAATCTTGATCGTGATCTGCGCCGCAACCTGGTCGGGCTGGAGCATCAGGTAGATGTCGCCTTTCTCGTCCACTTTCACATCGAACAACACGGCCTTGTCGAAGGTCAGCACCTCGTAAGGACCAAACTTCTGCGCAGATGCGGTCGCCGAAGGTTTCGCGACAGTTTCAGCAGACAAAAACGGCGCGGAGGCAAGCAAGCCGGCGATAACGAAAACCAGACACGAACGGATGAAACTCATACCTCGAAGGATGCGGTCAAAACCGGGTCGAAGCAAGACCGACCAAGGGAGTCAAACCGGCCTCCAAGGCTCCATCAGCCGCCACACCAACCCCGACCGTAGGTTTTCCGCCATGAGCAACGTGATGCCTTGGTCGATCCCGATCACATCCGTGCCCACCCAGCCGGTCACCGGATTAAACGCATCGGCAAAACCATACGGTCCGTAAATCTTATCGCCCCAGCGTGCGTGCATCTCCCGCAGCGCCGCCGTGCAATCCGCCGGCACAAACGGCAGCGAGCCCGCCGACGCGCACGGCACCACCGTGCCGTCGATCCGCGGATCGATCACGCCGGCCTTCACCGGCGGCCCACCCCAATCCACATAACCCGTCGCCGCATCCGACGAGGTCAGACCCCACACGTTTTCCTCGTAGCCGGGAAACCGTCCGCGCAGATCCAGACAAAACTGCTTTTGAGCCCGCGTCGCCGCGCACGCATTCGCAAAAAAATTCACGCCGTCCACCGGATCGACATAACCGCGCCAATCCATCCACACCTGCGGAAACTGATGCACAAACAGCGGCGCATGCTGCAAAAACCGCTCACCCGCATACGTGACCCACGGCTCGCGACGCCACGCACGCCACGTCTCCGCCGGCGCGCGCTGCGTCGCCCTGTGCACCGCAAACCACGTCATCCCGTAATGCTCCGAATACTGGTCCCAGCTCCACGGCAAAAACCCGCCTTCGGGTTTCCACCCATGACGGATGCGCCCGGCGGCATCCACCATCCATGGCCAGTCAACGCGTGCTTCGATGGCCTGCGCCAGCTCCGCCACCACCCCGCCGAAATATCGTCCCGCCGACAACGCGCCAAACACCGCGATCGCCGTGTCGATAGTCGAGGCCTCGCAGTCCCATCCGCGCACGCCCATCCGCATATCGACAAAGTGATAAAAGAATCCGTGCTCGTGCTGCACATCGCGCCACAACGTCCGCAGCACCCGCTCCGCACACGCCCGGCACTCCGCCCTCGATTCCCACCCGTGCTCCGCACCGATCGCCAACGCGGTCAGCCCAAACCCCACCGCCGCCACACTCGCCATATCACCAGCCCTCGATCCATCCGCCTTCCCCCGATCCGGAATCAATCCCGAGTGCGCATGCGCCGTATCAAAAAAATACCGAAACGCCCGCCGCTGCAGGTCATCGAGAAATAAGTCATCGGTCATGGATTGATTAATAAGAAACTCAGGAAATCAGGAACGAACCCAAACTCCCAAGTCTGTATTCGGATTGTTTCCTGATTTCCTGAGTTCCCTATAAAATTATCCGAGCAACGCCCTAAACCCGACTTCATCCAACACCGGCACACCCAGCGTCTTCGCCTTTTCCAACTTCGAGCCGGCCTCCTCGCCCGCCAGCACATAGTGGGTTTTCCGGCTCACGCTGCCGCTCACCTTACCACCCGCCGCCTCGATCATCTCCGTCGCCTGTTCACGCGACAACGTCGGCAACGTGCCCGTGAGCACCACGGTTTTGCCCGCCAATACTGCGCCCGCCACCGCCTCAGCCGGCGGACTCGGTGCCACACCCGCCGCCTGCAAATCCGCCACCATCTCCCGATTCGCCTCGTCGCCAAACCACGTGCGCACCGCCTCGGCGGTCTTTTCGCCAAAGCCTTCGATCTGCATCAACTCATTCAGCCCCGCCGCCGCCAGCGCATCTAGCGAACGGAATCTCCGCGCCAGATCCTTCGCCGACGCCGCTCCCACCTGCGGAATTCCGAGTCCGTGAATCACGCGCCACAAATCCGCCGTCTTCCGCGCCGTGATGCCGTTGATCAAATTCCCCGCCCACACTTCGCCCGACTTTTTCAGCGGCAACAAATCCTCCATCTTCAACCGGAAGATATCCGGGATCGTCTTGATCAGTCCCTTCGTAAGCAACAGGTCCACGACCTCCTCGCCCAAACCGTCAATGTCCAGGCAGGCCTTCGATGCGAAGTGCTCGATCTTGCGCCGCACTTTTTCGGGGCACGCCACATTCGGGCACATCCACTTCACACCGCCCTCCTCGCGCACGAGCGGCGTTGCGCATACCGGACACTCCGTCGGGAACACATACGCCACGCACTCCGGCGTGCGCTTGGTCATGACAACCTCGATCACCGCCGGGATGATCTCGCCCGCCTTTTCCACGAACACGAAATCGCCCACACGCACATCCTTGCGCCCGATCTCGTCGGCGTTGTGCAACGTCGCGCGTTTCACCGTCGTGCCCGCCAGCAGCACCGGCTCGAGCTCCGCCACCGGCGTCACCGCACCCGTGCGCCCGACCTGCAGCGAGATCGCATTTATGCGCGTCTCGGCACGGTCCGGCGCGAACTTGTAAGCACACGCCCAGCGCGGTGAAAGCTTCCGTGCCGCCTGCCCCGCGCCGCGGTAACCGACCACGAGTTGTTGCGAAAACAGATCGAGTTTCACGACTGCGCCGTCCGTCGCGTAAGCAAACCCGCGTCGCATCGCATCGAGTTCACCGATGGACGCCCACACCGCGTCAACGCCACGCACCGACCAGAATTTTTCCACGACCGGCAATCCCCACGACTTCAACTGCGCTTGAAACGTCGACTGCGAATCAAAGCCCGTCGGCGCCGGCTCACATGCGCCCAGCCCGTAGAGCACGATCTCCAGCCGACGCGTCGCGACCAGTTTAGAGTCCAGTTGCTTGAGCGTGCCCGCCGCGAGATTGCGAGGATTCGCATACAGAGCCTCTCCCGCCTCCTCCTGGATTTGATTGATACGCGTAAACTCCTCATCCCGCAAAAAAATCTCCCCGCGAATCTCAATCACCTCGGGAAACGAAGCCACACTACCTCGAGAAAACAAATCCTCCTCCTCCTCTTTAGGATTTAGCTGCTTAGGCTTTAGGATTTGCGCGAGTTGCGCCGGCAACCCTCGGATCGTGCGAACATTCGCGGTGACATCGTCGCCTTCCTCGCCATCGCCTCGCGTAACCGCCCGCGTGAGTTTTCCACTTTCGTAAGTCAGGCTCACCGCCACACCGTCGATCTTCGGCTCCACCGTGTAGGCAAGATCGTCGCCGCCCATCGCCTTGACCAGACGTGCGTGAAACTCCCTCAATTCCGTCTCGTCGTAAGTATTGTCCAGCGTGGTCATCGCCAGTCGGTGCTTCACGCGCACAAAACCCTCACTGCGGTCATCGCCCACACGGGCGGTCGGGGATTCTCCCAGTGCCAACTCAGGAAACTGCGTCTCCAATCCAGCCAGTTCTTTCTTTAGCGCATCATACTCGAAGTCGCCGATCTCCGGACGCGCCTCGCGATAGTATCGCTCGTCGTGGCGGACGAGTTCGGCGCGAAGGGCTGCGATGCGGGTTTGGGCCTCGGCGTGGGTCATAGAGCGGACACCGTTGTCGCGGAAACACGCCCGGCTTCAATCTTCGGTTTACATTTCCGTAAAGGCGTCTCCAAAAGCCGCCGATACCACGGCCAAAATGTATAGGTCGTGACCGCCACCACCGCCCCCAGCGTGTCGGCGATCCAATCATGGTAATCCATGGAACGGCCCGGCGTAAAACTCTGGTGCCACTCATCGCTCGCCCCGAAAAGCGACACGATCACGATCGCCCAGACCACGCCACGCCGTCCGTGAAAAGGCCTCAGCACCAAAGTGGCCAGCAGCCCGAAAATTGAGAAATGCGCTGCCTTGTCGAAATCGACAATACCCGGTGCGGCCACCTGGCCGTGCCCCGATGCCCACACGACCGCAGTCCCCAAGACCATAGCATAGGTCCACTGCCAGACTGACGGAGGTTTTATGGTAATCACTGTCTTCATGCTGGATTCCCACTCAGAAAATCCAAGGGAAGAATCCGGGCAAACGCTTGTGGTCTGCCCGATAACTCCACCATGCTGGGTGCTAACCGCGTCACATGAGTTCGCACAAACACCCTAAAGAGCCTGCCGGTGCATGTCTGGGCCGTCTGCTGGCACGCTTACGAGCATTCGGGTTTCGCGATGCCTGGTGGCTTCTGCTCGACCTACTGGAGTCGTATCGCGCCCTGCGCCGCACCCTCTACGCCACGGGAACGATGATCATCCTCGGCACGGTCGTGACCGTATGGATTTACCCTTGGTGGCACGAGCGCACGGCCGTCAGCATGGCCCGCCAATGGCTGGTAGCCGGCAAGCTCGACCAGGCTTCCACATCCATTCAGAGCGCACTCAAAGTCGCGCCCAACCAACCGGAATCATGGACGCTCGCCGCAGATCTTGCACGACGCCTCGGCAACAAATCCAGCGCCCTGACCTATTCGCGCCACGCCGCCAAACTCGCCCCCTCTCGGCTCGATCTCGTGCTCGCATGGGCGTCGGACGCCCTCCTGTCCGATCTACCAGAAGAGTCCACTCGTGCCCTCGCCACTCTACCGACTGGAGCGATCAATCAATCTTCCCTAGCCCAGCGCATTTCCGGAGAACTCGCCCGTCGCCGTCTTGATCTCGACGCAGCCCGTGCCCACTTCGAAAACGCCCTGCGCATCGACGGCCCCCTCGCCATCGACGAAATGCCCCTCGGGGTCGTGCTGCTTAAATCCCGCGATCCCGCCCTGCGCCAACGAGGTATCGATCTGCTGTCCAAGTGGACCACCAACTCCGACTGGGGTGCCAACGCCGCCCGCACCCTTCTCCAGGATGCGATCATCCGCAACGACCACCCCGCCATGCGGACGTGGGCCGAAGCCTTGCGCGCCCATCCGCGCTGCACCTTAGGAGACATCCCCAACTGCCTGCTCGCTCTCTCCCGGACCGACGAGCCCCGCTTCCTTGAGGTCCTGGCCGTCATGGAAAAAAACCACGCGATCGACGCAGGTAACATCGCCCTCCTCGTCAGCTGGCTCAACCAGATCGGCCGCAGTCGCGAAGCCATCCAGTGGGTCCACTCCCTGCCCCCCGCCCTCACCCGCCAGCCTCCCGCCGCCGTGAGTATAGCCGAATCCCTGCGCAATTTGTCCGATTGGCCCGGATTACTTGCTTGGACCCAGAACAACGATTGGGGACGTGATCTCGAATCGGTTCAACTCTGCTATCAATTCAAAGCGGCCCATGAAGCTAATCAGACCGCTCTGGAACAATCCCTTTGGGCTACACTGCAATCCCGGGCCTCTACCGACGGCGGCCGCACCCTTTTCAACGCAGATACCCTCTATGTCTGGGGCCTCCGAGACCAATCAGTCATACTACTATGGAAGGCGTCGGTCCTGCCCGACGTAGGCGTCAAGGCGCTGGGCACGCTCGCCCGTCACTATCAAGTCGCGAAAGACGCTCCGGGACAGTTTCAGGTGTTCAAACAACTGCATTCGCTCCGACCGCGTGACCGCTCTATAACGAATAACTATACTTTCTTTGCTGCGCTCACCGGAAATGACACCCGCCAAGCAGAGCATGCTGCCGCACAAAACTACAACGCCGAGCCTGACAACCTGGTCTTTCGCGCGACCTACGCATTCGTTCTCTGCACTCAAGGTCACCCAGATGATGCGCTCAAGTTACTGCGATCCGCAGCCGTATCCCCTGACAACGCCTCAATCATCGCCCTCCCGCTCGGATTAGCTCTCGCCGCAACTCACCAAGAAAAAGAAGCCCGATCACTTTTACTTCCCCTTCTGTCTGATGATCCCACTCAAGAGGAAACCCTCCTGATTCAAAACGCACTGAAGCACCCAACTACCGACCGTTAGCCGATTCAGAAATAGTTTCAGCGGACATCCACCTATCCAAGAGTTAATCAGTTCATCCCACGTGCAGCCATGGAAGCCCGCCTACTGCGATGCCACATCAGCAATCCGTATAAAAGCAAGGCCGCGACCAACGGCATCCAAGTTCCCACTTCAGGAATCACTCGTCCATCTATCGTCACAGCCGAACCAAGCTGATACACCAGCAGGCCGCTGGCATTTAAGTCCGTAGAGGTAGAAGGGCCGGTCGCGCTATTGGTGTTATCCACCACGATAACGATATAATTGGTTCCAATTTTGAATACGGAATTTCCACTGGTGCCGGTATCATCAGTTCCATTTTGCAATGTCACCGTAGTGGTCCCAGTCCACTGCCCTTGGGTGTATATGCCGCCTGAGGCATCCGTTCCCGTCGGGAGCGTAGTGCCGTTACCGGCAGGATTCACGTAGATTTTAAACCCATCATCAGCCGCAATCGTCATGCCGATCGAGATATCGTTCGTAACGGTCCCCGACCCAGTCCCTGTGATGGTAAATTCCAATGTATAGACAAAAATGCCTTCTTTGTAATAACTGGATGATTTCGGCACCCTGTCCGTCGAAGTTCCATTGCCCGGAAGATATAGTTCTCCCGTGTTCACCGATCCCCCTAAACTGTCAGTCGCCCCAGGGGCGGTAATCCACTGAGCAGAAGCGGTATTATCCGCATAGTCAGCACTGGTGAGAGCGGAACCCAATACCGTATATGCAGCCCCTGTGTATTGGCTGGTGCCGCTATATGCCTGATGGTTGTAGTAGGCATAGGTAACGTTCCAGTTGGCATCCTGCAGACCACCCGTCTGAAGATTCCCACTGCTATCCAAACCCGTATAATAAAGACCAGTGATATCGGTGGCTAAACCGGTCGCAAGCAAGCTACCTCCGGATACGAAAGCACCGGCCAGTATTAGCATCCAAGAAATAAGTTTCAGCCGTATCATCCCGCGATCAAGAATAGGGTAAACACCCCACATGTCAAACCATCTGCCTGTCAAGCACCCCAATAATCACAAATAATTATAATAAATCCAGTTACCACCAAAACCATCTCAGTTTCTCAATCTGTCCAAAAACTTATCTACCGGAGTCCAATCAATCAAAACAGCAATCGCAAGGGTCTTCACGTTTTGCTGTGGGTAAAGGCCAAAACCAGGTAAGGAGAAGCGATGAGCATAAGCGTGCATGAACATTACCGGAGACTACTATTGCTTCCGGATCTATGGGAGGTGACGAAGGTCGAGGAAGACCTAATTGGGCAGAGGGTGACGGTGTGGCTGAGGTGGCCGGACGGGGTAAGGGCACCGTGTCCGGCGTGCGGTCAACCGATGCCGATCTACGACCGGTTGGCGGAGCGCAGGTGGCGACACCTCAGTGTGATGCAATACCGCTTTGCGCGGTGCCGCCCGCGACTGCGGTCAAGACGGGATCAAGATCGATGAGCGTGCCGTGGGCTGAACCGGGCTCGCGGTTTACGCTGCACTTTGAGGCTTTTGCGGTCGCAGTCATCGCCGCCTGCCATTCGCTGACCCAAGCAGCCGAGCTGCTCTGCCTGCACTGGGAGAGCGTGCAACGCATCATCGACCAGGCGGTAAGGCGAGGCTTGGCCCGACGCACCACCGAAGGGGTCACCCGGGTAGGCTTGGACGAGAAGAGTTTTTTGCGTGGCCAAAGCTACGTCTCGCTTATGACCGATCTGACCGGCCGCCGCGTCTTGGATGTAGTCGCAGGACGGGACACGGACACGGTGGTAAAACTCTGGAGTGCTTTGCCCGAGCAACAACGCGGTCAAGTCGAGGCTGCGGCGATGGACATGGGGGCCCCCTTCATCATCGGCACCCGGCTGGCCGCGCCCAACGCCGACATCGTTCACGACCGCTTCCATGTCTCCAAGCCTCTGAACGAAGCGGTCGATCAAACCCGCCGGGAGGAGTCGGCCAAACTCGCCTCCGCAGGCGATGACACCCTCAAACGCACCCGCTTCCTTTGGTTGCACGGCACGGTGCCCGATGAACGTAAAGAGGTCTTTGAAGCCCTCCTGGAAACGAACCTGCGCACCGCGCGTGCCTGGACTTACAAAGAGCAGATAGTCGAGTTCTGGAACCAGCCCGACGCCGAGGCCGGCAACGCCTTCTTCCTGCAATGGTATCGCTGCGTCATGCGCAGCCGCCTGCCCAAGCTCAAGAGGGTCGCCAAGACGCTCAAGGCACACCTCGGCGGCCTGCTCACCTACTTCAAGCACCGCATCACCAACGCCCTCACCGAAGGCTTCAATTCCAAGATTCAAGCCCTCAAAGCGGACGCCTACGGCTTCCGTCGCTTCAAAACTACCGCACCAGAATCCTCTTCTTCTGCGGCAAACTCGACCTGGCTCCTCATCTTTCTTCAGCTCCTACCCACAGCATTCCGTGAAGTCCCAATCGCCAACGGTTCCGGTCCACATCCTCAACCGCCCCCAACTGCATTAGTTCTACTTTGGTAAACTAGGTTTGACTTGAGACGGAGCGTTTTTCGATGGCGGCCGATGTCGCGTTTGCGGGCGCGATGGCGGCAGGAGATCTTGCGCAACACCTCTTCTTCGGTGCGGGGGCGGCGGGGCAGATAGATTTCGAGCAGCTCGGTGAGGTCGCGCACGGAGAGCAGGGGGCGGGAGTTGCGGGCGAGTTTGCGTTCGAGCAGAGTGAAGAGCTGGGACAGACAGACCAGGGCGACATGGTGGTGCCAGCCGGTCCAGCCGCGCAGCTCGTAGTCGGCCAAGCCCAGCTCGCTCTTGGCGTCTTGGAAGGAGCGTTCGATCCAGAAGCGCTGGGCCTGCATGAAGGCGAGGCGCTCCCAGGAGGTGTCGGCGGGCGGGTTGCCCAGAGAGTATTTGCGCGAGCCGTCGGCCTCCTCGCGCACACACAGCCAGCGTTCGCGCGCCTTTTGTCCGTCGTGTTGCCAGACCCGGGCGGCCCAGACGCGCACGCGCAGGGGCCCCTTGGCGGTGGATCGCACCACCACTTCGCGCGCCAGCGTCCCGAAGCGTTCCTCGGCGAGCTTCTCCACCGCGTGTGGCCCGCCCGGGGCGTCGGGCCGGGTGCCGGGACGTCCCCGTCGGCCGGTGGCTTGCGGCGCGCGGGGCTCGGAGGTCCACACCTGGTGGTTGGCGGCCACGTCCATCAAAAACACCTCGCCCAAGTCCTCGAGCGCGGAGGTGAAGGCGGTGTTGTTGCCATACACCTCGTCGCCTCCGATCCAGCCGTGGCGCGGGCCGCCTCGATCATCTCCAGGGCCAGTTCGGTCTTGGTGCGATGCACGCGCCTGGCCTCGGGGATCTTCGCCTTCGCGCAACGCCTCGCGTCTTCCGCCCAGGCCTCCGGCAGGAAGAGCCGGAAGTCCGCCGCGGCGACCCGCTCGCCCCGTCCCTGTGCGAGGAAAACCGCCACCTGGCAGTTCTCCAGCTTGCCCAGCCTCCCGCAGTATTGGCGCTGCACCCCCACCGACGCTTTGCCCTTCTTCACAAACGAGGTCTCGTCCACATACAAGGCACTGTCCTCGTGGCCGCCCAGCTCCTCGTCGGCCGCCGCCGCCACCTGTGCCATCAGCGCGCCCTGGTCCCACGGCGAGTCGCTCAGGAAGTGCTGCATGCCCTCATAGTCGCTCTCCGCCACGTCTTCCTCGATCCCCTGCAGGTTCCTTGCGGCCCGCACGCCCGAGCAGCCCTCCCAGGTAATGCCGGGCATGCCCGCTCATGTCCTTTCGATAAATCTGGAAGTGTTTTTCGAACATCTCGCAAAAGGACATGAAGCGTCCCGCGAGCCCGCGCACCTCTCGCGTGGCATTTTTTTAATGGCCGCGGATGCGACCGGTTTGAGTGCCCGCAAAGTCGCGGAGAATCGGCCCGCAAAAAGGCAAGACTTATTTTACCAAAGTAGAACTAGGACCTCGACATCAAAGCCTTCACTAGGCGGGGAAAATGGTCGGGCTGGTGAGATTCGAACTCACGACCTCTTGCACCCCATGCAAGCGCGCTACCAGGCTACGCTACAGCCCGAACTACTAAGGAGGGGTCACAAAGCCGGACGCTCGCGTTGGAAGCAAGCGGTTTTTTCAACCAATTCCATACCCGCCTTCGATTACCGAAAAATTCGTTGGTGCCCAGGGTGGGAATCGAACCCACAAGGATTTCTCCGGAAGATTTTGAGTCTACTGCGTCTGCCAATTCCGCCACCTGGGCGGCACCGAAACGAACCGTCAAGCTACGTCTGCCCCCGAGCTTGTAAATGGAAAACTCAAAGGTTCCACTCGCCTCCATGTCAGACTTCCGCGTTTTCGCTCCTGCGCCCCTCCAAGGAATCATCTCCCTCCCCCCCGGCGAATCGCACCATCTCGTCACCGTCAACCGGGCTCGCACCGGTGAAACCATCATCGCTTTTGACGGTCGCGGCACCGAGTGGACTTGTGAACTCATCGACGCGCGAAAGTCCGGAGCCACCCTGCGTGTGTCCGCCACCCACACCCGAGCTCCCCTGCCCTGCGCAATCACGCTCGCCCAAGCCCTACCCAAGGGCGGAGTCATGGACGATATCGTCCGCCATGCCACCGAACTGGGCGCCGCCCGCATCGTCCCAATCGAAACCGAACGCACTCAAGTCCATCTCGACGGCGGGCGCTCAGACAAAAAAGTCGAGAAATGGCGCATCACCGCCCTCGAAGCCGCCAAGCAATGCGGCAACCCCTTTCTTCCCGAAATCAACGCCGTGCAGACGCTCGATACATTTCTCACCGGCGAAGTGGTTTCGTCCGCTCAACTCAAGCTCGTCGCCAGTCTTCACCCCGGGGCGCGCTCCCTGCGAGAATGCACACGTGTGTTCCGGTCGGAACACACTTGTGCACCGAAGGAAGCCGTATGGTTGGTGGGACCGGAAGGTGATTTTTCGCCCGCCGAGATGGCGCGGATCACTGCGGCCGGTTTTGTGCCGGTCACGCTGGGGCCGCTCGTGCTACGGTGCGACACCGCAGCCACCGCCGCGCTGAGCGTGCTGGTTTACGAGACGCTGGGCTGAGTGTGGGAGCGAGCTTGCGCGCGATGTTCGATCCTCGCGAGCAAGCTCGCTCCCACCTGTGGCAATCAATCGCGGCATGCCACGATGAGCTCGCCCTACACCCTCACCACACCATCAGTCCGCCCGCAAACGTCAGGCCCGCGCCAACCGAACAGAAGATGATTTTGTCACCCGGCTTGAAGATGCCCTCCTCCGCTGCCCACCCAAGCGCCATCGATACGGACGCGCCCGAGGTGTTGCCATATTTGGCAATCGTCACAACGAATTTATCAAAGGGAATACCCACGCGTTTACCCACGGCTTTGAGAATACGTTCGTTGGCCTGGTGAGGCACGATCCATGAAATGTCCTCGGGCGTGAGTCCATGACGCTTCATAGCCGACTCTATCTCGTTGGCGAAGGCAATGACCGCGCTCTTGAAGACCGCGCCGCCATCCATCTGGAGATAAAAATCCGCACGGTCGCTGCCGTCAGCACTGGGCACCAGCTGACGCGCCCCGCCGCCCGGTCGCTGTATCGCCTCAAACACGTTCGCATCTCCGGAAAGAGCCATGCGGTGCAGCCGATGCCCGCCGGGCCCATCAGTCAGGATCGCCGCGCCGGCACCGTCACCAAAGAGGAAGGCGGTTTCGTGATCGTTCTGATTGGTGATGCGGGAAAGCAGCTCGGCCGTCACCACGATGAGGTTCTTGGCTGTGCCGCTGCGGATAAAAGCACGACCGACTTCGAGCGCGTAGAGCCAGCCCGAGCAGGCCGCGTTCACGTCGAATGCGAGCGCCTTCGGGCAACCCAGCAGCTTCGCCAGCGCACTGGCCATCGAGGGCACAGGTTGGTCGGGAATGATTGTCGCGAGGATGATTCCGTCGATCTGCGAAGGTGTCATGCCCGCCTGTGTGAGCGCATGGTGAACCGCCGTGGCGGCCAAGCTGGTAGCGGATTCATCAGCGTCGGCATAACGACGCTCGTGAATACCCGTGAGCTTGTGCATCTCGGCCTCGGTGCGACCGGGGAAGGCTTTTAAAATTTCACTGGTCGGCCGGATGTTTTTGGGCACCGCGTAGCCCACTCCGGCGATGCAGACGGTTTCGAGGGACGCCGAAGCCGGAGCCGAACGCTGGGCGCTGACCGTCGAGAGGCCGGAACCGGCGGCGGCCGGATTGGCGGCCAAGTAAGCGGTAATGTCGTCGCCGGACACACGTCCGCCGGGGCCGGTGGCCGCGATGCCGGTGAGCGTGGCGGGATCAAGCCCGGCCTCTTGAGCGAGCTTGGCGGCGCGAGGAGTCCATTGCAGACCGCTGGACACAGCAGCCGGCTTGGGCGCTGCGGCCTGCACCGGAGCAGGAGCGGCAGTCACAGGAGTCGCGGACTTAACGGCAGCCACAGCGCCTTTGACCTGAAGATTTTTGAGCGAAATATCCGCCGTCTGAATGCGTAAAAACGGCGAACCACTCGGGAGAATATCACCGGCGCGGGCCTGCACCGCCTCGATCAGGCCGTCGCATGGAGCTTCAAACTCGAAGACCGACTTATCGCTCTCCAGTTCGGCGATTTTTTCGCCTTTGGTGATTTTCGCACCGGCGACGACCTTGATGTCGATTACTGTGAGTTCGCTGACCGTCGCTCCCATGGAAGGGATCGGCACGTCGATAAGGAAGGTATCCATCAGGGTTTGAGGGTGTGTCGGTCTATGTTGGGATCGATACGGCTTCGGTCAACCGTGGGCGTCTAATTAAAACCCAGGCTTAAACGCGCTATATTTGAACGTATTCAGCCCTGCTCAGGCGGAACGTGCGAGTTTCCAGAACGCCAGGCACTTCGCGAGCAAGGCCTCTAGCTGATCAAGCGGCACCATGTTGGGCCCGTCGCTGAGCGCGTTGTCCGGGTCGGGATGCGTTTCGAGAAAGAGTCCGTCCGCACCCGCCGCGAGCGCGGCGAAGGCGAGCGTGGGCACGAATTCGCGCTGGCCGCCGCTCTTGCCGCCGGCCGCACCGGGGAGTTGCACGCTGTGCGTCGCATCGAGGATCGTGGGATAGCCGTTGCGCGCCATGATCGGAAAGCTGCGCATATCCACGACGAGGTTGTTGTAACCAAAGGTCGCACCGCGCTCGCACTGCCAGATCTCGGCCGCACCGCCATGTTTAAGTTTTCCAACGACGTGAACCATGTCGTTGGGGGAAAGAAACTGGCCCTTCTTGACGTTAACCGTTTTGCCGGTGGCGGCAGCCGCGAGGAGAAGATCGGTCTGACGACAAAGGTAGGCAGGAATCTGCAACACGTCGCAAACTTCGGCGACGGGCGCGCACTGGGAAGCATCGTGAATATCGGTCACACAGGGCAGACCGTAGTCTTTTTTGACGAGAGCGTGGAGTGCGAGGCCCTCTTCCATGCCGGTGCCTCGTCCGCCCGCGATCGAAGTGCGGTTGGCCTTGTCGAAAGAGCCTTTGAAGATGAGGTTCAGCTCCGGGTATTTGGCGCGCATCGAGACGAGTTTCTCGGCGACGGCTCGCACGACCTTTTCGTTTTCGAGCGAACAAGGGCCGGCGAGAACGAGAAGTTTTTTGGAATCGAAGAGAGGCATGGTGTGAAGAGAAGTAGCGAGTAGCGGGTAGTGTGTAGCGAGTAGACCAGAGCGGAGCAGCCGAGGAGCGGGATGCGAGTCTGTGGATCGACCTACTCGCTACCCGCTACTCACTACTCGCTACTTTTTCTTAGCCCTCACGGCTTTCTTGGCAGGCTTCTTGTTTTTCAACGCGGCGGCGATGAACGCGGCGAAGAGCGGATGCGCCTTGTTGGGCTTGGACTGAAACTCGGGATGGAACTGCACGGCCAGGAACCACGGATGGCCTTTGATCTCGATGATTTCGACGAGGTTACGACGGGGGTTAATGCCGCTGATGACGAGACCGCCGCGCTGAAGCTGGCCGACGTAGGCGTTGTTGACCTCGAAACGATGACGGTGACGCTCGCGGATATTGGGAGACTTGTAGGCCTTGGCCGCCAGCGTGCCGGGTGTGAGCGCGCATTCGTAACTGCCCAGACGCATGGTCGCGCCCTTGTCGATGACGGTCTTTTGCTCCTCCATCATGTTGATGACGGGATGAGGGGCGTTCGCGTCAAATTCAGTGGAATTCGCACCCTTCAATTTGAGAACGTTGCGGCAGTATTCGATGACCGCGATCTGCAGTCCGAGGCAAAGTCCGTAATAGGGAATCTTGTTTTCGCGGGCATATTTGGCAGCTGCGATCTTACCCTCGGTGCCGCGGTCACCAAAGCCGCCGGGCACGAGAATACCATCAAGGCCCTTGAGAATGGAGAGACCGTTTTTCTTTTCGAGGTCCTCGGCGTCGATGCGCACGATGTTGACGCGGGTATTGTTGGCGATGCCGGCGTGGGTTACGGACTCGTAGACGGATTTGTAAGCGTCCTGAAGTTCGATGTATTTGCCGACGACGCCAATCGTCACCTCGTTGGCGGGGTTCTTCACGCGGCGAACAATCTCGGTCCAGATGTTTTTCTCAGGCGCGGGATTCTTAAGGCCGAAGAGGTCGATCACGAGGTCGTCCATGCGTTCCTTCTGAAGTGCCAGCGGCAGTTCATAGATGGAGTCCACGTCGCCGCACTCGATGACGGCTTTGACGGGAACGTTGCAGAACATGGAAATCTTGTCACGCAGACCGGCCTCAAGCGGGTGGTCGCAACGGCATACAAGAATGTCCGGCTGGATACCGATCTCACGCAGCTTGGCGACGGATTGCTGGGTGGGCTTGGTTTTCAACTCACCGGCCGCCTTAAGATATGGAACCAGGGTAACGTGAAGGAAAATGCAGTCGTTCGGTCCGACCTCGAGAGCGAACTGGCGCATCGCCTCAAGGAACGGAAGTCCCTCGATGTCGCCCGTGGTGCCGCCGATCTCGGTGATGAGCACGTCGACGTTTTTTCCGCCGGCGTAAATGCGTTCCTTGATTTCGTTGGTGACGTGGGGAATCACCTGCACGGTCTTTCCAAGGTAAACTCCGCGACGCTCCTTGGAGATCACACTTTCGTAAACTTGACCGGAGCTGAGCGAGTTGAGCTTGGAAAGTTTCCCGCTGGTGAAGCGCTCGTAGTGTCCGAGGTCGAGATCGGTTTCCGCACCGTCTTCAAGGACATAGACTTCACCATGTTGGAACGGGCTCATCGTGCCCGGATCGACGTTCAGGTAGGGGTCGAACTTCTGGATGCGCACGGTCAGCCCGCGCAGCTCCAACAGCGCGCCCAGCGCCGCCGCCGTCAGGCCTTTGCCCAACGACGAGACCACCCCGCCTGTCACGAAGATGTATTTCATCGGACAGGCATATCGGGCGCGCCAAAAGAGTGACAAGCAAAAGCTCGTTTCTTCTCACAACACGTTAACCCGTAAGACAGGCTCTTGAGGAAGCCGGCCTGCCGCCTAGGTCCACAACCAGATTGCAAATGCCACGTTCACCACGACGAACGCCACCATTGCAAATGTATAGACCGACCACTTCAACGCCTTGGCCCCCACCCAAATGATCGCCCCCGCCGTGATCGCAAAACAGATCAGCACAAACCAGCGCGGATAAGAGCGCAGGGGCTGAAGCCAAGAATCGAACAACGACATCCTCCGCACACAAAACATCCGGCACACATCCGCCAAGCCTGAGATTTACCCGCTTGCGCCATTTCAAAAGCCGCCAGTAAAGTTTTGGATCTGCTCAACTTAACCATGCAATCCAAACCCCAAGTCCTGGCTTGGCTCACCTGCGACGGAGTTCACGTCGATCCCGGCACCGGCAAGCACACCATCTTGGGTGTGTTCTCGAATATCCGCGGACGTCAGTTCCCGGTCGTCCACCCGTTCATGGTCTGGTTCCTCACGTTGAGCGACGTCCCGACCGGTTCGCACAAGGTCAAGATTTCCCTCGGTTTCGACGAGACCAGCATCCAGCCGCTCATCGAGCGCACCTTCGATTCCCAAAGCCCGCTCCAGCGAATCAACCTCATCAACGAAATCGGCAACCTCTCCTTCCCTCATCCCGGCGAATACTCGATTCTCATCGAGGTCGATGAAGAGCTCTTGCTCGCCACCAGCATCACGGTTTCCAACTGACGCGCCCGCTCTTTCCCCTGTCTCAACCAACTCCCCTAACCCCGCTACATGCCCGCTCCCGTTCCTTCCTTTGACCTCATCGGTGTCGGTTCCCCCATCATGGATCTGCTCGCACAGGTCCCCGACACCTTCCTCACCACTCTCACCGGCGCCAAGGGCGGCATGGTGCTCGTCGATGCGGACGAGATGGAAGCCATCGTGACGCGACTGGAGCACCACCCCGCCACCGTGGCCGGCGGTTCGGCGGGCAACACCGCGGTCAGCGCGGCCCGCCTCGGCCTGCACACCACTTTCCTCGGCAAGCTCGGCAACGACACCACGGCCGCCGCCTACCGCAAGAACTTCTCCGCCGCCGGCGGTGACGTATCGCGTTTCAAATACGCCGACCTGGCCAACGCCCGCTGCGTCTCCCTCATCACCCCCGACAGCCAGCGCACCATGCGCACCTGCCTCGGCGCCGCCATGACCCTCGGTGCGAACGAAATCAGTGCGGCCGATTTCCGCGGCTGCCGCCACGCCCACATCGAAGGCTATCTCCTTTTTAACCGCGACCTCGCCAACGCCGTGGTCGCCGCCGCCCGCGCCGCCGGCTGCACCATCAGCATCGACCTCGCCTCCTTCGAGGTCGTCAACGCCGCCCGCGACTGGATCCTCGCCCAGCTCAACCACGGCATCGACGTCGTGTTCGCCAACGAAGACGAGATCCACGCCCTCTTCCCCGGCCTCGGCAAAGACTACTCCATCCTCGCCCGCCGCCTCGCCGAGTTTGGCGGCACCGCCGCCGTGAAAATCGGCAAAGACGGCGCCTGGATCGCCCGCGGCACCGATCTTCACCGCATCCACCCCGTGCCCGCCCCCTCGGTCATCGATACGACCGGCGCCGGCGACGCCTGGGCGGCCGGCTTCCTCTACGGCTATCTGCGCGGCTGGTCGCCCCTCGCCTCAGGTGCACTCGGTTCACGCCTTGGCTCGGAATGCGTCCGCCATCTCGGCCCCGCCATTCCGGTCAGTCACTGGCCCGAACTCCACTCCTACGCCCGGTCCCTTTCAAGCTAAGCCGTAGAAATGCAGTCGGAGGCGGAGTAGCGGGGTGAGATGGCGAGCAGATTTCGGTGGTGAATGACCAAGGAATACCCGGCGGGTATTTCGCTGGGAATGAAACACCGAAAGGTGCCGTCAGATTACCTCGATACGACCCTCCCGACTGAATTTTTACGGCTAAGCCCGGGGCACAAACCGCCCCCAAGGCTTGCCATTCGCAACCGGCCGCCCGTCATTGGGCATTCCCGCGTCCGACGCGGCTTCCGCCATGTTCACCGACCTTGCCCAGCTCGTCACTTCGATCGCCCAACGCGCCCGCGCCGCGTCCCTCGTGCTCGCCACGACCCCGACCGCGCGCAAAGACGCCGCGCTCCTGCGCCTGGCCGAACTCCTCCCCGCCGCCTCGGCCGAACTCCTCGCCGCCAACGCCAAGGACCTCGCTGCCGCCGAAACCAACGGCCTCGCCAAGCACCAGATCGAGCGCCTTTCTCTCTCGCCCGCCAAGCTCGACCACCTTGCCGAATCCGTCCGCCAGGTCGCCGCACTCCCCGACCCCGTCGGCACCACGCTCGAAGACTGGACTCGCCCCAACGGCATCCGCATCCGCAAGCGCCGCGTTCCCATCGGCGTCATCGGCATCATCTACGAAGCGCGCCCCAACGTCACCATCGACTGCGCCATCCTCTGCCTGAAGAGCGGCAACGCCTCCATCCTGCGCGGCGGCAAAGAGATCTTCCACACCAACACCGCCTTCGCCGCGCTCATCACGCAAGCGCTCTCCGAGACCGGCCTGCCCGCCGACGCCGTCCAGCTCATCCCCACGACCGACCGCGCCGCGCTCAACACGATGCTCAAGCTGGACACCCTCATCCACTGCATCATCCCCCGCGGTGGCGAAAGCCTCATCCGCTTCGTCGCGCAAAACTCCACCATCCCCGTCATCAAGCACTACACGGGCGTGTGCTTCGTCTACGTCGACAAAGACGCCGACATCGCCATGGCGGAGAATATTATCCTCAACGCCAAGACCCAGCGCCCCGGCGTGTGCAACACCGCCGAACAGCTCCTCGTCCACGCCGACGTCGCCGCGCAAGCCCTGCCACTCCTCGCCACCGCCCTCATCGCCAAAGGCGTGCAACTCCGCGTCGATTCCGCCTCCGCGCTCATCCTGGCCCGAGCCGGCCTCGACCACACGCCCGCCGCACCGGCCGACTACACCGCCGAATTCCTCGACCTCATCCTCGCCGTGCGCGTAGTCGAGTCGCTCGACGAAGCCGTCGCCACCATCAACCGCGACAGCTCCGGCCACACCGAGTCGATCATCACCGGCAACGCCGATACCGCCGCGCAGTTCCAACTCGCCATCGACAGCGCAGTCGTCGCCTGGAACGCCAGCACGCGTTTCAACGACGGCTTCGAGTTCGGCTTCGGTGCCGAGATCGGCATCAGCACCGACCGCCTCCACGCCCGCGGCCCGATGGGGCTGAACGAGCTCTGCTCCTACAAATACGTGATCGACGGCACCGGCCAGATCCGCGCCTAAACAGTCTCACCGCCGCCACACGCCGCGCATCCCCCAGCCCACGATTGCCAGCGTCGCCAGTGAACTGAGCGGCATAAAAATCGCCGCCATCAACGGACTCATCCGTCCCGACACCGCCATGCCCACGGCAATCAGGTTGTAGGCGATCATGAAAACCAGCAGCGCCACCTGCGTGCGATGCCGTGCATCATTGATCTCAAACAATCCCCGGATCCCCGCGATCCCGCAGCCGAGGTAATAAAAATCCGCCTTCTGCTCCAACATCCCGCGATGCACCACCGGCGTGCCGCGACACAGCGCCTGGTCAAACGCCAAGCTATCGTTCGCGCCGTCTCCGAGCATCAACGCATCGGCATGCTGCGCCAACCAATCGGCCTTCCCGTGCGGCGTCAGCTCCGCATAGCCGTTGTCAGGCGGCAAACCCAACTCGCGCATGAGCGTCTCCACTTTCTCCCGGCGGTCGCCGCTCAACACCACGATCTGCAATCCGCGCTTGGTGAGTTCCGCCAACTCGGCCCGTGCATCGCCCCGCGCCGTATCGGCAAACTGAAACCTCGCCAAAACGACTCCGTTCAACGCGAAGACCACGCCCGCGCCTTCGTCGGAGCCTCGATCACCCCACCCCTCCCGGCCCAGTGTCCACTCGCCCAGCTTCACGCCTTGGCCGATAGTCTCAACCACCTCGCCGACCAGCGGCTCACCGGCTTCGCCCGCTAACAACCCTTCGTGTAACGACCGGCTCACCGGATGCGGATTGTCGTGAACCAGCGCCAACAACGCCGCGCGTGCGTGTTTGTTCAACGCCTGCAACGCTTCGGGATTCTGCAACACCGGAGTCTCCAGCGTCAGCGTGCCCGTCTTGTCGAAAACCACCGTGTCCGCGCGCCGCAGACGCGCCCACAGGTCGCCCGCGCGCACAAACACCCCGCGTCGCCGCAGCGCCACCGTCGCCACTTCCTCGGCCAGCGGAAACGCCAGTCCCAACGCGCACGGACACGACACGACCAACACCGCCGTCACCACCGCACCGGCTCTCAACAGTTCGCCCGTCGCCAGCGCCCAACCGAGGCCCGACAACGCCGCCACCGCAAGGATGACCACCAGATAACAACGAATCACCCGCTCGATCAAACGGTGCCGGTAATCCTCCCGCGTCGCCGGCTTCATCAGCTCCGCGAGTAACGACTTTTCCCAGACTTCGGTCACAACCAGCCGGATGGTTTCGCGTCCGATATTTTGCGCCCCCGCCACGACCCGTTGCCCTGCGCGAAAAGTCCGTGGCTCGGCCTCGCCGTTGATCCACGCCAGACTCAGAGCGGCATCCACTGTCTCCAACCGCCCCTCGACCGGCACCAGCCCTCCCGTCGCAACCTCGAAGCACTGGCCAACCCGCAACGACTCCGGCACCACCTCGGTCGTCGCGCCGTCTCCGGCGATGACCCGCACTCGGGGCGACACCGGTTGGCGACTGAGCAACCGGCGACGATTGCGCTCCACCGCCGCAACCTGCGCCCAACGTCCCACCAACATCAGCACGATGAACGCGCTCACAAAATCGAAATACACGTAACTCGCCTCGCCTCGCAGCCAGCCATAGAGCGACCCCGCATAGGCACCCACGATGCCGAGCGCGATCGGCAGATCGATGTGCAACACCCGCTCGCGCAGCGCCCGCAGCGCCCGCGCGATGAAGTAGCCGCCGCCCGCCAGCAGACTCATCGTGGCAAACGCGAGCTGCAGCGTGCCGAACAACCCCGCATACTCCTCCGTGCTCTTCATTCCAAAATAGGCCGGCAACGCGAACAGCATCACGTTCATCGAAAACGCCGTGCACAGCCCCACGCGACGGATCAACATGCGACTCTCGGAGTGCTGGCTGGACGGAGCGCCCGCCGGACCCACGAGGTAATTAAAGCGCTGCAACGTGCGCGCGAACTCCACCGCATCGAAGCGACCGTTCTCCCAGCTCCACCGCATCTGCCCGGTCTGCGCGTTGACCTCCACGCGTCCCGCCCCGAGTTGTTTTTGGAAAAGCTTTTCGATCAACCACACGCAACCGGCGCAGGAGATACCTTGGACCTCCAGCACGAGAATCGGTGCCCGTCCGTCCTCCGCCGCCGTCTCGGCTTCCTTCTGGGCCTCCACCAACCAGCCGTAATCTCGCGGCTGCAACAGCGACGGATCAGCCGGCGCGGTCACCTCATCTTTGATGCGGTAATACGCATCCAATCCTTCCTCATGGACGAGGCGGTAAACGTAGGCGCAGCCAGCACAGCAAAATTCTCCCGTCGGCGACGGCGCACCGCAATGCCGGCAGACCGGCTTGGTTTTCACTTCAGTCGGTTGCTGCACGGCACTCATGCGATCAGTGGCAGATATAGTTCACCAGGCTCGGTCCGTCGAACCCGACGGTGCCGCGCAATCTCCACGTCAGCACCAGCGCCGTCGCCAACGCCACGCCCGCCTGAATTCGCACCAACCACACCGGTGACAACTTGAGCCGCAGGCGTCCGTAGTTGGCCTGCACGAGCCAGAGTAGCGGCGCGGTGCCCAACCCGAACGCCAGCATGAACTCCGCACCACGCACGGCCGAACCGGTGAAGGTCGTCATCGCGATCAGAAAATAAAGCGGGCCGCACGGCAGGATCGGCGTCGCCAGTCCCATCACCGCCGCCACGCGCAACTTCGAACGTCCGCGCAACGTGCTTTGCAGCTTCCATTGCAAACGCGTCAGCATCGCAAAACGCGGCAGGTATTTTTCCAGCCGCAGGCCCACGACCATAAAAAACACCACGAGCACCCACGGCAGCAGGTTGACCGCCGACGGGCCCATCCAGGCCAGTGGCATCCGCCCCAACCCGCCCGCCAACGCACCCAGCGTCGTATAACCCGCCAACCGCGCGCCGTGATAAACGGTTGCCACCGTGAACGGATCCACTTTGTCGTCACGCGCGGGCGACATCATGCACGCCAGCGGACCACACATGCCTGCGCAATGCAGGCTAGTGACGAGTCCGGCCACAAACGCGGCCGCCGGAGTGTTGATGCTGGCAAATTCCATGGCTCAGCGGCCTTCGTGATGTTCGAGCGGCACTTCGGCCGGCCGGTGCTTATTTGCAAAATAAAACATCGCCGTCCACGCCGTCGCCATGAGCGCAAAGACGACGCCCACCCCGATCCACATTCCCGTGGCGCGAGTATTTTTAGCAGGAGGCGTCTTCATTAATGAGACTCCTTTTTTTCGTGGGCATCTTCTTCGAGCAGTTCTTTGTCCGGTCCCACAAAGCGCACAACCCGCTCCAACGAAAAAGTTCCCGCTTCATCCGCCAGCCGCACCGTCAGCGCAAACTCTCCTTCATAGTGGTTGCGCGGCATCTGCACCACCAACGAACGGACGTCCTCGGCCAATGGCGCGAGTTCCACCCCATCATCCAATCCGGTGCGCAGAAGCGCGTCGGGCGCGTCGGGCAGCGTGACAACAAAGCGAGCCACATGGTCCGTTTTGTTCACGATACGCACGAGAAACTGATTACGCACCGCGTCTTCGGTCACGAAATACGGAGCACCCGTGAGCCGGGTGATCGCCAGATTCGCCGGACGCACCGTCGAGACCGCCCACGTCGCCACACTCATGCCAACGAGCATGAGCACGGCGTAAACCAATGTGCGCGGACGCAGCCAGCGCGTGCGCCCACCGGCAAACGCCGTGAGCGAGTCGTAACGAACGAGTCCGCGCGGACGCTTCACTTTGTCCATGACCTCGTCACACGCGTCGACGCAGGCCGCGCAACCGATGCACTCAAGCTGGAGTCCCTGCCGAATGTCGATGCCCGTCGGGCAGACCTGCACGCAGCGGTTGCAGTCGATGCAAGCACCGGCGCTTGCCGTGGTTTCAGGCGATTGCCCTGCGTTGAGTTTGGCCCGTGGTTCACCCCGGGTATTATCATAACCGATCACCAATGAATGATCGTCGATCAGCGCAGACTGCAAACGTCCGTAAGGGCAGATCACGATGCACAGCTGCTCGCGGAACCAAGAAAAGTTGAAATATAGAATCCCCGTGAAGATGAACACGAAGACAAACGCCGCCCAATGCGTGCCGGGGGCCTCGCTCATCATCGCCCACAGTTCGGGAATCGAAACGTAGTAGGCCAGAAACAAGTGGGCGATCACCGCGGAGAGCACGAAGAAGATCACTTGTTTTCCTCCACGCCGCACAAACTTGAGCGGGGTCCACGGCTGAGCATCGAGCTGACGACGAGCGACCGCATCGCCTTCGAGCCAGCGTTCGACCCGACGATAAACGTGCTCCAAGAAAACGGTCTGCGGGCATGCCCAGCCGCACCACACGCGCCCGAGCAAGGCGGTAATAAAAAACAACCCGAAGCCCAGTCCCGTGATGCCGAAAAACATCAGCCACGTATCCTGGAATGCCAGCGTGAAACCAAAGAGGTGGAAACGACGGTCCGCGATGTCGAGGAACACCGCCGGATGTCCGCCGATGGGAATCCATGGCAACAAAAGGTAGATCGCGATCAGCAGCCAGCCCGACCAGCGCCGTGCCGACGTGAAACGCCCGCGCGTATCCGCCGGGTGCAAAAACAGTCGTGAACCATCCTCGCGGATAGTGGTAACGAAATCGCGATTAGGACGGACGAATGGGACTGGTTTTTTCATGACGGAAACGCGTTGGGTTCAACGCGCGGAACTGACGGGAAGGAGTGAACTGCGACGTGCCTGTCAAACGGCACGCGCGTTCCTTACGGCTCCTTATGGTGACTGAGAATGAACGCTGCGACCTCTGAAACCTTTTTGCCACCAAGCACGGGGCCCCAAGTGGGCATACCCTTGGCCGGCACACCTTCGGTCACCGTCTTGAGCACATCGATGGGGGTGCCACCGTGGATCCAGACGTCGTCCACGAGATTCGGGCCTATACCGCCGGTGAGAGCGGCATTATGGCAACTTGCGCAAGTGGACTGGAAGGTGGCTCGTCCTGCTTCGACAAACACAGGGTTGCGGCTCATCTTCCACAGCGTGGCGTTATCGAGCGAGGTGGCCGAGCTGGCGATTTTTTCGGCCTCAATGCGCTGCATCTCGACGGCAAGGCGGGACTCATTGGTTGAATGTCCGAAGTGCTGGGTCACCATCCAATAGACGATGGCGAAGACGATACTCGCATAGAGCGTTGCGAGCCACCAATTGGGCAGGCGACGGTCGTATTCGGCGATGCCATCAAAGACATGCTCGCGAATCGGGTCCTCACCGGGAGCTTGGACGGGCTTATTTGGATTCATCGGCAGAGACGGAATTTTCGGATTCGAAGGGAAGGCCGGCCATGCGGTCGATCTGCGGGCTCTTCATGCGAACGGCGCGATAAAAAATCGCCACATACACGGAGCCGGCGGTGATCAACGCCACGAGTGGGAAAAGGCTGATCCAGTTATCTAGGAAAATACGGTGGAACATGGGATTAGTTTAATCAGTTACTTGGAGGCGGCCTTGATCGGAGGAAGCGCCTCGTATTTTCCGAGTTTTTGGAGGTAGGCGATCACCGCCACGATCTCGCGATCGGGAGCGACATAAACGCCGGATGCCTTGAGGTCGGCCGCAATGGCTTTCTCCTGGGTTTCGATCAGGGCGGTCAGCTCGCCGTCCTTATACTCCGGATACGGAACACCGAGGATGCGCTGCACGGCCAGCTTGGAAGGCAACGCCGCCACGTCGGTCTTCTGCTTAATGAGCCATGGGTAGTTCGGCATGTTGGAGCCAGGCGAGACATCGCGCGGATTCTCCAGATGGCGATAGTGCCAGACGTTGGGATACTTGCTGCCAACACGGGCAAGGTCGGGACCGGTGCGGCGTGAGCCCCACTGGAACGGATGGTCATAGATCGATTCACCGAGACGCGAATAATCACCGTAGCGGAGCACGTCGGGCACCAGCGTGCGGATCATCTGCGAATGGCAGTTGTAGCAACCCTCGCGGATGAACAAGTCGCGGCCGGCGAGTTCGAGTGGCGTGTAGGGCAACTGGCGGCGCCCCTCGACGTTTTGCGCACGGTTCACGAGCGTGGTCGGAATGATTTGGATCAATCCACCAGCGGCGACAGCGATGAAGGTCAGAATCGTGAACGGCATGGCGTTGACCAGCAGACGGTCATACCATGCGGCCCAGCGGCTGGTGCGCGTGCCAAAATGCACCCACGCGAGCATTACGCAGAGCGCGGTGCCAAAGAGTCCGGCGAGCTTCAGGAAGTCGCCGCCAAACATCCATGCGCAGGCGAAAATCGTGCCGAGAAGGGAGAACATGACGGGCGGGTTGAACACCATGGAGCCGAAGCCCAAGCGTTCCGAAACGGCGCGCTCGGTCACGAAGACCTCCACGGTGCCGTTGACCGCCTTCGCCCCGCGGACGGTGCGATAGAGATTATATACGAGCAGGAACCATCCAACGAGATACAGTGTGCCGCCGACCACGCGGAACAACATCATCGGACGGATCGCGTTGAGCGTATCCAGGAAGTTGGGATAGGCCAGCAAGGTGCCGTGCTCCGTGGTGGCGTTGAGCATGAGGCCCTGGGTGATGCCCGAGGTCCACATGGCTGCTACGTAGAGGAGAATGCCGACGAGCCCGACCCAGAAGTGAAGATTCGCGAGCGCGATGGAGTGCAGCGGCTTGTTCCAAAGACGCGGGAGCAACCAGTAGATCATACCGGCGGCCATGAAGCCGTTCCAGCCTAGCGTGCCGGCGTGCACGTGACCGATGATCCAATCGCTGTAGTGACCGAGCGCGTTAACCGATTTGATCGACAGCAGCGGTCCTTCAAACGTCGCCATGCCGTAGAAGGTGATGGCAGCCGCAAAGAACTTGAGCACCGGATCGGTGCGGAGCTTGTGCCAGGCACCGCGGATGGTGAGCAGACCGTTCAACATACCGCCCCAGGACGGAGCCCAGAGCATCAGCGAGAACGTCATACCCAGCGCCTGCAACCAGCCCGGCAGCGCGGTGTTGAGAAGGTGATGCGGACCGGCCCAGATGTAGACAAAGACCAGCGACCAAAAATGGATGACCGACAGACGGTAGCTGTAAACGGGACGTTCGGCCGCCTTCGGCACGAAGTAATACATGATACCCAGGATCGGCGTGGTCAGGAAGAACGCCACAGCGTTGTGCCCATACCACCACTGCACCAGCGCGTCCTGCACGCCTCCGAATACCGGATAAGAGTGCAACAACGACGAGGGAATCGAAAGATGGTTAACGATGTAGAGCATCGCCACGGTGATGATCGTCGCGATGTAGAACCAGATCGCCACGTAGAGCGCGGGCTCGTGGCGCTTGGCGAGCGTCCAGAAAAAGTTGACCGCAAACACCACCCAGATGAAGGCCACCGCGATGTTGATCGGCCAGATGAGCTCCGCGTATTCCTTGCCGCGCGAGAAACCGAGCGGAAGCGTGATCGCCGCCGCAACGATGATCAGCTGCCAGCCCCAAAAATGGAGTAACGACAGGAAATTGCTCGCGAGCCGGGCCTTCACCAGGCGCTGCGTGGAGTAGTAGACGCCCGCGAACATCATGTTGCCCACGAAGGCAAAAATGACGGCGTTGGTGTGCAGCGGACGGAGTCGCCCGAAGGTCAGCCAAGGCAGGTCAAAATTGAGCCGCCAGAAGTTGAGTTGTGAGGCAACAATGACGCCCACCAGCATCCCCACCGCACCCCAAATGACGGAGGCGAGCAGGAACTGGCGGACAATGCTGTCGTTATATTCGATCGTGATCTTGCGGTCGGACATGTGAATTAAAGTAGTCGATTAGGCATGTTTCTCGGCATCGACGGCAGTCGACCGAGCGGCACGGCGCTGACAGGAAGTGCAGCTACCATTGCCCCGGCAAGCGTGTTTATGGTCATGCCCCGCCCCCGTGGATACAGCATCTGATATGACGGCTGCCGATGCTCCGGCCAAACGAGGAGTCTCGTCGGCCAGTGGCAACAGTGCCTCGCTCTCAGGACTCGAGAAACGACTGCGCGAGTGCTCGCGCAGAAAGAACAGAACGAAGGTGAAAACAAGACACAGACTTATGGTGAGGGTGAGAGGAACAACTGACATAGGTGAAAAGATTTATCGGAAAGAGCGGGGTGAAATACGTCGAGCAGCTTATAGACCTTTTCAGATCTGCTCTCCGCGCAGCTTGGCCATGGATGCGCATATTTTGCCATGCGCATTTCGCTTCCTGCAAAAGATGCGCGCACTTTGGCAACTCATGCGAAGCGGTGCTCACCACGCTCGGGCATACTGTGCCCAATGAACGAGCGCAGCCTCCGCGCCCTCCAGGCCCACCGTGCAACCCTCCTGTCCCAATGGGAAGAGCGTCTGCGTGCACGCCCGGCCAACTCCCCCCTCGCCCACCCCGATACGCTTGTTCACTTGATGGATCGAACCCTTGATCAGGTGTTTCACGATCTTACCAATCAAGTATCCGCACGTCGACGCCAGCCGGCGTTGCCCGACGATTTTTGCCGCTGCGGTCACAACCCGCTCGTCGCGTATTTCTCTACCGCCGCGTTGGCTTTCCAGACAGCGCTAGCCCAATGCGCAGACGAGACGCCGATCACGCGTGACGATGTCGAGGCAGTCAACCGCACCCTGACGCGCATCGCCCGCCGGGAAATCACAACGTTCTGCGCACTCTGCCAGCGCCACGCCGATTACCCCACACCTGAAGAATCCCCCAGTCAATCGCACGACCCTCACACGCCGACGGCGTGAATACGATCACGGTAGGCCGTGGGTGCCTCTCCGGCGACCTTGCGGAACACGCGATTGAACTGGGATAGCGACTGAAAGCCTGCCTCGAACGCCGCCTCACTGATACGTTTGTGCGGATTGAGCATGAGGTTTTTTACCTTCTCGACGCGCACACGTGCAAGGTAATCGGTGAACGTCATACCGGTCGCCTGCTTGAACATCTTGCAGAAATAAAACGCACTCATGTTCACAGCCTTAGCCACTTCACCGAGCGAAATATCATCGGCATGCCGGTCCGTGATATATATGCGGGCCCGATTGATGGCGGGTGCCTCCGCATTGGCCTCGCGAACGGAAAGTTGGTTGCTCAGCGAAGCAAGATGCTGGGCAAAGATCTCCAGCAAACGGACGATCGCCTCATACTGTTTGGAGGTCAGCACACGCGACTGAAAATAGGCCTCCTCCAATCTCTTCAAATCCACATTGGTGCCAAACTTGAGAATATCCCGGGTAGTCTTCGCAAACTGCGCCGCGCTGGGTTTGTGCAGGAGCACCTGTCCGGTCTGCAGGAAAGCGATCAGATTATCCCCTACGCGCACCGGCACCGCCGAGTCACACATGCCGGCGAAACACTTGAGCGTCTTCGGCTCCAATTTGGCTTCCTCCTCGACTCGTTTCTGGAAAAGCAGACAAGCCGAGCAGCTCTGATTGCTCTTCGCCATCAGTGCACAGAATGGATTTTCGTTAGGATCTCCCCGATGAGTGAGGTCAAACGCCTCCACTGCACGCAACCGGAACGGTAGTCCCGTGGTCTCGCGAAACGCCTGTTCGTAGTCTCGATAGATCTGAGAACGCTTGAGTTGCTCAACGAGAGCGCGACTGCTTTGGGCCGTTTGGTCGGTCGACATGTTGATTCTGTTCTACTGACCCCGCAGTTCTTGCGCAATGGATAACCTACATGACTTACCGAGCATGTTTCATTTCACGTTTTATAATACCCCCCAAAAACGAATCTTCACGCGCCGCCCCAGTTATCGCGACGCTTTTTCCCACAAACCGTCGCACTCTGCGGACAATGTTTCTCACCAACCACACAACACAAGGGCAAGAAGCACATGTAAAAGAACCGGTTACATTCAAACCACTATCCGGCACCGCGCATGCAAATGATAGCTCAGCGCTCAACAGCGAAACTCAACCCGACATCATCAACCCATCAAAAGGAGAAACTCACCATGACACTCGTTCGTTACGCCTATCCTAATATCCGCCCCCTCAACACCTTTGCCCGCACCCTTTCCCCTTGGGCGGGACTGGAAAGTGAGATTGACCGTCTTTTCCAATCCACCCGCGGAGGCGTTGCCGGTGCCACCGCCACCCGCCGCGTGCCCGTAGACCTCTACGAGGACAAGGACAACACCTACGTCCGGGCGGAACTTCCCGGAGTGAATCGTGAGGACATCAACATCGAGTTGGTCGATGGCTATCTCAGCATAGCCGCCACCCGCAAAAACAAGACCGCCGACCGCGAAGAGTCCGTCTCACTAACGCGCTCCGTAAGCGTTCCCGATGCCGCCGTGCAGGCCGACAAGATCACCGCCGCCTACGAAAACGGCATCCTCACCGTAACCCTCCCCAAGCGCGAGGAAGCCAAACCCCGTAAAGTCACCGTAGCCGTCAAGTAACCCGCCACGCGTCTCATCATCAACACCTCCAAAACCAGAAAGGATTCCACCATGTCTCTGATTTCATCCATCATCCCCGCACTCAACCGAACGGCCGCTCCGACCACCGCAAAGCTGGCAACCGGTGACTTCGCTCCGACTATAAAACCCGCCTACGAATTGAGCGAGACCGCCGACGGCTTCGCGCTCACCGTGTATCTGCCCGGCGTCGAACACGCGGGATTGGAGTTCAAGGCCGACGCCGAAAACCTCTCGGTCATTGCCCGCCGCACATGGAAAACGCCTGCGGCCTGGACCTCGCTCTACCGCGAATCCGACACTGCATCCTACGAACTGACCCTGTCACACGAAAACATCGTGGACCTCGACAAGGTGCAGGCCGAGCTGCGTGACGGCGTGCTACGCGTAGCCCTCGTCAAATCCGAGTCGGTAAAACCGCGCCAAATCAAGGTCACCTGAATTCCGACCGGTTCGACGCCCGTATTCAACGCCCGCAGCCTTTTGCTGCGGGCGTTTTTATTCGACGAAAACGCGGTGCAATGCGCACTCAAACACCCACGACAGAGGCCAACACGCCCAGACCACCGCACGCGGCAATCACCGCGATCAAGTTGATCTTGAACCGATGCAACGCGACGAATGCCGCCACCCCCACCATCACCGAAAAAAAGTCCACGCTTGCCCATGTCCCCAGAGGCACCGTGACGTGCCATCCAAACCAGACCGCAAGATTAAGAATCACACCCACCACGCTCGCGGTCACCGCCCCCAACGCGGCCGTATGCAACTTGCGTCCACGCAACTGCTCGATGTGCGGCGCACCCAGGAAAATCCACAGGAAACACGGCACAAAGGTCACCCACGTCGTAATCGCCGCGCCCACTGTAGCCGCAACCAGCGGCGACAGCGAGCCATGTTGATTCCACCCGCCCATAAACCCGACGAACTGCAGCACCATAATAAGCGGCCCCGGCGTCGTCTCGGCAAACGCCAAGCCATCGAACATCTGAGGCGCGGATAGCCAGCCGTGATTCGCCACCGCCTGCTGGGCGACATAAGGCAAGACGGCATAGGCACCGCCAAATGTGACCATCGCCGCCTTGCTGAAAAAGAGCCCTTCGGTAATCAGTGTCGATTTCCATCCCTGCCAAGCCCCCACTGCCAGCAAAGGCCCAGCCCATAAAACCACGCAGATCGCCGTCACCCGCATCGCACGCCGCCAGGATGGTTTCACCGAGCTCCCTTCTGCCCCATCATCAATCACCGCTCGTTCATCTGAAGTGGCACGGGCATCCTGCCCTTGATTTCCCGCCTGCCCATGACCGCCCCCCGAGAGCACAAACAACCCCGGAGCCAATCGTCCTCCAACCAAGCCGGTGCATAACGCGCCGAATACGATCATGGGAAACGGAACCTTTAGAACATAGATCAGTGCAAACGACACGGCTGCGATACTCCACATCGTGGAATTTTTGAGGGCCTTCTTACCAATGTGAAGCACCGCCGTGACCACGATGGCCAGCACGGCCGGTTTCAATCCATAGAAAATCGCCGCGACCCACGCCACGTTGCCATACGAGACATACACCAAACTTAACCCCCAAAGCAAAAGAGCCGACGGCAACACAAAGAGCACTCCCGCCACAATCCCGCCCCACGTCCGATGCAAAAGCCAGCCGCAGTAGATTGCCAGTTGCTGGGCCTCAGGCCCCGGAAGCAGCATGCAGAAGTTTAGGGCGTGGAGGAACCGATCCTGTCCGATCCACCTTTTGCGATCCACCAACTCGGTTTGCATGATCGCAATCTGACCCGCCGGTCCGCCGAAACTAATCAAGCCCAGTTTAAGCCAGAACTTGAACGCCTCTCGAAAGGTGGGATGAGCCGCCATACGGGGTTGACGCTGCCCCGCGAGTCCTTCTCCGCAATCCCCGAAACACGAATCGTGCATTCGTCACACGGGCATTGTGATCACTGAAAATGACCCCAAAAAGGTAAGCGTCCTCCCGGGGACCCCGTAGTCAGAACCTGCTGGCGGTGATAAAGTGGCGGGATGGAAAGCGCCGCAGTGCAGACCGAGATCGTGGATGATGGGCAACAACGGGACCGTCGTGGCCGGGTGAGTTGGCCGAGGAAGCGGCGCGAGCAGTTGCTCGCCGAGTATGAGCGCAGCGGGCTCTCGCAGGCGGCGTTCGCGCGGCGCGAGGGCGTGAGGTATCCGACGTTTGCGCACTGGGTGCAGGAACGTCGGCGAGGAGCGTCGGCAAAGACGTCGGGCGTGATGCCGAGGTTCGTGGAGGTCGGTGTGCCGGCAACGCCGACGGCCGGGCCGGAGTTGAGCGTGACGTTGCCCAGCGGGCTGGTGGCGCGCGGGACGGACGCGGACGCGCTGGCCGCCCTGGTGCGGGCGTTGTTGGTCCAAGCCTGAAGCGATGGCTCTGCCGCAAATCGGACTGCCTTCGGCCCTGTGCATTTACCTGGCCTTGGAGCCGGTGGACATGTGCAAGCAATACGACGGCTTGTGGGCCTTGGCTTGGCAGCACCTCGGACTCGACCCGAAGAGCGGGGCGCTGTTTGTCTTCACCAACAAAAGCCGTGACCGGATCAAACTGCTGCACTGGGACGGCACCGGCGTGTGGGTCTTGGCCAAGCGGCTTGAGCAGGGCCGGTTCACCTGGCCGGCCACGGCCGGCATGGACCGGCGCAAACTCACCCTGGAGCCCTCCGCCCTCACGCTGCTCTTGGACGGCATAGATCTGAAAAACGGCGCGCAAAAAGCGTGGTATGAACGCTGAAAAAACCGGAACTTTTTTAGTATCCCAATGTTTGATACGCAACATGCCGCCGCTCACCGAACTGCCCGCCGCCTACCTCGCGCTTGAGCGCGAGCGCGACGCGTTGCGGTCAAGGCTGGAGGACAACGAGGGGGCGATCCTCGACCTGAAGCGCCAGCTGGAGTGGCTGCGCCGGCAGGTCTTCGGGCCGGGCAAAGGTGAAAAACTCGACCGGTTGCAGCTGCTCTTGAAGTTGCAGGACGTGGAGGCTGCGCTGGCCGCGAAGGCCGGCGCCCCGAAGCAGGAAGTCAGCTACGAGCGGCGAGTGCCGAAGCCGGGGAAACGCGCCGCCCCGGCGGAGCTTTACGCGAAGCTGCCTGTCACCGAGACGGTCGTGGTTGAACCCGAGGAAGTGAAGGCGCGACCGGAGGCCTTTGAGCGGATCGGCGAAGAGCGGACTTTTGAAGTGGAGATCACCCCGCCGCAGCTCACCAAACGTGAAATCGTCCGCCCGAAATACAAGTCCAAGTAGGAGCGCACGCAGGCTCCGGTGGTGGCGTCGGTGCCGGCGCGAGTGGTGCCGGGCGGTCATGCTCGGCGGGGCTTTTGGCGTGGGTGTGCGTCTCCAAATACCTCGATCACCTGCCGCTGTATCGTCAGGAGCAGATGTTGGCGCGCTGGGGTGCGGCGATCCCGCGCTCGTCTTTATGCGAATGGATCCGGATCGCCGCCGAGTGGCTCCAGCCGATCTACCGGCAGATGCACGAACACCTGCTCGGCGGCGATTACCTGCAGGCCGATGAAACTCCCATCAAGTGCCATGACCCCGACGCGAGCCGAGGCGCGGTGAGTCAAGGTTACCTCTGGTTGATCAGTTGTCCCGGCGGAGACGTCGTCTTCGACTGGAAGCTGTCGCGTCGGCATGGTGAACTGACCGGCTTGGTGGCCGGCTTTAAAGGCGTGCTGCAAGCCGACGGCTACGAAGCTTACGACGCGCACGCGGCCGCGCACCCCGAGGTAATCCGGGTGGGTTGCTGGGCGCACGCCCGGCGCAAGTTTGCCGAGGCGCAAGCCGAGGATCCGAAGGCCGTGCGTGTTGCTTTGAAACTGATCAGGCGGCTTTATCGGTTGGAGCGTGCGTGGGACGAAGCCGACGTGCAGGCGTAGCGTGAGCGCGATCCGCTCGTGCGCGCGGGACTGCGCGCGGTGCACTTTGCGCGGACCTTGCGCTGGCTGTATGCCTTCGCACTGAACCTACGCTCGAAGCACCGGCCGAAGTCGGGACTCGGGCAGGCGGCCGGTTATCTGCTCGGCCAGTGGGACGCGCTCGAGCGGCATGTCGGGCACGGGCAGACGCGATTGGACAACAACCTCGTGGAAAACGCCGTGCGACCGACGGCTGTCGGCAAGAAAAACTGGCTGTTCGTCGGCCACCCCGACGCCGGCCAACGCAGCGCCATCCTCTACTCGTTGATCGTCTCGTGCCTGCGCCACGGGGTCGAACCGCTCGCCTACCTGCGCGACGTCCTCACCCGCCTGCCGTCTATGACCAACCAAGACGACCTCGGTCCGCTCCTGCCCGGCCGCTGGCAACCCCGGTCATAAACCTCGGATCGTAGTAGTCACCAATATGGTGACCGAGTTGGTGACCACTATAACGCGTGGTGCTTCGTAGTGGTCACCACTACGAGGCAACTTGCCTCAATACCTCGTCAATGAGGTCCCCGGGAGGACGCTTACCATTCGTTTCTAAAAGCTCATTTTTAAAGGATACAAAAAAGCCCGCATCCGGAGAACCGGAATGCGGGCTTGAAAGTTTAGATTCCGAACCGTGGTGATCAGTAGCTCAGCACCACGCCCACGTGACCTCGGGAGTCGCCAAAGGAACCGACAGCGGAGTCCTTCATCTGCCAGCCATAATCCAAGCGCACACTCATGTAGGTCGAAAATGCATAACGAAGACCAACGCCAGCACTGCTGAGCGAATAGCTGTTTGTGGCTCCGAGCGTAGGGTCGTCTTCATGGCGGTAGAGTTGGGCACCATCCCAGAAGCCTAAAAACTGAAGCTGGTCATTACCAAATACGTGAATTGAAGGAGTATGAAGTTCTACGCTGGCAAGGATCCCCTCCTCTGCATTAGCGACACGCTCATCATAGCCGCGCACCGTGGCGTAACCACCAGCTCCGAGCTGTTCGCTCACCAATAGATTATCAGAGCTGAGCTGACCGGTAATTTTGGCGACAAGACTAAAATCGGCGGGAAGTAGGGTAACACGTTCAATCGTCAAATTCCCATAACTATAGTCGGCGGCACCTGCGTTCGCTTTTGAAAAATCGGCGGTGTGATTGTGCGGGGTCATATCGCCCGGACTATAGAACCCGGTAGCGGTCAAGGTCGTTGCACCAAAGCTATCACGCAGATTGGCCGCATAACCTATGTTAAACTGGCTGACTTCGGTCTTATTTGCGGGCGCATGGCTCGACGGTAGCAAAATCAGGCTGTTAGATGAAAACTTATAGTCGTAACCAAAGAAAAGCTGATGGGTCAGTTTAGGGGTCGAAGGCAATGGCACCGCATAACGCACACCAGTCGAATAGCTCTCACCATCGGCGTTGAGGGTTCCGGCTATGACCTCGGCTGTTGAATTGGCATAAGTTGCATAGGTAGTCAGTGTATGGCGCCAAGGCAATGGAACCACATAGCTCGCGGAGTGAGCATAAAACGTATCCAGATCATCAGTCGTGGTAAACTGGTAATTGAGCTGATGATCGAGGCCAAAGGCATTACCCCAGTTTACACCGGCGGAATAGCGGTTATTGCCGGTGGCATCGTTGCCTGAATCGTCATAACCTACATAGAAGCGCAGTGGACGCCGATCCTCAACCTGCAACACAAGATCAGTTGTTCCCACTTCCTCACCGCGAGCGTAGACCAATCCAACGCGACGGAACGGATTTTGATTCAACCAATTCAAATCATCCAAAATTTTCTTGGACGTCAGCAAAGCTCCCGGTGCAGTGCGAATCTGGGCCGTTAGAACCTTGTCACTAAAATACTTGTTCCCCTTAACCTTGACCTCACCCAAACGGGCTTGGAGCACGATCATACGCAAGGTGCCGGCAGTGATGTCTTGCTCGGGCACGATTACGTCCACCACGGGAAGTCCGTTGTCTTTATAGAAGGCGACCACATCGCGATTCAGCGCATTGATACTCGCGAGAGTCACCGGTTTGCCCAGATAACGGGCGGCCACCTTTTCCTTAAATGCAGGAGTGGAAAGCAAAGGAAGCTCCGTGGTGGCAACCACACCACTGACCTCGCCCTGCTCTTTTGACTGTTCGGCCGATGAGGTGAAAGCCAAGCCCTTCAACGCGGTGATCAACACTGCATTGAGGCGGGCCTCTTCGGCCGATACCACCGGAGGTGCGGCCGTAACCGGGGCCGCCTCAGCCTGACGGGCGTCCTCTACCTTCACCGGAGCAACCGATTCGGGCGTAATGATACCGGTGTCATTGGGACCCTTTGGTGACGGTGCGACATGCTCGTCAGTTGTTTGTGCTGCGAGGGACAGGGTCATGCCCAAGCCGAGCAGCAAGGTGCCGGCGGCTTGCCAGCGAACCTTGCTCAATGACGAGACGTCAGCCGTGTTTGGGTTCAGTTGTTTGGAGGTCATCAGTCTTTTAAATCCGTGCTTGTTCATAGGTCCTAGGCGGTTCGTTGAATTGCGCTGAGGTCAATCAGTTAAGTTAATCGGCTAGAGATTACGGGAGGACAATCACGTTGCCGAACACCGTCTGGGTAACGACTTCAATTTGACCGTCTGTGAAGAGGTCGTAGGTCGAGGTCGCCACGCCACCGGCTTCACCTGGGGTTTCCGGCACACTGCCAGCCAACTCCTCGATACCGGCAGGGATCACCGAGCCGTCGTAGGCCAAGGTAGCCTCCTTCTCGATTGCTTCGCGTTCTAGACGCTCACTCAGGTTCTCAAAGCCAAATGGGCTGGGGCCCTTGAAGAAGGCCCCACCAGGCGTGAAGACGTTCGAACCGGTGTAGCTGAATACACCGAAATCATCGAACGTGTAGGACTGGTAGAGCGAGGTCGGGATGGTGATATTGTCGAAGGTCACCGAGCCGGCCTTGGCACCGAAGACAGTGATCGTATTGCCAAAATCAGGATCTTGGGAGATGTGACCGAAGATCATTCCACCTTGGAACACGGAGGCACCTACGTCAGCCGTGAGTGCATCCACAATGAAGGTGAAGTTATCCGCAAAACCATCCAGGGTGATGAAGCCATTGTTGATAAACGATCCGGTCAAAGTGACCGTCGCAGGTCCGTCGGCCGGGCTACCCGAGGTCGCCGTGAAGGTGCTGCCACCCGTAGTCGAGTTCAGGATGAGGTAAGCCAGCGGGGTCACATCGCCGATGTAGGCATTGAATGTCGGCGAAGAGCCGATTTCCAAGCCCGCACGGTCAGCCACCACGCCATCTACAACAGTCGCCAAAGGATCGGCGTTGATGGTGTCGTTGAAGATCACCGAGTCATCGAACGTCGTCGGCGCACTGGCGCTGATGTGGGTGTTCTTCAGGAGAACCACGGGGCTGTTATAGCTCTGGGTGCCATCGGCCGTCTTAATGAGGCCGACCAACGCGGGATCAATCGGGCCCGTGTTACCGCCCACCGTGGCATTCGCCGCAGCGAGAACAATCTCGGAAGCAGTCAGGTCAATGTTACCGACTCCTGCGGACTCAACCACATCGGCGGTGAAGACACTCTTCCCATCGGTAGCGATCGTGATGTCATTGGTAGCATACACACCGGACGTGCCGGCAATGGCTGCGGTCATCATGTCAAGATTACCGAAGGTAGTGTCACCCGTGCCCGTGTAGCTGATGCTGCCTCCGTTGGCGATCAGACCGTTGAATGCATCGACCTGGTTGCCATTGTTGCTGAGATCAATATCACCCGCGGTGGTCTGAATCGTCGCACTGGTTGCAGTGAACACATCCGAGTCACTGACACTGCCTGTGTCGGACAGAATGAGGTTCAGATCATATACGGTGCCTTGGATGGATACATCACCCACACGCTCATCAAGCGCTAGCACCTCATCAACATTCGGGGTATCAAATACCAGCGTATCGGCATTGGTGACAAGGCGGGCACCCGCGTCGGTTGCGCCTACGCTACCCGAACCCATAAAGGTCACGGTGGCGCCGTTAACGTGAATATGAGCGGCATCAACACCTACAACCGTAAGGTCGCCGGAGTTATTGATTGTAACTGCTGTGGTGCTGCCATCAGTGCCGATCACGGCATCTCCGGTCAGAATTCCACCTGTATTAGTGAGCGTAGAATCAACCGCCGTCACGAGCGTCGAACCACCGTTGATTCCAGTGAGGTTCGTCACGCCGGTGCTTGTCAGCACCTGAGCATCCGTATCGGAGTTCACCGTAATCGTCGATGCATCGGCGCTTAGATCGATCAGTCCACCTGCCATGACCGTCTGCACACCGTTGTCGGCTTGCGCCAAGACCGTTGATCCCGCGTTTGCGGTCCCGGTGATATTGGTGGCTGCGGTGATCGTCTGATCGCCGGTCGCGTTTTGCACGGTGATGCCAGAAGCGTTCGCGGTCAGGGAAATCAGACCGAGCGTCGCGTCAATGTCCTGCTGGTCGGCCGCGGTCACTAGGACCGTCGAACCCACCGTCGCGTCTATCGTGATAGCTCCGGTCTCAGCCGTGATCGACTGCGTCGATCCCGTCGCGTCGATCGTCACCGTCGAGTTGTTAGCATTCACGTCCACGTTCGTGTTCGCCGTGATCGTCTGCGCACCCGTGTCTGCCAGCACATTGATCGTCGAGTTCAACGCATCCACCACGATTTCATTGGCCGTAGCGGTGATGTCTTGAGTCGTGCTCGCAGTCACGTTGATCGTCGAGACCGCATCCGCATCAAAGGTAATCGAGCCGGTAGCTGCAGTGATCGCCTGCGCGTCGGTCTCCGAGTTGACCGTGATCATCGAAGCATCAGCACTCAGGTCGATCAGGTTTGTCGCCGTGATCGTCTGAGCGCCGTTATCGGCCTGAACTGTCACCGTGGAACCCGTCGTCGCACCCACCGTCACATCAGTGCCAGCAGTGATCGTCTGGGTGCCAGTCGCATTCT
>JBAZBC010000001.1:0-410349 GCA_041671745.1 Opitutaceae bacterium | reverse complement strand
CATCCGCCGCCCGTCACCACCTCGCTTCGTTTCGTCCACCATCAACTCCGTCGTGATTGTTTTCATCACGCCCATCCTATCGCGCTTACGTCTTTTCGCCTACGTGGCACCCGCCCGGACGCTTACTTTGATGTCGGCTTCCCACTCTTTTGTCGTGGCTTTGGCTGGGGGGAGCGCCAGTGCGCGGGGGGCGCGAAGGGTCGATTTCAGCGAGGCTTTACGGGCGGATTTCTTGGCCGTGGTAAGCGTCTTCATGCCTTCGGACTGTGCGGTTCGGAGCGGGCTTTGGCAAGAGCGGTGCGGAAAATGGGGAAGGGCGGGATGATTTTCATTCCGCGGGTTCGGTGGGCTCCGTGGGGGAATCGGATCGGGTCGCTGGTGCTCCCCGCTACTCTGAACACACAAAAGCCGCGCACCGTTTCGGGTGCGCGGCTTAACGGTTTCCCAACCGATGTAACAACCCGCGCCGAGTCGTAATCGGCGCAGGAAAGGGGTGATAAAGGTAGGGCGTGACCGCCGGGCGCGCCGGTGAGCGTATGCGCGTCGGCTGGTCTGTCGCGGCGGGCCCAGCGGTCCCGCCCTACCTTGTTCTTAGCGAAGGAAGACTTCCCCTCCTCCGCTAAAGCTACGGCGTGGCATGGTAGAGGCCGTTTTAGCGCAGGAATGCCTCATGTAATCCGCCGTCGACGGTGACGATCTGGCCCGTGGTTTTGCTGAGGCGCTTCGTCACGAGGAGGAAGTAGGCCTCGGCTTGGTCGGCCGGGGTGATCGGGCTCTTCGTCAGCGTGCGGTCGGCGTAGAACTGGGCCAGCTTCGTCACAAGGCTGTCGGTCGCTTCGTCGTCCGTGTAGGGGATCGCGTATTTCGCCAGCGAGCCGATCACGCGGTCGCGGGGGAACATGGCGGATCCTTGCACGACCGTCGCGGGGGCGACGCCGTTGACGCGGACGAGCGGGCTGAGCTCCATCGCGAGTTCGCGCACGAGGTGGTTCGCGGCGGCCTTCGAGGTGTCGTAGGCGAGAGAACCTTTCTTCGCGACGGCGGCGTTGGCCGACGTGGTGAGGACCAAGTTGCCGCGGAGGCCTTGTTCTTTCCAGGTCTTGAACGCTTCGTCGGCGACGAGGTAGCTGCCGGTGACATTGATGTTGAAGGTGAGCGCCCACTTGTCGTCGGGGATGTGGCCGGTCGTGTCGGAAGGCACGAAGATGCCGGCGGTCACGCAGATGCTGTCGAAGCCGCCGTAGGCGAGCGCGACTTTGTCCAACATGGCGCGGATGCTGGCGCGGTCGGTGATGTTGGCGGCGAGTCCGAGGGCGGGGCCGCAGTTGGAGAGGCCCGTGCCAGCGACGCCGATGCCGACGCCGTATTTGGCTTCGATCTCCTTGGCGGTGGATTGCGCGGCGGCTTCGTTGAGGTCAACGCACACGATGTGGGCGCCTTCCTTCACGAGGCGGTGGGCGGTTTCCTTGCCGATGCCGGAGCCGGCGCCGATGACGATGATCGACTGGCGGGCGAGTTCTTTCTCGGCGGGCATGCGCTGGAGTTTCGCCTCTTCGAGGAGCCAGTATTCGATGTCGAAGGCTTCTTGCTGAGGGAGGGAGATGTAGGTGTCGATTGCCTCGGCGCCGCGCATGACTTCGACGGCGCAGTTGTAGAACTCGGCGGTGACGCGGGATTCGGATTTGTCTTTGCCCCAGGCGATCATGCCGAGGCCGGGGATGAGGACGACGGTGGGGTTGGCGTCGCGGATGGCGGGGGAGTTGGCGCGTTTGCAGGCGGCGTAGTAGGCGGCGTAGTCCTTGCGGTATTGGTCGAGGCCGGCGGCGAGCTTCTTCTTGAGCGTGGCGGCGTCCTCGGACTGGGGATTCCAGTCGATGTAGAGGGGCTTGATTTTGGTGCGCAGGAAGTGGTCGGGGCAGGAGGTGCCGAGTTCGGCGAGGCGGGCGGCGTCGGCGGAGTTGACGAAGCGGAGGATCTTCTCGTCGTCCTGCACGGTGCCGATGAAGCGTTTCTGCTGGGAGACCTGGCCGCGGAGCCAGGGGAGGATGGCGGCGAGCGTGGAGGCGCGGGCCTCGGGGGCGATGGACGTGTATTTGGGTCCGCCGAAGGCTTTGGCGTCGCCGCCCTTGGCGGCGTATTTTTGTTCGATGTAGGCGGCGGCTTTTTCGATGAGGTCGAGGGTGCGGGTGTAGCAGACCTTCTCGTTGTCATCCCAGGAGATGAAGCCGTGCTGGCCCATCATGATGGCTTTGACGGAGGGTTGCTTGCGGGCGACTTCCTGCATGGCGAGGCCGAGTTCGAAGCCGGGGCGCATCCAGGGGACGTAGGCCATGTCGCCGCCGAAGATTTCCTGGGTGAGTTTTTCGCAGTTCTTGGAGGCGGCGATGGCGATGATCGCGTTGGGGTGCATGTGATCGACGTGCTTGCCGGGCAGGAAGGAGTGCAGCGGCGTGTCGATCGAGGAGGCGCGGGGGTTGAGGTTGAACGTGGTGTGGAAATACATGTTCACCATCGCGTCCTCGGCCTCGGACTTGATGCCTTTGTTGGCCTTGGCGGCATAGACCTGCTGGAGGCCGATGAGCTTGTCCTGGTAAAGGGAGGAGAAGTTGTCGCGGTTGGAGGTGCGGAGGTCGCCGCCGGAGCCTTTGACCCAGAGGACTTCGGTGGACTCGCCGGTGAGCGGGTCGTTTTCCTTGAGCTTGGAGGAGGTGTTGCCGCCGCCGGTGTTGGTGATGCGTTGGTCGCTGCCGAGGAGGTTGGAGCGGTAAACGAGGCGGCCGACGGGATCGAGGGACGCGGCTTTGGCATCGTCCCAGAGGAAGTTAACGAATTTGTAGGAGGACATGGTGGGTGTGGGTGGGTGGGTGGGTGGGTGGGTGGGTGTGAAAAAAGTAGTGAGTAGCGGGTAGCGGCTAGTGAGTAGGGGCGGAATCCGGAGGTGTAGTTTTAGGATTTAGCCGCTTAGGATCTAGCGTTTCCAAAAGGCTTTGGGCCTCAGAGACCCAAAGCCTTTTGGCGGTAGTGTTCGTCGGGGCGACCGGCGATGCGTTCGACCTGCTCCGGGGTGAGGAAGCGGGGGATCGCGCCGATGGCGGCGGCACCGACGAAGATCTCGGCGGCTTTGGCGGCCATGAGCGTGCCGGCGAGGACGGCTTCGGGCGTGGCGCCGAGGGCGATGAGGCCGTGGTTTTCCAGGAGGATGATGCGCGGGGCGCGGGAGAGGCGTTTGATGTAATCCTCGGTGGCGGTCTTGATGGCTTGCGAGAGTTTCAGGCCGGGGTCGGTGTAGGGCACGTAAACGCTTTCGACGCCGCAGCAGACGATCTCATCGGGAAAGAGGCGGCGGGTGGCGAAGGAGCGCGCGTGGTTGGAGCAGAGGATCTGGTTGACCGTGATCGCGTGCGTGTGGCCGACGAAGTTCACGCCGGGGAGCGTGAGGAGATAGGCGTGGAAGATGGCTTCGACGGAGGGTTTTTTGGCGTCGGTCGAAACGCGCGAGGCGAAGAGGGCTTCGTCGACGGCGGCGTCGGTCATCGACTCGACGGACAGGAGCGGCACGAGTTTGTCGAAGCGACACTCGGCCGTGCCGGGCGCGGAGAGAGTGGCGAGGTTGGAGCCGGAGGCTTTGACGACGAACGTGTCGTCGGAGAGGCGCGCAGAGGTGTTGCCCTCGCCAAGAATGGCGAGCTTGCGCTCTTCACGGCCGAGCTGATGAGACAGCTCCAGCATACGGGACAGGGGGTCATTAGGGGATGACATAGACCCTAGAAATGATAGATATTGGTAGATTTCCACCAAATTCTACCAAGACAGCTCATCGACATGGTTTCTGCATGCCCGCCCCTACCCCTCAGTGATTCTCATTAAGCTAATCTGCAACAGATTATACATTTCAATTAAATCCACTAATTCCGTATCTTAGTCGCCCCTGACCACCGGTAGCGGTGATCCCAAGGGTGGATTAAAGAAGGTCGTGGACGCCAAAAACCGCAGTTATCGCGACGGGCGTGGGGCCAGCCCCGCCCTTGCATCGGAAACATAGTAGGGCCGCGTGCGCGACCATTTGGGCACGGCGGCCCGGAAAACTCAGCCGGTCACCTTGGCGTAGGTTTCTTGGAGGGCGCGGGCGGAGGACTGGAGGCCTTGGAGTTCCTTGGGCCAGAGTTCGATTTCGATGTGAGCGAGCGCACCGGCGCGGCCGACGAGCGTGGGCACGCTGAGGGCGACGTTGCGCAGGCCGTAGGCGCCTTGCTGCACGGTCGAAACGGGGAGCACGGTGCGTTTGTTGAGCGCGATGGCGTGAACCACCTCGGCAATCGTGAGACCGACCGCCCACCCTGCCCCGCCCTTGCGGCGGATGACTTCGGCACCGCTGCCTTTGGTGCGTTCGAAAATCTGGTTCTGGAAGGCGGCGGTGCAGCCAGCGACCTTGGTCAGCGGCAGGCCGGCGTAACCGGCGGACGACCAGATCGGAAGCATGGTGTCACCGTGTTCGCCGAGGATGAGCGCCTCGACCTGCGTCGGGGAAAGTTTGAGGTCCTGCGCGATGAGCGAGCGGAAGCGCGCGGTGTCGAGCATGGTGCCGAGACCGATCACCTGTTGCCACGGCAGGCCGAGCTTGGCGGCGGCGAGCTGGGTGAGGATGTCGACGGGATTGGAGACGACGAAGACGAGGGCGTCTTTACGGAAGCCGGCCTTGGCGATGTCGGCGAGGATCTGGGAAAAGAGCGCGACGTTGCGGTTGATGAGATCGAGACGGGACTCGTCGGGTTTGCGACGCAGTCCGGCGGTAATGACGAAAATGTCGCTGTCCTTCGCGAGCGCGTAATCGCCGGCGTAGATGCGTTGTCCGCCGACGGCGGAGCTGCCGTGCATGAGGTCGAGGGCTTCGCCGGCGGCGAGGTCGGCGTTGGCGTCGATGATCTGGATTTCAGAGACGATGCCGGCGCACTGGAGAGCGAAGGCTGCGTTGGAACCGACGCGGCCGCCGCCGCCGATGATGGAGACTTTCATTTTTTAAAAGTAGCGAGGAGTGATTTTTCGTAGGGCCGGCGCTTGCGCCGCGCCGTTTGGCGAGCGACCGGAAAAGGCGTGCCGCAAGCGGCAGCCCTACAGGTTCAGCCTTTGAGTTTGGCGAGGATCTGGGCGGCGATGGTTTGCACCATGGCTTCGATGGCCGGGTCGGCGGAAGGCGCGACGGGTTCATCGTGATCGGGAACCTGGCAAACGACGCCGGGACGGAAGTCGGAATTGTCGCAGAGTTCGCACTCCTTGAGGCCGTCGCGATTGTCGGGCATGCCGAGCAGCTTGCGGATCTTGACGAACTCTTTGGCATTTTTTCCGCCTACGCCTTCGCCGAGCTGGCCGCCGAGTTGGGAGGCGATCCAGATGGTTTTGCAGTAGGCGTCCACGTTTTCCATTTTCCAGTAGGCGTCCTCGACGTCCTTGCCCCAGGTGATGACGCCGTGGTTGAGCATGAGCACGCACTGATTGTCCTTGCCGGTCTCGCCAACGACGTCGGCGTTTTCCGGGGAGCCGGGGGTGCGGTAGGGCGCGAGGGCGATCTTGCCGAGGAAGATGTCGGCCTCGGGAATGAGGCAGGTGGGCGGCTGCACGCGGGCGACGGCAAAGGCGGTGGCGTGGGGCGGGTGGGCGTGGCAGCAGGCTTTGCAGAGCGGCTGGCGCTTCATGATGCCGATGTGGGTCATGGCTTCGCTGGTGCGCTTGCGGGTGCCGGCGAGTTGTTTACCGTCCAAGTCGATGAGTGCGATGTCGGCGGGCTGCATGAAACCCTTCGAGATGAGCGTGGGCGTGCAGAGGACGAGGTTGTCGCCGACGCGGATGGTGATGTTGCCGCCGTTGCCGTCGGTGTAGTCCTTGGACCACATGCGGCGGCCCATGTCGCACATGCGGTCTTTGAGGATGTTGATCGCGGGGGAGTTGAAGAACGCGGCGATCTCGGCGGGGGTCTTGGGGTCGGTGCCGGGCGTCCATTTGAACTCGTAGTCAGGGACGGTGGGCTCGCTGGATTTGGCGGAGCACGCCGGGGCGGCGTAGGAATTGGAAACCGGCAACAGCGAAGCGCGGCTGCGAAGGGCGTCGCGCGCGGAAGGCGTGAGAATCGCGTCGGCGGGCAGCGCGGTGCCGTTGCGGAAAAATGTTTCGATGTCCTGGGCGGTGATGACTTGGCGCATGGCGAAGGGGGCGGGTTAGGCGGCGGGCGGGTTGTAGGAAAGGGTGTCGATGAGGGCGACGTTGAGTGCGTCGATCGGGATCGGGTGAGTGAACGGCATGGTCGCTTCGGCGCCTTCGGTGAAACCGACGATCTGACCGAGACCGGCGCCGAGGTTGTCGAAGACGACGAGGCTGTTGGCCTTGGGCAGCGGAAGCATGGGCGCGCCGCGGAATTGTTCGCGGGACATCGGCTGCACCACGAGCAGCGTGCCGCCCTTCAACGCGTCGTCGGCGGTGTGGAGGGTGACGGTGCCGATGACGTGGCCGAGTCTCATGGCCGGGCGGGAGTCGCGTCCACGATGGCGAGGACGTAGTTGCGGAGCGGAGACAGTGGATCGCGGACGAATTCGCGCGTGGCGGAGCCGTCGGTGGTGAAAAACACGTGTTGGTGCAGACCGGCGCCGTGCGGATCGACGGCGAGCACGGGCGGACCGTCATCGCGACCGTCGGCATCGAGCGGCTGGCAGATGACGGTGCGGCAACCGCGCATGCTGGGATGGCATACGGTGGCGGTCACGGTTCCGTCGATGCGTGCGAGCTGCATGGTGGCGTCAGCAGATGCGGAGGTTTTCCACCATCGCACAGCGGCGTGTGCGGGTGAAGGTGCGCGACGTGGCGATGCCCTCGCCGGTGGTGGTGGCGATGGAGTAGTTGAGGTAGCCCTCGCCGCCAAGACCGAGGCCGGCGACGCTGGGGCCGTTCTTGACGAAGACCGTGGTGTCGAGGGCGCGGGCCATCTGCGTCATGTGCTCGACGTTGAGCGAGTGCAGGATGGCGGAGTGCTTGTAGCCGTGCTCGCTCTTGAGCGAGGCGGCGACGGCGTCGTCGAAGTTTTTCACGCGCACGACGGGGATCATCGGCATCATCTGCTCTTCCATCACGAACGGGTGTTCGAGATCGGTTTCGGCGAAGAGCAACGGCACGTCGGCCGAGACGCTGGCTCCGGCTTCACGGGCGAGCACGGCGGCATCGACGCCGACAAACTTGCGGTTGAGCACGGCATGCGAGCAACCGCCGGCATCCTTGCTCGGGGCGAATACCGAAGACGTGAGACGGGCGAGCTGCGGCGCGGTGAGCTTGGCGGCTCCGGCGACGGCGAGTTCGTTCATGAAACGCTCGGCGACGTGTTCGAGCACGAAGACCTGTTTTTCGCCGACGCAGAGGAGATTGTTGTCGTAGGCGGCGCCCTTGATGACATCGGCGGCGGCCTTGGAGAGATTGCCGGTGCCGTCGACGACGACGGGCGGGTTTCCGGGGCCGGCGCATACGGCGCGCTTGCCGGACTTCATGGCGGCGGCGACGACCGCGGGACCGCCGGTGACGCAGAGCAGACGGATGTGCTCGTTCTGGCAAAGTGCGTTGAACGTCTCGATCGACGGATCGGCGATCACGCAGATGAGGTGTTCGATGCCGAGCGCGGCGTGGATGGCCTCGTTGAAGGCGCGCACGGCGACGGCCGCGCAACGGGCGCCACCCGGATGCGGATTGAAGACGATGGCATTGCCGGCGGCGACCATGCTCACGATGTTGCCGGAGATGGTGGGCACGGAATGCGTGACCGGCGTGATCGCGCCGATGACGCCGAACGGTGCGCATTCTTCGAGGGTGATGCCGAAGTCACCGGAGAGCGCGTAGGGACGCAGCCACTCGATGCCGGGCACGAGTTTCACGATCTGGAGTTTTTCGATCTTGTGCGCGAGGCGACCGATCTTGGTCTCCTCGAACTCCAGCTTGCCCCACTCCTCGGCACGGGCTTCGCACATGCCTTTGACGATCTCGATGACTTTGACGCGACCGGCCATGCCTTTTTCCTGGAGCTGGCGGAAGGCACCTTGCGCGGCCGAACAGGCGGCGCCGACATCGGTGAACACACCGTAGCGGGAAATGCGTTTGGGCGCGGGTGCCGGTGCGGCGGATACTGCAGCGGGGGCGGACGGGCCGTCGCGGAGTCCGCGAAGGACTTGATCCACGATGGCGCGGAGGGCGGTCTCGTCCAGGGGAAGGGTGGCGGTGCTCATGAGGGTCAGGCGGACGGGTAGATTTTTTTGTTCAACACATCGACGGTATCGACGATGCCGATCACGGCGGCGTCCACGGGGAGTGTCTTCATGCCGGCGGCGGCCCGGGCGGAGCTGCCTTGGCAGAAGAGCACGACCTCATCGAGACCGGCACCGAGCGCATCAACCGCGACGACGGTGTTGGCCCCGGCGCGAAACTGTCCGGGATTGGCCTCGTCGATCAGGAGCGGGCGCAGGAGGAGCAGTTTGCGACCGGTCATGGTCGCATCTTTTTTGGTGGCGACGATGGAGCCGATGACGCGGGCGAGGAACATGGGGAGTGGGCACGCCGGCCGCCGTCAGGGACGGAGACTGGCGCCGGGAGGGGTTGCGAGGCGGTTACTTTTTGGCGGGAGCGGCGACCGGGGCGGCGGCGGCCTTGGGCAGAATCGCGGCGATGTCGCCATGCGGACGGGCGATGACCTGCACGGAGACGACTTCGCCGACGGTGCGGGCGGCTTGCGCGCCGGCATCGACGGCGGCCTTCACGGCGGCGACGTCACCGGTGACGATGGCGGTGACCAGCGCGTTGCCGACCTGCTTCATCGGGCAGACGAGGGTAACGTTGGCGGACTTGAGCATGGCATCGGTGCCGGTGATGAGAGCGGTGAGACCGCGGGTTTCGAGGAGACCTAGGGCTTGGGACATAAGGGGAGACGGTTGAGGAGTTGAGGTGATCGGGGAAAAGACGGGGAGCGGTCAGGCAGTCGCGGTGGCGAGAGCGGGCATGGCGGCGATGTGCAGGCGGGTTTCACGGGCAACGACGAGTTCTTCGTTGGCGGGAATAACAAAGACGCGGGTGCGCGAATCGGAGTTGGCGAGATCGGTCTCGGGCAGCGCGTTGGCGTTGAACTCGGCGTCGATGGAGAGCCCGAGATCGTAGAGGCCCGCGCACACGGCCTCGCGGAGCCATGCGTTGTTTTCGCCGATGCCGGCGGTAAACACGAGGGCGTCGCAGCCGCCGAGCTCGACCCAGAAGGCACCGATCCAGTGGCGGATCGAGTGGATGAAAATATCAATCGCGGTCTCGGCTCGGCGGTTGCCGGCGGAAGCGGCCGCGCGGATCTCGCGGAGGTCGTTGCTCACGCCGGAGAGACCGAGCAGGCCGGATTCCTTGGTGAGCTGGCGCTCGATCTCGGCGATGGGCAGGTTGAGTTTTTTCTGGATGAAGGGAATGGCGGCGGAGTCGAGATCGCCGACACGGTTGTTCTGCGGAAGTCCGCTCTGCGGGCTCAGCCCCATGCTGGTGCCGATGGCGATGCCGTCGCGAATACCGGTGACGGAACTCGAACCGCCGAGGTGGCAGGAGATGACGCGTAACTCGGCTCCGGGCACGGGCTGCGGGCCGGACTGATAAAGATTCCGGACCACGTGGGCGATGTCGGGACGGCCGAGCAATTCGGCGGAGCGTTCGGCGACATACTTGTGGCTCGCGCCGTGAAAGCCGTAACGACGCACCCCGGCGGCGCGCCAGGCCGGCGGCACGGCGTAGCTGTTGGCGTAGTCCGGCACCCATTGGTAGAACGCGGTCTCGAAGAGCGCGACGAGCGGAACGCCGGGGAGTTTTTCGCGGAAGCGGCGGATGCCGGCGGCGTAGGGCGGATTGTGCGCGGGAGCGAGATCGGTGGTGTCGAGCAAGGCCTGCTCGACGTGCTCGTCGGCCGTGAGGCAACCGGTAACCTCGCCGCCCTGGACGGTCTTGAATCCGACGCCGTGAAGATCGCCCGCATCACGCACATGACCGGCGTCCCGCAGCGCGGCGAGACAGTCATCGATGGCGCGGCCGTAGTCGGTGACGCGTTCGTAGCCGCCCTTGGCCACGAGCAGCTCGGCGGAGCCGTCGAAGCGATAGAGGCGGTATTTGAACGACGTGGAACCGAGGTTGGCTACGAGGATGTTCATGGGGTCGGCGGGATCGTCAGCAGGAACGCGCAGAGGCAATCAGGCGGCGGGCGGGTTGAGCCATTTGCCGAGTCCGACGAGTTCGTCGTGCGGGCGCGGGATGACCTGCACGCTCATGATTTCGCCGATGCGTTTGCCGGCTTCGGCACCCGCTTCGACGGCGGCTTTGACGGCGGCGACATCACCGCGGAAGAAGGCGGCGACGTAACCGCTGCCGACGGCTTCATAGCCGGTCATGGTGACGTTGGCGGCCTTGAGGGCGGCGTCGGCGGATTCGATGAGCGTGATGAAGCCTTTGGCTTCGATAATACCGAGGGCAAGTTGGGCCATGGGAGGGAAAGTTTAAGGGTGAAGTTTAAAGTGAAGCGCTCAGGCGAGACCGACCTGCTTGAGCAGCTCGGGATGCGGACGCGGGATGACGTGGGCGCCCACGAGTTCGCCGACGCGCTTGGCGGCTTCGGCACCGGCCTCGACGGCGGCCTTGACGGAGCCGACGTCGCCCTTGACGGCGACCGTGATAAGACCGCCGCCGATCTGGACGGTGCGGACGAGGGTGACGCTGGCGGCTTTGACCATGGCGTCGCTGGCTTCGACGGAGCCGATGTAGCCACGGGTTTCGATTAATCCGATTGAATCATTCATGTTGGGAGGAGTTGCGGGGATGGAGTGAAAGGGAGAGACGGAGGTTTTATTTGAGGAGCTCGACGGGAGTGTCGGGGCGAAGATCGCAGGCGTTGGCCTCGTCGGTGTCGATGTGCACCTCGAGTTTGAAGTCGGGGCTTTCGCGGACGAGAAGACGCTCGAACGTGACGGCGCAGGGACCGCCGATGCGCAGACGCATGAAGTCGCCGGCCTTCACCCCGTAAAACGCGGTGTCGCTCGGGTGCATGTGCACATGCGGCGCGGCGCGAATGACGCCTTCGGGCAGTTCGAGAAAACCGGCCGGTCCCATGAGCATGCAACCGGTCGAGCCCTGGATGCTGCCCGACTGGCGCACGGGAATTTCAAAACCGAGCGCAATAGAATCGGTGAGCGCGAGCTCGACCTGGTTGAAGTCACGGCAAGGACCCAGAATGCGCAGGTTGGAAATCACCCGACTGCGCGGACCGATCAGCGTGACGCTTTCCTCGGCGGCATACTGGTCTTTTTGGTAAAGCCACTTCTTCGGGGTGAGCGTGCGGCCTTTGCCAAAAAGCGTTTCGACGGCCTGCGGCGTGAGGTGGCAGTGACGCGCACTCACATTAACGAGCAGCGGATTCGGTGCCTGCACCTGCCGGGGCGCGGGGCGGGACAGCTGTTGATAAAGAGCCCTGCGAACAAGGTGCTCGATTTCGACGCGGTGTCGCTGGGGAGGATTCAGCATGGCGGACACGTAGGGGAGGAGGCGGTTGGGGTGGCGAAGGAGCGAAACCTAGCTAACGCCGCCCACCCTACTCCCAATCAACACGGACTACTTGCCACATTTTGGTAGTTAATGGTCGTTTTTTGCTTAATCAGCCAAATTCTACCAAAAACTACCACGCTAGCTCGTGATGCCGTGGCCAAAACCGAAGCCGGAGGCAGAGGTGGAGGTGGAGGCGGACGGAGCTGCCCACGCGGAGGGCGTGGACGAGCCACGCCTCTACACTATCCGCTGGCATGAGCGGCCTGCTCAGGCTTTGCGGATGCGCGAGTCGCGGGCGACTTTCTTGGTCTTCGGGTAGTCGGCGATCGCGTGGAGTCCTCGGCTTTCTTTGCGTTGGAGTGCGCAGGCCACGATGAGCTCGGCAACCTGGGTGAGGTTGCGCAACTCAAGCAACCGCGCGTCGACCGAAAAGTTCCAGTAGTAGTCGTGGATCTCGCGTCCGAGATTGGCAATGCGGGTGCGGGCGCGTTCGAGGCGGCGGGTCGTGCGCATGATGCTCACGTAGTCCCACATCGTGCGGCGCAACTCGTCCCAATTATGCGAAATGACCACGCGCTCGTCGATGTCACCGCCGCCGAGATCCGTCCACTCGGGCACCAAAGGAGCAGGGAGCTTGCTGACGGTCGCCAGATAACGATCGACCGACGCGGCGCCTCGATGCGCCATCACGACGGCTTCGAGCAGCGAGTTGCTCGCGAGGCGGTTGGCCCCGTGCAGTCCGGTGCAGGCGACTTCGCCGCAAGCGTAGAGCCCGGACAACGCGGTTTCGGCCGAGAGATTCGTGGCGACACCGCCGCAGGTGTAGTGCGCGGCGGGCACGACGGGGATCATCTGCTTGGCGATGTTGATACCCTCCTGTTTGCAGGTCTCGTAAATCTGCGGAAAGCGCGAGCGCACGAAGGCTTCGTTGCGATGCGTGATGTCGAGCCACACATGGGTCGCGCCGCTCTTCTTCATCTCGGTGTCGATCGCCCGGGCCACGATGTCGCGCGGCGCGAGATCGGCCATCGGATGGTAGTCCTTCATGAAGGCATCGCCGGCGGCGTTGCGCAGGATGGCGCCTTCTCCGCGCACCGCCTCGCTGATGAGAAAGCGTTTTCCGGTCGACGAATAGAGCGCGGTCGGGTGAAACTGGATAAACTCCATGTTTCGCACCTCGACGCCCGCGCGATAGGCCATCGCGATGCCGTCACCGGTGGCAATGTCGGGATTGGTTGTGTAAAGATAAGCCTGCCCCGCCCCGCCGGTGGAGAGCATCACCACGGGCGAACGGAACGTCACCACGCGTCCGTCGCGCACGTCGAGCGCGTGCACGCCGAGCACGCGGTCGGCGCCTCGTTTCGCGCCGGTGAGCTTGCGGCGCGTAATCACGTCGATGGCGAACATATGCTCGAACATCGCGATACGCGGCTCGTCGGAAAGCGCCTTGATGAGCGCGGACTCGATGGCCTTGCCCGTCACATCCTTCACATGAAGCACGCGGCGTTCGGTATGTCCGCCTTCGCGGCCGAGTTCGTATTCGCCCGACTTCGTGCGAGAAAACTCCAGACCAATGTCGACCAGTTCTTTCACGCGGGCCGGACCGTCACGCACGATCTGGCGAACAACCTTCACGTCACACAGGCCGTCGCCGGCCACGAGCGTGTCCTTCACGTGTTTACCGATGTCGTCGGTCCCGCCGGTCACGACGGCGATGCCGCCCTGAGCATAGTTGGTATTGGAATCAGCCTGGTTCTTCTTGGTGAGAATCGCAACGGAATGCCCGAGACGGGCGACCTTGAGCGCAAAGCTCAGCCCCGCGATACCGCTGCCGATGACCAGAACGTCGAAGGAGGAGCTGGTTCTCACAGGATTTCGTTATCGATCAAACGCACTTCATCAACCCAGGCCGCGATAGTCATGACCACCTTGCCGGCGACGATCTCGCCCTTGACTGCCTCCATGGTCAACCGATCCACCACGGATACATAAATGACTCGCACGCGGCGGTGCTGGGCGATGAGGTGGGTCGCCTCGGCGATCAACCGATCCACGCGACGCTCACCGGACGCGACCATCTCGACGGCCTTGGACAGCGCCCGATGCAGCACGAGTGCCTCGACGCGCTGGGTGTTGGTGAGGTAGCGGTTGCGCGAACTGATCGCGAGCCCGTCGGCTTCGCGGAGCGTCGGCGCAACCACGATCTCCACGTTGAAATTCAGGTCGGCCACCATCTTGTTGATCACCGCGACCTGCTGGGCGTCTTTCTGGCCAAAAACCGAGAAATGCGGCCGCACGATGTTGAACAACTTCGCGACCACCGTGGTCACGCCGCGGAAATGAGCCGGACGCGAGGCGCCTTCGAGCGGTTTGGCGATGTGTTCCTCCAACACGTAGGTCGAGTAATTCTTCGGGTAAATCTCCGTCACTTCAGGGGCAAAAACGTAGTCCACACCCGCCGCCTCGCACGCCGCCAGATCGGCTTCCAGGGGACGCGGATACTTCGAAAAATCCTCGCTCGGACCGAATTGCGTAGGATTCACAAAAATCGACACCACAACCACATTCGCTCGGTCGGCTGCAAGTTTAACGAGGGTGATGTGCCCCTCATGCAAGGCACCCATGGTCGGCACCAAGCCGATGGTTTTGCCTTGGGCTCGCAGGCTCTCGGCGAGCGACTGCATTTCGGATACGGACGTGATTGTTTGCATGAAGCGAAGGGACGCGCGGGGCAACGCGAGGCTTGAACTAAGCTCCGCCGCCGCGCTTATTCAAGTTTTTCGCCCAACGACACGCATTTTCAAAAACCTGTTACCATGATCCGTATCAACGAAAACTACCTGAAGCTAAAGGCCTCCTACCTGTTTTCCGACATCGCCAAGCGCGTGACGGCCTACACCACGGCCCATCCCGACAAACCGATCATCCGCCTCGGCATCGGCGACGTCACCGAGCCCCTCTCACCTTCCGTATTGAAGGCCTTCCACGCCGGCGTCGACGAGATGGCCGTGCGCGCCACCTTCAAGGGCTACGGTCCCGAGCAGGGCTACGCCTTCCTCCGCGAAGCGATTGCCACCAATGACTACATCGCCCGCGGTTGCCCGATCGCGGCCGATGAGATCTTCGTCTCCGACGGCTCCAAGTGCGACTGCGGCAACATCCAGGAAATCTTCGCCACCGAAGGCCTGAAGCTCGCCATCCCCGATCCGGTGTATCCCGTTTACGTCGATACCAACGTCATGGCCGGCCGCACCGGCACGAACCTAGACGGCCGCTACGCTGGCATCACCTACCTCGATTCCACGCCCGCCAACGGCTACGTGCCCGCCATTCCGTCGGTCGCCACCGACCTGATCTACCTCTGCTTCCCCAATAACCCCACCGGTGCCGTCGCCACGCGCACTCAGCTTGAGGCCTGGGTCGCCTACGCCAAAGCCAACAAGGCCCTCATCCTCTTCGACAGCGCCTACGAAGCCTACATCCGCGATCCGCAGATCCCCCACTCCATCTACGAAATCCCCGGTGCCGACGAGGTCGCCATCGAGTTCCGCAGCTTCTCAAAGACGGCAGGCTTCACCGGCACGCGCTGCGCCTACACGGTCGTCCCTAAGAAGCTCATGGCCTACGACGCAGCGGGCAACGCCCACGCCGTCCACGCGCTCTGGAACCGCCGTCACACGACCAAGTTCAATGGGGTCTCCTACCCCGTGCAAAAGGCCGCCGCCGCCATCTTCACGCCCGAGGGCAAGGCCGAGGTAAAGGCCATGACCGACTTCTACCTGGCCAACGCCGCGCTCATTCGCACCGCGATGACGCAGCTCGGCTTCAGCTGCATCGGTGGAGACAACGCCCCCTACATCTGGATCAACACCGGCACCGACTCGTGGGCGTTCTTCGACAAGCTTCTGAACGAAGCCCAGGTCGTCTGCACCCCCGGTGCCGGCTTCGGCAAGTGCGGCGAAGGCCACGTGCGCATCAGCGCCTTCAACTCGCGTGAAAACGTCGAAAAGGCCCTCGTGCGCATCGCCGCTGCGCTGAAGTCGTAAACAACCGACACACCCGCCGACGCACTCCACAAAAAACTCCGGCCCGTTACGGCCGGAGTTTTTTTGTGCGCAATGAACCATGGCGCTGCCGGCAGTCCGATAAGGCTACTCCTGCACATGCCGTTTCCTGTAGGCTCCCGGGCTGCACTGGCATTGCCGTTTGAAGGCTTGATAGAATCGACTGATCGACTGAAAGCCGCAGGCGAAAGCGACATCGGTTGGTCCAGCATCCTCCTCTTGCAGCAACATACGCCTGGCCTCGGCAATGCGCTGCTTTGATAAAAATTCGCCTATCGTCATCCCCCAATGGCTTCGAAAAAGCCGCATAGCGTATTCAGGATTTAACTGCACCGCATCCGCGATCACACCCACGGTTATTGCCTCATGGAAATGGGAATTGATGTAACGCACAATACGCTCCACGTGCCGGCACTGATTCCCCCTCGTGACCGCAGGCACACGGGGTAAAGCGACATCCCTCACCGGCAGACTGTCCCCCATACGCACAGATAACCTCCTGAAAAACGCCTCAACTTCCAGACGCACGGCCACGCGCAGCTCCATCATATCCGAAGACATATCAAGGGCCCAGCCATCCAACAGTGATGAGCCGACACCTCCCTCCGCAAACTCCAGCGAGCATAATCCTTCATCCAAAACACGCCGGACAAAGGCAGGCTCGAGTTTCCAACTGAGAAACCAAGACAAGGGCAAAACAAGCCACGTAATCTCCGTGCCGGGCATCACGGTCAGCACTTGGTGAGGAACCGCCGCCCAGTATAAAACCGTCTGACCTTCCGTCAGCGTAACTGTTTCTTCCCCGCGCCGGAAAACCAGTCCACCACGCTCCACCCGGTTGATTTCGATTTCGTTATGCTGGTCGGCCAAAGGCATTGGTCGTTGCCTGCCACGCGCCACGTGAAAGCCATACGACACCGTGTTAACCATCGATCGTCCTGATCTTCGACCTCTCATATATATCAGTATATGATAAATTTTAGCCTATTTAACAGGAAGATTCCTTATTCCTGATATGGCAAAATACGGATCCATCACCCCATCATGACTGATCCGTGCTCGCCCTCATCACCCGATATGGAGTTTCTCGCCGGGCTCACCAAAGCATCCATCGAAGAGTCACGCGTCCATCCCGGAGCCTGCGTATCCAACACGCTGCCCGCCAACAGCAGTGGAAAAACACTTATTCGACCGGGTGGACGGACCTGCTACCCCGCTGTTTGGACGCAAGACTTTGCCCTCACGCTGGAAACCGGGTTCGTGACGCCGACAGAAATGCATGACCACCTTGTGCTGATCGCCGCCGCTCAAAATGGTCCTGAAGAAAGGCGCTTGCGCAGTGGGGCGATCATCCCTGCGTTCGCGATTCCCGATCACGTGTTGTTCAATGGTTCACCGGTGTATTTTCCCGGCACCTACGATACGGGCGATGAACAAGGCGGCGCACGCTGGGGAATAGTCCCGCCCACCTGCAATCACTATGATTTCATTCTGATCGCGCATCATCTTTGGCGGGCGACCGGAGCAACAGAGTTCCTCCGGATGAGCGTCGGAGGACTAACCATAATCGAACGCCTCAAGAATGCCTTTCAGGTTCCACAAGTTGACTCGGAAACTTCGCTTATTTTCACCGACCATGACCGGCGCGCGGTCGGATTCATATTCTGCGATTCGATCTACATGACCGGCCACCTGCTCTTTGCCTCCTTGCTACGTTGGCGTGCCGCGCGGCACCTGGCGGACCTTGAGGATGCCTTGGGCAATGCGTCGGCAGCGGAGACGTTGCGCCAGATAGCGGCGACGATTCCTCGTAACATTCAATCGAAGTTCAGTGACCCCGGCCACATTGGCGGCTGGCTTCGTGCCTCGACCGGCACCAGCAACCAGCCGGACGTATGGGGCACCATCTATGCGCTTTACTTGAATATCCTGACTCCAGCCTGCGCCCATGCGGCGATTGATGAGGTCATCCGCGCTCTGGAAGATGGAACGATCGCCTATCAAGGTGCGCTCAGGCACGTGCCGACGAATCACGACGCCAGCCCGACCTCTGCATGGGAACGCACCCACACTCAATTCAATCACTACCAGAACGGCGCTTACTGGCATACGCCATCCGGCTGGCTGATCGCGGTGCTTGCGAAAACAAATCCCTGCTGGGCCAATCGTATCTTCGGCGATATGATCACTCATCTGAAGCGAGAGGATTTCCGCAAGGGCCCGGATTTCTGCGCACCATGGGAGTGCTTTGGCAAAGATGATCGTAATCGAAGCAACCCACTATTTCTCGGATCGGTCGCCGTCCCCTTTGGCGTTCTCAAATCGATGGCCCGCGATACTTCCTGCCATGAATAAGACCCGCATCGTCTGCTACGGTGACTCCATCACTCAAGGTGCGGGACTCGCCGAGGCGGACCGGTGGACGGCCCGGCTGGCCTTTGATCTGGAGCAGCGCGAGCCCGATAGATTCTCTGTTTATAATCGAGGCGTTGGAGGCAACACCACCGCGCTTGCCCTCGATCGATTCAACGCCGACCTCGCTCCTCTGCTACCCGCGTTGGTGCTGATAGAATTCGGCATCAACGACGCCTATGTTTATCCGTGGAGTCGGAGGCCCCGAGTCAGTCTGGCGGAGTATGTCCGTAATCTGCACGAGATCGTGCGTGCGGTGCAGGCAGCTGCGGCCATGCCGATCCTGATTATCAACCATCCGCTCACCTTACTGCGGAAGCTTCATCCGCAGGGTAACGGAAAGTCTTTGAGAGAAAACCTGGCACCCTACAGCACGGCAACCCGGCGCTTGGCTACCCGGCACAAGATTCACCTCATCGACCTGCCCGCTTTGGTCCGGCGCGAACGTATCCGTCCGGCCACCCTGCTCGCCTCCGATGGCGTTCATCTCTCGGATGAAGGCAACCGGGTTTACGCCCGCTTGGTCGTGAGTTCACTAGCCTCAGACTCGCTGTCGACGATCTTGAAAAAGTAAACACTCGGCCCACACGTCAGCGAAGGACCAGTCGGTTTACTTCGGCGGTCACAACTAGATCCACTCACCGATTTCACGCCTACTCCAATTCACTACGGCAAAGGCAGCGGTCGCGGCGTGCGCGGAACACTCAAATCGAAATGCGCACGCGACGAATCCACGCTCAACGCAATGTAGTCTTCCCGTTTCTCGACACGCTTCGATATTATCTCGGCACCGCTATCGGCACGCCGCACTCGCAGGTGGAAACCGATGCAAACATCGCGCATGGCCGACGGTGTTAACTCAACCGCCTCACCGCCGTTGATGAGCGCCTTCAACGCAACACCGGTTGCGGTGGGCACAGCACACCACTCCACAGAGTAGCCGCCGAACTCAGCCATCACCGGGTGGATATCCACGCAATGATCTCCCGCTTGCATTGTGTAGGCGCCGTCGCCCGTTGCTGCACCCATCGTCGCGCCGGGCGCATCCAGTTCTATCGCCAGCGCCAGCTCCGTGAGCCGGAATACTCCGTCCGCCGGACGATCAAGATGGTCGTGCGAATCACCACGATCCGTGACGAGCGTGCAGGCCGAAAGAAGCTCAGGACCCTCCTGCACTGTCTGCAGAAAGCCACATGCTAAATCATTCCGTGCATGTCGCAATCGCACCCGCAGAACCGCCACCGCGTCGCCCACCCGCCAGTAACCGATGACCGGGCGGCGCTGCTGCCACACGTTGTCACAATTAACCGAGCCGATGCATGCATCCCCCTGACTCCAAAACGTTCCGACGCGGGCCATTCGCTTCGGAGCACTGGACTCAGAAGCCGGAGTAGTCTCCATGCGGGTAAAGTTCACGCGAACCCTGCGCTCCTTCTCGGGCTGCGCCGCGGCCTCCAGAACACGGTTTCGTATCTCATCCGGACACGGCACCCGCGGGATCAAGATCGTGTCCAGCGCGCCTTCCTTCTCACTCTCTCCATCAGCAGGCATGCATCGAAACAAAGGCTGGCCCAGTCCCTCCCCGATTACCCGACTCGGATTAAGGCCCAACAAGTTACTGTAGGACCTCGAGTGCGGACCACAGAGCTGCCCTGTGGGAAGGTGCAAGCTAACCGCCGCCATCCGCCAAAACTCCCCATGGATCGCCCGCAAAGCGGCCCGCGACGCCTCATCCTTAACCAGCAGCAGGCCGCGCTCCACTTCGACGAGCACAAGCACGCCGTAGTTGGGACTGTTGTATTCAGTGAATCCACCGTTGGTGCGCGTATGAGCGACAAACCCCTCCAGTCGTTCGCGACCATATCTAAGCAGAAAGGCATCACCCAAATACTCGCCGGCCACGATCGCAACCACTCCTCCCTTGACCGCGATATTGGTGTAGTGCGGTCCGACATTCCGTCTGAAAATCGACCAGGCGGCATCACGCAACGCCCTCGCCGCCTTGTCGCGCAAATCAGCATCCATCGCCTCGCCGTAACGACAAAGTATATGCGCAATACGGATGCCGCAGAAATCCGCCCAGTTCCAATCCGGCGGACGCATCGCCGATAGAGGCTCCTCAAAAAACCACGGCCAGATACCAAACGTCGCACTACCGGTGGACTGATCCTGAAGCGCCAGAGCCTTGAGCATGGCCGCACGCGCCTTGGTGACGGAGGCCGGCGATCCCTCCGCCAACAACGCCATGGCGTAATCCAACGCCGTGCGAGTGGAGTGCACATGCGTGCCATTCGGAACCTGGGTGTGATACCCCTGAAAATCCAACTCAACGCCGGGCAATCCGAGCGGTTGATCAACCTGCTTCTCACGTTCAGCGATATAAGCCGCTAAGCGCGGACCGTTAGAATCAGTGAAAGCTGCGGTCATGAAATATGGTCACTTGGTAATCTCCTGAGAGAAACCATGCTCGCTGATCACTTCACCAACTCACCCACGATGAAGACCGCACCGGCATACCAAAGGGTCGGCTCGTATTTGGCGGGAGATTTTTCGAGGTCGGCCTTGTTACGATCGAAGAGAATGCCGGCCTTGTCCGGTTTATCCGCCAGCACCTTGATCGAGACTTCGTGCACCGTGTCCGGCATATTGTCGGCGATGCCGAGTGTGCTCAGGCGGTGATACGTGCAGTAGCCATCGAACCGGGCCGCCTGGTAGGACTTCCCGTCGACGGTGATCTCCAACATCGCCCCATCGGGCCCGATGATGTCGTAAATGGAAACCTTGGTGCCTTTGAATTTGAAACTCAACGAGGCACCCGGCTCAAGTTGCCAAAGCGGCGACATCCGCGCGGCAAACTGCTGTGCAACACCGCCGTCCCTGGACTGCAGCTTGGTCACGGGACCGGTCAACGATGGGCCCTCGTTAAGCTTGAACTGCACAGCCGCTTCCCAGTTGTCCGACGACAGGGGTTCGATCAGCGCGTGTGCCCCGACCGCGCCCACCCCTGGCAGCTTCTCAAAACTGCGAGTCAGTGCCTGCATGTAAAGCACGTGTCCGGTTTCCGGATACGGATGCACACCATCTTTTGAAAAAATAATGCGGCCCTGTGCGTCGGTGCCCAGCTGGGCACTCTCGTTGAGTTCATCTCCAGAGACACGCGTCACGGGGGCGTCGTCAGATTTCATGATGAGCTTGCCGGCCTTTTCCATACGGGCGACTTCCAGCCCCATGTTAATGCTAGGGATGCCATAATAGTCGGCCACGGCTTCCATCATGCTAGTGGAGCGCTTCATCTTTCCGTTCCCGAGATCGGGACTGTCCCGAAAGGTCACGGTGTAGACGAAGCAGATGTCGGTCGTCGGTAACAGACGCCACGTCTTGCGCACGATGCCCTCCATGCCCTTGACGATGCGGTCGTTTGGCGCGCCGGCATCATTCACCGCGAATTCGACGAAGAGCAGATCCGGCTTGGCGGTGAGTGCATCTTTCTCGACGCGAAACACACCGAGGTCGGAGCCCGTGCCGCCGATGGCCGCGTGGATACCGGTGATCTTGGCATTGGGATATTTCTTCTGCAGCCAGTCGCGACTGAACACACGCCAGCCGTTTTGTGCGGTGATGCTGCCGCCGAGGTAAGAGATAGTGACCGGCTCGCCCTTCGAGAGCTTCGCCATGACATTAGGCAGGCCGCCACGCGGCATAAACTCAGCCGCATCGCGCTGCACAGGGACAACCGCCGAAGCGGGAACCGATGCCGCCGCAGTGACAATCGCACTATTCGAAACGAGCAGCGTCGCGATCAAAGCGGCGCAGGAAAAATGATAACGAGAGATATGCATGAGATGAAGGAGGGGTGGAGAGCGCGATCATCGTGCCTTGATAACAAGACCGTAGCCGCTGGTGTTTTGATTATTCGCCCCGGTGCCGAAGAGCATCATCTGGCTCTTGCGTCCACCGCCGGCGGGCTTGGCTCCGTCGATCGCCGCATCAAATCCAAACGGACTCGTGTCGACCGGCTGTCGACCGATCGATTCCCACGGGATATGGAACATCACCCAGTAACCGCGAGGGGTGACGCCTCCTTGCGCCTCCGTGCCCTTTAATTCGCCCTTGGCCGAGGACGCATTCCAGATGGCAACTTCGCCACCGTTCTCCAACGCGGGCTTCAGCACGACTTGATAAGCCCCGCGCCCGAATGCGGTCCCGAATCCTGCCCCAGCCTTGCGGAAGTCAAAAAACAACTCGACCGCCGCACCGGCCACACCCGGCCAATTCTCCGGCAAATGCGGCTGCACATCGGTGACATCAAGATAGACATAGAGGCCACGCGCATTGGATCCGATCTTCACCTCGGCGGAGAGCTCGGCGGGGCCTTTCCAATACTGCTCCTCTTGAATCGATGTGAGCTGGGGAGAGCGTCCAACCATCACCTGCTCCGGCTTGTCGAGACGCAGTCGACCGCCCGGCGTGGCCAGCTGTTCGAATGCGAGTCGACTTACTTGATCGGGCAACACCGCAAGTTTAACCACCGGCTTAGCCACCAGTCCGATAGGGAAGCTGAACGGCGTCCCATCGGGCAATCGCAAGCGACCCTCCGCCGTGCGCATCTGCCGGTCGGTCTGCTGCGGTGGTTGGGCGGCGAATACATAAGACGCACGACCGCTGACAGGCAGTTTGATATCCTGAGTCCCGGGCTTGAACATCCAACCATGCTCGGAAACCAGCTCGACCCGATCAGTCCAAGGCTTGTCCGAACGGTTTATCAACGTGAACTCGACCTGCACGCCGCCGTCATCGCGATTGACCTGCCGCACCGAAATCACCGGAGACGGTTGGATCGCAATACCTGGTCGCTTCGTGTGCACATAGACCGGCTCTTCATCGAGCACGACGCTATGCAGGGATTTTCCATCAGCCCCGACCGGTGAACTGGACACACGACTTTGTCCAAAAAGAGAGACGATCTCGAGCTCCGCGTCGGCGGTCTCAAGCAAGATACTACGCTTACCCAAGGAGGACCAGAGCACGGCGACCTCACCGCCATTTTGTTTGGGAAACACCCCGCCCAAAACACCGTTTTCATCGATCGCCCGCCCGCCCTTTACGATGGCTCCCTCAAGCTGGGTGGTCAGCACACCCACCGCGAGTGTTTGCCGGCCGGGCGTGCGCACGCCATCCGCAGTCGCCGAGATAAGGGCAAAGCCGCCGCCACCCGAGTTGCGCTGGGATTCCTTCATCCAATCGAGGTCGGGCCACTTCGGGTTCCAGCCAAAGAAGACGAACCGCTCGGCACCGCCGAGAAAGTTGTAGATGGCATTGCGCACGATTGAGAGGCTGCCCTCGCGCTCGGTGAGCGCATAGTTGGGCCAGCCAGCCACCACCGTGATCGTGGGCGTGCGTGCCTCGATGAGCTCCTTGAGTCGTTCGTCGGAAATCGGCCGGTCAACTTGCTCGCGCGGAGCGATGTAAGTTCCGGTCTCGGAATTGATCAACGACAGGTCGCGACCGGATTTCTTAATCAAGGACCGCACCTCAGCGAGTTTGCCCGGCAAGTTGGCCTGCTCGGGGAGTTGCGGGGTCACATAGGTGTGGATGGATACACCATCCATCCACTGCGCGCCGCCGCTGGCGAAAACCGTCTTCACCCACGGCACAAAATTACCGGTTCCACAGATACCCAAAACCTGCGCCGTCGGATCGACCGCCTTGACCTCTTCGTAGACCGCTTGCGCGATCGGCACATAATCCTCGGGCGGTATGCCATCACTGCCACCGGCATTAGGCTCGTTTTCCACTTCATAGTGGAGAACCCGACCCTTGTAGCGTTCGGCCATCGCGTGAACAAATTTGCGATACAGATCGAGTTTCGGAAACCCGCCACGCTCGCCCCAGTAGTATTTCCTCAACTTCTGCTTCGGATACTTGCGGTCCCGCATCCAGTCGAGAAACGGCTCGGACTGCAAACTCACATACGGGGTAAGCCCCTGCCCGATGATCCAGTCCAGCTTGGGACTCCACGCCCATTCAGCCGGAGGAGTTTCAGGATCAATGCCGAAGTCTCCATTGAAATCCTTCACCCAGGCCGGCCCGACAACATATCCCCAATATGAATACGTGTGTGCAAAATCGATACCGAGTGCATCCGGCCACGAGCCAAAGACCCGATTCCCGGAATCATGCAGGCCAAACTTACTCGAACCGGCAGGTTCGTTACGACGGCGGGCCACAAAAAAATGTCGCTCTTCCTCAAACTCACGACCCAGTCCGTTCGCCTTCACACGCAGATGATAGACATCGCTGGGCAGGACCTCGGGGAACTTGATCGCGTCCATCACCGTGCTGGATGCGTCGGCGGCGACCGGTTGCGTCCATGATAAATTGGTTCCGGACACCTCGCCCCGCAGCGTAAACGCCAAGGCTGCCTCGCGCTTTACCGCAGTGCCATTGAGGAACTGGATCATCGGAAAATCACGGGCCGCCGGACGATCTTCAACCGCATAGGTATCGAATCCCATGAGCCGCACCACAGCCACTTCGCCGGCGGGGTCGGGTATCACATCAGCCGCGTAGCCCTTTTCCCAACCCAGCGAAAACTCACCCCGGCCCGAAAGCTTTACTTCATCGATCAACCAGCTCTCCAGCGCGACGCGCGAGGGTGCGAAGCCGGCGGGCAGATCGGTAGCACCCACATCGACACCCGCTACGGCAACGGTGATCCGGCCATCACCCCAGACCAATCGGACCGGCTTCCACTTCGCGCCCCAGGTCTCGCCCAGCGCCACCGTCTTCAACGTTTTTCCGCCATGACTCAGCACCAGCTGCAAGGCTCGTCCGGCACTGGCCGGTGCAATGCGCAATGTGACGTCGAGCGTATCACCCCGTAGCGAAATCACGTTTTTGCCATCACGGCGCGGATTGTCTCGGACGAGTAGTTCGGCCTGACCTGCGCCCGCCAGATCAACATAGGGAGCGAATTCGTAGACAAAATCCGTCTCCACGCCCATGGCCAAACCAACACCGCCTTGGTCAGTCGGCGACACAGCCGGCAGTCGCGGGTTATTCACCTCATCCGAACGTGGATATAAGCGAAACTCTCCGGCGCCAAATACCGCAGGCAAAGCCATCAGGCTGGAAAAACAAACGACACTCAGAACGCGGGACGTAACAGACTTGGACATGGGGAAATTATAGGTGACCCGTGCGGCGCTATCGTCGCACGGCTGGCGATTCATTCATTTCGTATCCCGACAATTTGAAGTAATTACGGGAACAGCCGGCGGATTACTTGAGCTGAACCAAAGTGGCGTCATCAAACCGCACCTTGACTTGGGAAGACGTGCTCATGCCAAGGCGCACACCCATTTTTACAGCATCTTCCGGCGTCGTAATTTTGATTGTGACGGTCTGCCAGTCTTTGGAGAACTCGACCGTCTTGGGCAGTGGCTCGTAGCCGATCCAGCTACCCGTCGCGCTTAGAAAATAAATGAGCACATCGGGCACGAGATAACTACGCGTGCCGCCGTCGTTGAGAATCTCACCCGACATACGCACGGTGAATTGATATGTGGTGGCCGGTAATGCAGTCACTTCCTGTTGCCACCAAATGTGTGCCTTCATGGGCTTGGCCGTGGATAGACCAAGGCCGGGGTTACCGGCCCCATCCATGACGATGCCATAACCGATCTGCGCAGCATCCTCACCGTGTCCCTTGAGCGGCGTAGGCGGCACCAGCCAACGATAAACACGCTGACCTTCGCCCACGCTGAAGTCGCCATTTTGGAGCATATTGGTCTTGGGTCCATCTACGGCGGAGGCGAAGGGCGTCAGGAAGACAGAACCAACCAGAATAAATGCGAAGGGGAGTTTCATGATAAATTAGTTGGTTTTGAAGCTGGCACTGCCGCTCCAGTTGTAGCCCTTCCAGAAGATGTGGTCGAAGTTGGCACAGTAGTAATTCATCTGCTCGGGGGTCTTGGCCTCGACGTGGCCGTCGGTAAACGCGACATTTACCCGCTCCTTGTGGGGGTAGACCAAGCTCGGCCCCATCCAATAACCGCCGCCGCCCGCGCCGAAAAGATCAATGAACAAATAGGTGCGCGCCGGATGTTCCAGCTCGTTGTAACGCACCGTGCGACGCTGCCATGCCACGCCCGCTGCACCGTCCCAAGCAATGTGAAGATTCAAGCTGTAACGAGTGCGTATGCGGTCCTCGGTGTAATAAAGCGCACCGCTGGTGTTAGGCTCCTCCGTCGGACACATGAAGACGGAATCTTCGACGATGCCAGGGGAATTGGGACGCTTTACACCGACATACGGTGCCAGACTCGTCATCCAGTAGGCCGTGCCAACGGGTGGCCTCCACGGAATGATGATTCCTTTGTTGTCGCCAGCGTAGGCCTGCGCACCGATCGCGAGCTGACGCAGATTGCCCATGCAACGACTACCGTTGGCCGATTCGCGCACGCTGCCGACAACGGGAATTAAAATCGCCGCCAGCACGCCGATAATCGCGATGACGGTCAGCAATTCGGTCAGCGTGAAGCCACGGGATCGGATGAAAGCCTGGGGTTGCATGGGGCGTGCAGAAAAAGGGGGTTGAGTGGGGATATACTTACCTGCCTCCTACCCGCAAAGTGCGCAATCCAAGGGAGCGCGGGGGAATAAGATAATAAATGGACTAACGTCGATTAATCTGTTATATGTCAGAACGTGAACAAGCAGCCCCCTTCCGTCAATATTTTTTCCACTATACCTATGATTTTTCTTGAGAAAGACTAATCCATAACAGATTTATTATCCATAACAGAACTATGACCCGCCCCACCGAAAGCGCCCTCTTAATCGCTCATGAGCTGACCCAACTCAGCCCTCGCTCCGAATTGGCCGGTGCCGTCAAATACACCGCCTGCAAGCAGCTCCTCACCGAGACGGTCTCGTCCCACCCCGCCCACACCCGCCTGCCCCCCGTCCGCACGCTCGCCGAAAACCTCGGCGTCTCCTTGGTCACCGCGCAACGCGTCGTCTCGGAGCTCGTGGCCGACGGCGTGCTCTACAGCCGCCCGCGCGCCGGCGTTTACGTCGCATCCACTCAATCCACCGACACCCCCGCGTCCCCGCGCGGCGACTTCGCCAACGGCCCGTCCTTCGAAAGCTGCTTCACTTTCGGCACCGACAGTCGCGCTGATTTTCAACGTCCGCTCTGGACCGGCCTCGTCGAACGGTTCGGCGAACGCTACCCCAACACTCGCGCCGAGCTCGTCTTCACGGACAACCCCGGCGATCCCGCCAACCGCCTCGACACCTACGAACGACTCGACTGGAACGTCAACCAGCCCGGCGGCGATGACCGCCCCCTCGATCTGCGCGAATTCGCGAACGAAGACATCGCCTCGCGCTGCGACGACCAAGGCGCGCTCCCGCTGTATTTCCGCACCAACTACCTGTTCTTTAACCCCGAGATCCTCCGTCGGTGCAAAATCCCCGCACCCGCGTTCCACGACTTCGCCGGACAATCCGCCTACCTCGCCGCAGCCGCTCCGCTCCTGAAAAAACACGGCTTCGCGACCGCCCCGTTTTCGGTGCAACAACCCATCACCGCAATGGGCGCCGATCACCTCGCGCTCTTTTTCTCGCTGGTGGAATCCGCGCGCAGCCACCGCACCGGGCTCACCGCCTTCACCGAGGCCGCCGCCCGCGCGCTGGATTTCTGCCGCCTCGGCCAGCGCGCCCCCGGCTTCCGCAATCCCAAAGCCCAGGAGGCGCGCGTCCGCTTCATGGCCGGCCAAGACGCTTTCTTCCTCGGCCACACCGTGGACTACTGGCAATTCTCCGAATCACGCCTCCCTTTCCCAGTCCGCTGCGTGCCGACGCTCAACACCGAGGATGCACTGTTCCTCTGGCCGATGATCGGTGGCGTCACCCGTCGTTCTCAACGCCCCGCCGAGAGCACCCGCTTCCTCTCGTTCCTCGCCGGCTCCGATGCGCAGGCCGAGTTTGCCCGCACCGGCAATTTCCCTGCCGATCCCGCGACCAATCCCCCGCCCGCCACTGAGGCCGACGCCGCCTGGATCACCCAAGCTCGCGCCGCGTCCAAGCCGATGCACCTCTCCAATCCCACCCACTTCTACCTCGCGATCAACGTGCTCAACAACGAGCTCTGGCACGCCCTGCTCGACCATGTGTCCGTCGAACAAGCCGTGAAAGAAGCCGTGCACCTCGGCCGCTCCTACCTCCGTCAACACGCCCCCGTCCATGCAACCGCCTGAAATCCTCGACCCGGTCACCTTATCGGCCACCCCGGCCACCACATCCGCCTCCACGACCTGGTTTCGCGAGGCCACTTACGGCCTCTTTCTCCACTGGGGCCCTTACACCCTGCACGGTCGCGGCGAACAGGTGCTCATGCGCGAACTCCTCGACCAGCGAGACTACGCCCGCAAGGCCTGCGCGTGGAACCCCGCCGCCTTCGACGCCCGCGAGTGGGCCGCCACCGCCAAACGCGACGGGTTCCGCTACGCTGTCTTCACCACCCGTCATCACGACGGTTTTTGTATGTGGGACACCGATACGACCGACTACTCCAGCGCCCGCCAGTCTGCCGGCCGTGACTTCGTCCGCGAATACACCGACGCCTTCCGCGCCGCCGGGCTCCGCGTCGGCCTTTACTATTCGTGGAACGACTTCCGTATCCCCGCGATGTTCTCCGGCCCCAAGGGCGACCCCGCCGGCTGGGCCAAATTCCGCGACTACGTGCACGCGCAGGTCCGCGAGCTCATGACCCGCTACGGCCGCATCGACGTGCTCTGGTTCGACGGAGTCTGGCCCGCCTCCGCCACCGACTGGCGCAGCAACGAGCTCATCGATGAAATACGCCGCCTGCAGCCTGGCATCCTCATCAACAACCGCCTCGGCTTCGCCGATCCGCTCGATGTCGCGCCCGACGAATTCGGCGCCAATGAAGGCCTCGGCGGCGACTTCGGCACGCCCGAGCACCACATCCGCGCCGAGCCCGGCCGCCTCTGGGAAAGCTGCCAGGTGAGCACGTGGCGCCTCTGGTGCCACAGTCCGGGCGAACGCTGGCGCAACACCGATCACCTGCTGGATTTGTTGACCGACGCCTCCAGCCAGGGCGGCAACCTGCTCCTCAACGTCGGCCCCGACGCCGACGGACGCCTCCCCGACGAATTCCTCGAACGCAGCGCCGCCATCGGCGACTGGCTGCGCGTGCACGGCGAGGCTGTTTACGACACGCAACCGGTCAACGTCGGCGAAGCCGTGCTCTTCGGCCGCCAGACGCGCCGCGGCAATACGCTCTACTTCATCGTGCGTTTCTGGCCCGGCACCAGCCTGCGCTTCCAGGGTTTGGCCACTCCGGTCGCACGCGCCACGCTCCTGACCACGGGAGCCGAGCTCACCTGCGATACCGACGCCCACGGCATCACCCTGCGCGGACTGCCCGCCGCTTCACCCGACCCGCTGTTCCCCGTGATCAAGCTGGAGCTGACCGGCAAACCTTGCTCCCTGCCGACCTTCCACGCCGGCCTATGGGGAGGCAACCCCTCCCGCCTTCTCGAGTGGGCCCGCAGTCGGGGAGAAGGGTTTGCCGCCGACGGACTAGCCCGCCCCTCATCTGATCGGAAATAACCCACCCCGGCCCCATGCGGACAAAGAACTCCGCCTGAAGGCGGCGTGCCCGCCATCAGCGTTAACCACCAAATCTGTTATAGATCATATCGCAAAATCCGCGACGCTTTCGACGCTTTTATCTCTTGACAGATAGATCAATTACAGATCAATAATCTGTTACATTACAGATGCGGTGCAGCCGACCCCGCATCTCCCTACGCCAACCCAACCTCCGGCAAATTCCCCATCCCCGTCATGAAGACCAAACTACCCCACCTCCTGTTAGCAGGCCTGTCCTGCCTGGCCGCGTTCACGGCATCGACCCAGGCCGCGATGATCCTCGAATATAAATTCGAAGGCGACGGGACCAATACAGGCACCACCGGAGCAACAAACAATCTATCGATCACTTCCGGAACCGCAGACCCAACCTTTACCGGTCCGGCATCCCCTGCCCCGGGCTCCACCTCGTCCCTCGACAACTCGGCCCTCACCTACAACACAGCGGGCGGCACCATAGCATCAGGGTCGATCAGCAACACCGCGCTCCCTACCGACACGGATCTGACCATGACGGGCTGGATCAATAACCAAAGCGGAGCGTCCCTGACCGGAAATCCACGTATTTTTGACAAAGCTTCAAGCACAGCGGGGTTCACTCTGCAATTTGCCAACTCAACAAGCCTCAGTCTGATTATCGTAAACGCCGCAGGCACCCAAGGCATCGCGACTTCAAGCAGCTACAACTACGGTGCCCAAAACACATGGACGTGGTTCGGTGTTACCTACACCGCCAGCACAGGGAGTGTATCCTTCTACAGCCTTCAATCAGGCATTGTTACACTGGTGAGTTCATCCTCCCTGACCAACAGCGTCACTGGATACGTAAACAACTCAAATTCAATGCGAGTTCTCAACACGGGCAGCAGCAGCCGCGCCTACGACGGCTATGCGGACGACCTCCGACTGTTCAACGACGTGGAAAGTATATCCGCCATGCAGGCCCTTACCGCTATACCCGAACCGGCAACCATTGGAAGCTTCATGGCCTTGGGTGCTATGAGTTGTGCCGTCATGCTCAGACGGAAGCGCCGGAACGTTGTCGCCTGACTCAACTAACGCTTCGCAAAAAAGCCCCGACCTCATCCGGTCGGGGCTTTTTTGCGCCCGGCTTACTTCGCCGGCACCGCCGGCGGCAGCGCGGCGACCACTTCCGCCGCCAACGCACCGACGGCGTCGCTCAGGGCCGCCGCCAGTTGGCCGTAATCCTTGCCGTCCCAGTCGGTCGCGGGAGCCGTGAAGACCTTGCGCAACACGACCGAACCTCCCGCCTTGGCCTCGGTTACTTCGAGCACGGCGGAGAAGCTGGCGATATAGTTACCGCTGTCCTTGCGTTCGCCTTCGCAGCGCAGCACGCGAACCGCGACGTCGTAGTCGCGCTCCACGTCAAAGGGGAAGCCCTGCGTATACACGCGCGAAACCGTCTCCGAAGACGACAGCCGGCCGATGAGCGTCCGGTTGATGCTCACATTCAACGGCTCGGCCCAACGTGAAAAACTTTGGTAGGCGATTTCGTTGCCCCGTTCACGCACCACCATGTCCTTGCCGTTCAAATACGGCACGATTTCGACACGCTTCAAACCGAGCACCAACGCGCCCGTCGCTTTTTCCGGACGTGCTTCGCCGAGCGTGCCGCCGGTGAGCACGTAGTAACGCGTCGGATCGGTCTGCGGCGCCGGCAGCAGCGAACAACCGGCCAACCCGAGCAGGGCGGCGGACATCACACAAAGAACGGTCAGGCGGCGGCGGATGAAAGCGGTGTGCATGGTGGATTACGGAGCGGATGACTGAGGCTGTTTGCGGCCGCTGAGCAGCGCGCTCGGGTTGCGTTCGAGGAAGTCGGCCAGTTCGCGCACCGCCGAGGCGGCCTCGCCGAGTTTGATGAGCGCCTGCGAAGCATCGTCGCCAAGATTGCGTTGGGCGTTCACGAATTTCTGCACCGTGAGCACGGTGCCGTCGAAGGTCTCCAGCGTGCCGCGCACGTCGGCGAGCGTCTTGGCGATGTCGCCGCCCTTGGGTCCGTCCTTGGCGTAGTCGGCGAGGATCGCGTCGAGCTTCAGCGTGGCCGCGTTCAGATTCACGAACGACTGCTTGAGCTCGGGGGAATCGGCCAAGGCGCGCACCGAAGCACCGGCCTTGGTCCACTCGGCGGAAAACGCGGCGGTATCGAGCGCATTGATCTTCTTGCGCGTGTCCACCAGCAGGCCCTGCACCTCGCGGGAAAGCGCGGCGAAATCGACGCGCTTGATGTCGTTGAGGATGTCCGTGAGGTTGGCCTGGAACTCCGAGATCGCCGAAGGCACGGCGGGCATCTCGACGTATTTCGAAACGATGTCCGCGCGCGGCGTCGCGGGATAGGTCGCCGGATCGAGAAAATCGAGCTCCACATAAAGCAGGCCGGTCGCCAGGCCGATCACGCCGAGCTGGGCGCGCATGCCGCGATCAACCAGCCCCTGAAGTTTTCCGTCCTGGGTGACATCGATCAACACGCCCCTGTCGTCGGCGATGAGGTTGCGGTTGAGCTCACAGGAAACCGCCACGACCGAGTGGTTGGTGGCGGGCACATAACGCAGGCCGATGTCGACCACGCGGCCGACCCGCACGCCGCGCAGCTTCACCGGCGAGCCCAGATCCAGTCCGTGGATCGACTCGTCGAAATACACGACGAAGCGCTCCGGCTTGGAAAAAAAGTTGATGCCGCCGAAGGAAAACAGCGCGACGAGGCCGAGGACAAACGCGCCCAGGACGAACAAACCGACGATGGCGGGACTGACTTTGGTCTTCACAGGGAAAGAGGGTTAGGCGGGAGCGGGCTCAAGGGGAAGGCTGCTTTTGACGGGTGCCCGCCATGGCGTCCTCGCCGCGGCCGAGAAATTCACGGACCCGCAGGTCCTTGCTTTCCTTGACGAGCACCCGCGGATCGCCGTTGGCGATGATGCCCTTCTCCTGCTTGTCGAGCATGATGACCCGGTCGGCGATGGCAAAGATCGAGGCGAGTTCGTGCGATACTACCACGCAGGTCATGCCCAGCAGGTCGCGCAACGTGACGATGAGTTCGTCGAGCCGGCGCGAGGTCAGCGGATCGAGGCCGGCCGAGGGTTCGTCGAAAAACACGATCGCCGGGTCAAGCGCGAGCGCCCGGGCCAGACCGGCGCGTTTTTTCATGCCGCCGCTGATCTCGGACGGATAATACGCATCGTAGCCGGAGAGTCCCACCTGCGACAGTTTCATGCAGGCGAGTTCGGCGCGCTCGGACGGGTTGAGCGGCGTGTATTCCTCCAGCGGCAGCATGACGTTTTCGAGCAGGCTGAGCGAACTCCACAACGCTCCGCCCTGGTAGAGCACGCCGATGCGCTTGAGCATCTCGCGCTGGCGCTCGCCCGCAGCTTCGTTGAAACACTCGCCGAAAAATTTCACCGTCCCGGCCGTCGGCAGGTTCAGCCCGATGAGATGGCGCAGCAACGTGCTCTTGCCGCAACCCGATCCGCCGATCACGAAGAAAATCTCCCCGCGCTTCACCTGAAAGTTGAGGTTTTTGAGCAACACCTGCCCGTCGTAGCCGCAGTCCAGGCCGGAGACGTCGATGGCGGGAAGAGTTGGGTCGGCTGGATTCATGCGAGGAAGCTCACCAGCCAAGAATGTTAAACATCACCGCGAACACCGCGTCCGACACGATGATAAGGAGTAGGCCCATGACGACCGCCGAGGTGGCCGCGCGACCCACGCCCGCCGAACTGCGATCCGCGCGCAAGCCGCGATGGCACCCCGCCAGCCCGACCAGCACACCGAACGCCGAGGCCTTGATAAGCCCGGTGAAAATATCGGACAGGTCGATGGCCGTCAGCGTCTCGACCCAATAGGCGGCCGGCGGTATGTTCAGCAGGCCTTTCGACACCGCCATGCCGCCGAGAATACCCAGGCCGTTGGCGTAAAGCGCCAGCAACGGCATCATCAATCCCAGCGCCACCAATCGCGGCATCACCAGGAAATCCACCGGGCGGATACCCAGCGTCTGCAACGCATCGATCTCCTCGCCCGCCTTCATGTTGCCCAGCGTCGCCGCAAACGCCGCGCCCGTGCGGCCGGCCAGGATGATCGCGGTCATCATCGCACCCATCTCTCGCACCATCACGAGACCGACCGCATCGGCCACGTAGATGTCCGCGCCAAACTGCCTCATCAGCACGGCCGACTGGTAGGCCATGATGAGGCCGACCAGGAGGCTGATCAGGCTCACGATCGGCAGCGCCATCGCGCCGCATTGCTGCATCTCGTCGAGACAGTCGCGCCAGCGGAACTTGTGCGGCTTTTTGAGCAGGCCGGCCGCGCTGATCACACACTCGCCCACAAAGGTGGCGATCTCCTTGGTCTTGCCCCACACGTCCTGCGCGGCGAGGCCCACCATGGTCAGAAAATCCCGCGACCGGTCCGTGACCATGCGCGTCTCGTTCACCACCACCAGTTGGCGAAGCAGTTTCTGCAATGCGTCCGGCAGGTCGGACAGATCGCAATACACGCCCTTCACCCGACACCATTGCCGCACCTCGAAAACGAACAACAGCAGCGCGCTGTCCCAGTCGGCCAGCTGGCCCCACACGATCTTCACCCGGGCCGGCTCCGCATCGGCCAGCACCGACGCCCATGAGGGGCGGTGCTCGGTGATACGCCATGTTCCCTGCAATTCGACCAGCAACCATTCGCCCTGCGCATGCAACTGCACGCGGGTCTCTGACGCGATGGTGGTCGGTTCTGGCATCGACGGCAGGTTGAGCAGACGCACGCCGCGAAGGAACGAAAATTTTGTATCGTTTGCAGAAAGCCTCTCGCGGTAGGCTGTCCGGATGCGTTTTCGCACCGTATTGTTCGACCTCGACGGCACCTTGATGGATCACCTCCCCGCGATCCACCGCAGCTATGTCCATACGCTGCCACTGCTTGGCCTGCCCGCGCCCACCTACCAGCAGGTCAAAAACGCCATCGGCGGAGGCCTGGAAAACGCCATGCTCAACTTCGTCCCGCCCTCGCGTCTCGACGAAGCGCTCGCCATCTACCGGCCTTTCTGGGACGCCACCATGCTCTCCGGTGCCGAACTGATGCCCGGCGCCCGCGTCCTGCTGGAGCAACTCCGCGCCGCCGGTGTCGTCTGCGCCGTGTTCACCAACAAGCACGGCCCGTCGGCCCGCCTGGTCTGCGAACACCTGGGCGTCACCCCGCTGCTCGCCGGCGTCTTCGGCGCCAAGGACACCCCCTGGCTCAAACCCGCCCGTGAATTCGCCGATCACGCGCTCGCCGCGCTCGGCGCCGATCCCGCCACCACCTGCCTCATCGGTGACTCGCCGTGGGATGTCCAGGCCGCCCTCAACGCACATTTTCCCTGTTTCGGCGTCACCACCGGCACCCATGGCGCCAACGAACTCCGCGCCGCCGGTGCTGCCGGCGTCTACGATAGTCTGACCGCCATCGGCTCCGCCGAGTTGGGCGTTACTTGACCGACGGTGGCGGAGGCTCCAACGCCCGCTCCACCTCCATTCCCAGCGCCTGCAGTGTCAGGTTGATGTCGCTCAAAAAGAACCCGAGCGCCGTCAACAGGCACCCGATCGCCGCCATGAACAGCGTCAGGATCAGCGGAGCCGCCTCGATCCCCGCCAGCGCGCTCAGGAAAATCACCACCACCAGCAGGCCCGAGGTAAACATGCCCAGCGTGTTAAAAATCACCGCTTTCCTCACAAACTTCGCCCGGCGGAACAATATCCTCAACTGCGCCTCGATGTGCGGCCGTGTATCGTCCTTCGCCGCCTGCGCCTGACCCGCCAGTATCCGCGAGCGATCCACGATGCGCCCGAGTCGGTTGGTCATCGTCAGCATCAGCGACCCCAGGCCGGTGATCAAAATCACCGGTGTGATCGCCAGCTGAATCATCGGCAGCAGGGAATTCGAAGCGAGCGGCATGCGCGCACTCCGACCGAAAACCGTCCCGCAGGCAATTCCCCTCGCGTTAACCGGAAGGTTGCCTGGCCCGTCTACGACCGGCCCGCCCCCACCTCCTCGACCACCCGCTCGATCCGGCGGTCCGGAATCAGCCACATCAGCGCCACCGCAATGTAGATGATCCCGCCCACGCACGGCAGCAGGAACGACACTCCGATTCCCGTGAGATAGAGCATCGGGGACAGCTTGCCCTTCCAGTCCCGCCCGATCGCACCGGCCAATTTCGACTCCCGCCCCTCTCCCGCCACGATCAACGACTGCAGAATATAATAGGCCACCGCCGAGCACAGCAGCACACCGCCGTAGAGCGCCGACGGCAGCTCCGTAAAATGATTCTCGCCCATCCAGCCGGTCACAAACGGCAGCAGCGACAGCCAGAACAACAGGTGCAAATTCGCCCACAGGATGCCGCCCGTGACATGTGAACAGGCCTTCAACAGGTGGTGGTGGTTATTCCAGTAGATACCCAGATAGATGAAGCTCAGCACGTAGCTCAGAAACACCGGCAACAGGTGCTCCAGCGCCGCCCAATCCGCACCGTGCGGCACCTTGAGCTCCAGCACCATGATGGTGATGATGATCGCCAGCACACCGTCGCTAAACGCCTCGAGTCGGTTCTTTTCCATAAAAAGAGGGAGTCGGATTCTGGTTTTCGTTAAGTCGGAACCGGCCTCAGTTCGACCGGAATCGTCTGCATAGCAACAGCGCGACGGCGGCGGGCAATGCGAATACCACGACGAAAACCGGTAATTCATCGCGCACGGAATAGCCCGCCTGCGCCACGCCCACCCACAGATTGCCGAGCGCGCCGAGAAACCACAGGACAACAAACACCAACATCGCCGCGCGCATGCCTCCGGTGAGTTTGCCCGCGAGCAGACACAGCCCCAGAAGCACAAACCCGGCACCCATCACCATCAAAGTATGCATGCTCAGCGCGTGGTGTAGCCGCCGTTGGCAAAGATCGTCTGGCCGGTGACCCACCATCCGTCGGTCACGAGGAATTTCACCAACGGCACGATGTCCTCGATCTTGGTCAGGCCGCCGAGTGCGGAGGCCGACTTGTGATAGGCAACCGCCTCCGGTGTCTCCTGTCCGTAGAAAAACGGCGTGTCCATCGGGCCCGGCCCCACCGCCGTCACCGAGATGCCGCGTGAACCAAACTCCTTGGACGCCGCCCGCGTGAAATGCTCGACCGGCGCCTTCATGCCGCCGTAGGTCGAATAAAGCCCGGTATAGGCCGCGAGCAACGAGGTCACGATCGTGCAAATCTTGCCGCCATCATTGAGCTGCTTGCCTGCCTCCTGGATAAAGAAATAAGCGGCCTTGGAATTGATCGCCGCCATCGAATCGTAGTCCGCTTCGGTTGTCTCGACGAACGGCTTCTTGAGCACTTTGCCCACTGTGTTGATGGCGATGTCGATTCCGCCAAACTCCTTTTTACCAACCGCAAAGGCGGCCACGACATCCGCGACCTTGGTGAAGTCGCCCTGGACCGAGACGGCTTGGCCGCCCATTTTTTTGATTTCAGCGACGGTGCTATCCGCATCCGCCTTGGTGGCCGCGCTATTGTAGTGAACGACGACTTTGGCGCCTTCGGCCGCGAGCGTAAGGCTGATGAGACCACCGAGGTTTTTGGCTCCGCCACCAACGAGGACGACTTTGTCTTTGAGTGAATGTTTGTTGCTCATGGAGAAGAAGAGTGAAGCCGGCCGCGGAATGCGCCCGGAACCCCCGTATCATACCAAAACGCGCCGTCGCTTCGCTTTCATATTCTCCGGATAGCTTTCAAGATTGCCGGCCCCCGCCTGAAACGTGAGGTATTTGTCCGGCCCAGAGCCGTTTCATGCCAGCCGAGCACTACTATCCGGCAGACGAATCAACAGCCCTGCATGCATCGCAGACGCGATGGCCCGGCTTTGATCTGCTCGCGGCCAGCGACGACATCCGCCGCCCCACCGAATGGCAGATCCATGAACCGCGCCACACCGTGATCGTGCATCTCGGCGGCCGCATGACCCGCCTCGAAACCGAACAGGATGCGCACGGCGGCAGTCGCGGCCCCGCGTTGCCGGGCGAATGCTGGATGATCCCCGCAGGCCAACGCTACAGCAGCCGGGCCCAAGGCGAGATCATCGACTACGCGGTTCTTTCCCTCGATCCCATGCCACCCGCAGCGTGGATTGACGGGATCAACCGCCCCTTCGACCTCGCCGCCGGCTCCGCCATTCGTGACGCCTTTCTCCACCAAGGCGTTCTGCAACTTCTCGATGCCGCCAAAGAAGGCTCTGATCTCGCGCTGATGTTCGGCCAAAACCTCGGCCAGCTCCTGTGGCTGCACCTCAATCGCACGCACAAAGATCCGCGCTCTCTCGCGTTGCGCGTCGCCGAGAATCGCCTCACCTACGATGCCACCCGCGCACGGAGGTTGCGCGATTTCATCCATGACCGTCTCGGCGAGAGCTTGGGCATCGAACAACTGGCTCAACTCGTCGGCCAGTCCACGCACCAAATGCTCGTCTCTTTCCGCGCGACTTTCGGGAAAACGCCCTGGCAATACATCATTGCCGAACGACTGCGCTGCGCCGAACGGCTGCTTAAAGATTCGACGAAGGACATCACCACCATCGCTTTTGAAGCCGGTTTCTCAAGCCACAGCCACCTGACGCGGGTTTTCCGCACGCGCCTTGGCTCCTCGCCCACCGAGTTTCGCGCCGCCCATCGGCAATCCTGGACTCCGGGTTGGCGCTGACTGTCCGATAAGGACGACGCCAGCGACCAAGACTACGCCCGACGTTTGATTTCTGCCGCAAGAGTCGTTTCAACCTTCGCCTACGTGGCCGCTTCCTCCGCCAATTCCGACACCCTGACCGGCGTTCTTGAACGCATCATCTTCTTCAACGAGGAGAACCACTACACCATCGCGGAACTGCGCCCCGACTCCTCGACAATAAATGATCCGACCGGATCAAGCATTGTTCGCGGCACCTCCGATGCCAAGGCCGCCAAGGTCACCATCACCGGCCCCCTCCCCGGCGTCCAATGCGGCGAAACCCTCCACCTCACCGGTGGATGGACCAAGCACGCCCAGCACGGCGACCAGTTCAAGATCGCCGCCTTCCGCTCCGAACTCCCGTCGAGCGTCTACGGCATCCGCAAATACCTCGGCTCCGGCCTCGTCGAGGGCATCGGTAAAGTCTACGCCAACAAGATCGTCGACGCCTTTGGCACCGCCACCTTCCGCGTCTTGAGCGAAGACTCCGGCAAGCTCCGCGACGTCCCCGGCATCGGCAAAAAACGCGCCCTCGCCATCAAGAAGGCCTGGGACGACCAGCACGCTTTCCGCGAGCTCTACATTTTCCTTCAAACCTACGGCGTCACCACCGGCCAGTGCGTGAAGCTCATCGCCAAATACGGCGCCGAAGCCAAACGCGTCCTCACCACCGAGCCCTACAAGGTCGCCCGCGAGATCGACGGCATCGGCTTCAAAACCGCCGACCGCATCGCCATCAACCTCGGCTATGCCAACGACGCCCCGCCCCGCCTCGACGCCGGCCTCATCTTTGCCATGGAGACGCTCCAGGAGGAGGGTCACACCGCCATCCTTGAAGCGGCGCTCATCGACTACGCCGCCCCGCTGCTCGAAACCGAGGCCCGCTACCTCGAAGCCCGCATCAACGCTCTCGTCGATGCCAAACAACTCGTCCGCCACTCCGACACCATCTCCCATCTCCCATCGTCCATCCTCCATTCCTCCCCCCTCCCCGGCACCGCCTTGCTGCAACTTCCCGCCAATGACCGCGCCGAACAAAAAATCGCCGCCACCGTCACCCGTCTCGGCAAGGTCGGCAGCGGACTCCCCCCGATCAAGACCGACGCCGCCGTCGAGTGGGCCGAACAAAAAGCCGGCTTCACCTTCGCCGACCAACAACGCGCCGGCCTCAAAAACGCCCTCGTATCCAAAATCTCGATTCTCACCGGAGGGCCGGGCACGGGCAAAGCCCAACCGCTCACCGCCCAAGTGCTCACCCCCGGCGGTTTCCGCCCGCTCGGAAGCCTCCGAACCGGCACTCTTGTCGTCACCGCCGAAGGAAAGACCACGTCTATAAAAGGCGTCTATCCGCAGGGCGAAAAAGACATTTACCGCGTCACCTTTGCAGACGGGCGTTCCACACTTTGCTGCGACGACCATCTCTGGCGCGCCTGGACCCGCGTGTCCGTATGGAGCCCCGCCAAAAAGAAAAAAATCCGCGCCCGCGACTGGCGCGTCGTCCCACTCAGTTACCTTCGCAAACGCATCGCCGAAGATCGCGCGGAAAAAAACCGCATCGCCGTGCCGCTATTGAGCGCCTGCCCAGATACACCGCCCCAGCCCTTCTTCTGTGATCCTTACGTAATCGGTGCGCTCATCGGCGACGGCACGATTTCAACGTCCACTCAACTCACTACCACCGACGCCTTCGTTCGCGAAAAAATCCGGAACCTCATCGCCCCGCTCGGGCTCACGCTCAAACCAGTCACGCTGCATGGCGCCGACACGATCAGCTACCGGCTCACCCACGCCAAACGCGGTCTGCCCAATTCACTCGGAGCTCATCTGCGCAGCCTGGGGCTCAACGTCGGATCACCCGCCAAGTTCATCCCTGAGATCTTTTTCTCCGGCTCGCTGGAGCAACGCCGGCAACTCATCCGCGGCCTGCTCGACACTGACGGCACGGTGGACAAGCACGGCGCGGTCTCTTTCAGTTCCAGCAGCCTCCGCCTCGCCCGCGATTTCCAACGCCTAGCCTGGTCCCTCGGTTGCATCGCCACCCTCGGTGCGACCAAACACCCCACGTATACGCATCGAGGAGAAAAACGCACCGGCCCCCCTGCTCACACCGTTTTCATTCAACACCCCGAGCCCGCCACCCTGCTCAGTCTTCCCCGCAAACTCGCCCGCCTCCAGCGCCCCAACGCCCGCAAGCGCCTCAGCCACCGCCTGCGCATCACCAGCATCGAACCCGCTGGCCGCACCGCCTGCGCCTGCATCTCCGTCGATTCGCCCTCGGGCCTCTACGTGACCGACGACTACATCGTCACCCACAACACCACCATCCTCCGCGCCCTCGTCGATATCCTGAAGGCCAAAAAAGTCCGCGTGCACCTCGCCGCGCCCACCGGCCGCGCCGCCCAGCGCCTCGCCGAGACCACCGGCGGCTTCGCCTCCACGATTCATCGCCTCCTCAAATACGATCCCGCCGGCGGCGGCTTCGTCGCCAACGAACATCAGCCCCTCGCCACCGACTTCCTCATCGTCGACGAGGCCTCGATGCTCGACACGCGCCTCGCCGCCGCGCTCCTGCAAGCCGTCCCGTCCCGCGCCCACCTGCTCCTCGTCGGCGACATCGACCAGCTCCCGTCCGTCGGCGCCGGCAACGTGTTGAAAGACCTGATCGCCACCCAACAGGTGCCCGTCACGCGGCTGAACGTCATCTACCGACAAAAGGGCCAGAGCCAGATCGTCACGACCGCCCACGCCATCAACGCCGGCGAACCCGGACTCCCGCCGTCCGTGAACGAGGTCTCCGCCGCGCAAGCTTGGTCCGACCTCACGTTTATCGTCGCCGACTCCGCCGAGGACTGCATCCGCAAGACCATCCAGCTCTGCACCGAATTCATCCCCGCTCATTACGCCTGGTTCAACCCGATCAACGACGTGCAGATCCTCGCCCCGATGCACAAAGGCGTCGCCGGCGTGAGCAACTTAAACGTCCAACTCCAGGCCGCCCTCAACCCGCACGCCAAGGGCCTGCGCGGTCCGCACGGCGAATACCGTCCGCGCGACAAGGTCATCCAGCTGCGCAACAACTACGACAAAAGCCTCTTCAACGGCGACATCGGCGTGATCAAGTCGGTCGACACCGAAGCCGGCACGTTGACCGCGAGTTTCGACGGCGACGAACACACCTTCGACCGCGGTGAATTCGGCGACCTCGCCCCCGCCTACGCCATCAGTATTCACAAAAGCCAGGGATCCGAATACCCCGTCGTGATCGTGCCCTTGCTCAAAGGTCACTTCATGATGCTTCAGCGCAACCTGCTCTACACCGCGATCACCCGCGGAAAGAAAAAAGTCTTCATCGTCGGCGAACCCGCCGCCTACGGCATGGCCGTGCGCAACAACGAAGCCCGCGACCGCACGACCCACCTGCGCGAAAAAATAGCCACTCTCCAGACATAGGTCCAATGCGTCCGCTTCGGCCCATCAGTCCCATTCCCGCCCGCTCTTCCTGCCGCGCCCTCGTCCTCATCGACGCCCGCCCGCTCCGGCACGCCGCCTGGTCCGAATTTCATGCCGCCCAGAAACGCGCCGAAAAAGCCGCCCGCGATCTCCACCGCCACGAGCAAATCGACTCCCTCGCCTATGAACGCTGGATGCACGGCGCATTTCCCCAACTCGTCACCACCCTGCGCGAACTGCACGCCGAGGTGCTCCATAAATCCCGCGAGGTGGACAACGCCCAGTTCATGGCCGCCATGTCCGGCCGTTCCGTCAAAAAAATCTGGAAAGAACACAAATACTACGAGGCCAACCCCGAAGCCTGGGAGCGCGACCACCCGCCTGAACCCGAGCCTGAACCCCGTCACTCCGACCACCGCGCCGACGACTCCACGCAACCCGAAGACTTCGACGACGACGGTTTCGACGACTTCTTCGACGACCTGTTCGAGGGTGACGAAGCTGACGGCCACCCCACCTCGAACTCCCCGCGCATGGCCCGCTTCGCGGAGCAAGACGCCAACCGCGCCGGTGCCAAAGACACCTACCGCCGCCTCGTGCAACACCTGCATCCGGATCGTGGCGGCGAGTGGACGCCCGCCCGCGAACACCTCTGGCACGAGGTGCAGCAAGCCTGGGCCGCCCGCGACGCCGACTGGCTCGCCCGCCTCGAAATCGAATGGGAAACCGCCAACGACAAAATCGGCCCCGACTCCTCGCTCAGCCGCCTGCGCCGCGCCATCGCCGAGCTCCACGCCGCCCGCCGCGACACCGAACGTAAACTCCGCGACTACCGCCGTTCGCCCGCGTGGCGTTTCACGTTGTCCGAGAAAAAACGTCCTCAACTCCACCGCCGCCTGGAAACCGGCCTTCACGAAGACCTCGTCGCCCTCCAGCGCCAGCTCGCCTACCTAAACGCCACCATCGCCGCCTGGGAATCCCCGCCCCCATCCCACCGTCGGCCCAGAGCAAAGTAACCGTTTTAGTCGTTTTACTTACGCGCGGCCGCGTTGTTACCGGAAACAGGCTTTAACTCGTAAGTTGCCGTGATCTCGGTCTGTTGAGTCTCGCAGTCAGGCGTCTGCAACGGCGCATAACCCTCCGCCTCGATCAGAAAAGCGAGCCGCCCCCCCATATAACCTGTTTCCCACACTCCTGCCCCGTTTTCATAGCTCTTAGTCGAAGTCTTCTCCCAATAGGGATCACCATTCTCATACACTCGACCTGAAGTGAGCCGGAAGCTTTCGATCGGAAGCTTGGTAACCGCATCGATCACCTTGGCATTTAGACGGAGCGCCGGTTTCATCACTACGATCTGCTCGTCCGCACCTGCTTTGAGCCACAACCCATTCAGAAACTCGCGATTCTGACAGCCGCCAAACGAATAGGACACCGGCTCGTCAGGCGCACCCTGCCATTCGAAACGTCCTTCATCATCTGTCTGCGTCGTGAAATTCAGCGTGCGTAGATTCTTCCACGTATCGACGCCCACATTTAGTCCGGCGCACGGCTTACCCTTGATATCCACCACGCGACCGCGAAGCACGTTGCCCTTATCAAGCCGGATAGCCAGCGGAGCGGCCAAGGGAAGCGTCAACTCCATGCTCTGCGGTTTGTGCAGAGGGGACTCCGCCGTAAGGACAATCGGCCCCACTCCCAATCCGTTCAGTTCGAAGCCGCCGCGCGCGCCAGCAGTAACAACCGGAAGATTCGTGCCCCAAGCATCACGCCCCACCACCAGCCGCGCACCCGACACGGGGGCACCGGAAATGTCGGATACGATTCCACTCAGCGGAACACCCTGCCGCAGCGTCACAACCCAAGAGCCGTCACGCAGCGCCGAGTATGGCACCTTCGCGAAGGAGCGGAAATCCGCCGATCCCGAATCAGTGCTCGCCGGATATCCTTGAGCACTGACTCGGTAGCTAAGCCCGCGCAAATCATCAGGGAAATCCTTGCTAGTCCATATACCATCCGAATCCGTGCGCATCTTTAGTCCCGATATATCGAAGAAATCGCCGAACACATAGTTGCCGCGACCAACCCCGCTCAACCAAAGCTGAACCTCGGCCCCCGCAACAGGCCGGCCGGACTCATCGATCACTTTTCCGGATACAGGCGACGCCGGCCACAGCTTCGCACTGTAACGCTCCGGGAGCTTCAAGGGATCGCCCTGCTTCCGCCAACGCACCACTTGGGGCGCAAAACCAGCCGCCTTGGCGCGCACTTCCAGATAAGTGATTTCCTCGGGTGGCAGCGAGATGATCAAATGCCCTTGCGAATCGGCCTGAAGCTGAACCGCGTTGCTTTGGTTAACGCGCATTACGACCGTCACCGGAGGCAATGCCCCACCGGATTCCTTGGCATTGACGTAATCGACCGCCAACTGGGTGTGAACCACCGGCCTCCCTGTTTTTGAAAGATAAGGTGCATCCGCCGACTGTGGCCGCTCGGTGAGCCCCGCCGGCAAACCGTCCAGCACGTCCAGCTTAACCACACGCACATCCTCCATGCTCGAAAAATTCTTACGTGCATGCCCCCTCTGGTAACGCGCGGGGTAGAGTATACCTCCCGGGCTTCGCCCGAATTCCTGAGCGATCCACTGGCTTTTAACGTCAGGATTTCGACTCGGGAAAGTTAGCTCCGAAAACACCAACGCGTCTTCGTTGTTCGGATCCACCAAGAACGTGGTTTGCTGATAGATCTTCCCGGAGTCGGTAAACTGTTGTCGTAATTTCCAGACCGTCCGCCCCTGCCATTGAACCTGTTCCAAGCTATAGCGAAAGTCGCCACCCACCAGATTGCCACCGGACAACATGGAGCGGAGGATACGCAGCAAATCCGTCACCTCTTGGAGCCCTAGAGCTGCCAAAAGTGGTCGCCTCGCTTCCAGTGCGCTAATTCGTGCAGGAAAACCGCCTCTCGGGAGGAAAAACTCCAGCCAGCCGAGGATTCAGGCAAATAAACCGAAGGCCTTAGCCATCCGGCCATCAACGGGGATCGCGCCCCCTCCAATAGTCTCACTCGGACATCGCGTTTTATGCCCAACCTCTCCGCCGCCGCAAACGCCTCTTTGTGGAGGTCGTCCGCGACCACACGCGCCTTTTTCATCAGATGCCAAGATGACACCGCCACTCGCAACATTAGGACCCCGACCAACACCCCAGCCACCAACCACCAACCTACATAAACGTTATCCTCTATCTGTCTCCACGGAGTTGGACGCACATCGTCCATTGAGAAGGGCTCACGCTCAATTCGCTCGCGCTCCCACGGTGCCAAGTCGCGCGCGCCTTCCAGCCGGTCTGCGGCACGCTTATGCCGAATGGCCGCGATTTCATCGTCAGATCGCACCAATCGCCATGCCTGCGCCTCTTCGCCAAACGCATGAAAATTTGCGGCACTGGTCTGCTGTGGCCAGACCAGCCGCAGTCGCCTGATAGCCGTCGGCCCTAAGTCAAAAAGCGGGAGCACCAGACACGCGACCAAGATCACTCGCCACAGCCAGCAACGGGCCGCCGCTGACCTTCCCACTATAAAACCCGCAAGAATCCAGCCCACAAATACGATGGCCGCACTTTTAAACGCACACATCAAAACCACCGAAATCGCAGGGTAATAGGCCTGAAAAAGCACCCAGCGGGAAAGTAGATCATTCATGATTTGCGCGCCTCCTTGATGAGTTTCAGCAATCGATCGGCCTCTTGTGAGGTAAGCTTCAGGTTTTTCTGACCGAGAAGAGCGCAAGCGGCTTCACCCGCCGAATCACCGAAGAAGTTTCTCACCATAGAACGCAGGATACCTTTTCTAGCCTCGGCAGGAACCACACTGGACTCATACCAATCCCGCCCGGCCTCCGGCTTTTTTATGAGCACGTTTTTCTGAACAAGAATACGGAGAATCGAGCGCACCGCCGAATACGTAGGCGGCTCGACCATCGCCTGTTCTACATCGCGAGCAGTGGCCCGCCCCAGACGAATGACAATTTCAGCAACCTGCCGTTCACGCTTACTCAAATCATGGGACGGATTTTCTTGGCTCATGGCCCTGTTGAAAAATCAACACACCCATAAGTCAATCCAGCATGTTGAAATTTCAGCACAACGCTCATATGGCCGAAGAAGCGCTCAAAATAATCACCCCTCTCACGGCAAAACGTATTGGTGTTTATCCGCAAACTATCGACCATTCACGAGACCTGCGGCGTCAGTTCCGTCTGCTTGGCACCAAAACGCCCTCTCCTCGGGCCTACCGGCAACGATAACTCGCGCACCTGGCAGGCAGCTCCCCCCCCACCCGCCCCGCCGACCTCCCCTCCAACCCTGCGACCACCTACGCCAAAGACGGCTTCACCACCTTGCCCGACTTCCTTCAGCCGTCATAAACCGGCCCCGGCGGCATCAGCCGCCCCTCCGCTAAACCGTGGAGGCCATTGGCCGGAACCGCTCCCAGAGAATCGCCCCATTGGGCGATTCCATTAGTGGTAAAAAATTCCGATTTCCGTCCCCCATATACGTCGCCCTCGGACTTGCCCTCGTGCACTTCAACCCTACCGTCGTCCCTCGGAACGTCGCCGAGATCACTTCCACGCGCCAAGTCCGGTTCCCCTGCCCGCGCTCACAGTAGCCCCCTCACCCAACATCCCTCCTTACCCCTATGAACGTTCACGCCCGCATCTCCAAGGAATGGCGCCGCCGCATGATTTTGATGGCGCTCATGATCAACGGCTCCGCCCTGTGGTTCTGCTACGACGGCTTCATCGCCTGGCCGGCCGAAGCCCGGCGCTACGAACAACTCGAACTCGTCGCCGCCGACATCCTGCCCGCCGCCGGCAAGCACTCAGCCAATGACCCCGCCGTCGAACGTGCGTGGGCCGATTACGCCGCCGAACACAACCTCAACGCCAAGGTCCCCAAAAAACGCACGCCCGGTGACATCGGTGGACAACGCCTCATCGGTGAAATCGCCCTCGCTATCGGACTGGCCTTCGTCGGTTGGGTGGCTCTCCAACATCGCAAGAGCGTCCGCGCCGACGGCGACATTATCACGGGAGCCAGCGGGGAGAAGGTTCACCTCGACACCATCGTCGAAATGGATCGCCACAAATGGGCCAACAAGGGCATCGCCTACGCCATCTACGAAGCCGACGGCAAACGCCGCCGCCTGTGCCTCGATGATCACAAGTTCATCGGGTGCGAAGCGATCATCCTCGAAGCCGAACGCCGCATCGCCGCCCGCGCCACGCCGGCCAGCGCCACTCAATAAGGAGTAATCGACCGTTAAAAACTGTAGGCGCGAGCACCAGCGAGTGGGGGTTTCCACTCGCTGGCGCTCGCACCTACACCTTTTTCAACCGCGCTATCCCACTACGGCTTCGCCCACCGTGCACTCGTGTCCGGAGTGAATCACCTGCCCCTTGCGCAAGCTCAACGGATGCACACAGCGACCGTATCCAGGCCAGGAGTTTTCATCCAAAGCCTCGAAGTGCCGGCACCAATCTCCGCATCGCTGCACTCCCGAGTGCCCGTGAAAAATAATTTTCCCCGCATCCACGTCTTCGTTCGTCATAGTCCTGTTCTCCTTTTTCCGACCTGCTCAACCCTTCACCGGGGCCAGCAGGAAAAACCCCGCCACCGCCAACCCCACGGCTACGCCAACCGCCAGTCGCCACGGTTTCTGCGAAGCGGCGATTTTGACCAGCCAGCGCCAATGCAACGCCAGATGCACCACCACAAGTCCCGCCACCACGTAGCCGACCCACGTGTGCCATTCGCCCCAGTCATGCCGGCCCATGCCAAGCAACGTCGGGCGCACTCCTCCTTCGCCACGGCCTCGCGGTAAACGCTCATCCAACAACCACCCCGAACCCGCCAAAAAACATCCGCCCAAAAACAAGAGCCCGTTCAAAACGCGCGCGACCGTGTTTTTGGAAAAAAAACTGACTGACTGAATACTCATATCCCTATTTTGACGCCATCCGCCGCCCGGAGCTACGCGTCATCTCGTGCGAACGCCGGTTAACGGCTTCGCTGATACCTGTAAGAAAACGCGCTGCTCGCCTCGATCTCATTTCTTCGAGGGAAACTGTTCGATCAACCTCGCCACCAACGCCGTCCAACCCGTCTGGTGATTCGCCCCGAGACCTTCGCCCGTGTCGCCGTGGAAGAACTCATGGAAGAGCACGAGTTCCTTCCAGTGCGGATCCTCGGCAAATCGCGGACAATCTCCCAACGCCGGCCGTTTCCCGTCCGCATCCGGTGTGAAAAGTGTCACCAACCGCCGACCGAGTTCCGCCGCGATTTGCGCCAGGTTCATCTCCACTCCGCTGCCGGTCGGAAACTCCATCACAAAGGTGTCTCCATAAAAATGATGATACCGTTCCAGCGCCTCGATCAGAAGGTAGTTGAGCGGAAACCACACCGGCCCGCGCCAGTTGGAATTACCGCCGAACAGCCAGGTATCGGAGTCGCCCGGCACATAGGACACACGATGGTCTTCGCCTTCCAAATGCATGACGTAGGGAGTCGCCTCATACCGGCGCGACAACGACCGCACGCCGTGCGGCGAAAGCAGCTCGGCCTCGGACAACACCGTGCGCAACACGCGCCTCAACCGATCACGCGTCGGGATCGCCAGCAACAGATGCCCGCTTTCGCAACCGTCCTCCGAAAGGTAGGTGATCTGCCGGGCCAGTTCGGGCCGGTGTTTCAAAAACCAACGCGTGCGCTTGGCGAAGCCCGGCAACTGGTCGAGCCGGTCCTGCTCGATGAACTCCACCGCGAAGAGCGGGATCAGCCCCACCATCGAGCGCAACCGCACCGGTTCGGCGCGTCCGTCGGGCAACACAAACCGGTCGTAATAAAAACCATCCTCCTCGTGCCACAGACCAGAACCACCGAGGTGGTTCATCGCATCGGCGATCGCCAGAAAATGTTCGAAGAACTTCGACGCGATGTCCTCGTAGGCCGGGTCGCCATCGGCCAGTTCCAGCGCCATCGCCAGCATGGTCGAGCAGTAGAATGCCATCCACGCGGTGCCGTCGGCCTGCGTGAGCGAACCGCCCGCCGGCAACGGCTTGGAGCGGTCGAACACCCCGATGTTGTCGAGACCAAGAAAGCCGCCCGCAAAAAGATTTTTTCCGCTCGGGTCCTTGCGGTTCACCCACCAGGTGAAGTTGAGCAGCAGCTTCTGAAACACGCTCGCGAGGAACGTGCGGTCGCGCGCCCCGCGCGGCCCGGTCATCTTGTAAACGCGCCAGCACGCCCATGCATGCACCGGCGGATTCACGTCGGAGAAGTTGTATTCGTAGGCCGGGATCTGCCCGCTCGGGCTCATATACCACTCGCGCAGGAGCAGGTTGAGCTGGAACTTGGCGAAGTCCGGATCAAGCCGTGCAAACGGGATCATGTGAAACGCCAGATCCCACGCCGCGAACCACGGGTATTCCCATTTGTCCGGCATCGAAAGCACGTCGCGATTGAACAGATGCCCCCACTCGGCATTACGCCCGTGCTCACGACCAGCCGGCGGTGGCGGCATCTCCGGGTCACCTTCAAGCCAGTCCTTCACCACGTAATGGTAAAACTGCTTCGACCACAGGAGCCCCGCGTAAGCCTGCCGCGCCACAAGACGCTCCTCGTCCGACTTCACCTTGACCAGCAGGTCCGCGTAAAACCCATCCGCTTCCTTCACGCGTTTGGCGAACACCGCCTCGAAGGGTTTGCCGAACGCCGCGCCAGGCTTGCCAGACGTTTCGGCCCGATGCAGTCGCAGGCGAATCACCCGCTCCTCGCCCGGCGCGAGCGTGACGACATGATGCGCCGCGCACTTGGTGCCGCGTTGACGCGGATTCACCGCATCGGCACGTCCACCGACCACATACTCATGAAACGCATCCTTCACATAGGATAACGTATTCGGAGAACCGAAGAGGCGCTGCGTGTTGGTTTCGTTGTCAGTGAACAGCAGCGGCGCATCCGCATCCTGCTCCAGTGTGAAACGCCCAAGGCTCGCGTGATCGCACTCGACCGTGCGCGCATCCGTCGCCCACAGGCGCGGCTTGATCTCGCAACCCTCGTGACTGCAACCCCACGACCACGCGTTACGAAACCACAACGTCGGCAGCACATGCACCGTCGCCGCCTCGGGGCCGCGATTCGCCATCGTAATTTTGATCAAAATATCGTCGGGCGAAGCCTTCGCGTATTCGCAAAAAACATCAAAATAGCGCCCCTCGTCGAACACCCCGGTTTCGCCCAGCTCGAACTCCGGCTCCAAGCGCGTGCGCCGACCATTCTCCGTTTTCAGGCGCTCATAGGGAAACGCGGCCTGCGGATATTTGTAGAGCCCCTTCAGGTAGGAATGCGTCGGCGTGGCATCCAAATAAAAATACGCCTCCTTCACATCCTCGCCGTGGTTCCCTTCGTTGTTGGCCAGACCGAACAACCGCTCCTTCAGAATCGGGTCGCGTCCGTTCCACAGCGCCACCGCAAAACACAGCCGGCCTTCGCGATCGGTGATGCCCATGAGCCCGTCTTCGCCCCAGCGGTAGGCCCGGCTGCGCGACTGATCGTGTGAGAAATAACCCCACGCCTCCCCGTCGGGGGAATAATCCTCGCGCACCGTGCCCCACTGGCGTTCGGCGAGATACGGACCCCAGCGTTTCCAGTTTTCCACCCGGGCCGCATCCTCGGCCAGGCGAACTCGTTCAGGGTTGTTTGGTTGCACCGCGCTTGCCCGAATGGATTTCAACATGGGGCCAAGCTACCGTTCATACCTCATCATGAAAGACCAAAGATCACCTCCCCGCTTGCGCCGGTCTTTGCGCTGACGTTTTGTGAAACCAAGTTTGAACTTTCCCCCGCGACCTGCGGTCTTCCTCCACCACGCATGAACTTACGCCGCCTGCTTTGCCTCGCCCTGTTCCCCGCCGCCCTGCTTCACGCCGCCGATTCCCCGCCCGCCGCTGACGGCTACTCGTTCGTCAAAACCCTCGGCGGCATCTCCGAATACACGCTCGATGCCAACGGTCTCCAGGTTCTCGTCCTTCCCGACCACTCCGCGCCCGTCGTCACCTTCATGGTCACCTACCGCGTTGGCTCGCGCAACGAAGGTCTCGGCGTCACCGGTGCCACCCACCTCCTCGAACACCTCATGTTCAAGGGCACCGAGAACTTCAACCGCGCCAAGGGCAACAGCGTCGACCAGCTCCTTGAACGCGTTGGCGCCACCTACAACGCCACCACCTGGCTCGACCGCACCAACTACTTCGCCAACCTCGGCAAAGACCACCTCGAGGCCTACGTCGCCATCGAGTCCGACCGCATGCGCAACCTCTGGCTCCACGAGGACGACCGCCGCCCCGAGATGACCGTCGTGCGCAACGAATTTGAGATCGGCGAGAACAACCCCATCCAGGCCCTCGACAAGGAAATCTCCGCCGCCGCCTACATCGCCCACCCCTACCACCACCCCACGATCGGCTGGCGCAGCGACATCGAAAAGGTCTCCATTGAGCGTCTCCGCGAGTTCTATGACACCTTCTATTGGCCCGACAACGCCACCGTCACCGTCATCGGCGACATCGAGACACCCGCCGCCCTCGCCCTCGTCAAAAAATACTACGGCGCCATCCCCCGCGCCCCCCACCCCATCCCGCAGGTCTACACCGAGGAACCCGCCCAATCCGGCCCCCGCCGCGTCACCGTCAAACGCGCCGGTCAACTCGGCGTCGTCGGCATCGCCTACAAAACCCCCGCCGCCACCCACGCCGACCTGCCCGCATTGCAGGTCCTCGGTGCCATCCTCACGTCCGGCAAAAACAGCCGTCTCTACCGCGCCCTCACCGATAAAAATCTCACCACCAGCGTGAGCACCGATGTCGGCATGCTCCACGACCCGTCGCTCACCACGGTCTACGCCAGCCTCGCCCCCGGCGCCACCCACGAGGCTGTCGAGAAAATCACCCTCGCCGAACTCGACCGCGTCAAAAAAGACGGCGTCACCGACGAGGAGGTCTCCTCCGCTGTCAGCCAGTTGATCGCCTCCTCCGCCTACGCCCGCGACGGCGCCTTCGCCATCGCCAGCAACATCAACGAGTGCATCTCTTCCGGCGACTGGACGCTCTACGTCACCGTCGATGAAGCCATCAAGAAAGTCACCGCCGCCGATGTGAAACGCGTCGCCAACGAATACCTCGACGAGACTCAAAACACCACCGGCTGGTTCATCCCCATTCTCCCACCCGAAGCCGACGCCAAGTAACCCGCCCTCTTTCTCTTTCCTCTTAATCTTTCTCTTTCTCCCTTCCGTCCCTCGCTCCGCCCGAAAGGCCCGCACGATCCGCTCTCCTGACGAAAGAGAAAGATTAAGATAAAGAGAAAGAACCCATTCCCACCTTCTCCCTCCCGTTCCATGAAACGCCTTTTCCTTCTCGCCGCTCTGGCCCTTTGCCTCGCGCCCCTCACCTCTCGCCTCTCCGCCGGCATCGCCGAAAACGTCACCCGTGCCACCATCGCGGGCGTCGACGTCATCGCTTACCCGACGGCCGTCAAAGACGTCGTCACCTTCACCGGCTCGCTCCCCGCCGGCGATTCCTTCGCCCCCGATACCAACCTCGCCATCGCCTCCCTCACCGGCGGCATGTTGGACAAGGGCACCACCACCGAGGACAAATTTGCCATCGCCCAAAAACTCGACGCCGTCGGTGCCGAACTCTCGTTCTCGGTCGACAGCACCATGGTCAACTTCGAGGGCAAATGCCTGAGCAAAGACCTGCCGCTCGTCATCGGCCTGCTCGCCGAACAACTGCGCACACCCGCGTTCTCCGAAGAGGAATTCACCAAACTCAAAAAACAAACCGCCGGACGTCTCCAGCGTGCCCTTGAGCAAACCGGTTACCGCGCCGGCCAGGCCTTCGCCGCCGCCGTCTACCCGCCCGGCCACCCCAATTACGAACCGTCCACCGAGGCCTTCCTCGCCGCGCTCAAGTCCGCCACGATCGCAGACCTCCAGGCCTTCCACAAAAAATATTACGGACCCGCCGCGCTCACCGTGGTCGCCGTCGGTGATGTCGACCCCGCCGCGCTTCAAGCCGAGATCGCCAAGGGCTTCGCCGGCTGGACGGGCGGCGTCAAAATGCCCGACTACCCGCGCCTCGCCGCCCAGTCCGACCTTAACCACGACCAGACCGTGTTCATGGCCGACAAACCCAACGTCAGCGTCATCATTGGCCAAGCCGAGGGTCTCCGCTACACCGACCCCGACGCGCTCCCGCTGCGCGTGGCCACCACGATCCTCGGCAGCGGTTTCACCGGCCGCCTCATGGCCACCGTGCGTGACAAGGAAGGCCTCACCTACGGCATCGGCGCGCGCATCGGCAACGACACTTTTGCCGACGGCGACTGGCGCATCGTCGCCAACTTCGCCCCTGACCTCCTCGAAAAAGGCCTCGCCTCCACCCGTCGCGAATTGAAGTCGTGGTATGACGAAGGCGTCACCGCCGCCGAACTCGAACGCACCAAGACCAACCTCGCCGGCCGCTTCCAGGTCGGCCTCGCCACGACCGAGGGTCTCGCCGGCACGATCCTCGCCACCGTCCACCGCGGCTATCCGCTGTCATGGCTCGACGACTACACGAAAAACCTCGACGCCGTCACCCTCGATCAGGTCAACGCCGCCATCAAAAAGCACCTGCAGCCGGACAACCTCGTCCTCATCAAAGCCGGCACCGTCCCGACCGCCGCGAAGTAAAGATCCTCGGGACAAGCCCCGAGGCATTTCCGAAGTAGGATTTCATTCTGGGGAGATGCGTGGGAGCGAGCTTCGGGGTATTAGACCCAAGTAAATAATCGCAGCCCAGCCCACCCCGCTCATCAACGCGTCTCGACCGCGACCAGATCCGCATCGGACGGTTGCTCAGCAGACGACACGCGCGCAGGCGGATTAAAAATCCGGCCCACGGCTGCGGTGAAACCGGCTGGTGAAAACTGTTCGTCGTAGCGCCGGCCCGCCCCTTGCGAAAGCGACTCCCAAAGCGCCGCGTCGCCGTGCAGGCGGATACATTCACGGGCAAACTCCTCCGCCGTATCCGCGACCAACACCTCATGCTCGTGCCGCCACTCCAGTTGCCCGGCCAGCAGAGAGGTGCACACCACGGGAAGATTATGCCGGGCGGCTTCGATCACCTTGAGCGGTATACCTGCGGCAAAACGCGTGGGCGCGATAAAAACCCGGGCCTGCTCATAATACGGCGCAAGATCATCGACCGGACCGAGCAGTTGCACGTTGGGCAGCCTGCGAACGTCGGCAGGCAATGCACTGGGGTCGCCAATAATACGGATGGGCCCGCCGATTTCCCCCGCAAGCAGCGGATAAACTTCACGCATAAACCAGAGGATCGAATCCACGTTCGGACTATTCGCTTCCGAAAGACGCCCGACAAACAGGAGGCCGGAACGTTCGGCAAACTCCGCCTTGAAAACCGGACGTGGCCCCAGCGTATGAGCAAGAACCTCGACGGGTTTTTGCCCGGCGTAATGATCGTGAAAGCACTCAGCCTCCCCGCCGGAAACCGCACAGATGAGATCGGCGTCGGCCGCGAGCGCGAGTTCAGCCGTTACCATTCGTAGGCATTTGTCTTCATTCAGCGGACTCCCGCCAATGCGGGCGGCAACGATATCCCGAAGCGCACAGATGGCCTCGGCATCGTAAATGACCCGGATACGCCGGTCCGCCTGGGACACGTCGGTAAAGAGCCCCCCCAGCGCCTCCATGTTGTGCACCCGCGAAATAAAAACCGTGTCGAAGGTGTCCCGATACAACTCGAGCCACTTGGCAAACACCTCGCGATCGGCCGCATGGATCACACGGATCTCGGATCCGAAACGGTCTTGAAACCATTTCGACGGAATGCGGCAGCCTGCCGTGGGGTAAAACGTGATTTTCCAGTTCAGAGCAAGCAGGGCCTCAAACAACGCGACTGCGCGCGGAGCACCCGCACCGGTATAAAAATCAGGCACCCGATCATCCACCACCAAGACATGTCCCCGGTAGGCGGAATCGCGGCAGAAGCGCGTTTCGATCCCGCCCGCATCCCATGCCGGCTGGCTCGCCAGCCAATCGCCATGAAGCTGGTGCAGTATCCCGATATTACGCCGTTGAAGAGCGATCGCGGCCTCGGGGGTTGCGGAGGATCCAAATTCATAGTGATGCACGACCACGGCGGGATCACAGACAACCGCCAACCCATCCCTCCATAGTTTGATGCAATAATCGACATCCTCGCAGTAGGCGGGTGCCAAACGCTCGTCGAACCCTCCCAACCGGATAAAATCCGCCCGTCGGGTGAGCAAAAAAACTCCCGACACATAATCGGTGTATTTCCAGTCAAGCACCCCCGGATCATCGGGGCTGCGGCCTCGGCCATAGCCACTACACGAACCATCGTTCCAGATGGTGTTGCCGGCCTCCTGCACCACTCCATGAGGCAGGAGGACACGTGCGCCGACGGCACCGATCCCCGGTCGGCGATGCAGACTCGCGAGGGCGCGTCCAATTGAGTCGTGCTCCAACGTGGTGTCGTTGTTGAGAAAAAGCAGGTGGTCCCCGCGCGCCTCACGCGCCAGACCGCCGGCAGCCAGCAAAAACCCCTGATTATGAGCGTGGCGGAAAATCCGCACACCGGAAATCACGTCCCAAAGAAGCGGCGATTGATCCGTGGAAGCATTGTCGGCGATCAAGATCTCCGCATCGATTCCTGCCACGGCACCCTGCAGACTGCGCAAGCAGGCCAGCGTAAGTTCGGCCTGATTCCATACGACGATCAGAATGGAAATCGTGGGACGCTCGGAATACGGGGCAAAGCCGAGGGTCTGCCGCCGTTCAAAGAACCCCGCCAGTTCAGCACGGAGTATCCGCCGTTTGGTTTCACGCACCCGCACGACCATCGCTGCGTTCAATTGCGGTGCCGGCTCAATGGACGACGATGTAGACGTATAATAAACGAAACGAGTGGCCAACCGCCGGCAGCGATCACGCTCTTGGACACAGATACGCAGACGTTTCCAACCAGGACGGGTGGTGAAACCGACAACAAACCCGCACCGCGTATCCTTGACCACCCCGGGATGAGCCGCGACGACGTCTGGGCGTTCATGAGGCATGCACAAAATCGTGCGCCGCCCGATTTTGATCACAATTTGTTCGGCCGCCCTGCCCTCGTGGTCCGCATACCAACCCGACACCTGTATATTCCCGTTACAGCGCACCAACCATCCGCCAGCCGGAACATCCAGGTGGAACCGAGGCAACGAATGCTTATCCGAACGTGACGCAAGATAACGAAACATACCCCTCCCTCAAAACTAGAGGCCCGCCCAACTTGCCACTCCAAACTCGTGAAACCGCCCCGTCCTGAGGATGAACCCCGGCACAATGATCAGGATAAATTTCTCGCCGCAAACGCCGTGTAACGGCCCGGATTCACTGCCCTCCCAGCTCGGCTTTCAACCAGCATCCGCGCCGACTGTGATTCAAATAATTATTCGCATCGATCACGACACCTTCGCTGGCCCGTTCCCGCTGTGACGGAGTCAGCACCGCAATTTCGTAACCGCCGACCGTCGTGATCTGCAGCTCTCCGCCGAACCGTTCCTGCAGCAAAGACCGGTTGAGCCGCTCCATCACCACAAACTGGATGTCAGGCCGCGCCAGCCCCGGGCCATCCGCACGAGGCGGAAAGTAGCTAAAGACATTGTTGCACCAGAAATAAGTCCCGCCGGCTTCCACGATGTTTCCCAGCAACGGACCTTCATGCCGCCAGACCGCCGTGAGGTAATGATCGGACCAGTAATCACCCGCACCCTGCGTCAACCCGCGCTCCTTGCAGAACGCCTTCAACGCCTCCGCACCTGCGGGACGCGGAAACTCCAACGCGTTCCCGTCAACGTGAGGCACCGCCACCACCAGCCCGGTGATCGCCAGTAAAATCGACGCGCCGGGCAACCACCGGGCCAGTCGCCCTTTCCCGAAAAACATCAATGCGAGCATCCAAGTAGGCACGAAGATCCAGTTCATCATATACCGGTCGCCGCCTCCATCCGACCAATACAAGGTCAGCATCGGCATCAGCCAGCCCAAGACGAGACCCATAACGCCCGCCGACAAGGCGACCACCACTGGATCCAGTTTTTCTGGTGCCGGCTGACCACCCCGCCGCATAAGCAACCAACGGCACGCAAGGATCGCGCCGACGGGGGCAAGCGACCATAAAATCCATTGCCGCATAAACAGTCCGCCCGTCGTCATATTTTCCCAAAACCGACCGATCGTCGCCGCAATGCGATCCGGCCACGGCCACTCGCGAACCAGCGGCGCGTAGAAAAAACACTCCGCCAACCACAACCCCATCCGCACCACCGCCATCAATGCAAACGCCTGCAACACCATCAGGCCATACTGCTTCGCAAATCCGCGTGCGGCCGACCCGCGCCGGCCTTGCCATGCCAACACCAGTCCGATCGGTAAAAGCCAGTGGAAGAAAATCAGCGTGTTGGACAAAAGCGCCGGTGTCATCACCCCGATGAGCGCAATCCTCCGCCCGCGTGTCCATCCGCCCAAGCGCACGGCCCGGAGCACGAGCGCGAGCACAAGAAACCCGTTCACCACCGTGCCTCCGTGATAGGCAGGCCAGCCCGCGCGCCACAGCCAGTTACCGTGACCCGGAACATACTGGCACCAGAACAAGCCATTCAACACGACCATACCCGACAACCACCCGCAGCCCTCACGCAACCCCGCCTCCTCCAAAGCCCAGCCCATAGCCAGCCCAAGTCCTACCAACAAAATCGCCACATACAGAGGAAATGCCAAGCCCGACACTCCGAGCAGCGCCTGCAGCGCACCAAACAGCGGATAGTCGGGAAACCAAAAGGTCGCCGCGCCATAGACCCAGCCCGAGATGGGATGCGATGACTCCATCAGGTCCTGAAAAAACATCTGCGGCAGCAACTGATCGCTGTTCAACTCGGCATGAAACCGCACGGTTGCCAGCCGCAGCGCGAGCGCCGCCGCCGAAAAGGCCAGCATCGCCACCGCCATCCACGTAAACCCCCTGGGCCGGGAATTCATATTCAGCGAAGATCGTATCCAAGTTGTGGTGTGCCCATCATATGCCACCAACCCAACAACTCACGCCCAACTGACCAGCCTCAAATACGCAAACCCGCACACCCTCATAAGCATCCGGCCGACGACATCGCGGTGAGGCATAAGACAACCTCGTCCTCAACAAAACTTCACAGCCCCGGCACCCCGCTGCAAACTGATCCAGATCGCCGCTCCGACGACCGCTCACCCCTCGCGGGGCGCGGCCGACGAGTTGCGCACCATCAGCATCGGCTGCAGAACCTGGAACGGAACCGCTTCCTGTCCTTCAACTCGTGCGATCAACGCGGCCACCGTCAGATCAACCAGCTCGGCGATAGGTTGACGCGCGGAAGTAAGCGTTGGGTAGGCGATCTCCGTCAGCAGCGAATCCTCGATCGAAACGATGGAAAAGTCCTGCGGCACCTCCTTGTGCTGCACCCTCAGCCCTGCGATCAACCCCACCGCCAGCAAGTCATTGCCCGCGACGCACGCGGTGCAGTCCGTGGCCGCCAATGCGGCTGCGGCGGACTGGCCTTCCTCCGCCGTCCAATTGGCGGGAATGATCCAGTCACGCTTCATCCCCGACGACCGCTCGGCATAAAATGACTCGTAGGCTCCGACGCGCGAACGCGTCGCATCGCCCTTGTCAAAACCCGTGACGATCGCGATGCGCCGATGACCAAGCGACCACAGATGATCCATCAAGAGATGAACCGCCGAACGCACATCGAACACCACCGGAGACTCCGCCTGCGAACGATTGAAGGTCAGGCAGGGGATCTGCGGACAAATCCGTCGCAGATCGGCGGTATCCAGCAGCGGATCCAGATTGATCACACCATCGAGCAGGTTCTGGCTGAATTTCTCGAAAAACTCGACCGGGTTCACCGCGCGCGAACGGGTCAGGCCCAACAGCATCTCGTAGCCGCGCCGGGCCAGCGAGTCGGCGATCGCCTCGACCTTCCGGCCCGTGAACGGATTGTAGAGCTCACTCACGAGCACGCCGATCTGATGGGTCTTTTTGGTGCGCATGATACGCGCCGCCTTGTTCGGCGTGTAATTGAGCTGCACCGCGATCCGCCGAATGCGCTCGGCTCGCTCCACCGCGCTTGGCCACGCCTCCCCTCCTTTGCCGTTGAGCACACGCGACACCGTGTCCACCGACACCCCCGCCGCCGCTGCGATATCTTTGAGACTGGCCATACCCGCTGACACGAATAGAACCTCTCTTTGCATGTCGATCCTGAATATTGACCAAGTCCGGCCAAATTTAATCATATTATGCTTAATACAAATATATTAAGTTATAAAAATTGATTGATTAATTCCTTCTTGACCTCGATTAATAATTCACTTTCGTAACGTTACGATATTGAGAACTCCCCCTGTTTTCCTTTCTTCAAGAAAACCCTTCCTTCCATCCCCATGAAACCTATCGCGCTCCCTCGCCTTCTCGCACTCGCCAGTCTCGCATTCGCCGTATCCGCCAACGGCCTTCGGGCAACCATCATCGCCTCGGACACTTTCACCCTCACCGATACGCGTATAGCAGGATCAGCCCTCAGCGGCAGCACCACCGAAACCGGCAATCTCACGTGGAACGGCGGTGCCCAGTGGCAACTAACCTCGGCCGGCTACGTCACCTCCACCACAACCACGTCTGCCGGCTTCGCCGTCCCCTTCAGTTTCGCCGGCTATGCCCAGTATGGCACCATCGCCACGGTCAGTTTCGACGTCACCTTCCCCCGCAACAACGACTCGACGTGGTATGCCCTCGGCTTCGGCACCAATTCTGCGGGTGCCCTTAACTCCACGACAGGCGTGGTCTATATCCGCGTGGACAGCCGCCTCGGCGGCTGGACGGTCACCAGCGGGTCCACCAGTGTCGCAACCGGCACCCTGACCGCGACGCTCGGCTCCTATAACCGAAACAACTCCTACACCTGGTCCGTCAGCTACGACGAATCCACCCGCACGATCGTGAATGTGAGCGTGAACGGCACCTCTATTGTTTCGAACTACCTTGTGCCGGAAACCGTCACCCTCAGCACCGTCACCTCCGCCTCCTTCTTCGGTCAGTTTCCGGCCGGCACCACCGAACAAATCGACAATTTCAAGCTCGAGGTCACCCCCAGCACCATTCCCGAACCCGGCACCTGGACCGTGATCTGCGGAGCGCTCAGCCTGGCGGTTTCCCTGTTCCGCAGAAGAAGCCGCTGAGCCTGGCCCCCCCTCCTTTTCAACCAAAGGCTGACGCCATGACCCTCCTGCCCCGCTCCCTCGCCAGCGGTCGTTCACGCCGGACGGCACACTCCGCCTTCACGCTGGTCGAGTTGCTCGCCGTTATCGTCATCGTTGCCGTTCTCGCCGCCCTCGTCATCCCGGTGGCCAGCCATGTGCGCTCCAAGGCGCAACAATCCCTGTGCACCTCAAACATGCGCCTCTACCTCCAAGCCATCCCCCTGTTCGCCGCAGATAACCGGGGACTGGTGCCCAACTGCTGGCAAACCAGTTCATCCACCGCCGAGGCCCGCACTCAACTCGCGCCCTATCTGCAGCCTCCTCCCGGTCTCGCCGCCGGGTCGAATGCGCTCTTCCAATGGGCTGGCACCATCGGCTGCGCCACCACTGAAAAAACCGATAAGGATCGCAGCTGGGTCTTTGGCTTCAACTCCTACACCGGCCGCTCGGCCAACGCCGGCCCCGCACTCCCCCTCAACAGTTTTTCCGAACCGTCTCGACTCATCTACATCATCGATACCACCGGATCTCGTGCCATCCGCCCCGAAACCCTCTCCAGCCTGCCCGACGACTTTCGCCAAGCCACGCCTCGTCCCCACGAGGGCAAGGTCAATGCGGGTTATCTCGACGGCCATGTCGTTAGCGTCCTGGCCAGCACGCTGACCTACGCCGACTTCACCCGAGGCACCCCCAGCTACGCCACGTCGCACGACACCCGGCTTATCACCACCGCGGCCTACGATCGGTAAAAGATCCGCCTCCCTCCCGCAGCCTCCGCATATTTTACCCGTGCCTTCTTCGCGCCTCCCTCGCCCCCGCCCCCTCGTTTTGGCGATCGCCTCAACGCTCCTGCTCCTCCCCGCCCTCCGGTCAGCGACCCTGGAAGCGGAGGTTACCCCGCTCCAAACCTCGCCTTTCCTTCGCGGCAATCAGGCCTTTCCCAGCCTGGCCTATGCAGTCGATGATCCCTCCGAATGGAAAGCCAGTGGGCACAGTGACGGCAACCGTATCGGCGTGCGACCGGCCTCTGATCCCGAGACCGGCGCACCCGTGACCGAGTTCTGGTTCGAAGCCCGCAACCTGCAAAAACGCTGGCTCAACTGGCAGAAACGATTCCCTGCGGAACTGTGCCGGGAAGGCATGACCGGCATCTCGCTCGAAATCTACCCCCTGACCCCGGTTCCATCGTCCCTCCTCGTCGAGTTCGGCCTGCCGCTCTCCATCAAAGACATCGGCCCGGCCTGGCGCAGCAGCGTCGGTCGGCTGGAGCCCGGTCGCTGGAATCGCATCGACATTCGCCAAGGCTCCGGCCGGCACCCGTTTCCGGCGGGCGTCCGCCTTGTCGTGGACATCAGCAAACCCGGCGTCCCGCAACGGGAAGAAGTCCGCTTTCTCGTTCGCGGCTTCAAGCCCCTGCCCGAGACCGCCCTCTCCACCAACCCGCCGTCAACCCCGGTCAGCACCACCGCGCCTATCGACTCGGCCTACCTCCAAAGAAACTCCCCCGCCGAGATGGTCTGGAGCGACCCGCTCGCCCTCCGACTCGACCTCACCGTATCACGCCCCCTTCGTGCCCGTATCCATCTTAAAATTACACCCATGGGCGAAAACCCATCGGGCGCGCTATCCCCCTCGTCCGTCGAGGTCGATCTCCGGCCCCCCGTCACCCGCATCGACCTGGTGAATCGCGCAGGGCAGGAAGACACGCCCTTCGAAGGTCCTGCCCTCGTGGATCTGGCGATCACCGACGTAGCCGCCCCCGCCGCGTCCCACCCGCTGCTTCGCGCCGGACAACCCTTCGCCATCGCCTTCTTCAACGACACCACCTTCGACCAAAAACTCGCCTCCGCCGGCGACCGCGCCGCCGCCCTTCGCCGCCGGGCCGATTCTCTCGCCGCAGAAGGCATCCTCGTGGACGAACCCCGGATCACGCTCGAAGTGGCCGACCTTTTTATCTCCCGTTACATCCCCGACGATTACCGCCGGCAGAAAGAGCGCGGCATCGCTCTCACGCTCCTCCGGCAAGTCACCACACTCCTCGACAAGGCGGACACAGAACTCTCCGACCGTGCAACCGGACTCGTTCGCGAACGCCCCATCCCCTACCGCTACGACCCCGCCCGCCCCCTCGAAATCAGGAACGGCCGCCTCTACCAAGGCACCGCGCCCGTCCTCCTGTTCGGCACGCAGGAAACCTCGGCCTTCGATGCCATCCCCCGCCTCGCACGGCTCGGCTTCAACAGCGTCAAGATCGAGACCCAAGGCGCATTGCTCAAACCCGGCGACCGCCTCGCCGGGGCCATCCGGGCCGCGGCCTCCGAAAACCTCGCCGCCCACCTCCTCTTCAGCACCCACTACATCGAGGCGTTGCCCGCCAGCGGCAGCGCCTCGCATGTGATGCTGCCCTACGACATTCTGGCGCCCGGGACGCGGCCGGTTCTCGATCAAGCCTACCGCGACGTCCTTCCCCCGCTTCGTCCCCACGTCAACCTCGTCAGCATCGGCACCGCCAACGAACCCGGCTACGCCATCCATCCCGGAGCCACCGCCTTCGAGATCGCCTTCAGGCAGTGGCTCGTCACCCGCTATTCCAACCGCATCGCGGATCTCAATTCCCGCTGGCGCAGCAACTATTCGGATTGGGGCGACATCACCCTCCGCGAAGTGGCCGCCGCCATCACCACCCGCGCGCCCAACCTAGCCACTCCGGCGCTTTCCTACGACTGGGCATGTTTCCGCGCCTACATCCTCGGCACCCACTTCCGCTTCATGCGAGACGAGGTCCTCCGTTATCTTCCCGATCACATGGTCTGGGTTAAAAAATACCACACCTTCGGCTTCGGCCAGTTCGATCCGGAAGTCGTGTTCGACCAAGGGTCCACCCTCCACAACGTCAGCCAAACCAGCCCGCTCGCCCTCGATTACGACCGCGGCATCGACCCCTCCGCCCCGCTCTCGTGCAGCGAATGGAAACTCGTCCCCGGCTTCACGCCCGCCACCCTCGACGCCGACCCTCGCGCCTGCTCCCTCTCCCTGTTCGAAAACTACGCCCGCGGCCTCTCCTGGGGAATCGTGTGGAAATGGCAGCGCCGCGACTGGAGGGCGATGGGCGACCCCCACACCTTCACCCGTTACCCCACCGCGATGGAGGAAATCGGTCGCACCAGCCACCGCCTGCAACAACTCGCCCCCGTCTTCGACCGCCTCGCCACGCTGGGAAATGGCGAAGTCGCCCTGCTCTTCGACAAAGCCAGCCTGCTCCACCAAGGACAGCCCTACGAAAAAGACTTCGAATCCCGCTACTGGCGCCTCAACCGTGGCAGCGCGGGCGTTCGTATTCTCCACGCAGGCCGGGCCACCGCCGCGGACCTCGCCCCCCGCCGGCTGATCGCCGCGGGAACGGCAAACGCTCTGGATCTCCCCAGCCTTCAAGCCCTCCGAAACTGGGTTCACGACGGCGGCGGCACGCTCTGGCTCACCGCCCCCGGATCGCTGGCTCTCGACCCGTGGGGCAAGCCCCATGCGGATTCGCCGGAATCCCGCCCCGTCCTCGACCTCATCACCCTGGCCTCGTCCACCGGCGTTCATCCCTTCGGCAAAGGGCAAGTGATCGTGGATGCGGAATGGACCGGCTACACGGCACTCCTGGACGGCCCGCTCCCGCAGGAAGCGAAAAGCGGAATACCCATCGTAAAAGACGTGGAATGCCGGCTCGTCGCCGCAGACCCCGCCAACAACCGCCCGGGATATTTCTACATCCTTAACCGCACCGGCCTCCCCCGCTCCGTCAAACTCGCGACGCCTGCTGGCGATGTCTGGACGCTCCCCGGCACCGCCCGCGAAATCTGGAACGCCTCCAGTTTCGTTCCCGCCCCCTCGGAATCGGAGATCCATCTCCCTCCTTGGTCCGTATTTCTCTTTGAACTTTGATCAGCCGGCTCTGCCCATGAAATCTCCCTCCGAAAAGAAAACCTACGCCGATCCGCAGACCGGCGTGCCCGTCACGCAGCTCACGAATTACAAAGGCCACAGCCACCACTTCTATTTCACCAACAACGGCTGGTATGCCGGCGGTAAAAAATTCCTCTTCAGCTCCGACCGCGCCAACCGCACCAACCTCTTCGGTGTGGATCTCGCCTCCGGCGAGATCGAGCAGTTCACCGACCTGACCGCCCCCGCAGTCGGTCGCTTCGACTTCATCACCGCCTGCAAGCACGCCCTCCGCGACGTCGTTTATTTCTGGCGCGGCCACACCCTGCACTCCGTGGACCTCGCCACCCACGAACTCCGCGATCTCCTGACCATCGAAACACGCTGGAAACCCGGCATCATCGCCTCCGCCTGCGACGGCTCCGCCCTGTATTTCAGCATGGATGAAATCGTCATCCAGGAAGACTACAGCAACAGCGCGCGCAACAACCTCGGCATCCGCGACCGCTGGCTCGCCCGCCCGCTCTCCCGCATCGTGCGCATCCCGCTCGCCGCCGACGGCACGCCCGGCCCCGCCGAAACCCTTCTTGAGGAAAACACCCTCATCGGCCACATCAACGCCTCGCCCACGCAACCGCACCTCATCACCTATTGCCACGAAGGCCCGTGGGAGGAAGTGGACTGCCGTATCTGGGTAATGGATACGCGTGCCCGCCGCAGCTGGAAGATCGAGCCGCCGCACCGTCGCTTCCACATCGGCCACGAATACTGGTATGCCGACGGTCTCCACGTCGGCTACCACGGCATCACCGGCGGCCCCGAGACCGTGATCGGTGGCGCGAGTATCGTCGAAGGCGCGCCCAACCACTGGCACGCTCCGCAACGCACCGTCACGGGACACATCCACTCACTCGACGGCGACCTCGTGATCGGCGACGCCTACCACGACGGCGTGCTGAAACTCTGGAAACGCATCGATGGCGAAATGGCCGGCCCCAAGGTGCTCTGCCGCCACGACTGCTCGTTCAAGACCCAGCAACTGCACGTCCACCCCTGCGTCGCACCCGACGGCAAAACGGTTATCTATACCTCCGACCGCGGCGGCTACGGCAACATCTACTCCGCCCCGCTGCCGCAAACCGACGCCGCATTCCTCGCCCTGCCTGAGGTGTGACGAAGCCTGCGCTACTCGGCCCGGCACTTCCGCCTCCGCAGGCGCTTCGAACGCGGGACTTGAGACCGGAGGAGAACCCTCTATGGTTAACGGCATGAAGACCGCGCTCATCATTTCCGACCCCGACATCCTCGGTGGCACGCCCGTCTTCACGGGCACCCGCGTTCCGGTCAAAAACCTCACCGACTGCTTGGAAGCGGGTGATTCCATCGACGCTTTTCTCGAAGACTTTCCCAGCGTAAGCCGTGTCCAAGTCATCGACTTCCTTGAGGCCGCCCGCGTCCAGGTCACCGCCGACGCCCTCGCCCACGCATAAATCGATGCGCGTCATCCTCGACGAGTGTTTGCCCCGTCGCCTCGGATTGGAGTTGTTCGGTCACTTGGTGGCCACCGTGCCACAGGCCGGCTGGGCGGGTGTTTCCAACGGCAAGCTGCTCGCTCGCATCGCGGGCAACTACGATGCCTTTGTCACCGTCGATAAAAACCTGCCCTCCCAGCAAAAGACCGCCGCCCTGCCCTTTGGCGTCATCGTGCTCCGTGCGCCTACCAACCAACTCACGGACCTGCGCCCGCTCGTGCCGCAGATCCTCGCTGCGCTGGCAGCCCTGCGACCCGGCCAAGTCGTGACGGTTGCGACGGCAACCTAACCGCCGTCGGAGTCCCGTGCCCGCCCTCCCCCAACGCCTCTCGCTCGTCCGCCAAACCGCCAACATCCTCCGCGCCGAAATCGAGCGCGGCACTTGGAGTAGGCACCTCCCCGGCGAACGCGAACTCGCCGCCACCCTCCTCGTCGGTCGCAACACCCTGCGCGCCGCCCTCCGCGAACTCGCCGCCGCCGGGCTCCTCGAATCCCGGCAAGGCGTCGGTCATCGCATCCTCCGCAGATCCGCCCCCTCCGGCACAAAGGAAAAACCCCGCAGCATCGGCCTGCTGCTTCCCGGCGGCCTGCAAGCTCCCCGCGCCAGCCAGATCCTGTGGATCGACCAGCTCCGCGCCCTGCTCATCAAGCAAGGATTCGATCTCCAACTCCACCATCAACGCCGCTTCCCCCGCGACCCCCGCCGCCACGCCTGCTGGATCCTCCTCCTGTGCGACGGCGATCTCCAGCGCCGCTTCGCCCGCAACGGCGTTCCCTGCGTCATCGCCGGCTCGCCCCACCCCGGCGTCAACCTGCCCTCCGTCGATATCGATCATCGCTCGCTCTGCCGTCATGCCGCCGGAATCATGATCGCCCGCGGCCATCAAAACCTGGCCTTCCTTACGCGACTCCCCCTCTTCGCCGGCGACCGCGAAAGCGAGCTCGGCTTCATCGAAGGCGTCCGCCTCTCGGCACAACCCGGCCTCTCCTCCCGGATCATCCACCACGACGATTCCCGCGCCGGTGTGACCAACGCCCTCCAACGCCTGTTGCGCTCCCCCCGCCCGCCGACCGCCCTGCTCATCGGCGACTCCCATCACTACCTCACCGTCAGTTCGCTGCTGGCCCGTGCCGGGAAAAACATCCCCCGGGATATCACGCTCCTTTGCCGCGACGATGATTCCTTTCTTTCCCACCTTGTCCCCGAGCCCGCCCGCTACTCGTCGTCCCCCGCCGCCTTCGCCCGCAACGTGCTCACACTCATCCTTCGCGACAGGCGCTCCCCCGTCCCGCCCGCGATCCGCCTGCAACCCCGGCTCGTCAAAGGCGGAACGCTCGCCCGACTGGTTCCTTGATGGAACCAGTAAACACGGTTCGGAAACCAGCCCGCCTTCAGGGAAGCTCGGCGCCATGTCCCTCCCCCGCCCCCCGCGTTTCACCGGCCTCGTCGCCGCCCCCTTCACGCCGTTCCACGCCGACGGTTCGCTCAACCTCGCCGTGATCCCCTGCTACGCCCGCTTTCTCAAACAACGCGGCGTGCGCGCCGCCTTCGTCTGCGGCACCACCGGCGAAGGTGCCTCGCTCTCCACGGAGGAACGCGAACGCATCGCCGAAGCCTGGATACAGGCGGACGTCCTTCCCGTCATCGTCCACACCGGCCACACCTCCCTCCCCGAAGCCCGCCGCCTCGCCGCCCACGCCGAAAAGCACGGTGCCGCCGCCTTCGCCGCCCTCGCCCCCTTCTTTTTCAAGCCCCGCACCCCCGGCGAACTCGCCGACTGGTGCGCCGCCCTCGCCTCCGCCGCGCCCGCATTGCCGTTCTATTATTACCACATCCCCTCGATGACCGGCGTCTCGATGCCCGTCATCGACGTGCTCAAAGCCGCCGGCGACCGCATCCCCAATCTCGCCGGCGTCAAATACACCCACGAAGACCTCGCCGATTTCTCCGCCTGCCTGCGCCACGCCGACGGCAAATTCGACCTTCTCTTCGGTCGCGACGAGATGCTCTTGGAAGGAGCCGAGACCGGCTCCCTCGGCGCGGTCGGCAGCACCTACAACTACGCCTCGCCCCTCTATGTCCGCCTCCTCGCCGCGCTCGCCGCCGGCGACCGTGCGCAAGCCCGCGCCCTGCAGGATCAGTCCATCGCCATGATTGCCGACTGCAACGCCGCCGGTGTCACCCACCTCGCTGCCTCCAAGGCCCTCATGCCCTGGCTCGGTATCGACTGCGGCCCCGTGCGCCTCCCCCTCGCCCAACCCGTGCCCGCCCAACTCGCCACCCTCCGCAAAAAACTCACCACCCTCGGCTTCTTCGAGCCGGGCTTCGCCGGATGAAAGCAACCCAATGGGTTACTTTTTCCCGCAGGCTTGATCCGTGCCCATCCGTGTGATCCGTGGTCACTATCCCCCCTCCATGATCCAGAAGTTTTCCGTCAGCCGCGACGATTCCGTCTATCAAGCCTGGCCCGACCTTGCCCTCACGCGCACCGGCCGCCTTGTGTGCGTCTTCAGTGAATGCACCCATCACGGCGACCGCACCTACAGCCGCATCGCCCTCGTCACCTCTGATGACCGCGGACGCACCTGGACACCCAAGCGCCCGCTCTCCACGCCGCTGCACAAGACCACCCCCGATCTGCCCCACTGGAACTGCGCCCGCATCACCGCCCTCGACGACGGCCGGCTGGTCGTCGTGGTGGACCAAGTCGGCGGCTCCCGCGAAGGCAACTCGCCCACCTCCATCCAAAGCAACTGGCTCTTCACCAGCCGCGACGACGGTGCCACCTGGGAAGGCCCCATCCCGATTCCCATCGTCGGCATCGTGCCCGACCAGCTCGTCGTCCTCAAACACGGCCCCCATGCCGGACGCTGGTTGCTCAGCGCCCACCGCTATCATCTGCTCGAGACCGGCGGTGAACGCTGGATGCAACGCCTCTGGCACTCCGACGACCAAGGCCGCACCTGGCATGGCCCCGTCACTCTCGCGGAATCCGACACCCTCAAACTCTGCGAAGGCAGCACCCTGGAACTGCCCGGCGGCGAACTCGTCTGCTTCCTCCGCGAAAACTCCTTCACCGGCATGGACTGCTTCAAGACGATCAGCCGCGACCACGGACTCACCTGGGGACCGGTCCACGCCCTGCCCATGCCCGGCTGCCACCGTCCCGTCGCCGGACTGCTTCAAAGCGGCCGCGTGCTCATCACCCATCGCTACCTCCCCGGCGGCAGGCGCGGCTGGGGCAACATGACGCAAAACGTCTTCGCCACCCTCACCGACATCGACGGCTGCCTCAACCCGAACCGCGCCGAAATCGCCACCCGCGTCCTCCCGCTCGACCACGACCGTAGTCCACACGCGGATACAGGCTACACCGGCTGGGGGCAGTTCGCCGACGGCGAAATCTACGTGGTGAACTACCTCCTCGACGACGCGCCGAAAGCCCAGATCAAGGGCTACTCCCTGACCGAGGCCGATATCGTGCTTGGTTAAACGAACGAACGCTCCTGGCCTCACACCGCCGCGCCCTGCTTGCGCAGCGTCTCGCGCAACACCTTCGCGTCGAGGTCGCGCGTCGATTGCAGGCCCAGCTTCACGCACAACGCCGCCGCCGCGCCCGCACCTTCGCCGATCGCCATGACCTGCGGCGTGATGCGGATCGCCGCGTGTGCCTCGTGCGAACTGTCGATGCAGCGCGACGCGACGAGCAGATTGTCTACGCCTTGCGCACGGATCGTGCGGTAGGGAATTTCATACCATTTTCCGTCGGGCGGATAGACGCGCTCCGTCCCCTCGCCGGTCGGACTGTGGATGTCGATGAACCAGTTGCCGCGCGCGATGCAGTCTTCAAACGGCGTCACCTCCACGATGTCCTTTGTCGAAACCGTATAGTCGCCTCGAATTCGCCGCGATTCGCGCACGCCGATGTGCGGGGCCGTCTCGGACACGACCGCATTTTCAAAGCCCGAAATATTTTTCCGCAGGAATGCCGCGACCTCGGCCACCTGACGCCGGCCTTCAATCATCGCATCGGTCACGTCGCGCAGCTTGGTGGCGTCCTTGTTGATGATGCGCGTCGTGTTGAAATTCCACTCACCGGGCTTCGGGTTGCGAGCCAACAGCACGTCCTCGCGAGGCACCGTGACTTCACCGCTCGCCTTGGCCGCCTGCCAGGCCTTCGTCAGACCCGGATCCGCCTTCTTGGCCACGTCCGCCTTCTCGTCATCGATCCCGGTCATCTTAAAAATCATCGTCATCGGCTGCACACCGCCATCGCTCTCGCGGCCTTTGTCGGAAGGCACTCCGGCCATCACACTCACATCGCCGTCGCCCGACGAATCAATGATCACCTTAGCCAGAATCACCTGACGGCCTTCTTTGGACTCGATAATCACACCGCGCACGCGGCTGCCTTCACGAATCACCTCCGCCACCTGCGCAAAGAATAACGGCGTCACGCCCGCGTCCACCACGAGACGATCCAGAACGACCTTGGCCACCTCGCTATCGTAGGTGCCGCCGCCACCCCAGCCATCGTGCGCGCCCCAATGCCCCTCGTTCCAACCACCTCGTTTTTGCCAGCCGGCCACCACCTCGGCGAAAATACCCTTTACATACGGATACGGCATGATCGCGCTCAGAATACCCGCCGTCCACGTGCCGCCGAAACTCCCGAAACGCTCCACAAGGATCGTCTTTGCACCATTGCGCGCCGCCGACACCGCCGCGCCGATTCCTCCCGGGCCGCCGCCAACAACCAGCACATCGCACTCGGCGACCACGGGGAGTTTCTTCGCAGGTTCTTCGTAAAATCCAAATACAGGGGTGGAGGTCATGGTTCAGCCAGCCTGCCACGCACTTCCTCCCATCACCACGGGCGATGCTTGATAAGATTACATATAAAGTTGTAGTTTTTAAGCATGAAGACCGTCCCTACTTCGCCCGTGTCACTCACCTTTGAGGACTGGTCGTTCCTTCATGCGCGACTCCTCTGGTGTTACGAAGGCGAGGTGGATGCGCCCAACCGCCGGCTTTTCTCGCAGCGCAACCAACTCTCCGCTTGGTGGATTCAAGCCGGCTCGGTCACCGTCAAACACGAAGAGCAGACGTGGAAAGCCCGCGCCGGTGAATGGATCTTCTGCGGCCCCCACCCGATGCATCAGGACTTCTCGCCCGATGCGCACATCCTCTCGATCAACTTCAAACTCGAATGGCCCTCCGGCGATTCGCTCGTCGACCAGATCCTCGTCGTCCCCGCCGCCGACCACCCGGCTCTAGGCAAAGCCGCCCGCTCCCTTCTGCGTTTCATCAGCCGCCGCTTCCCACGCATCGGCACCGCCCTGCAACCGCAACCGATCGAGCTCACTGCGTTCTTCGAGACCCAACAGCTCTTCGCCGCCTGGGCTCAGGTCTACCTGAAAACTGTTCTCTCCGCCGGAGTCGTCCCGGCACGTATGTCAGGCCTCGACCCCCGCGTGCTCGCCGCCCTGCGCGAACTTGACCGTCACGACTGGCGCAAACCGTTCCGCGAAAAAACTCTCTCTGCCGCCGCCGGTCTCAGCGCCGGGCACCTCGACCGCCTCTTCGTGCAACAACTCGGACTCACCCCGCGCGCTTACCTGCAAAAACGCCGCCTCGAATCCGCCACCGCCACCCTCGCCGACTCGAGCATTCCCGCCAAAAAAATCGCCTACGACCTCGGCTTCTCCTCCGCCTCCCACTTCACCCACTGGCTCCGCCGAGCCACCGGCAAATCCCCGCGCGAAGTCCGCACAGGCTGATCTCACCCAATCTCCCTTATTCCTTCGGGCTGCGCACGAAGTAATCAGGAACTTCCAGTAACAAACGGCCCTTAACCGCAGGGAGAATAAAGTCTCCGCCGTCGTCGGAGTGTGCAAGTGTTTCGCCGGTGCCGAATAGACGGACTTCTTTCACTAACTTGGGCAGGCGCAGGACTTCGCCTGCGAAACTCATGCGCTCTTCGCACACGTCGATATCGAGCGCCTTGCGCACGGGAACGTAGTGCAGAAGCGTGACCAGGAGGTCGCGTCTGCGACGTCGGGCCGCGCAAAGGATCGTGCTTGGCAAACCATCGCCAATCAGCGGAGCGCCGACGAGGTCCCGCATGATCCGACGCCACACATCGCGCGCGGCCTGATTGCCGGTCTGGCGGTATTCGCGGAAAATCGGGTCGGCAAAATAGACGAAGCCTTTGCCGGAAACCACGGCGGGGAAGCTGTCGGGCTCGGTCTGCGGCGGCGTTTGAAAGTGCGACGAGAAGGTGAGATCGGTGCGCTTGAAATAAGGGAGCACGCGATCGACCAGAACCTTGGAGCCGCGTCCAGGATAGACGTTCACGCCCTGCGCATACATGACGCGATCGCTTGCGCTGAGTTCGGGCCAGAAATCTTTGCGCGCACGCCAGTAGGTGGGAAATTTTTCCACGACGCCGTTGAATCCGAGCGGGAGAAAATCGAGCGCCCATTTGCCCGAGGCGTCGCGTCCGGCGCGGTGCGAGATCACCAGTTTTCCACCCGCGGCGTGGTAGGCCTTAAGCTTTTGGTGCAGCCCGCGCGAGATGACGACGTCATCGGGAAGGATGACGGCGTGGTAAGCGGAGAGATCGGAGAGCTCGTCGAGGAGAGTGACTTCGTAGTGCGTTTCCTCGCACATCTGAATCGCTCCTTCGTCGGACTTGTTGGTTTCAGATAGATTTTTTCCGGGGTGGTTGGCGGAGAGAACACCGATCTCGGCGAGTTCCTTGCTACCGGCGTAGAAGGGTTCGGCGGCTTCACACTGCGCGTAAACTGCTCCAATGAGATCGTAGGCGGCGGAGTCGAGGCGACCGCGCGGCGGCAGCTGGTCGCCGACGGAATTACCGCCACCGAACGCCTGCGAACGGAAGCATTCGTATTCGAGGGCGGCCTGCGGTTTGATACCGCCGAAGTCGCCCCACATTTTTTGAAAGCGGCCGGTCATGCCGATCCAGGGCTTGCCCCAGCGCCCGGCGCCACGAGCAAGGCGCGGGAAATGGAGGTAACCCCAGAAACCCGACGGCAACGACTCGATTTCGATATGCGTGCAATGCGGCAGGCGCTGGCGTCCGCCGGTGCCGTCCACAAAGACATCGAAGGGCGTGTTGTAGAAGATCGTGGTCTTGGGCGAGAGCGAGCGAATCAGTTTGGTGAAGCGCGCGGCGAAGCGTGCCTGCGCGTGTGACTCAAAGCGTTTGAACGTTTCAGCGTCATCGGCCGAAAAACCATAACGGGCGCGGTAGGCGCGGCAGGCTTCGCTGTGATGCGCGAGGTGATCGTAGAACAGGATGTCGAAAAAGATGCCGTCGAGTTTGCCGTAGCGCGCAAAGAGTTCGCGGATGTGGGCTTCGAGGTAGTCCTGAAAGTCGGGATTAACCCAGTCGTTGAAGCGCCAGCCACCCGGATGACGGGGAAGGCTCGGATCGGGATTGTCACAGCGCGCGAACGTGCCGTCGGCGCGCATCTGGCGCCACTCGGGGTGCTCGTCGGCAACATTTTCTTCCCAGGCCACCGGTGTGTAGACCGGGCAGCGGATGCCTTCGCCGTGCAGCGCCGCGATCATCTCGCCCAAAAGATCGCGGTCACCGATCGCCGGATGCGCCCTGCCCGTCTTCGTCGGATAATAGCACATGCCGTGGTGGCACTTGGCGAAGATCGTGACGCTGTTGACGCGGGCGCGCTTGAACGTGGCGGCAAACGCATGCGCGTCGAACTCCGCGCCGACATCGGGGATGAACGGCGAGGTGTGAAAATCAAGGTGAACCTGACGGAGAGCTTGCATGGAGGAGTGGCGGGCGGACGCTCAGCGGAGCCAGAGCGGGCCGAATTTTTCAGGGTCTTTGCCTTCGGAGACGCCGTTGAAGAGCCGCAGCGCACGGCGGCCTTTTTTTCCGGTGTCGGCATCGGCGAGGGAGAGCGCGATGCCGACACCGGATCCGGCGGGCATCGGCCGGTCGAGCCCCATCACGGACCACGGGAAGAGGATGTCGTAGGTCGTGACGTCGCCTTCACGCGTAACTTTTAAACGGATACGCGGCTCGGGCACGCCGACGGGGAGCGTGTCGGTGTAGGAGATCCAGCGCCAGGTCATGGGGCTGAGGACGGAGGCCTTGTCGTCCGAGGCGCCGGCGACGCCGTATTCGAAGACGCGGTGGCCTTTGAGGCCGAAGAGGTCGTTGGCTTCCCAGGTTTTTTGATGGTCGGGATCGAGGCCGATCTGAATGGAGTCCTGCGACCAAATGTGTTCGCCGGTCTGCGTCTGAAGATGTTCGTCGTCGCGGACGACGACGCGCAGGTAAAGTCCGTCGGAGCCGTGGGCCGCCTGCACGGTGGCCGAGCAGTCCTCACGGGCGATGGGGCCGCCGAATTGATCCCAGTCGGAGAAGTCCACCGCGGGAATTTTGTTCCAGTCGGGAGCGGACCCGCGCGGCACGGGTGCGGCAGCGAGCACGGTGAGATCAAGCGGGCGGGAAATCTCGTCGCGGCGGCCTTCGTGACGGCTGTCCACGACGAGTGTTCCGCGATAACGCTTGCCGGTGACGAGGCCGTCGAGCGGCAGCGTGAGGCGGCGGGTTTCCCCGGGCTGGACAACGGGCGGATTGAGGAAGCGGTCACGGGAGTCGTCGAGCGTGACGGCCAGGCGCGTGGTGACGGGGCCGGTCGCATGCGAGACGACCGTGGTCGCGAGAAGGGGCGCAGGTTGGCCGGCGGACCATTCGAGCACGGGCGCGGAGGCTTCGAGCGGCGGGATAACGCGGACCGGCTGGCCGAGCCAGTGGTCGCCGTCGCGGGCGAGCAGGAGGTAGTCGCCGTTGGCGGCGGAAGCAGGCACGCCGAGATGGGCGTCGCGCACATGGAGCGGGGCGGGCGCAATCCAATCGCGGCCGCGGGTCAATGTGACGTCGTCCCCTCCCCGCATGACGTCGATGGACGGCAGCATGTCGATCGCAGGCGATTGGGCGCGGGCGAACTCGAGGAAGATCGGGCTCGGCGAGAGCGCGAGATCGTCGGCGGCGGGAAGCGTGCGGCCCATCATGTCCTCGCGGCGGGTGGTCGCGAGCGGAAGGCCGATGATGCGCTCACCGGCGGTGTCCCAGGCGACGGCCACGGACGTGCCGTCGGTTTTCTCGAGAAGAATGAGGTGCGTGGTGGGAGTGAGGTGCAGCCAAGTGCCGAGCCCTTTCACTCCGGCGAGCCAGCGCGCGACATTGGCGTAGGAGGTGAACGAAGGCTTGGGCGTGGAGTCGTCATGGACGAGGGAAAACCCTCGTTCGCCCGGATTTGGAGCGGCCTTGAAATGGAGGCAGAAGTAGGTGGCGTTCTCGACGCCGAGAGCGGCAAGGAGCGTGAGTGAACGCACCGCGTAACGCGCCTGCGTGAGTTCATCGACAGGTTTTTGCCACGTGCCTTTGCCGGAGGTCCAGCCGAACTCGGTGATATGGATCGGGAAGTTCGGGCGGCCGATGTCGGAGAGAAATTGCTTCAGCTCGACGACACGCTGGATGAATTCGGCTTCGGGCGGGGTGCCGTCGACGTAGGCATGGACGACCAGACCGTCGAGGTGGTCGAAGAGGCCGAGTTCGTTGGCGGTGACGAGATCGAGACGGGCGGGGTCTTTGATGCGAATGGATGAGAAACCGGGGCCGAGGACTTTGGTCTGTGGGTGCGCTTCCTTGATGCCATCGGCGAGGGTGGCGAGAACACGGACGAGTTCGGCGTTGGTGCCGCCGGTCCACTGCCACTCGGGTTCGTTGTAGATCTCGAAGTAACCGGGAAAGTTTTCGCTTTGCTGGCGGGTCCAGGCGGCGACGAGTCGTTTGAGCTTGTCCCAATCGACGGGCTTGGTGAGCGGGTTGCCGAAGCTCTTTTTTTTGTCGGTGGGCTCCATGATCCAGCGCGGGAGGCCGAACGACATGACGCCGACTTGATCGAAGGGGGACGGCTTGAAGAGGAGTTTTTCGGGCGGCGGCGGCTCGGGATCGAGGATGCTCTCCGGAAGCGTGTGGATGGAGATCATGCGGCGGTTCCAGCGGGCGCCGGCGGCGAGCACGAGGTCGGGATCACCCTGCACGGTCCAAAGCCCGAGGCGGGATTGCATCCGCAGTGAATCGGGCGGGACGGGGCCGACGATGGCGGCGGTTGCAGTGGCCTTGACGATGGATCCGTCGGCGAGTTTCACAGCGGCGTCGAGGGCATAGTATCCCTTGCCTGAGAGCACGACCGAGAACGAGTCGGCGGCCTCGGCCGGAATGGAGATCGTCTGAAGAACACGGCCGGATTCGTCGCGGAGAGTAATCTCCCCACCGGCCGAGGTCTTGGGCAGGCGGAGACCGAGGCCGCCAGTGGTATCCGTAAAAATGTTACCTTTTGCGTCGGAGGAGAACGACAGCGAGGCGGCGGCCGACGCGGAGACGAGGACGGTGAGCGCGAGCACCGACGCGAATAAAGCGAAGTATTTCATCGGGCGTCAGCGGCCGGAGGCCGGAACGAGTTCGACGGAGACGTCGTCGATCCACACGGTGGCGGGCACCTCGGACTGGTAGGCGACGACCATGAAGGTGACGGAGCGAGTGCGGGAATGGAGCACGCCTTCCGCCTGGAGTTCGACCCAATCGGCGGAGTTGGAAACAGGGATGAGGGAGTTCTTGTTTTCGAGGAGACGAATACTGGCGTTTTTCTCATCACGCTCGAGAACGCGGATACCGACGCCCTTGCCCGTCACTCCGGAGGCGCGAACAAAGAGGCGGACGAGGAGTTTGCGTTCACCGATGGCGCCATCGGCGGGAGCGGCGATCTTGATGGCGGGACCATGGACCAGTTTTTCCTTTTCGGAGGATTCAAGGAGATCGAAGCGGAGGGCGTTGGCGCCGGCGTGCGGATTCCCGGAGTCGAGACTCACTTTGAATGGCGTTTTCCAGCCGGTGGCGGGCTTGTAGGTGCTGCCGTGGCCGGCCCCCCAGTCGGGAACGTAGGCGGGGATGTTTTCGAAGTTGTATTTGGCGAGGAGTTCGGGGCCGGTCTGGGCGAAGGCGGGGATCGCGGCGGTGAACACGAGAGCGAGCGGAAAGAGGAAAAGGCGGGCGGAGGGTTTCATGGAAATACGGGGTTAATTGGTGATGCCTTGGGTCCAAGGATTGGGGTTGGTGACGTTAAGCTCGGCCTGGGTTTTCAGGGCGATATGGCCGTCGGCATAAGCGACGTAACCTTTCCCGCCGTGGCGTGTATCAAAGGTGTTGGCCGTGGCCATGTAGGCCCCCGTCCTGCCGCCGTCCACGGGCGCGCGATCAGAGACCGCCGAGGCGTTGAACGACCAGCCGCTCACCCATTTCGTCTCGGTAAAGAGGATGGTGCGCGAGGATTGAACGAGGGAAAACTTGTAGCGACCGTGAACGTAGTAAGCGGTGGTGTCGGTCGCAAAGTCGGCGGCGGTGAGCTGGCTGTTGACGCCGTAGTGCGGCGCGTAAGTGAGGCCGTCGTCCACCGCCCCGCAGGTGCCCGTCTCATCGGTGTAGCCGACGCTGCGCAGGTTGGTCGCGTGCATGTAGCTGGGAAGCGTTTTCCAAGCCCAGCAGGCTTGCGGCACCCAGTCGCGGTTGTCCTTGCCCCAAATGAGGGCGAGGGTTTGGAGCTGCCGGATGTTGGCACCGCAGCGGGACGAGTGCGCGCTTTCACGAACCTGGCCAACAGCGACGATGACGATGGCCGCGAGCACGCCGATGATGGCGATGACGCTCAGCAATTCGACAAGGGTGAAGGCGCGGCGGGCGTGGAGAGAGGTCGGTTGCATGGCTGGGGGTAAGCCGATGGTGACAGTGTGGGGGAAACGACGCGGCGGGGCACACAGAAAACGCCCCGAACCGAGAGGAGTTACGCCCGCGAGCGACGACGCATGCAGACGGCGGCAAAAGCGAAGCAGGCGGCGAGCGTTCCCCACGAAGCGGGCTCGGGAACGGCGGAGGTGAAAGTGACGTCGACATTGGAGAAGCCGACCTGGTCGGCGTCGAGACTGCCGCCGGCAAAGAAGCCCACGCGGTTGAACGTGTAGGTAAGCGGGGTCGTGTCGGTAAAGGTTCCGGAGACGGAGTAGCTGACATCGGTTCCGATAAGCGTCCAGGCGAGGCTAAGACCCGTGGATACTCGGGTGATGGTCAGAGAAAATGTGTAGTCTCCCGAGACGAAGGAGGTGTTGGAGGGGGACGCATTGACGTTGGCAATCGCCGTGGCGCCCGTGCCGCTGCCGAAGCTGCCGGTGTTCGGATTGGCACGCTCCCAAAGGCGGCTGTAGGTCGGCCCCGCGCTGGCACCTGAGTTGGAAGCAAAATAACCGAGCCAGCCGGTGGCACCTGATTGACCGTTCACATCATACAGACCGAAACGAAACTGGTCGGCATCGGGCGTATTCAAGCCCGTGAACGTGACACCGCCCGACAGGCTGATGGAGTCGCCCACGGACGAGAGCGTGTGGGAGGTGGCGGTCGAGGCATAGATCGTCTGGCTGTCGGCCGATTCGGAGCCGGAAGTGCCGTTCCCGAGAACGGGACTCGCCGTGTTCAAGCCGCTGCTGATAGAGCCGGAGTATTGCGTCCAAGACGACACAAGTTCGGCACGGGTGACGGACGGCAAGGAGAGAACGCCGATGGTGGCGATCGAGGCTGCGCCGGTGAGGATCGAACGCAAGACGACAGGAAGGGAGGCGAATCGAGTATTCATGGGGTTGAAGGAACGGGGTGAACGGAATACAGAGAAAGTATTTTCTCTACATAAGGCAAGTATTTTCTGTTCAAGGAAGATTGAGATATAACTATTTATTAATAAAATATTTAAACTTAACTAAACCTACGAAAGGCTTTTCTTGATGCCACGCGAAAGTCAGTTATGAATGCGGCATGGCATCTCTCGCTGAAATCTCCCGCATCTGCGGCGTCTCACTGGGCGCCACCTCCAAGGCCCTGAGCGGCAAGCCGGGTGTGTCGGAAGCCACCCGGCAGCGAATCCTCAGCGTGGCCGCGCAGCACAACTACCGCCCAAACCGGCTGGTGCATGCCATCCAGAGCGGACGCAGCATGACGGTGGGGCTCACCTGCAACGACTTTCGCGACGACTTCTCCGGCCGCATCATCGAGGGCATGCTCGAGGTTCTCTACGGCGCGGATTACGACGCGATCGTGATCAGCTGGGACCTCTGCGTGCATGAAGGCGAAAAGGCGCTGCGCACTTTCGCCGAGCGCCGGGTGGACGGATTGCTGATGTTTCCGCCGGCGGACCAGCCGTCACAAGCGTATCTGCACGAGCTGAAGAGCTTTCACCGGCCCATCGTCGTGGTGGACCAGACGTTCGCGGGCGTTAAGGACTACGATTTTGTCGGCAGTCAGGATTTCGAGGGCGGAGCTCTCGCGGCGGAACACCTGATCGGGCTCGGTCACCACAACATTGCCAACCTCTTCCATCAAAAGACCAGCACCGGTCGCGCGCGCCTGGAGGGCTTCAGGAGCGCCATGCAGCGGCACGGACTTGCCCTGCACGATCAATGGATGCGAGAAATCGAGAACTACGGAACTGCGGAGCCCTACGACCACGCAAGGGCGCTGCTCGGCGGAGCCAATCCCCCTTCTGCCATCGTCGCCTTCAATGACTGGGTCGCCCTGGACGTGCTCGCCGCAGCCCACGATCTCGGTCTCTCCGTTCCCCGCGACGTGTCGGTCGTCGGGTTCGCGGACCTGAAACTCGCCTCGGTGGTGCGTCCACGACTCACGACGATCACCCAGGATCCGTTGGCGATCGGACGCCGCGCGGCCGGACGGCTTTTGGAGCTGTTGAACGCCGGCATGACCGCATCGCCGCAAACCAGTCCGGTCATGGATCGCGTGCCCGTAAAACTGCAAACAGGCGAGTCATCCCGCGCCCTTGACTGATCAAACGCCGGACGAAGACCGGCGCACGCGCCAACAGCGGAGTTGGCTTTTTTCCGCGAACCTGCGAAGGTTCCTGACTCGCATGAAGTCCGTCCTCGAATTTAAAGCCCGCAAGGGCAAGGGCCGCATCAGTATGTCCACCGCCTACACCCACTGGGAGGCGCGCTTCCTCGCGGCTTCCCCCGTGGATTGCGTGCTGGTCGGCGACAGCGTCTCCAGCGTCATCGATGGTGATTCCACCACGTTCGCCGCCACGCCTGAAATCATCGCCCGCCATACCGCCGCAGTCGCTCGCGGTCTCGGCGGCTCGAAGTTTATCATCGCCGATTTCCCCTACCTCGCCGCCCGCAAAGGCATCCCCTCCGCCGTCGAGTGCGCCGCGCTCCTCATGCGCGCCGGTGCCCATGCCGTTAAAATCGAGGGCATCGACGGACACGAGGACGTCGTTCGCCACCTCGTCCAGTCCGGCGTCTCCGTGATCGGACATCTCGGCCTCACTCCTCAATCGGTCCACGCGCTCGGCGGCTACAAGGTCCAAGGCAAGACCGAGGAGACCGCCGCTGATCTGCTCCGACAGGCCCGCGCCGTCGAAGCCGCCGGAGCTTCCGGTCTCGTGATCGAATGCGTTCCCACCGAGGTCGGTCGCGCAATCACCGAGGCCCTTTCGATTCCCGTGATCGGCATCGGTGCCGGACCACACACCGACGGACAAGTCTTGGTGTTTCACGATATGCTCGGCCTCAACCCCGGCTTCTCGCCCAAGTTCGTCCGTCAATTCGCCGACGGGAATAAACTCGTGACCGACGGCCTCTCCTCTTTCGCCAAAGCCGTCACCGACGGCGACTTCCCTAGCAAAAAAGAATCTTACTAAAAATACGGATATGTCACAGAGGACAGAAGAGGCTGCACAGAGCGTCACAGAGACCGGAACGAACAATGCCTTTATGTCTTCCTCTGTGAAACTCTGTGCACCCCCTCTCCGCCTCTGTGACTAAAATTCCGTCCCTTCACTCTCCATGACCGCCCGCAAGCCCCGCCTTCTCTTTTTTCTGAGTGGCTCGATCTCCTGCTACAAAGCCTGCTTCGCGATCTCGCGCCTCGTGCAAGCCGGCATCGAGGTGCGCACTGTAGCCACACAGTCGGCATTGAAATTCGTCGGCGTCGCCACGCTCGAAGGTCTCACGGGCCACCCCGTGGCCTCCGACATCTGGGAACCCGGCAAGGCCATGGATCACATCAACCTCGCCCGTTGGGCTGATCTCGCGCTCGTCGCGCCGGCCACCGCCAACACCCTCAACCGCCTCTCCGCCGGCCTCGCCGACGACTTGGTCGGCAGCCTCTTCCTCGCTTGGGAAATTCAAAAAAAGCCCTGGTGGGTCGCCCCCGCGATGAACGTCGCCATGTTCAACCACGCGCTCACCCAGTCCTCCCTCGCCAAACTCTCCGGCCTCGGCGTGCGCGTCCTTCCCACGGGCTCCGGCGCGCTCGCCTGCGGTGAAGAGGGCGCAGGCCGCCTGCTCGAACCCGAGCAACTCGTCACCGAAGTCCTCGTCCAACTCGGCCCCAAAATCGCATAACCTCTTTCTCTTTCTTCTTTATCTTAATCTTTCTCCCTTCCGAACGCCCGACCACCATCCAGACGAACGAGAAAGAGTAAGAAGAACGAGAAAGATTCTCGCATCCATGCGCATCCTCATCACCTCCGGCGCGACCCGTGAACCCATCGACACGGTTCGTTTTCTTTCCAACGTCAGCACCGGCCGCACCGGCGCATTGATCGCCGACGCACTTACCCAACACGGCCACACGGTCACCCTGCTCCACGGCGTGACCGCCGTGCGCCCTACCAGCGCAGTGGTCTCCGAAACTTTTGACTCCACCGCAGACTTACAGACGCGCCTCCGTCGCCTGCTTGGCACCGGCGAGTTCGACGCAGTGATCCATGCAGCCGCCGTGTCCGACTACCGCCCCGACATGACCCACGAGGGCAAGATGTCCTCCTACGCCGCCGAACTCACCTTGCGCCTCGTTCCCACGCCCAAACTCCTGCCCGAGCTCAAGAGCAACTCCCCCCGCCCCCTCAAAGTCGTCGGCTTCAAACTCACCGCCGGTGCCGATGCCGACGCCCGGCAAGCCGCCGTGGCCAAGCTCTTCGCCTCCGGCACGGTCGATGCCGTGATTCACAACGACATGGACGACCTTGCCACCGGCGACTCCCGCCTCTTCTCTGCTTGGCTTTCCGATCGCTCCACCCCGGAAACCCTCCTAGGAATAAGCCTGCTAGTCACTTGGCTTAATGGTTTTGTGTCATAAATAACCAGCAAGCTCGTCCGACTATTCAAAACCCAGCGGGGCCTGTTATCTCATCTACTTTAAATCACTATACCCACCGGCCGGATTGACATTGAAACTGAGTCTCAGTCATATCAGGCCTCTCATATGAACACCGATCCGCGACTCCAGCGTCCGCGTATGACCCTCACCGATCTCCCCACCGGGGCGGCCGGTCGAGTGTGTGCGTTGAACGGAGAAGCCGAGCTTTGTCAGCGACTTCGCGAGATGGGTTTCTGCGAGTCCGCCGTGATCCAGAAAATCTCCGGCCAAAGCACCCTTCTCTGCCAAGTCTGCGGTATGCGTGTCGCCCTCGGTGAAGGCGTGGCCAAACATATCACCGTGGAAGTCATCCGCGGTGCCGCCTGATCTGGTTCTTGCCGCCCGTTTTTGCCATGGCCGAGCTTGTCACGCTTTCCTCACTCGCCGTCGGTGCCAGCGCCGTGTTGCGCGAGTTCCCCAAACAAGGAGTCGCCTTTCTTCGCCTTCGCGAGATGGGACTGCTCCCCGGCACCACGCTGACCCTCGTGCGCACCGCGCCGCTCGGCGACCCCATCGAGATCAAGGTCCGCGGCTACAACCTCACCCTTCGTAAATCCGAAGCCGACCATATCCGGGTGGAGTTGAAATGAACACGGTGCCCAAACACATCTCCGCCGCCACCCCGTCTCGCTCGCCTGTTTACGCCCTCGTCGGCAATCCCAACTGCGGCAAGTCCACCCTCTTCAACGCCCTCACCGGACTGAAACAAAAGGTGGGCAACTACCCGGGCGTCACCGTCGAGCGCAAGATCGGCACCGCCTATACCCAGCACGGTCATCCGCTCACGATCATCGATCTGCCCGGCACCTACTCGCTCGCCGCCCGCTCTCCTGACGAAGCCGTCACCCGCGACGTGCTGCTCGGCCGCCGCGCCGACACCGCGATGCCCGACCGCATCGTCTGCGTCGTCGATGCCACCAACCTCGAGCGCAACCTCTACCTCGTTCACCAGATCCTCGATCTCGGACGCCCCGTGATTCTCGTCCTCAACATGATGGATGTGGCCGAAGAACTCGGGCTCAGGATTCACACCTCGCGGCTCGAACACATCCTCGGCATCCCGGTCATTTCCTGCGCCGCCTCGAGCGGACGCGGTGTGATCGAGCTCAAGCTCGCACTCAGCCGCCTCGACCTGCCGCTCTCGCGCCACGCTTGGGACGTGCCCGTCGCCATTGCCGCCGCCGTCTCGGAACTGCAGGCCTCGCTTCAGGACAGCGATAACAAACCCCCTCTCATCGCCCGCGCCGAGGCGCTCCTGCTCCTGACCGATTCCGACCGCGTGCGCGTGGCCGGCTCGACGCCTCTCTCCAACCGCACGCACGACATCCTCGCCCAATGGGAGAAGCGCTGGTCCGCCGAAAGCACCGACTGGGCCGCCGAACTCGTCAACGCCCGCTACGACAGCATCGGCCGGCTCACCGCCGAGATCGTCAGCACCGAGTCGACCTCACCCATAGGTCCCAGCACCAGCGACCGCATTGACTCGTGGGTCACCCATCCCGTGTGGGGCTGGCTCATCTTCGGCGTGATCATGGGCGCGATGTTCCTGAGCATCTTCACCCTCGCCGGCATTCCCATGGGCTGGATTGAAAACCTCGTCGGCGCACTCTCCGGCCGGGTCTCCGGCCTGATCGCACCCGGCGACTTCCATGACTTGGTGATCGACGGCGCCATCGCCGGCGTCGAGGGCGTGATCATTTTCCTCCCGCAGATCATGATCCTGTTCCTCTTCATCGGACTGCTGGAGAGCACCGGCTACATGGCGCGTGCGGCCTTCATCATGGACCGCCTGATGAGCAAGGTCGGCCTCAACGGACGCAGCTTCATCCCGCTCCTCGGCTCCTACGCCTGCGCGATTCCCGGCATCATGGCCGCACGCACCATCGAGCAACCCAAGGACCGCCTCGTCACGATCTTGGTCGCGCCCTTCATGAGTTGCTCGGCGCGCCTGCCGGTCTACCTCCTGCTCATCGCCGCGCTCGTGCCCAACGAACAGGTCCCCGTCGGCCTGAAGATCGGCATCATGCTCCTCATGTATGCGCTCGGCACCTTCGGCGCATTCGGCTTCGCCTGGTTTTTTAAAAAAACCCTCCTGCGCAGTTCCCCGCCTCTCATGATCATGGAACTGCCGCCCTACCGCCTGCCGCGCATCCGCGACGTGCTGCAGCAGATGATCGAACGCGCCGGCATCTTCGTGAAACGCGCCGGCACAATCATCCTCGGGCTCTCGATCGTGCTCTGGTTCCTCGCCACGTATCCGAAATCCTCCGCCGACCTGCCGCAACAAGAGCAGCTCGCCCACAGCTTCGCCGGACAAGCGGGCCACGCACTCGAACCGGTGATCGCCCCGCTGGGCTTCGACTGGCGCATCGGCATCGGCCTGATCAACTCCTTCGCCGCGCGCGAAGTATTCAACAGCGCGATGGGCGTGATCTTCGCCGTCGAAGACACAGGCGACGAAGGCACCACCCGCCTGCATCTGCGTGACGCACTGCGGGCCGCCGAGCGGCCTGACGGCACGAAATTATTCACGCCGCTGATCTGCCTAAACCTGATGGTATTTTACGTCTTCGCGATGCAGTGCATCAGCACGATCGCGGTGGTGAAGCGCGAGACCAACAGCTGGAAGTGGCCGCTCTTCCAACTCGGCTACATGACCGGCTTCGCCTGGACCCTCTGCCTGATCGTCTACCAAGTGGGCCACGCACTGGGTTATTGAGCATTTTGGGTGTAGGGTGATCCATGAACAACTGGCAGACACCGCTCGCGCTCCTCGTGGTCGCCATGACCCTCGGCCTCCTGCTGCGCAGCGCATGGAAAAAACGCCGCAAGCCGGGTTCCGGCTGCGGCGGCGACTGCGGTTGCCCAAGCACCGAAATCAAAGCGCGGTTGAAGAAGTAGGACTCACCCGAGTCGCTGCAATGGCTTGTCACCCTTCGTGCGGCATTCTCCGGTTGGCAGCCATGCCCTCGCGGTGAGCTCTTTTCACGTAAGTTAAAGCCGCCAACACCACATATCTCTTTGGCCCCCCGAACGCAGACCCATCGAAAAACTCATTGCACGCTCTCAGCACTCCATTCGAGTTCGTTATCGAACAGAGCGCGACCGCCATATTCACCTATTTAAAAACTTAATAGATTGCCTGCCATGGGCTTCACGTAAAAGTTATCAACTTGTAAATGAGCGCTTGCCCGAGCACCCAAACCATCCAAACGCTTGACCAATGGTATCAATTGATACTCCTTGGGGCGTTATGGTGTTCCTTTTGAAAGCCGTCCCCGATGAGTTTGAAGACCGTTCCTTCCGATTGGCACCGCGATGTGGTCGCAGTGTTACGAACGGATGATTCACGTGCGATTCGATATACAGATGATGCTTGGAAGCGCTTTGAAGCCACTTTCCCAGATGCCTTCAGGTCGGATTTACACGCCGCGTTTCGCACCGCCCTGCGTGACGACACCTTGGTTGGCTGCCCCGTTGAAATGAAAACTCCTCCCGGAGAAACATGGGAATTCTACTTTTCCTTCCGAGGCCGCCGCCTTTACGGCAAAATCCTGCTTAGGCCGGATCGTAGCGGCGTCGTTATCTTCTCCGCGCACCCCCCGCTTAAAGACAAATTGATCTGCGAATAAATTTTCCCGTTATGAATATCACGGAACCCAATACCAACCCGGAGCCCCGGATCGAACAACGCGCCTACGAAGTCTCGATCCCCTCAGCCGACGGCGAAAGCCTAGCCTATAAAGTTCCCCTGATGGTCTGGATGGAGTGGGACGCCACCATCAACGAATGGCTGCTCACCCCCGAAGCCATGGATGAGATTGAGGCAACCAAGGCACGCCACATGGGCCTGCTAACGGCCGATGAAATCCGGACGCTGCGCGAACGGTTGAAGCTCACCCAAGCCCACATGGCCGAACTGCTCAAAATCGGTGCCAAAACATGGACGCGCTGGGAGACTGGCAAACAACGCCCGTCGCAAAGCCTCAACCTCCTATTGCGCGCACTTCAATGTGAGATCTTGACCCCCTATATGCTCAAGCAATTGGGCGCATCCCAAGTGGATTGGACGCCGGCCTTGGCCGCCTCCGTCGAGATGACCCAACCCATCACCTTGCCGCTAGCGTTCTCACTGGGTGTCATCGGAAGCGGTGAAGAGATGCCCTTGGCCTCATGAAAGCTGCCCCCATCACGTTGTTGGACTACTGCGCGACGGATTTATCGTTTACCGCCAATCGGGAATTCGCACAGGAACGCCCGGTTGATTTTCGCATGGAGGACTTTGCGGCGACACCGACCGTGCAATTAAGCCCCCGGGATAACGAGCCCAGACGCTGGCAACTAACACTGGAGATCAAGCATACGCCGGTGGTCGGCTGTAATTTCCCCTATGCCTACCGTTTGGTGTTGGTCGGTTTTTTTCGCGCCGAGGACAGTGTAACTTCGGCAAACGAAGAGCGCACCGTTCGCATACACGGTGCTTCGGTGCTCTATGGAATGGGGCGTGAAATTGTGCGGGCAGTGACCGGACGTGGCCCACACAGAGCTGTCCTTATTCCGACCGTTTCATTTTACGATCCGCCCTCCCCCAAGGCGTAACAAGTCGGCTCACCGACGCCCATCCAGCCGCGCACCCGCCTCGGGGTGGTGGCTCACGTAGTCGCTGATCTCACGGCGCAACACCTGCACCGCCCAAGGATCGAAACCGGGCGTGCCGCGCTGGCTCTCCAGCGCTTCACGGCGCGCAAGCAGCACCTCCAACTCATCGCCGTCTTCCGGCAGCGGTATTCCGCTACACAGGGCTTCGAACGCCCGGTTGCAGGACTCCAGTTTTTCGTGTCGCACCAACCAGTCGTGACTGGCGAGCGCTGACGCAAAGCAAACCAACGCCTTCAACGCTTCGACCAAGGAGCCGTGACTGAGCGCGGACAAGGCCAGAAAAATACCGGCCAGAAAGAAAACGTAACGAGATGCGAATACGAGTCGGACAAGCATCTCGGCGGTGGAATTAAATCGGGTATCGCGGAGGCTCATGACAGGAATGAGCCGAAACGGCGGGGTTGTCGTCCGGCTCACCTGAATCATAGGCCCAGGATCCACCGGCGCAAACTCCGGCCGCTCCCGTTTCAATGAAAAGAATGCATCCAGACCCGCACTACATCGCCGCCTGACCGCGTCCTGGCCCCTTCACAAAAAAAGCGGCCGCCCGAGGGCGGCCGCTTTGAAACGGTGACGGAGTGCTGCGACTTAGGCCAAGGGCTGGACACCCAGCGTCCCGTCGAGCGACTTGCGGTAAGCGGGCGATTGCACGCGCTCCAGCTCGGCCTGGGCATGGGCGAGGCGCTGGTTGAGTTTGAGGCGCTTCGCGATGTCTTCGTAGCCGTCCTGATCGAGGATGGCTTGGAGGCTCTTCACGTGGTGACCCCAGAGCGCAGTCTCGTTCAACTGCTTCATCTCAAGCCGGGCACGATACCAGTCGCTGGCCAGCATCTGCTCGCGTCCGAAGAGGGCACGAACCTCAGGTGAGTCGAGACCGTGGCCGGCGTCAGTTTTGCCCTTGGCCATGATCTCCAGCAGCGCCTTGAGCGGCGGGCAGGCCATCTCGATGCTCCCATCGGCGAAGTAGCTCTCGGCCACCCGCTGGTGGGTCGTGACGATGGTGTCCACGCCGTCGGCGAAGATGTCCATATCCTGCTGTTCCGGACGAAGCATTTCGTCGGTGAAGACGACATGCGGATGCGGGAACACGCGGCCGAAGAAGATACGGACAAAACGCGTGGTGATGCGGTAGCCGAGACGGCTCGCGTAGACCATTTTTCCACGGTGCTCGAAATCGAGGAGTTTCTCAAAGCAACCATCCGCGATGAGCGCGGCGGCGGAGCGTTCCTTCTCGTTCATGCGCGAGAAGATCTCGGGCACGAGCAGCGAAACGTCGTGGTCGACGCGCACCTTGGGGCCGACGCAGCCGGCGGAGGACAGGAACACATCGTGGCCGGTCAAAACCGACGACACGAGCGCAGCGTTGAGGTCGATGATCGGAGGCAGGGCGTTGAAGGGTCCCTTGGTCAGGGCACCTTCGCTGCCGGCACCGGTCGTCGAGGGCGACTTGCCGGTCATCGAGCTGATGAACTCCATGAAGAGTTCGGGCAGCTCCAAGTAGTGGAGCGGGTTGAAGCAGCACAACGCACGGACTCCGGGTTCGGGCGGGTTGTTGCGGCGACCGGGGACCACGACATTGACGGGCGTGAGCACGGGCGCGTCGGCGGCAAGTCCGCGGCGCAGGCGCAAGCCCAGGTAGGCAAGCGCGGTGGCCTTGGGGTTGGCCACGTCGGGACGCAGCTGCAAGTAGCGCGGGTTCTTGGAAGGTTTGCCTCCCACGATGCGCGGATGCGCACTCGAAACGAAATAGGCCGGCGAAGCACCGTCGGGCTGAACGGCGGCCTTTTTCACCAGATTCTGCATCGGCTCGGTGTAGGCGGAGAACCCGACCGCATCTTCGATCTGGGCACGCGCGTCGGCGGCGGTGAGCGGCTCGTAGTTGGACAGGAACGTGCCGGGAGTGGAGATATCGAGCTCGGCCTGTTTGTCGTAACCGCGATGGATGGCGTCGTCGGGGCGCTGGAAGAGGCGGGCCTCGCAGTTCTGGACGAACTTGAGCGACGGTGCCGGCGCGCCGGCGGCGAGACCGGCAAGCGAGGCGGAGGGGGCCACGACGGAAGCGGTGATGTCATCCTCCATCTGCACCTTGGCGGCGGGATGGAAGTCATGGCGCAGACCGAAGACGCGCCATGAGCCGTCCTCCTCGTAACCAACGCGCAGGGTGTTAACGACGAGCTTGCGGCCGTCGAGCTTGAGCTCGTAGCCGGAGGAGCCGTTGATCGTGTCGACCGAGAAGTGTTCGCGCCAGGCGGCACCCCACTCGGGCTTGTGAAACCGCTTCACCACGAAAACGAGTTCCTTGACGTGGCGGGGAATGGCGTTGAGCCAGCTGTTGTAGGCGTCGGTGTAGTCGCGACGCGAGGGCGTGAAGAGCTTGATCACACTGCCCAAGGTCCGCTCGGGACTGAGCACGGGGCGCTTGTCCTTGCCGGCCCGCTCAGCATCGCGGAAGCGGTCGGAATAATCGCGAGCCAGGAGCGCGGTGACATTGTCGAAATCGCGGTCGAAGTCGGCCAGGAATACATGACCGGGCAGGATCGCATCGGAAATGGCCTTGGAGATCTCGGACTTGCCGCCGCCCGAAACGGTGCAGGGCTTGTGGCAAAGGGTCGTCTCGGGAACGGTTCCGACCAAGCGCCACTGGCCGCGCTCGCCGCGAACCGATTCCATGTGGACATGGTAGCCGCTGGGGCGCACGTAGGTCTTGCCCGCGAGGAGCTTGATCTGGCGGGCCGTGCCGGAGGTATCCGTCCACGAAATACGCTGCTTGCGCAGGTCAAAATGCGTGGCTTCGGGAACGAGGATCGTGTCCGTGTCCTTCTTGGAAACGGCATGCCCTTCGGACTGGGCGGTCCAGTCTGCGGGATCGCGGGCCAGCACGGCGGCAACCGTAAAGCCGGGTTTGTCCTCGGCGTAGGCACCAAAATCTTCGCCCAGATCGTAGCTGGGGAACACGAGTGCGCCGCCGGCGTGTTCCTCTTCGGCCAAACCGTAGAGGTTGGCCGCATAGCTGATCTGCGTCTTCACCTCTTTTTTGCAGTAGCCGTAGTAGTTGTCGGCGATGATGGTGACCATGACGCCGCGGGCGTCACGGGCGCAGAGTTTGAAGGCGCTGCCACCGTTGTAGAGCTCATCCTCGGACTTCCAGCACATGCCGTCGCGGCGCTGACGCGGCGTGGCGAGATCCCAGTGCGGCAGACCAACAACGTGCTTGCGCACGCCGACGAGATGCGGGGCAAGGATCACGCAGCCGGTGTGGCCGGTCCAGCCATCGACATCGAGCGCGGCATCGTTCTCGGCCAAATAAGGATCACCCGCATTACCAAAGATGGCCTCGACGAAATCTAGGTTGGAAACGAGCGAGCCCGGCGCAAAAAAGCGGATTTCCATGCGCTTCTCGCCGATGAATCCCGGAACCGAGGGAACGACGAGCGGACGGAGCAGCAGCGAAACGATGCACTCGGCGGGATTCGCCTGGCCGGCGGTGAAGGGCAGGCGGAGCAACTCGGCCGGATGCTTCAGGCCGAGACCGAGCATGCGGGAGAAGGTGATCTTGGGCACCGCTAGTTTGTCGTCGGGCACGGGCAGGCCGCCCTCGGCGATGTGAAACACCCCCTGAGTGGTGCGACGATCATTGGCCGGGTTGTGCAGCACACCGTTGTGCAGACGGAAGCTCTTCAGCAGAGGCGAATCCACGGTATCACCGTCGGCCGGCAGCGACAGTTCACGGGCCAGACCGGCCTGATCGAGCACAAAGGTGCGGGCGGGCAGGCGCGGTGCCGGACCGGTATCCGCCAGATACGTGGTCAAAAAATGCTGGATGCGCTCGTCCACCGGGGAGAGCTGATGCGTCAGCCGGCGAGCGATCTCGCGCTGCTGCGCAAACAACGGAGCGGCGACACTCGTCAGGTCGGCACCATCGGAACCCGCGACGGGAGAACATCCAAGGAGTCCCAATCGAAGGTTAATGGCGAGGCGGAGCTGTTCGGGGGGGAGGATGTTGGTCGTCGTAGTCATTGCGCAGAAGTTGATCTGTGTAAGAGAAGATAGAATCTTAAAGCAAACCCCGAGCCGCAACCACGCATGAATTGTAAACATCTGCGCATTCTTGGGCGTTGCACACACCCGCCCCCTCCTCACGCAATCAACCGGCAATCCAGCCCCAAATCACGTGCAACAGGCGCTGGCCGTAGATCGCAAAGGCGGCAAAAAACACCCAATTGAAGGCAAAGGCCAGATAACCGGCCAAAATGAACCGGCCGTCGCGCTCCAACAACCCGCCCGCCATGATGACAATACAGAGCGCCGGCGGAAAATTTGTCCCAGGAGGCAGCGGCAGCAACAACACCAGCGCCGCCACGAAAATGATGAAGGCGTGCAGTTGCACCAACAGTGGCGAAGCGGTCAACCAGAGCTGGCGAGGCTTGAGCATGACCTCAAAAAAACGCAGCACGCGTCCCGCACCCGCCAGCAACGACGGAAAAAATTTCGGCGGCAACTCCCGGTCGAGAAGACGGGCTGGCAACCAAGGTTTTTGCCCGAGGGTAAGTCGGAGCGCGATCACCGCGACCACCGAACCGAGCAGCGTGGAAAGCCCGGGCAGCGGCACCGGCAGCAAAAACGGCAGCGCCAGCAAGAGCATGAGCAGGTTGTAGGCACGCCCCTGCAGAACGATGATCACCTCGCGCAATGTCACCGGCCGCTCACGGAATTCACCGATGATCCGGGCGATGATCTCGGAAAGCTTGGGCGGCGGAGGGCCCGGAAACGCCACGACCATTCCACCCGACGTATCCAGAGGCCGGGTCGGTTGATTCGTATCAGACTGCGGATCAGGTGCCGCGTTTGTTTCCATACAATTCGATATGCAGACGATGAGCATACCGATAACCGCGTGCTTTGCAAAGTTCACCCAGCCATGCGGCCCGTTCGCGCATTTTTTCGAGCGAGATCGCCTCGGGCATCAGCAAAACCTTGTGTCGGGGAATGTCCCGGCCCAAGGAGGCCAGCAACCCCTCGAGTTCCTCCACATTAGCCGGACTGGAGACGACAAACTTGAACTGATAGGCATATCCATCGACCCACGCCCGCACGGCCTCGGGATTCCACCGCGTGGACTCGTGCCGTTCACGCCAGGCAGCGGGCAATCTCCCGTCGGGAGCCGAGTTGCCGAGTTTCGGTGACAGTGAAGCCAGGTCGCAGGCAATTCCCGCCGGCGAGACCGTCGCGGCCGTCTCTATAGTGATATGCCGGCCGTCGGCCTGCAGCGCGGCAGCCAGATCGCGGATGTTTTTGGCGATCATCGGCTCCCCGCCGGTCAAGACCACATGACGCGCCGGCAAGGCCTGCACTTCGGCGACCAGTTCGGCGACGGAGCGCTCCGTGCCCTCGGGGTTCCACGAGGCGTAGGGCGTGTCGCACCAGTTGCAGCGCAGGTTGCATCCCGAGGTGCGGATAAAAACCGACGGCACGCCGGTCAGCTCACCCTCGCCTTGCAGCGAATAAAATGTCTCGGAAATCAACATACACGTGATGACGAAAACCCTCAGTTTTGGGTGCCGGGTTTGGCCGGCAGCGGACCGTTGTCGGCATACTGCGTCGGGTCGGCGACGCCCGCCTCGATGAACGCCTCGCGACGCTCCACACAGGTGCCGCACGTGCCGCAATGCACGGTGCCGCCTTTGTAACAAGACCACGTTTGCCCGAAATCCACCCCCACCCGCATGCCTTCCTCTACGATCCGGGACTTCGTCATCGTGATGAAGGGACGGAGCAACTGGATGCCTGCATAAGTGCCCAGCCGCATGGCATTGCCCATCGCACGCATGAAATCCTCGCGGCAATCCGGATAAATCGCGTGATCTCCTCCGTGCGCGGCGATGACCAGCCCCTCCGCTTCCACGCTCTCGGCAAACCCGGTCGCGATGGAAAGCATGACTGCATTCCGAAACGGCACGACCGTCTGCTTCATGTTTTCCGCCTCGTAATGCCCGTCGGGAATCTCCCCACCCGAAGTCAGCAGGTCGGAAGCGAAAATACGGTTCACAAAATCGAGCTTCACAATCTCATGCCGCAGACCGAGCCGGGCGGCATGCTCCGCCGCGAAGGGCAATTCGCGGTGGTTGTGCTTGGCACCGTAGTCAAAACTGATGACGGCGGACACGTCATGGTTGGCCTGCGCCCAATGGAGCGCGGCCACCGAATCCATCCCGCCGGAACATAACACGACAACCTTCATACCCCCTGATGGCGTCAAACTGCGCTCCAAAGTGCAAAGGCAAATACGCGCTCCACCGCCGGGTTGGTGCATTTCGCGCTTCCGTCCGCCGCCGCTAAGCCGTTTTCTCTCCGGCCAAGTGAACGATTCCTTGCCCGCCTATACGTTGATTGACCAGCCCGGCCAGCTGGTGCCCCTGCTCGCCGCGCTCGACCGCGTGGACGAGGTCGCCCTCGATACCGAGGCGGACAACATGTTTCACTACCGCACGCGGGTGTGCCTCCTGCAATTCCTTGTCGCCGGTGAGATTTTTCTGGTCGACGTGCTCGCCCCCCTGCCGCTCGAACCGCTTTGGGAAAAGCTCGCGACCAAGCACCTGCTCATGCACGGCAGCGACTTTGACATCCGCCTGCTCGCCGATCTCTGCCAGTTCCGGCCCAAGAGCATCTTCGACACCATGCTCGCCGCCCAACTCCTCAACCGCCAGCGCATCGGCCTCGCCGCACTCTTGGAGCAACACTTCGGCGTCGTCCTCGACAAAGAGGGCCAGAAGGCCAACTGGTCCAAGCGCCCCATCACCAAAAAACTGCTCGATTACGCGGCACTCGACGTCTGGCACCTGCCCGCCCTCCGCGACATCCTCACCCGTGAACTCGCCCAGCTCGACCGCCTCGACTGGCTCGACCAACAGTGCCGCCGCCAGATCGAGTCCGGCATGGTCGGCTTCCCCCGCGACGACGACAACGACTGGCGCATCGGCCGCTCCGAACGCCTTCGCGGCCGCGGTCTCGGCGTGCTCCACGCCATCTGGCATTGGCGCGAAGACTGGGCGCGCGACCTCGACGTCCCCCCGTTCAAGGTCTGCGGTGGCGATCTGCTCATCAATATCGCCTATGCCGCCGAAGACGGCGATTCCGTCCAAGGCATCCTCGCCAAGGTCGATCTCGGCAAACGCCACGAACGCCTCATGCCTTCCCTCGCCACCGCCTTGACCCAGGGAATCGGTCGCGACCCGCAGACTCTCCCCCGCCGCAAACGCTCCGATCTCGCCCCGCTCTCTCCCTCGGAAATCGCCCTCCAGGACCGCATCAAGGCCGATCGTGACCGTATCTCCGCCGGCCTCGGCTTGGAATCCACTCTGATTGCCAACCGTTCTCAACTCGCTCTGATTGCGCGCGATCCATCCAAGCTCGACGACATTCTCCTCCCGTGGCAGGCCAACCTCCTTCGCGCCGAACCCTCGCTAAACCCGACTTGAACACGTCCGCGATTTTCTTGTTTTCCTGCGCTTGCCAAAGCCCAAACCACTCTACACGTTCCAATCCTCCCCTATGAAATCGAAGACCCTTCTTACCCTGGCGATTTGCTCCGCCGCCGCGTTTGTTTTCTCCGGCTGCTCCACGCAAAAGACCCGCACAGGCCGCAATAACAGCATCCTTGGCGGACTGGTTGTCTACAACACCGGCTATTACCAGCCGGTCGGTGTCAACACCGTCGAGGTGGACGCCACCCAAGGCCTCGGCCGCGTCAATCCCTCAGGCGACCAATTCTCGCTCGCTTGGGGGGCGCTCACCTTCGCCGACTACTGAGCCCGATTCGACTCCGCATTTTTCGACCCCGCGACCGGCCCCGTGCCGCGCGGGGTTTTTCTTTGCCTCCACCCGCCGATACGTGAGGTTTTCCGCCAACCGTGCCACCGGATAACGCCAACATCGCCCGTCATCTTACCCTCGTCGCCTCGCGTCAGCCGCACACCGCCGCGCTCAAGGTTCCCCGGGGCCGGACCGGATCCGGCAGCATCGACTATCTCACGCTCACCTTCGCCGAACTCGCCTCCGAGGTGGCCGCCTGGCGCGCCGAACTGATTGCCCGAGGCGTTCGCCGCAACGACCGCGTGCTCGTGATGGTGCGCCCCGGGCTGCCCCTCATCGCCGCCGCCTTCGCCCTCTTCGCCCACGGAGCCGTGCCCGTCGTGATCGACCCCGGCATGGGCCTGAAAAGTTTTCTCTCCTGCGTCGCCCGCTCCCGACCGCGTGTCCTCCTCGGCATCCCGCTCGCCCGCCTCGTCAGCCACGTTTACCGGAAAACCTTTCGCACCGTCGAGATCCGCATCGCCGCCAGCGCCTCCCCTACCGCCCGCGCCAAACCACAAACGCCAGACGCCACGCTCCAAATAGAAAGCTGCGCCTCCTCCGACCCCGCCGCCATTCTCTTCACCTCCGGCTCCACCGGCGCACCCAAAGGCGTCTGTTACACCCACGGCATGTTTGACGCCCAGGTTGAACTCATCCGCTCAACCTACGACATCCAACCCGGCGAGATCGACCTGCCCCTGTTGCCCCTCTTCGCCCTCTTCAATCCCGCGCTCGGCATGACCACCGTCGTGCCCGAGATCAACCCCAGCCTCCCCGCCGCCGTTGATCCGAAAAAAATCGTCCAGGCCATCACCCAGGAAAACATCACCAGCTCCTTCGGCTCGCCCACCCTCTGGCGCAAAATCGCCGTCCACTGCCACCACACGCACACCACCCTCCCCTCGATGAAACGCGTGCTCTGTGCCGGAGCCCCCGTTCCTCCCGACCTGTGGGACCTCATGACGCCCGTCCTTCCCAACGGCATGCTGCACAGCCCCTACGGAGCAACCGAAGCGCTGCCCGTGAGCACCATCAGCGCCGCCGAAGTCCTCGCCGAAACCGCCGTCGCCACCCAACACGGCGCCGGCACCTGCGTCGGTCGCCCGCTCCCCGCCAACGAGGTCAAGATCATCGCCCTCACCGACGTCCCCATCGCCAGTCTGGCTGACACCCGTATCCTCCCCGCAGGCGAAATCGGCGAAATCATCGTGCGCGGCCCCACCGTCACGCACACCTACGACACCCTCCCCGAAGCCACCGCCTCCGCCAAGATCAATGCCGGAACCGTCTCCAAATCCCAACTCACAGCGCACGCCGAAGGCGCGCCGGATCCCGTTGGAATTTGTGATTTGGCCCTTGGAATTTCCCATCCGGTGTTTCACCGGATGGGCGACGCCGGATATTTCGACGGCGACGGACGCCTCTGGTTCTGCGGACGCAAAGCCGAACGGCTCGAAACCCCCGACGGCCTGCTCTTCACCGAGCTGGTTGAACCCATTTTCAACACGCATGCCGACGTGCGCCGCAGTGCGTTGATCGGCCTCGGACCACGCGGACGCCAGCGCCCCGCCATCGTGATCGAACCGACTTCATGGAGCTTTGCCGAGTCCAGCGCCGACTGCCGGCGGTTCGCCCGCGAACTCCGCGAGATCGCCAAGCGCCACCCCCACACGGCCAACATCACGCTCTTCTATTTTCGGAAAAAATTCCCGGTCGACGTGCGCCACAACGCCAAGATCCACCGCCTCACGCTCGCCCGCTGGGCGGCCGACGGCGCCACCGGCTACGAATCCGACCCCAAGCGATGAGCGCTCCGCAAAACTTACCCGCACTCGTGACCGGCGGCACCGGGTTCCTCGGCCGCCGTCTCGTCGAACGCCTCCTCGCCCAAGGCCGTTCCGTCGTCGTGCTCGGCCGCACGCCCGCGCCCGACCTCGAAAAACGCGGCGTCCGTTTCATCCGCGCCGCGCTCGCCGACGAAGCCTCGATGCTCGCCGCCTGCCGCGGCATCGGCACCGTTTTCCATGTCGCCGCCAAAGTCGGCGTGTGGGGACGCTACGATGATTTTTTCCGCGCCAACGTCCTCGGCACCCGCGCCCTGCTCGCCGGTTGCCGCGAACACGGTGTGCCGCGCTTCATTTATACGAGCACGCCCAGTGTGGTTTACAATGGCCGCGACCTCGCCGGTGCCGACGAATCCCTCCCGCTCACCACCGCCTGCCCCAGCCCCTACCCGCTCACGAAGGCCCTTGCCGAACGCGACGTGCTGGCCGCCAACTCACCCGCGCTGCGCACCGTCTCCCTCCGCCCCCACCTCATCTGGGGCCTGGGTGATCCGCACCTCGTTCCCCGCATCCTCGCGCGCGCCCGCGCCGGCCGCCTCCGCATCATCGGCGCAGGTGACAACCGCGTCGACATGGTCCACGTCGAAAACGTCGTCGACGCCCACCTCGCCGCCGAACAGGCCCTCTCCGGACCCGCCGCCGGCCGCGCCTATTTCATCACCAACGGCGAGCCGATCCTCCTTTGGGAATGGATCAACTCCCTCCTGACCGCCATCGGAGAACCCCCGGTCACACGCCACATTTCCCTCACCGCCGCCTCCGCGATCGGTTCCGTCTGCGAAGCCGCCTGGCGCGTGCTGCCGCTCAAGGGCGAACCGCCCATGACCCGCTTCATCGCCGCCGAACTCGCGAAAGACCACTGGTTCTCCATCGACGCCGCCCGCCGCGACCTCGGCTACACGCCACGCATCAGCATGTCCGAAGGCACCGCCGCCTTGGTCGCCGGATTGCGCAACCCGGATTAAACTCCACGCTGACGCACCGCTTCGAACAGCGTGATGATCGTCGCCATCGCCACGTTCAGCGAATCAGCCTGGCCCGCCATCGGAATCACCACGCGCTGGTCCGCTTCCTTCAACCAGTAGTCGCTCAACCCGTATTGCTCGCTGCCCATCACGATCGCCAGCGGCCCGCGCAGATCCGTGTCCGTATAAAAATCCGTCGCCGAAGGCGTCGTCGCCACCGACTTCACTCCCTTTGCCTGCAACCACTCGCGCACCTCCGTGCTGCTCGCAATCACCACCGGCACCGAAAACAACACGCCCGTCGAAGCACGCACCACGTTGGGATTAAACAGGTCCGTCACCGGATCGCACACGATGAGCGCGTCCACACCCGCCGCATCCGCGCTCCGCAAAATCGTCCCGAGATTCCCCGGCTTCTCGATCGCCTCGACCACCAGCAAAAACGGAAACTTGCCCGCTTTCGGTGCCGGGATGTCCGCCAAGCTCCGGCGCCACTGCGGTGCCACCGCCAGCAGCCCGTCGGGCCTCTCTCGGTAGGCCACCTTGGCGAACGCATCCTTACTCAACTCAAAGACCTGCGCGCCCGCCGCCTGCGCCTGGGCGATCAACGTCGGCTCGTTTTCGCCGAGATACCACTCGGGCGACACATAAAGCTCCGTCAGCGTGATGTTTTTTTCCAGCGCCCGGCGGATCTGCCGGTAGCCCTCGACCATGAACACACCCGCCTCGTCGCGCGGACGCCGGTCGCGCAGTTTTACCAACTGCTTGATGCGCGGATTCTGGAGACTGGTGATTTTTTCGACAGGCACAGGAATGGAGAAACCACGAAACACACAAAACACACGAAATAAAAAACCGGCCTCGTTTCCTCCCCTTTCGTGTGTTTCGTGTGTTTCGTGGTTAAAAAGAAAAAATTCAACGACCGTCCCTTCGCCTATCACCAAGAGATCGAGCTGGAGATCGCCACGCTCACCAACCTCGGCGTGGGCCTCGGCCGCGTGCCCCACCCCGACGAGCCTGATTCCAAATGGGTCGTCATGGTCCCGTTCACCCTGCCCGGTGAACGCGTGAAGGCCCGTGTCTTCCGCAACCACAAGAATTTCTCCGAAGCCGACGTCGTCGCCATCCTCACGCCCTCCCCCGACCGCATCGACGCGCCATGCCCCCATTTCGCCTCCTGCGGCGGCTGCCAATACCAGAACCTCACTTACGCCGCGCAACTCACGTGGAAGCGTCGCCAGGTCGAGGAGCTCCTCAAGTTCATGGCCGGCGTCGAATTCCCCGTCTCACCCGTCATCGGCTCGCCCGTCCAATACGGTTACCGCTCCAAGATCACGCCGCACTTCAACGCCCCGCGCGACGACGGACGCGAGCTGCCCATCGGCTTTCTCCGCCAGGGCACCCGCTTCGACATCATCGACGTGCAACGCTGCGTGATCGCCACCGACCCGATCAACGCCCGCCTCGCCGAGTCCCGCGCCAATGTCCGCCAAAAAGCCGCCAACGGCGACTACGCCCGCGGCGGCACTCTCCTCCTCCGCGACGCCTCCGGAATCGTCACGACCAACTACGATGACATCGTCACCGAGACCGTCGGCGACCTGAAATTGAAGTTTCTCGCCCGCGATTTTTTTCAGAACAACCCGTTCATCCTCCCCGCCTTCACCGGCTACGCCCGCGAACAAGCCGCCGCCAGCGGCGCACGTTTCATGGTGGACGCGTATTGCGGCAGCGGACTCTTCGCCCTCACCGCCGCGCCCGCCTTTGAGAAAGTCGCCGGCATCGAGATCAGCGAAAGCAGTATTGTCTTCGCCAAACAAAACGCCGCCGCCAACCACCTCGCCGACGTCACGTTCCAAGCCGGCGACGCCGCCGCGATTTTCGCAGGCCTGACCGTCCCCGCCGCCGACACCGTCGTCCTCATCGATCCACCCCGCAAAGGCTGCGACGAAGCATTCCTGCAACAGCTCTTCGCCTACAGTCCGCGCGCCGTCGTCTACGTGTCTTGCGATCCGGCCACGCAGATGCGCGACCTGAAATCGTTTCTATCCGCCGGCTACGAACTCACCGCCGTCCAACCCTTCGACCTCTTCCCGCAGACGCGCCACCTCGAATGTGTGATCACGTTGCGAAAAGCCGCGATCACCCCTTCGCAACCGGCCTTTTGATCAACTTTGCCTGAGCACTTGCCAACGCGCACCCGCTTCTCAACGTAAACACCATATGCATTTCGACAATCTCCAGCCCGGTCTGAACGCACCCCTCCCCCGCCTTGACGATGACGAGGATGATGACGACGACAAGGAAGCCGACAAGCTCGCCAAAAAGTCCTCCGCTCCCGTCGCCATGCTCATCCAGAAAAAATTTCTCGATGAACGTAAGATCTTCCTCTGGGGCGCCGTGACTGACGAAAGCGCCAAGGACCTCACCGAGAAATTCCTCTACCTCGAGGCCAACGATCCCGGCAAAGAAATCTTCTTCTACCTCAACAGCCCGGGCGGCTCCATCACCGCCGGCATGGCCGTCTATGACACCATGCAGCTCCTGACCTCGCCCATCACCGTCATCGTGACCGGCATGGCCGCCTCGATGGGCTCCATCCTCCTCTCGGGCGCCAAAAAGGGCCGCCGCCTCCTCTACCCGCACTCCCGCGTCCTCATCCACCAACCGCTCATCTCCGGCCGCATGGTCGGCCCCGCGACCGACATCAACATCCAGGCCAAGGAAATGGAAAAACTCCGCGCCGAGCTGAACCAAATCCTCGCCGATGCCTCCGGCCAGCCCATCGAGCGCATCAACAAAGACACCGACCGCGACTTCTACCTCAATGCCGAGGAAGCCATCGCCTACGGCCTCGCCGACAAGATCGTCGACAAGGTCTGAGTCGCCCGCTCAACCCATCCCTCCAGCCCTCAAAGCCCCGTGACGCCTGTCGCAGGGCTTTTTATTTTTGAGCGGCAACCGCCGACGGCGCAGTCAAGTCCCGGTATTCCTCGTCCCAGCGCAACGTCTGGCGCGTATCCTTGGCCGCACGGGCCATCGCCAGCGCGGGCGGCAGCCACTGAATGCGCATTTCTTTGGAGAGCGTCCGGCTTGAGAGCACAGTCTTGAAAACTACCAACGCGGCCTCCGCATCACCGGCCTCACCGAGGCGCTGGGCGAGCATAACTGCGATCGGATTTTCGGCACCGAAAAACTGACGCCGCTTGGTCACGCCATCAATAGTCGCACGCACACCCGCCATGTCGCCGGTCGCACGTTGCAAGTCCCCCGTGGCCAGCGCCACCGCCGGATTGAAGCCCGCCTTCAACGCCTGAAGTCCCGCCCAGATCGCCCCGTTGCGGTCGGCCTCATGATTCATCTCGTGCATTCGGCGCAGCACCAAGTAGGCGCGTTCCTCCGGAGGGAGTTTGTCCCGATGCTGCCACTGGTCGGTGAACGAAACCTTGAACGGACGATACAACGGATCGCCCACCGACATCGCCTGCCAGCTGTAAACCGGCACCGCATACGCCGCCGCATCGCCCAGCCGGTCTCCGCGCGCCAACGACTTCAGGATGAGCTGGGGTTGATGCGTGAGTTCGAGGTAGGGCTCGTTCACGTTTCCAAACGTTGCCGTGACCCCGCGCGCGACCAGCGGCCCCACCCAACCGCGCGTCGTGGACCGCACGGTGTCCGCCGAAAAACTGTGAATGTGCAACGCCACCGCCCCGGCCGGAAATTCGAAATCCTCCCGCGTGAATGGACCGTTCAGATCGCCCGCATACCATCCAAAATACAAAACCGGCGCATCCATCCTCGCCCACGGAGGCATCGAACCGCCCGCACGGTCCACATCGCCGTCGAAGCCGAGCCGGTCGAGTTGTTTCGCCGCGTCCTCCAACCACCGGTCTCCCGCCGCATGCGGTCCGCCGATGTCCACATAACTGCGCCCGATCAATCCCGTGGTCTCGGCCTCAAGCGCCCGGTCGATCAGTCCCCGCGCGTCGCCAAAGGTCGGTCCGTCGAGCCGCCCCACCTTGACGATCTGGTTCAACTGAATCGACGAGGGCGTGTCGTTTTTGAAAAGCGGATTCGGCACAAACGCGATCGTCGGCGGATTGCTCAACGCCAGCAGCGCGAGTTCACCGTCGACCGATGCCGCGTTCGTCTTGAACGCCGGATTCGTCGCAGGCGGCACATCCTCGGCGGGCAATTGCGCGTCATGCACCACCTTCAGCGGCACCCCGCGGCACACCGTCAGATAGGAAATCCTGTGTCCCGATATCACATATTTTTTCCGGCCCGCCGCATCCGTCAGATCCATCCCGATGGCGTCGATCCACCCGCGCTTCACCAGCTCCGCCTGCAACGGATTGAACACCCTGTCTACGAACTCGCGCCACGTGATCGCCTCGGCGAGCGGCATGTTCAACGCGACGATGTTGGCCGCCGGCACTCCGCGCTTCGTCGCGTAATACTCCGCGAGCTTCACCGACTCGGGCTCGTCCGAATTCGCCAGGATGACGACCCGGTCCGCCACATCGTCCGCCCGCGCAACAACGACAACGAACGAGAGGATAATGAACAACGGGATACGGCCCAGCATTCCGGCGAGGTTGCAACCACCCGCGCTCCGGGCCAACCCTAGATTCATGATTTTGCGCCGCCTGTTCCTGTTTTTGGCCGCCACCGCCTCGCTCCACGCCTGGAATTACGAGGCCCACCGCACCGTCAACCAGCTCGCCCTCGCCGGCCTTCCGGAGGAGTTTCCCGCTTTCACCAAGACGCCCGCCGCCGCCGAGCGCATCGCCTTCCTCGCCGGCGAGCCCGACCGCTGGCGAAGCACCGCCGAGCTTTCGCTCAAGCACGTCAACGGCCCCGACCACTACCTCGATTTCGAATACCTCGACGCCGCCGGGCTGCCCGTCGCCACGCTCAGCGAGTTCCGCTACATCTTTGCCGCCCAACTCGCCGAGGCCCGCGCCGCTCATCCCGAAAAATTCGCCCCGATCAATGCCGACAAAAACAAGGACCACACGCGCGAGCTCATCGGTTTCCTCCCGTGGTCAATCATCGAGAACTACGCCAAATTGAAGTCCGCCTTCTCCTACCTCCGCGCCTACGAGGAGGCCGGCACGCCCGAGGAGGTCGCCAACGCCCAGGCCAACATCATCTACCTCATGGGCCTCATGGGCCACTACGTCGGCGACGGTGCCCAGCCGCTCCACACCACCATGCACAACAACGGCTGGGTCGGCGACAACCCGCAAGGCTACACGCGATCCTCGTCCTTTCACGCGTGGATCGACGGCGGCTTCATCGCACTCGGCGGACTGAACACCGCCGACCTCGCCGCCTCCGCCCGCCCCGCGCACGATCTCGGGATGCCGACCTCCGGCACGCCCGCCGACGCCCGCAGTCCCATCTTCGACGACATCCTCATCTACCTCGTCACACAGCATGCCCGCGTCGAGCCGCTCTACCAACTCGACAAAACCGGAGCACTCAAACCCAACGCGACCGACGGCGGTGCGGCCGGACGCGCCTTCATCGGCGAACAACTTCTGTGCGGCGGCGAAATGCTCTCCAGCCTCTGGTTCACCGCCTGGAAAACCGCCACGCCCGACATCTACCTGCGCGCCCAACTCTTCAAGCGCCAGTCCGCCGCCAAACCCGCGCCCTGAGTCGGTTACTTGATCGCCAGCACCACCGCCCCCGCCGCGATCAACGCCCCGCCGATCCCCGTTTTCCAAGTGAACGGTTCGCCCAAAAACATCACGGCGAACACCAGCACGAACACCACGCTCAGCTTGTCGATCGGCGCGACCTTCGAGGCTTCGCCCAGTTGCAACGCACGAAAGTAACAGATCCACGACAGTCCCGTGGCCACGCCCGAAAAGGCAAGGAACCACCACGTCCGCGCCGACAACGTTCCCATCGTGCGCACCTCCCCCGGTGCCGCCGCCAGCACGATGATCCACGCGAACACCAGCACCACCGTCGTGCGAATGGCGGTGGCCAAGTGTGAGTTGACGTTTTCGATGCCAACCTTGGCCAACACCGCCGTCGCGCCCGCGAACACCGCCGAAAGCAACGCCCACGTTAACCAGTTCATTGCCCACCTACTTTGCACGCAACCGGGCACACGGCGAGCCCGGTCTCTTACCTGCACACCCCAAGAGAATCGTTGAAACACACGCCGGAACCATGCGAACTGTCACGTTCCGATTTGCCGGCCGCCTCTGCGGGCGACGTCCCTTTGCAATGAAACTTTCAATCACAGACGCCTTCCATGCGATCAACGCACGATGGATGTCGCTTCCCGCCTCGGTCCGTCAGCTGGTCATGCTTTCGTTGCTCGGTATTTTTACGGGGCTGGTCGCGGTCGCCTTTCACCTGACTTCGGAATGGATCGCCGAGCACACCATCCAGGCGCTGTCGGATGCCACCACGGCCAAGTTCATTGTCGGCACGCTCGCCTCCGTGGTGCTGGGCAGTCTGCTGGCGACATGGCTGGTGCGGCAATTTGCCCCTCAAGCCGGCGGCGGCGGCGTGTTGCCCGCCAAACTTTGCTTCTGGAAGGATTTCGGGGTGATGCCCCTGCGTGTCGCCGTCGTGAAGTTTTTCGCGTCCGCCCTCACCATGGGCAGCGGCGTGAGCATGGGCCCCGAAGGTCCGGCGGTGCAGATCGGCGCGGCCTCGCTTTCGTCGGCCGCCGGTTTTCTCGGCGTGGCCAAACAACGCCGCCGCATCTTCAGCGCCGCCGGCTCCGCCGCCGCGCTCGCCGCCATCTTCAACGCACCGCTCACCGCGATCACCTTCGTGCTCGAAGAGATCGTCGGCGATCTCAACAGCCGTCTGCTCGGCGGCATCCTGCTCGCGGCCGTCATGGGCGCGCTCGTCGCCCACGCCCTCGTCGGCGCCCAGCCCGCCTTCCAGGTCACCGCGTTGATGGAACCCGGCTGGCGCGGCGTCCTGCTCTGCCCGCTCGTCGCCCTCGTCGCCGCCGTCGCCGGCATCGGCTTTCACAAGGGCACCCTCGCCGCCCAGCTCCGTTTCCGCGGCACGGGATGGTTGCCGACCTGGGCGCATCCCGCCACCGGCGCGCTCGGCACATGGGTGCTTGGCGGCGCGGCTTTTCTTATCACCGGACACCTTGGCGTATTCGGCATCGGTTACGCCGACATCACTGCGTGCATCGACGGCCGCATGGCGTGGAACGTCGCCCTTATCCTCGGCGTGGCCAAGCTCGGCGCCACCGTGCTCGCCGTCGGTTCGGGCGGCTGCGGCGGCATCTTCGCCCCAAACTTGTTTCTCGGCGCCATGTGCGGGGGATTTATAGCCGCACTCGCCGCGCTCTTCATGCCGCTCACCCATTCCGACCAGGCCATGCTGGTCATGTGCGGCATGTGCGCCTGCCTCGGCGCCGTCATCCGCACTCCGATCACCTGCATTCTGCTGATCTTCGAAGTCACCCACCAATTCGTCATCGTGCCGCTCCTGCTGCTCTCGACCCTCGTCAGCCAGATCGTCAGTCGCCGTATGGCCCACGAAGGCATCTACGAGGAAATGCTCCGCCAAAACGGCGAAGATCCGCACCACGTCCTGCCCCCGCGCGACTACAAGCGCTGGCGCGAACTCCCCGCCGGAGCCATCACCACCTACCAACCCGTCGTCATCGAATCCCTCGAAAAGGAACGCCTGCAAAAACTGATCGCCTCCGATTCCCACGAACGTTTCCCCGTGCGCGGGGCCGACGGAAAAATCACCGGCATCCTCACCCGCCAGGAAGCCTCCGACGCCCTCGCCGCCGGTCGCACCCCGCGCCTGGCCGAAGCGTTGTGGATCTCGCCCAACGACCCTGTGTCCAAGGCCCAGAAGCTGCTCGTCGAGTCACCCGTGAACTTCATCTGCGTCGGCGACTATCGCAAAAACGCTCTCGGCGGCGTGCTCACCCTGCACGATCTCTTGCGCGGACAGGAAGGCCTGGCCGAGGACGAGGAAGCGATCTGATCTCTCCATGACGTCGCTCCTCCAGCCGCGCACCTATTTCGACAGTCTCCGGCGGATCGGACTGTGGATTCTGCTCGTGTCGCCCGTAGGAGCGCTCGCCGGTTCGGCCAGCGCGTTTTTTCTGTGGTCACTCGATCGCGCCACGCGCCTGCGCTTTGAAAACGGCTGGCTCCTCTTTTTGCTTCCGGTGGCCGGTGCCGGCATCGCCTGGCTCTACCACCTGCTCGGCCGCGATACCGAACGTGGCAACAACCTGCTCATCGACGAAATCCACCAGCCCGGCGGCGGTGTGCCCGTGCGCATCACCCCGCTCGTGCTCATCACCACCCTCGTCACCCACCTGTTCGGCGGCTCGGCCGGACGCGAGGGCACCGCCGTGCAAATGGGCGGCGGACTCGCCAGCGCGTTTTACCGCCTCTGCCGCATCCCCGAAAAACACCGCCGCATGTTGCTCATGGCGGGCATCGCCGCCGGTTTCGGCTCGGTCTTCGGCACGCCTCTCGCCGGCGCGGTCTTCGCCATGGAGGTGCTCACCCTCGGCCGCGTGCAATACGAGATGCTCATCCCGTGCATGATCGCCGCCTTGGTCGGCGATCTCACCTGCATCGCTTGGGGTGCCCACCACGCGCGCATGGCTATCACCGGCGAACTGCACGGCGGCTTTATCACCGTCGGCCATATTGATCTGCTTCTCCTCGCCAAAGTCGCCCTCGTCGGCGTGGCCTTCGGTCTGTGCGCCCGACTCTTCGCCGGCACAACGCACGGTTTGGGCGCGGCCTTCAACCGCTACGTCCCCATCTTCTGGTTGCGCCCGGTCATCGGCGGCGTGCTCGTGATCGGCCTCACCTACGCCCTCGGCACCCGCGAATATCTCGGCCTCGGCACGCTCGCGATGAACCCCGGCGACGTGACCACGAGTTCGGTTTTTCTGGCCGGCGGAGCCGATACGTGGAGTTGGTTTTGGAAACTGCTCTTCACCGCCGTCACCCTCGGCGCCGGCTTCAAGGGCGGCGAGGTTACCCCTCTCTTCTTCATCGGCGGCGCGCTCGGCAACACCCTCGCTGGCTTCCTCGGCATGCCGGTCGATCTCAGCGCCGGACTCGGGCTCGTCGCTGTCTTCGCCGGCGCGAGCAACACCCCGCTCGCCTGCACCCTCATGGGCATCGAGCTCTTCGGCTCGCAACACGCGGTGTTCTTCGCCGTAGCCTGCTGGTTGAGTTACCAGTTCAGCGGACACGCCGGCATCTACAGCGCCCAGCGCATCGGCGGCCGCAAAGACGGGGTTCCCGCGTAACTCTAAACACCTGCCTCCCGCCACCGCCCCGGAAACAGCAGCATCGGCGGCGGCTCGGGCACGCCGCGTTCGTTGCGCTGAAGCTGCGTGACCACCAGGTCCACCGCATGCGCCGCGATCGCGTCGTAGCCTTGGTCGATCCCTGAAAACTCCACGTCCGGATGCCACGAGAGCACCGCACACCGCCCACGGCCAACCGCCTTCACCATCGCACCCGCTTTTCCCAGCAGGCCTGCAGAGTCCGCGATGATCGCATCGGGCGCAGCCCGCTCCAACCACGCATTCAACTCAGCCGTCGTCTGCTCGTGTTGCAGCCACAACCGTCTCGCCGCCCCCGCAGGCCCATACGCCAGCCACGCCGCCTGCCAGCCACGATGCGCCCGCTCGTTGGTCGATGCCTCCACCAAGGCCACCGGACGCTTGGCTCCCGCGGCCTTCAATCGCGCCAACACCTCTCGCATCGCCTCGTAATGGTGATGCCCCGCACGCGGCAGCGCACGGCTCAACTCCGACATGCCGATCATCGCCATCGCAAACTCTGCCCACGGCCACTCCAGTTCGATGCGCTCCCGCCCCGCCGTCGGCGCGAACAACACGCCGCTGATGCCCCGCGCCGCCAAGATTCCCGCCAACCGCCGCGCGTTGCCCTCCACCTCCGAAAGCCAGAACGCGTCCAACCGGTAACCCAGCCGCTCCGCATGTTGGCGCGCCGCGTTTTCCACCATCTGTGCAAAACCATTCTTCGCGGCGCTCGCCCGGCTCCCTTCCAGATAAATCAGCGCCAGCGGTTCCGCCGTCGCCAGCGGCCTCGCCTGGCGGATGTGCGCCATGAGCTCGCCCACCCGCGCATTGGGCCGGTATCCGAGTTTCTCCGCCGCCGCCCGCACCCGCGCCGCCGTTTCCGCCGGAATATTCGCCGCTCCACGCAGCGCATACGACACCGCCGACACCGACACGCCGGCCGCCTTCGCCACTTCCCGCAACGTCACGCCGCGCCCGCCGCTCATCGCAAGCACTCCCTTCGGCACGGACGGTCAGTCAACGGTTTCACTAAACCGAGATTCGAGGCAAACCGCCCCTTGGGGCAATCTCCTTCTCATGCCCTTAACCCAGCATACCCTCGAAACCGATTTTGTCGTCGCCGGCGGCGGTCTGGCCGGCGTCTGCGCCGCCATCGCGGCCGCTCGTCATGGCTCCCGCGTCGTCCTCATCCAGGACCGCTCCGTCCTCGGCGGAAACGCCTCCAGCGAAATCAAGATGCACATCGTCGGCGCCGACTGCCACGGTTCCAAGCCCGGCACCCGCGAATCAGGCATCATGGAGGAACTTCGCCTCGAAGACGCCGTGCGCAACCCCCACCGCTGCTACTCGCAGTGGGACCTCCTCCTCTACGAAAAGGTGAAGCTCGAGCCCAACATCACCCTGCTGCTCGACACCGACCTCGTCGGCGCGACCGTGGAAGGCGACACCATCCAGTCCGTCCGCGCCGTGCGCAACCCCACCGAGGACGAGTTTCTCATCCGCGCCAAATTCTTTGCCGACTGCACCGGCGACGGTCGCCTCGGCGTCGAAGCCGGCGCCGACTACCATGTCGGCCGCGAAGCCAAATCCCAATACGGCGAAACCCTCGCCCGCGATGTCGCCGACCGCCACACACTCGGAAGTTCCATCCTCATCACCGGCCGCAAATACGACCAGCCCCAGCCTTTCGTCTCCCCGTCCTGGACCCGCAAGTTCAAGAAGGAGCACTTCAAATTCAGGCCGATCAACAGCTACGAATACGGCTACTGGTGGTTCGAATGGGGCGGCCAGATCGACTCTCTCAAGGACAACGAAACCATCCGCCACGAACTCCTCCGCATCGCCCTCGGCGTGTGGGACTACGTCAAAAACTCCGGCGACCACCCGAACTCCGCCAACTGGGCCCTCGACTGGGTCGGTGCCATCCCCGGCAAACGCGAAAGCCGCCGCTTCCTCGGCCCCCACGTCCTCAAGGAACAGGACGTCCTCGGTGGTCGCGTCTTCGAAGACCAAGTCGCCTACGGCGGCTGGGCCATCGATCTCCACCCGCCCTCCGGAGTCGACGTTCCCGATGAGCCGCCGTTCACGCCCACGCATTTCAAGCACCTCTACTCGATTCCGCTCGGCAGCTACCACTCGCGTAACATCGCCAATCTCTTCTTCGCGGGTCGCAACATCTCCGCCACCCACGTCGCCTTCGCCAGCACCCGCGTGATGGCCACCTGCGCCATCGGCGGCCAGGCCATCGGCACCGCCGCCGCCCTCTGGCGCGACGCCGTCGACTCCGACATCCGCCAGCTCGCCACCAAGGCCAACGTCACCGCCCTCCAGCAGGCCCTGCTGCGCGACGACGCCTACCTGCTCAACCTGCCCAACGCCGACGCCTCCGATCTCGCCCGCAAGGCCGTCGTCACCGCATCGTCAGCCGCCCTCCCCGCCGGCAACGTCACCGACGGCATCACCCGCGACCTGAAAGCGTCCTTCGGCACGTGGTCCTCCGACTCGGCCCACCGCTGGGAATCCGCTTCCTTACCCGCCACGCTCGCCCTCGATTTGCCCGCGCCCGCCGCGATCAAAGAAGTCCACATCACCTTCGACACCCACTTCGAGAAGGAACTCATCCTCTCGATGAGCGACCACCATACCGGTCGCTCCGCGCCCCGGCGCGCCCAGCCCGAGACCGTCAAGGCCTACCGCCTTCTCCTCGACGGCCAAGTGATCGCCGAGGTCACGGATAACTACCTGCGCAAGCGTATCCACACACTGCCCGCACTCGTTATCGGAAAGAAACTGGAACTCGAAGTCATCGCGACCCACGGTGCCCCCTCCGCCCGCGTCTACGAAATCCGCATCTACTGATTCCGGCAGCTCTTTCCTCTTAATCTTTCCTCTTTCTCCCCGCCTCGTTGGCGAAAGATAAAAATTAAGAGGAAAGAATAAAGAACCGCCGGACGACGCGTTCACCGTCCGCCCAGCCACCACGCCCACGCACCCGCATGAGCGGTCAGCGCGAGCACCGTCACGATGAGGAACGACGGATGCTTCGTCTTGTGCCGCAGCCAGAACTGCCCGACCAGCGCGCCCAAAAAACCACCGGCGATCGCCCACAGGTGCAGCGTCCGTTCGCGCACCCGTTGTGCACTGGGACGCTTCGATGCGCGCTTGTCCCACGCATAGATCATGAGCGTGATCAACGACAGGACCCCGTAATAGAGCGCGGCGACTTCAAACAACGACATCCCGCAGTCGTAACGCCCCCTCCCCCGCAAGCCAGCGCGAACGCTTGCCGCCGCTGCGTCTCTCAACTCTCATCCCGGCACTCTCAACTCTCCACCGCTCATGCCCATCAAAGCCTGGTTCCCCACCTTCATCTACTGCGAGCCGCTCCAACCCAAGGGCCTTCCCCGTCTCAACGACGAACTCGCCGACGAGTGCCACCAGCTGCGCGACTTCGACGACGAGGGCCGCGCGTGGTCCGCCAAGAACTACCCCGGCGGCTACACCAGCTACGCGTCCATGCACCAGCTCCACGGCTTCTCCAGCAGCTTCGGCAACCTGGAAAAAAAGATCACCAAACATGTCCGCGCCTACACCAAACACCTCGACATGGACCTGCGCGGTCGCGAGATCCGCATGACCGACTGCTGGGTCAACATCATGCCGCCCACCGCCGCCCATTCGCTCCACCTGCACCCGAACTCCTTCATCAGCGGCACCTACTACGTGCGCACGCCGAAGGGTTGCTCCGGCCTCAAGTTCGAGGACCCGCGTCTCTCCAGTCTCATGGCCGCCCCACCCAAGCTCCCCGGCGTCCGCGACGAAAACCGCCTCTATACCACCTACCCCGCCGAGGCCGGTAACGTGATCCTGTTCGAGAGCTGGCTCCGTCACGAAGTCGCCGCCAACCGCGTGGACGACGAGCGCATCAGCATCAGCTTCAACTACGCGTGGTCCTGATACCAACGCCCGAATGCCCCCAACCCCTTGGTAGCGGGGCGCCCCGGCGCAGCTTGGACTTTGTCCCGCATGCTCGTAATCCGCCGGCTCATCGACCGCCGACGACACACCCGTCTCTGCAACCTCACCTCACTCTCGCAAAAAAAACCATCCCCGTGCCCAGCATCACCCCGCTCGGCAGCAGCGCCGCCCACAACGCCGGGATCACATCGCGCCCGCCCAGCGTGGCGCAGGTTTTCAACAGCACGAAATACAGCACAAAAAGCCCCAACGACTTCGTCACGCCCACGGCCGGATTCACCCGCACCCCGCTCACCGCGAACGGAATCGCCAGCGCGATGATGATCAACGGCCCAAGCGTCTCCGCCATCACGCCGTAATAACGCACCAGATACGCGGTCAGCTTCGGATTATCATCGATCGAGAAATAATCGATGATCCGCCGCAATTCGGTGAACGACAGGTCCTGCGGATAGTCGTCAAAAATCAGCATCAACGCGGGGTCCTCATTGTAGCCCCTGCGCACCTTTTCACGAAACTGCTCCGTGCCCTCCACCTCGCCACCGTCGGGATTGATCGTGATCACCCGCCCGTCGTGAAATACCCAACCACCCTTGGCGGTATCGCGGAAAGCCTCGGTTGCCAGCAAACGGGATGTTTCGCGACGCTGCGAATCGAGTTCGACCACCGTCACGCCATAGGCGCGGCGCGTGAACTGACTGTATCGGTTGAAAAACCACATGCGACCGTCCTTCCGGTTGTCAAAGGCGACGCTGTTCTTTGCTCCCACACGGTCCGCCGTGCGGCGCTTCGACTCGTGTCGGTATTCGATGTTGTCGCGAATGTTCGCCGATTCCGCCAACGACCACGGGATCACCGTCGCATTGATATACCACGTCACCCCGCACAACAGCACGCCGACCACCCAGATGCCACGCGTGATCCGAAACAACCCCACGCCCGCCGCGCGCAACGCCGTGATCTCGTGGTTGCGATGCATCTGCCCCAGCGTGTAGAGCAGCGATACCAGCAAGGCTAGCGGCAGCACCACCGACAGGTAGCTGGGCATCTTGATCATGTAATAAATCACCAGATCGATGCCCCTGGCGCCGTCGCCCAACAAATCGCGGAAATCGTCATACATCGCCTGCATGAGCAACAACCCGAGAGTCGCGCCCAGCACGAGCCCGAGCATCTTAAGCCACTCGCGCAAAATATATCGGTCGATGAGATTCAACGGCTGCGGTTAAAGAACGTTGCGCCCCGAAATGCAAAGCGGGAAACAAACCTCCGTTTCGGAACAAAGCCTGCTCCGTGTCTGCATTAACGCGTGCGCTTTGCCGCAAATTTACAAAACTCACCCTCCATGCCTACATCCCATAGGACGATCCGCTTGTTGCTCGCCCCCTTCGTTTCCCTGCTCTTGCTCACCGGCTGCGGCCCCAAAGACACCTCCACCCCCGCCACCATAAAGATAGGCAACTACGCCGCCATCACCGGCAAGGACGGCACCTTCGGCGATTCCTCCACCAAAGCCACCCGCCTCGCCGTAGACGAAATCAACGCCGCCGGCGGCGTCCTCGGCCGCCAGATCGAACTCGTCGTCGAAGACACCCAGTCCAAGCCCGGCGAAGCCGCCACCGCCGTCAAAAAGCTGATCACCCGCGACAAGGTCATCGCCCTCATCGGCGAGGTCACCTCCAGCCGATCCCTCGAAGGCGCCGGCGTCGCCCAAGCCTTCAAGATTCCCATGCTCAGTCCCTCGGCCACCAACCCGGCCGTCACCGCCACCGGCGACTACATTTTCCGCGCCTGCTTCATCGACCCTTTCCAGGGCAAGGTCCTCGCCACCTTTGCGCGTGAAAAACTCGCCGCCAAACACGCCGCCATCCTCACCTCCATCTCCTCCTCCTACAGCACCGGCCTGGCCGAAGTCTTCCGCGACCAGTTCCCACTGGCCGACGGCAAAATCGTCTCCGACCAAAAATTCTCCGAGGGTGACAAGGACTTCAACGCCCAGCTCACCGCCATCAAGGCCGCCAAGCCCGACGTCCTCTTCGTCCCCGCCTACTACACCGAGGTCGCCCTCATCGCCAAACAGGCCCGCGAACTCGGCATCACCGCCCCGCTGATCGGCGGCGACGGCTGGGAAGCCCCCGAACTCCTCCAGATCGGCGGCAACGCCCTCGAAGGCTGCTCCTACTCCACCCACTACTCCGCCGAATCCCCCGACCCCAAGATCCAGGAATTCGTCAAAAAATACCGTGCCCGTTTCGACGAACGCACGCCGGACGGCATGGCCGCCCTCGGTTATGACGCCGCCTACATGCTGGTCGACGCCATCCGCCGCGCAGGCTCGACCGAGCCCGCCGCCCTCCGCACCGCCCTCGCCGCCACCAAGGGTTTTTCAGGCGTCACCGGCCTCATCGACATGGACAAAGACCGCAACGCCAGCAAACCCGCCGTCATCCTCACCATCAAAAACGGCAAGTTCACCTACCTCGAAACCGTCTCCCCGTAACCACGACCCCAATCCTTTGCCCACGAAACACACGAAATGACACGAAACCCAATCCCTCCGACTTTCGTGTCATTTCGTGTGTTTCGTGGGCAATCATTTCAGTTCCTCATCCGTGCCCATCCGTAAAATCCGTGGTTAAAAAAACTCCGTAAGCAGTGACCGAATTCCTCCAGCAACTGATCAACGCCCTTTCCCTGGGTGCGATCTACGCCCTCTTGGCGCTGGGCTACACGATGGTTTACGGCGTCCTGCGGTTCATCAACTTCGCCCACGCCGACGTCTTCATGGTCGGCTCATTCGCCGGCTACTTCGCCGCCCGCCACTTCCCCGCCGGCACGCTCTGGGGTGGGTTGTCTGTCCTGCCCATCGCCATGGCCGCCTGCGCCGCTCTCGGTATTCTGATCGAACGCTTCGCTTACCGCCCGCTGCGCAACGCCCCCAAACTCAACATCCTCATCACCGCCATCGGCATGTCGTTGCTGCTTGAATACGGCGTGCAGCTCCTCTTCGGCTCCACCCCGCGCAACTTCCCCGCCGTCTTCCCCGCCACCCGTTTCCAATTCGGCACCCTCACCGTCTCCAGCAACCAGCTCATTGTCATCGGCGTCTCCGCCTCGCTGCTGATCGCTCTCCAGCTCATCGTATTCCGCACGCGTTTGGGTGCCGCCATGCGCGCCGTCTCGCTCAATCCCCGCGCCGCCCAGCTCGTCGGCATCAACCTCAACACCGTCGTCACGTTCACATTCGGCCTCGGGTCCGCCCTCGCCGGTGCCGGCGGCGTTCTCTACGCGCTCAACTACCCGTCCATCGACCCGTTCATGGGTGTCATGCCCGGCTTGAAAGCCTTCGTCGCCGCCATCCTCGGCGGCATCGGCAGCCTGCCCGGCGCCGCCCTCGGTGCCCTCATTCTCGGCGGAGCCGAAACCCTCGTCGGCGGCAGCGACTACTCCACCTACAAGGACGCCATCGCCTTCGGTCTCCTCATCGTGATCATGCTCTTCCGCCCCGCCGGCCTGCTCGGCCGCTTCACCGTGGAGAAAGTCTGAACAAAACCAATTCGTGCCCCGCTCTGAATCCGACTTTCGTGTCTTTTCGTGTGTTTCGTGGGCAAAAAATCCCGTCATCCGTCCCCATCCGTGAAATCCGCGTTTGAAATTCCGTCTCCGTCCTTCGCGCCCCTTCGCGCCCTTCGCGGTTAACTCCATGTCTCTCCCCCGCCAACACACCGCCCTCCTCGCCACGGTCGCCACCGCCATCGCGATCACCGTCTTCGGCGGCACCCTCAACGCCTACTACCTCGACGTCGCGATGAACGTCGGCATCGCCATCATCCTCGGCGTCTCCCTCAACCTCGTCAACGGACACGCCGGCCAGTTCTCCCTCGGCCACGCCGGCTTCATGGCCGTCGGCGCCTACTTCTCCTCCGCCTGCACCCTGCGCCTCATCGACTCCGCCCACTCGCCCGCCGCGCAACAGTTCCTCTTCCTCGGAGCCTTGCTCCTCGGCGGACTCATCGCCGCCCTCGCCGGTTTTCTCATCGGACTCCCCTCCCTCCGGCTCAAAGGCGACTACCTCGCACTCATCACGCTCGGCTTCGCCGAAATCATCCGCGTCCTCTTTCAAAACACCCCTGCCCTCGGCGGCGCCATCGGACTCAACGGCATGCCGCCCCTCACCTCCATCGCGTGGACCTTCGGCTGGGTCGCGCTGACCGTCTTCACCATCAGTTGCCTCATCAACTCCACCTACGGACGCGGTTTCCTCGCCGTGCGTGACGACGAAATCGCCGCCTCCGCCTCCGGCATCAACCCCACCCGCTACAAAGTCGTCGCCTTTACCCTCGCGGCGTTTTTCGCCGGCATCGCCGGCGGACTCTTCGCCCACCTCAAACTCGCCATCGATCCCCGCGGCTTCGATTTCTACCGCTCCGTCGAAATCGTCGTCATCGTGATTCTCGGCGGCATGGGCAACACCCTCGGCGTCATCCTCGCGGCGATTCTGCTCACCCTCCTCCCCGAGTTCCTTCGCCCCGTCGCCGAATACCGCATGGTCCTCTACGCCGCCCTCATCATCGGCCTCATGCTCATCCGCCCCCAAGGCCTCTTCAACCTCCGCTTCGGCCGCGCCCGCCTCTGATGCCCGCCCTCTTTCTCGTTCCTCTTAATCTTTCTCTTTCTCCCTCCGTCCCTGCTTTTCTGACGAACGATAAAGATTAAGAGAAAGAAGAAAGATTTACCCGCCATGTCCGCCCCCCTCCTCAACCTCGACGCCGCCACCATCCGCTTCGGTGGACTCACCGCCGTCAACGCCGTGGACCTCGCCCTGCCCGCAGGTCGCCTCCACGGGCTCATCGGCCCCAACGGCGCCGGCAAGACCACGCTCTTCAACCTCATCACCGGCGTCTACCCTGCCTCCTCCGGCACGCTCACCTTCGCCGGCCGCAACCTCGCCGGACTCCGCCCCGACCAGATCACCGCCCTCGGCATCGCCCGCACGTTTCAAAACATCCGCCTCTTCACCCACCTCAGCGTCTTCGACAACGTCCGCGTCGCCTGCAACCTCCACCGCGCCACCTCGCCCCTCCAGGCCCTCGTCCGCGGAAAAACCTTCCGTGCCGACGAAGCAGCCATGGCCGCCCGCGTCGACGAACTCCTCGCCCTCTTCAACCTCGACCGCTTCCGCGACGCCCGCGCCTCATCGCTCCCCTACGGCGAACAACGCCGCCTCGAAATCGTCCGCGCCCTCGCCACCCAGCCCAAGCTCCTCCTCCTGGATGAACCCGCCGCCGGCATGAACCCGTCGGAGAAAGTGGATCTCGTCCGCCTCATCAAAGAAATCCACCAACGCTTCGCCCTCACCATTCTCCTGGTCGAGCATTCGATGCGCGTCGTCATGACCGTCTGCGAACGCATCACCGTCCTCGACTACGGAGTCCGCATCGCCGAAGGCACCCCCGCCGAAATCCAAAAAGACCCCAAAGTCATCGAAGCCTACCTCGGCGAAGAAAAACCCGCCCATCCGTGAGCCCACCCCATGATAGCCCACGAAACACACGAAATGACACAAAACTTCCTACCTCCGACTTTCGTGTCTTTTTGTGTGTTTCGTGGGCAAAAATCCGTCTCCGCTTCTTCCGTGTGTTCCGTGGGCAACCCTCAGTCTCCGTCCTCCGCATGCTGACCGTCACCAACCTCTCCGTCGCCTACGGCGCCATCCAAGCCGTCAACGGGATCTCCCTCGAGATCCCCACCGGAGCCATCGTGACCCTCATCGGTGGCAACGGCGCCGGCAAGACCACCACCCTGCAAACCATCTCCGGCCTCGTCCGTCCCTCCGCCGGCACCATTCACTTCGCCGGCGAAGACATCACCCGCCTCGCCCCGCATCAGATCGTCGCCCGCGGACTCTGCCACGTCCCCGAAGGCCGCCTCGTTTTTTCCAATCTCACCGTCGCCGAAAACCTCGACCTCGGCGCCTACCTTCAACGCGACCGCCCCCTCATCGCCCGCACCCGCGACTACGTCTTCTCGATTTTCCCGCGCCTCAAGGAACGCCTCAAACAAACCGCCGGCACCCTCTCCGGAGGCGAACAGCAAATGCTCGCCATCGGCCGCGCGCTCATGGGCCAGCCCAAGTTCCTCATGCTCGACGAACCCTCGCTCGGCATCGCCCCGCGACTCGTGACCACAATCTTCGAAAAAATCGTCGAGATTAACCGCGCCCAAAACCTCACCATCCTCCTGGTCGAACAAAACGCCCACCTCGCCTTGGAGATTTCGTCGCATGCCTACGTCCTGGAAACCGGCCACGTGGCCGTGTCGGGGCCCAGTGCCCAACTCCGCGAAGACCCCCGCCTCAAAGCCGCCTACCTCGGCGGATAAGTCCCTCTCGTCGGCAACGACCACTCAAAATAGAACCGCCCGGAAGCGTGAGCTCCCGGGCGGCGTTGTTTACTGGTTTAACTGCGGACCTTTTGGATCCGCCAGTGCGACTACATCCCCCGACCGAACACCTGCCAGAGGCGTGCGGTTTGGGCCGGGGTCGCGGCTTCATTGTGTTTCCGATAAACGACCTGAGCCGGCTTGCTTGCCCGAACCTTGTGCTTCGTGAAGAAGCCCGAGGAGGCAAACGCACCGAGGACGTTTAACGTCAACGTGTCTTTTGTCTTATTCATGGTCAGATGGAGGGACCAGACGTTAACCGCCCGATACCTCCCGGCTGACCACGCACCTGCCAAAGAACGCGGCCAGCAAAACCCATTGAGCCCAAACGTCAACTCCCCGACGTAGTTAGAAACCATTACCCGGACCGCACTGAACTCACCGGATCCGAATCACATGCGTAGTCCCGCACTGCCTGGATCGCTTATTTTTGTTTGACCGGTTTTGGCCGCGGCACCGCTATTTCAAATCCCTTGTCATCATGCGCACCGGCCACCAATGCATTGGTCACTCCCTTGAGTTGCTCGCGCTGGATAAGACCGAGATTCCGCAATCGCTGCAGCTCCGCCAACGGCTCCGGAAAGCCGTTCACCAAGCGGCTCGTGGCCAGCAACTCCTCCAAGTAAATCGTCACGATAGGCCCAAACGCCTTCCCCTCCGGCCGCAAAAAAACGAGTTCACCCGGATGTAAATTCAGGCGATCCGACACCGTCTCGGCGGCACCGGCCACCGGCGTGCTTTCGCCCAGCGCCTCAATGGGTGCCGGTCCGTCCAAACAAATGATTTTCAGCCCCTCGTTATCCACCGCCTGCAACATCCAGAGCCCCTTGCCCAGCCTCGCCACGCCCCGTGAACTCTCCACCCGCAAACCCGCCTCCGTCGGCACACGCACCAACGCCGTCCCCGCCGTCAACCGACCACCCTCGGCCATCGGAGTGAAAACCGCGCGGCGACCCACCCACCACAAACCCGCGTCCCCCACCCGCAGCGCCAGTCGGGATTGATCGCCCGTGATCAGCGTATCCCCCGGCATCAGCGCACGTCCGGATTTCGGGAACTCCACCCGCGCCACCCCGTCCGACCTCAGCATTACCCGTCCATCGACATACGTCAGCATGCTCACGGAGTCCCCGGCCCCATCGGCAAAACCCGTGGACGCAACCAATGCGGTGATCGCAAGCCAACCGACGGGGGAAAGGCTCCGTATCCGCATCATCCTTACTTGGTCGTCATCCGATAAACCCCGTCCCAATCCGCACCCGGAGGATGTGCCTTCAACTTCTCACAACGCGCACGCATCAGCAGCGACGGATTATTCTCCACCCCCGCGTCTCGCTCCGGCTGCAAAGGCTCAAACGACGACGCCTCATCAAAGCAGCGGATCGCCTCATCCCACTCCTGCTTCAAATAATGCGCCCGCCCCGCCGCAAACAATTCCAGGCAACGCGCCCCGCCCTCCGGCAAGTGTTCAGGCGACAGCGCCACGATCTCAAAAATCTCCGCAGGCTCCTTACGCCCTTTCACCACGATGCGATCCAATTCTCGAAACACGCACTCGCAGCCCGAGGCCCTCGCCTCAGACACCGTCGCACCGGTGGCCGCAGTATAAACGCCGAACGACTTCGCACCACTCTCGCATCGCGCCGCCAAGTTCACCGTGTCGCCCATCATCGTATAGTTGAACCGGTGCTGCGATCCCATATTGCCCACCACCACCTGGCCCGAATTCAGTCCGATACGCGTGCGCATGTTGTGCACCAGCGCCGGCCAGCGATCACCCTCGGCCTTCCACCTCGCACGCAGCTCCGCCTGCCTCTGCTGCATCCGGGCCGCCGACTCGCACGCTCGCCGCGCATGATCGGCCAACGGCACCAGGCCTCCGAACATCGCCACGATCGCGTCGCCGATGTATTTGTCGAGTGCCCCTCCGGTTTCCTGCAGGATGTCGGTCATTCCCCCAAGGTATTCGTTGAGCAACTGCACGAGGTCGACCGGTGTCAGCACTTCGGAAAACGCCGAGAACCCCTGAATGTCGCTGAAGAACGCCGTGATCTCGTCCTCGTGTCCGCCCAACTGCGGTTCGGCCCGGGTCTCGACCATACGCCGCACCAACTCCGGTGACACATAGGAGCCAAACATGCGCCGGATGCGGTCGCGCTGCGCCTGCTCTTCACGGATCTTGAGCATCGTGACCGCCGCCTGCTGGATACCGAACGCCACCACGGGCACCGCCAGCGGCACCATGAGATTGGCCACGACCAGGAGTCCCCAGGCCACGGCCGCGACCACGACCACCAGAAACCCCACGCCGACAAAATAAAAGCTGCGCTTGGAGTCCAACACCCATGCCGCACCCAACCCGATGACGAGCATCACGACCAACCCCGGCCAGACCGCCGTGCGCACCAAGTAGTCGTTGCGCAGGATATTTTCGATCGCGTTAAGATGGACCAATACCTTGCCGCTCTGGCTGCGCAACGGACTCGGCCCGATATCGGTCAATCCCGTGGCCGTCTGCCCGACCACCACGATCTTACCCGCCACCGCCAACTTCGGCATCGCATCGCCAAACGCCGCCCATGGCAGCAACGCATCCAACGTGTCCTGATATGAGGCCACCGGAATACCGACGGTCTTCCCTCCCTGCATCTCGTAACGATAGTTCAGATGATAAAACCCCCGATCATCGATAGGGATACGATGATCACCACCCAATGCGTGCACAATCACCGCATCACCCAACTGCACCTCCAAGTCACCCGGAGTCACTTTCCAATACGCCATCAACGTCCCCATCACGAGACCGGGAAACGCCCGGTCCCCCACCCGCACCACCAGAGGAATCTGCCGGATCACCCCGTCTTCGTCGGCGTCTGCATCCAGCAATACGAAGCGCGTCGTTTCAAGCAACGGACCGATCGGGATCTGCATCCCGCCTAGGTCGCGTAGCGATGCCACCACCTCGGGAGGCAACACCAACGGCTTCGTCAGCCCCAAGGTCGTCGCACCCTTCCCCTGCGAAAAAATCCCCCGTGCCGCCGGATCCGTAAATGCCCCCATCAGAATTGGATAACCCGAATTCTTAAGAGGTTCTGCAAACATCCGATCCAACGCCGGATCAAACGTCTCTTCGGTAAAAACAAAGTCCCAGCTCATCACTGCCGGTCGCACCCCCGCATCCTTACCCAGATACTCCATCAACTGACCATGCACCGACCGGGTGAACGGCCACTGCCCTTGGGCGACCAACGACTTCTCATCGATCGCCATTAACACCACCTCCCCCGTCGGCGGCACCATCGCCCACCGTTCTCTCAACTGCAGGCGAAATTTTTCCGCCAGCCACTCGAGTTGCCTTAGCGCGAGCAGATCCGAGCCAAACCACAAAGCCACCCCGACAGCCAATGTGACCCCCAGCCGGGCGCGCCAAGTGGCCGGAATTTTACGTAAGAAAGCGGGATTCGGGAGGTTCAATTATGGAAAACCACTTGTATCAGCCGATAAACTGTAAGATTCAATGACTTAAGAACCAGTTATGAAATTCCACTCCTTTTTCTTAATCATCGGGTTGGCGCTAATAACAACGCTCGGACTTTCTGCACAAAGCGTGCGAGTTATTTTCGTCAGCGGTCAAGCCTCCCTGCAACGTCCCGATGAGCCTACCCCGCGCCCCATCGTCAAGGGCGAGACCGTGATCATCGGCACCCGCATCGTCACCGGCCCCGACGGACGTGTCGTCCTCACCCCGATGCCCGGCGTCAAATCCATCGTATCCCCCAATACAATACTCCTCCTGGAAAGCGTTTCCGAGTCCCAGACTTCCACCACCGAAGTCACCCACCACGCGGTCCTCGACCTGAAAGAAGGTGCCGTCGTATCCGATCTCCATAAACCCGAGGGCGTTGCCTACGATTACAGCATCCGCACCGCCCGCGGCCTCGCCGGTGCCCGCGGCACCACCTTCACCGTCGGTATCAACGCCGCCGGCATCCAGACGGTCATCGTCTCTCATGGCACGATCTCGCTCAGCTTCAGCGATGGCCGCCAAGTATCCATCACTCCCGGACAGCTCTCGATTTCTCAGCCCGACGGAACAACCCAAAAAGTGGGCAATGTCAGCGAACTCTCTCCTGAAGATCAGGCGGCCGCGCAGACCTGGGCCGACACGACCATCTCCGCCATCTCCTCGGCGGTCGAAAACGGCATCGAACTCGATCCCGCCGCACTCAAGAACGCCCTGGATGTCGCCAAGAGCCTTGGCGTCACCCTCAGCCCGGAAGTTAAAGCCGCCGCTGACCACGCCATCGAAACCGCGAGGAAACCCTCCCAGACTACTGACAGCGGAGACGGAACTAAAAGCGACCCCACAGACGTCGTGACCAAGACTGTCAGCACCGACCCAGTTGCAATCTTCCGGGCTCGGCTGAAGTCGAATGCCCCAGATCTGCTCACCTCCTTTGGTGAGATTCCCTCTGATGTCCAACTCCTACTGGCCACGCTCAACGACCTCGACATCACCCGCCTGGCCTTGTCCCCGGATCGCGAAACCGGACTGCCACTCACTTACGATGACCTACGCATTCATTTACCCGGCTTCATCAAACTCTCCCAAAATGCCCTCACCTTCGTAAAAGGCTTCGCCTCCTCCACCGACGAGCTCCGGAACGCACCCGATCCGTCGGAATGGAGCGCTGCTGCGTTCGAACGCACTCTGACCAGTTGGAACGCCCTCGGCTCTTCCGACCAACTTGCGCTCATCAATCTCGGCTCCGGTCAGGCCATCATGGACACCAGCCCGGCCTACATCCAAGCTCTGCTCACGTCGCTGGATTCCGGCCAACGCACCCTCATCGCGGACGCCGGCTGGGGCTCCAATATCGGCGAACTCGCCGGAAAACCGACCAGCGTAACCATCTTCTCCAACGCCGGCAACCTGAACGCCAACGAGCTGAAGGTCGTGAAGGCGTTCGAAATCGATCCGGGCTACTTCCACAACAGTAACGTCACCGCTGTCATCTCCGCCCTCGCCAACACCAGCAGCCAAGACCAGATCATCCTGCGCCAACTCGGCATCGGTTACGCCCTGCTCAACACCTTGCAGGACGAAACCATGCATGATTACGCCTCAGAAATCACCGCCACGCTCTCGTTCTACAACAGCCTGACCCCAGCTCAACAGTCTGCGGTCCGGGCCTTGGGTATCGGTGAGTTCTTATATCAACATGCCCCGGGTGAAGTTCTTCCCGGAGGAAACGGCACCACGACTGCATCCCTGCGCGTCCAGCTGTTGGCACAGTATTATAACTCCGCCTCTACCGCCACTCAACAGGCGCTGCGCGACACCGGTATTTTCTCCGATTATTACTTCCTTGGCGATGCATCACCACTCGATGAGACGCTCATAACGAATACGCTTAACGCCTACACCAACCTGCCCGACCGCACCCGCACTTACCTCGCGACTGGAAACAAAAACTTCAGTTTCTTTCAACTCGCGACGTCGACCAATCAGCCCAATGGGCAGGATAACACTAAACTACGCTCTTTGGCCGAAATCAATGACCTGCTGAGTCCGCTTTCCGAGTCCGAGTTTCAAACCCTCCTCGACCTCGACATCGGCAAGGCGGTCATTGGCTCCCGGACCAATGATGAAGTCCCATACTACTTTCTGGGGACGACCCCACAAGAGTCCCTTCAGGCCCTCAAAGCGACCATCGCCTACTATACTCAGCTCAACACGATCCAAAAGTTCGTGCTTCGCGAGCTGGGAATCCTCAACGACGGCAATGTCGCCTTCGTCGGAGCCGATACCGCCGGGCTTAGCCGCCTGCTCACCGCCTACGGCAACCTCTCCGGCACACTCCGCGCCGCCACCGAACAACTCAATGAGAAGTTCTTCGACCCACAAAACCCCACCCCCACCTATGGAAACACCATGGGCCCTGTGCAGGACCGTAGCTTCTTTTTCCCGCGCGGCTACCAAGCGGACACCATCATGTATTCAGTCGGTTTCGCGTCCACCGGCGACCTGTATGTCGGTGCCACTCGCTACCTGCGCATTGATGGCTCCATGCGAATGTCCGACACTTTCACTACCGGTGCAGGTAAAGACCTCTACCTCTACGCCGCCAATCTGATCGACCTCAACTCGACCAGCTTCTCCGCCGGTATCCGCAGCATCACCATGTCCGCCGCCACCATCAACCTCCAGAACATCAATTTCCCCGAGGGTTCGGTGGCGTCGCTTAACTCGAAACTGGGCCTGCTCAACTTCGGCTCCTCCTCGACCACCAACGGCAAGATCAACCTGACCAATGTCACCTACGGCTATCGTCCGTTGAACTCGGCCGGCGACCTCACCTCGCCCACCGGTGCCAATGGCAACATCGTCACCGGCACTCTGGCCAATCCCGCTCCCTTGCCGATTCTCCCCTAACGCTGAGCCTGTTTATCATCCTATCTAAACACCTTCCGACCTCTCTACGGCATGAAACACCTCGCACTGCTCGCACTGCTCGCCACGCCCGTCGCGCTCCTTCACGCTCAAACCGAACAAACCATCATCGACCGCTCCCAGCAGCCGGCGCCCCCCCCGGCGCAACCGGCCGCCCAGGCCGGAGTCACGGTGGCCCCCGGTGACGCCGACGCCGGCAACCAGCGCATTGCCGAACCGCGCAAGCTGCCGGTCAAGTTCACCTTCGCCTACGACGCGCAGTTCTACTCCGTCAATAACGTCAACCTCGCCCCCTCCGGCACCGCCAAGGAAGACGCCCTGATTCTGTCCAACGCCCTCTCCGTGAGCGCCGAGTTCCACTCAATGGCAGTGGGCCCAGGCGTGCTCACCCCATCCATCGGGCTATCCTTCCAGCGGTTCAACCACGGTATTGGCAACGGCAATACCTACAACGACCTCGATTTCGACTCCTACAGCATCCCGCTCTCCCTGCGCTACCGCTTTGGAGCCAACTGGGATGCCACGCTCGGAGTGAACACCAATGCCGTCTACAGCCTCGACGGATCCGCAGCTGGCTACCACGAGATCTTCCGTTCTTACTCGCCTTCGCTCGGTCTGCACAAACTCATCAGCCTGAGCCAAAACCAAATCCTCAGCCTCGGCACCGGCCTCAGCTACGCCTACACTAAATCGGACCGCGACAGCGTCCCCGCCGGCTTCACCCCCTTCCGTGATGATCGCAACGACAAGTGGGATGCATCACTCGATGCCGCCTATTATTACCTTCACGGCCAGTGGACCGTGGGTCCCTACGCCCGCATCGGCTATTCTTACTACCTCCACTATCAGGAAAGCGCGCTCTTGCCACCCGCCGTCAATGTTGACCGCCAAGACCTCACCTTCTCCGTCGGCCTGAGCGTCACCTACGCCATCACCCCGTGGGCCTCCGCCCGCGTCTTCACCAGCTTCGAAGACCGCGAATCCCTCGGCGACTCCGCCTTCGATTATGGCTACAGCAACACCAACGCCGGCCTCGGCCTGACGCTCTCCGCCAGCTACTGAGCCGCCTCCGGCGCACGGCCGCCGGTCCTGCTCATTTCCCGAATCTCTTGAGCGCCTTGTTGATCACATCCAGATCGCACTTCTCCGGGTCGTGCTGGACCCCGAGCCACTCCAGCCACTCACGCCCCAACTCGGTCGTCGGTTCTTGGATACACGCTAGCATATCGTGGTAAGCCTCGACTCCGCCGCAATCCTCCGGCGGACCCGCCCGGGAGCCCTCCACGCAACGCGGATAAAACTCGCCCTTCACGGCCGGGATCACTTTTTCCACGCGAATATCGACCCGCCAGCCGTCGCCGAAGTGGTAGTCGTAAACCATCCCGCCGCGCTTCGACAGATCCAGCTCCAGCAGCGTAATATCGCGGTCGTCTTCGACCAATGGACTCCCCTCCTGCTTGGCCGGATTCCCCAGTCTTAAATCCTCCAGTGTAAACGCATGCGTCTGATAATCGAACCAGTCGAACGCCACCTGGATTGAATCGTGCAACCGGGCCAACCACATCGACTCCTTGACCACCAACCGTCGCCAGATACGCGGCGCACATCCCACGACCGACAACCCCAGCACGAGCGCCTGCACCGGCGGCTTTTTGGTCCGGGAGCCCCGGCCTTCGTGCAATGAAATCATGCCCCCAGACAAACAACCGCCCGCACCCAAGCGACAAAAAAGCCGTGCGTTTGGGACGCACGGCTGAAACTTGAACCAAGGGGCTACAGCTCAACGCCACCGTCCGTGATCGGAACGATGGTCGCGATCATGACGGCCATAACCACGGTCAACATACACGACCTGCTGGTAGGGCCGTCCGTAACCATAGCTCTGATAAACCACGACCGGCGCCGTCTGGTAAACCACCACCCGTGACGGCTGCGGACACGAGGTCACCACATAAACCGGCGCGGGAGTCGGGCAATAGACCACCGGAGGCGGACAAAACGGCGCAGGCTGCGTATAAACGACGGTGCGCGAGGCCGGCTGGTCAACCGCAGCCCCCAGCAACGCACCAAGGACGGTCCCGATGAGCGCTCCCTGGCCACCATTGTGGTTGCCCGAGTTATTGCCGATGACCGCACCGGCCACACCGCCGAGAACGGCACCTTGCACCACCGACGGCCGTAACCCCTCTGCCTGGGCCGAACCAACACCCGCAGCAGCGATCAAGAGAACAAGGAATGTTTTTTTCATGACATCACCTATGACGCCTCCAAACGGGAAAAGTTTGCCGCGCCACACAGGCAATCACCCAACTCCCTCCCCCTCGACAGTCTGCATCGGAAGATAATCTTTGCCGAAAACACAAAAGCCGCCTCGGGAGAAGCGGCTTTCATGACCTAACACCAAGCAAACCTAAGAACTACTAAAACTGACTACATGGGGATAGACGCGGTCGTCGGACAAACGCTCAAAAATAATCAGGGAAATATTCACGGCTTAGCCAAATCACGCAACCAACTGTAGGCCAAAATTTAGTAACCCATAAATACTTCGCGCCCCAAATACCCCAAACTACTTTTATTTGGGTTTGAACGTATTTTCCCTCCCGGCACCCACCCTGCATGGGCGTCGTGCACTCACCCCGGCCTACCCGTGCAGCTCATCGTGGAGTTTCACGGAGGTCTCTTTGGCTCCCTCCGCCACCGGCGTGGCCGTGAGCGGATAACGGAACGTGCGGCCCTCGTAGTTTTTGAAGACCACTTCGTCGTCGGTGATTTTTTCGATGTAGTTCGGGTTGATCGGCACCTTGCCACCGCCCCCGGGCGCATCGATCACGTATTGGGGAACCGCATACCCAGTCGTGTGGCCGCGCAGCGATTGGATGATCTCCAGCCCCTTGCGCACATCGACTTTGAAGTGTGCACCACCCGTGATCAGGTCCATCTGATAAAGGTAGTAAGGCCGCACGCGCATCCGCAGCAGGCGATGGACCAGCGCCTGCATGACCTCGGCGTCGTCGTTCACGCCCTTGAGCAACACGCTCTGGTTGCCCAATGGCACGCCGGCATACGACAGCCGCTCACACGCATCCCGCAGCTCGGCCGTGGCCTCCTTCGGATGATTCACATGGATGCTCATCCAGATCGGCCCGTGCTTTTTGAAAATCTCGCACAGCTCCGGCGTGATACGTTGCGGCAGGAATGTCGGGATACGCGAACCGATGCGGATAAACTCCACATGCTTGATCGCGCGCAACCGCCCGAAGAGATGATCCAGCTTGCGATCCGACAGCAACAGCGGGTCGCCGCCCGACAACAGCACGTCACGGACCTCCGGATGCGACTCGATGTAACGCAGCCCCTGCTCGTATTCGGGATGAAAGTTGTAGTCCTGTGCGTTGGAAACCAACCGGCTGCGCGTGCAATACCGGCAATACGACGCACACCGGTCCGTCACGAGAAACAGCACGCGGTCCGGATAGCGATGCACCAACCCCGGCACGGGCGAGTGTTCGTCCTCCCCCAGCGAATCGAGCATCTCCTCGGAATGCAGCTGCGCCTCGCCGGCCCGGGGGATCATTTGCAGACGAATCGGGCAATTAGGATCGTTGCGGTCGATGAGGTTAAAAAAGTAAGGCGTGATCGACATCGCCAATTTATGACCGGCAAACAGCACCCCTGCCCGCTCATCGGCGGTCAACGTCATGTAACGCTCCAAGTCCTCCAGCTTCGTGAGCCGGTTCTTAAGCTGCCACGACCAGTCATTCCAATCGCTTGCAGGAACGTGTTGCCAGAGGCCTTGGCCCTCAAACCAGGCGGAACGATCTTCGGAGTAAGGCATGGGTGGGAGTGGACAGAGCTAGATTCATGTCCCCTCCCTGTCAAACTGACCCTTGCAATAGGACGAACGTCCGGACCGGGCGCAGGTTTTACACACTTGCCCCACAAAACCCTTGGCAGGCATGGGGGGAGGGCTTTTCGTTAGGCTTTAATGTCCACGTTCAAACCCGCAGTCCTCGCCCTCGAAGATGGTTCCGTGTTTCGCGGCCGCGCCTTTGGCGCCGACGCCACTATCGCGGGCGAATGCGTCTTCAATACCTCGATGACCGGCTACCAAGAGATCATCACCGATCCGTCCTACTTCGGACAGATCGTGACGATGACCGCGCCGATGATCGGCAACTACGGCGTCAACGACGAGGACAGCGAAGCCTCCGCCCCCCGTGCGAGCGGCCTGGTCGTGCGCGAACTCTCCCCCATTGTCAGCAACTGGCGCAGCCAGTCCTCCCTCGACGACTACCTCCGCAAATACGGCATCCCCGGCATCAGCGAGGTGGACACCCGCACGCTCACCAAAAAGCTGCGCGTCGATGGTTCGATGAAGTGCTGCCTCTCCACCCTCGCACTCACCGACTCCGAGGCCGTCGCCAAGGCCAAAGCCTGGCACGACATGGCCGGTAGCGACTACGTCAAGGACACCACCTGCAAAGAGCCCTATCTCTGGCGCGCCGATGACGCCGCCAACCACAACGCCGTCTACGTTCCCGTCGGCACCACCCTGGGCCTCCCGCACACGCCGGCCAAACGCTTCACCGTCGCCGCCTTTGATTTCGGCGCGAAGCACTCGATCTTCCGCAAGCTGATCAACCACGGCTTCGACGTGAAGGTGTTCCCTGCAACCGCGACCGCCGAGCAGGTCAAAGAACACGCTCCCGACGGCGTCTTCCTTTCCAACGGCCCCGGCGATCCCGCCGCGCTCGCCTACATCCACAAGACCGTCACCGGCCTCGTGCCGCACTTCCCGATCTTCGGCATCTGCCTCGGCCACCAGATGCTCACGCACGCGATGGGCGGCACCACCTTCAAACTCAAGTTCGGCCACCGCGGCGGCAACCAGCCGGTCAAGAATCTCGAAACCGGCAAGGTCTCGATCACCGCGCAAAACCACGGTTTCGCGACCGATCCGAAGTCCCTCGAAAAAGGCGGTGCCATCGTGACCGAGATCAATCTCAACGACAACACGGTCGAAGGCCTGCGCCACAAAGCGCTCCCGATCTTCTCGGTCCAATACCACCCCGAAGCCGCCCCCGGCCCGAACGACGCCGACCCGCTCTTCCAAGATTTCTACAACCTGGTCGCCAAGCGCAAAGCCGGCAAAATCTGATCGGCACCCGCCAAAACCAGTCTATCCATCAAGCCACTCATCACCGAGTGGCTTTTTCCATTTATGCCGACACCCCTTCATCGCCCTCGCTGGTCATTACGCGGAGTGATCGATGCCGCACTCTGGGTGGGCATGGCGGGAGGTTTCGGTCTTTGTCTGCTCACCCTGTCGGCCTTTGCCGGCGAACGCCACTGGGTGCTGGAAATCACCACTCATTTCAGACCGCAGTATGCCGTAGGCTTGCTGGTGTTTGCCGCCACCTACGCCTGCGCCCGCCGCTTCCGTTTTGCGGTGGTTCTCGCGGTTTTTGCTCTGCTCAATATCGCGATGCTGCTTCCTCGCTTTGAAGCGCGAGCACCTGTTCCGCCCGGCGCAGCGTCGTTGCAACTGCTTCTGGCCAACGTCCATACCGACAACCACAATTACGCCTCACTGCTGGAGCTGATTTCCCGTGAACGACCCGACGTGATCGCACTGCTCGAGGTCAACAACACCTGGTTGCACGCGGTTGCCACACTCGAAAAAAGCCATCCCTACTACCGCAAGGTTCCCCGTTCGGACAATTTTGGCATCGCGCTCTACAGTCGGCTACCGCTCGCCGACACCCGCACCGTTTATTTGAGTGCCGCCGAAATCCCCTCAATTCAGACCACGCTCACGCTGGCCGGAAACCGGACACTTCGCATCCTCGCAACCCATCCTCTGCCTCCGGGGAACGCAGAAACGGTTACTCTCCGCGACGGACAACTCACCGCCATCGCCGGTTGGTCGACCAACTCGCCAACACCCGCATTAGTGATCGGCGATCTCAACTGCACTCCATGGTCTCCCCCATTTTGGCGTCTGCTCAGCGACGGGGCGATGAAGGATACCGGTCGCGGCATCACTCCAACCTGGCCGGTTAAGCCCTGGTTCTTGCGCATCCCGCTTGACCACTGCTTGGTCACGTCCTCGATTCTCACGCATGAACATCGGATCGGCCCCGACATCGGCTCCGACCATTTCCCGATCATCGTCAACGTAGCCCTCCCATGAAAAAGTGGCTCATCATCGTTATCCTCGGCGCTGGCATCTGGTTTTGGTGGCACGAGCCCGCCGCCAAATGGCGCGGCATGCCGGCCGCACATGATCCCGTTCAAACCGCCGCCGGCCTGCCTGCGCCCTTCCGTCACGACGACTACACGATCACTCCGCTCGCCCGCTACGAAATCAAAGCCGTCGTGCTCTCCCGTGACCGCTACCGCAACGATGCCGCCGCCAAACTCGCGCCGGTCGATCTCGCGCTCGGTTGGGGTCCGATGTCCACCGCTGTCGTCATCAACGACCTCTCAGTCTCCCAATCCGGCCGCTGGTATGAATACTCCTGGCGCAACGAACCCCCGCTCGATCCCGACCAGATTGCCACGCATTCCGCCAACACCCACTGCCTGCCCGCGACGCCGGCAATCCGCCGCCAGTTGCTCGCCATCAAGCGTCACGACGTCGTCACACTCGATGGCTACCTCGTCGAGGTCACCGGCCCCGACGGCTACCGTTGGCGCTCGTCCCTCAGCCGCACCGACACCGGCGGCGGCGCGTGCGAAATCATGTGGATTACCGGGATCAACCCGTAACCGGTCACCCCAACCACGCCTCGAACTTCTCCGCATCCTCCGGCGTATCGACGCCGATGGTCGGGTCATTCGTCACGCCGCAGAGAATTTCAAAACCGTTCTCGATCACGCGCAACTGCTCCAGTTTTTCGATCTGCTCGTAACGCCCCTGCGGCAGCTTCGCGAAGCTCTCAATCAGCTCCGCCTTGTAGGCATAAAGCCCGAGATGCTTGAAACACGGATTCGCCCGCACCCACGCATCATCGACCCGCCCCGCCCGGTCGCGCGCATAAGGAATCGGTGCCCGTGAAAAATAAAGCGCCCGCCCGCCCGATGGCGCAAAGACCACCTTCACCTGATTCGGATTGTTGAAATCCGCCGCCGTCGTGAATGGCGTGCCCAGCGTGGCCATCTCCGCCGTGCCACCGATCAGCTCCGCCAGCGTGAGAATCTGCGCCCGCGTCACCAACGGCTCGTCGGCCTGCACATTGATGACCTGCTCCGCCTTCACCGTGCGATTGGCCTCGGCGATGCGGTCGGTGCCGCTCTGATGCTGCACGCCGGTCAAAATCGCCTGAAACCCTGCCGCCCGCAGCGGTGCCGCCAGCAATTCGTCATCGACCGCGAAGAACAACGGAAACTCCGGAGCTTCTTTTTTAATACGCTCGGCCACCCACAAGAGCAGCGGCTTACTCTTGATGCTGTGCAGCAACTTACGAGGGAAGCGGGTGGATTCGAGACGGCAGGGAACGATGATCGCGGTCTTGGGCATGGTGACGGAAACCTGCCCGTCCGGTTTTTGGGTTGCAAGCCGTCCCCTCTCGCCGGACTTTGCTAGGTCAAACTGCATGGAAAAGAACGACACAACCACGACGGGCCAGCACATTAAAGAGCTGGTTGTTCAAAACAAAATGGGCATCCACGCACGCCCCGCCGCCATGATTGTGCGCATCACCAACAAGTTCAAAGCCGACGTTTTCGTCGAAAAGGACGAAGAGCAGGTGAACGGTAAGTCGATCATGGGCCTCATGATGCTCGCCGCCGGCAAGGGATCGAAGGTCAAGTTCCTCGCCACCGGCGAAGACGCCCCGCAGATGCTCATCGAGCTCGAACAGCTCTTTACCCGTAAATTTGACGAGGCCTGAGTTATTCCCCACGAAATACACGAATTGACACGAAAAAGGCGATCCATCCGGGTCGCCTTTTCTATTTCAGACTTTCGTGTCTTTTCGTGTATTTCGTGGGCTAAATTCCGAAAAACGCCCGCGCCGTCTTCGTGCTCGTCGCCGCCAGCTCATCCAACGACACGCCAAACATCGTCGCCGCATACTCCGCCGTGTGCCGCATAAACGCCGGCTCGTTCGGCTTCCCGCGATGCGGCACCGGCGTGAGGTAGGGCGCATCCGTTTCCAACATCATCCGTCCCAGCCCCTGCACCTTCGCCGCCTCGCGCACGTTCTCCGCATTTTTATAGGTCAGCACGCCGGTGATCGAGCCGCGCGCGCCGCGTTCCATCAGCTCGCTCATCTCGGCCGGACCTTCGCTAAAACAGTGAAACACCACGCGGGTCCAATCGACGCCGCTTGCATCGATCATCGCCACCGAATCGGTGAATGCCCCGCGAGAATGCACGACAATCGGACACCCCAGCCGCTTCGCGATCACCAACTGCGCAGCGAACGCCTCACGTTGCCACGCATAAACCTGCTCCGCCTTCACCGCATCATCCTTCGGAAGATGAAACCGATCCAGCCCGCATTCGCCCAAAGCGACCGGCAAAGTGGCACGGGCATCCTGCCCGTGATTCTCCGAGCCCACGGGAAGGATGCCCGTGCCACTCCAGAACGCCTCGACCTGCGCGACTTCGTCGGCCCAGTTCTCGCGCACGCAGCACGGATGCAATCCCACCGAGTAATTCACCACGCCCGGATGCGCCGACGCGAGGTCGCGGATCAGCGACCAATCGTCGCTCTCGGTTCCGATGGAAATCATCTCCGTGACGCCAGCCTCGCGAGCGCGGGCCAGCACCGCAGGCAGTTCTCCCCGTCGGGCAAAACCATCCAAGTGCGTGTGGGTGTCGATGAGTGTCATATCCTAAAATCGTTCTTCGTTCTCTTACTCGTTCTCGTTCTCTTCACCGTTCCAGTCGAGAACGAGAAAGAGAACGAAGAACGAGAACGATTAAGACAGATACAACGGCGCATACCGTTCCTGCAAATACCGCAGCAGGTATTTCGGCGTGAGCTCCTCGCCCGTCACCCGACGCACCAGCTCCAGCGTCTGATAACGCCGTCCTTGCTCGTGGATATTTACCCGCAGCCAGCCAAGCAGTCGGGTGAAATCACCCTTTTCGAAATCCGCATCCAAGTCCGTAAATTTCGCCCGCACCGTATACCACAGCTGCGCGGCGATCATGTTTCCGAGACAGTAACTCGGGAAATACCCAAACGCCCCGCCCGACCAATGCACGTCTTGCAACACGCCCTGCTTGTCCGCCGACGGAGTCAGCCCAAGCAATTCCTGCGACAACGCATTCCACGCCGCAGGCAGGTCCTGCACCGCCAATTCGCCTGAAAACAACCGGCGCTCCAGTTCAAAGCGCAGCAGGATGTGTAGGTTGTAGTGCACCTCATCGGAATCGACGCGGATGAGTGTCGGAGCCACTTCGTTGACCGCGAGGTAGAGGTCGTCCGATGACACGGCGGCGAGTTGCGTGGGAAACTTTTCCCGGAAGCGCGGCTCAAAAAACGTCCAGAAGGCGCGACTGCGCGAGACTTGGTTTTCCCAGAGCCGGCTCTGCGATTCGTGCACGCCCATGCCCGCGTTTTGTCCGAGCGGCGTGCCCTGCATCGCCAGCGGTAATCCCTGTTCATACAACCCGTGTCCGGTTTCGTGAATGGACGAAAACAGCGAATCGAGCGGATTGTCCGCATCAAAGCGCGTAGTCATGCGGATGTCTGCGCCGGCACCTTCACAGAACGGATGCAACGACACATCGATGCGACCGCGCCGGTAGTTGAAGCCGAGTCGCTCGGTGACTTCGCGCAGGAAGTCGCGCTGCGCCTCGACGGGAAACCCCTTTAAAATATCCGGCTTGGCCCGGACCGGTGACGCTGCGATCGCGCGGACCAGCGGCACCAGCCCGGCCTTTAACTCGGTGAACAACTCCGTGAGAGTCGCAGCCGTCATACCAGGATCATGTTTGTCGATGGCGTAGTCGTAGGCCCGGTCGCCCCAGCCGAGGTAGGTCGCCTCCTGCTTGGCGAAGGCGAGATGCTTTTCGAGAAACGGTGCGAACGCCGAAAAATCCGATTTCGCCTTGGCCGCCGCCCATCCATGGTAAGCCGCACTGGAAAGCCGCGCCTTCTCCGCAACAAACTCCGCCGGCAATTTCGTGACACGATCATAGTCGCGCCGCGCCTCACGCACGACCAGGGCCTGATCGGAAAGGTAGGGCGGGACCACTGAGCCCGCCGCTCCGTCGCCTTGCGATCCCGGACGGCCCAGCGGTCCGCCCTTACCTTCAAGCTCTGTCAGCAACACGCCGATCTCCGGATTGCTGGACGCGGCGTGCTGAAGCTCGGCGAGCAACGCCATTTGTTCGCCTCGCTGGTCGGCGCTGTCAGGCGGCAGGTTGACCTGTTCGTCCCAGCCAAGCAGACCGGCAACGGTGCCAAGATAGTGGATGCGTTTAAGGTGGGCGATAAGACGCTCGTAGGAGACGGACATGCCACCAAGGGAATCACACGGCCGCCCGATCGCGAAGCGAAGAATCACGCAATCATTGGATCACCGGCACCGGTGCTAACGCGCGCAGTTGCACATTGCCGCCGCTGGCGCTTGCCAGGATCCGGGGACCGCCGCCGTTGACCGCGCCCTCCAACGAGGATGTGCCTCGCCCACCGCGAGTCACGACCAGCGGTAACTCGCCGCGAAGGCTTACATGCCCGAAGATCGACGACTTCAAATCGAGCGTGCAGGCCGCCGTGGTGTTCAACAGCAACACCACCGAACCACCAGAAGTGACGATATCCGCAGAATGCAAAATCGGAGGCACAAAGCCGACCTGCGCATCGGAACCGTTCCCGCGCACGACGACTTCACCCGAGGCACGCTGCAGGTCGATATAGCCTCCGTCGCTGGAGAGCACCGTGCGGCCACCGGCACGGCCAACCGTCAGGTTGCCAACATCCGTGGAGGCATCGATTTCCCCGGTGCAAGCCGTGATCGACACCGAACCCGTGCGACTCCGCGCCTTGATCGTCCCGTCGATCTCACTGGTAAAAATAGCCCCGTGCTCGCTGCCGAGGACCACTCGACCCTCCAGCGCCCCGACCGTGATACGTCCATCACCCGTGTGAATATCCACATCGCACCGCTTCGGCACCTGAATCTCGTAGGCGAGCGTGACCGGCGGCCACGATTTCCACGACCACGTCAGCGAGCGCCGGAATTGGGCGGATAACATCACGGTCCCATCCGTCCGCTGATCCATTTTGAGATCCAACATCCTAAGCCTCCCGTCCATCTCTTGCTCGGTGTCGACCTCCGCCGTCTGAGTGATCACCACTTCGATAATTTTCGTGTCGGGCACCTCCCGAATGTTCACCGTTCCATAAGACGTATCCAGCCTCAGAACAGCAGCTTCCGGCACAGCGAATCGTTGCTCCACACGCCGCTCAATAGCGGCATGCATGGGCAGAGATAACATTATCCCCGAGCAAACCACCAATCGCCTTAAGATCAAATGCACCTACGCTTAATAGGCATATTTACCTAGTTTTCAAACCAATATCACAATTAGCCTAAATCTTAGGTCTTCTGGCCATTGTTGCACACGTAATGGGCCAGCGAACGATTCATGGTGTAGGCCTTGAGCGAGGAATCCTTGGCGACATTACGGCTCTCCACCAAGAAGCGCGGGGAGCGTTGCAGGGCGACCTGCTCTTCTTCCGCCGCCGTAGAAATGAGCAACAGGAGCTCCGCCCGCGACGGCAGGCGCGCAGCCGGAAAGTTCGCATGGGTGGCGAGCCAGCGCATGGTTTGTTGCAGCGGAGATAAGACGGGAGCGGTCACGTGGACGACTTTGCGGGAAGAAACCGCTGGGAGTCAACGGGCGGAAATCATTGGGCGCAAAAGGCGCGAATCCTGCATTTGCGTCAGCGGGTCTGTTTTTAACCGCATTCATAGATTCAGAACGCCCCCAGCCATCATCACTCTTCCCCGATTCTCACCACGGCACCCATCTACTTTCCGCCACCCCATGTCCACTCACACTCCTCAGTCCCACCTGATCGAGTTCACGCCACCGAGCCTGCGAAACATGCTCATCCGTGAGGCTGCCCTCACCCTGACCCGTCGCCGCCTCGCCGAAGCCATCCCGCTCGCCCAAGCCCGTGAGCGCGAGGTCAAGGCGACCCGGGTGCCCTTCATGATCCTTCTTCCAACCAAGACGAATCAGGAAATCCGCTCCAACTTGGAGGACACCCGGCAAACCCTCGCCTCCCTCCAAAAAGACCACGAAAAATTCACCTCGCTCGAACACCAGCTGATCCCCCTCGTTTCCTATCGGTTGGAAACCCACTTGCGTCGCAGTTTCCCTGACTACGCCAACGGTCTCGCCCGCTACCGGTATCCCGCCGACTGGTTGCGTATCAAAACTGGTCTGGAAACCAGCATCCGTTCGTATCACTCCGCGCTCAAAACACTCCTCGATCTTTGTGCGACCCTGGCACCGGATAAAATCATCAGCACCGACGCGGCCTGCCAACCCATGGGCACATTGGCGTGTGTCAGGGGCGAACGTCTCGAGAACGAAGTCCGCTTCATCAACCAGATCGCCGATGCCCAACGGAAACACACCGGACCGGCCGGCTTTACCCTCAGGCGCCAGCGGTTGATCGACTGGAAAGACTCCACCCAATTGACGTTGGGCATGACTGCAGAAACCGGCTGTGCATCTCTCCGCCACCTCCTCGAACACTCGGAGGACATGACCGGACAAATCATGATCGAGGTCACCTCGGAACAGGAACTCGTCCGACACCACTCTGAACAAGGTGCCGCCGACTACCACGCCGAACAGTGGGCCGCATACCGCAAAACCGCCCTGCTCAAAATCAATCCGGCCGAACTGGAATCGTTGGCCAAGGAAACCGAAACCCTTCTCGAAAGCGGTCAGTTCGAAGCGTGGTCGTGGCTCGATGATGCTCCGCCACCCATGTCTGCATCGGCTGCGGCCCCCTCGGCGTCGCTCCCGCCGTTTTCCACGACCACGCCTCCCTTCGTCAAACCCCAATCCAACGGGCCCGTCTTAAAGCTGGCGTCACGAAAGGCGACGATTCCGCCTTTCATTCCGCCGGGTCCGAAGTAACCCACAGTCGCCTGCGCGCAACCTGTCACCGGGACAAGGCATCACTCCACACTGCCTCATTAAAACCCACCAGCCCCACGCCCTTACCAATAAGAAAAGGGCGCTTCACCAGATTCCCGTTGGCCGCCAGCAACGCCAGCGCATCGACCTCGGACAACGTCGGTAGTTTTTCACCGAGTTTCTGCGCACGGTAATCGACACCCGACGTATTAAACAATTTGCGCAAGGCCTCCCCACCTCCGAGATGCGCGAGCATGGCCCGCAACTCGACAGGCGTGGGCGGGGTTTCGCGGATGGGTTTCTCCACAAAAGCGATCTCATGAGCGCGCAACCATTTCACGGCGCGGCGGCAGGTGTCGCAGTTGGCGTAAGTATAAACGATCGGAGTGTTCACTTCACCCATTCCTCCGATTTCACGAGGAATTGCCAACTGCCTTTGTAGGTGCCGAGTTCGCCGTAAAAGGCAAGCTGTCCGGCCTTCGTGCGGCGCTGGGCATAGAGGCGGTCACGGATCTCTTTGCGCGGCCCGTAGACATCGTAAGTCTCACCATTAAACTCCACGCGCAGCAGCCGGTCATCGAGCGCCTTGGCATCGACACGGAAAAGTTTTCCGGTCCACGTCCCGTCCCGCAATTGAGTGCCGGCGGGCAGGTCCGCGAGCACCACAGCGGAGGCGAAGTCCGTCTTGGACAAATCAACCTTGGAGGTCGCCGGTCCGGAGTCGTCGTCCTTACCCGAGTCGCGCACGAGCGGCATAAACTTGCCCGGCTGGTTGTCGTCCACGGTCCGGAACCGCGCATAAATCGGAAAATGATCCGAGAACCCGTGGCCGCCCGCGCCTTCCGAACTCCAGCGCACGGGCAAGCCGGCCGCATCGGCGTTGAGCCCCGGGAATTTCGCAACGCCGAAGGAGTTGTCGATGTATTGCACCCCGCGCAGGTCGTAGAGACCGCGCGTCACGATGAGGTTCATGAGCGTGCCCCACTCGCCACTGAACGTGTCGCTGCCGCGCTGGTCGGGAGGAAGCTCAAACCACAGATTGTAGAGATCACGCGACGAACCGCGGATGGCGAGCTCGTTACCCTGAGAGCCCAGGATATCGTTGATCGCGGTCTCCGGCATTTTGCGGTAACGGCGCTTCTGGTTGTAGTGAGAGTTCAGGTCACCACCGATGATGATGTCGGCGTTGGGATCGGCCTTGAGCAACTCGTCGAGTCGCTTGCGCAGCACTCCGGCATTCTGAATACGGACCAGTTCGGTGGCCGCATCCCCGGCACCCGACTTCCAGTGGTTGTCGAACACCGTCAGCGGGTGACCATCCACATCGAGCTGCACCTCGAGGATGTTGCGTGCGTGTTGTGTCGGATACCGGCGCACGGCCTTCACGGGAAACCGCGTGAAGACGACCGTCTTGATGGCCGGACGTTCGGCCGGATCGCGTGCAGACTCTTCACCATCACCGCCGGTAACGACCGTGTAGCCGGTCAGTCCGCGATCTGCGAACGCCTTCAGCAACAGCGCCTCGGCCGGCAGGTCGGCAATCTCAGGCGAGAAGTCGGGCCCGAGCATTTGAGTGATCGTCGTATCCGCGTAACGCTTCAGCAGCGCCGGATAATCGGGAGCCGTTTTACCCGGCGTATGATCAACCTCGATCTCCTGAAAAAGAATGATGTCGGGCCGCTGGCCTTCTGGAAAATTTGCAATGACCGAGGCGATGTTGCGCACTTTGGTCAGCGCGTGGGCCGGCGTATATACCGCCGGCTGGTAGTCGTCGTAAACCGCCACGCCATCGGCGTCATGCAGGTTCTCTACATTATAAACGACGACGGTGAAGGGGCGCGCCGCCAGTATCACCGGCGTCAACAACAGCAGCCCAAGGGTCAATATCCGCATGCGCATGATCCGATCACTCTGCAGGAACCGTGCATTGGCAAAGCCAAACCCGTGATTTTCGCGTGACGATCCCGACGGCACCGCCAACCGTTCGCGGATGCCCGCGACCTCCCCCTTGCTCAATCTCCATGGACTCACCGTGATGCGTGATCGCACCACGTTGTTGCGCGACGTGGCCTGGCGGGTCGATCACGGCGAGCACTGGGTCATCCTCGGACCCAACGGCTGCGGGAAAACCTCCCTGCTCAAGGCGCTCACCGGTTACCTCACGCCCAGCGCAGGTGAGATCGAACTGCTCGGCGAGCGCTACGGCGAAAGCGATTGGCGCGACCTGCGGTTGCAAGTCGGCATCGTTACCAGTGCTTTGCAGGCCAGCGTGCCGCTCGACGAGCCCGCGCTCGAAACCGTCATCAGCGGCAAATACGCGCAGCTCGACCTGTGGATGAAGATCACGCCCCCCGATCGCCGCGCCGGCCTGAAACTTCTGCGCTTCACCGGCGCGGGCAAACTCGCCAAACGTCTCTGGGGGCAACTCTCGCAGGGCGAACGTCAGCGCATCCTCATCGCCCGCGCCCTCATGGCGAAACCGAAGCTGCTCATCTTGGACGAGCCGTGCGCCGGCCTCGATCCGGTCGCCCGAGAACAGTTTCTCCAATTCATCGAATCGCTCGCCCGCCAGCCCAAGGCACCCGCACTCGTCCTCGTCACGCATCATGTCGAGGAGATCACGCCCGCCTTCACCCACGCGTTGCTTTTGAAATCGGGCCGCGTCCATGCCGCCGGCCCGCGCGCCGCCACACTCAACTCACGCAACCTCTCCGTGATTTTCGGCACCAGCGTCAAACTCGCCGCACGCCACGGACGCCTGCACCTGTGCCTTGACATCAAAGAGCAGGGCGGCGCGTTCAGCGGATAACCGTCTGCCGCTCAAAAAATTTCCGCGAACAGATCGCGCATGTGCTGCCACGAGCGGCGCGCGGCGGCTTCGTTGTAGCCGATACCGGTAAGTCCGGTGACCTTGGCCATACGCGTCGCATCGGGATTGGTGAACGCGTGGATCGCGCCCGCGTAGCTCACGAATTGATAATCAACTTTCGCCTCGTCGAGCGCGGTGAGCAGCGCCTGAAGCTGGTCGGGTTTTACGAACGGATCGATCGCACCGTGGCAGATCAGCACCTTGCCCTTGATCGCCGCCGCCTGCTCCGCCGTCGGCACCACCGGTCCGCCGTGGAAACTCACGATACCCGCCAGCGGCGCGCCCGAGTAAGCCAGCGCCTGCACGGTCGAACCACCGAAACAGTAGCCGATGGCCGCGACCTTACCGGGTGCCACCAGACCCGTCGCCAGCAGCTGGTCGAGACCGGCCTGCGCGCGCTCGGCCATGAGTGGCTTGCCATAAAATTGTCCCGCGAGTTCGCCCGCCTTCTTCGGATCCTCGGTGGTCACGCCCGCGCCATACATATCGAGCGCGAAGGCCACGTAGCCGAGTTTTGCCAGCGCCTCGGCCTTGCTCTTCGCGTAGGCGTTGAGGCCCCACCATTCGTGAACGACGAGCACGCCGGGCGCGGGTTGCGCGGCCGAGACCTTGGCATCGTCGTAAGCGAGATACCCTTCGAGCTTAACGCCGGCGTGCTCGTAGGCCACCGGCTTGGTCACCAACGCGGCGTGCGCAGACAGCACCGCGAAACAAAAACCAACAAAGAGGGATGCGTGTTTCATGCGCACCAAGCTGACCCGCAGTCCAATGGCGTCAAACGCGCCCGCGCTTTGAGCGGACGTTTATTTACGGAACAGCGCGTCGAGCGAACCGAAACTCTTCAGCGGTGCCTTCGGTTTCGTTGTCGTCACCGGCAGCGGCGTCGTCTCGCGCGGCTTCGTAGGCTCGGTCGTTTTCGCAACCGCTGCAGATGCCTGCGGCTTGAGGCCCTGCTTCAAGTCCGCCAGCGCCCGTTCCAGTTTTTGCACCGACACCGGTTCGGCCGTGCCGAGTTCCTGCGCAAACAGGCTCACGCGGAACTCCTCCACCTGCCAGCGCAACTCGGGCACGCCGGTGAAGACCGCTAGTTGTTTCATGCGCTCGGTGTCCTTGACCTGGTTCTGTTTCCAGCGATCGGCGCGCATCTTCATCGCCTTCAGATAACGCGGGAAATGCACGAGGCGTTCGTAAGGCGTCACGCGCAGAAAATCATTGGGAACGAGTGCGGCGAGCTCGGGACCTTGTCCGCGATACGGATTCGGATGCACCAGCAACGCCTGTCGCAGCGTGAGGATTTCCCGCAGCAGATCGATCAACCGCGGCACGAGTCCTTGCAGATCGGACTTGGCCTTCATCACGGCGGCGGCAAAGGCGGATGCGCCAAGGCGGTTGACGCGCTCCGCCGAAAGCAGCCAACGGCTCACCGCGATGTAGGCGTGTTCGCGCAACGTGTCGGCCGTGCCGAGTGTCGCCAGCAGCGCACCGAGCTCGCGCACCTGCTTCAGGTCTTTGTGCAAACACGCGAGCTGGTGCGTGAGCTGCCACTCCAACATCCGCTCCAGCGCCGGCGCACTCGACGCGGTGGCCTCCTCGGGCGTCTTGAACAACCGTAACAGCACGCCACCGCCTGGGCCGTTTTTCAGTCCTGGAAACGCATACACCGCTACGCCCGCCTGATCGCACACGTGCACGCGCTCGGCCACGTCGCCGAATTTCCACTCGGTCTGTTCGTTCATCTCGTGCTTCGCGCGGGCCCGGCGCCAGGCGTCGGGGTCTTCGCGCGAAACACTCACGCTCGCCTCGCGTTGATGTTGGGCAATCGCCGCAGCGATCTCCGCCAACTCGCGGCTCGCGCCGATCTCACGGCCTTCGTCATCGACCACCCGCACACGCACGCGCAGGTGATCGGGCAGCGGACGGTCCTCGGCGAACACATTCACATCGAGTTTCAACTTGAGTCGTTCGCCCACCAGAATGGCCAGCGTCTCGGGCAGCGTGTGTCGTTGGGCCGTGAGGCGCGAATGTTGCGCCGCCGCCTTCGCGAGCTGCCGCGCGGCATCGCCGAGCGGCACAAAGTCGCGGCGCAATTCTTTGGGTAGGGCGCGCAGGTAATGTTCGACCTTCGCCGCCAGATGCCCCGGCACGGCCCAGTCGAGCGCAGACGGCGTAAGCGCCGATGCATCGCGCACCGACACGTCGAGCGTCACGCCGTCGTCGGCCTGTCCGGGTTTGTAAGCGTAGGCGAGCGGTAGCGCGGACTGCTGCAACGGCATCACCTCGGGGTAGGCCTCGGTGTCGGCCTGCAACTCCTCGGGATCGCGCAGGTCGTCCGGCTCCAGCATGAGGAAACGCGGCTCCGCGCCTTTGCGTTCGCGCACGAGATCGACGAGTTCGGCCACGGAGGAAACCACGGCGTCTCCTTCATTTTGAGGCAGCAGCCGCGCCGCATAAAAGCGGTAGATGCCTTCGTCAAGATTGAGGTAGCCGCTGTCGCGGGTGCGCGTGAGCAGGTTCTCGATGTCTTCGCGCACGCCGCGGTTATGCGCGATGAAATCGAGCGGCCAGGTGATCACATCGTTGACCAAGCCTTCGCGGATAAAAATCTCCGTCGCGTGCACCGGGTCGACTTTGCCGTAACTCACGGCGCGTGACTCCAGCTCGAGTCCGTAAAGACGCGTGCGCTGCTTCACCATCACGCGCCCGGCGTCCTGGTTCCAGAACGGCTCGCTGTGCGCCACTTTCACCAAGTGCGCGCCGAGGTCGAGCGCCCACGCCGGATCGAGCCGGGCTGACGTGCGCGCAAACAGGCGCGACGTTTCCATGATCTCCGCCGACATAATCCAACGCGGACTCTTCGAATCCTTTTTGTTGCGCGCGTCTGCGCCGCGCGACGGGTTGGATTTCTTTTCATCGCGCACGAAAAGGACGGAGCCGGGGAATAGTGTGACGCGGCGGTCATGCGTGGCTTTGTAACCACCGTTCTCGTCGTCGCGCACCGCGATGTTGCCCAGCAGGCCGGCGAGGATGCTGCGATGGATCGCGCGATAGGCCGGCGTGGCGAACGCGGTTTTGTCGTCGGTGATCTTGTCAGGCGGAATGCCGTCAAAGACGGACGTGAATTGAAAATCCTTCCGCTGCTCCAGCACATCGAGCAGTTGCGAATGCACGTCGCGCCACTCGCGCATGCGCGTGTAGCTCAGAAAATGATCTTTGCAGAACCGGCGCAGCTTCGCCTGCGAGAGCCGGTCAAACTGGTCGTGGTAGGAGTCCCAGATATTGAGCAGCGCAAGAAAGTCGGAATCGGGATGGTTGAACCGGCGGTGGGCGGCGTCGGCTTTTTCGCGGGCCTCCATCGGACGCTCACGCGGATCCTGGATGCTCAGGCCGGAGGCGATCACGAGCACCTCGCGCACGGCCTTCTCGGTGCGCGCCTGGAGGATCATGCGGCCCACGGTCGGATCGACCGGCAGGCGGGCGAGTTCGCGACCGAGCGGCGTGAGTTGGCGGGCGGCTTCGTTGGCGTTGGAATCGAGCGCGCCGATTTCTTCGAGCAACGCATAGCCGGCGCGAATCGACTTGGCCGCCGGCATGTTGATGAAGGGGAACCGCTCGATGTCGCCGAGGCCGAACGCCTTCATGCGCAGGATCACATCGGCGAGGTTCGCGCGCTGGATCTCAGGCTGGGTGAAACGCGGGCGCTCGTTGAAATCGGCCTCCGAATACAAGCGGATGCACACGCCGTCGGATACGCGTCCGGCGCGGCCCTTGCGCTGATCGGCGCTGGATTGCGCGACCGCCTCGATCGGCAGTCGACGTGTGCGCGCCTGCGGCGAGTAACGGCTGATGCGTGCGAGTCCCGTGTCGACGACGTAACGAATGCCCGGAATGGTCAGCGAGGTCTCGGCAATGTTGGTCGCAAGGATCAGCTTGCGGCGCTGCGAGGTGGCGAAAACACGTTGCTGCTCGGCGTTGGAGAGGCGCCCGAAAAGCGGAACGATTTCGGTGTTCGGCAGACGCCGGCCTTCGAGGAGTTCAGTGGTTTCGCGGATGTCACGCTCGGCCGGCATGAACACAAGGATGTCACCGGATGAACTGTCGCGCACGATGCGCTCCACCGCTTCGACCGCACCATCGATGTAGTGGAGCGCCTCGGATTTCGAGGAGCGTTCGTCGCCCTCGGCGGCGTCGCTACCCAATTCGTCGAGCGGAGCATAGATGACCTCGACTGGATACGTGCGACCCGAGACCTGAACGATGGGCGCATCGTCGAAGGCTTTGGAAAACGCCTCGGTGTCGATCGTCGCGGAGGTAACGATGATCTTAAGCTCGGGCCGGCGGTGGCGGAGGTTGCGCAGATGGCCGAGCAGGAAGTCGATGTTGAGCGAACGCTCGTGCGCTTCGTCCAGGATGATCGTGTCGTAGTTACGAAGCATCGGATCGCTCTGCACCTCGGCGAGCAGCATGCCGTCGGTCATGAACTTGATGACCGTGTTGCGGTTCGTGCGGTCATCGAAACGGATTTTGCAGCCGACCGGGCCGCCCCACTCCACCCCGAGTTCCTCGGAAACACGTTTCGAAACCGAAAGAGCCGCGACGCGACGCGGCTGCGTGCAGGCGATGAGGCCTTGGCTTCCGCGACCGGCGGCGAGGCACATCTTGGGGATCTGCGTGGTTTTACCCGAACCGGTCTCGCCCGCCAAAATGATCACCTGATGAGCCGCGATCAGGTCCACGATCTCCCCGGCCCGGATGCTGATGGGTAGCTCGGGAGGAAAATCGATGCGAAAGGCGGGCGGAGATCGGTCGTCGGGTCGGGACACGGGGAAAAGAGGCGGCACCGTGGCAGTGAACTGCCGGACCCGCGAGGGGTTTTTTACAACAAGTCTGGAGGATGCTCCCGGCTGGCTTGGAACGTGCTATTAGAAAAATTCCTCCGGCCGCTCTTAACACCCATGACTCCCATCCTCGACAGTCGCAAGCTGCTAGCCTTCACCACCCTTGCACGAGTTGGTAGCTTCACTTTGGCCGCTCACGAGCTCCACCTCACCCAATCCGCCATCAGCCACGCTATCAAGTCACTGGAACAGGATCTGGAGTGTCGCCTATTTGATCGGCTGGGACGCCGGGTCGCTTTGACCAAGCCCGGACAGCATCTGCTTGATCACGCCCACAAGATCATTGCCGAAATGCAAAGCGCCCGCGCCGATCTCGCCGCGATGGGCAAATAAACTCTCGGCAAACCACCCCAAGGCGGGTTGCCGGTGCATTTTGTGTTTGCCTAGGATGTCAGCGGTCCGTGTGGTTTCCCCTCCTTCCCTGCCCGGGTGGTGGAATTGGTAGACACGCAGGTCTCAGAAGCCTGTGCCGCAAGGTGTAACGGTTCGAGTCCGTTCCCGGGCACCATTTTTGAAAGAACCGTTATTCGCTTGGATAACGGTTTTTTCATGCCCGCAGCCAATTGTCCGCCTCGTCCCCATGTCCCTTCCGCACTCCCTTCCGTTTGATCCCACCGGCGGCTACTCGCCTGAATCGCTGCTTGCGCTCAATCCAGTAATCGATGAACCGGCTGACTTCGCCGCTTTCTGGCGCACCACGTTTGACGAAGCAATGGCCGCCCCGCTCGACTGGTCGATCAAGCCGTCCGCCCATCCAGGCAACGCAGACTACGAGGTATTCGATCTCGATTACGCCGGGATCCTAGGCAACCGCATCGGCGGCTGGCTCACCAAGCCCCGCAAAAACGCCGCCACCCGCGGGCTGTTGATCGGCCATGGATATGGCGGCCGTGACACCCCCGACCTCGCCCCGCCCGTCGATGGCGCCGCGACGATCCAACCCGTGTGCACCGGCCTGCCCACGCGTAGCCTCCACGCCGGCATTCCTTCCGGTGGCGGAGAGCACGTTCTTCACGGAATCGACCGCCGCGAAACCTACGTCCACCGTTTCTGCGTGATGGATCATTGGCGGGCCATCTCCGTGCTCCACGAAGCGGTGCCCGAGGCCCGTCCACGAACCGATTATCTGGGCGGAAGTTTCGGCGGCGGCGTGGGCGCGCTCACCCTGCCGTGGGATCAACGCATCCGCTCCGCGTTCCTCTGCGTGCCGAGCTTTGGCAACCATCCGCTCCGCCTCCAACTTCCCTGCAACGGCAGCGGCGAAGCCGTCCGCCTCCTCGCCCAACGCCGGCCCGAAATCCGCGAGGTGCTCGCCTACTTCGACGCCTGCCTCGCGGCCCGTCACACCCACATTCCCGTGATCGTTGCCGCCGCCGCCTTCGATCCGGCCGTCCCGCCCGCCGGACAATACTCGGTCTATCACGACCTCGGTGGCCCCAAGGAACTCTTCCGGCTCACCGCCGGCCACTACGACGGCTACCCAGGCCAGTCCCGCGAAGACCTGGAACTGCAGGTCGCGCTGCGCCGTTTCTTCGCCTGAAACGAAACTGTGCTACCCAAGTCGGCGAGGTGCTAACGTTCTCAGCGGTTTCCCGCTCGCACCGGCCCGGCAGAACGGGCACCTTCACACCTTCCATACCCATGAAAAAAGACGCCATTCTCTCGAAGTTCAAAGCCGAGAAAGTCATCGCCCTCATTCGCGCCGAGTCCGCCGACGGACTCCTTGATTGCGCCAAAGCCCTCGCCGACGGCGGGCTCACGAGCATCGAACTCACCATGACCACGCCCGGAGCGATCCGCGTGCTGGAAAAAGTCTCCGCCGAACTGCCCGACTTCGTGTTCGGCCTCGGCACCGTGCTCGACGCCGAGACCGCCCGCATGGGCATCCTCGCCGGAGCCAAGTTCATCGTCACCCCGGCCCTGCGCCCCGACGTCATCACGCTTTGCAAACGCTACAGCGTGCCGATCTTCGCCGGTGCCTTCACGCCGACCGAGATCGTCGCCGCGTGGGAAGCCGGTGCGGACGCCGCCAAGGTATTCCCCGCCGAGTTCTTCGGCCCCAACTACATCAAGGCCATCAAGGCCCCGCTTCCGCAGATCGAGCTCGTGCCCACCGGTGGCGTGAATGCGGAAAACCTCGGCGACTTCCTGCGTGCCGGCGCCTTCGCGACCGCCGCCGGCAGTTCGCTGGTCGATGCCAAGTCTCTCAAGGAAAAGAACTGGGCCGCCATCACCGCCCGCGCCAAGGCCTTCGTCGCCGCTGCTGCCGCAGTGAAATAAAAGTGGCATGGGCATCTTGCCCATGTGCAAGGTTCCCCTCCGATCCCCACGGGCTGGAAGCCCGTGCCACTTCAAATCGTCGCCCGTAAATGCAAAAGGCCCGGCTTTTCGCCGGGCCTTTTTGCGTTGGGGTTATTCGAGAAACTGCGCGATGTCCGGAATCTCCTTCTCGCGGCGTCCACCGGCGCGGAGTTGGAAGTAGGGATCGATCTCGGGAAGCCAATCGTCGTCGTCCTCGGGAGATTGATTCGGATGGGACGGCTTCTTTTTGGCGGACGGCGTTTCGCCTTCCTCTTCATTGCCATCCTCGTCCTCGGTGCCGAATTCCACGCCTTCCAGATCGATGCCCGTCCACTCGTCGACATCGAAAATGTGCGACATGCGGCGCGCCTGCGGATCGAGGACGATCAACGGATTTTTCACGCGTCCGTGTTTCACGATCTCGAACAGACACGGATAACACAGCTCCTTAAAACGCAGCTGAAACTCCGACATCCACTTGTTGGCCACACCCTCGCGCTTGTTGAGCAAGGCCACGTCCGAAAAATGAATACACGCCTCATACCAGGCGAGCAACGCATGGTGTTTTTCAGCGAGGCCGCAGTTGATCACCGTGATGACACGGCCGACCTCGGCTTGCACCACCATGATCCATTTCTGGATCGCCTCGATCTGATCAACGGGGTTCAGACGTCCGTCGGTCACAAAAAAGAGATGCGTCGCCCCAGGCGGCAGCGCGGCGTTGATGGTTCCCTCGGCCCACGTCCAGCGCGCCACGTTCGTCAGCTTGGCATCGTGTTCGGAGGCGGCCTCGGTCGCAGACAGCAGGACCACCGCATAGTCACCCTCGGCCATGCCGCCGTCGATCAGGTCGGCCAGCACTTCGCGACGCCCCGAACCAGCGGCACCCAGAATGATGTAAACAAGCGGAGCTTCGGAGGTCACCGGCTGGGAAGGATCAATCATCGGCGCGGTATTCATGTGCGGATAATCTGTTATTTCCCGGAAAACTCAAACGCGCCGTTTTGCGCGGTCTGGCGCATCGCATGGTCGAGCAACACAAGCGCCGCCATCGCCTCGACGATCACCACGGCACGGGGGACAACGCAGGGATCATGGCGGCCCTTGCCCATCAACTCGGTCGGCTGGCCCTGCAAATCCACGGTCTGCTGCGGCTGGAGGATCGTCGCGGTCGGCTTGAAGGCCACGCGAAACACGATCTCCTCGCCGTTGCTGATTCCGCCCTGCACGCCGCCGGAGTTGTTGGTCGTCGTGCGCACGCGGCCGTCTCGGTTTTCAAAGAGGTCATTGTGCTCGGATCCCTTGAGCAGCGAACCGCCAAAACCGCTGCCGATCTCGAAGCCCTTCGTCGCCGGCAGCGAAAGCATCGCCTTGGCGAGATCAGCCTCAAGCCGGTCGAACACCGGTTCGCCCAAACCCGCCGGCACGTTGCGGATGCGACACTCGATCACTCCGCCCACGGAGTCACCGTCGCTGCGCACTTCCTTGATGCGCGCGATCATTTTCTCCGCCGTCTCGGTATGCGGACAACGCACTGCCGTCGCCTCGACCTCGGCTAGTGAAGGGAATGCCGTCAAAGCACCCGCTGGCACCTCGATGTCGTGCACGCGGGTGATATAGGCGCGCGTTTCCACACCATGCGCCAATGAAAGGATTTTTTTGGCAAACGCCCCGGCCGCCACGCGACCGATGGTCTCGCGAGCCGAACTACGGCCACCGCCATTGGGATCGCGCACGCCAAACTTCGTCTGGTAGGTGAAATCCGCATGCGACGGCCGGAAAGCCGCCTTCATCTCGTTATACGCGCTGGACCGCTGATCAGTGTTGCGCACAAACAGCCCGATGGGCGTGCCGGTGGTCTTCCCCTCATACACGCCCGATAAAATCTCCACCACATCGGCTTCTTTGCGCGGGGTGGTAATGTCGCTCTGCCCCGGACGGCGCCGGTCGAGCTCGGCCTGGATTTCCTCGACGGTGATCGGAAGCAGCGGCGGACAGCCATCAATGACCACGCCGATGCCGGGACCATGGCTTTCACCCCAGGTGGTAATACGAAAAAGATGTCCGAAACTATTGGGCATGCAAAGCGTCACGGTTGGGACGCCCTCCTTTCCCCGCAAGTGTCAAAAATATCCGCCGTCCCCGAAACCGAGGCCTGCGGGCATAACTCCATTTACAACCTCCCTGCATTCGCCTCTGCTTGGGGCTTTCGCCCCAGTCGAACCGTATTTCCTATGCGCCTTTCCCGTCTCCTTGTCATCGCCGGGCTTTTCCTCACCGCCACCGCCTTAAGCGCCCAGACCACCGAAACTGTCACGGCCACGATTCCCGCCGTGCGCGCCCCCGAGGAAGTCATCGACTCCCTCCGGCTCCGCGATGCGCCCCTCGATCTGGTGATTGATCGGCTTGAGGCCTGGACCGGACGCATCGTCCTCCGTCCGCAGGCGCTGCCCGCCACCGCCATCACCCTCAACATCCCCCGCCCCATCCCCAAGTCCGAGGCCATCCGCGCACTCATCTCCGCCCTCGCGTTAAACAACATCGGTGTGGTCGAGATGGGGGACAAATACCTCAAAATCATCGAGCTCGCCAACAAGACCCGCTCCGAAGCCCCCGAGTTTATCACCGGGTCCGTCATGGACCTCCCCGCCAGCGGTAAAGTCGCTTCCAAGGTCTTCGAGCTCACCAACCTCAAGGCCCAGGACTTCGTCCCCCAGCTCAACACCCTGCTCAACGTCCAGCTCGGCGGTGCGATTCTCTTCAACAACACCAACGCCTTTCTCGTCACCGATTCGATCTCCAACCTCCAACGCGTCGAACAACTCCTGCTCGCCCTCGACGTCCCGGCCTCGACCGATTTCAAGCCCAGGTTCTACACTCTCCGTTTCGCCAAGGCCAGTGACCTCGCCAGCCGCGTGAAGCTCATGCTGCAAGGGCCCAATCAGCTCGCCCTCGGCAACTCCCTCTCGCTCTCCGCCGACGACCGCACCAACCAGCTCGTCCTCATCGCCGACCCCCGCCAGTATGCCTTCTTCGACGAGCTGATCACCAAGCTCGACGTCAAGGCCGACCCCAACACCCGCAACGAGGTCGTTTACCTTAAACACGCCACCGCCAAGGACGTCGCCACGCTCCTATCGACCGTCGTCACCGGTCAGACCGCCATAGCGGCCAAAACCAACGGATCCACCCGCCCCAATGCGCAGGCCAATGCCGGCAACGCCAATACCGCCAAGCCCGCAGCCACGGGTAACAACAACGCCGCCCCCGTCATCAGCAATGCGAATGCCTTGGCATCAAGCATCGCCTCCGATTCAGCCACCCAGTTCAGCGGACTTCTCACCGTTGCACCCGATGACCGCAGCAACGCCATCGTCGTAAGCGGCACCGTGGATGACATCCGCCTCATCACCGAACTCATCGACAAACTCGACATCATCCTCGCCCAAGTCCGCATCGAAATCGTCGTCGCCGAAGTCACCCTCAGCGACAGCGCCACCAGCGGCATCGACGCACTCGGGTTGAACGTCTCCGGAAACAAGCTTCGTGGCTTTTCCGGCTCCGGCTCCGGCACCACCGTGACCAACGGCACCATCGCCTACAACTCCAACGGCAGCGTCGACCTCGCCGCGACCATCGGATTCACCACGACCCCCCGCAAGGGCACCACCAGCATCCTGTCCGTGCCCACTATCACCACTACACATAATAAAGAAGCGTCGATCTTCGTCGGCGAGACCCGCCCCACCATCACCGGTATCACCACCTCGACAGCAAGTAGCGCCACCACCGCCGGCACCACCTCCTCTACTGTCAGCCAACAAGAAATCGGTATCACGATCACTGTAACCCCGCTCATCGGCAACGACGGCTCCGTCCAACTCGATCTTAAGCAGGAAATCAGCGACACTGGCGACCCGGTCACCATCGATGGCAACGTCCAGAACGTGATCAATAAACGGAAAACCCAGTCGTTTATCACCGCCAAAAGCGGCGACATCCTCGTTCTCGGCGGCCTGCAGAAAAAGGCGACCACCCGCAGCACCAGCCGCCTCGGACCCATTCCATTTATCGGAGACCTGTTCGGCACCCGCACCCACGAAGACCGGCGCACCGAGCTGATTTTCTTTCTCCGCCCCACGATCTTGACCAACACCACGGTGGATAACGCCCCTGCACTCAATCAAGTGGATCAACTCCCCAACAAGGACGCGGTGCTCAAACAACTCGACCCCAACTACGTCCCTCCCACAAAACGCGCCACCGACAAAACGCCCGCACCCAAGCGCTCGCGGTAACCCGACCGGCCTCCCATGCTCGCCCTACCCGAGTCCTCCCTGCCCGTCTCCCTCGCCGAACGCATCTCCGATGCACAACGCCAGGCGATTGCCGAGGCCCCGCGCAACCAACGCGTCAAGCTCCTCGCCTCCGCCCTCGGCCTCGACGAGCCCCGCGCCCTCGCCGCCCTCGCCGAAGCCACCGGCCTCGACACCGCCAGCAACCTCGAAGCCGACAGCGACTCCCTCAGCCTCCTCCCGGCTCGTCTCGTCCACGACTACCAGCTCGTGCCGATCACTTTCGGTTCCAACCAGAGCGGAGAGCGTGAGCGCCCCGACTCAGCCCCCCAGGATTCCTCCGCCCCCCTCCATCTCGCCATCGCCTGGCCGCCGGATGCGGTCATGTCCGACTGGATACGCACCTTCACCGCCCGCCCCCTCGTCTGGCACCTCGGCGTTCCCGAGAAAATCCACCACCTCATCCTCCAGCACTTCGGTGTCGGCTCCGGCAGCTTGGAAGACGGCGACGAGGACTACGTCGCCCCGGAAACCCTCCAGCAACAAGACGCCGATGTGGACGAAGACGCCGCCGTCGTTCGTTTTGTCACCGACGTCATCTCCCAAGCCGTCGCCGACGAGGCGACCGACATCCATTTCGAACCACAGGAAACCCAGCTCACCATCCGCTACCGCGTCGACGGTCTGCTCGTGCAGGTCCCCGTGCCGGAAAACCTCCGCCGCTTCCAGGACGCGATCATCTCGCGCCTGAAGATCATGGCGAAGCTCAACATCTCCGAAAAACGCCTCCCGCAGGACGGCCGTATCAACTTCCGCGCCGGCTCCAACGTCCTCGACATCCGCGTCGCCACCGCGCCCACCATCTACGCCGAGTCCGTCTCGCTCCGCCTCCTCAACCAGAAGAAGGAAGCCTACACCATGGACCGCCTCGGCATGAGCCCCGACGAGCAGGCCCAAATCAACACCATCCTCGAATACCCGCACGGCATCATCCTGGTCACCGGCCCGACCGGCTCCGGCAAATCCACCTCGCTCAACGCCTTTCTTCGCAAAATCAACTCGACCGATCTGCGCATTATCACCGTCGAAGACCCCATCGAATACGAGGTCCCCGGCGTGAACCAGATCCAGATCCGCTCCGAGATCGGCCTCACCTTCGCCAACGCCCTGCGCTCCATCCTCCGCCAGGACCCCGACGTCATCATGGTCGGCGAAATTCGCGACCGCGACACCGCTGACATCGCCATCCGCGCCTCGCTCACCGGTCACTTGGTATTCTCCACGCTCCACACCAACGACGCCCCCGGCGCGATCACGCGCTTGATCGACATGGGCATCGAGCCGTTCCTCGTCGCCTCCGCCATTGAGCTCGTCATTGCCCAACGCCTCGTCCGCCGCCTCTGCCACGACTGCGCCCGTCCCGAGCCCATCCCCGCGATCAAGCTCAAGGACACCATGGCCATCCTCGGCCTCGATATATCCGAAGCCGCCGGCATCACCCAACTCCACGAGCCCGTCGGCTGTGATCGCTGCCGCGGGACCGGTTACCGCGGACGCATCGGCCTCTTCGAAATCCTCAAGCCCAACGACGAACTCCACGACCTTATCCTCAAGCGCGAAAGCACGCGCACCCTCGCCCACTGCGCCCGCGTCCACGGCATGCGCACCCTCGGCCAGTCCGGCTGGGAAAAGGTCAAGGCCGGCCACACCACCCTCGACGAAATCCTCCGCGTCATCACCGTCGTCGAAAAGTAATTTTGGAGAGCGGGCCGCCGTGCCCGCCACGTTGTCCCCATGCCTTCCTTCACCTACACCGCCCGCGACCGCTCCGGCCAGACCGTCTCCGACGTGCTCGACGCGCCGAGCCGCAAGGACGCCCTCCGCCTCCTCGGCGCCCGCGGACTCACCCCGGTGCAGGTCAGCGAAGCCACCGCTCGCGGATCGAAAGGTAGGGCCGGACCGCTGGGCCCGCCGCGCAAATCCCAATCAACCGCCGCGCCCCAATCCGGAATTTCAAATTTAAAATCCGCGCCCTCCGTTTCCTCCCTCACCCGCCGCGAACGCCTCCCGTTTCTTGAGGCGCTCGTCGATCTCACCACCAGCGGACTCTCCGCCGGTGAATCGGTGCGCCTCCTCAGCACCCGCCTGAAGGAACCCCGGTTGCGTCTGCTCTGCGGCCTGCTCTGGGACCAGTTGAGCGAAGGTGCGCAGTTGTCGCGCGCCATGGGCACGCTCCCCGAAGTCTTCGATCCGTCGACCCTCAATCTCATCCAGTCTGGAGAAGCCACGGGCAACCTGAATGACGTGCTCACGCGCCTCATCACGCACTTGCAGGAGGAAAAGGAACTGCGGCAAAAAATCCTCACCTCCCTCGCCTACCCCGGCTTCATGATGTTCGTGGCCGGCGGCGTGGTCCTGTTCTTCATACTGTTTCTACTGCCCCGCCTGCAGACCCTCCTCAAATCCCTCGGCGGAGAACTCCCCACCTCGACCCGCCTCCTGCTCGGCGTCTCCGATTTCGGCCTAAAATACGGCATCTTCGTCATCGCCGCGCTCGCGTTCGGCGCGGTCGCCTTCTGGCGCTGGCGCCACACCGAACCCGGCCGCCTGCAAACCGACGAGTGGACGCTACGCCTTCCGCTGCTCGGACCGTTCTCCGTTTCGCAGACCGTGCTCGCCTTCAGTCAAACGCTCTCCGTGCTGCTGGAAAACGGCATCACCATGTCCGAAGCGCTGCGCATGACCGAGCGCCAGATTCAAAACCGCGTTCACCGCCAGGCCTTCGACGAAGCGACCGCCCGCGTGCTGGAAGGCGAAGCGCTCTCCGCATCGCTCGCCCGCACCGAATGTTTCCCCGACCTCGTGCTCGACCAATTGGCCGTGGGTGAGAACACCGGCAACCTCGTTCCCGGCCTCAAAAAAATCGCCGTGGCGTATCAGAAGGCGATTACGAACCAGTTGAACGCCTTCACCAGCATCGTCGCGACAGGAGTGCTGCTAGGCGTCTTCGGCTTCGTCGCCTTCATCGCCTTCGCCATCGTCAGCGCCGTCTTCCAGCTCAGCTCCAGCTTTAAGATGTGAACTGGAAGGCGGGCCGCCGTGCCCGCCAATTCGAACGCTCCGCTTACTTCGCGATCTCGACCGACGTCACGCGCCACGAGGCCGTGAGCTGGGACGGATTCGCCCGGTTGCTCGCCAAGGCAAACTGCTCCAGCCCGAGATACGGCGCACGCTGCGACAGCGCCTGGTAAAAAGTGATGAGCGAGCTGATGTCGGCGTTGCGCACGGAGAACTGCACCGAGTGCACGGCAAACTGGCTGGTGCGCACCGTGCGACTGTCCGTCACATCGTAGTTGGACAGTCCCGCCGCACGGGCCATCGTGTTGAGCTCACCCTGCATGCGGACGTTGTCGAGACTACGGGCCGGATCAAGGTGCTCGATGGCCAGCTCGGCTTCCTTCTCGATACGGGTGCGCTGCAACAACCAGCGTTGCTGCACGTCGAGATCGGTCGAGGTGGTCTTGATGGCACGCAGCTGCACCCCCGCCCGCTCGCCCACGCCGGACAGCCAGATGAGCGCCCCGATCAGCGTAAAGGCCAGCAACAGGATTTTCTCCCGAAGGAGTCGGCTTAGAAAATAGGCTTTCATAGGATCTCCTCCAAAGCGGACTCCGCTGACGGGGCCTCGCGGTCCGCCTTGAATGCATCAGGTTTGAACGTGACCGACATGCGAAAGGTCGAAACACCGTCGCGGCTGCGTGGATCGATCACCTCGGCTTTTTCGCAACCGGGCACCTTATTGAGCGCGGACCGGAACACATCGATATCACCCGACGCATTGGTCTGCGCATCGATGTCGAGCGTGTAGAGACCGGTGGTCACCGTGCGCATAAACTGGATCGTGGCGGGGCGGACCGTGTTGACCACCGCGAGCATCTCAAAGGGCAGCAGCCGCTTCGTGGACAATTCCTCGATGCGCGTCGCCAGCGATTGCGAGGTCATGATCGTCTCAACCACCGGCTTTTGTTTCGCTTCGAGCGCGAGCCGTTGCTTCTGCCAGATCGAGGTGCCGACCAGCACCAGCTCCAATAAAAATGCGAAAACGATCGCTGCCACACAGCCGAGAAAACTACGCCACAGGATCACGTCGCGGGCATGCGCCCGGCGGCGGGCGGACAGGTCTTCCTTGTCGCGCACGTCGAGCGGGGCGACATCGGTCGCATCAAAGTGCGTTTCGCTCTTGCCGGCACGGAACACAAACTCGCCCTGCGGCGACTCCGGATCAAACTGCGGGACCTCCGCGACATCGACCACGTGCAGTTTCTCCGGAAATGCGCCCAGCAACGCCTCGCGCACGGCCGGCAGGTCGGACTCGGTCGCCTCGGCCGGAAAGGTCTCCACGCGCACCTGGGTCGGCACGCCGCTGGCATCGGCAAAATAAAGTCCGGTCAGGCCCGATATACCGGGCACCACCACGACCGTGGCGGGTGCGGGCGTATCTTCCTTGCGCAGCACGGTCACAAAAGACGGCAGCACCACCTCGGCATCGGTCCAGGTTTCGACCTCTTCAGAGGTAAACCGTTTCCGATAGGCGGCGTAGATCAGCATGTGAACCGCACCGGGTAGCCAGTGGTGGCCGTAGTAAAGTTGCGCGACGGGAAACGGTGCCAGCGACTCGACTGCCAGTTCGGCTTGCGCAGCCACCTCGACGGCGAGCGCGCCCTCCGTCACCGGGACGGCGCGAACAAAGAAGAGCGCGTCAGGGAGCAACACGACCTGGCGGGGAGGCGGTGTGGGGAGGAAGCGTTTAAGCGAAGTGAGGCTCATGCGGTCGGGTCTTCGGACGAAGCAGGCGGAGGGACCGTCTTATCGTTTTCATGGATTTCGAGAAACGTAAACGGGTATTTCAAGTCAGCTGTAGTCGGCACGGCGGTCGAGGACGTGGAAGAATCGGAAGTGTAAGTGCCGGCGGTAGCGGCTGTCGCGGTGGAATTGGTGGTGTCCGTGGAGGTATCGCCCGACGAATCAGGCAACAACTCGGTGACATTACTGGGCGGAATTACGGTCGCGCCGTTCGCAGGTGCCACCACGACCGACAACCGGAATGACGACACGCCCTGCCTCACCGTTACCGTGATTCGCAGTGCCTTGACCGTATAGCCGTAATCGAGCTTGTCCAACTGACCGCCCGCCACGGCGGCGACGCTGCGGCCGTTCTTAAAGAAACCCGCCCCCTGGGTCTGGTAGGATCCGGTGCCGGTCAGGTATTCAGTCACGCTCCGCTGCTGCGTATCGTCGATGAGTTCTTGGGCAAACAAGGGCTCCAACCGGTTGCCGTTGAGGTTGGGCTTGTCGAATCGGTAGAGCGAAAACGTCTCGGTGAAATGCCGATAAAGGTCGTTGGGCAACCCCGTCGCCTCATCAAAAAACGCCTGCCGCACGCCCTCGATCGCCCGGAGTTCCTCAAACGACCGCAACGACCGTCCCGGAGCAGCGAAGGGCAAGGCCGCGTTTTCGTAATCCTGCGCAGTCGGCGCACCAATCGAAGTGGGCGTGTAGTCTTTCTGCATCCAGCCGAGCAACGCATCCGTGATGCGCTCCGCATCGCTCTGCGTCACCTGCCAGTATTTAAACAGCGCGATGAGCATTTCCGGCTTCACCGAGGGCAGCGAAAGCTTGGCGCTTTCGTCTTCCATCGTCACCTCAACCGTGCGTCCTTCGGCCGGCTCGTAACCGGCAAACCCCAGCGGATCCCCCCAGCCTTCGGTGGGGCTGTGCAAGCCGTCACCCGCATCGCGAAAATCCTCCAGCACCGCCAGGGTTGTCTCGAGCGCCGAATACGCCTCCAACCGCAGTCGCTTCGCATCCGCATCGCGGATATCGACCAACAGGTCGGTGCCAGCCTTGTCGATGAAAAGCAGCAGCGCGGCACTGGCGAACACCAGCGTCACCAGCACGATGAGCAACACGGACCCACGCCGTCGAAAGAGAGGAAGGGAACGTCTCATCTTATAGCGCGGGATCCCCCGCCGACACCGTTGGCAACGCGAGCAAGACTTCCTGCGACCGCGTGCGGTAGGTGAACTTTAATCGCAGACGCTGCGGCGCCTCGTATTGCCCCTGCGCGTTGCGACGCGGCTCTGTTTCGGTTTTCCAGTTCTTAAAATTCGTATCGTAGTAGTCGTAGCTGATCGCCGAAACTAACGGCGACACGACCGTCTCCCGGGGCGGTTTATCGTCAAAGTTCTCCTCAAGGCGCGAGTGCCAGAGAAACAACAGTCCCACGTTTTCGCGCACCGACAGCGAACACACGACCTCGGGCAACGGCTGCCCCGGCCACACAAAAACCCGGCTGCCTTGAAACAGCTCGAACGTGAGCAGAGTCTCGGTCAGCCCGGCTTGGGTGCGGATTTCCTCCACGGTGATCGGCGCCGTGTCGGCCGTGCCCGCCGGTGGCAGCGCGGCGGCGTGCAGCTCGTGTTCAAGGAACCGCGTGACCGCGCGCACATGCCGGTCAAACAACCGCAGGTCCGTGTTGCGTCCCCACAGTTCGCCCATCGAAAAAATAAACGCGTTGAGCGCGACCATCAGCAGGCCCGCCAGCGCGAGCGCCAGCAACGTCTCCAGCAGAGTGAATCCGCGCCGTTTCATTTGTTCACCCCTTCCAGTATTTTGAGGATGCGATCCCTGGAGGTGGCACGCAGCGTGTTGCGATCGACTGCCACCGACCAGGTCGGCCGCAGCACTCGAAACTCCTGCCGCACCTTTTCTTCCTTGGCCGTATTCGAGCCGGTGGTTTCGCACTCAAATATGACCGTGAACAAATCGGCCTCGTTGGTCGGATCAATCGTGGCAGTCCAACGCACATGCCGCCCCTCGGCTCCCTCGAAGTCGCCACCCTGACGCGCCAGGTCCACATCCGGCTGTTCGAGCAGTTGCGAACGGGCAAACTGCACGTCGGGATCGCTCACCGTCGCACGTTTCGCGACTTGGTAACCATTGAGCACATTGACGTAGGCCCCGCCCAAAAGAATGGCCGCGAGTGCAAAGATCGCCAAGGCGACCAATACCTCCAAGAGTGTGAATCCCTGTGCGCGACGGAGCTTCATGGCGTGGCTCCGGCCGTCAGAATGGGCGCACAGGTCCAGGGATCGATCTCCAGAAACCGGGTGCCGTTACGACTCTTCACCTGCACCCTAAACGGCGAACACGTGCCGTCTCCGTAAAACGTCACGAAAGGCATCGTCTGAGTCTCAACCAGATCCCCGCCCACCAGGATGGCCGAGGAAGTGCCTGTGGATTTTGGCGCCAGAAAATCCATCTCGGCGACCTCTCTAGGCACATACGGGTGCCGTGTTTCCACACCGTCGGACGAGGACACAAACTCATGCGTCTTCGTATCGAAACCCAGGCGCAGGTCGTGGTTGTTAAACAAGGCGTCCTTGCGCGTCTGGGCAACGGCCGCCCAGAACAGTTCATCGGGTGTCTTGGGGCGGTCACCCAACAGACGCGAAGTGCCGACCACCAGCACGCCGGTGAGCAACATGATCAACGCGATCGTCACCAGCACCTCAAGCAGCGTGAACGCGCTCCGGCCGACCACGGATCTCGGAGCGGTTGCAGACATGGAAACGCGTGTCGGTCGGCGCGTGCGACTTACCAGTTGCCGATATCGTCGGCCGTGCCTTCGGCCTTATCGGGCCCCTTGGAATAAAGGTCGTAGCCATCCTTGTTCTTCACGCCCGGATAACGGTAAAGGTAGGGCTCCTGCCAGGGATCGACGGGAAGCTTGCCACCGGGCGTCTCAATGTAGGGTCCTTTCCAGTTGTCCCCCTTGTTGGCGGGAGGAGTAACGAGGGCCTGGATACCTTCGGACGTGGACGGATAACCACCCATGTCGATGCGATAGGCGGTGAGCGGAGTTTTCACGCTCGAATTCACAAAGAGGCGTGCGATATCCTCCTGTTTTGCGCCAAAAATCCCGCCGACCTTGGTCACAGCCAGCCCGACGAGCAGGCCGATGATGGCCAGCACCACGAGAATTTCGAGAAGGGTGAACGCACGGAGAGCCGTGCGAGCGGAATTACGATGGGGGAAACGCATACGGGTGAAGGGAGAGACGATAAAAAACGGGAAAAGTTGCGCGGACACGCCATAAAGGCGACTGGAAAGCTGGTGCCCCCGCCGGGAATCGAACCCGGATCCGTCGTTTAGGAAACGACTGTTCTATCCGTTGAACTACAGGGACCACAAAATACCCGAAACGCGCGCCAACTTGGGCCTTGGATTGCGGGTTGACAATCTTTGCCTGCACAGGTTTTCATTCTGCCCTTTTTCAAATGAGCACGACCGAAACCACCCAGCAGAGCCTCACGCCTGAACAGATTCCGTTCACGACGCCCCAAGCCCTGCGCAACTACGTCACCGACACCGGCAAGATCTTGCCGCGCAAATACACCCACCTGTCCGCCAAGCAGCAGCGCGCCGTTACGAAGACCATCAAACAGTCCCGTAACAACCTGCTCGCCCTCTAAGCGACCGGTATCAAAATTTGCAGCGAAGGCCGGAGCTTACCCCTCCGGCCTTTTTCATGTCATGAGCTCAACCCGCGTCGCACGCGTTTACCGTCCTACCCCGAGAAATCTGGCCTTGCTGGCCAAGGTGCTCGCCAAAGGCGGCCTCGTGGCGGCCCCGACCGAAACGGTTTACGGTCTTGCTGCGGATGCGCTCAACGCCAAGGCCTGCCGGGCGATTTTCAAGGCCAAGGGTCGCCCCGCCAATGATCCCCTGATTGTTCACGTCGGCACACTGACCCAGGCCAACGAAATCGCCGAACTCAATGACGCGGCCCGCGAGGTCGCCAAGGCCTTCTGGCCAGGTCCACTGACGCTCGTTCTCCCCAAACGCCCCGGTGTCCCTTCCATCGTCACCTCGGGATTGCCCAGTGTCGCTGTGCGCATGCCTGCCCACCGGTATTTTCGTGAGCTCATCCGGCTCAGCGGCTGCCCACTTGCGGCACCCAGCGCCAATCCTTTCGGTTATGTCAGCCCGACCACCGCCGCCCATGTGCGCGAGGGCCTTGGCCGACGCATCGGGCACATTCTCGACGGTGGTGCGGCCAAAATCGGCGTCGAATCGACCATTCTTGACCTGCGTGATCCGAACCACCCCGCTTTGTTGCGACCTGGCGCAGTTTCGCAGCAGGAATTGGAGCAGGTGCTCAAAACCAAAGTCGCCGCCTACCACCGGCAAGTCCCAGTGGACACCGCCGCCGTCGCCCCGGGCATGCTGGAACGCCACTACAGCCCGCGCACTCCACTGACACTCACCCGAAAGTTCACACGCCGCTACGCCCAACAAGCAGGCCAAGACACGGCGCTGCTGTTCATGCAGAAACCTGCGAGAATCACTGGTCCGAATATTTTCTGGCTTTCAGACTCACGCGGAGGGCTTGAGCAAGCCGCCCACCACCTCTTCGATCAGTTGAGAACCTTGGACAACGGCAGTTGGTCCCAGATGCACGCCGAACTGGCGCCGGGCACCAGTGCGCTGGCGCTGGCAATCAATGACAGGCTCGCACGGGCCGCCGCCAAAAGACAAAAAAGGGCGAACCTTGCGGGTCCGCCCTTGGCTTAAAAAATAATCGTCGACCGGTCCGTTTAACGTTCCGGAGTGGTATCTTCCTTCGACATCACGACGTAGTAGTCCTTGTAGGACTTGTCGTAATATTGGGCATAGTAATAACCGGAGACGGCGAGGTTCAGGCCGTTGAGCACCGCGCCGAAGACCGGCACGTTGGTTTCAAGGAGCTTCTTGGCGCTAAACTGGGCCGCCTTGCGACGCACCTTGTTGAAGAAGATCGTGAAGACGGAACCATCCACGAGAGGCAGGATGATGAGCGCATCGCTCACGGCGGCCAGCGGAGGAGTGTCAAAGAAGACACGGTCATAACGCTTGCGCAGATCGGCGATCATTGCCTCGAAATTCTTGCCATTGAGGATTTGCGTCGGGTTTTTGGCCCGGCCGCCCGTTGGCACTATATCCAGATTTGGGTGAACTCCGCGAATGACGACATCGTCAAGAGTCGCCGTGCCGGCGCAGATATCGATGACACCCTTGCGATTCTCCAAGCGGAATGACTTGTGGATATTCGGCTTGCGAAGATCGCAATCGACGATGGCCACGCGCTCGCCATGGGCGGCAAAGGTGAGCGCCAGATTCGTCGCGGTGAAGGACTTGCCCTCGCCGGGAATCGTGCTGGTCACCAAAATACACTGGGCGTTCTTGCTCTCATCCTTGAGTCGCAGGCTGGAGTGCAGAGTCAGGAACGCTTCACAGACCTGGCGATCGGCGTTGTTAACGACGATCTGCGCCTTGTCGGGCTGGTCCATTTTCTTGATCTGGGGGATGATGCCGATCAAGGGAAGGCCGACGACACCCTCAATATCGAAGGAGCTCTTTACGCGGTCATCGATGAATGCCACGAAGAAGGCAAAGGCGAGTCCCAGGCCCAGACCGCCCACAAAGCCAAGACCGAGATTGAGCGGGATTTTGGGTGATACGTAATCGCTTTCCTGCGACGGCGATGCCTTGTCCACCACGCGGGCGCTCTGCGTTTCCATCGTGGCGATCATGGTGGTGTCACGCATGCGGCTGATGAGATTCTGTAAAAGCTCATCGTTGATCTTAAGCTTGCGGGCACGCTCGTCGTATTCGACGGCGGCACGGTCCAGCGCCATGGTGTCGGAACTGGTCTGCGTCAGCGAAGCGCGAGCCTGCTCATCATTGCTGCGGGCATTTTGATACTCGGACTCGATGGTCGCGGCGGCACTTTCGATCGCCTTGTTCAACTCTTTCTCGGCCTGAGCGAGCGAGTTCATCGTTTCCATCATGATGGGATGCTTGTCGCGGTAACGATCCCGGAGCTGGGCAACGAGAATCTTCTTGGTCGAGACATCCGATGACAGCTGTGAAATAAGCGGCTGGCTGGCGATAAAGGACAGCTCGGTAAGATCACCGCCGGATGCGCGACGGTCTTGCACCTGTTTCCAGCGAATCTCGGCATCCTTCAGTTTGGCATCCGTCTGCGTCACATAAAGGTTCAGTGCCTTGAGTTTCTCGGTGACGATGTCCTTGCGCTGATCCAGCGAGATCATGTTGTTCTTCTCACGGTAATCTTGGAGTTCGGTGGCAAGATCCTTGACCGTGCGCTCCTGCTGCTCGGCGCGAATTTTCAATTCCTCGACCGCCTTCATCGACTCGTCAACGCGCACACGGGTGTTGTAGGCGATGAATTCGTCGACGAACAGGTTGGCAACTCTCGCAGCCATTTGCCGGTCCGGATGCCGATAGACTACGTTGATGACGAGGCTCAGACGCTTCGGGATGATACTGCGGTTTTGGCCCAATACTTCGAGCGGTGTAACCGGATCACTTCCCTTGCCCTTCTCGTAAGGAGCCATGAACAGACGCATGTCATCACCGGTGATGCGCTCGGCAACCTTCTGGATAATGGCACCACTGCTCATAACCTCCACCACGGTGTTCAAATCCTCAGTTCCACGAACGGTCTCATCCACAACCTGCTCCACCTTGGTCATCACCGTCGGACCACTGCGCAAAATATGGATACTGGCGACCGCCTGATAAATTTTGGTCTGACTGAAGGTGTAAACCAGCACCGACGAGAACACCACGAGGAAGACTACAATGATATACCAGATGCGCTCGCGAAGAATCAGAGCGTAGTCACGGAAGCCGCGCTGCACGGAGTTTTCTCCGCCGCCGTAGCCCACCGCCGAATAACCGCCAAAATTGCCGCTGTAACCGTAATCCCCTGGTCCAGTGTTTGTCTGCGGAGGGTGTTTTAAGTGCGAATCCATGTATGAACCTTGGCTTTAAAGGATACGTTCCGGGACGAAAATGATGTCATTGACCAACAACGGCCAGCTGTTGCTGGAGCTGCCCTTGATCAGATCATCCACATTAATGATGTAAGTTTCACTTCTCCCATCGGCACTCGTGCGCGTGAGTTTGACCTGATTGCGATTTGCCAGACGCGTGAAGCCTCCGGCGCGGGAAATGGCATCCAGCATGGTCAGGCCCTTTTCTTCGGGAAACAGGACCGCCCCGGGCTGGTTTACCTGTCCGATGACGTTCACCGTGCGCTTGGCGTATTCGACCACCACGACATTGACCTGCGGGTTCACCAGATAGTCGCGGTCATACAAATCACGGATAAGGTCCTCCGCCTGACGCAGGGTTTTCCCTCTCAAGTCCACTTTTCCGATCAGAGGCAGAGTGATGGAATACTCCTGCGAAACACGCACATCACGCTTGAGATTCTCCTCTTGGAAGACCTGCACACTGAGCAAATCGGACGGCTGGAGAACATAGTCCACCGCTGAGGCCGCCGGCAGTAGCTTGGACTCTTCAGCGGCCAGCGGAAATGCCAGCAAGATCGCGAGTGAAAAAAGAAGGGGTAATTTAAACTTGGACAACATGAGGGGCAAACTAAGGAAAACGGGGAAAGACCAAAGATCTTTCCCCGCCATGAAAAGGAATCAATCCACCGACCTATCAATAACGCGCTGAAAGCGACAATGTGATCAAATTATTGTTGAACTCGCTGCCTGCACCCAAATCAGAGGTTTGCTGGCGATAGACGTAGGAAAGACCGGCGCTCAGGTGGGAGTTGATCGCATAGCTAGCCCCCAACGAACCCTCGATGTAGGTGTTCGTGTAGGTGTTATATTCAAGAATACGATAGGTGGCGGAAGCAGTGAGGGTCCAATCAATCGCAATGGCGCTGGAAGCGCCCAAGGTAAACGCAGTGTTTTCGTAGGAAGTGCCTCCCACCGAAGCGTTGTCGAAATTGCGGTTGATGTCCAAGGTGAGCTGGGTCTTGTCAGTATAGGCATAGGCCAGCGAAGCTTCAGCACCGATCGAACCCTTGTCATCCGAACCGACACTCGCGCTGCGCATATTGTAACCAACGCTGAAAGACCCGGAAAGCTTGGGTGTGAACGCACCGCGTGCGCCAACGTTGTAATAGAACGCGTCGTATTGATCGGCACCGGCTCCATAGGTTTCGGTGCGGGTGTAACGAACACCAGCGCTCACATCGACCTTGGGCGTGAGCTCATAATAGACATTCACGGGAACCGTGTAGTCTTCCGAATCGGCGTATCCTGCCGTCCGGTAGTCTGTCTTGCTGTAGGAAACACCGGAGCCGACGCTGATCTTCTCGGAAATCGCCAGCTCACCATTGATGCCAGCGGCGGTCACCTCGCGCTCCACTAACGTGCCGACGGTGGGCACCACATCAACGGTCGCCTGATCCAGTTGGTTGAAGGAAGCGTTGGCGTTGAGGCTCAGACTACCGCCATCATACGAGGCGTTGGAGCCGATGCCGAGCAGCTGGTTGTTCAAGCTGCTATTATCAGCATAACTCGTAAGGGTTGCCGTGCCAACCAAGCTGGCCTGAATCGTCGCATTCTTGTTGAACTGAAGATCGAAACCAGGACGCAGCGTGAAGATGGTGTCCTGTAATTCAGAGCCGGAGGGCCCCAAAAGAATGTTGTCGTTATATGCCGCACTACCAGTGGCGGTGACAAACAACTCTGCATTATTACCGATCGCAAGAAAAGGGGCGGCAAGGGCAGAACTGCCGACGCAGCCCAAGACGGAAAGATTACGGACGATATGCTTCATGGGTAAGAGGGGTAAAAAACAGGACTCGCTATATGAGATTGATCTGAGGGGTTTGGTCAAACAGAAGCGGTGCTCTGAAGACACTAGGGCAGGGAAGAAGTTTGTTGCTAAAAAAAGCCCAAGCGCAAGGTTCCTTCGCTCCAACAATGTCAAAACCCTGATATTTTTGGGCCTAAACGTGCAACAGAGATGCAGCCGCCCCCCGGCACCCAACAGCTTCAAGCACGCGCCCCACTCGCCTAATTTTCACCCCAATGACCGAGCTTACCCCGAACGCGGACGATCTTAAAAAAACAACCCCTCGCACCCCGAATCAAGCCACTGGAATCCGCCGCTACGCACCTTTTTCCATTCGGCGACGCCCACAGGGCCTTCAGGTTCAAATCTATTGGGGACGCCTCGGAGTTTCCTTTATCCTTCTTTGCCTTCTCGGATGGATCGGAGCCGCCTCAAGTGCGTATCTCTTTGTTAAATACAGACGTGGATTCTCCGACGTCAAGTTCACCGACATGCTTCTGCTTCCGTCCCGATGGGATGAATACCAGATCGCCCGCGGTGAGTTTCTCATCAAAAACGCACAGGACGACCTCAAGCAGCAGAAATATCGGGAGGCCTTTTATGGCTTGCGGCTGGGGTTGATCAAGGCACCCGCCAATAAGGAAGGCCGCCTGCTCCTTGCTCAATTCTACGGCCTCTGGAAACGACCGGATCTGGCCCGTCAAACGCTGCTCGAAGGGTTTCAACATCAAAAAAACGATAACGACTACCTTAAGACACTGTTTTCCTTTCTGTTACAGCAACAAGACGACAAACAAGTCCTAGCCTACTACAAAGAACTACTAGGCAATAATACCGCGATTAATACTCGCAACCAACTCGTCGCGCTCGCCGCCGCCTCATCGTGTTATTTCCGAGGAAACTACGACGAAGCCGAAAATATTCTTCACCGCTACCAACTGGAATCCTCCCGCGATGGCCGTCTGCTCGTTGCCCGCATCAACTGGGATCGCGGCACCAAAGATCAGGCGATTGATCGCCTGAGGGAACTCGCCAGCGAACTCCCTAATGACGAAGAAATCTACACGCAGATCGTGACCTATCTCCGCGAAGCCGGCCGCGATAACGAGGCCCGCCGCGAAAGCTTTATCCGCTCGTTGAGCAACCCGCGCAATGCACGCGCTCGCATCGACCAGCTCTACGCATACCAGAAGGAGGGCGACACCGCCTCCGTGCAGTCCAACGTCGAGGAAATCTACAACGACTTCGCCAAAGACTCCAACGCCCTGCTCGCGCTGGCGGACTTCGCCGCCAACTCGGGTAACCCCACCTTGGCCCGCCGGATCTACGACCACACCAAGACCCTGAATCTAAACTGGGAGGGTGCCGCCCTCATGACCGTCGAAGCCAACATCGTTGCCAAGAAATACCAGCCCGCCCTCGAGATGGTTCGCGAGTTGCTCAAAGAAAATCCCGAGTGGGCCAAACGCTACTACTCGGTGTTCAACGGACTTCAAGCCATCGCCCAATACGGCCTGGGAGATGCCGAGGCGGCCCAACTCTTCCTGAATAATTTCCTCAGCCAGACCAATATTCGCGCGGACAATCTTATCGCCGTCTCGAAACGCCTGCTTGCCGTCGGAGCGAAATCACAAGCCCGGCAGGTGCTCCAGCAGGCCGTGGAAACCGACCCGCTCAATCAAGCCGCGCTCACCGGGTTGATCCAACTCGATCTCGAGCTGAACAACACCCCGCCCCTCGCAGCCAACGTTCGCACGCTTCTCACAATGCGCAGGCCCTCGCAGGACATTTTACGCACCGCCTATCGCAAACTGGGCAGCGACCTCTTCCTCTTCGCCCCCGATCGCACGGCGCTTCTGAGCGACCTGCGCAACGCCCTCAACGGTTCGTTCACCAATTCGTAAGCTGATCCCGACTGCGTTGAGCAGCCTCCGGCATCAACCGCGCAACACCGCTGCCAGCGTAGTGAGCAAACGCTCATTCTGAGCCGGTGTGCCCACCGTCACCCGCAACCACTCCGGCATGCCGTAGGGACGCATCGGACGCACAATCACGCCGCGCTTCTGCAGCTCCATAAACACGCGGGCACCGTCACCCACCTTAACGAGGACGAAGTTCGCCACGCTCGGAACGATTTCCAAGCCGAGTGCCTTGAAGCCGGACTCCAGCTGCACCAGCCCCGTGCGGTTTTCACGGGCGCACTTCGCAGTAAACTCCCGGTCATCCAGCGCCGCGATCGCCGCCGCCTGCCCGATGGCATTCACATTAAACGGCTGCCGCACCCGGTTGAGTAGCGCAGCCAGCTCCGGCGACGCGTAACCATAGCCCACCCGCAGCGAGGCGAGTCCGTAGATCTTCGAGAAGGTGCGCAGGCAGATAACCTTGCGCCCTTCACGGATCAGCGGACGCAAATCGGGCGGCGTATCCAGAAATTCCGCATACGCCTCGTCATAGGCAAACACCACGTGCTCCGGTAGACTGCGCGCAAAGGCCAACAAGTCCGCCTCCGTGTTCGCCGTGCCCATCGGGTTGTTCGGACTGGGCACAAAAACCAACTTCGTGCGCGGCGTGATCGCCGCCGCCAGCGCCGCCAGATCATGCGTATGGTTGACCAACGGCACCTCCACCGGCTTCGCGCCAAAGAGAAGCGTCACCAACTTGTAGACTGCAAACGACGGATTACCCATGACCACTTCGTCTCCCGGACGCAGGAAAACATGCCCGAGCAGTTCGATGATTTCATTGGAGCCGTTGCCCACCACAAACTGCCCCGCATCGAGCCCGTAAACCCGCGCCAGCTTCGCCCGCAACGCCACGCATCCACCATCCGGATACAACTCGCCCTGGTCCATCGCCCGCACGGCGGCCGCCTTGGCCATCGGCGATGGCCCGAACGGATTCTCATTCGACGCGAGCTTGATGATCGTCGCCGGATCTAGTCCGAGTTCGCGCGCCACATCCTCGATGGGCTTGCCCGGCTCGTAGACCGGTTGGGTAAGAACGGAGGGATTAACGAGGGCTTCCAGCTTCATGGGCCCGCCAGCCAAGCCGATCCGGCCGTCCGGCAAAAGCCTTTTGTCACACAACCCGGCTCGGCACCCGCACCACCTGCATGCCCGCCGCCAGCGCCGCACGGATTCCCGGCTCGGCATCCTCGAACACCAAACACCGCTCCGGTGGCACCCCCATCTTTTTAGCGGCCAACAGAAACATATCTGGCGCGGGCTTGCCACGACCGGGCCCCACGTCGCTCGGCGTCACTACGATTTTGAAAAGGTCCTGCAACCCCGTCGCCTTGAGCGCCGGCAGCGCGATTTCCGGCTGCCCGCCGGTGGCGATGGCGACCGGATGCGTAAGCGCCACGCGTCGTGCGAACTCCACCACCGGTGCAATGTGATCAACCGCATCCAGCATGGTTAAAAATAACGCCTCCTTGGTGTGCTCGACCTTCAACGGATCGATCGCCAGCCCGTAATGCGCCGCAATTAGCTCGGCCACACGCACCGTCGGCACCCCGCCCAATGAATAGAAAAGATCCTCGTCAAGAGTCTCCCCAAGCCCGTGTTCCCGCATGGCCGCGTCCCACGCCTTGTAGTGCAAAGGCATCGTGTTGATGAGCGTGCCGTCGAGATCGAAGATGTAACCGGCGAAATAGCCTGCGGGAATGTCGAGTTGCATGATTGCGAGGAATCCTTCGCCTCCACCCTGGAATCGCAAGCCCGCTCCGCTGCTTTGCCATTGGCATCCCCATACGACGGATTTTGCATAAACTACATGCCGCCCAAAAAACGCCGCAAGAGTCCCTCCGACCAGCTCCCTCCCGCCACCGACTGGCGCACCACCGACGCCGACGAGATCCTCAAGCGCCGCCTCCGCGCCCAGGAAGACAAACCCCGCGTCGTCAACCTCGACTCCGCCCACCCCGTCTTCTCCAACTTCGCCGTCCACTCGCCCAGCGGCCTCACCTACCAAGTCGAACTCCGCGACCTTGCCGCGCGCCAGCACGCCTGCACCTGCACCGACTACCGCATCAACGGCCTCGGCACCTGCAAACACATCGAAGCCGTCCTCCTCCACCTCGATCGCCGCGAAAAACCCGCCCACCGCGCCGCTCGCGTCACCGGCTCCGACCGCATCGACCTCGTCCCCGATTCGGTCGCCGGCACCCTGCGCATCGAGCGCAACGTAGACCGCCTCCCCGCCCGCCTGCGCGTCCTCTTTGATTCCTCCGGCCTGCTCAACGCCGACGTTCCCCCCGACACCGCCCTCACCGCCATCGCCCGCCACCCCACCCCCGACCTGCGTATCTCGCAGGAAGTCGCGCCCTTCCTCGAAGCCCGCTCGCGCGCCGAAGAGCGCATCCTCCTTCGCCGCGACTACGAAACCGGCGTCGCCGCCGGCCGCCACCCCGAGCACGTCACCACCAGTCCCCTCTTTCCCTACCAACGCGAAGGCATGCTCCACCTCGCCTTCACCGAACGCGCCCTCCTCGCCGACGAGATGGGCCTCGGCAAAACCATCCAAGCCATCGCCGCCTGCGCTCTGTTGGCCCACCTCGGCCGCGCCACGCGCGTCCTCATCGTCACCCCCGCCTCCCTCAAGACCGAGTGGGAAGAACAGATCCGCCGCTTCACCCCCCACCCCCTCCGTCTCGTTTACGGCAACCGAGCCGCCCGCCTCCGCCTCTACGCCGACCCCGAGCCGCCCTTCTTCACCATCGCCAATTACGAACAGATCGTCGCTGACACCCTCGACATCAACGAACGCCTCCGCCCCGACATCGTTGTCCTCGACGAAGCCCAACGCATCAAAAACTGGTCCACCAAAACCGCCCAGGCCGTCAAACGCCTCCAAAGCCACTACGCCTTCGTCCTCACCGGCACCCCCATTGAAAACCGCATCGACGAACTCCGCTCCATCGTCGACTACCTCGACCCCGCCCTCCTCGGCCCCCTCTTCCGCTTCAACCGCGACTACTACACCTTCGACGACAAAGGCCGCCCCGCCGGCTACCAAAACCTGGACCAACTCCGCGAACGCGTCCGCCCCCTCCTACTCCGCCGCCGCAAACACCACGTCGAAACCGAACTCCCCGACCGCACCGACCGCCACCTCTTCGTCGCCCTCACCCCCGAACAACGCGTCATCTACGCCAGCTACGAAGAGCAAGTCGCCAAGCTCGTCCACATCGCCAAACGCCGCCCCCTCACGCCCAAGGAGCAGGACAAACTCATGCTCTTCATGGCCATGATGCGCATGGTCTGCGACACCCCCGCCATCATCAAAACCCAGACCTGCGACGACTGCCCCAAGCTCGACGAAATCGCCCGCGTCCTCGACGAAGTCCTCTCCGACCCCGACGTCAAAGTCATCATCTTCTCCGAATGGGAAGGTATGCTCGCCCGCGTCCGCGCCCACGCCGAGACCGCCGGCATCGGCTACGCCTGGCACACCGGCAGCGTCCCCCAGCAACGCCGCCGCGCCGAGATCCTCGTCTTCCGCCAGGACCCCGCCTGCCGCCTCTTCCTCAGCACCGATTCCGGCGGCGTCGGCCTCAACCTCCAGAACGCCAGCGTCGTCATCAACTGCGACCTCCCCTGGAACCCCGCCAAGTTGGAGCAACGCATCGCCCGCGCCTGGCGCAAAAACCAACTCCGCCCCGTCACCGTCATCAACCTCGTCGCCGAAAACACCATTGAGCACGGCATGTTGGGCAGCCTCGCCAACAAACAAGACCTCGCCCACGGCGTCCTCGATGGCGAAGGCGACCTCTCAAAAGTCACCCTCAAACGCGGCCGCCAAGACCTCCTCAAACGCCTCGAACAAGCCCTCGCCCCCGCGCCTGCGGCGCATCTCAAATCTGTTTCGAGGCCGGAGGCCGAAAGTCCGCCAATTTCAAATTTAAAATCTCCCGCCTCCGACCCCGCCGCCGCCTTTGCAGCCACCGTGCGCGCCCGCCTCGCCGACCGCCTCGTCCGCTGCAACGAAGTCTGGCTACCCGTCTCTCCCGTAGGCCGTCCGCTCGCGGACGCTTCCTCCGCCCCCGCCTCCGACACCCCTACCCTCCTCTGCGTCGTGAAAACCGCCGCCGCCGAAGCCCGGTCGCAACTCGCCACCCTGCTCGCCGAAACCCCCTGGCTCGGCGACCGGCCCACCCTCCAAGTCATCGACGAGTCCACCTGGACGGCCATCGAGCAGCTCCGCGCCGCCGGCCTGCTCACCCTGGACGCCCGCGCCACCCGCGACCTCCTCGCCGCCGACCCGTCGCAAGCACCCGCGCCTCCCGTCCCGCCCCCGCTCACCCCGGAGCAGCAAGCCCGTATCCAAGAGTTAACGACCCTTGCCCGCCGCAAAGCTAAGGCCGCCCAAGCCCTCCTCGCCGCCGACCTCCCCGACGAAGCCGACGCCCCCCTCCAATCCGCCGCCCTGGCCCACGCCCAAGCCACCTCCCTCGCCGCCCGCACCCAAGAACCCACCTCACTCCCCACCCCCATCCTCCCCGCCGACGCGCCGTCCCTGATCTACGCCATCCTCGCCCTGTAATTTTTCATTTAGACGGCTTTCTATTTTCATCCGGACGACGACTTATTTTCAAATAGACGGTAGCACTCATACCCCTGAACTACGCGACCCCGACGCCCGCTCGATATCCCTCAAAGGCATGCCCGCCAGCCGAAGCTTGCTTATTACCCATAAAACCATATAGCTACCCATATGAAGACCACCTTGGACCTCGACGACACCTTGTTGATCGAAGCCAAAACCGTCGCCGCCCGCCGCCGCACGACACTTAAGGCCCTCGTAGAACATGCGTTGCAGAGAGAAATCCGCCCCTCGGCCGCCGAAACCACGCACTCGCCCGAGGATGCCTTGATCGAGATGGGGCCGCACGGTTTACCCCGTCTCCGGCGCTCGAACCCCACCGGCACACTGACCACGGAGCGCGTCCGCCAGCTGATGGACGAGGAAGGCGTTTAATCCCTCCCCGACACCGCTCCACGCCACCGAGCCCCCATGCACCTCCTGGACGTAAACACCCTGATCGCCTTGGCCGACCCGCTCCACGTGCATCACGAAACCGTGGCGCGATGGTTCGCGCAAAACCACCACCAGGGTTGGGCCACCTGTCCGCTCACAGAAAACGGCTTCATTCGCATCGTCGGCCACCCGAATTACCCCGAAGGCCCCGGCACGGCCGACGCCGCCCGCCGCCTGCTCAACGCCCTCCGCGAACAACCCGGCCACCAATTCTGGCCCGACGCGGTTTCGTTGTGCGACGCGACCCGCTTTCGCACGCTGCCAAGTGCCCGCGACCTCACCGATTTTTATCTGCTGGCTCTCGCCGTGGAGCACGAAGCCCGCTTCGCCACCCTCGACCGCCGCTTCGACCCGGCCACCCTCCCGGGTGGCCCCGCCGCGTGTTTGCTGATCACCTAATCTCCACCCTTCGCCCCCCTCGCCCATGCCGCTCCCGGTCAATCTCCCCGCTCTGCTCCACGGTGACGCCGTGGAATGGGAACGCCTGGAGTTCAAGGCCGGCTGGAACCCGCAGGACGCCCTCCACACCCTCTGCGCCTTCGCCAACGATTTCCACAACCTCGGCGGCGGCTACCTCGTCATCGGTGTCGCCGAGCAAAACGGTCGCCCCGTCCTGCCTCCCGACGGGCTTTCCCCCGCGTCGCTCGACGCCATTCAGAAAGAACTCCTCCACCTCGGCCACAACTGCCTCCAGCCCGCCTACCACCCCATCGTCGCCCCCTACGTGATCGACGGCCGCACCGTGCTCGTGCTTTGGGCACCCGGCGGAGAGACCCGCCCCTACAAAGCGCGCGCATCGCTCGCCGCCGACAAATCCGACTGGGTCTACTTCATCCGCAAAGGCTCCAGCACCGTGCGCGCCCGCGGTGCCGACGAACGCGAACTCATCTCCCTCGCCGCCACCGTGCCCTTCGACGACCGCGTCAACCAACAGGCCCGGATCGAAAACCTCTCCCGCCCGCTCATCCGCGAGTTTCTGATCGAAGTCGGCAGCGACCTCGCCGCCGAGGCCGACACCCTGCCGCTCCCCGACCTCGCCCGCCAACTCCAGATCGCGCGCGGCACCCCCGAGGCGCTCTTCCCGCTCAACGTCGGCCTGCTCTTCTTCCACCCCGAGCCCCACCGCTTTTTCCCCGCCACCCAGATCGACGTCGTCTGGTTCCCCGACGGCCCCGGCGGCGACCAGTTCACCGAAAAAACCTTTCGCGGCCCCCTACACCACCAGCTCCGCGAAGCCCTCGCCTACATCGAGCGCAACTACATCACCGAGATCGTCACCAAACACCCCGACCGCGCCGAGGCCACCCGGGTCAACAACTACCCGCTCACCGCCATCGAGGAAGCCCTCGCCAACGCGGTTTATCACCGCAGCTACGAAGAGCGCGAACCCGTCGAAGTGCGCATCACCCGCGAGGAGATGATTATCGTCAGTTACCCCGGTCCGGACCGCTCCCTCCGCCTCGCCGACCTCCAGTCCGGCCGCGCCGTCTCCCGCCGCTACCGCAACCGCCGCATCGGCGAATTCCTCAAAGAGCTCGATCTGACCGAGGGCCGCTCCACCGGCATCCCCAAAATGCTCCGCGTCCTCCGCGAAAACGGCTCGCCCACGCCCATCTTCGAAACCGACGACGACCGCGCCGCCCTCGTCCTCCGCCTCCCCGTCCACTCGGAGGCGACCCCGCAAGTCACCCCGCAAGATACCCCGCAAGTCGAAACTGGGTCAGAGTCCGGCCAGAGTGCGGCCCGAGTCGGGTCAGAGCCACGGCTAGAGTCACGGCTAGAGTCACGGCTAGAGTCGGCTCTTGCGGCCAAGATCCTGCTGGCCCTGAGCGACAACCCCGCCGGGAAAGCCGCGCTTGCAGCGCTTTTTGGGCACAAAACCGTATCGGGCGAGCTACATAAACAAATAAAACGCCTGCTCCTCCAAGACCTGATCGAGATGACCCTGCCGGAAAAACCGAACAGCCGCCTGCAAAAATACCGCCTCACAGCCAAGGCGCGGGAGCTGCTCGGCTGATTAATTGTAAGGTTTAGGAATAAAAAAACGAAGCCTCACCCCGTTTTGGCCTTTCGACTACAACAGCGAACGCCTCCACAGCCCATACGGGATGCAATGCCGCAAACGCGACAAACAGCGCCCCGACTTCCACAATTCTTGAACGCTAATCCATATGTCCAAACCCAAAGCCTTCCCTGAGTTTCATCCAGACCGACCAATTACATCGGCAGCTCAGGACGCTCTTGGTCGTAAAGGATTCGCTCACCTGCTCCACGAGCAACTCCACCGTCTCGTGATTCCGTTGCGGACTCACCGCCATCAGAAACGAAAACTTCACCGGCCCGCCTTTGCGCACCGCCGCGCGCACCTCGCCCAACCAGCGCTCCACTACGTAGCCCTTGGCGACATCCAGCCCTCGCAATGTATAGCCCAAGAGCGGCAGTCCGTCCCGATTCCGTTCGATGCACAACAGATCCTCGTGAATCAGCATGTCGATCCGCGCCAGCACGTCCTCCTCGCTCATTCCCGCAAAATATCTGTGCCCCTTCCTGTCCACCAGCCCGAGCCGCTACACCTTCTGCGCCCGGCTCCCGCGCAACGCCATCATCACCGCAGTCCGCCCCGCCGCATAAACCGCCCGGTCACACACCTCAAAAATCGCCCGCCGGTCCGCCTCCGACAACTTCACCGGCGCATGCAGCACCACCTCCGGTCCCGGCGAACGACGACGATTTGAACGAAAGCCCATGTCCGATTCTTAAAACACCCGAGTTCTCCTTTTCAAGTCCCTGACTTGCTCCACGCAATCCGACCTCGCTCCTGCGGTCGCCAGGGTAAGCCGCGTCCCGTCGCGCCATGCGACCGGACGGCTTTCGTCAGCACCATCACCACCTCTCCGCTCCGCTCGTTCCGCCACCATGTCCGCACCCAACGCCTCCCTTTCGCCTTCCTATAAACACCAATGGTTCGGCAACCCCGTCCGTGACCTCGTCGCCGGCACCGTCGTCGCCCTCGCCCTGATCCCCGAGGCCATCGCGTTTTCCATCATCGCCGGCGTGGACCCCAAGGTCGGTCTCTACGCCTCCTTCTGCATCGCCGTCACCATCGCTTTCGTCGGCGGACGCCCCGGCATGATCTCCGCCGCCACCGGCGCCATGGCCTTGCTCATGGCCTCGCTCGTCAAAGAACACGGCCTCCAATACCTGTTCGCCGCCTCGCTGCTCACCGGCGTTTTTCAAATCATCGCCGGCCGGCTCAAGCTCGGCAACCTCATGAAATTCGTCGCCCGCTCCGTCGTGATCGGCTTCGTCAACGCCCTCGCCATCGTCATCTTCATCGCCCAGCTGCCGGAGTTCAAAGGCCAGGGCTGGCTCATGTATGCCTGCGTCGCCGGCGGTCTCGCCATCATCTACGGCCTCCCGCGTCTTACCAAAGCCGTCCCGTCCCCGCTCATCTGCATCATCGTCCTCACCGGTCTCTCCATGTGGTTCGGCTGGGGTGAAGGTGGCGAAAACAGCCTTCTCCGCACCGTCGGCCACATGGGCGAACTCCCCTCCGCGTTCCCCGCCTTCGCCCTGCCATCCATCCCGCTCACCTGGGCAACCCTCCTCATCATCCTGCCCTACTCGCTGTCCATGGCCGTCGTCGGCCTGCTCGAGTCGCTCATGACCGCCACCATCGTCGACGACTACACCGACACCGGCAGCGACAAAAACCGCGAATGCTCCGGCCAGGGCGTCGCCAACATCGTCTCCTCCCTCTTCGGCGGCATGGCCGGCTGCGCCATGATCGGCCAGACCGTGATCAACGTAAAATCCGGCGGACGCGGACGCCTCTCCACCTTCTGGGCCGGCCTCTTCCTGCTCATCCTCGTCGTGATCCTCGGCCAATGGGTAAAACAAATCCCCATGGCCGCCCTCGTCGCCGTCATGATCATGGTCTCCATCGGCACCTTCAGCTGGGCCTCGCTCAAAAACATCCGCGTCTATCCCGCCACCGCCACCTTCGTCACCTTCGCGACCGTCGCCGTCGTCGTCGGCACGCACAACCTCGCCCTCGGCGTCGGCACCGGCGTGTTGCTCAGTTCGCTCTGCTTCGCCGCCCGCATCGCCAAACTGCTCCACGTCACATCACGCCTCGCCGCCGACGGAACCGAACGCATCTACCATGTGCGCGGACAGCTCTTCTTCGTCTCCACCACCGCCTTCACCGCCGCCTTCAATCTCCGCGAGAAACTCCAAAAGGTCACCCTCGACGTCACCCACGCGCACTTCTGGGACACGACCTCGATCAACGCCCTCGACAAGGTCGTCATCAAATTCCGCGAGCAGGGCGCCGCCGTGGAACTCATCGGTCTTAGCCCCGCGAGCAAAGCCATCGTCGAACGCCTCGCGATCTACGACAAACCCGAGTCCGCCGGCGCCGCCTCCGCGCACTGATCCGCATTCATTTTACCCTGCTGTCACCAGCAGGTAAACGCCTGCCGCCAGCACCATCACGCCGCAGCAGCGGCGCAACCACTTCGCCCCCGGCGTATCGTTCTGCCACGCAAGCCAGCGTTGCACCCAAGTGCTCGCAAAACCAGCGAGGCCGATCACGGTGCAATGGCCTAGCCCGAACAGCACGAGCACACCAAACGCAAAGACCGGAGCGGTCGCCGCCATGCCGAACGTTATTCCCAACACCGGAGCCATGAAACCGAACGTGCAGGGCCCGAGGGCTACTCCGAAAATCAGCCCGAAGAGCAACGCCCCGCAGGCTCCACGCCGCGGTTGATTGGGAGGTGTGCGCCAGAGACCGGGCATTGGCAGCAGCCCAAGCAAGTGAAGTCCGAACACAAAAAACACGGCGGCCACCGCATAGTTCCCCCAAACACCCAGATCACCCAACATGCGTCCGACGGCGGCTGTGAGCGCGCCGATCAACGCGATCGACGCGAGAATCCCCAGCGCAAACAACGTCGATAAACCGGCGGCGCGACGCGGCCTCACCGGTGCACCGCCCTGAAGATATCCGACAATCAACGGTATGCTCGCGAGGTGACACGGACTGAGCACAATGCTCAGCACTCCCCACGCAAACGCGGCGAACAACGCGATCATCGGCGCGCCCGCCATCGCATCGGTCAGCGCTATAAAAAGCCGCTCCATCGGCTCAGTTTTTCTTCTCCGCCACGGTGGCCTTCAGTTCGACGCCAAGCTCCGCCCATTTCGCGAGAATGTCTTTCTTCGGCATAAAGCCTTCGTGACGAAACCGCTCCCTGCCGGTGGCATCGTAGAAGATCTGCGTAGGAATGACTCGGATCGCGTAGCGTTCGCCCTCGGCGTGGTTTTTCCACACGTCAATGAACACCACCTCCAGCTGGCCCGCGTAATCTTTGCCCAACTCGTCAAGGATGGGCGCCATCATTTTACACGGGATACACTTGCCGGCACCGAGATCGACCAACCGCGGTAGTGCCGACATCGACGGTTCTGCCGCTCTTGCGCCCACTACGGCACAAATCAGCAGGACAAAACCGAGGAGGAATGCGGCTTCATGCCGCGAAGTTGTTTTGCGGAACGGGTTCACGCGAGCAACGGCTTGATCTGCTCTGGAGTAAGCAGCCGCCCCTGGCTCTTGATGACGCCGTCCACGGCAAGTGCAGGCGTGGACATGACGCCGAATTTCATGATCTCGGGGATCTCCTTAATCTTCACAATTTCGAAGGACACGCCGAGTTGTTTGGCGGCGGTCTCCGCATTCGCGGTGAGTTGCTGGCATTTGGCACAACCGGTGCCGAGGATTTGGATTTTTTTCATGACGGTAAAAAGGATCGATCAACGATGGGCTAAAGCAGGGCGTTGAACAAACAGCCGACGACCATGATGCCTGCGGCCACGATGCCGAAGAACGTGACGATGAGGCGCGGCTTGAGCACTTTCCGTAGGATGATCGCCTCAGGTAGCGACAGCGCGATGACCGACATCATGAACGCCAGCACCGTGCCGAGCGCCGCGCCCTTGCCCAGCAACGCCTGCACGATAGGGATGATACCGGCGGCGTTGGAATACATCGGCACGCCCAGCACCACGGCGAACGGCACCGACCACCAAGCGTCCTTGCCCATGATCGCCGCCATAAAATTTTCCGGCACGTAACCGTGAATGCCCGCACCCACCGCGATACCGAGCAACACATAGATCCACACCTTGCCGACAATGTCGCGCACCGCCTCGACTCCGAGTCGCAGCCTCATCGGCCAGTCGAGAGTATCCGCTTCCATAGCAGCCCCCGGCTTGGTCGCATAAACCCATTCCTCGACGTGACGCTCCAGGCGTAGGCGTCCGATCACCCAGCCCGCGATGATGGCGATGAACAAGCCGGTCCCGAGGTAGAGCGCGGCCACCTTCCAACCGAAGAGCCCGAAGAGCAGAACCAGCGCGACTTCGTTGACCATCGGGGCGGAGATCAAAAAGGAAAACGTCACGCCCAACGGAACACCCGTGGTCACAAACCCGATAAACAACGGCACCGCCGAACAGGAGCAAAACGGCGTCACGATCCCCAGCAGCGCGGCCAGCACGTTACCCACCGATTCCCGCTTCCCCTGCAAAATGGCCCGCGTGCGCTCCGGCGTGAAAAACGTGCGGATAATGCCCACTCCGAAAACCACCAGCGTCAGCAGCATCAGAACCTTGGGCGTTTCATAGACAAAAAATTCAAGCGCCCTCGCCAAGTGCGACTCCTGCGGAAGCCCGAGCACCGTAAAAACCAACCAGTCGGCAAAGCCGGCCAGCCGGCCATACACCCACCACCACACCACCAGCCCTCCGAGCCCACCTGCAATGAATGCCCACGCCCGGCCTTGGTTTTGATTATTTGTGGGGTTCATTGGTCCTTCATTTCGCGATATTGTGTAATATTTGACACAAAACTACGCGCAACAGCGGCGCACTTCCACGGGCTCACCTTTGCGAGCGGCATCAAGGCAATCCGTGAACGATTTCACGCACGGCAGCGCCAATTGATAAAACACCTGAACGCCTCGTTTGTCGTCCTCCAGCACGCCCGCAGCTTTTAGCACGGCCAGATGGCGCGACACCGCCGACCAGCCCAGACCGACCATGTCCACCAACTCGCACACGCAGCGTTCACCTGCGGCCAGCTCCTCAACGATCCGCAACCGGGCCGGATGACCGAGCGCCTTGAACACGGCCGCACGCTGCTTGCGGCTTTTGATGGATGCAGCTGATTCACTCATGCCCGCAACGTTTCGCATAAATGCGAAATAGTCAAACCATCGCCAAACAGACCGGAGGCTTACGCCGCCATTTTCCGTTTCCACCGCAGCGCCACTGTGACGAGCGCGATCAGCGCCGGCACTTCGACCAGCGGTCCGACCACCGCCGCAAACGCCGCGCCCGACGTGAGCCCGAACACGCCCACCGCCACCGCGATGGCCAACTCAAAATTATTCCCCGCCGCCGTGAACCCCAGCGTCGCCGCCTTCGCATAATCCGCCCCCGCCTTCACACTCATCCAGAACGTCGCCGTGAACATGATGCCGAAATAAACCACCAGCGGCACCGCGATGTGCAGCACGTCAAACGGACGCGCCAGCACCTGCTCCCCTTGCAGACTGAACATCACAACAATCGTGAACAGCAAAGCCCCGAGTGTGATCGGGCTGATCGCCGGCAGAAACTTCTCGTCGAACCACTGCACCCGCGCCCCGCGCCGCCACACGAACCGCGTCAACCAACCCGCGAGAAACGGAATTCCCAGGTAAATGAACACGCTCTGCGCGATGCTTCCAATGGTGATGGCCGACAGATCAAGCACACCGAGATCCACGCCAACCAGCGGCGGCAGCACTTTCAAAAACAACCACGCCAGCGGCGCAAACGCGAACACCTGAAACAACGCATTCGCCGCCACCAGCCCCGCGCAATACTCACGGCTCCCGCCCGCCAGATCGTTCCACACAATCACCATCGCGATGCAACGCGCGATGCCGACCAACACCAGTCCGGCAAAATACTCCGGCTGGTCGCGCAGGAAAACCGTCGCCAGCGCAAACATCAGCACCGGCCCGACCAGCCAGTTTTGCACCAGCGAGAGACCGAGCACCTTTTTGTCGCGAAACACATCCGGCAACTCCTCGTAGCGCACCTTCGCTAGTGGCGGATACATCATCAAAATCAACCCGACCGCGATCGGCACCGACGTCGTCCCGACGCTCCAAGAAGTCAGCGTCTCTGCGAGCGCGGGCGCAAACCGCCCCAGCGCCACGCCCACGGCCATCGCCAGAAAAATCCACGCGGTCAACCAGCGGTCAAGGAACGACAATTGTTTGGTCAGAATGCTCATAAATTTAAAAGAGAGTCAGTGAAGGAGGTCGGACCTCCCGGTCCGACCACGTAAGAGCCATATACGCTCCTTCCCCTCGACGGACCTGGAGGTCCGTCCTCCTTAAACCGCCACCGCCTTCTTCGCGGCACTCTTGATCTGATCCCGACGGCCGTCCGCATACGCCGTGAACACGCGTCGGATCTCGTTCCGCACGCGGCGAAACATCTCCATCTTTTCCTCGTCCGTTCCGGTCGCGTGAGCCGGATCCTCGAACGGCCAGTGATGGCGGTTCACCTGTCCGGGGAAAATCGGACACGCCTGATCCGCGTTGCCGCACACCGTGATGACGGTCTCGACCTGACCCTCGAGAAACTCGTTCATGTGCTTCGAGGTGTGCGTCGAGATATCGATACCGATCTCCTTCATCGCCGCGATGGCCATGGGGTGAACGTAACCGGCCGGTTTCGAACCGGCACTGACGACGTTAAACAAATCGCCGGCCGCCGCGCGCAGCAGCCCCTCGCCGAGGTGACTACGGCACGAGTTGCCCGTGCAGAGAACGAGGATGGTGGGTTTTTTAGTATCCATAAAAATTAACAGCAGCCGCCTCCGGGCGCACACTTCGTCGCCGGCACGCACAGTTCTTTCGCAAGGCAATCGGTGTGCTTGCTCGCCAGTCGCACCACCAGCGCCTCCGCCGTCCGCTCAACCGCCACGGCGCGTAATTGCACGACGTTGCACGCCTCGTATTCGAGTTCCACCGGCAGGTCTTCACCGGCCAGCACCGGAGCGGCGTAATCGAAGGCCTTCAGCAGTTTTTCACCAGTGATCCGGTGGTCGGTGTCGTCACCCACCCAGGTCTGCAACAGGCACGTGACCAACCGGCGCACGGTGCCGCCGCAATCGACAAAGTCCTTCTGCACACGCCCTACCTCGGTCACATGGAAATGCGCCTCGATCGGTTCGCCATCCGGCCAGATCACCGTGATCGGCATAGCCGGCGCCACCGTCAACGCGGCGCGCACTTCGGAAATCGTCAACGTGGTTTGCTCGGTCGTGTTCGTCATAAAAACCAGTTTCAGCAGCAGTTGCGGACCCGGCCGCCGCGCTTCGTCGCGACACCCAACGGACTGCACGAGAGGTCCTGCTTCGCAAGCTTGGCGCAGTCACGTTTAAACACTGCGTTTTCAGCCGTGCAGTCCTGCAGGCAGGCCAGATTCGCCGCCAGCTCGGACGGACGCTCGCGCTCCGGCGGCAGCGCATAAATCATCCAGTTACCCTCGCGTTTCACCCTCACCAGCCCGCGCGCCTTGAGGTAGCCGAGGTGCTTGGAAATTTTCACCTGCGGCTCGCCCAATACCCCGTGCAGATGACACACGCACAGCGGTCCCTGCAGTAGCAGGTTGAGCAACCGCATCCGCGTCTCGTCGCACAGGCACTGGTAGATTTGCACGAGCTTCATCGCGGTCATCTATATTCTCATATCGGAATATAACTCAAGCGCCGTCGCGCATCGTCACATACATGTCACATTGAAAGCGCGGCATTGCCAGTCACCCATAAATCGTCCATCTCCACCCCCAACTACTTCCTTATGAAAAAATACATCGTCGAGTTCATCGGCACCTTCTTTCTGGTCTTCACCGTCGGCATGGCGGTCCACAGCGGCAGTCCGCTGGCACCGCTTGCCATCGGTTCGTCGCTCATGGTGATGATCTTTGCTGGCGGACACATCTCGGGCGGACACTTCAATCCCGCCGTGACGCTTGCCGTCTGGCTGCGCGGCAAGTGTGACACCAAGGATGTCGTCCCCTACTGGGTGGCACAGCTCGCCGCCGGTGCGGTGGCCGCGCTCATCGTTGTTGCGCTCAAGGACAAACCCCTCGCCATCACGGTCGCCTCGCGTGAGGTCGGTGCCTCGCTGCTCGTCGAGTTCCTCTTCACCTTCGCTCTCGCCTGGGTGGTGCTCAATGCCGCCACGGCCAAGGGCACTTCGGGCAACTCGTTCTACGGACTCGCCATCGGCTTCACCGTGCTCACCGGCGCGGTCGCCGTGGGCGGCGTCTCGGGCGGCGCTTTCAACCCCGCGGTCGGCCTCGGCGTCGTCATGATGGGCCTGGAAAAATTCAGCCAGCTCTGGATCTACGTCGCAGCCGATCTCGCCGGCGGCGCGGTCGCCGCACTCGCCTTCAAGGCAACCCACGACAAGGGCGAATAAGCCCTTGCCCGATGTAGGGGCGCGCCTCGTGCGCGCCCGCCGGGCGTGGTCAAACCCCGCCCCTACTCACAAAAAAGGCCGGACGAAATTCGTCCGGCCTTTTTTAGGTAGGGCGGGACCGCTGGGACCGCCGCGAATATCCCAGGCCTGCGCACGTCCAACCGGCCAATCAGCGCGAGCCACGCATCAAACGACTCTTGGGCTTGGGTGGCGGAGCCGCCTCGGCCAGTGCCTTCTCGTCAAAGAGCGCCGAATAGATGTAGGGGAAATCCTCGATTTTCTTCCGCTCAATACTCGCGCCAATGTAGCGCTCGATGGAACGCGCGTCGCGCACATCGTCCTCGGTGACGAGAGTGAACGCGTCGCCCGTGTGGTGGGCGCGGCCGGTGCGACCGATGCGGTGCACGTAGTCCTCGGCGTTCTCCGGCACGTCGTAGTTGATGACGTGCGACACACCGGCAATGTCCAAACCGCGCGCCGCGATGTCGGTGGCAACCAGCACTTCAAACGTGCCGTCTTTGAAACCTTGCAATGCCTCAACACGCTCGCGCTGGCTGCGATCCGAGTGGATCACACCGACTGTGTGTTTCTCGGCCTGCAAGCGGTGAGCGATGCGATCCGCGCCCATCTTGGTGCGGGTGAAAATAATGATGCTCTTGAACTCCGTGCGACGCAGCAGCTCGATCAACAGGTCGAACTTCTGCGGGGCGACGACCGGGTAGAACGCATGCGAAACCGTCTCGGCGGCCGAGCGGCGCTGGCCGATCTTGATTTCCTGCGGTTCGATCAACGCCCAGGTCGAAAGTTGCGCGAGTTCCGGCGGCATCGTGGCGCTGAAGAACAGCGTCTGACGCGCCTTCGGGCAGCGCTGGATGATGCGTTTCACATCGGGCAGGAAACCCATGTCCAACATGCGGTCCACTTCGTCGAGCACGAGAATCTCCACGTCGGCCAGGCTGGCGGTGCCCTGCTCGAGATGGTCGAGCAGACGGCCGGGCGTGGCCGCGATCACGTCAACGCCGCGGGCCAGATCGTCGCGTTGTTTGCCGTAGCCGACGCCACCGTAAACCACGGTCACCGTGAGGTCGGTGTATTTGGCGTATTTCTGAAACGCCTCCTCGACCTGCAACGCGAGTTCGCGGGTCGGCTCGAGCACGAGACAGCGCGTTTTCTTTTGGTGCGCACCAAGGCGGTTCATGAGCGGCAGCGCAAAAGCCGCCGTCTTGCCCGTGCCCGTCTGGGCCGAGCCGATCACGTCCTTGCCCGCCAAAATAACCGGGATCGCCTGCTCCTGAATCGGCGTCGGCTCGGTGTAACCCATCTCGGCCACCGCAAAAGCGATGGAGTCGCTCAACCCCAGTTTGGTAAACGCCGTGTCCTGCGGAGGGATGTCCACATGCGCAACCGGCTTGATCGGCGCACGGGTGGGACCGTCAAAAGATTGATCGATGGCCGGGCGTTCGCGTTTCTCAGCGCGTTCATGAGGGCGGGGACCGGTGCCGGCATGTCCGCCGCGTGCACCGTGGCCCGCATGACCAGCATGGCCACCGGACCGGCCGCCATCGTGACGGGCGGGATTGTCGCGGGCGGGACGATCCGCACGCGGAGGGCGGGGCTGGGCCGACGCGGGCGCAGGCCGGCTTTGGCCATGGGCCGGCTTGTGATCGGACTTGGGAGCACGATCACGCGGAGGTTTGTCGCCGCGGACCTGGGCGGATCTGGGTTTTACGTCGTAAGCGGGATGGCCGCCCTTGAGCTCGGGCTTGGCGGGGGACGAAGGGGCGAACGTGTCGCGCAGCTTCGTGATGATCTTTCGTAACATGAATGAACGGGTTAAGCCGTGCAGACTCTGCGAAACGTCCCGCTTTGCAACCTTCGATGTCGTCCACCGTCACACCGCCGTCCGACCAGTGGGGTTTGCACGAATGTAATGGATTGGCGCTTGGCTAGACGCCTCCCGCCCGCACACTCGCCCGACATCCGGCCCCGGCCTCCACTATGCAAAACGAGATACGTTGGCTCGTCCGTCTTGGTATCGACCAGAACCTGTTCACCCGCGAACACGCCCTCACCGTCCGCAAGGCCCTCCCGCCTTCGGCCGACTTGATGGATTTCGCCCAAAAACTCATCGACGACGGCCACGTCGCCGACGCCCAACTGGACACCCTCGAAAAAATCGCCGGGCTCGCTCAAGCAAAGGGCCAGGCCGGCCCCCCGGCCGACGATCCGTTTGAAGAAGCCGAAGCCCCGAGACCTGCCGCCGTCGCCCCCAAGCGTGCTTCGACCGGCTCGACCGCCCCTCCGTTCATGGCATCCTCCGGAGCCGGAGGCCCGCCCGGAAAACCCTCGCTTCCCTTCAACATGGTCAGCGCGATGGACGACGACGCCGTGGCCGCTGCCGTCCGCAAACTTCTCCGTGACAGCGCACGCTATGGGGCGAGCGACCTGCATCTTTCCGCCGGTACCCGGCCGTTCATCCGCCAAAACCGCGCCCTCGTTCCCCTCAGCGAACACCGTCTCTCGGCCGACGAAGCCCTGCGTCTCAATCTCGCCCTGCTCACTCCCGAGCAACGCAAGGTTTTCCAAGACCTGCGCGATTTCGACTACGCCCTGGCCCTCGATTCCGGCGACCGCTACCGCGTGAACCTCATGTTTCACAAGGGCGGCGCCGCCGGTTCCTACCGCATGGTCCCCGCGCGCATCCCCAAACTCGACGAACTCGGTCTGCGCAACCTCGACGCGATCCGCAAACTCCTCAACTACCACAACGGCCTCATCCTCGTCACCGGCCCGGTCGGATCAGGCAAGACCACCACCCTCGCCGCCCTCGTCGCCGAGCTCAACGCCACCCGGCAGGACCATATCATCACCGTCGAAGACCCGGTCGAAGTCGTGCAACCCGCCCAAGGCTGCAACCTCACCCAACGCGAGGTCGGCGCCCACACCGCCAGTTTTGCCTCCGCGCTCAAAGGCGCCCTCCGCGAAGACCCCGACATCATTGTCATCGGCGAACTCCGCGACTTGGAGACCATCGAGATGGCCATCACCGCAAGCGAGACCGGCCACTTGGTGATCGGCACCATGCACACCAGCGACGCCGCAACCACGCTCAACCGCCTGCTCGACGTCTTCCCTCCCGCCCAGCAATCGCAGATCCGTGCGAGCGTCGCCGAAAGTCTCCGCGGCATCCTTTGCCAACGCCTGCTGCCTTCGACCGACGGCGGACTCGCTCTCGCCTGCGAGTTGCTCGTCGCCAACTCCGCCGTCGTCGCCCTCATCCGCGACGGCAAGACCCAAGGCCTGCGCAACGTCCTCGAAACCGGCGTGCGTGAGGGCATGTGCCTCATGGAAAACGTCGTCTTCGAACTCTGGCAAAAGGGAACCATCACCGCCGAAACCGCCCGCCAGAACATCGCCACCCGCATGCTCAAGGCGAAGATCACCTGATCCCTCCACCGCTTCAACTCTTTCTCTTTCCTCTTAATCTTTCTCTTTCTCCCCAAGTCTCCGTCCCCTCCTTCCACCCGGACGAAAGAGAACGATTAAGAGAAAGAGGAAAGACGCTGACACCAATTCATCCGCCCTCCCACACCATGCCAGCCATCGACACGCTCCTCCGCCAGATGCTCGAAAAGGGCGGCTCCGACCTCCACCTCACCGTCGGACTCCCCCCCAAGGCCCGCATCTCGGGCAATCTCGTGCCCATCAGCGAGACCCCGGTCACCGCCGAAAAAATGGCCGTCCTCCTTGAGGAAATCTGCCCGCCCGCCCGCTGGAAACAATTCCTCGAAAAGAAGGACCTCGACCTCGCCCACGAGATCACCGGACTCGCCCGCTTCCGTGGCAACTACCTCTACAACCACTGGGGCCAGGCCGCCGTGTTCCGTCAAATCCCCTCGAAGATCCTCTCCTTCGACGAGCTCAAGCTCCCTCCCGCCCTCAAGAAGCTCTGCCATCTCACCGAGGGTCTCGTCGTCGTCACCGGCCCGACTGGCAGCGGCAAATCGACCACGCTGGCCGCGATGATCGACTACATCAACGACACCTCGGCGCGCCACATCATCACCATCGAGGACCCCGTCGAGTTCGTCCATAAGGACAAAAAATCCGTCATCGTTCACCGCGAGGTCGGCGACCACACCCGCACCTTCGGCGCCGCTCTCAAAGGCGCCATGCGCCACGATCCCGACATCCTGCTCGTCGGCGAAATGCGCGAACTCGAAACCATCAAGCTCGCCCTCTCCTGCGCCAGCATGGGCATGCTCGTCTTCGGCACGCTCCACACCAACAACGCCCCGAAGACCATCGACCGTATCATCAATGCGTTCCCCGCCGCCGAGCAAAACCAGGTGCGCGTCATGCTCGCCGGCTGCCTCGCCGGCGTCGTCGCCCAGCTGCTCTGCAAGCGCCTTCCCAAGGGCCGTTGCGCCGTGCACGAGATCCTCCTCCAGCACGAGGCGTTGCCCAACACCATCCGCAGCGGCCAGATTAACAACATCCGCGCGCTCATCGAAGGCGGCGGCGCCGACGGTATGACCACGATGGACCATAGCCTCCAGGCCCGCGTCAACGACGGCAGCATCGCCCCGCTCGAAGCCTACATGAAGGCCGCCAACAAAGCCGCCTTCGCCGGCCAGCTCCAGCCCGGCGACCTCGACGGCGGACATCATTGACCCACCACGCCGGTTAACGCCGCACCCAGCGGTTGCTCTTCGCCCACAGCGTCAGGCACACGCCGGCCGTGAACCCGCCCGCATGCGCCCACCAAGCCACGCCGCCGTCGCTCGCCGTGCCGGCCATCAGCACGCCGAACCCGTTCACCGCCTGCAACGCGAACCACAGGAACAAAAACACAAACGCCGGCACCGGCACGATGGGCACGATCCACGGCACCAGGGTCACAATCCACGACGTGGGCAACAGGATAAAATACGCCCCCAGCACCCCCGAAATTGCCCCGCTCGCCCCCAGCATCGGCACCGTCGCCCCCGGCTCCACCGCGATTTGCAACGCCGCCGCCGCCAACCCGCTCGCCAGATAAAACAAAAAATACCGCGCCGACCCCAGCCGGTCTTCCACGTTTTTCCCGAACACCCAAAGGAACCAGCAGTTGCCCAACACATGGGCCGCACTTCCGTGCAGAAACATGTGCGAACCCAGCGTTTGCCACTGCACCGCGTCGTTCCACCCCGCCAACAACCGCGCCGGCACCAGCGCATGTCGCAGCACAAAAGCGTTTAACGCCCCGCCCTCCTGCAGCCCGAGAGTGATTTCGTAGCCGAAAATCGCCAAGTTGGCCAAAATCAACAGCCCGGTGACAACCGGTGCACGTTTATGTGTCTGCGTATCCCAAAGCGGAATCATGGGCGGGAGCAAAGCACGCCCGCCACCCACGCCAACCGCCAAAACCGCCAGCTTTATCGCAAACCACAAACCCCAACGCGTGTTTCTTCGGTGGGGAAACCTCCCCCGGCCAACATACTGGCAAACGGCGTGCTTGCGCCACCCACCAACCCACCTGTTTGATCACCGCTTCGTTTTTACATGTCGTCCGTCCGGCCGCCGCAATATCCCTCCCTCCACCCCGCGCAACTTCGCCCGTTGCGCGGACGGTTGCGTGCCTCGATCCGTGATGCCGGGCTCACCGACTTCGGCATCGCCGCCAGCCCTGCCGGGCAACCGTTCTGGGAACTCGAACCCACCCCCCTCGTCATCGACGCCCCCGAATGGGCCGTCCTTGAAGCAGCCCTCCGCCAACGCGCCCACTACGTCAACGCCCTCCTCGTCGACCTCTACGGTGGCCAGCAAGCGCTCCATCAGCAGATCATTCCGCCCGAGCTGATCCTTTCCGACCCCTACTACCGCCGCCCCTGTCTCGGACTTGAGCCCCATCGCTCCAGCCCCGCCACGCTCCTGCGCTTCGACCTCGTGAAGACCGCCCAGGGATGGCTCTTCGACGACACCCGCGCCAACACCCCCATCGGCCTGAGCTACGCCGTGCAGAACCGCCGCTTCATGACGCAGGAGGCGGCCGACCTCTACCGCGCGCTGCCCGACTACCACAGCGTCATCAACTTCCCCCTCCAACTGCTCGACTACCTCCGCGCTCTCGCCCGCGATGACGGCCGCGCCCCGTCGATCGTCGTGCTCACCGCCGGCCCGCACGATCCGTTTTACTCGGAGCACAGTTTCCTGGCCCGCAAGATGGGCCTCCCCCTCGCCCGCGGCGACGACCTGCTCGTGCTCGACAACCGCGTCTACTTTAAAACCATCGCCGGCCTCGAGCCCGTCGACGTCATCTACCGCCGCCTCAACGACACCCACATCGACCCGGTCGTCTTCTCGACCGACCGCGAAAACGCCGGCATCCCCGGACTGCTCCAGTGCATCCGCGCCGGCAATGTCGTCGTCGCCAACTCCATCGGCACCGGCGTCGCCGAAAGCCGCGCGCTCAACGCCTACGTTCCCCGCCTCATGCGGTTCTACCTCGGCGAAAAACCGCTCCTCGGCTCCGTCCCCACCTACACCTGTGGCGACACCGACCACCTCGACCACATCCTCGAACACGGCGACCGCCTCCGTATCCTCCCCGCGCACGATCCGCGCAACGGCGACTGGGTTTCCACCAACATCGCCCCCGCCACCACCACCGAACTGATCGGTCCCGCCGGTCTCTCCCGGATCGTTCGCGAAAATCCCCACGCCTTCGTCGCCCAGCCGCGCCTGCCCATCCTCCCCGTCAGCCCCGGTCCGCGCAACGCCCCGCCCGCCCGCCTCAGCGCCTTCGTGCTTTGCCAGGGCCGCCGCTTCTCCGTGTTCCCCGGCGGACTCGTGCGCCTCGGCGATCCAGACACCGTCATCTCCCGCATCGGTGCCACCGCCGACGCCGTCGTGCTCATCGACACGTTGGACAACTCCGGTGACATCGCCGACCACGAGACCGCATCGGGCGGCGTGCAGGCCAACACCCTCGGTTCCCGCGCCGCCGAACATCTCTTCTGGCTCGGCCGCTACCTCGAACGCGCCGAGGCCACCGCGCGTATGTTGTCCATCCTCGACGACGTCGCCCTCGAAGAAATCTCCGCCAAGGACCGCCGCCGCTGGCTCCCCCTCTGGCGCGGCCTGCTCGAAGCCACCGGCCACACCGACCACAAGATCACTGCCCGCGCCAATCCGCAGACGTCCCTCTCCACCGACCTCATGTGGCGCATGTCCCTCGACACCGCCAATTCCAGCTCGATCTATTCGTCCATCAGCTGGGCCGTGGAAAACGCCCGCCAGCTCCGCGACTACGTCAGCCCCGAGGTGTGGACCACCTTGGGGCGCCTGCTTCGCCGCCTCGACGACTTGCACAAACTGCGCCCCGCCGCCGGCCGTCGTGTCGCCGGCCGCGATCCCTCGTTGCCCAACCAGGCCGTGCAAGCCGTGCTTACCGAGGTCAACGCCATCATCGGCCTGGCCGAACGCACCATGGTCCAGGATGCCGGCTGGCACTTCCTGCACATGGGCATGCACCTCGAACGCGGCACCATGACGTGCAGCGCCCTGCGCCACATCCTGAGCGCACTCGACGACGCCGCCACCCCGAAGGATGGCAACGACTCAAGCAACACGCCCTACCGCGACAACCCCGAGTTGTCCGCACTGCTGCGCATGCTCGGTTCGCAGGATGCCTACCGCCGCCTCTACCAGATGCGCAGCCAGCCGCGTTTCGTCGCCGAGTTGTTCCTCCAACAACCCGACGCGCCGCGCAGTATTTTCCACAACATCCACCAGATCAAAACCAGCCTCCGCGCCATCCGCCAGGACCTGCGCGAAGAGGGCGAAGATCCGCCGCTTGCGGCCGTGGAAGACACCCTCGCCTTCATCGCCTCCGTGCGTCTCGCCAACCACTTCAACGACAACCCCGTCCTCGACCACACCGAGGCCTCCCGGCTTGGTGACACCCTCGCCGATCTGCTCGACCGGCTCTACGCGCTTCACCCCGTGCTCAGCGACCACTACTTCAGCCACCAGGCGCGCATCGCCCCCTCGATCACCCAGGTCGAACTGAAGCTGTAAGCTCGCCCCGTCAAACACCTCTCCCACCTCCGTCCCACTCATGGCTCTCTCCTTCTTTTCGAAAACCAAAAATTCGATTCTGGAACGCTGCCGCGACGACTCGGCCACCAAGCTCCGTCTGCGCTACGCCCCCTATTATCACGCCATGGAAGCCCAGCAGGGCACCACCGTCCGGCTGCAAGGCCGCGACATGATCATGCTGGCGAGCAACGATTATCTCGGACTCTCCTTCCACCCCAAAGTCATCGAGGCCGCCCGCGCCGCCTTGCTCAAATGGGGCTCCAGCCCGACCGGCGCCCGCGTCTCCAACGGCTCCCGCGCCTACCACCTCGAACTCGAAGAAAAACTCGCCGCCTTCCTCGGCAAGGAATCCTGCCACATCCACGCCGCCGGCTACCTCTCCTGCCTCTCCGGCATCGCCGCCTTCGCCCAGAAGGGCGACGTCATCCTCGCCGACAAAAACATCCACTCCTGCCTCTGGGACGGCATCCGGCTTTCCTCCGCCACCGTCGAGCGTTTCTCCCACAACAGCCCCGACGACCTGCGCGCCGTCGCCGCCAGCATTCCGCCGAACACGCCCAAAATGATGGTGGTCGAAGGCGTCTACTCCATGGAGGGACACATCGCCCACCTGCCCGGACTCCTCTCCATCGCCAACGAATACGAATGCTTCAACGTCCTCGATGACGCCCACGGCTTCGGCGTCCTCGGACGCCAGGGCCGCGGCACTTGCGACCACTTCGGACTCACCGACAAGGTCGATATCATCTGCGGCAGCATGTCGAAGGCCCTCGCCAGCACCGGCGGTTTCGTCGCCGGTGACAAAGCCCTCATCGAGTATCTGCGCACCCACGGCAAACACACCATCTTCAGCGCCGCCCTCAGCCCTTCGCAGGCCGCCGCCGCCTCGGCCGCGCTCGACGTGCTCCAGTCCGAACCCGAGCACCTCGAACGCCTCTGGACCAACACCCGCCGCTATACCGCGATGCTCCAGTCCCTCGGCCTCGACACTTGGGGCAGCGAAACACCTGCCGTGCCGGTGGTCATCGGCGAGAAACAACGCGCCTACGCTTTCTGGCAGGCCCTGCTCGAAAAGAACGTCTTCACCGTGATGTCCATCGCCCCCGCCGTGCCGCCCGGCAAGGACCTCATCCGCACCGCGATCTCCGCCGCCCACACCGACGAACAACTCGACCGCATCGCCGACGCCTTCGCCTACGCCAAGAAACGGGCTTAACACCACTTGGTCTTGTCCCTTTAAACCGAGGCAACCCGATGTCCAAAACCCTCCTCGTCACCGGATCCTCCGGCCTTATCGGCTCCGAAGTCTGCGGCTACTTCGCCCGTGAACTCGGCTACACCATCCACGGTGTCGACAACAACCAGCGCGCCGTCTTCTTCGGCCCGCAAGGCGACACGCGCTGGAACCAGCAACGCCTCGCCGCCGAGTTGCCCGGCTTTGTCCACCACGAGATTGATATCCGCGACCGCGCCGGCGTGCTCGCCCTCGTGAAAACCGTGCGACCCGACGCCATCGTCCACACCGCCGCCCAGCCCTCGCACGACCGCGCCGCCGCCATCCCCTTCGACGACTTCGATACCAACGCCGTCGGCACGCTCAACCTCCTCGAAGCCGCCCGTCAGGCCTGCCCCGAGTCACCGTTCGTGCACATGAGCACCAACAAGGTTTACGGCGACGCCCCCAATACCATCGCCCTACGCGAACTCGAAACCCGCTGGGACTACGCCGACGACACCTATGCGCACGGCATCCCCGAAACCTTCACCATCGACCAGTCCAAGCACTCCCTCTTCGGCGCATCCAAGGTCGCCGCCGACGTGATGGTCCAGGAATACGGACGCTACTTCGGCCTGCCCACCTGTGCCCTGCGCGGCGGCTGCCTCACCGGCCCCAACCACACCGGCGTCGAGTTACACGGCTTTCTTTCCTACCTCGTGAAATGCAACCTCGAGGGCCGCGAGTATAAGGTTTTCGGTTACAAAGGAAAACAGGTCCGCGACAACATCCACTCCCTCGACGTCGCCCGCTTCATGGCCGCCTTCGTCGCCGCCCCGCGCGTTGGCGAGGTCTACAACCTCGGTGGCGGCAAAGCCAACAGCACCTCCATTCTCGAAGCATTCAAGCTCGTCGAAAAACTTTCCGGCAAGCCGCAGGTCCACACTTACCTCGACCAAAACCGGGCCGGCGACCACATCTGCTACTACTCCGACCTGCGCAAAATGCGCGCCCACTACCCGTCGTGGGACATCACCCAGTCACTGGAGGACACCCTCCGCCAAATCATCGAAGCCTGGCGTCGCCGCGGCACCGCCGCCTAAGTCCATGAAAATCCTGATCACCGGCATCTGCGGTTTTGTGGGTTCCACCCTCGCCCGCGCTCTTCACGAGGCCGGCCACGAGATCACCGGCTTCGACAGCTACATCCGCCCCGGCAGCGAAACTAACCGCGAACCGCTCCTCGCCCTCGGTATTCGGGTCCTCGACGCCGACCTCCGCTTTCAATCCCAGATCGACACCCTCCCTCCCGTCGACTTCGTCATCGATGCCGCCGCCAACCCCAGCGTCCTCGCCGGCGTGGACGGCCACACCTCCTCCCGCGAACTCGTTGACCACAACCTCTACGGCACCGTCAATCTCCTCGAATACTGCAAACGCCACCGAGCCGGCTTCGTCCTCCTTTCCACCAGTCGCGTCTATTCGATCCCGCCTCTCTCCGCGCTCCCCGTCGAAGTCATCTCCAACGCCTTCCGCCCCTCGTCCCTCGACTCCCGGCCCTCGACGCCCCCCGGCCTCACCGCTGCCGGCGTCGACGAAACCTTCTCCACCCTCGCGCCCGTTTCTCTCTACGGTGCCACCAAGCTCGCCAGCGAAACCCTCGCCCTCGACTACGGCGCCGCCTTCGACTTTCCCGTCTGGATAAACCGCTGCGGAGTCCTCGCCGGTGCCGGCCAGTTTGGCCGACCCGACCAGGGCATCTTCGCCTATTGGATCAACAGCCACCTGCGCCGCCGTCCGCTCAAATACATCGGCTTCGACGGTATCGGCCACCAGGTGCGCGACTGCCTCCACCCGCGCGATCTCGCTCCCTTGCTGCTTCAACAGCTCTCGTCCACTCGCCCGCTCACCGCCGCCGACCGCATCATCAACTGCTCCGGCGGAGCCGCCTCGGCCCGCTCCCTGCGCCAGCTTCACGCGTGGTGCGACACCCGCTTCGGCGCGCACTCCGTCGCCTCCGATCCGCAACCGCGCCCCTTCGACATCCCGTGGATGGTCCTCGATTCCGCCAAGGCGCTCCGTCTCTGGAACTGGTCCCCGGCCACCGGCACCGACGCCATCTGCGAAGAAATCGCCGCCCACGCCGAAGCCCACCCGCACTGGTTGGAACTCTCCGCACCGCTGTAAAGCGTCCGATGCCATGCCCAAACCACTCGCGCCGCTGACGCTCTACTCGGTCATCATTCCCGCGCTCAACGAGGAGGAATCGTTGCCGGCCACCCTGCGCGACATCCACTCGACTTTCGTCCGGGAAAACATCCCCCACGAAATCGTGGTCGTCGACGACGGCAGCACCGACCGCACCTGGACGGTGTTGCAGGACATCAAGGCCGAAATTCCCACGCTCAATCCGGTTCAAAACCGCTCCGACCACGGTTTCGGCCGCGCGCTTATCTGCGGTCTCGACCACAGCCGCGGCGACGCCGTGGTCTTCATGATGGCCGACGCCTCGGACTCGCCCACCAATGCCGTCGCCTACTGGCGCATCCTCAACGACGAAGGCTATGAATGCGCCTTTGGCAGCCGCTTCATCAAAGGCGGTCGCGTGACCGACTACCCAAGGATCAAACTCCTCCTCAACCGGCTCGCTAATTTTCTGGTCCGGGTCGCCTTCGCCATCCCGCTGAACGACACCACCAACGCGTTCAAAGCATACCGCCGCACCGTCATCGACGGCTGCCGCCCGCTGATCGCCCCGCACTTCAACCTCACCGTCGAGATCCCGCTCAAGGCCATCGTTCGCGGCTATTCGTGGAAGGTGACCCCCATCTCCTGGCAAAACCGCAAACACGGCACCGCCAAGCTCAAGATCAAGGAAATGGGCAGCCGCTACCTTTTTATCTGCGCCTACGTCTGGCTCGAAAAATACTTCAGCCGCGGCGACTACCGCCGCACGCGCTCCTGATCAGACATGCCTCAACCCCGCCAGAATCAGCACGCACACCAACACTTTTCCGAGGTGGGCCTTCAGCGGATAGACCAGCGTTTTTCTCAGACAGGTTTTCGCAAAGAGCCGCGCATCCTTTTGCACAAAATGCTCCCGGATATAGCCGGCCCAAATGCTCTTCAGCCGCACCATGTTCACGTCGTTGAACTTTTTCCGCCCCGGTGAGGCACCCTTGTGGTGCACGATCATGCTCCGGTTGGCCGTGTAGTGCCGCCGGCCCAGCCGGTGCATCTTCAGGCACAGATCGATGTCCTCGCAGCCATTGATATAGTCTTCGTCAAAGCCGCCCGCCGCCCAAAATGTATCGCGATGCGTCAGGCAGCAGGCCGCCGTCACCGCACTCCACGGCGTGAACTCCGCCGTCCGCAACCACCCCGGCACCCGGGCAAAAGCCTGCCCGTAATGCGCCGGACCGATCCACGGCGAATAAACCACCCCCATGTGATCGTAACGGCGCGTATCCGGGTCGGTCTGAAAATTCCCGATGAACCCCGCGTCCGGAAACCGCGCCAATCCCTCGCGCATCGGCTCATACCAACCCGGAGCAAGCTCCGTGTCGTTGTTGAGAAACAACAGCCGCTCCGACCGCGCCTCGCGTGCCGCGAGGTTGTTGTTGATCGCAAAGTTCCCCTTTCGCTCGTTCAAGAAAACCCGATACGGCGCTCCCAAGGTTTTCAAAAACTCCCGCGTCCCGTCCGTGCTCACATCGTCCACGATCAACACTTCGTAACGGATCCCCGCGAGGGACTTCTCGAGTGTTTCGAGACAGCGACGGGTCAGATCGAGGCGATTGAAAACCGCCATGAGTATGCTGACCTCGGGCAAAGCGGTGATGGAAGGAGCGGACGTCAAGCCCGTCAGAATCAGTAACCCCATCCCCGTCCGGCAATCCCGAATTCAACTCCGTAAACGTGGCACGGGCTTCCAGCCCGTGAGATCGATAGAACGACCGACCAACCAAATCCCTCCGCCCTGAACGCTCCCCGCTGTTTTTATGATGACGCTCGGGCCCCCAGCGGTTTCAGTGCTCCCGATGTATCGCCAAGCCCTCCTGCTCGTGCGCGTTCTTGCCCTCGCCGGCTTTCTCCTGAGCCTGGCCACGTTGCTCGCCAACGTCGTGCAGTCCTACGACACCTTCAACCCGAGCTACGCGGGCTTTTATTTAAAACAACAACTCGCCCGTCCGCTCGTCGGCATCGGGCTGGCGCTGGTCGTCGCCCTGCTCGCCCCTCCGCTCGCCCGCCTGCTCGCCCGTGGAACCGAGGAGTAAGCTCCGACGGCTCCGTCCCGTGCTGGCGGCCTTTCTTCTGGCCGCGACGCCCCTGCTCAGGGCGGATCAACCCGCGCCCGATTGGAGTCCGATCCTGCCAACGACCGGCCCTGCCGGCGACGGCACCCGGTCATCCGCCGAGCGGATGCTCCGCGATACGTTCACGCTCCAAGGCGTGCAGGGCGTCGCCCGACGCCGACCCGATGGCGGCTTGGACTGGGAGTATCGCGGACCCCGTCACGATCCCGAATGGGCGTGGTTTTTCAACCGCCACAGCTACTTCGTCCCGCTCTACAAAACCTACCTGCGCACGCATGACGACCGCTACGCCGACTATATTTTCACCACACTCGACGACTGGATCATGCGCCACCCGACTCCGGGCGGACTGACCTTCTCCGCCGCCTGGCGTCCGCTCGAAGCCGCCCGCCGCATCCTCGACAGTTGGACGCTCGTCTATCTGAAGCTCGGCAACCACCCCGCCTTCACTCCGGAGCGCCGCGCTCATTTTCTCGAAAGCATTCGCGCGCACGGCGAACAGCTCCGCCATCACCACGCGCTCTACGGCAACCACCTCATCACCGAGATGCTCGCGCTCGCCCAGCTCAGCCTCGTTTTCCCTCGCGGCCCCGAGACCGACGAGTGGCTGCGCTACAGCCTGGAACAACTCCGCCAAAACTACTCCGACCAAGTCTATCCCGACGGCTCCTACAAGGAACTCTCCAGTCACTACCAACGGGTGGTCGCGATCGACTACCAGCACCTCCTCACCCTGCTCGAAACCTCGGGTCGCAACGACCTGGCCGACACCTGGCGTCCGCAGGTCCGCCGGCTCTGGGCCTACTTCGCCGCCGTGATGAAACCGAACGGTGACAACCCGCTGAACAACGACTCCGATCAGGAAACCGTGGCCGACCTCCTGCGTCCCTACGCCCCCGACCTCATCGCCGGCGACCCCGCCAGCCGTTGGCTGCCTTACGCGGGACAGGCCGTCTTCCGCAGCGAAAACCAGGGCTCCACCCAATGGGCATTCTTCGACGTCGGCCCGCGCGGCACCGAACACGATCACACCGACCGCCTGCACCTGTCAGTCTCGCTTGGCGAATATGACTTCCTCGTCGATAACGGTCGCTACACCTACAAACCCGGTCCGTGGCGCGACTACTTCGAGGGCCCTTCCGGCCACAACGTCGTTCTCTTCAACGGCACCGGCTCGGATCAAGGTCCTCACCAGGTAACCGCCCCCGAAACCACCGGCCGGTTCATCACGGCGAACGGCACCGAACTCGCCTGCGGTGACACCACGTTCGCCACCGCCGCCAACCCGCGCGCCGCCGACTGGCGTCGTCTCGTCATCCACTTGGAGCACCACGGCTGGCTCGTGATCGACCGCCTCGTCACCTTCGCGCCCGCCAACCTCACCACACTTTGGCATTGGGCACCGGACTGCGACGTCAGCCCAACCGGGACTTCCGCTCAACTCGCCCGCAATGGCTCGGCCGCCCTCGGACTGCGACTCGTGTCCAGCGAATCCGCCGGCCGCTGGCAGGACGTGCGCGGCGCCGACCAACCGGTGCAGGGCTGGCACAGCGACCGGTTTAATTCCAAGACCCCGGCCACCTGCACGCTCTACGATCAGCAAACCACCCGCCCCGTGACCAACGTCTGGTTGCTGGCCCCCGGCGCCGAAGCACCCTCCGCGCTTGACGTGACCTTTGCCCGCGACGGCCGGCTCACGATCCTCGTCAAACAGGACACCTACACCCGCCGGCTCCACCTCGACCCCGAACACCCCGAAACCTTGGTGATCGATACCGGCGTAAACCCGTAGCTGATTAGTATTCGGATTGTGGGTAGGGCGGGACCGCTGGGCCCGCCGCGAATCACCAGCGGTATTCGCATCCAAAACGGCGCGCCCAGCGTGGCTCGTCCACGCCCGACCACAACCACCGTTCTATTTCCCTCAGCGATGGGCCGCCCCGTGGATCACCTTCTGGTAAAGCGCGGCCAGCCGAGCCGCGTTCGCCCGCGCTTCAAAATTCTGCTCCACCCACGCACGCGCCGCCCCCTGTAAGCGGAGCGCCAGCGCGTGGTCTTCTCTCAACGCCATCAACGCCTCGACCCAGCGCACCGGCTCATCGACCGGCTCAACCAATCCCGTGATGTCGTCGGCGATCGCTTCGGTCGTGGCCGCTGCCGGCGATGTTAACACCAAAACGCCCGCGCCCATCGCCTCGGGAATCACATTAGGCAACCCGTCCCGGTCGCCGTCCGCCGCGACCACACCGGTGTGCAGCAACACATCGGCCCACGCTAGCTGCGCGGCGATTTCCGCCTGCGGACGATGCCCGAGAAACGTCACCTGACCCGCCACGCCAAGTTTGACAGCCAGCGCCTGCAACTCCGCATGCAACGGCCCCTCGCCCGCGATACGCGCCTCAAACGCCACCCCCACCGCCTTGAGCGCGGCATAGACCCGCAACTGGTGGTCGAGTCCCTTTTTCGGCACGAGTCGCGCCACGCTCAACAGGCGCAGCATCATGCGCGGCGTGCGCAGCGGCTTGAGCACCGGCAATGTGTTCAGCCCCCGCCGGATGACGTGGATTTTTAAGGCAGGCAGCCCCTTTTCCAGCAAGGTGCGCCGGCCCATCTCGGTCGATGTGCGAATGAACAGGGCCGGCGTGAGCTTCAGCCGCAGCCAGCCGTCACCACCGTTCTGATACAAATCATACGCATGCCCCGCTCCGCTGTAGGGATGCCCGTCCATCCGCCATAACAACCACGCGGCCGCCGCCGGTCCTCCTCCCCAAACGGCATGGATGTGCGCCGGACGCTCCCGCCGGAAATGCGCGGCATAGATCAGCGCAAAACCAAGCCCCAGCAGGTTCTCGAAAAAGTTAAGCCGCGACACCGGCCGGCTGGTGCGCACGCCCTGTATCAACTCGCCCACCACGTGGGGCCGGCAGAGCACGAGCCAGGGCAGCCACACGATCAACGTAAGCAGTTTCCACTTCGGAAACCGCACGACCGGCAGGCCCTCAAACGTCCCGCCCCCTCCCCACATCGAGTAGAGCCGGATGTTAACGCCCAGCTCCTTTAATCCGATCACCTCACGCTGGAGAAAGGTCTCCGTGGATTTCGGAAACGTCGTGAAAATATAAGCGATGACGGGCGCGACAGGCATCGACCGGCTCAAGTCACCTGCTTGAACACCACGCACACGTTGGCCCCGCCGAAGCCGCTGCTGTTGTTAAGCACCACGCGGGCCTGCACCGCCTCGGTGGTGCGTGGGATATGGATACCGGCGCAGGCCGGATCAAGTTCGCCGATGTGCGCGGAGCCGGGGATGAACCCGCGCTTGAGCGCCAGCGCACAGAACCCCGCCTCCATCGCGCCCGCCAGTGACAGTCCGTGGCCAGTGAGCGCCTTGGTGCTGCTCACCGCAATACGAGCGGCATGTTCGCCGAGGACGGTGCGCAACGCCTTGCACTCGGAGATGTCACCGATCGGCGTCGAAGTGGCGTGGGCGTTGATGTGGTCGATGTCGGCCGGAGTTACGCCCGTCGCCCTGAACGCATTGCGCATAGCCGCCGCCAGCCCCGCGCCTTCGGGATGGGAGATGGCGACATTGTGCCCGTCCGAAGCCTGCCCCCAGCCGAGCACTTCGGCATAAGGCGTGACTCCGCGACGCAGGACCTCGTCCTCGCTTTCCAGCACCAGCACGGTGCCGCCGCCGGTGCCGACGAAGCCGTCGCGTCGTTTGTCGAAGGGACGCGACGCGGTCGCCGGATCAGGATTCAGCGAAATGGCGCGCATCGCCGCAAACGGCAGCATGGTCTCCAGCGTGCCGTCCTCCGCGCCGACCACGAACATGCGCTTCTGCCGGCCGAGCGCGATCTCGTCGTAGGCAAACCCCATCGCATGGGCCGACGCCGCGCAGGCCGAGGTGAACCCGGTGGAGACACCTTTGATTTTATAGTGGGCGACGAGGTTGAACTGCACCGTCCCCGCAATACTCGCCACGATGGCAAGAGGCGCGCAACGCATGACGCCCTGCTGGTTCATGCGGTTGACCATGCGTGTCATGATGCCGGGCGAACCGGCCGAGGCGGCGTAGAGGCCGGTGTCGTCGTTGGACACATCTTCGGGAGCGAGCCGCGCGTCGGTGATCGCCTGTTGCATCGCGCAGTGTGCGTAAAGGGCGTTGGGACTAAGGCTGCGCAACTGTTCGCGTTTCACTGCATACGGCGCGGGAATCACCCAATCCTCGGGATCCTCTGCATCGGTTTTAAACTCGCGCACCGGTGCCGCAACCTTGGCCGGTATATTGTCCGCCGCGAACGGCGGATAAGACACCATGCCATGGCGCAGTTCGCGCAGGCTCGCTTCGACGGCGGCGGAGGTATTTCCGATACTCGTGATAAAACCCAATCCCGTGATAAAAATACGTGGCATGGCAGGTTTAAGATGACTGCCGCCATGCTCGGGGCGAACACCCCTGCGGATAAAGCCCAAAAAAAGCTCAGGCCGCAGGCGTCGTCGTCTCAACCGCCACCGGCGCAGGCACCGGCGCGTCCACCATACCGAACGTCAGCGTGATTTCTTCGACGGTGACGGCCTTGTCCTGACCGACACGGATATTGCCCGTGTAAACGGCGAGCGGCTCTTTCACCCGCTTGGGCTTGAGCGTAAGCGTAAGCACATCACCGGGCTTGCACACCCGGTGGCAGCGCACGCCGTCGGTCGATGCCAAGAAAATGGTGGCTGCGCCCACGACTTTGCCCGCTTCCGCCGGCAGTCCGGCCAGCAGGTGCAACACACCCAGCTGTCCAAGCGACTCCAGCATGATCGAGGCCGGCATCACGGGGTTACCCTTGAAGTGCCCCGCGAGGAAAAACTCCTGTCCAGTGATGCGGTAGCTGGCGGTTGCCTGGGCCGGACCAACCCGCGCCTCGTCCAAAAACAGGAACGGTGCCGAGATCGGCATGATCGTGCGCAACTCTTCGCCCAAAATCGACTTGGCCGGAGCCGGCGGCGTCACCCCACGCGCCCGGCAGTCCACAAAGGTCTTGATGTCACCGATGGTGACCAACCCGCGCAGTTCCTCGTTCTCGATCTTCGTCTGGGTGATCTCTTCGACCAGCATGACGATTTCCATCATGGTGAGGGAATCGAGCCCCAGATCCTCGATCACACGCAAGTCGTCACAATCCACCGCCAGACGCGGCCGCAGCTCGGGCTCCACAAAACGCTCAATAATCCCGATGATAATCGCAGGTATGTATTTAGGGTCGGCTGAACGGCGGTAGGCAACCGCCGCTTCGATCGTTTTTTCAGAACAGCGGCGCAAACTTTCACGCACACCGGCCTCGTCATCGGCACTGAATGATTTGCCCGGGTTGGGGGCGGCGGAAGAGTCGGTGTCTGGCATATGAATCGCGTGAGTATCCTGTGAAAAAAAATGAGAGCCGGCGCAATGCCAGTATGCCACCCTGCACAGAGCAAGCCTGCATTCCGCAAAGGAAGCCGGGCTTGCCTCCGGGATCGATTTAACCGACGAGCTAGCAAGCCCATGAAACCCACCGGTCCGCGCCCCGTGTTTGTCATCACACACGAGTTTTCCCCAAAAAGGGGCGGCATCGCGACCTTCACCGAGGAAATCGCCCGCGCCGGTGCCGCCCTCGGTCATCCCATCGAGGTCTGGGCCCAGCGCGCCGCTCCCCACGAAGAAAAACCTTGGCCGTTCACCATTCGCCGCCTGCCTTTGGCCGGATCTCACAACTTTCTCTGCCGCCTCAAGCTCATCGTGTGGGTCATTCGCGAGCGCCGCCGCCTGCGCCGCGCCACCGTCTACCTGCCCGAGCCCGGCCCGATGCTCGCCCTCATGATGATCCTGCCGGTGCGCGCCTTTCGCCCACGCCGGCTGGTCCTCACCTTTCACGGCTCCGAAATCTTGCGCTTCCACGCCGACCCGATCACCCGCTGGTTCACCCGCCGCCTGCTCCGACACGCCTTTCGGGTCAGCACTTTAACTCGCTTCACCAAGGACCTTCTCTGCGAACGGTTTCCCGAAGCCGCTTCGAAAACATTCCTCACGCCGGGAGCTTTACGAGGCGACTTTGCCTCCGCCCTCCCCAACCCCCGCCCGGACGACTCAGGCAAAGTCATCGTCCTCACCGTCGGTCGTCTCCATCCGCGCAAAGGCCAGTTGCTCACGCTCCAAGCGCTGCAATCCCTCCCGGCGGAACTCCTTCCCCGCGTCGAATACTGGATCGCCGGCAGCACCAGTAAACCTCACTACGAACAAGCATTGCGCGATGCCGCCAAACGCCCCGGCCTCGCCGTGCGATTCCTCGGCAACGTCTCCGACGAAGACCTCGACCGCATCTACGCCCAGGCCGACATCTTCGCGCTCACCAGCATCGACCACGGCCATAGCGTCGAGGGTTTCGGTCTCGTCTACCTCGAAGCCTCCGCCCACGGCCTGCCCGTCGTCGCCCATCGCGTCGGCGGCGTCGCCGAGGCCGTGGCCGACGGCGAAACCGGCTTCCTCGTCTCCCCCCAACATCCCGTCGAGCTGACATCCGCCTTCCGCAAACTCATCGAAGACCCCGCGCTGCGCCGTCGCTTGGGCGAAGCCGGCCGCACTTGGGCCCGGCGCAACACCTGGACCCGCGCCGCAGAACTGCTCTTCCACCCCGGCGACGATTTACCTAGCGACTCCGACCCCGCATGAAAATCTGGCTCCTCCAGGATCAACTGCGCAGCGGCGGCACCGAGCGGCAAACCCTCCTGCTCGCCCGCGCCTTTCTGGACGCCGGCCATGCCGCGACCGTCGTCACCTTCCGCCCCGGCGGCACGCTCGCCCCCGCCCTCGGCTCCATCCCCCGCCGCGTGCTTCAACCCTTCGACACCGGCCTCAACGGGTTCGCCCCCGGCCTGCTCCGCGCCGCCCGCACCGCCGCACCCGATGTCATCCTCTGCATGGGCCGCATGGCCAACTGCCACGCCGGCCGCCTCGCCCGCGCCCTGCCCGCCACCACCGTCGTGGGCACCATGCGCACCGGCAAACCCCTCCCGTTCCTCTTCCGCCGTTCGCTCCGCACCGTCGCCCATGTGGTGGCCAACAGCACCGAATCCGCCGGCATCCTCACGCACACCTACGCCGTCCCACCTGACCGCGTCTCGGTGATCCACAACGCCCTCGTCTTCCCCCCCTCACCCGCCGTTTCCCTCGCCCCGGCACCCGCCCCACGCGACCAGACCGTGCGCGCCCGTTTCGGCGCAACTCCCGACACCGCCGTGCTGCTCTGCGTCGGCATGTTGCGCCCCGAAAAAAACCAACGCGCCCTCATCGAAATCGCCGCCACCCTCGGCCCCGCGCACCCATGGCAACTCTGGCTGGCCGGCGAAGGCTCCGCCCGTGCCGACTGCGAAGCCACCGCCTCCCGCCTCGGCGTGGCCGACCGCGTGAAATTCCTCGGCTTCCAGTCCGATCCCACCCCGCTCTACCACGCAGCCGACGTCGCCGTGCTCGCCTCGAAAGCCGAGTCACTCTCCAACTTTCTCATCGAGGCCCAGGCCCACGGCCTGCCCGCCGTCGCCTACGCTGCGGGCGGTGTGGCCGAATGCCTCCTCCCTGACGTGACCGGCACCGTCATCGCCCCCGGTGACGCAGACGGCTTTCGAGCCGCGCTGGACAACTACCTTGCGTCCCCCGAACGCCGCGCCGTCGCCGGAGAAGCCGCCCGCCGTTTCGCCCGCGAGGCCTTCGACCCCGCCCGCCAAGCCCGCGCCTACCTCGACCTCTTCACCCGCCTCCGCCCCACCCACGCCGAAAAAACTGTCACCTATTAGGTGACAATTTGGTTTGGGGAGATCCCATAGCTTGGATGCAAAGCGAAAGGACTGTGCGGAGGTGGGGCGGCACGAAAACGATGGGCGTCAGGCTTGAATCGTCCGCAACACCCACCCTAGCTTGCACCCGCATGCCCACCCCGTCTCCCACCCCGCGCGACTCCACCTTGCGCGAAATCCTCCAGCCCGTGGTCATCGTCGGCGCGCTCGGTTACTTCGTGGACATCTACGACCTCACCCTCGTCGCCATCCTGCGCATCCCCAGCCTGCGCGACCTCGGCGTGCCGGCCGCCGACTTGGTCAACAGCGGCGTGAGCCTGCTCAACTGGCAGATGATCGGCATGCTCCTCGGCGGCATTTTCTTCGGCGTGATCGGCGACCGCGTCGGCCGGCTCACCGTGCTCTTCGGCTCCATCCTGCTCTACTCGCTCGCCAACATCGCCAACGGCTTTGTCACCTCCTTCGACGCCTACCTCGCCCTGCGCTTCATCGCCGGCTTCGGCCTCGCCGGCGAACTCGGCGGCAGCATCACCCTCGTCTCCGAAGTGCTCTCCAAGGAACGCCGCGCCTACGGCACCGCCCTCGTCGCCACCATCGGCGTGCTCGGCGCAGTCGTCGGTGGTCTCGTCGCCGAACTCGTCCACTGGCGCACCTCCTATTTCATCGGCGGCGGCCTTGGTCTGGCATTGCTGCTCCTGCGCGTGAGCGTCGCCGAGTCCGGCATGTTCAAACACCTCAAGGCCTCCGCCCCCCACGTGAAACGCGGCGACTTCCTCTCGCTCTTCACCCGCTGGTCACGGTTCTCCAAATACGCCCGCTGCATCCTCATCGGCCTGCCGAGCTGGTTCGTCGTCGGTGTGCTCGTCACCTTCTCCCCCGAGTTCGCCAAAGCCCTCCACATCACCGGCGAGGTCAAGGTCTCCTACGCCGTCTCGATCATCTACCTCGGCCTCACCTTCGGCGACCTCGCCAGCGGACTCCTCTCCCAGTGGCTCGGCTCGCGCCGCAAGGTCGTGCTCGGCTTCATCCTGCTCACGGTGGCCTGGACCGCCGCCTACTTCCTCTCGGCCGACGCCGGCGCACGCTGGTTTTATACGGTCATCTTCGGACTCGGCGTGGGCATCGGCTACTGGGCGGTGTTTGTGACCATCGGTGCCGAGCAATTCGGCACCAACCTCCGCTCCACCGTCGCGACCACCGTGCCCAACTTCGTTCGTGGTGCCGTCGTGCCGATCACCCTCAGTTTCAAGTTCTGCAAAGACCACTTCGGCCTCCTCCCCGGCGCCATGCTCGTCGGCGGCGTCTGCATCGCCCTCGCCCTCTGGGCTCTCTACGGACTCGAAGAAACCCACGGCAAAGACCTCGACTACTTCGAACCGGTTTAATCCGACGTGGCACGGGCTTCCAGCCCGTGAGGATGGGGAACCTCCGACCACCGCAGTCAGCCCGCTACCACGCCCGAACCGTCTTCACGATCTTTGCGACCTTCTGTAAAAATCCTCCGCCCGAACAGAAAATATATTTTTACAGAAGATCGCGAAGGACACGAAGAAGCCGACTGTCAGGAGCTATCGTCTTCATCAGTGGTTAGCACTAGAGCATTTACAGTTGAGTCGTAGCCGAAACTAACCGGATCAAATCATGGCCACAAAAAGCACAAAAGAATCTGTTTTTGTGCATCTTGTGCTTTTTGTGGCGATTCTCAGTCAGACCATAATTGTGGCTACAGTTTAACTTTAACTGCACTAGTTGCCCGTCCCATCCAACAACCGGCGGTCTCACAGTTCCGCCCCACTACAAAGTTCACGTTCATCGGGTAAGCTCGGCTTCATGCCAGACCGTGGTTGGCAATGAGAGCCGTCCGTCCGTATCGACGCTGAGCACGACTGGCTCGTCTATAGCCGCGTTGCGCGGACGGGTCACTCGAAACTTCCAACCCTCACCCGGCAATTGCAGCGAAACGGCAGGACCATTGTTCTCCTTTAATTCCGCATCAAGTCCCGTGCGACTGATGAGCAGGCGGACGCTCTGAGCAAACGAGCGCGCATCGGCGGCAACAAGGATCACGGTGGCAAACCCGGATTCACCGGCGACGGCGAGGCGCGAAAGTTTCGCCTGTGCTTTCCCGTCGAGATAACCACTGAAGGCCTCGGCGGCGGACGCGGCAACGGTGAGCTGTTTACGCTCGGTGTCTTTGACTATCTCTCCGGTATCACTGGTCATGACCCGGCCGGTCGCGTTGCTAAACCAGTCGGCAGTTTTCTGAGATTCCGGTTCCGGGCCGTAGGCGCGGCGGACTGCATGCACGCTCTGCCAGCCGGGGAGAACCTTGTTCTTACCCGACATGAGAGAGCCGTAGTTGCCGGTATAATACGGCTCGGCGGTCCACACCGTGATTGGCTCCGTGCTTCCGGCAACAAGGCCTTGGCGGAAGATCAGACCCGCCGTGCGCAGGTGATCGAGCATCGCGGCATCCGAAACCATGTTGCCGAGACTCGCATCACGTTTCTCGCCGGTGGACCAGCCGTCCGGACCGATGATCGGCGTGCCGTGACTCCACGCAAACCACTCGATGCCGCTCCAGTCATGGAGGGAACCGTAGGCGGCCCCGGCCAGCATCAGCATGGTGCGGAACGGTGCCTGCGCCTTGATGTTTTTCTCTCCTTCGGCCTGGTTGAATTCGCCGATAAAATACGGCTTCCCCGCGAGCGCGTTGCGCAGCGAAGCCGCGATGCCATCATCGAGTCCACGCACTACAAGCGGATCGACGTAGGCGTGGTCTTCGATCACATCGGATTTCTCCGCCGACATCGCGAGGGCGTTGTCGCCGCGCCAGAGATTGGAATACATCATGGGCACCTGACTGCCGGTCGCACGCACCACGGCGCACACCCGGTCGTAGTAGTCGGCGTCGAGCTTGCGCAGGAAACGGGCGCGCACTTCGACGGTCTTTCCTGCGGGGGCATACAAATCACCGGGCTCCGGCAGTCCGTTGGCCCTCGCATACTCGGCCCACTTGGCTTCAAGTTTCGCCTGCCAATAGGCGGGCCAGCGGTTTTTGCAGATGATCGCGTATTCGATGGAACACTCATTGACGACTTCGAGCGAGATCCACTGCGAATCAGCCGCATAGCTGCCCCCTGTGTAGGGATTCACGTGCGTGAGCAGATTCCGGATAAACTCCTCGTTCAACAAAGCAGCGCGTTCGTCGAGTGTCGGCAGGGACTTGCGCACATCGATGCCTTTTTGCCAGTTCCAGCCGTTGAGCTCTTTCATCGCCGCGCTCCAGGCGTCGGCATCGGCCTCGTCGGTCTTCAGGATTGAGACGTCGCCTTCTTTGAAATTGCGGCTCTCATGAACCGACATCGACACATAGATACCGTTGCGGCGCAGGGCGGCGCTCAGGTAGTCAAAGCGATCAAGTGCGTCGGTGTCCCACGTGCGGGAGTCGCCTTGGTAGGTCAGTAGCGCGCCGCTCATCATCGCAGGATTCCAATCCTTGCCGGGACGCAGCATGTGGTGTGGCCGCACCAGATTGATTTCACGCGAGGCCAGATTGGCCGCGAGCGCATCGGCCGTTGTATGATCCGGGTAAAGCGCGACGAGATTGGCCCCCCAAAACTTGACCACGTTGCCTGCGGGATCGACATAGTTCTGGCCCCTGACCGTGAGAGCAGGAAGGGGTGCGCCGTCCGATGGTGCGGCCTGAAGTAAAATCGCAGCGGCCAAACCAAGAAAACACGCAAGAGGGATAAACGAACGCTTCATGAGGATATGGAAATTGTCTCCCTCAGCCCTGGGACAAACCAAGAGGGGAGGTTTAGACTGAAAAATGAAGAAAGGCCGGACGACTTAGCCAACATTGCAGCAGATCGTAGCAGCCGAGGTAATAAGCCTGCGGAAGGTGGCTTAAAATCGCCCCCTCGTAATCTCAACCGCGACGGCGGCGCACCACCAAGGTCATACCGATTGCAAGGGAACCGAAGATGAGCACGTAGGTGCTGGGTTCGGGAATCGCGGTGAACTGGACATTGCCGCTCGAATTGATGCCTGTGGCCGTATAGCCGGCCAATGATATCTGGGAGAGCTGGTCCACGGTGAGTCCGGAAATCGAGGTGAAGCTGAGAGTGTCCGTGCCGACGGTAAAGTTGAGCAGGGCTAGCGTGCCCGTCCAGGTGGCTGCACTGCTATTTGCGAACTTGAGAGTGATGCCGGCGACGTGTGATCCGAAGTCGATGGTGGACCCGGAGGTCATCGTGAGGGTGGTCGTGAACGCGGCCGCCGGGTTGAAACCGCCGAGGTTCAACGTGCCGCCGCCGAGGGTGATAGCAGTGCCGGTGGCGAGCGCGTTTGTGGCGCCGAGGGCAAGGGTGCCGGCGTTGATCGTAGTGGCTCCGGTGTAGGTGTTGGTCCCGGAAAGCAACAGCGTACCCGCATCCTGTTTGGTCAATTTGCCGGCCCCGGTAATGCTGCTGCTAATGGTCGTATTACCCGCACCACCGATGATCAGAGTCTGGCTACTACTGCTGAAAGTAATGTTACCGGTTGCAATCGTCAGCGTTTGCCCCGCTGTGGTCGTATCAATCTGTCCAACCGTGCTAGCATTGCTGAGTGAAAATCCACGCGTAAAAGTGGCGCTGTTGCCGGTGTAAGAGAGTTTTCCTCCAGTCCCGGTACTGAAAATAACGGCAGAGGTCGCGTTCCCCAAGCCGCTCACTCCGCCAATGCTCACCGTGCCACCACCACTAATGGTGGTCGTTCCAGTGTAAGTATTGTTGCCGGAAAGAGTCAGTGTTCCAGTGCCGCCGTAAATCAGGTTAGAAGCGGTGGTGCTATTGTCCGCTACCGTTCCATTGATTTGCACGTCAGCAGATCCTTTGATCGTTACGTTTTTTCCAGTTCCTGCATTACCAAGGTTATAGGCCCCAAGTGTTAGCGTGTTACCGGCTCCGTTCACCGTGGTCGAAACATTCGAACCCGAGGCGGTCTGCGTAACCGAGTTAACGAAGGTCAAACTGTTACTGCCATTAAGCGTGAAGGTGGTGGAGGGCTGACTGAACGCGACATCGAGAATATTCGTCGCATCGCCAATCGTCACCGCCCCCGCAGCAGAGTCGACGGTGATACCATTGACACCAAGGGTCAGCGTTCGACTCGTCGAGCTATTGCTCTGTAATGATGTCGTTCCCGTATTCGAAAAAATGATTCCATCGACTGCGGCATCAGCACCGAATTGCACGATCTCGTTGCCATTTAAACTGCTCTGATTGAAAACGGCGGTATCGGCAGAAGTAGTCACAGTGCCAGTGGTTCCTCCGCTGACGGCGTCGTTGCTCCAGTTCGCTCCGGTAGCCCAAAGGCTGGTGGTCGTCGTATCCCAATAATACGTGGCAGCGTGGGCGAGTTGCGGAATGCAGGACAAAGCCGCAAAGAAAGCAGCGGCGCGTAGGGTCAAGGGTATCGTTTTCATGGAATAACGGGGTTTGGCTAGCGTTTGATAAAAAGGGTCAGGAATCGGGCGAAGTGGTATCGCCGACGGAGGCGCGCTCGATCAGCCGGCAGGGCAAGCGCTCGTGATGATTGACGAGCTCTTCGCCTTTGAGCTGGCGCACGAGCAACTCCACCGCGCGGCGTCCCGCTTCCATCAGGGGTTGGTGCACCGTCGTCAGCGGAGGCCGGCTGGAAGCCGAGGCCGGAAGATCATCAAAGCCGACGATCGCCACGTCGGCGGGCACTTTCCAACCACGCTCCTCACAGCGCTTCAGCGCGTTGAGCGCGATCAGATCATGCAGGCAAATTACGGCCTGCGGAGGTGTCCGCAGCGCCATGAGCACATCCATCTCCTGGATTCCTTGGCGACTTGGATCACGGCTGCCCACCTCAAGGAAGTATTCGGGCGGTATCGAAAGCCGGTGTGCTTTCATCGCGGCGAGAAAACCTTCCTCGCGCTCTTGGACGACCTCGGTGCGCACACTCGTCAGGAATGCGATGCGTTGGTAGCCGCGGGCGATAAGGTGGTTGGTCAGCTCATGCATCGCCTCGCGGTTCTGGCTGCACACGCTGGGCAAGCTGGTGTCGTTAGAGAATTCGTCCACCATCACGACTCGCTGGCCCGCCTGGCGCAACGCATGGACGATCCGTGCATTGGTCGCATCAGGCAGCGAGGTTTGCAGCGGCACCAGAATGGTTCCGGCCACCTTGTGTTCGTTTAGACTCACCGCCTGAGTGAGCGCGGCACCGGCGTCATTCTGAGAATTCGCCAGCATCAGTTTATAGCCCAGTTCCGACGCGGCTTCCTGCGCGCCGCGGATCAACACGTCGTAGGCGCCTGCACCGCTGCTATACTGGCACACCAACAGCGCGAGCAGCTTCTTTTGCACCGGCGAGCGATCGAAGTTCACAAACGTCCCGCGTCCGCGGAAGCGCACCAGCAGGCCTTCCTTGACCAGATCGGCGATCGCCTTGCGCATCGTGGTGCGCGAGAGACTCGTGACCCGGCATAGCTCAAGTTCGGTCTGGAGCTGTTCGCCGTGTCCTACCTCGCCGCTCAGAACCTTGTGCCGAAGCAGCTCTTTGGCGGCGCGATAACGCGTGGTTTCATCCAGGTTTTGCGAATCAAGGGAAGAGGTCATGCGCATGGAATACATGGTTGTATTGCTTAAATACAAAATATTATCGCATGCGCGTTTTCCCCGAAAAACACCCCCTCGCAAACACCAGCGAAAGCACTGCCGGAGGACAGGCCGTAACCACGGTGGATTTGAAGGGGGGCATACATCACGGAAGTGGGGACAAGACTCTTATTGTCTTTAAAAAATACATTTGTCTATAAAAATCTCCTGTGCTCTGGTTCGTCCACCCGTTTTACCCGGCCTTAACTCCGCTGTCGGCTTTTCGACGTCATCGGTTTTTGGGCCCGCAACGCGAGTGCAGACACCCTCCCTTTTTTAATTCCGTATCCTAAACCTCCCCCATGCGTTTTCATCTCATCGGCAACTCACATCTCGACCCCGTCTGGCTCTGGGACTGGCGCGAAGGTCTCAACGAAGGCATCGTCACCTGCCGGACGATTCTGCGCCTTATGGATGAGTTCCCAGAACTCACCTATATCCGAGGGGAAACTTCCCTCTACCGCCACATCCAGGAAAACGACCGTCCCACTTTTAGCCGCATCCGTGAGCTGATCGACACCGGGCGCTGGGATGTCGTTGGCGGCACGCTCTGCCAACCCGATACCAACCTCCCGGTGACCGAGGTGCTAAACCGCCACTTCACGACCGGGCTCGACTACATGCAGCGCGAGCTCGGCGTGCGCCCGCGCGTGGCCTGGGCGGCCGACTCCTTCGGACACAGTTTCGGCTGGCCCGAAATCTACGCTGCCGCCGGCATGGACTACTTTGCGTTCTCTCGTCCCTTCGAGGCTGACTGCCCGCTCCCTTCGCCCGCCTTCTGGTGGGAAGGTCCGGGCAGCCGCCGCGTGTTGAGCTGGCGCATTCCGATCGGTTGGTATGGCAGTGAACGCGACGACGTCGCCCGCCGCCTCGACGACTATCGCGAGAAAGCCCCCGCATGGGGACTCGACAACGTCGCCATCACCTTCGGCCTCGGCAACCACGGCGGCGGCCCGACCGCACAGCAGATCCGCGCCATCCTCGCCTGGCGCGACGCCAACAAGGACGTGGAGGTCGAGTTCTCCACCTTCCACCGTTTCTTCGACGCGCTCTCGAAAGAAAAGAAGCTCCACCCCGTCGTGAAAAAGGAGCTGAACTTCACCCTTCGCGGCTGCTACGCGAGCGCCTTTCGCTACAAAAAAGCCTACCGCCGCGCCGAGAATCTCCTGCTCACCGCCGAACGCACCACGAGCGTTATTTCCGCCGCGCTGGACCGACCGGCTCCCGATCTTACTGCGGCCTGGGATTCGATGTTGTTTAATACATTTCACGACATCCTGCCCGGCTCGTCCATCGAATCAACCTACGAGGATCAACACGCCTGGCTGGGTGTGGCCTATCACGACGCTCGCCGCCACGAGTTGTCCGCGCTCACCGCGCTTGCCGCGGAATGCGACACGCGCGTGCCCACCCCCGCCGAGAACATGCCCGCCGCCGTCCCGGTCGTGCTGTTCAATCCGCAACCCGTCGCGTTGACCACGCTGGCCGAAGTCGAGGCGTGCCTCGAATACCGTCACATCCGCGCCTACGCCAACAAGCCTGACGAACTTCCCGTCGAGGTGATCGACCATCGCGGCCAGCCCGTGCCCTTCCAACTGATCGCGCAGGAACACCAATTCGCCACGGAAACCCCCTGGCGCAAACGCTTCCTCTTTCCCGTCACGCTGCCGGCCTGCGGCTATCAAGTGGTTCGCGTCGCCTGGAACGAAACCCCGCGCCTCGCCCCGCCGCTCAAAACCAAAGTCCGCACGCGCGGTGAGACGTTCGTTGCCAACGAATCGCTTACCGTGTCGGCCAAAGTGGATGCCGCCGGCATCGACATCACCCTCGACGGCAAAAAACTCTTCGGGCGCGACGGCTTGCGCGCAGCGACCTTCGACGACCCGTTCGGTTCGTGGGGCAACCACGACGGCGACCGCCACGGCGACGACATTTCAAACGTCCTCGCCAACTGGCAGGTCAGCCAGACCAAGGTCCTTGAAAAAGGCCCGCTGCGCGCCGTCCTCTGGGTGCTGCTGACCTCCGGCACCTCGCGGCTCGAACTGAGTTTCGCGCTCGATCATGGCGCGCGGTATGTCGCGATCTCGGCCCGCCTGCTGTGGAACGAACGCTCCGCCCGCCTGAAACTGCTCATGCCCGGAGCCGGTGACTCCGCGACCTTCGAGGTGCCCGGCGGCGAAGTCATCCGAGGCCCCCTCGGCGAAGTTCCCGGCGGACGCTGGGTGCGTGCCGACGCCGGCCGGCAACCATTCGTCTTTGCGAGCGATGCATTCTACAACTTCGACCTCACCGCCAGCGCGTTGCGTGCGACCGTGGTGCGCTCGACGCGTTATGCGCGCAACAGTTCGGCCTCGGCCACCGACGATCCGTGGCGCCCGCACCAGGATTTGGGCGAACACTGTTTCAAGTTCGCCATTGGCGCGGGCGACATCGATGCGTGGACGCTGGCCGACAGCCTCGAGCTTCCCATCGCTCTTTTGCGCACCGCGCCACACCAGGGACCGAAAGGTCGCAGCGGCTCTTTCGCTTCGCTGACCCCAAGCGCACGGTTGCTCGCGATCAAGCCCTCCACGGACGGCAAAGGCTGGATCGTCCGCATCCAAGGCCGGGCGGCAAAATCCACCCCGTGCGCCCTCACCTGGCTCGGCCAACGCATTCCCTTGGGCAAGATCACGCCTCACGAAATCGCCTCGTTTCGGCTTACGTCCAACGCCAAAGGATGGACCGCCTCAGGCACAAATACCGCAGAAGAAAACTAGGCCATCACTCGGTAGAACCTGAGTGCACGCACATTGGAGAGTAACTTCACCCAATTTCCCAGCCATTCAGGCTCGAAAAGCTTATCTCCGGACAGACGATAACATCAGGAACCGTATCCGACGGCATTATCTCTTCTGCTTTTTGGACAAGTCCCGGCAAAGCCCGTGAAACTGAATTCACCTCCCTTGTTTTGAGTGGGCCTTGCGCAACCAAAAGGGTCTTTCTCCCCGCGCAAAATTCCCCGCTTGGACAACAAAAGTTGCGGTTCCAAGTATAAGGAACTGTTGCGTTCGATGCTTCCTCTCTACATTTAGACCCTTTTCCCGGTTTCCAGTATTCCCTAACTCGTCCCCCCTTACCTCATGCATTGGATCGATTGGCTCATCGTTGTCGTGCCCGTGGCTCTTATTCTTTGGCTGTCCGTTTACTCCAAAAAATACGTGCGCGGCGTGGTTGATTTCCTCGCAGCAGGCCGTGTGGCCGGCCGTTACGTGCTCTCGGCCGGCGACATGACTTCGGGTCTTGGCGTCATCGCGCTGGTCGCCTTGGTCGAATCCAAATACCAAGTCGGCTACGCCCTCACCTTCTGGGAATACCTGACCGTGCCCGTCGGCATCGTCATGGGTCTCACCGGATATTGCGTCTACCGTTTCCGCGAAACCCGGTCTCTCTCGATCGGACAGTTCTTGGAGATGCGCTACAACCGTCCTTTCCGCATCGTGGCGGCCTCACTCCGCACTCTGGCGGAGATGCTCACCAACGCCATCGGCCCGGCCGTCGCCGCCAACTTCTTCATCTATTTCCTCGGGTTGCCCCATAAGATCATGATCATGGGCCTGGCCCTGCCCACCTTCGCGCTGCTCGTAGGGGTGTCGCTGTGCTTGTGCCTGCTCGTCATCTGGCCGGGCGGTCGTATCTCGCTGCTCATCACCGACGCCTTCCAGGGCCTGATCAGCTACCCGATCTTCGTCATCATCGCCGGCTATATTTTCCTGCATTTCGGCTGGGGTGACGTGATCGCTCCTGTGATGATGGACCGCGTGGGCGGGGAAAACTTCATCAACCCCTTCGACATCGATAAGCTACGCGATTTCAACATCTTCTCCTTGGTCGTGACGGTCATGGGCAGCATCCTGAACCGGGCCAGCTGGATCGGCAACGACACCTCCAACTGCGGCCGCACCCCTCACGAGCAAAAGATGGCCGGCATCCTCGGCACTTGGCGCGGCCTTTACTCCAACCTCATGCTGCTGCTGGTCGCCGTCATGGTCATCTCGCTGATGACGCACAAAAACTACGCGAACAAGGCCCACGAGATCCGCCATCAACTCACTCGGAAAGTCGCCGAAGAAGCCGTCACCAGCCCTGCCGTGCGCAGCCAACTCGACGCCAGCATCACCCTGATTCCGGTTAACAGTCACGAAATCGGTGTAGATGCCCCGCTCTCCCGTCAGGAGAACATCGACACGCCCTACATGAACAGTGCCCGCGAAACGCTCGGCACCTCCCCCGAGGGCAACTTGCAGTTCCAGAAATTCCGCACGCTCTACCACCAGATGATGCTCCCGGTCGCACTCCAGAACATCCTCCCGATCGGCCTCATGGGTCTGTTCTGCCTGCTGATGATCATGCTGATGCTTTCGACGGACGACTCCCGCGTATTCAACGCATCGTCCACGATCGTGCAGGACATCATCATGCCGTTCCGCAAGACGCCCTTCACGTCCAAACAGCACTTGTTCGTCCTCCGTGCATGTTCGGCCGCCGTGTGTGCCTTCTTCTTCGTGGTCTCGCTGTTCTTCGTGCAGCTCGACTACATCCAGATGTTCATCACCATCATGTGTTCGCTTTGGCTGGGCGGTGCCGGCCCGATCATGATCTTCGGTCTCTACAGCCGCTTCGGCACGACCACCGGAGCGTTCTGTTCGCTTATCTTTGGTTCCGGCCTCTCCATCGGAGGACTTTTTGCGCAACGCAACTGGGCCGACAACATCTTCCCCTGGCTGCAATCCCACGGCTGGGATGCTCCCGTTGGCCGCTTCCTCGAAACTGCCTCCGGACCGTTCCATCCTTATGTCGTATGGACCATGAACCCGGTGAAGTTCCCCATCAATTCCTACGAGCTCTACTTCCTTTCGATGGTCATCGGTGTCGTCGCCTATGTCGTCGGCTCGCTGCTCACCTACAAGCACCCCTACAACCTTGATCGCCTGCTCCACCGCGGCGTTTACGACGTTGCTGGCGAGAAAAAGAAAGCGCCGTTCGCCTGGGGTATCGGCAACGTGGCCAAGAAGCTCGTCGGCATCACCCCTGAATACACCCTCGGAGACAAGATCATTGCTTGGTCGGTCGTGGGCTACGCCATCATCTACAAGTTCTTCTTCTGTTTTGTGGTGGTCCTTGTCTGGAACCTCATCGCCCCCTGGCCGACCGCATGGTGGAGCACCTACTTCTTCGTTACCAGCCTCTGCGTCACTGGCGCGATCGGCATCGTATCCACCTTCTGGTTCCTCATCGGCGGTATCATCGACATGAAGCGGCTTTTCAAAGACCTCGAAGCCCGTGTGGACAACCCCCTCGATAACGGTGTGGTCGAAGGCCATGTCTCCCTCGCCGACAAGGCCATCTTCGAAGCCAAGACCCACGAGAAACAGGACGACTGAGACTCCGGTCACTCCATTTAACGATGGAGTGACACCTCTCCGGGGCTTGGTTAACGTCACGGCCATGCCTCGTCCGCTGCGCTTTCTCTGCATGCTGTTCGGAGCCGCCACCGTCGCCGTCGCCATGACTCACGCCGCCGATACCGTTGTGCTCTTACATGGTCTCGGACGCAGTCCGCTCGCCATGGCCCGTCTCGCCCGTGACCTGCGTGCCGATGGCTACGACGTCCGCAATATCGGCTATCCGTCCCAACACGCCGACATCCAAACCCTCGCCGAGACAACCCTCGGCCCCGTCTTCGACTCCGCGCCCGCCGGCACGCGCATCCATCTTGTCACCCATTCGATGGGTGGCATCCTCGTGCGCCAATACCTCCACGATCACGGCACGCCCGCCTCCCTCGGACGCGTGGTCATGCTCGCCCCGCCCAACGCTGGCAGCGAACTCGTCGACCGCCTGAGCACCTGGCCGCTCTACCGCTGGATCAACGGCCCCGCCGGCCTGCAACTCGGCACCTCCCCCGACTCCGTGCCCAACACCCTCGGCCCCCTCCCGGCCGCCACCGAGGTCGGCGTGATCGCCGGCAACCGCTCGCTCAACCCCCTTTTCTCCGCCTGGCTCACCGGTCCCGACGACGGCAAGGTCACCGTGGCCTCCACCCATGTCGCCAACGAAACCGACCACCTCACCGTGCCGCATTCCCACACATGGCTGATGTGGCGCACGCACGTCATTTCTCAGGTTAAAACATTCCTCCATACCGGCGGCTTCTCCCGTGTCGCCGGTTAACCGCGTCTCAGTCGGCTGACCGCATTACACGTCACGCGCCGCGTGCAACCGCGCCACCGCCGTCACATCCAAAGCCTTGTCGTAAACCGCCAGCCCGCCCAGCCGCCCGGTAAACCAGTTACCCATCTCACCGCTGCGGAACACCGCCCCGACCGTAAAGTCCGATCCGTCCGCACCGCCGTCGTTGATCGCACACGGCCAGTAATACGGGTTCAACCCCGGTCGATAATCCAACCGTCCGTCCACGTATACCTGCGCCCACGTGCCATCAAATGTGAAGGCCACCTGCTGCCACTCGCCCAGCGGCAACGCCGTCGCCCCGATCGTTGCCTCCATGCAATATTTGTAACCCGGACTCGGCGCTCCCGGTGAAGACACGTGCCCGCACACCTGCCCCGCGCGGTCCCAGATGTGCAGGTCGATAAACATACAATACTGGCGCGTCTCCACCGTCTCGTTCCACATGCCCGCCACCGCCTGGCATTGCAGCACGGATTTCGGCGCACGTTTCACCCACGCCACGATTGAAAACGCCGCTTCCGCACCGCGAAAATTCAGCGCCGGACACTCCGCCCTCGGCAGATTAAACCACTGCCCTTCGCGCAACTCCACCGCACTCCCGAAGCCTGCTTTCGCCTCGCCGCTCCCGTGTTCTCGCCAGGTGGTGAGCTGATCGCCGCCTTCGCCGGTTTCATTCCGGTCACGTCCTCAATCCGCAGTCAAAAACAACTTGTCTCGCTTTGCCGCTCCGCCGCCGTCGAACTAACCACCGGCATTGTCTCATAGTTTTTCGCCAGAGCCAGCCGCCTCACACAACCGGCGAAGTAGACGCGAGCGATACGGCCTAAGCACTCAGTCGGGAAATGGGCGGCGTCGGTGAAACCAAACCCTCCCCGAATTCCGCAAAAGGGTTGCCGCTTCCTCGCCCATGCAGTGCAACTGACACGTCGTTACTCCATGAAAGCGCTCCCCCTGCTCCTCGTCGTGTCCTTGGTCGCCAATGTCGCGCTGCTCGCCACCCGCAGCTCCCGATTCACTCGTAACGAACCCGATACCGCCGCCAGTTCATCTACATCCGCCTCTGCCGCCCGGTCCGCCAACTCCAAGGCGGGCGCAAACACCCCGACCGATGTCCTCTCTGCCCTCAAGGCAGACGACCCCGAAGCCCTCCGTGACTTCCTGCGCGCTGCCGGCCTGCCCGACGATACCGTGCGTTCGATCGTCAGCTCCATCATCTGGAATCGCTACCGCGACCGCATGAAGGCCCTCCAGCCCAAACCCGATCCCAACAAACCGTGGTGGAAGGACGAGCCGAACAACTGGTATGCCAACACCACCCGCGAACAACGCGCCGAATTGCGCCGGCTCCAACGCGAAGCCTCCGACGAATCCACCCGGGTGCTCGGTCCGGACAAAAACAACTCCGGCCGAAACTGGCAGGATCCCCGTCTCGCCTTTCTCCCCGAGGGCAAACGCAAAGACCTCCAGGAAGTCGAACAGGACTACCAAGATCTGATTCAAGAAGTGCAGCAGGACATGCAGGGCCTCGCGCTTCCTTCCGACGTGGAAAAACTCCGCTTCCTGCAGGAAGAAAAAAAGAAGGATCTCGCCTCCATGCTCACCCCGGAGGAACTGTCCGACTACGACCTGCGCATGTCCCGCACCGCCCAGCAGCTGCGCTGGAAAGTCTCCAAGTTTGACGCCACCGAGGACGAATACCGGAAAATCTTCGCTCTCCAAAAAAACTTCGACAACAGCCAGAACACCGACGCCTGGGGCAACCTGATCAACCAGGGCCCCGATGATTGGAAAAAACGCCAGGAGGGCGAAACCCAACTCAAGGAACAACTCAAGGTTGCCCTCGGCGACGACCGCTACACCGACTACCTCCGGTCTCAGAATTACGAATACCAACAACTCCAGAGCGCCGTCCGCCGTCTCTCGCTGCCTCCCGAGACGGCCACGCAGGTCTTCAACCTTCGCAACGACATCTCCTCCGAATCCAAGCTCATCGCCGCCAACGAAAACCTCGGCTACGACCAGAAAAAACAAGCGCTCGTCGATTTGGCCAACCGCACCCGTGACCAGGTGCGCACCCGCCTCGGCACCGAGGCGGCGGACGTTTACCTCAAGACCAGCATGAGCTGGCTCAACAACCTCGAACAAGGCAGCATCCCGACTTTCTCCGAAGACGGTAACGCGAACAATTGGAGCAGCATCAACGACACTCCAAAGAAATCCTCTTCCAAAAAATAACCGGGCGCTCCCCTCCCCATGAAACCCCTGCCCCTCCTCTTGGTCACCTCGCTGGTGGCCAACGCCGCGCTCGTCACCATCACACTTCGTCGCGCCGACGCCTCGTCCGACAACTCGTCCGCCTCCGTGACACCCTCGCCGTCTTCTGTCCTCCGGTCCACCTCCGGCCCCACCGCGTCCAACATCAAGCTCCCGCCCGAACTCGTCGCCGCCCTCAACGCCAACGACCCGGCAACCCTCCGCGACTTCCTGCGCGCCGCCGACCTCTCCGACGAAATGATCCGCTCCCTCGTGCAGATGAGCATCTGGAAAAAATACGAGGCCCGCTTCAAGGCACTCAACCCCCAGTCCAATCCCGATCCCAACAAACCTTGGTGGAAAGAGGACCGTAACCAACAAAACCGCTGGAACGGCGGCATGACCAAGGCCCAGCGAGAAGAGTCCCGCCGGCTCCAGCGCGAGGTGCGCGACGAAACCGAAAAAATCCTCGGTCCCGATGCCAACCAGAACCGCGGCGGCTGGCAGGACCAACGCCTCGCCTTTCTCCCCTCCGATAAACGCCAGGCGCTCCAAGATATCCAACAGGACTACCAAGAGCTCATCAGCGAGGTGCAGCAGGAGAGCCAGGGCTTTCGCCTCGCTTCCGATTCGGAAAAACTCCGCTACCTCCAAGCGGAACAGCAACGTGACCTCGAAGCCCTGATGACCCCCGAAGAGCGCCAAGCCTATGAACTGCGCCTGTCGCCGACCGCCCAGCAGCTCCGTTGGAAAATGACCCAGTTCGACGCCACCGAGCAGGAATACCTCGCCATCTTCCCCCTGCAAAAAGCCTTCGACGATCAATACAACCCGCCCAACGACGGTTACTCCCCGCAGCCCGAGCGCGACCAGAACTACTGGAAAGCCCGCAGCGAAGCCGAGAAACAGCTTCAGGAACAGATCAAGGCAACGATCGGCGAACAGCGTTACGCCGACTCGCTCCGCATGCAGGAAAACGACTGGCGCCAGCTCGAAGCCGCCACCCGCCGGCTCGAACTTCCCGCCGACTCGCCCACGCGTCTCTACGCCCTTCGCGACACCACCGGCTCGGCGGTCCAACAGATCGCCGACAACCCCAACCTCGCCTCCGCCCAGAAAAAAGAAGCCCTCGCCGCCCTCGCCGCCAGCACCCGCGACCAGGTCCGCGCCAGTCTCGGAGCCGAAGGAGCCGACGCCTATTTCAAGAGCAACGGCATGAGCTGGCTCAAAGAACTCGAAAAGGGCAACACCATCACCTTCCGCAAAGACACCACCGGCTGGGATACCAAAGCCTTGCCCAGGGCCCCCAAGACGACGGCCGTAAAATAACCTCCCGCCAGCCGATGAAACGCCCCTCCCTTCTCGCCGCCGTCTCCCTCGCCGCCAACGTCGCATTGCTTGGCTACATCGTGCTTCGACCGGCCCCCGGCGTGGCCGGTCGCCTCCGGCCATCGTATCCGGATTCCGGACACACCTTGCGTTCCTCCCCCGGCCCTTCCGGCTCCACGCCGGCTACGTCCAGTCCGCCGGCCTCCGTTGTCCCTCCCTCACCCGATGCGCCCCCGCCCGACACGTGGGCGCATCTCCGCTCCTCCGACCTCGCCGTTTTCACCGCCAACCTCCGCGCCGCCGGCCTGCCCGACCGTCAGGTGCGCATGTTGATCAATGCCGAGATCAACGACCTCTTCCGCGCCCGCGAAGAAGCCCTTCGCCCACCCCGCACCGACCGCAAATACTGGGAAAACCGCAACCCCGCCGACACCACTACACTCGAACAACGCCTCGCCCAACTCGACCTCCGCCGCGAAAAAGCCGCCCTTCGCACCGAGCTGCTTGGCGAAACCCCGCCGCGCCCCGACGACGACAATCCCGTGGCCCCCGACAAGCGCGACCTCCTTCGTGATATCAACGAGGACTACAACACCATGATCTCGCAGATCCAGCGTGAGTCCCGGGGCATTTCACTCCCCTCCGACGACGAGAAAATCCGCTACCTGCGTGATGAAAAAGCCGCCGAACTCAAGGGACTGCTCAGCCCGGAAGAGTTGCATGAATACGAACTTCGTTCTTCGCAGACCGCCAACCAGCTCCGCTCCGACCTTGCCGGTTTCAGTCCCACCGAACAGGAATTTCGCTCGCTCTACGAAATCCGCAAACCGTTCGACGACCAGTTCGCCTCGACCCCCGCCGACGCCGGTCCCGATTACTGGAAACAGCGTCAAGAAGCGCAAAAAGCCCTCGACGCCCAAATCGCCGACCAACTCGGTGCCGACCGCTATCACGATTACGTCCGCTCCAAAGACTACGAATACCGTAATCTCTCCTCCCTCACCGACCGGCTCGGCCTGCCCGCCGATACCGCCAGCCAGATCTACGACCTGCGCTACAGCGTCCCCGGCGACGGCTTGCAGATCGTGAACAACCCCAACCTCTCCCCCGAGGCAAAAAAGGAAAGTCTCAAGGTCATCGCCCAAAAAACCCGCGATCAACTCACCACCCAGCTTGGAGCCGAAGCCGCCCAAGCCTACCTCAAGCGCAACGCCCAGTGGATCAAGTCGCTCGATCAGGGTCAGGTGCTCGAATACAAACCCGACGGCACCCAGCAAACCCACTCGATTCCTCCGGCCCCGAAGAAATAACGTTCCCAGGCCGCGCCAATCTCCGCGCTTTCTTTCCCAAAAAACGCACGGTAATGGTTTTTGTCGGCGTATGCCGTCTCCCGCAAGGTGAACGATGCCATGCGCATCGCACTCCGCCTGTCTTCACTCCTGATCCTCGCAACCGCCACCCACGCGGTTGCCGAAACCGCCACAGGCTGGACCCTGCACCCGTCCGTCACCGCCCGGGTCGGTTACGATGACAACATCTTCCTCCAAGATCGTGCGATTCCCGACCCCTTGGTCACCGGAGCCGTCCCCGATGGTGCCGGCTCGGCGTTCGTCCGTGTCGGAGTCGTCCTCGACGCCGCCTGGCAACTCTCGCCTGCGTTCAAGTTCACCGCCGCCTACTCACCCGAACTCGTCCGCTACGAAGAGTTTTCCTCCGAGAACCACGACGACCACCGTCTCGACCTCGGCCTGACCGGTCGCGTCGATGCGTGGAGTTACCAGTTGAAGAGCTGTCTGCTCTTCATCGACGGCGACGATGTCGCGCCCACCTACGGCCAAATCGGCGGCGCGCCCGCCATCGGTGCCGCCTCCATCCGTTCCCGTCGCGAACAATTCAACGCCAAACTCGCCGGCAACGCCACCCGCACCTTCGACCACGGCTTCGTCCGCGTGGTCGGCGAATCCCTCCTCAACGACTACCGCACCCACTGGTCCTCGGCGCGCGGATACGCCAACTACGTTGACCGCTCCGAGTGGAACGTCGGCCTCGACGCCGGTCGCAACGTAAAAAAAGACTTCGCCCTCGTTACCGGCGTGCGCGTCGGTGGCCAGTATCAGGACAACCTCGTCCTTGGTTCTCCGACCGACCCCATCGACTACTCCAACACCCTCGTCCGCGCCCTCGTCGGCGTCGAAGGCCAGGCCTGCTCGGATCTGACCGTGCGTCTTCTCGCCGGCCCCGACTTCCGCCACTTCGACAACCACATCGCCGCCGGTGTCGATCGCTCGCCCACCACCCGCTACATCGAGGCCTCCGCCACCTGGACTCCCCGCAAAACCGACAGCGTCACCTTCGCCTACAAAGATTACCTCTGGGTTTCCTCCGGCGGCCGCTGCGCCTACCAGAGCGCAACCGGCGACCTCCAGTGGAAGCACGCCTTCAACGCCGACTGGAGCGCCAGCCTCGGTGCCAACGTCCAAGCCGGAGACTTCCGCGACTACGCCGCGAACCGCCTCGATTGGATCTACACCGGCACCGTCTGTCTGAGCCGCAACTTAGGAGCCGCCACCAAGCTCGACCTCGAGGTCATCCGTGAGATCGGCGACTCGGCCCCCGACGGCTACCCCGGCCGCGACTACTCCCGCCTGCAAGTCTCCCTCGGCCTCCGCCGCATGTTCTAAGCGGTTTCAGGAAACGGGATAGCAAAAGGTAGGGCAGGACCGCTGGACCCGCCCTACCTCGAAATTGGGAAATCCCAGAGGAAACGGTTATGACTTTATTTGAGCCGCTCTAAGTTCCGGGGGATGATCAGGCGCGACGACCTTTGAAGGTGAGTTCGGCGACGGCGGATTTGTCGAGTGCACCGTCGCCGAGGGCGACGAGGCGGTCGTATTGGAGTTTGGTGGCGGCGGCGAGCGGGAGGTGGAGGCCGGCTTCACAGCCGAGCACCCAGGCGATGGTCGAGTCTTTAGCGGCGTGGGAGGCGGAGAAGTAGCAGTCGTGCGCGCGATTTTGCATGTCTTCGCCGTCGGTCTTGAGGACTTGCGAAGCAGCACCGGTCTGGGCGAAGACTTCGCGCAGGGTGTCGAGATCGAGTCCGAGGGCCTGGCCCAGTCCGAGGCCTTCGGCGAGACCGGCGGTGTTGATATTCATGACCATGTTGACGAGCGCTTTGACCTGGGCGGCTTGCCCGGTCGAGCCGATGAGGCGCGGATTTGTGCTCAGGTGGGCGAGGATGGGTTGAACGCGGGCGAAGACTTCGGGGCTGCCGCCGCACATGAGATAAAGCGTGCCGGCGCGGGCCTGCGGAATGGAGGATGCCATGCACGCTTCGAGCACGACGGCACCGGCGGCGAGGGCGCGGCGTTCGGTTTCGACGTGGGTTTTGGGTGTGATGGTGGCGCAGTTGATAAATACTTTGCCAGAGGCTTCGGTGAGCAGGGAGTCGCCGGTTTCGGCAAACACGGCGAGTTGGGCGGCATCGTCGGTCACCACGGTGATGATGACATCGGCGGCAGCCGTGACGGCGGCGAGCGACTGCGCATGCACGGAGCCGAGTTCTTGGGCGACTGCGGAGGCGGAGGGCGCATGGCTGTCGTAAACGGTAACCACGGAGTGACCGGTTTCATGAAGTCGACGGGCCATGTTGGCACCCATGCGACCGACACCGACGAAGGCGATTTTTTGAGACATAGGGAAAAATCTGAAGAGAGGGACGCCGGGCTTATGGACCTGTTGAGTTGTGAGGGCAGGGCTGGACATGAACGAGGTTGGTTTTTGCGCCGACGCAAGTGTGCAGGGCTTTTGATGTGATTACGGTGAACCGGACGGCGGAACATGGGTCCGTGCGGTAGATGAAAACCAAATTACTGCTGATGGGGGCGTTGTGGGCGGGGTTCGCAATGGTCTCGGCCCGGGCCGATGTGGGCGGATCGCTTTCGGTAGAAATTCGCATCGGGAAGGCTTTGCCTCCGCCTCCTCCCGAAGTGGTGGTTGTGGAGGAGTCGGGTCCGCCCGGACCACCACCATGGGCGGCTCATCGCTGGTTCCGGCGCGAGCGAGTCTATTACTATTATACGGACGGGAATGTTTACTACCGTCCGGCCGACCGCACTTGGTTTTATCTGGATGGCGGCGAGTGGCGCATGGGGGTGAATCTGCCTGATCGAATCCAGTTCGAAGTGGGGCATAGTGTGAGGCTCACGATGGAGACGGACCGGCCGTTTATTTATCACGAGCAGGTCGTGGCTCATTATCCGTCGGGTTACTTCAACAAGGTCCGCATCAAGGGGGATCATGACGATGCACCCGGCAAGGATCGCGATCGCAAGCATGACAATGACGGCGATGACCACGATCAGGGGAATAGCCACGGTAAGGGAAAGGGGAAGGACAAGGGGCGGGACTAAGCCGTAGCGAAACGTGATTTCAGGGGCGGGGCGGCCGGAATCTCGATGCCCTGATGAATGTAGCAACGGCTTTATCCGTTACGGCTTCAATTTACCACAGTCTGTTTTGGTTTAAGGAGGGCGTCGAAGAAGGCGCGGACTTGGTTTTCAACTTCCGTGGTGTTGAAGCCCTGGCGTCCGTGTCCGCCGCCTTCAACGATGTGCAGTTCCGCACGGACTCCGGCCTTTTTTAGGGCGGCGAGCAGGAGCTGGCTTTGGTTGATCGGGACGACCGGGTCGGCGTCGCCATGCACGATGAGAAACGGCGGATCATCCGGCGTCACGTAAGTGATGGGGTTGGCGCGCGCGGCTTTTTCGGGATTGTCGAGAACCGGTCCACCAAGAAGGAGTCCTTCGGGGGCGTCGGCTTTGGCGTGGCTTTCGTAGCGGGGGGTGGTGACGAAGGCGTGGAAATCTGTCGGACCAAAAAAATCACACACGGCTTGCACGCGACTGGAGGCACCGGAAGGTTCTCCCTTGATCAGTGCCGGATCGTAGCCGCTGGTGCCGACGAGTGCGGCGAGGTGGCCGCCGGCAGAGCTGCCCCACACTCCGAAGCGTTCGGGGTCGAGGTGGTATTCCTTGGCGTGTGTTCGCAACCAGCGGATGGCGGTCTGGCAGTCTTGGATCTGCGCGGGGAAGGGGGCATCTTGACTGAGCCGGTAGTTGAGACTCGCCACGGCATAACCATGGCCGACGTAGCCGGCCCGAAGGGGCGGGCATCCGTCCTTGGAGCCGTTTTGCCAGCCACCGCCGTGGATCCAAATGATCAAAGGCAAGGCTGCTCCATCGGGGTTGTCCGGCAGATAGAGATCGAGGCTCTGGCGGTCGCCGCCGCCTTCGACATAGGCGAGATTGCGGTGTGCAGTCACGCCACTGAGGTCCATTGGAGGGAAGGCCCGGGGGGCATTACCCGGTCGTGATTGGGCGGAGAGGGCCAGAGGGATGAGGAGGCTGAGCGCCACACCCGTCAGCTGGAGATAACGAATGACCGGGGCGAGGGGCGTGCGCGGCGTGTTCACGAGAAAGATGACGGGGGACGCGCATGGCGGTTACCGGACTCGTGTTTTTTCAGGGCGTGGTCGCGGAGTGGCTGACAAACAGCTGGTCGTGAAACAGGGGGGCTGCGTAGTCGGGTTCCGATTCGAGGGCTTCAGTGAGGTGGGCTTCGTTGATGAGCGAAGTGGTGCCGGCAATCTTACAGGCAAGCTCAAGGGTGCGGTGAAACTGCATGTAATCACCCGGCCAGTTGCGGGCTTCGATCCACTGGATCGCTGCGGGGCTTAGCGAGGAGCGTCCGTTGCCGCAGCGGCGCAGGATGGCACGGGCGATCTCGGTCCAATCCTGCCGGCGTGCAGCGAAGTCGGGCACGGTGTAGGTCGAGGTGGCGGCGCGCAGGAGCAGAAATTCGTTGAAATGGAGTTCGCAGAGAGACGATTCCGAACAGAGGGCGAGACGCAGGCGTCCGGTAAGGGAGGCGTGTTCTGTCATGTGGCCACGCACGAGTTCTTCGAGCAGAGACTGATTGTCGGAAGTGAGGTGATGGGCTTCGAGCAACACGAGGAGCACCGGTTGGTGGTCGGCTACAGCGGGCTTGAGCAAGGAGGCGAGATGCGCGGCGTTGAGTGCGTCGGGATGGCAGACGAATTTACGAGCGTCGGAGGAGGGTGATGCTTGGAAGGCGACCTCGAAACGACCGGAGCCATTTCGGCCCTCGACGATGGCGACGGAGCGGAACTCCCGGAGGCGCGCCAGATCGGCTTGCAGGTTGAGCGCGTAGGTAGAGGTGCCGGCGATCAGTGGCGTGGATGAAGCCGATTGCGCGTCGGCCGGTTTAGGGCCACGGAAGATGGGCAGGGCGGGAGCGACTGCGGCTGCAGCCGCAGGCATCTTGTGCCGGGCGAGGACGTGCGCGACCTTGTCGCGGAGCGCCCGAGGATCGACGGGTTTGGTGAGTATCTCATCGATGCCGAGTTCGCGGTAACGCACGGCGTCGGTCGGCGAGACGGTGGCCGAATAGACTACGACGGGGAGTTTAGGTAAGAAGCTGCGCAACTCGGCGAGCGCGCCGAGGCCGTCAAGGTTGGGCATGTCATTGTCGAGAATCGCGAGATCGAAGACCTGCGAACGCAAGGCCAACACGGCCTGTCGGCCATCGAAAACGCTGAGCACCTCGTAGCCTGCGTTTTCCAGCAGGATGACGAGGACATTGCGGCAAACAATCGAGTCATCGGCGATGAGGAGTCGTGAGGGAGAAGAGGAGTCCATGGCCATGGAGAACGGTGGTCGTCATCCCATAGCCTCTTTCAGGCCAAATGGGCCTATATTTAGGTGAAAATCGGCCGTCTTTGGTAAAACTTTGGGAAGAGCGGTGGAGGCGGTTTGTTGTTTTTTCGATCAGGGTCGGTCGCTTGCCATGTAATGCCTGGTTGGCAGGTTGGCTGACTTATGCATACCCGCCCCTTTGGAAATACCGGACGTAGTGTTGGTGAAATCGGACTTGGCACCTGGCAGATCGGAGGGGACTGGGGAGCGGTGAGCGATGCGTCGGCGTTGGATACGTTGCGTGCGGCCTATACGGCGGGCGTAACGTTTTTTGATACGGCCGATGTTTATGGCGGCGGGCGCAGCGAGACGTTGATCGGACAGTTTTTGCGCGAAGTGCCGGCGGCGAGGGATGCGGTGTTCGTGGCCACCAAGCTTGGCCGTAACAACTGGCCCAATGGGTTCACGCGCGATCAAGTTCGCAGGTTCACCGAGGCTTCGCTCAAGCGGCTGGGCGTGGAGGCACTCGACCTCACCCAGTTGCATTGCATTCCGACCGAAGTGCTCAAGCGCGGCGAAATGTTCGGCTGGCTGGAGGAGCTCAAGCAGGAAGGGAAAATCAAGGCCTACGGTGCCAGTGTCGAGTCGATGGACGAAGCGCTTTTCTGCGTGGGACACGACGGCTGCACGTCGTTGCAGATCATCTTTAATATTTTCCGCCAAAAGCCGGTTTCCACGCTCTTCACCGCCGCCCGGGAAAAGCAGGTCGCGCTCATTGTGCGCCTGCCGCTGGCCAGTGGATTGCTGGCGGGAAAGCTCACGAAGCAGACCGCCTTTGCGAAGGACGACCACCGCCGTTCCAACCGGGACGGGCAGCAATTTAACGTAGGGGAAACCTTCGCTGGTCTGCCGTATGAGAAGGGCGTGGAATTGGCCGAGGCGTTGAAGTCCCGCGTGCCCGCCGGAGTTTCCATGGCGGCCTGGGCCCTGCGGTGGTGTCTCGACTTCGAGGCGGTCACGGTGGTGATCCCGGGGGCGCGTAATCCGTCGCAGGTGGCGTCGAATCTGGCAGCCGCCGCGTTGCCGCCGCTGCACGAGGCGGTCCACGCGGAGCTGGCGGAGTTTTACCGCAACGAAGTGGCCGATCACATTCGCGGTCCGTATTGAGCCTGGGGGGCCGTATCACTGAAAGATCTACTGTAGAGAAGCGGCAGGAAGGACTGGGCGATCTTCCCGCTCTCCCTCATCCTAGTTTCGTCCGGCACTTGCTCGCGCCATCGGAAACGGCATCGTCCCGTCATGCCATTTTCGAAAACCTGGGCAGCCTCCTTCATCACCACCTGCGTCCTCGCATCCCTGGCGACCGCCCAGCAGCCCCCCCGCGATTCCCGTAAAATCTTCGCCGACTTCTGCGCCGGTTGCCACGGCCCCAACATGGAGGGTGGCTCCGCCCCTTCGCTCGTCGACGACGTCTGGAAATACGGCTCCGACGAGGCCGCCATCGCCACCAGCATCCGCGAAGGCCACCCGGCGGCCGGCATGCCCCCGTTCGGCCCCACCGTATCTGAAAAAGAAATACGGAGCCTCGTCGTCCTCATCCGAGAAACCGCCGGCCACGCCTCCGAACGCCGCACTCCCCCGCCCCGGCCCGACGCCAACGCCGTCACCGCCAGCAAACTTGAATCCTACCGACTGGAAACCGCCGTCGACGGCCTTCGCGAACCGTGGTCCCTCGCCTTCCTCCCCGACGGCCGCATGCTCGTCACCGAAAAACGCGGCACCCTCCGCATCGTCGGAAAAGGCATCCTCGTGCCAGACCCCGTAACCGGCACCCCCGCCGTCGACACCAGCGGACAAGCCGGTCTCTTCGACGTCGTCCCCCACCCCGACTTCGCCCACAACGGCTGGATTTACCTCTCGTTCTCCGATCCGCAGAAAAACGCCGAAGGCAAAAACGTCTGCCTCACCACCATCGTTCGCGGCCATATCAAGGACAACGCCTGGACCGACCAAGAAATCATCTTCCGCGCCCCGCTGGACCTGTTCCCCGCAACCGGCGGACCTCACTTCGGCGGCCGCATCGCCTTCGATAAACAGGGCTACCTCTTCTTCTCCATCGGCGAACGCGGACGCCAGCAGGATGCCCAGGATGTCACCAAACCCAACGGCAAGATCCACCGCGTTTACGACGACGGACGCGTGCCCGCAGACAACCCCTTCGTCAAAACCCCCGGTGCCGACCCGACCGTCTGGAGCTACGGCCACCGCAACCCGCAAGGCCTGCGCCTCAACCCTGTCACCGGTGAAATCTGGGAACACGAACACGGCCCGCGCGGCGGCGATGAACTCAACCTCATCAAACCGGGTCGCAACTACGGCTGGCCCGTCGCCACCTTCGGCATGAATTACAACGGCACGCCCATGACCGATGTCACCGGACGTCCCGACATCGAGCCGCCCGTCATCTACTGGATCCCGTCCATCGCCCCCTGCGGCATGGCATTCTACACCGGCGACCGTTTCCCCAAGTGGAAAAACCACCTCTTCATCACCTCACTCGCCGCCCAAGAGTTGCGCCGCCTCGAACTCAAAAACGGCCAGGTGGTTGACCAGGAAATTATCTTCAAAGGCCTCGGCCGTCTGCGTGACGTCACGGACGGCCCCGACGGTTTGCTCTACGTGCTGCTCCCCGATCACATCGCCCGCCTTGTTCCCGCATCGAAGCCGTAGAAATTCAGTCATCCGCACCGCCCGCGTTTTCGGCGTTGGCCCGGAGAGGGGCCGGCGTATTAAGTAGAACCCACCGGCATGGAAATCCCGATCCTTCTCTACCTCGCCCCGCTTTTTCTCCTCTTCGAGGGCTGGCAGCTCGTGATCGCGGAACGCCACCTCGGCATCAAACACATCGAAAGCGGCATCGACCCGCGCGATCACAGCCCCGGCGAGAAGCTCTCCTTCGTCTGGGGCACCGGCATCGTGATTTACTGGATTTGGATGATCCTGATGCTCATCCCCAAGGAGGGCCGCACCCAGGTCGTGTGCATGCTCGTCACTTCGCTCGCGGGCTATTCGTTGCGCCGCAACTCCGGACTCAAGTGGATCCTCGTCATTCTCACCATCGAGGGTGCGGTTCGCATCGGCATGATCATATCGCTCATCGGTTCTGCCTGGCGCTCGCTCTGAGCTGGCGCGCACCTTTCCCATCCTCGACGGCCATGACCTTCCCCGAGATCGACCTCCCCTCGCCCAACTACTCACCTTCGCCGGCCCATGAACGCCTGGGCGTGTGTTTCCACCACAGCGTGATGGATTTCGAGGCCACCATCGCCCACATGCGCAAACCCGAGAGCCGCGTCAGCTACCACGTGCTCATCGCCCCCGACGGCACCCGCGCCCGCCTCGTTGCCGACGAACACACCGCCTGGCACGCCGGTGTATCCAGTTTTCACGGACGCGAAAACTGCAACGCCTTCCTCCTCGGCGTCTCGTTCGCGGGCGACACCCGCTCCACTCCGCTGACCGCGCCCCAGATCGCCAGCGCCCTCGACTGGCTCGCCGCGCGCTGGTCCCGCCACGACTGGACACCCGCCGTCATGACCGACCACCGCCAGATTTCCCCCGGCCGCAAAGACGACCTCGCCCCCGCCGAGTGGGGCCGCCTCCACGCCGCGATCATCGCCCGCTTCCCCGTGGTGGTGTGAGCGGCACGGGCATCCTGCCCGTGGGATTGAGGGAGGACGCAACCCGCCCTCCCACCCTCAAGCCTGAAACCGCCGCGTCTCCCCCTTCGGCGCCGGCTCGGCGAACGACTGGTTGAAAAACTCCTGCGCCGCCGCGATCAGCTTCGCGCATTGCGCATAGTTGCCCGCCCACGAATTCGGCATCCGCAACGCCTTGATGACTCCCTTGCCCCGATGATCCGGCGCATCGTCATCCGGGATGATCTCCAGCGAAAATTTAGGATCCTGCGTATGCACCACATAGTGCCGCGTCTGGCCGCCCACCTCCCGCTCGATCCGCATGAAATGTGCGAGGTTCATCTTGGGAATAACGTCAGCTTATCCCGGGCCTTCCCCGATAAAATCCTAAAAACGCCCCCGCCCAGAAAAACTCCTCCGCCTTTCCGTCTTGAGAAACCACCGGCCAAGCCGCACAAAACATCCGTCGCGGACGCTCACCCTATGAATCTTTCCGAAGAGGCTCCGAAATTGCCCAAATTTCCCTTCATTGCCGGCGATCTGGTGCTCATCGCCGGCGCCGTTTTCATCGCCAACCGCAGCGACGCCCCCATGGGGTCAGGCCCGCTGCTCGCCATCACCATTTGCCTGGTCGCTGGCGCCGCGCTCGCCGTGATCCCCTTCCTCGCCGATTACGCCCGCCGACAGGACGCCGAACTCACCGAGCGCCAGAACCAGATCGCCGCCCTCGCCCGCACCACCTCCGAGTCGGCCGAACAGCTCGGCATCGTCGCCTCCGGGCTCAACGGCATCGCCGAATCCTCGAAGCACAACCTCGAGACCCTCGCCCAGCTCCCCACCAAACTTAAGGAGCGTATCGACAGCCTCAGCCAGCAACTCGCCAGCTCCGCTACTGCCGCGCACTCCTCCGTCAAAGCAGACGCCGCCCAGCTCGAAGCCGCCTCCGAGAAAATCTCCCACGCCCTCGCCAAACTCGAAGCCGCAACCAAGACCAAGTCCGACACCTTGGCCGCCATCGAGAAAGACCTCGCCGCCGCCCTCGCCCGCGCCGCCACCCAAATAGACGCATTCGTCGCCACCGCCACCACGGCCGCCGAGCGCCTCGCCGAACTGCCACCGCCCGCCCCCGTGGTCACGCCTCCCGCCAAACCTTCCCGCCCCAAACGCGAGCCCGCCCCGATTCCGGCCGAACCCGAAGCCGTCGTCCCCCCACCCGCTCCCGAACCGGCCCCCATCGAACCCGCCGCCGTTGCCCCCGAGCCCATCGTCGCGGCAATCGTTGAACCCGCACCGGTCGCCGCGCCCGAACCACCTGCCGAGCCTGCTCCGGTCGAGATCCAAGCCGAGCCCGCCGTCGAACCCGAAACCTTCGCCGCCTCCGAACCCGACGCCTCCGAAGTTCCGGTTTCGGACCCCGAACCGCCCAAGCCACCCCGTGCCCGCAAACCCAAGCCTGCCGACGACGGCTTCGATCTCGGCCTCGCCCCGGACGTCGCCGAAACCGCCGAAAGCGCCATCACCTCCGACGGCTTTACCCGCCTGATCGCCACCGCCTACATCGGCATCGGCAACAAGCTCTTCGTCCGCGGCGACGGCCCCGGCCTCTCCTGGGAAAAAGGCATCCCCCTCCAATTCGTCTCCATCGGCAAATGGCGCTGGGAAACCCCCGACGCCACCGCGCCTATCTCGGTAAAGCTCTACAAAAACGACCAAGTCGAGTGCGTCGGTCTCGGCACGCTCACCCTGGAGCCCGGCCGTCAGCACGAGGTCAACGCAGGATTCTAAGCCGTAACGATGCAGTCGAACGTAGCAGCCGAGGTAACGAGGCTGGGGCCGGTGGTTAAATAAACCCCAGCCTCGTTACCTCGGCTGCTACCTGTTTCCTGAAGATTCAACTGCTTTTGGCTAAACACACGCGCTTCCGACGTGGCATGGGCATCCTGCCCTCGCCGCCCCCCCCCGGCTTCCGTTCTCGCCTTTTCTCCGCGCACGCGGCTTGTTGTCCGCCCGCCATCGCCATGTCCACTTCCGCCACCGCCCTCCCCAAACCCGTTTCCGGTCAGCCTTGCTCCTGTGGGAGCGGCCTTGATTTCGCCGTCTGCTGCGAACCCGTCATTTCGGGTAAACGCCCTGCGGCGACCGCCGAACAGCTGATGCGCGCCCGCTTCACCGCCCACGTCGCCAACGACAACAAGTTCCTCCATTACACCTACCTGCCCAGCTCGCGCCTGCCCTACGTCGAGGAGCCCGACACCGCCCCGGTCGCGTGGACCCGCCTCGTCATTCACTCGCACGAACCCGAAGTGAAGCCCGACGTATCCTACGTCGATTTCACCGCCTACTACACCGACTCCGGTGTCGAAAGTGCGATGCACGAAAAATCCGAATTTCTGCGCATCAACGGCAACTGGATCTTCGCCCGCCCGCTGCGCCATGGCCCCGCACCGATCAAATCCGCCGCCCCCAAGGTCGGCCGCAACGATCCGTGCCCCTGCGGCAGCGGCAAAAAATTCAAACAGTGCTGCCTCGGCAAAGCCTGAGGATCAGCTCTGCAACGTAGGCGCGGCTTTATGCCGCGATGACGGAATCGCACAACGCGCCTCCGTCATTGAACGCATTGCGTGACCCTCAATTCTCGCCCGGCTTCACGTCCTGTTTCCTCAAGAACGGGACCAATTCGGCCACACCGAAATCCGCCAGGATTTTCCCATGCCAGTCCAATGTCGGCACGCGGGACTGCCCCGACTTCTGCTGCATCTCCAAAAAAGCCTCCGCATTTCCCATCACATTGACCTCGCGATAAGCGATCCCTTGTTCGCCGAAATAAGCGGTCACCTCGTGACACCACGGACAGCCTGGCTTTACGTAAAGAATGGGAGGAGGGACGGATGTCATAAATAAGCGCCAACACGTTTTGACACAAACGTGCGACTGGCTCGGCAAAATTACCCATTAGGCCTGAATGTCCACCCTATAACATACTAGAAAACTGAATACTAGGGCACCGTATTCGGGACTTCCGGCCAGCGTGCGAGAAACGCCATCTGCGCCTCGCGATCAGGCACCGTCTCATAACCTTCCCGCGTCAAAAATCGCAGCGGATAACCCGTCTCCAGCGTGTTCACCGTGACAGTCGTCCCCTCCACGCCAAACCACGCCCTCCACGCGCCGCACCCGATTTCAAACCCGCCCGTCACCCGTTTTCGGATACGCCGGGTGCGATGTGGTGACGGATCGCGCGACAACAGTTCCACCAAACGTGCCGTGAAATCCACGCCATGCTCCTCGCGCAACCAGCGCGCCTGCGCCTCCGCCTGTTCGGCCAGAACCACCGTAAACCGCGCCGACGCTTCCATCGCCGTATCCACTTCGTCGATCCAACCAGCCTTCGCCTCCGGAAACGAATCATACGCCGGCACGTAGGGCTTCACATCGAATACCGGCGTGCCGTCCACCAGATCGCACGCCCCGAGTAACAGAGTCCGCCCCTCGACCCCGAGCAGGCGCACCGGCGTCATGCCGAGCGGATTGGGCCGGTGAGGCGAGCGCGTGGCAAACACCCCGCGGCGCTGCGCCGGTCCGCGCGGAGGCATCACCCTCGGTCGCCAGGTCTCATTGCGATGAAACCACCACAACAGCCACACGCGGTCGAACCCTTCGATATCCTGCAACGCCTGTTCAAAGTTAGAACCCGGCGAAAGCTCCAGCACGTTGCACTCCTCCTCCCCGTCGATCGGTTGATGACGCGCCTGAAACTTCACCCGCTTTCCGGTGCGGATAAAACCAATGGGAGTGAGCGTAAGAGAGTCGGACACGCGCGGAGTGTTATCGGTCCATGCTGATCGAGACCATACGATTCTGCTCCTCCGACGTGGCACGGGCGTCTTGCCCGTGAAAGCCCGGCCGCCCGGCCTCGATTCTCACCCTATATCCAGATCCATCGCATCGGCCAGCGCCGCATACCCATCGTTCGGAATCAAAAACGGATCCATGATCGTCTCGCTGCGCACGACCGGTTTTTCAACGACCGGTGCCGTTTGCGTCACCTCAACCCCCAGCGTCGTCTGGCTCACGGCCACCACCGGGGCCACCTCGACCACAGCCGCTGCTTCTCTCGCCTCAACCGGAACCTCAACCGGCGCTACTTCCGGCACCGCTTCGCTCACCGCCACCGGTGCCGACACAGGAGCAACCACCGGCGTGGCCGCGAACTCCTTCCACTGTTCCGTCAACGCGTTCAACGCACTCTCCAGTCCGGCCAGTCGAGCCACGACCTCATCGGTCATCACTGAAACCACCACCGGCTCCGGTGCAGGCACCGGGACCGGCTCGGGCGCAGGAGGCGGCTCGGGCACCACGGCCGCGCGCTGCAACTGCTCTGAAATCGAAACGATCGTCGTCTCCAACTCCGCCAGACGCACGGTGAGCGCTTCCGTCGTCACCCCCAAGCGCGTCTCCGCTCCGCTTACGAAACGCGCAACCTGCGCCTCCACCTGAGCCGGCGCCGCCGCGATTCGTTCACCCAATTCGGTTTGGGCGGCCTTGGCGTATGCTGCCGAAACGCTGGCCTCGGCGGCCGTGGTCCGGGCGGCCTCAGCCACGACCGGAAATTCCGCCAGCGCGGCGGCAATCGCCGTGCGTTGCTCGCGCAAGCCCGCCTCCACGCGGCCAAACTCGGCCAGCGTCAGCTGCAAGCCCGACACGGTCGCGTCAATCTGTTCGGAACGCGCGGCCAGCGCAGTCTCCTGTTTGAGTGCCGCCTCGCTGCGCGCTTGGGCCTCGCGCTCCACGTCGGCCAGTCGCGTGGTCAGCCCGTCGGCCTTTTCCTGAAAAACCGCCGGCAACTGTTCCGCCGAAGCGATGCTGCGGCTCGCCAGACTGGCGGCATCGGCCAGCCCCGTTGCGGCGGCCGCCCACTGCGTGCCCCAACGCGAAGCCGTGTCCATCGTCGTGTTGACCAACTCGGTCAGCTCGCGCTGCCGCACCGCCAACGCGGCCTCACGTTCACGAATATCGTTCACGATAAAGGGGAAGACCGCCAGCACCGCGCCCAGCCCCACGCAAAAAACGACGCCGAACAGCGCGCCTCCCGTCAGTGCATCCGGAGTCAGCCATGCGATCAGCAGTGCGGTCAGCAACAGCACCGCATCGGCGGCAAGAAAGGGAACGAGTGACAGAGAACGTGGCGAAACAGAGGAGCTCATGCGGCGAAAAACAGACATTATCGGATGCCCTCCCCCTCCTTTTCAAGGGTTAAGGCATGGAGGGTGCCCGCCGTTGTATAATCGGAAGTGATGCCTGCGGCTTAAGGTGGCAGGGCATCCTGCGCATGGATCGATCGCATGCAGACGCGACGCCACCGCGCACGCGCCCATCCCTTGCAACCGTTCAGACTCGCTTGTTCTTTTCGCCGGCCAGCTCCGCCTCGATAAACTTAAGCAACTCCATGCGACCCTGCTTCGTCGTGGACGAGGTCGTGAAGATCGCCGGGATCTGCGGCACGAAGTCGTCGATCGCATCTTTGAACGTCGCGATATTCGACTGCGTGGCCCCCGCCGACTGCTTGTCGGTCTTCGTGAAGATCAACGAAAACTTCACCTCCACGCCCACCAGCCAGCGCAGAAACTCCAAGTCGATGCGCTGCGGACCATGCCGCGAGTCGATCAACACAAACAGGTGCACGAGGTTGTCCCGCTTCTCGATAAAATCGGCCACCGACTCGTTAAAATCCGCACGCTCCTCGCGATTCACCTTCGCGTAGCCGTAGCCGGGCAAATCGACCAGACACCAGTTTCCGTTGATCCGGAAAAAGTTAATCAGCTTGGTTTTGCCGGGCGTCACCGACGCCTTGGCCAGACCATTTCGCTCCGTAAGCAAATTGATGAGCGACGACTTCCCCACGTTTGACCGCCCGATGAAGGCAAACTCCGGCAACGCCCAACGCAGGCTGGTGGCCAGCGACGGGGCGCTTTTCTCAAACTCGGCGGATTTAATCTTCATAACGCCCAGTCCAACTGGCCGCGCGAGTATTTCAAGCTCCGTGACCCTCCCCGCCGTCATTGGGTTTAGAACCTCACTCACAAACAACGATCATATTTGAGAGGATAGTCTCGCAAGTAACCGTTCCTGAAATGCAGCAGCAGGACCACCGTGCGAGTTTTCGATCTTCGTCACAGAGGGCGGAAGAGGATGCACCGAGTGTCACAGAGCTCGATCCATCGTCTGCTCTGCGGGATGTTTGAGCGGCTCGTATCTCTGTGGCGCTCTGTGCAGCCTCCCATCCGTCTCTGTGTCACATTCCGATTCCGAATCTTTCGACGTTCTTTGGATTCCGGTTCAACCGGCTTGGGGTGCAGTGATATCACGCCTGAAGGTAGGGCGGGACCGCTGTGCCCGCCGCGCCTACGGACGACTGCTTTCATTCGCACCCTCCAACCGGACGGCCCGGCGTTACACCACTTCCCGCCCCTCCCGTCGTCACTCAAACTTCGTCCTTCATACTTTCGATCCCTTCCCCCTTACTCGCCGGCTCTTCACACGCCACCATGTCGCGCCTCAACTTCACCCTGGAAAAAACCGCCCCCGGCTCCCAAGCCCGCGCGGCCCGCTTTACGACGCTTCACGGCGAGGTCCAGACCCCCATCTTTATGCCCGTCGGCACCCAGGCCACGGTGAAGTCGCAGACCGCCGAGACCCTCCGCGCCGCCGGTTCCAACATCCTTCTCGCCAACACCTATCACCTCCTCCTGCGTCCCGGCCCGGAGGTCTTCAAAAAATTCGGCGGCATCCACCGTTTCATGAAATGGGACCGCCCCGTCCTCACCGACTCCGGCGGCTTCCAGATTTTTTCCCTGCCCAGCGAGCGTCGCATGAACGAGGAGGGCGCACGCTTTAAGAGCTACGTTGACGGCACCACGCTCCTGCTCTCCCCCGAGGTCAGCATCGAAACGCAGAAGGCCATCGGCAGCGACATCATGATGGTGCTCGACCAGTGCATCCCCTCGACCGCGCCCTACGACCAGGCCGAGGCCGCCATGGAACTCACCCACCGCTGGGCCGTGCGTTCGCTCGCCGCCCGCGGCGACTCGCCCCAGTCGATGTTCGGCATCGTGCAGGGCGCCTGCCACCCCGACCTCCGCAAAAAATCCGCCGCCTTTCTTCGTAAACTCCCCTTTGACGGTCTCGCCATCGGCGGACTCGCTGTCGGTGAGACGCACGAGGAACGCTACGAGTTCACCGGACTCGTCACCGCCCACCTGCCGGACAACCTCCCCCGCTACCTCATGGGCGTCGGCACGCCCATCGACATCCTCGAAGCCGTGCACCGCGGCGTGGACATGTTCGACTGCATCATCCCCTCGCAACTCGCCCAGCGCGGCACCGTGTTCACCTCCCACGGCAAACTGCACATCCCGCGCGCCGTCTATAAATTCCAAGAAGGCCCGCTCGACGCCCGCTGCGACTGCCATTGCTGCCGCAACTACGAACGCGGTTATCTGCACCACCTTGCCAAGACCGGCGAATACCTCGGCTGGCACCTGCTCGGCATCCACAACATCACGTTTTATCACCGCCTCATGCGCGAGATTCGTGAGAACATCCTGGCCGGCACGTTTCTCGAATATTACGAAAAGAAGCGCGTGGAACTCGTCCTGGTGGACGAGGACAACCCTCCCGTTCCCCCGAAGCGCACGCGCGTCAAACCGTCCAAGATCCTCGGGGATTACGAGATCATCACCGGCCCGTCCGGTTTCGCCAACATCCGCCAGATCAGCTCAGGCGAGGTCATGCACTCGGTCAGCGCACCCAGCGAAGAGGCGCAAAAACTCTACGTTGACCAATCCTGCCTCGCCGTTCGCCTGCTCAAAACCAACGAGGACGACAACGCCGAGCTCGTCATCTGGGACGTCGGTCTCGGCGCCGCGTCCAACGCCATGGCCGCCGTCCAGTGCTTCGAACGCGAGCTGGCCGAGCGCGGCGCCGGTGTGCTGCGTCCGCTGCGCATCGTAAGTTTCGAGTGCGACCTGCACCCGCTCGCCCTCGCCACCAAGGACGCCGGCGCCTTCCCGCACCTCCGCCACGCCGCGCCGTATCAATTGCTCAAGACCGGCCGTTGGACCCACGCCTCCGGACTCCTCGAATGGGATCTGCTCACCGGCGATTTCCTCCACTTCCTCGAATCCTCCGCCGTTCCCGACCTCATCTACTACGATCCGTTTTCCTCGAAGACCGACACCGCGCTATGGACGCCGGAAGTCTTCGCCCGCGTTTTCAAACACTGCGCAACGAAGTCCGCCGAACTCTACACCTACGCGGCCGGCACCGCAGTGCGCGTGGCGTTGCTCACGTCAGGCTGGTTCGTCGGCGAAGGCGCCGGCACCGGCCCGAAGGCCACGACCACCGTAGCGTTCACCCGCGAGGCCGCCGCAAAACACCACCCGCTCGCCCCGCAATTGTTAGGCGAAACCTTCCTCACGCGCTGGCGCCGCAGCGACAGTCAGTTCCCCAAAAATCTCCCCGAAACCGACCGCCCCGCCTTCGCCGCGAGCATCGAAACGCACCCGCAGTTCCGGCCGACCATGTAGGCCCGACCGCTGGTCGGGCATTGGTGTGAGCCCTCTGAAGAAACCCGACCGGTGGTCGGGCTATAGTCCTACTTCTTCACCGGAATATGCGCCGCCTGGCGCATAGCCTCGGGCTTGGAGATCTTCAACCCGTGCGCGATCTTGTTGAGTTGAGCCGCCTCGGCCGGCGTCAACACCGTCGTGCGCTCGGTGCCGTCGCGATCCACCCAATCCACGCTATGCGGTTTTTGGCGGGAGGCTTTCACCAGATCGCGCAGGAAGGTCAGATCCGTCTCAGGTAGGTCGTTCATGAATAAGCCGAGTTGACCGTGTCGCCGCCCCGCGTCAACGCCCCTTGCGCATAGCCTCACACCTTCGCCGCCATGCGCACCGTCGTTCCGTCCGCCCACGAACCGCCGATCAGTGTCGCCCGTGGAAACAGCGGCACGCCCGTCTCGTTGTTGTGCACGAGCGTTACCAGCATATCCACCGCCGCTTCGCCCGTGAGGTCGTTATGCTGCTCCATGCCCGCCCAGTCTTCGCAGCCGCGGCGGCGTTCCAGTTGAATCAGCCCCACATCCCGCGGTGCCAGCACCCCGATATCGGCCAGCCACTCGCGCACCACCGTGTGCAACGTGAAAATCACATCCGGCCGGTGCTTCCGAAACCATGCATGAAACATCTCCGGCTCCTCGCGCGCCTCCTCCACCACATAAAACCCCGGCACCTGATCAGCCTCCGATAACGCCTGCTGCCCCGTCCAAAACCCTGCGCTGAACCGACCTTCCACCAGCCGGTCGATCCCCCCCTCCAACACCAGCGCAGGCCTCGTGTAGCCCAGCCGCCGCGCCGCCTCCATCGCCTCCAACACAAGCGCATGATGGTCCACGCTCGCAAACGACAGCGTCGGCTCGTGCGTGCGAACCCCCGTGACCACCACCGCATGGTGCTGCCACGTCACCGAAAACCCCGGGGGTAATCGGTTCTCCCTCATCATCCCCACTACGAGCACACCGCGAATGCCGCGCGCCCGCAGCACCCGGTTAAGGCGCTCACCATACATCTCCGGATCGTGCAGCCAAAACTCGTCCAACTTGTAACCGTGCAACGCCGCCCGCCGCCGGCACCCGGCCACATATGCCGGAATCGTCGGATGCCGCTTGAACGCCTTCGCATCCAGATTCGCGTTCAACAACGCAAACGTCCGCTGATACCCCGCCGGATTCGTCTTGCGCAACTCCACCATCAACTGCGCCACCACGGGATTTTTCGCATAACCCAACTGCTTCGCGATTCGCTCGATCCGCTTCCTCGTTCTTTCCGGAATCTGCAAATCGTGCCGCAAAGCCAACGACACGGTGTTCTTCGAAACACCCGCCTTCTCCGCAATTGATGACATCGTCACACGCCCCATTTCACATTACTGTAATGTAATGCCCTCGTTTACCAATCGCAAACTTCGTCCGAGGCTGTTTATCGCCCCCCTGCTTAGCCCCTACCCATCCCGTCTCGCCATGTTTACCATCGGTATTGATTACGGCACTAACTCCGTCCGCGCTCTCGTCGTCCGCACCCGCGACGGCGCCGAACTCGGCACCGGCGTTGTTAATTATCCCAGCGGCACCCAAGGCGTGCTGCTCGATCCCAAGGATCACAATCTCGCGCGGCAAAACCCCGCCGACCACCTCCTCGGTCTCGAAAAATCCATTAAGCTCGCCCTCGCCCAAGCCAAAAAAACCAAGGGCTTCAACGCCCGCCAGGTCATCGGTCTCGGCGTGGACACTACCGGCTCCAGCCCGATTCCGGTCGATGCCGCCAACACCCCTCTCGCCCTCCACAAAAAATGGTCCGGCCACCTCGCCGCCCATTGCTGGCTCTGGAAGGATCACACCTCCGTAAAAGAAGCCGCCGAGATCACCGCTCTCGCCGCCAAGATCCGCCCGCAGTTCATCGCCAAGTGCGGCAACACCTATTCCTCCGAGTGGTTCTGGTCGAAAATCCTCCACTGCCGCCGCACCGCCCCCGCCGTCTTCAAGGCCGCCTACTCCTGGGTCGAGCTCGCCGACTGGATTCCCTCCGTCCTCGCCGGAATCAAAGACCCCAAGGCCGTCAAACGCGGAGTCTGCTGCGCCGGCCACAAAGCCCTTTACGCCGCCGACTGGGGCGGTCTGCCCGACAAAGAATTCCTCGCGCAACTCGACCCCGCCCTCGCCGATCTCCGCGACCGTCTCTACGACGAAGCCCACGACGCCACCGTCGCCGCCGGCACGCTCTGCCCCGAATGGGCCCAAAAACTCGGACTCCCCGCCGGCATCCCCATCGCCATCGGCGAGATGGATGTCCACTACGGCGCCATCGGCTCCGGCGTGACCGAGGGAACGCTCGTCAAGGTCATCGGCACGTCCACCTGCGATTGCGGCGTGGTCGCCGCCAACAAAACCGTCGCCGACATCCCCGGCATCTGCGGCATCGTTAAAGGTGCCATCCTCCCCGGCTACTACGGACTCGAAGCCGGCCAGTCCGCCGTCGGCGACATCTTCAAATGGTTCGTCGAAGGCGTGCTCGGTGACGCCAAACTCCACGCCACGCTCACCACCGAAGCGGCCAAACTGAAACCCGGTCAATCCGGCATCCTCTCCCTCGACTGGAACAACGGCAACCGCACCGTCCTCGTCGACCCGCTCCTCACCGGCCTCACCCTCGGCACCACGCTCTACACCACGAAGGCCGAGCTCTACCGCGCGCTCATCGAAGCCACCGCCTTCGGAGCCCGCGCCATCATCGAGCGTTTCAAAGAATACGGCGTCCCCATCGACCGCGTCGTCTGCGCCGGCGGCATCGCGGAAAAGAACCCGATGCTCATGCAAATCTACGCCGACGTCACCGGTTGCACCATGCTGGTCGCCGGCAGCTCGCAAGCCTGCGCCCTCGGTTCCGCCGTCTCCGCCGCCGTCCTCGCCGGCGCGCACCTCGATTTCCCCACCGCACAGAAAAAGATGACCCGCCTCAAACCCGGCGTCGCCTACAAGCCCAAGGCCGCGAGTCAGAAAACCTACAACCAACTCTACGCCCTCTATCGCCAACTCCACGACAGCTTCGGCGGCGTCAACAAATCCGCCGACCTCTCGAACGTGATGAAGGAGCTCCTCGCCATCAAATCCGCCCAATCATCCTAAACAAATTAACCGCGAAGAACGCGAAGGCTCGCGAAGTAAAAACGTCTTCGCTTCGCGCCCCTTCGCGTCCTTCGCGGTTAAAAACTCCGTCTCCTTCTCCGCCCTCCCACTTCCATGTCCCTCGTAAACCTCTCCACTCCCCAAATCTGGTTCGTCTGCGGTTCGCAGCACCTCTACGGCCCCGGCCCGCTCAAACAGGTCGCCGCCAACGCCCAAGCCGTGGCTGACGGTCTCGTTAAATCCAATCGCCTCGCCCTTCCGCTCAAGTTCAAGGCTCTCCTCACCACTCCCGAGGAAATCTCCAACCTCTGCATCTCCGCCAACTCCGATCCCGCGTGCGCCGGCCTCGTCCTCTGGATGCACACCTTCTCGCCGTCCAAGATGTGGATACGCGGACTCACCACGCTCAAGAAGCCGTTCCTCCATCTCCACACCCAGTTCAATCGCGACCTCCCTTGGTCCACGATCGACATGGATTTCATGAATCTCAACCAAGCCGCCCACGGCGACCGCGAGGCCGGTTTCATGCACACGCGCCTCCGTCTCGGCCGCAAGGTCGTCGTCGGACACTGGTCCGACTCCGAGGTGCAGGACCGCATCTCCGCCTGGATGCGCGCCACCCACGCCTGGCACGACTGGCAGGGCGCCAAGTTCGCCCGCTTCGGCGACAACATGCGCTACGTCGCCGTCACCGAAGGCGATAAAGTCGCCTCCGAAATCAAGTTCGGTTTCGAGGTCAACGGCTACGGCGTCGGCGACCTCGTCGCCAAGGTCAACGCCGTCTCCGACAAGGCGATCACCGACCTCGTCGCCTCCTACGAAAAAGCCTACGCCGTTTCCCCCGTCCTCAAAAAGGCCGGCAAACGCCACGAAGAACTCCGCTACAGCGCCCGCCTCGAACTCGGACTCTCCGCCATGCTCACCGAGATCGGAGCGAAAGGTTTCACCGACACCTTCGAAGACCTCCACGGACTGAAGCAGCTCCCCGGCATGGCCACGCAACGCCTCATGGCGGCCGGCTACGGCTTCGGCGGCGAAGGCGACTGGAAGACCGCCGCGCTTGTCCGCGCGATGAAGGTCATGGGCCACGGACTCCCCGGCGGCACCTCCTTTATGGAGGACTACACCTACCACATGTCGCCCAAGGGCCACCAAGTCCTCGGCTCGCACATGCTCGAAATCTGCCCGACCATCGCGTCCGGCAAGCCCAAGGTCGAAATCCACCCGCTCGGCATCGGCGGCAAGGAAGACCCGGTCCGCTTTGTGTTCGACGCCCCCGTCGGCGAAGCCCTCAACGCATCACTCGTCCACCTCGGCAACCGCTTCCGTCTCCTCATCAACGAAGTCGTCGCGGTCAAAGTGCCCGCCATGTCGAAGCTCCCGGTCGCCCGCGCCGTCTGGGAATGCAAACCCGACTTCAAGACCGCCTGCGCTTCGTGGATCTACGCCGGCGGCGCGCACCACACCGGCTACAGCTACAGTGTCACGTCGGAGATGCTCGAAGACTTCGCGACCATCGCCGGCATCGAAACCGTCCACATCAACGCCGACACCCGCCTGCCCCAGCTCAAACAAGACCTCCGCAACAACGAAGTCTTCTACCACCTCGAAAACGGCTTCCGCACCTAAACCAGTTACCGGGCCACCCGCGAAAGCGGGCAGCCTCCATTTTTTAGTTAGTTCAGCATTAACCCCCAGTCCCGCCCCACCATGAAAACACGACATATTGTAGCCTCCGTCCTCGCCTGCACGCTCGCTTTCTTATTCAGCGCTTGCAGTAAATCCGCCGACTCGTCCGCCCCGCAAAAAATCAAAATCGGGTTCCTCGTGAAGCAGCCCGAGGAGCCTTGGTTTCAATTCGAATGGAAGGGCGGCGATAAAGCCGCCGCCCAACACGGTTTCGAACTCATCAAAATCGGCGTGCCCGACGGCGAAAAAACCCTCGCCGCGATCGACAGTCTAGCGGCCAACGGAGCCCAGGGCTTTGTCATCTGCACGCCCGACGTGCGCCTCGGGCCGGCCATTGTCGCCAAGGCTAAGGTCAACGGCCTGAAGCTCATCACGGTGGACGACCGTTTCATCGATGCCGACAACCACTTCCTCACCGACGTGCCCTACCTCGGCATGTCCGCCACCAAGATCGGCGAACTCTCGGGCCGCACCCTGGCCGCCGAGATGATGCGCCGTGGTTGGAATCCCGCTGAAACGGGTGCCTGCATCGTCACCTTCGAGGAACTCGACACCGCCCGCTCCCGCACCGACGGTGTCATCTCCGCGCTCAAGGCCGCCGGCTTCCCCGAGGACCACATCTACAAGACCCCGCAGAAGACCACCGACATCCCCGGCAGCTTCGATGCCGCCAACGCGCTGCTTTCCCGCAAGACCGGCGTGAAGAACTGGATCGTCGCCGGCATGAATGACAACGCCGTGCTCGGTGCCGTGCGTGCCACCGAAGGCGTCGGCTTTGACGCCGACCACGTCATCGGCGTCGGCATCAACGGCACCGATTGCCTCGACGAACTTCGCAAGCCCGCGCCCACCGGCTTCTTTGGTTCCATCTACGTCTCCGCCGTCACGGAAGGTTCTGCCACCGCCGAAATGCTCTACCTCTGGATCACGGATGGTAAGCAGCCCGCGATGCTGACCGTCACGGAGGGTCAACTCATCACCCGCGAAAACTTCCAGGAAATCCTCAAGGGCGATGGCGTCCTTTAACGATACTCCGTTGCCCACGCCCATGAATGCTTCTACCCCAGCACCCCATCCGACCTCCCTGGAATTCGCCGGACTGAAGAAGGAGTTCCCCGGAGTGCGCGCGCTCGACGGGGTTTCCTTCGCCGTGCGCGGAGGCAGCGTCCACGCACTCATGGGCGAAAACGGCGCCGGAAAATCCACGCTCCTCAAAATCCTCAGCGGTGCCTATCAGCCGACCTCCGGGAGCCTCCGGCTTGATGGCGAGGAACGCGTCTTCACCTCGACGGCCGAAGCCATCGACGCCGGCGTGGCCGTCATCTACCAAGAGCTCCACCTCGTGCCGGAAATGACGGTCGCGGAAAACCTCCTCATTGGTCGCTACCCGCAACGCGCAGGGTTTATCAATCGCTCCGCTCTGCACGCGGAAGCCACCCGCCTGCTCACGCTGGTCGGCGAAAACATTTCGCCCGACACCCGACTCTGCCGCTTGTCCCTCGCACAACGTCAGATGGTCGAGATTGCCAAAGCACTCGGACGCGGCGCGCGTGTCGTGGCATTTGACGAACCCACCAGCAGTCTCTCGTCCAAAGAGACCGACCGCCTCTTCACCATCATCCGCGACCTCAAGGCCCGCGGGCACGCCATCCTCTATGTGACCCACCGCATGGACGAGGTCTACGAGATCTGCGACGCCGCCACCGTGCTGCGCGACGGCCGCCATGTCATCACCCACGACTGCCTCTCCGCCGTCACCCGCGACGCCTTGGTGAAAAGCATGGTCGGCCGCGAGCTCACCAACGTCTACAACTACCGCCCCCGCGCCCACGCCCCTGAAGGACTCGACGTGCGTGGCATCAACGGCCCCGGCCTGCGCAAGCCAATCTCCTTCCAAGTCGCGCGCGGCGAAGTCCTCGGCTTTTTCGGCCTCGTGGGCGCAGGTCGCAGCGAACTCATGCGCCTCATCTGCGGCGCGGTTGCACCCGCAGCCGGCGAAGTCGTTATCCAAGGCGAAACGCTTCCCGGCAACTCCCCCCGGGCCGCCATCCATGCGGGCCTCGTTTTCTGTCCCGAAGATCGCAAAAAGGAAGGCATCGTCGCCATTCGTTCCGTTGCGGAAAACATCAACCTCAGTGCGCGACGCTCCCGTCTGAGCGCAGGCCTGCTCCTCAACCTCCCCTGGGAAAAACGCAACGCCAGCGAACAAATCAGCCGTCTGGGAGTTCGCACCGCATCCCCGCAAACGCTCATCGGCCTGCTCTCCGGCGGCAACCAACAGAAGGTCATCCTCGCCCGCTGGCTCTCCGAACGCGTCCGCGCGATCGTGCTCGACGAGCCGACCCGCGGCATCGACATCGGAGCCAAGAGCGAGATCTACGCCCTCATCCACGATCTCGCATCCTCCGGCGTCAGCGTCGTTGTCGTGTCCAGCGAACTCCCCGAAGTCCTCGGCATCTGTGACCGCGTTTTTGTCATGCGCGAAGGCCTGATCGCGGCCGAATTTACCAGAGAAACCGCCACCCCCGAAACCGTGCTCCGTGCCGCGCTGCCCGCCGGTGCAGCTGCCGGTGCAGCCACCTGTGAGGCCGCCTGAACAGCTAACACTACCCCCCCATGAGCTCATCCATCGCCACCTCATCCTCCACCTCCAACACTTCGCTTCAACTGCCTCGCATGGCGCGCATCTGGGATTCCGCCGGCATGTTGCTGGTGCTCGCCGCACTCTTCCTGTACTGCTCGCTCTTCGTTAACAATTTTCTGTCCGTGGCCAATCTGCGCGGCCTCGCCCTCTCGGTTTCCACCATCGGCATGATTTCCTGCACGATGATGTTCTGCCTGGCGGCGGGCGACTTCGACCTCTCGGTCGGCTCGGTCGTGGCCTTCGCCGGCGTGCTCGGTGCCACGGTCATGAACGCCACCGGCAGTGTCGCGCTGGGTGTCGCCGCCGCGCTGGCGGCGGGAACCCTCATTGGTTTCCTCAACGGCATCTTTGTCGCCCGCGTCGGCGTCAACGCCCTCATCACCACGCTCGCCTCGATGCAGATCGTGCGCGGCCTCGGATTCATCGCCTCGGACGGCCGCGCCGTCGGCATCCGCACCGACGGATTTTTTGCCCTGGGCAACACCGCCTGGCTCGGCGTGCCCGTGCCCGTCTGGCTGACTATCGGATGCTTCATCGTATTCGGCGTGCTGCTCAACCTCACGATCTTCGGCCGCAACGCCCTCGCCATCGGCGGCAATAAAGAAGCCGCCCACCTCGCCGGTGTGCCAGTCAAGCGCGTCAAGATCATGATCTTCGCCCTGCAAGGACTCGTGGCCGCTTTTGCCGGACTCGTATTGGCCGCCCGCATGACCAGCGGACAACCCAACACCTCGCTCGGCCTTGAACTCGAAGTCATCTCCGCCTGCGTGCTCGGCGGCGTCTCCCTGAGCGGCGGCGTGGCCCGCATCAGCGCAGTCGTGGCCGGCGTGCTCATCATGGGCCTCGTCCAAAACGCCATGAATCTGCTGAACATCCCGCCGTTTTATCAATACGTCGCCCGCGGCCTCATCCTCCTGTGTGCCGTCATGCTCGACCGCATCAAGAGCCGCCGCTGAGCCGCCGCGTCGTTTTCCGCAACCGACTCCATTCTCCACAGCCACCATGCTCGAATCACTCAAAGCCGAAGCCTACGAGGCCAACCTGGCCCTGCCCAAACACGGCTTGATCAACCTCACGTTTGGTAATGCCTCCGCCATCGACCGCGCCGCCGGCATCTTCGCGATCAAACCCTCCGGCGTCGCCTACGCCGACCTCATGCCCGCTGACATGGTCCTCATCGATCTCGACGGCAAACAAGTCGAAGGCTCTCTCCGTCCGTCGTCGGACACGCCCACGCACCGCCGTCTTTTCCTCGCGTTCCCTGAGATCGGCGGAGTCGTCCACACGCACAGCTCCCACGCCACCGCCTTCGCGCAGGCCGGCCACGAGATTCCGATTTTCGGCACCACACACGCCGACTACTTTTATGGCAACGTCCCCGTCACCCGCAAAATGACTCCCGCCGAAATCAGCGGCGGCACCTACGAATGGGAAACCGGCAACGTCATCGTCGAGCTCTTCACCCAGCGCTCCTTCGATCCCGACGATTATCCCGCAGTGCTCGTCAACCGCCACGCGCCGTTCACCTGGGGCAAGACCGTTGCCAAAGCCGTCGAGGTCGCCGTCGCCACCGAGTGCATCGCGCAGATGGCCTTCGAGTCCCTCCAACTCAATCCCACCCTCTCGCCCATCGAGCCCGATCTCCTCGCCAAACACTTCAAACGCAAACACGGCCCCGGCGCTTACTACGGCCAACCGGGCTGCTGATATTAACCGCCTCGTGAGCGCACTCCCTCCTGCACTCAGCGGACTCAACGCTTCGCAAATAAACGTTCGGCCATCCGGATAAGCCAGGGAGGTATCGTCTTCATCAACGGATTCGTGCGCGGCTGTTTGATGTGCAGGGCCAACATTTTCAGGTAATCGGACGCCGCCACGTCAAAGTCGTGCGCCGGCAACGACTCCAGGTAATCCTTCTCCCGGTGAATGAGTTCATAGATCGCTATGATTCGATCCATTGCGATCTCGAGATTTGCATCCCTCCGGATGCGTTCGGTCACGGTGCGCACATCGTCGGCATCGTAGCGACGAAGCTCGGCCGCGAGCTCATTTCCATTCAAGGGATGCGTGAGTGTTCTATGACCAAAATTGAGCGGACGCCATGCATCGTAATTTTCACTGGTCAACAATCCGGCAAAGCGGACGTAGTCGCTCACCATCACGGCCGCTCCGGTCGCGGCGGCCTCGTGTGCGGCGCGTCCCTTCGCAAACACGACATCATAACCGGACAGTATTTTCTCCGGACTTTCCGAACTCGTCCCCAAACCACTGCCGATCGCATCGACCTGCTTGATCCCCGCGCGAGCACAAGCGGAGCAGATAACATTAACGCGCCCGTCGTTACGGGTGTAGTTACTAAAGATCAGCGCCCTGCGCGGCACGGCACGGATATTTTCGCGCATCACGAAACGGCTCAAATCCACGAATGTGCGCACGGTCTCGATCAGATGCGGTGCCACGCCAGCCGCAGTGAGTCGATCGTGACATGCAACATCGATCGCGACGTATCGCCGAATGGACGGAAATCGAAACGGCATCTCCTGCCATGGAATTGAACCGTGGCAAAAAAGCACGGCTGGCACACGGGGGAAACGCAGCAGCGCCGTCATCGCATCAAGATGATGATGGGCGTGAATGACATCCGGCGGAGCCTCCAGAGAAGAAAGATCATCGGTAACGGTTATGCCGGCCGCCCGCAGTTCGTCGGCCACGGATCCGAGATGACTGCTGTAAGCAATAGGCTGGTGACCGCGACATCGTAGCACCAGAGCGATGTCGCGCACATAAAGCTCGGTGCCCGCGCGATCGGCCAGAGTGTTGTTGGTAATGAGAACGCGCATGGTCGGAGCGCCGGATCAACCCGCGCCTGCACCGTAATCACGAAGCGCCCGGGCCAGCGGGACCATGTGCTGCCGGAGCCGGATAACTTCGTGGTAGAGCCCGCTGCTTGCGCGACGTTCGCCGTGCTTTTCGTAAAACGGAACACCGTCGCCAAACTGGATCTCGTAATCGACGGCGGCATGACTGAGCAAACGTTCATGACGGAAGATCTCCGCCCCAAACCGGGCGAGCGTTTCCTCGACTTCCTTGAGTAACGTGCCGTCTGCCGTGCGTGCGTAGTCGAGTGCTGCTTGGATTTTTTCCTGCCCAAGCGTGTCATCAAGATTCACCGCAATGTCGTCAACATGCCGTTGTTTCGCCTCTCCCTCAGGATGACCAGTGAGCAAAAACGTAAAGTGCGTGATCTGCCGGCCCGATTCGCGACTCGCCCGAATCGCGGCGGCCCCGGCGATGAGTTGGCAAAGATCATGAGTCGGATTGTAGCCTTCCGAAGCATCGCTGACGATGGACGTGAAACCACCGGCAACCAGACGGGCGGTGACGGCCCGCGCAATCACCCGAAAAAATTCCGCATCGCCACGCAGGATAGCCGCATAGATTTCACGATCGGTATGGGCACCGTATAATGCGCCGGGGCTCAACCCAAGTGACGCGAGCACACGGCGCGAAAGATCAAGCCTCGGTTCGGCGACGGCCCCCGAACCGTCGGTGATGACCCAGACTTCGGGCCGATGGTGTTTCAGCCAGCCATAGATACGAAGCTCGTGGCCGGGATGGCCAAGAAGAACGAGGGACAACCGGGTGGATCCATCAGAGGTCATACCGCTATGGAACCGGTTTTAACCGGACAGTCCATCCGCTTCGCGAAAGACTCCACTCATCCGTGCCCGAAGTCGCGCGCCAACGCGACTACCGTGCTCAGATCTTCGGCAGCCAAAATGGCCTGACGCCGCTCGGAGATCGAACACATCCTCGCAATCTCACCAAGCGTGGCGAGGTGACTGTCGGAGTCCGAATGCGGACTGAGCACGAGGAAGGTCAGCGCACCGAAGCTCTTGTCGCGACCAAGCAGACATACCCGGCCCGGCAATTGCGGTGCATAACCGTCCGGCACCGACACCCCGTGTCCGATGTCAAACGGGAAGGTCTCTGCCCGGGTCTTCAGATCCTCGCCCAGGGCTTCGGTATCAAGGTCCGGGTAGCTCTTGCGCAGATACTCGATCAGCCCTGTGTAGGGAGCCTGCATCTCGTGGTTGGAAATATCAACCAACCCACCTGCCGCCATCGCCCCCGCCAGGTAGCTGCCGGAGCGACGTAACAACGGCACGCAGTCGCCTTTTTGAAATCGGGTTTGCTGGTGTTTACCAGCCTCACGACCCCTTCGCGTGAAAGCAACAGAGGCACCGTCAGCGACGGCAAAGGTCCCGGTCCGGCAACGATAAACTCCTCCAGCGTGCTTTCGCCCGAGGCGAGCTCGGACGCGACCAACCCGGGACGCGGCAGCTCCGTCCACACCGCAATACCGTGACTCACCCGGTGATGCCGCGCCGAACCATCGGTGCTCCAGCGGAAGAGATTGTCGCGCGATAAGAACTCACTCCAACGGTGGCAGGCGAGTTCGTTGAGGTCGGAGTTTTCCGTGAGGGCCAGCAGATGTCCGGCTTGCACCAGATCATGCCGTGAATGGAGCACTTCCGGCTCCAACGCGTCACCCGTGATGACATTGAATCCTTCTCGAACGGCCAGCGCGGCCTCGCGCTGGTTGCGATCGATCATCACCGTAACCGTGCCTGTGTATTTACCGAGAAATGTGGCGACCGGTCGGGCAAAGCCCTGCGCCCCCCAGCACCAGCCAGCCCTTGGGCGTAGGTTGGCGCAGTCGAAGAATGCTCGCCAGCAACCCAGCGGTGAATCCCTGTAAAACAACCGTGCTCACAATCACACTGTAAGTGAAGGTCTCCACACAATTAGGGTCGAAGTCCGTCGAAGCCAGGCCGGCCAGTGCCAGCGCAAAAAGCGACACCATCGACGCGGCAACGATGCCGCGCGGCGCTACCCAGCCAAGGAACAGCTCCTCTCGCCAATTAAGATTGGAGCCCCACGTGCACAGCAAAATCGACAACGGCCGCACCGTGAACAGCAGCACGCCAAGCGCGAGCAGCCCTGATTTCCCCAACGCTTCAAATCTCGATAGATCAAGGCGCACCGAGCGCAACATGAACAACAGGCCGATGAGCAGCTCGGTCAGTTCACCTTTGAACTCGCGGATTTTGTGCAAATCCACCGGACGTTTCCAGCCGACGATCAATCCCGCTACAGTAACCGCCAGGATGCCGGCTTCGGATTGGACCGTTTCGCTCAGTCCGAAAACGAGCACGGCCAGCGCGAGTGCGAAACCGTTGACCATGTTGTCGGGGGTGAGCCGCCATTTGAGTGCGAGATAGATGGCCAACCTCCCGCCATGCCAAAGGTCATGCCGATCACGGAGCGCACCCCGAAGTTTCTCAGCGCATCGCTCGCACCGTGCGACTGCGCGGTCACCCACTCAAAGCAGAGCAGCGCGATAAACACGCCGACCGCATCAATCATCACTCCTTCCCATTGCAGGATGTGGTAAAGTCGCGGCTGGATGCGGATGCGCTTCAGCAGCGGCGCGATCACCGTCGGTCCGGTGACAATCACCAGGCTGCCGGCCAGCAACGCCATGTTCCAGCCGACGTGAAAAACAGTTTCACGATACCGGTCACTCCGAGCCACGTCACCAACACACCGATCGTGAGCAGTCGCTTGATCACGGTCGAACCGGTCAGGTAGCCCTTGATGTCGAGGGTGATTCCACCCTCGAAAAGAATAATCCCCACCGCGAGGGAAACGATCACCGGCAGAAAACCTCCGATCGATTCCGGCGCGAGAATTCCAAAGACTTCGGGCCCACAAAGAATACCGCCGCCCAACAGGAAAACCAGCGTCGGCATCTTGAGCCGCCGGGATACGACAATCAGGATCAGTCCGAGGGACAGCGCCAGCGTCAATAAGGCGTAATGAGAGACGGGCATACGCGCGTGCGGCCCAGCACAACGTGGACCGCGAACACGTCAATCGCCGTCAATGACCCGTGCCCGGTCCCTCACACCGGCGCGATCGAAATCACCAATCCGACCACCAGCCCGAACACGATGTGGCCTGCAAAATGGGAAACGAATACCAGCGGCGTCGCCTGACGGAATTCTTCCAGCGGATGGTTGTCCGATACGATCCACACGAGTCCAAGACTCACCACAAGTCCGTGAAAAAATCCGAAGCCCAAACCCGTAAACAACGCATGCGGCCATGCCGTAAGCTCGAGCCGCACCATCAGCAGCGTATAAATGAGACCGAACACCGCCGCCGAAAACAGATACACCCAAATACCCGTTGAAAAGGCGTTTTCACGTTTCCGTGTGAGCAGACTCCCGACCGCCACCACCATTCCTCCCGTCGGCGGCCCGGCACGTTCGATCAATCGCATCACCGCCCACATTGCGCCCGCACCGAACAGGCCGGCCATCATCGCATAATAAACCATCTGTGCCGTAATCATACTCATCTCTGCCTCCGTTTTTGGGGTTGGGGAAACGAAGTCGCCGCAGGCGACTGGTGGGATACAAACAGTATGCACCGGAACCCGTCCGGTTCCACACGATTTTCTTCCGCAACGGGAGTCATCGGCCGCGTAAACGCGTCTCGACACACCGCGCCGCCGGCTGCTCTCCTATGCGGCCATGGCCAAAGCGCGTCCCGACCATCGGTTGAGCAAAAAAATCTACGATGCCCGCGTCGCCGAGTTTCGTGAACATCTCGTTCAGTTGCAGGTGCGGCTCAAGGCGATCCCGGCCAACGTGCTGTTGATCCTCGCCGGCGAGGAAGCCGGCGGACGCGGCGACGTCATCAACACGCTCAGCGGCTGGCTCGACCCGCGCGGCGTGGAAACCGTCGCTTTTCGCGCCCCGTCCGACGAGGAAAGCGAGCGGCCTTTCATGTGGCGTTTCTGGCGCTGTCTCCCGCCCGATGGCAAACTCGGGATTTTCGCCGGCTCCTGGTATACCGAGATCCTTCGCGCCCACGCGGGCGAAATCCGCAACGCCGAACCGCTTCCGCGCCACCTCGAGCACATCCGCAACTTCGAAAAACTGCTCTCCAGCAACGGCACGCTCATCATCAAGGTCTGGCTTCACCTTTCCAAGGCCGACCAAAAACTCCGCCTCACCGAACTCGCCGCCAATCCCGACACCGCCTGGCGCGTGACCAAGGAGGCCCGCCACCATCATCGCATCCACGACCGCCTCGCCCGCTCGGCCGCCCGTCTGCGCGAAGCCACCGACCGTCCCGGCGCCAGGTGGACCGTGATCGACGCGGCCGATCCCCGGGCGCGCAACCTCGCAGTGGCCTCGCTTGTCATCCGAAAACTCGAGGCCCACATCAACCGCTTCGAGGCCGGCATCGGCAAACCTCCGCGACCCGCCGTCCCCAAGTCCCTCCGGCCCTCCGGCCTTGCCCGACTCCTCTCCTTGCCTCTCGACCAGAAACTTTCCTCCGCCGACTACGAAGCCAAGCGCGAGAAATGGCTCGGTCGTCTCAACCTCGCCACCCGCGCCGCGCAAGCTGCGCAACGCTCCATCGTCTTCGTGTTCGAAGGCTGGGACGCCGCCGGCAAGGGCGGCGCCATCCGCCGTCTCACCAGCGCCATCGATGCGCAGGACTACCGCGTGATTCCCGTAGCCAAGCCCACCGACGAGGAAAAATCCCACCACTACCTCTGGCGCTTCTGGCGTCATGTGCCCCGCGCCGGCCTGGTCACGATCTACGACCGCTCCTGGTATGGCCGCGTGCTGGTTGAACGACTCGAAGGCTTTTGCACCGAGCCCGAGTGGCGCCGCGCCTTCGGTGAGATGAACGATTTCGAACAGCAGCTCGCCGAGCACGGCACCATTGTCATTAAATTTTGGATGCACGTGAGCACCGACGAGCAGCTCCGCCGGTTCCGCGAACGCGAACAGACGGCCTACAAGCAGCACAAGATCAACGCCGAGGATTGGCGCAACCGCCGCAAGTGGCACGCCTACGAAATCGCCGTCGGCGACATGCTCGGCCTCACCGACACACCCTCCGCCCCCTGGCATCTGATCCCGGCCAACAACAAGCGTTACGCACGGCTGCAAATCCTCCGCACCGCCAGCAAGGCCATCGAGGACGCCCTCGGTCTCTGACCAACCGCGCCGCGACACGTCGTCTTACCTCACGCGCCGGTCCCGGTCGGCCGCCGCCCGCTTTAATGCCGGAATGCAACTCGCCAGGGTGATCGGCTTAGGCACGAAGTCATTGCACCCCATATTCGCCAGTTGATCCTTTGAGTCCGCCTGGGTGTCCGCAGTCACCAGAGTGATCCACGCGGTCCTCGCCGCTTGGCCGGCCTCGCCCGCACGAATACGGCGCAGCACCTCCATGCCATCCATTTCCGGCATGCGCAAATCGAGCATCACCAGGTCAAAAATATCCTCTTTTGCCAGGATCTCGATCGCCTTGCGCCCCCCGGTGGCCGTCACGCTGCGACAACCAAGCACGGTCACGATCCGTTGCAGCAGCCGCAAGTTCACCGGGTTGTCGTCCACAATCAGCACTCGCAGATCGAACTGCTCCAGCGGTGCGCTGGCCGCGACCGCCTGCACGCCATCCGCCAGGGTGGAGATCAGCATGTCATGATGGGGAGGCTTGCTCATCAGCGTGGGAAACACCTGCCGTAAATGCCGGCGATCCTCCGCTTCCACCACCGCCGACACCAATGCAACCAACGCACCCGCTGGCCGGCCCGTGAAAGAAACCATCCCTTCCAGCACCTGAGCCATCACTCCCTGGTCGCAATCGACTATTGCCAGCTCCACGGCCTCCACCGCCAGCTCCGCCAACCGGCAGGGTATCGCCACCCCGCCCGCCGCCGTGACCACGCGAGAGAGTTCCCGCAGCACTCCCGGTGCGCGCACCACCAGCCCCACCCGACGTCCCGCCAGTAGCGCGACCTCGTTGCGGGGCTGCACCACCGCCAACGGCAAAACAAACCGGAAAACCGACCCACGCCCCAGTTCGCTGTTCAACGATATTTCGCCCCCCATCAACCTCACCAGTGAACGACTGATCGCCAGCCCCAGACCGGTTCCTCCATACCGTCGGCGAATCGTGTCATCGAGCTGGGTGAACGGCTGGAACAACCGTTTCTGATCCTCCGAATCGATGCCCGGCCCCGTGTCTCGCACTGCGAACTCCAGCCACGGACCGGCGACCGTATTCTCATCGCCGGCACGCACCTTGACGCGCACCTCGACCTCGCCCGTCTCCGTGAATTTTACGGCGTTGCCCACCAGGTTCACCAACACCTGCCTCAGACGGCCCGAGTCCAGCTTCACCACCGCCGGCACGTCCGGCCCGATTTCGTGCAGCAACTCGATCCCCTTGCCCGACGCCTGAAAAGCCAGCAGATCGAGCACCTCTTCGATCAACACACGCGGCTCGCAGGGGAGTAATGACACCGGCTGCGGACGGAATTCCAACCGCGAGTAATCCAGAATTTCGCTGGTCAGCTTCAACAACGCCTCGCCGCTGGAACGCACCGTTTGCACATACTCCCGTTGCTCCGAGGAAAGCGGCGTCTCCAGCAACAGGCTGGTGAAGCCGACAATGCCATTGAGCGGCGTGCGCAACTCATGGCTCATCGTGTCGAGAAACCCGCCCTTCGCCCGCTCGCCGGCTTCGGCACGGTCCTTCGCCGCCCGCAACTCGCCCTCCACCCGCCGGGCCTCGGTCATGTCGCGTAGCGATGCGATATAACACAGAATACGTCCGTTGTGGTCCTGCACCGGACTGACCACACCGTTGACCGGATAAAGCTCACCCGACTTGCGGCGGTTAAACCAGTCCCCCTCCCACGTGCGCCCCGAACGCACGGTCGTGGTCAGATCTTTCAACACCTCGTCCGAAGTCGCTTCGGTGCGAAACTCCGCCCAGTCACGCCCGATCAATTCATCCCGGCCGTAACCAATCTGCTCACACACACCGTGGTTAACGTATTCGATTCGCCCGTCCAGTCCGGTGATCATCAAAGCCGAGCGGCTCTGCTCAATCGCCTCGGATAATTTCCGGATGGTGCGGTCCTGCACACCCCAGCGGCGCATCATTACATAAACCGCCAAGGGAAGACCGAACAAAAGCCACACATACAGCGCGGAGCGCATCCCTTCATCCAACAGATGGCCGTTCCAATCACGTGCGTTGATATCGAGGCCTAAAATGTCCGGCGGGGACACCGCCATCGAAACCGCACCCTTCAATTTTACCGCCGCATAACCTGTTACCCAGACTCCAAAACTGTCGCTCAACGGCCCCTCGGTGGCTGTCTGGCCATTTGCCAGCACCGACTGGAGCCCGGGTGAATCGGTCGCCTCGGGGAATTCATCCCCAGGCAGCGAAATATCCTTTGACCCTGCAGGCTCGGAATCCGCAAGAAACACCACCTTGCCCGTCACCGCCTGCCGCCGGAAAATATAAACAAACCGCACACGCGGATCCACCTGCCGCAAATCGATCAACCGCTCCTTGATCTCCACATAGACCGGATTTCCCAGATCCGCCTCGGTGCCGGAAAGCGACTTGAGCGTCCCATCCTGAAACGCCACGGCGCAACGCCTCGCGGTGCTCATCAACTCGACCAGCGCCGCACGTTCAGCCCGCCGGTAACTCAACACGCCGGCAGCCACTCCTGCGGCAATAATCGCCGTGCTGAGCACGATAAGAACACGACGGTTGAAGGCAATGGGCATAACGAAAATTACGACAGAACACTTCCGGAAATAACTGCACTATCGCCGGATATCAATCGCGTTCCCTTATCCTAGGCTATCTTCCCTAATCGCCGGCCCGGCCGGGCCGGGCACAAAAAAACCGCCTCAGGAAAACCCGGGGCGGTTCGAAATCTATCTCTGACCGGACCTTACTTTACGAGGTGTCCGGACACGAGCTTCGTGAGCTCGAACATGCTGACGGACTTCTTGCCGTTCAGAACGGGCTTGAGCTTGTCGTCGGCGTTGATCTGGGTGCGGACCTTCTTGTCCTGAAGACTGTTCTTCTTGATGTATTCCCAGAGCTTCTTGGTAAGCTCAGTGCGGGGAAGGGGTTTCGAACCTACGATCACCGAAAGGACGGCATCGGGCTGAACGGGTTTGAGGAATGCAGCGTTGGGTTTGCGAGCGGTTTTTTTTGCCATAGCGAGTTCTGGAATTACGCCTGCGCGCCCTGAATGCAACGACTATTTTCGGTGGTAAAATAGCTGTTTACCTAGGGAAAATTTAAAACTTGCGCAATTTCCGCCGACCGTTTCAAGCACCGCCCATGCGCACAAACTGGTCGTGAAGGGCGGCGTAGTGCTTTTTCAACGACAAGAGTTCCTCGTGCGTGCCGCGCTCGATCACGCGTCCGTTATCGAGCACCAGCACCAGATCCGCGTGCCGGATCGTGCTCAACCGGTGCGCCACCACGAAGCTCGTGCGCCCCGCCAGCAGCGTGAGCAACGCCTTCTGCAGACGCGCCTCGGTGATCGCGTCGATCGCACTCGTCGCCTCGTCGAGAATCAACAGTCGCGGCTCGGCGAGCAGCGCGCGGGCGAAGCACACAAGCTGGCGCTGTCCGGTCGAGATACCGCTCCCGTGCTCGCCCACCTCGGTGCGCAGTCCGCCCGGCAGAGCGTCGATCAGGTCGAGGCAGTCGAGCCGCGCCACCACCGCGCGCACCTCCGCCTCCGTCGCCTCCGGCCGGCTGAAGCGGATGTTGTCGAGCACCGTGCCCGCAAAGAGAAAATTATGCTGCTGCACCATGCCCGTCTGCCGGTGCAGCGAACGCCCCGTGATTGTGCGGATCTCGCGACCATCGATATAAACCCCACCCTCGGTCGGCAGGTAGAACTTCGCCGCCAGATTGATGATCGAGCTCTTGCCGCTGCCGGTGTGTCCGACCAGCGCCACCGTTTTCCCGGGGACCGCAGTAAAGCTCACGTTGTGCAGCACCGGCCGTTTGGGGTCGTAGCCGAAGGTCACGTCGCGAAACTCGACGCGTGCACCGAGCTCGCCTCCCGCAATACGAGGGTCCGGCAGCTCGACGGCATCCGGCGCATCCTCCCAGTCGGGCTTCGTGTCGAGTAGTTTGAAAACACGTTCCGCGCCCGCCATGGCGATGAGCGCCTGATTGTAGAGATTTCCCAGCACCTGGATCGGCGCAAAAAACTGGTTGGCGAATAGAAAAAACGTGATGAGCACGCCGATCTCCACCCGTCCGCCCAGCACCTGCCAGCCGCCGAGCAACAGCAGGATCGCCACGAAGAACTGGCTGTTGAGTTCAAGCAGCGGCAGCAGGATCGCCGAAGAACGCGCCGTGCCCATGCTGTAGCGCGAGTGATCTGCGAGCAGACTGCGGAAGAGTCCCGCGTTGGTCTCCTGCCTCACAAAGCCTTGGGTCACACGAATGCCGTTGATCGACTCAGCCAGCGTGGCCGTCACGCGGCTGAAGCTCTCCTGCTGTGCACGCGTGTCCCGGCTCAGCCGCACTCGAAAGTGGTTGTTCAAAATCCACAGCACCGGCGCCAGTCCGAGCACGACCAGAAACAGCACCCAGTCGGTATACGCCATGACCCCCGCCGCGAAGATCATCTGTCCGAGCTGCACGATGCCGACGAAGAACACCTGCTCGATGCCGGCGCGCAACGACCCCACGTCGCTGGTCACGCGGCTCAGGATGCGCCCGAGCTTCACACGGTGGAAAAAGCTCATCGGCATGCGGCTCACGTGCGCAAAGATGTCCCCGCGCATACGCCCCACCACGGTCTCGCCGATCTCCAGCGCAAATCGCTGCCGGAAGTGGAACAGAAAATCAGTCATCACGGCCAGCACGGCGTAGCCGGCAATCCACCAGGCCAACGGAGACACTTGGTGGTTGGTGATCGGGCCGGCGATGGTCAGCGCGGTCACCCATGCAAGCGCGGGCAACTGCGAGGCGCGCAGCAGCGTGAGCACGATGAGCCAATTGCGCTTCCGGGCAAACGGCCGCGTGTAGTTGAACAGTCGGCGCACGATGGCCCAATCGAGCGGCTTCATTTGCTCCTCGGCTTCGTCGTCCTTCGCGCGTTGCACCAAGGATAGCGGACCGCGTCCGGTCGGGGCGCTCATGCGTGGCCCTCCTTCTCGCGCTGGAGCGCATGGATGTCGCCGCTGTCCACCAGTTGCAGCGTGGCCACGCGCAGATAAGGACCGGGCTCGCGCATCAGCTCGGCGTGTGTGCCGCGTTGCACGATGCGGCCGCCTTCCATCACCACGATGAAATCGGCCCGGCGCAACGTGCTCAGCCGGTGCGCCACGATAAAGGTCGTGCGGCCCGCGATGGCGTTTTCCAGCGCCTCGAAAATCTCGTGCTCGGTCTCGCTGTCGATGGCCGCCGTCGGATCGTCGAGCAACAGGATCGCCGGTTCCAGCAGCACCGCGCGCGCGATGGCCAGCCGCTGGCGCTGGCCGCCGGAGAGACTGTTGCCGCTCTCGCCGAGCACGGTGTCGTAGCCCTGCGGCAGGGCCGTGATGAAGTCGTGGGCGGCGGCGATGCGCGCGGCTTTCTCGATCTGCTCGCGGGTCGCATCGGGGTGCCCGAAGGCGATGTTGGCCGCGACCGTGTTCGAGAAGAGGAAGCTCTCCTGAAAAACGATGCCGATGTTGCGCCGCAGGTCGTCGAGCCGGAGTTCGCGCGCATCCGTCCCGCCGATCAGCACACGTCCCGCGGTGGGATCGTAGAAGCGCGGAATCAGACTCATCAGCGAACTCTTGCCCGCCCCGGTCGCACCGAGAATCGCGACGCATTGGCCGGGCTGCACCTCCAGGTCGATGTCGCGCAACACCGGGTCGATCCCCGCGTAGGAAAACGAGACATGCTCGAAACGCACCGAACCGCCCGGCTTCGGCCGCGACACCGCCCCGGGCGCATCGCTCACCTCGATCGGCGCGTCCAGGATCTCGAAGACTCGCCGCGCGCCGACGAGCGACTGCTGCACGCTGTTCACCAGCGTGGCCACTTGATTGACCTGACCGGAAAACTGGTCGAGCAGGCCCGCAAATACCACCAAGCCCGTGCCGAGCGGCAACCGGCCCTGAATCACCAACCATCCGCCGTAGCCGAGTAGCACGATCATGTTGATGCGCGTGAGAAACCCCACCGCCGGCGTGAAGATGCTCACGCGCCAAAAGATCCCCTGTTGCTGGTCGTAGACCGCGCGATTCTTCGCATCAAAGGCCTCACGATCCTCCTGCTCGCGACCGAAGGCCTTGGTCACCTGCACGCCTTGGATGCTCTCGGCGAAGTGCTGCACCATGGTCTCCTCGCGCTCGCGGCTTTGCCTGTAGCGCGGCTGGATGTAGCGCGAAAACAACGTGGACATCACCGCCAGCACCGGCGTCGTCGCCATACACGCCAGCGCCAGTCCCGGATGCAGGCTCACCATGTAGATCGTATAGATCGTGAGCGATACGATCATGATGACACTTTGAATCATCACCTGGTCGACAAACATGCGCACCGCCTGCACGTCTCCGGTCACGCGCGTGATGATCGAACCCGTGGTGTTGGCGTCGAAGAAACGGAAGCTCAGCCGCTGCAGTTTGTCATACACCTCGCCGCGCAGGTCGACCACCAGGAGTTGTTGCACCAGCCGGTTGATGGAAATCGTGTAGATATAATTGAGCAACGCCCGCAGCAGGGCAAACGCCAGAATACAGGCCGCGATGAGCAACAATACGCGAAACGGCGCCCACGTCTGCGGAAGTTGCAGCCCGAACTTCGCATGCGGAAAATCCACCACGCGCCCGTCCCCCCGCCCGCCCAGCACCCAGCCGATATAGTCGATGCCGAGTCCCGTAAGACTGAGTCCGCTCAGACCCAGTGTGAGCAACACCAGCTGCAACATCACCACTTGCACGCATCGGGTGCGATAACGCCAAGCCAGCCCGAACAAGCGGCGGATCAACCGCGCACTGGAAACCGGTGCCGAGGCCGAATGGTCCGGCTGCGCGCTCACCGGCGCGATCCGCCGGGCTGGCCGGTGCCACCACTCTGCCGCAACGCACGGCGGCGGCGCACCTCGGCGGCCACCGATTCAAGCCGGCGCTGATCATCCACTCGCGCACCTGCTGCGACCGGAGCACCCGGGGCACCCGGAACGGGCGGCCCACCGGGAGGCGGTGCGACGACCACCGGCGAGGGTGCGGCGGTGCCAATCTTGGCCGATGACAACGCGAGGGTGAATTTCTGGCCCTGATAATCGAGGGTCACCATATCGTTGGCCTCGTCGTAGGACCGCACCTGAAAATCGGAACTCTTGTCGTTTTTCTTAACCCAGGCCCCGGTATTGCGCGTGCGGTCGTAAAGACCGAAAAACACCCCGTCCTTGCTCGAGATAAGCCCGCGAAACTCAACCGCCGCACTCGCCGTGACCGTCGGGGCTGCCTCCTCCTCCTGCTGCAACATGAAGGGCGAGTGGGTCGCCAGGCCATCGAGCGAGACCGCAGCGGATGCGCCACTGACCGTCAGCAACAACCCAAGAACCAAAGAAAGATGCAGGGAGGGGGACATACCGGATGAAATGAATAAAGCGGGAAGAGCCTACGTCAAGCGACGCCACCAGATCGCGCCGGTTACAGCATCACTCCATGTAAAAACAGGTAGGCCACGCTGAAATAAATCACCAACCCGGTTACATCGACCAGCGTCGCTACAAACGGCGCGCTCGAAGTCGCCGGGTCAAAACCCAATCGCTTCAAAGCCAGCGGCAACATCGATCCCATCAGCGACCCCCACAACACGATGCCCACCAACGCCACCCCCACCGTTCCCGCCACCAGAATCCAATGCGGACCGTAAACGGTGGAAAACATCGACCACGCCGCGATACGCAGAAACCCGACCGCGCCGAGAATCAACCCCAGCGCTAATCCCACCGCCAACTCGCGGCGCATCACCTTCCACCATTGCCCGAGGGTAAACTCCCCCAGTGCCAGCGCACGGATGACCAACGTCGCCGCCTGCGAACCTGCATTGCCGCCCGAACTGATCACCAACGGAACGAACAGCGCGAGAATGACCGCCTTTTCGATCTCTCCTTGGAAAAACGTCATCGCCGTGGCCGTGAGCATTTCCCCCAAGAACAGCACGATCAGCCAGCTCGCCCGCTTCTTCACCATGCGCGATAGCGCGATCGTGATGTAGGGTTCGTCCAGCGCCTCGGTGCCACCCAGCTTCTGGATGTCCTCGGTCGCCTCTTCGTCGGCCACGTCCAAGATGTCGTCCACCGTGACAATGCCGATCAACCGTCCGCCATCATCCACCACCGGTAGCGCCACGCGATCGAACCGCCGGAACATCGCCAGCGCATGCTCCCGGTCATCGGTCGCCTGCAACCGCGCGATATCCCCGTCCATCAGGTCGCTCACCCGCTTCGTCGGCGGGGCCAGCAAGAACCGGCGCACCCGCACGTCGTCGATCAGCTTCCCGGTTTCGTCCACGACATAAATCACATTGAGCGTCTCCCGGTCGTAGCCGTGCTCACGGATAAACTCCAACACCTCGCCCACCGTCCACTCCGGCCTCACCGCCACGAAATCCAGCGTCATCATGCGACCCACGCTTTCCTCCGGATACGCCAGCAAATCCTGCGCGACCTTCCGCTCCACCGGCGACAGCAGACAGAGCATCTGCATCGCCACGTCGAGCGGCAGTTCGCCGATGAACGCCGTGCGATCATCCGGTGAGAGCGCGTTGAGCAACTCGGCTGCATGCGCCTGACTCAGCAGCTTGAGCAACTTCTTCTGCGACTCGATCGGCAGGTAACCGAAAGTCGCCGCCGAGAGTTCGTGCGACGTGCACCGGAACAATCCCGCCAGTTCCTCAATCGACAACTCCGCCAGTCGCGGCGCCAAATCGGCCGGCAACCAAGGCTCGATGTATTTTTTGAGTGCTGCGGTGTCCTTCCGCGCGATGAGTGAGGAGATTTCCGCTTTGAGGTTGGCCTCGGCGAGCATATCGAGCGAGGCAGACAGTTCGCCCCGTCGTTTTCAATCCCCTCCCGCGCAAATTCACCGGCATGTTACCTCCGGACTTTTGCACCTCCCTCGAATCCAAGCTCGCCAGAAGGAAACTTAAAACCCACCCTCAGTTTCCCGCATTTCCATGCCCTCCATCGCATCCCTGCCTCCCCCGCTTCCGCTATCCACCGAGACCGCTGCCCGTGATCGTATTCTGCAACAGGCCCGCGAGACTTTCTTTGCCCAGGGCTACAGCGCCTTCCTGATGGACGACCTCGCCTCCTCCCTCGGCATGAGCAAAAAAACGCTCTACCGCCACTTCACCGGCAAGGACGACCTCATCCGCGCCGTCATCGACGGCCTGGTCACCGAAATCCGCGCCGACGCCGATGCTTTGCTGGGCAACCGTATGCTCGGATTTTCCGAGAAGCTGCGCGGTTTCACCGAGGGCATGATGGAACGCATGCAAGCACTCACACCCGCCACCTTGCACGACCTCCAACGCTGCGCGCCCGAACTGCATGCTTTGGTCAGTGAAATGCGCCAGAAAAACATCCCCTACATTTTTGGCCGGCTCATCGAAGAGGGCCAATTGGCCGGTGTCGTTCGCACCGATCTGCCCTCGGGCTTCGCCGTCGAATTCTACCTGCAAGCCATCAACGGCCTTCTCCAACCGCCCTCGCTCGATCACCTGCAACTCGCACCGCGCGAAGTGATCGCCCGCGCCATCGAACTCTTTTTCGGCGGTCTGCTCACCCCCTCCGGACGCAAGGAACATGAAAAACTCTTCCCTCGCTAACACCCCCCCTTCCCTCGGCCTGCTCGGCACCGTCGCGCTGCTCACCCTCGCCGGCTGCTCGCGTCCGCCCACGAACGATTTTCAAGGCTACCTAGAGGGCGACTTCGTCTACATAGGCGCGCCGCTCTCCGGCCGCCTCGATACCCTCGCCGTGACCAAGGGCCAACGCGTCTCCTCGGCTGCCCCGCTGTTCACCCTCGAACACGCCGCCGAAACCGCCGCCGCCACCCAGGCCGCCGCCCGCCTCTCCTCCACCCAAGCCCAGCTCGACGACCTCCGCAAGGGCTCCCGCCCCACCGAACTCGCCGCCCTCGTCGCCCGCCTCGCACAGGCCCGCGCCACCGCCGAACTCTCCGGACTCGAAGCCGATCGCCAGTCCAAGCTCTACAACGACAAGGTCACCTCCCTCAGCGACTACGACCGCGCCCGCCTCAACCACGAGCGCGACCAACGTGTCGTCGACGAGCTGCAAGCCCAGCTCACCACCGCCTCCCTCGGCGGACGCACCGACGCCCTCGCCTCCGCCGAACAGAACGTCGCCGCCGCCGTCGCCGCCCAAACCCAAGCCGACTGGTCCGTCGCCCAAAAATCCCAGTCCGCCCCCCGCGACGCCCTCGTCTACGACACCCTCTACCGCGTCGGCGAATTCGTCGCCGCCGGCCAGCCGGTCGTCGCCCTCCTGCCACCCGAAAACATTAAGGCCCGTTTCTTCGTCCCCGAGCCTGCCCTCGCCGCCCTCAAGCCCGGCGCACATGTGAAGGTTAACATCGACGGACACCCCTCACTTGAGGCGACCATCAGCTACGTGTCACCGCAACCCGAATACACCCCGCCCATTCTCTACAACCGCGACAACCGCGCCAAACTCGTCTTTATGATCGAGGCCGTCTTCGCACCCGAAGTCGCCCGCGACCTCCACCCCGGCCAGCCCGTCGACGTGGTCCCCGTCCGCTAACGCCCCATGACCACAGCCAACTCAAAGCCCATCCGCTCCTTGCCGGTTTTTTGGAGTTTGGCCGTTTGGCGTTTGGAGTTTTCCCCATGACCGAGTCAGCCCTCGCCATTGACGTCTCCGGCGTCACCAAGCGCTTCGGCGACAAGACCGTCGTCAACGCCATCGACCTCCAAGTGAAGCGCGGCGAGATCTACGGCTTCCTCGGTCCCAACGGCTCCGGCAAGACCACCTTCATCCGCATGCTCTGCGGCCTGCTCACACCCGACGGTGGCACCGGCACCTGCCTTGGCTTCGACGTGCGCACGCAACAGGCCGACATCAAACGCCACGTCGGTTACATGACGCAGAAGTTCAGCTATTACGAAGACCTGAGCATCCGCGAAAACCTCGACTTCATCGCCCGCATCTACGCCGTGCCCGACCGCGCCGCCGCCGTCGAACGCAGCCTCGAACGCCTCGGCCTCGCCAACCGCAGCCGCCAACTGGCCGGACAACTCTCCGGCGGATGGAAACAGCGCCTCGCCCTCGCCGCCTGTCTCATCCACTCGCCGCAGCTCCTCCTCCTCGACGAGCCCACCGCCGGCGTCGACCCCAAGGCCCGCCGTGAATTCTGGGAAGAGATCCACCAACTCGCCGCCGACGGTCTCACCGTGCTCATCACCACCCACTACATGGATGAGGCCGAACGCTGCCACCGCCTTGCCTACCTCGCCTACGGCAACCTCCTCGCCCGCGGCACGCTCGCCGAGGTGCTCGCCTCCGCGAAGCTCATCACCTGGAGCGTGAGCGGCCCCGACCTGCGCCCGCTCGCCGCCGCCTTGCACGGACGCGACGGCGTCGAGCAGGTCACCGCCTTCGGCAACACCCTTCACATCAGCGGACACGACTCGGCCAAACTCGAAGCCGCCATCGCCGCCGTGCGCAACCCGCGCCACGAGTGGAAACAAATCCCCGCCGGCCTCGAAGACGTGTTCATCGGTCTCATGGACACCGCCAAGGACAACTTCGCATGAGCACGATCTCCGAATGCCTCCGGATTTCAGGTAGGGCGGGACCGCTGGGCCCGCCGCGAATCACCCCCGACATGCGCCCCCGCCCATGAGCCGCTTCACCTTCCATCGCCTCTGGGCCGTCGTCCTCAAGGAGTTCATCCAGATGAAACGCGACCGCGTGACCTTCGGCATGATGGTCGGCATCCCGCTCATGCAGCTGTTGATGTTCGGCTTCGCCATCAACTCCGACCCGCGCCACCTGCCCACCGCCGTGCTCGTCGCCGACTCGGGCCCCTACGCGCGCACCCTCGTGCAAGCCCTGCGCACCAGCGACTACTTCCAGATCGTCCGCGAAGCCGACACCGAGGCCGAGACACAACGCCTGCTCCAGCTCGGCGACGTGCAATTCGTGGTCAACATCCCCGTCGACTTCACCCGCAAACTCCTGCGCGGCGAACGCCCGACCGTGCTCGTCGAGGCCGACGCCTCCGACCCCGCTGCGACCGGCCCCGCGCTCTCCGCCGTCAACAAACTCGCCAACACGGTTTTTAACCGCGACCTCCCCGGCCCCCTCACCCACTTGCAGGCAAAGGACGGCCCGGTGGATTTCCGCATCCACGCGCACTACAACCCCGAGAACATCACCCAATACAACGTCGTCCCCGGCCTCATGGGCGTCGTCCTCACCATGACGATGGTCGTCATCACCGCCCTCGCCATCACCCGCGAACGCGAACGCGGCACCATGGAAAACCTCCTCGCCACCCCTGTGCGTCCCTTCGAGGTGATGGTCGGAAAAATCCTGCCCTACATCGCGGTCGGCTACATCCAGGTCACGCTCATCCTCATTGCCGCCCGGTTCCTGTTTCACGTGCCCATGGTTGGCAGCCTGCCGCTGCTCTATGCGGTGTCCCTTCTCTTCATCGCGGCCAACCTCGCGGTCGGCATCACCTTCTCCACGCTCGCCCAGAACCAGCTCCAAGCCGTGCAGATGGCGTTCTTCTTCTTCCTGCCGTCGATCCTGCTGTCGGGTTTCATGTTCCCCTTCCGCGGCATGCCGGGTTGGGCGCAAACCATCGGCTCGTGCCTGCCCAACACCCACTTCCTTCGCATCGTCCGCGGCATCCTGCTCAAAGGCAACGGCCTCGCCGAGATCACCCCCGAGCTCTGGCCGCTGCTGCTCTTCCTCGTCGTCGCGATGACGGTAGGCGTGAAGCGCTACCGCCAGACCCTCGACTGATCCCCCGGCCTCTCTTTCTTTCCTCTTTATCTTAATCTTTCTCTTTCGTCAGGCCCCCCGCTCCGCACGGAACCAACCGGGAGAAAGATAAAGATTAAGAGGAAAGAGAAAGAGCCGTCACATCGCCGACCATCCCACACCGCCCCGCGCCTCAACCCACATCCGGCCCCGCGCGCCGCGCCGCCAGCGCCTTCGCCGCGCTCTCGCCGAACTCCAGCGTCTGGGTCGGGAAGGCAAACGACAGACCGCGCACCTGCACCGCCCGCATGATGTTCAGGTTAATCCGCTGCTTCACCCGCATGAAGTGCTGGAAGTCGCCATCCTTGGCCACGTAGACAATCCAAATGTCCAACGACGACGCGCTGTAATCGCGGAAATACACCATGATCGACTCCTGATCGATGTGCTCCTCCGCCTTGATGATGTCTTTGATCTCTTCGACGATCACCTCCATTTTTTCGACAGGCGTGTCATAGGTCAGGCCGATCACCTGCTCGTTGCGCCGCTGGGTGAACCGCGAAAGATTCGTCACCGCCTCGGCCGCCACCGTCTTGTTCGGAATGATGATCAGCGACTTGTCCAGCGAACGCAGCCGGGTCGAACGCAGCCCGATGTCCTCAACCGCACCGAGGAACGAACCGATGCGCACGAACTCGCCCAACTTGAACGGCTGGTCGATGGCCACCACGACCGACCCGAAAAGATTCGCAATCGTGTCCTGCGCCGCGAGCGCGAACGCCAGTCCGCCGATACCCAGACCGGCGAGGAACGCCTTCACGTCGTAGTGCAGGCTCTGCGCCGTCATCAAAAGACCGAAGACGATCAGGAACGTGATCACCGCTTTTTTGATCCACGGCATAAACGCCGCCACGCTGGCCTCACGCGCCTTGGCGACCTCCTGCATATGGTCGAGCACCGCAGACACCGCCCGCATCAACAGCCAGAAAAAGCTCAGCGAGAACGCCACCGTCGCACCGTTGCTCACCATCTCGTCGGACACCGGCGAAAGCTTGAGCACCTTCAGAGCTGCGAACACGCCGAAGAGCGCGATAAACGTGGCCACCGGCGGCTCCAGCGCGGGAAACAATTTATCATCCAGGGTCGTCTTGGTCCGCGAAGCCAACACCCGGAAAAAGGAAAAGATGACCGTCGTAACCACCTTGCGCAGCAGATAAAACAGAATCAGCAACCCGGCCGCGATGGCGTAGCGCTGCCAGGTGTTGCCACTGCTCTTCACATCGCACAACTCGAGCACGATATCTACGACATGCTCTAAGAACTGCGGTGCGGGCGCGATCTGCGCACCCTGCATCGCCAGCGCTCCGGCCGCGTCGTTGTTGATCACCGTCTGCCCCGCGTCCTGAACGGTTGTGACCGGCGGCGAATCAGACGCGCCCTCCCCACCCGCCTGCGCCCAGACGCCCGACAAGTTCACGAAAAAAAGAAAGAAAGCTAGGCTGACACGTTTCATATGCCGCCCATGTTTTCGGGCGGGCGCGACGCCTGTCAACCCTCGCACCCCAAACACATGGTGGGCCCACTGGGATTCGAACCCAGAACCAAGGGATTATGAGTCCCCTGCTCTGACCATTGAGCTATAGGCCCCTAAACCAGCCGCCATCGGCAGACCCAAGGTCAAACACGCCCGCACCCTCAACGTAAAGCCTGCATGTCAAATACCCACCGACACACCGGCCCCGTCACCAACCTCACGACTCCCGGTCACCGTCGAGTTGTTGCGGTTTGCCCGGCAGCAGCGCCTCCACATTCAAACGGATCGACTCCAGATTCTCGCGCACCAATTCGCCCATCGATCCACACATCAGATACGCATCCCGGCCATAATGCTCCGCCAGCGTCAGGCGCAGCTCCTGTATATTTTCCGCGGTCGAAATCGTGTCGGCCGACATCGCGGTCAACAGCAGTCCCAGCCGTTCCTCACTGATCAGCGCACGCTGCAGAATGAGCACCTGTTCCTCGCGCTGGTATTGCTGCGCGGTCTCGATGCGTAATTGCTTCACGCAGAAAAGCGCCAGCGACTGGTTCTCCTTGAAGAACTGCGGACGGTAAAGATTCATGCGCCCCTCGTAGCTTTGCTGGTCAAAGTCCATCGCACGGATGCGCACCTGCGTTCCCTCAAAATCCGGCGTCAAAACGACAACGAAATTATAGCTGCGCATATCACCGAGCAGACGCACAAAACACCGCTCGTTGAACTTCACCAATTCCTTTGCCAACCGGATGGGACTGATCTCCGGACTCCCCAGCCAGCGGTCAATAAACTCGTTTCCCGGAATACCCGCGATATGCTCTTCGACAAGTGTGTTGCCGCACGTGAGGTAGTTGAGGCGGTTGGGCGAAAGCAGATGCTCAAGTTCAAGCCCGTAAATGCGCGACGCGTCGGCCCTCTTGATGTAAAAGTAATCGGGGTTTTCGTTATACGCATTCACGATACGGATACGGAACGGCGTGGAGTTGCCGAAAGCGCAGAAATCGATGCGGTCGATGTAGAGGTGCTTCATCACCGACAAGTCGCCATCCACACGAATGTGAGCGTATACACGCTTCAGGTCTTCCTGGAGCGACTCCATTTCGAGCGGATTATAAAACACACTCTCCCACAACGTAGACCGGCCCTTGGCGTCGTTGAGCGGCACTGAATCGGCAAAGTGCCGCAACCGTTCGTAGGTCACCGGCAATTCGCGATCCCGACGATAACGGCGCAGGTAGGAGCGCAACCCGGCGCTGATCGCGAAACTCGGCTTCTTCTGTTGCGGGCGCACGGCTGGACGCGGCGTATCTTCCATGGAGGCAAACCGTGTGCACCCTGCGAGTGCATGGCAACGACGGAGGCAAACGAAGCTATGGCACCCCGTCGCCGCGTTTACAAAAATCCGTCAAACGAGCACCCGCCAAGTCTTTCGACTCGTGCCAATTCCAAGCCCGTGTCACTTTTGATCCATGCTTTTGCTAGCCACCACTGCGATCCAAAAGGTCCAGGCTGTCCCGCCAAAAATATGGATGAACCTCGGATTAGGCATCCTGATTCTCGTCGCGGCGATCATCCTCATCAAAAAGGCGGCCGAGATGAACAAGATGCTGATGGCGATCATTATTTGCGTGGTGGTCACCATCGTAGGATTCAATTGGATCTACTCCCGTAACGAGCCGAAGTTTCTAAGCCCCATAATAGACCGACTTGCCCCGTTCTTCCCGAGCCAGACCGAAAAAGCGCAAAAAGCCAAAAAACAGTCTCACCTTATCGGGCCTTAGGAACTGTCTTATCCGGCTGGTCATTCAGGCACGGGCATTGGGGAATTCCCCCAAGTCAGCAGTTATGAGCCACGCTATTGGAAAGGATGAATGCAACTCCCTTAAATTGAGATTGGTTTTGTGTGGATGACCACCTAGCTCTTTTCCCCTCTTTATGTCAAAAACACACTCCGACATCGGACTCATCGGGCTCGCCGTGATGGGTCAAAATCTCGCCCTCAACATCGCCGACCACGGCTTCCAGATCTCGGTTTACAACCGCACGGTCGAGAAGACGGAGAAGTTCGTTGCCGAAAACCCATCCACTCCCGGCGGCCTCGTCTCCACCAAGACCCTTGAGGAGTTCGCCCAGTCCCTCTCCAAGCCCCGCAAGGCCATCATCTTGGTCCAGGCCGGCAAGGCCACCGACGCCGTGATCGACGGCCTCACCGCCGTATTCGAGCCCGGCGACATCATCATCGACGGCGGCAACGCCCTCTGGACCGACACCATCCGCCGCGAAAAGGCCCTCAAGGAAAAGGGCTTCCGCTTCATCGGTTCCGGGGTGTCCGGCGGTGAAGAAGGTGCCCGTTTCGGCCCGTCCCTCATGCCCGGTGGCGACAAGGCCGCCTTCAAGGAAATCGAGCCCATCTGGAAGGCCATCTCCGCCAAGGTCGACAAGAAGACCGGCAAGCCCATCGACGGTGCCAAGCCCGGCAAGCCCGTCAAGGGCGGCGTCCCCTGCACCACCTACATCGGTGAGAACGGCGCGGGCCACTACGTCAAGATGGTCCACAACGGCATCGAGTATGGCGACATGCAGATGATCTGTGAGGCCTACTCCCTCATGCAGGGCCTCCTCGGCCTCAAGCCCGCCGAGATGGGTGAGATTTTCTCCACTTGGAACAAGGGCGCCCTCGACAGTTTCCTGATCGAAATCACCGCCGACATCCTCAAGCAGAAGGACCCCGTCACCAAGAAGCCCTTCGTTGACATCGTCCTTGATACCGCCGGCCAAAAAGGCACGGGCAAATGGACCTCCGTCAACGCCCTCGACATGGGCGTGCCGGCCCCGACCGTCGCCGAGTCCGTCTTCGCCCGCTGCCTCTCCGCCATCAAGGAAGAGCGCGTCGCCGCCTCCAAGGTCCTCAAGGGCCCGAAGGTGAAGAAAGTTTCCCCCGCCAAGAAGAAGGAACTCATCGCCGCCATCCACGACGCCCTCTACTGCTCGAAGATCTGCTCCTACGCGCAGGGCTTCCAGCTCATGCGCACCGCGCAGGGCGAATACGGCTGGAAACTCAACTTCGGCCAGATCGCCCAGATCTTCCGCGGTGGTTGCATCATCCGCGCTGCGTTCCTGCAAAAGATCACCGAGGCCTACGCCCGCAACCCGAAGCTCGCGAACCTCCTCCTCGATCAATACTTCAACAAGACGATCCAGAAGGCCCAGACCAACTGGCGCAAGGTGATCAGCCTCGCGGTCGAGAACGGCATCAGCATCCCGACCTTCTCGTCGGCGCTGAGCTACTACGACGGTTACCGTTCGGCCCGCCTGCCGGCCAACCTGCTGCAGGCCCAGCGCGACTACTTCGGCGCCCACACCTACGAGCGCACCGACAAGCCCCGCGGCAAGTTCTTCCACATCGACTGGCCCGAGGCCACCCGCCCCCAACTCGAAGCCTAAGCCGAGAACTCGTTCTTCGTTCTCCATTCCTCAAGGCGCGACCCTCACCGGTCGCGCCTTTTTTGCGCCCAATCACCTCGTGTGTATTTGGACAATTAAAAACCCGCAGGCCGGAGCCTGCGGGGGGCCGACATGGCACGGTAACAAAGTCCGGCACACGTTCGGGGATGATGAGTTCAACAAATGAGACAGAAAGTGCATGTCAATCCACTCATTTTTCATGCGCCAAAGAGACCAAAATGCTTGATAATGTCCGATAGTGTTCGATATGGTCCTGTTGAACCAAATATGGGAGTCTTAGAAATCATCGCAGAAAGCCGGATCGGAATCGAACAACTCGCTTCCCACCCATTATTGCGCGCTGCGCTCGTCCAAGCCGACCGAAGCTCCCGCAGCCCGAAACTCACGAGCGATGAAAAAAGCCGTATAGAATCGCTGGTGGAACTCTGCTTCGAATACGAACGAGAGACCGATCCGGCCGAAAAAGCCAACATCCTGCGCACCCTCGAAGAAATCAGCGCCAACGAGCCCCTGGAACTCCCGACTACCACAGCCGACGAGTGGGATGCCGAATTAAAAGCCACGCAGCCCGATTACGCCGCAGTGTCCGATGCCCAAGCACAACGTTTGGCCGCATTTCGGAAGATCTATTTCTCGTTGCGCGCCAAAGCAGGCCTAAAAACCCAGGCTGACGTGGCAAAAAAATCCGGCCTGCGCCGTAGCTATATCTCCATCATCGAGAACGGCGATCACTTCCCCCAGCAAAAGACCCTGCAAAAACTCGCGCAGGCGTTCGGAGTCGATGTCGGCGACCTACTCCCCTGATCGCCGCACTCGGGGCCCCACAAAAAAGAAAGCCGCCATTCAAGATGGCGGCTTTCCGATTTCACTTATGCGTCACTTAGGCCGCGACATACGCTTTCGGAAAGCGCAAAGCCCAGCGCCAATCATCCCCCACAACCACGAATACTTCGCCAGTGAGGCCAAGCTCCGCGATGGCGTTTTCAGTCCGCTTGGCCAAATCGTCACGCACCGCTGAGGTGGACGCCCCCGTGAACTCACCCAAACACGTCGTGTTCGGAAGAGTGTAGGTTTTCCCATCCGAGCCCTTCGCCTCTTTAGACAGGCCGAGTGCGGCGAATGACTTATAGACCAAGTCGTAGTCCTTGGATTGTGCGTTCTTAAGGTCGAACGTGACCGTTACGAGATATGACATGTTAGTCAGTTTTGGGCGGGCGCACCTCGCCCGAGGATTTACGGTTGCACTGCCGATCCAACCGACCAACGTCGTAGTTCTCACACGCTGACGTCTGTCGGCTGCTCGGCGTGAAGGAAAAGAAGGTGCGCCTCCTCTTCCTTCACGCTGGGTCTCATCTCTGCGGATTTTGAGGCCCACTTTGGATCAACTTACCGAACACCATGCGTGTTATTTAGGACTTGTCAAGGCACAACCCTAGTGTTGGACTTTTTCCATCCCGCACACGACCGTTGAAGATTAAACTCACAGACATCGCAGAAATCAAGACCGGCTACACGCAGGCATCCAAGGCTCAGCTTGATACAGCTGTCGATCAAGTAAACTTGTATACTTCTCCAGCCGTGGGACTTAAATCCATAACCAACGACGGAGAAATCGATTTCTCCAAGTTGGATCGAGTCTTCACCCCCTTCTCCGCCGGCACAAAAAGTAAGCTGACCAACTCCGCGATTCGCGTTGGTGATCTGGTTTTAGCGGCACGCGGAAGCAGCGGAAAGGCCGGTGTCGTCAGGGTGATCACCGCTGATCCGGTAGTCATCACCGGAAATGTTTTGCTCGTTCGACCGAACCCTGAACTCGCGGATTCGACCTACCTTCAAGCCCTGTTTCAGAGCGTCTATACCGATCCCAAACAAGAATCCTTTCGCAAGGGCGTCTTGGATCAGTGGTCGATTACCCGTAACGATCTCGAACAATTCGAACTCGAAATCCCGCCCCTGCCGGAACAGCAAAAAATTTCGACGGCTTTCCTTGCGATACAAGAGGCAAGGCGCAGCGCCCAAGCCGTGACCGATCACTACGGTTTCCTTCTCGAAAAGCTCAGCACAAAATATTTCCGCTAACACCCTTTCCCTGACCATGCCCTTCACCCTCCAAGAACTCTCCCAAAAACTGTGGCGCGCGGCCGACATCCTGCGCGGGCAGATCGATGCCTCCGACTACAAGGAATACATCTTCGGCTTTCTCTTCCTCAAACGCCTCTCGGATGTCTTCGACGAGGAGGTCGAGAAAATCCTCGAACGCGAACGCAAGCGCGGCACCTCCGCCGCCGACGCCCTCAAGATCGCCGACGATCCCGACGAACACTCCTTCTTCGTCCCCGTCCGCGCCCGCTGGTCCACTCTCGCCTCCCTCAGTTCCGGACGAGGCGAAGGACTGAACAAAGCCTGCAACGCCCTCGAACAGGAGAACACCCGCCTCGAAGGCGTGCTCGCCCGCATCGACTTCAACTCCGAGCAAAAACTCGGAGACGCCCGCAACCGCGACAACGTCCTCGCCCGCCTCATCGCCCACTTCTCCGAGCTCAACCTTCGCAACGCCAACCTCGACAAGCCCGACTCCCTCGGCGACGCCTACCTCTACCTGATCGAGCAGTTCGCCGACGACGCCGGCAAGAAGGGCGGCGAGTTCTACACCCCGCGCACCGTCGTGCAGCTCATGGTCAACCTCCTCGACCCGCGCGAGGGCATGCGCATCTACGACCCCACCTGCGGCTCCGGCGGCATGCTCCTCGAATGTGCCGAACACGTGCGCGCCGCCGGCGGCAACCCCCGCAACCTCACCCTCTGCGGACAGGAGAAAAACCTCGGCACCTGGGCCATCGCCAAGATGAACATGCTCCTCCACGGGCTGCCCGACGCCGATATCCAGAAGGGCGACACCCTCCGCGATCCCAAGCACGTGCGCGACGGCGCGCTCCAGCTCTTCGACCGCGTCATCGCCAACCCGCCATTCTCCTTAAAAGAGTGGGGCTGGGAAGACCTCGCCAACGACCGTCACAACCGCTTCGTCCCCGAGCGCGCCCCCCGCACCAAGGCCGACTTCGCCTTCATCCAGCACATGCTCGCCACCACGCGCGACGAAGGCCGCCTCGCCGTCGTCATGCCCCACGGCGTGCTCTTCCGCGGCGGCGCCGAGGGCCGCATCCGCCAGCACCTCTTGGAGGAGGACCTCGTCGAAGCCGTCATCGGCCTGCCCGCCAACCTTTTTTACGGCACCGGCATTCCCGCCTGCATCCTCGTGGTCCGGCGCGACAAACCCAAGGCCCGCCAAGGCCGCGTGCTCTTCATCCACGCCGCCGCCGACTTCGAGGCCGGCAAACGCCAGAACCGCCTACGCGCGCAGGACATCGCCCGCGTCACCCGCGTATTCGAGCAATTCGCCGACGAGCCCCGCTACTCCCGCGCCGTGCCGCTCGAGGAACTCGCCGCCAACGAGTATAACCTCAATCTCACCCGCTACGTGGACACCGCTCCGCCCGAGGAGCCGGTGGACCTCGCCGCCGAGCTGCGCAAACTGGAAAAACTCCAACGCGACCGCGATGCCGCCGAGGCCCGCGTCCGCAAACACTTGGTCGAACTCGGACTGCTCAAGAAGTGATCGCACCGCGCTCCATGTCCGTCAAACGAGCAAAACCCGGCTACAAACTCACGCCCTGTGGTGAAATTCCGCAGGAGTGGGAATGCGTGCCACTCGGAACGATTTTCGCCGAACGCGCCGAATCCGGCTTCAATGATCTGCCGCTGCTCGCAATCACGGGCGACCGGGGCGTCGTGCCGCGTGATTCTTTGAATCGCCGCGATTCATCCAAGGAAGACAAGTCTGCTTACCTGCGCGTGCTCCCCGACGACATTGCCTATAATACCATGCGCATGTGGCAGGGCGTGTCCGGCCTGTCCGAGCATGAAGGCATCGTCAGCCCCGCATATACCGTATGCCGTCCGTTGAAGGGGCTGATTCCGTCGTTTGCCCCGCACCTTTTGAAGCATCCGGCCAACATCCGGCTGTTTCACCGTCACTCGCAAGGGCTCGTCGATGACACGCTCAATTTGAAGTTTCACCACTTCGAGAAAATCCATGTCGCGCTGCCTTCGACAAAAGAACAACGGCGAATCGCCACCATATTGAAGGATGTTGATGTTGCATTGCTTAATGGTCGCACGGTTATCGAGCAGAGGCGCTGTATTCGAGACGATGTCGTAATTGCACGAGTCAAGTCCATGAAGAGTCCTCTCAAAAAACTTGGAGAACTCATCACTTCTATTGATGCAGGGAAAAGTCCGGAATGTCCGGACCACCCTGCTGGCCCAAACCAATGCGGCGTCATCAAGGGAGGGGCGATCACCTCGAATGGCTTTTGTCCCAGTGAAAATAAATTTATCGAGGACGTTTCCGTGTTCGATCCCCGCATGGAAATCCAACCCGGGGATTTATTAATTACCCGCGGTAGTGGTAGCCGTGAGCTGGTTGGCATGAGTTGCCTCGCAACGAGGAGTTCACAGCGACTCTTTTTGTCTGATCTAGTGCTTCGACTACGGTTGGTCCCTCAGCTGATTCATTCAGGTTACTTGGATATTATCCTCAAACTGCCGATCATCAGAAGCCAGATTGAGCGACATGCCGTTGGATCTAACGGCATCAAGAAAATCAATCGCAGTCTGGTTCGAGAACTCACGATTCCTTTGCCATCCCTAATAGAGCAACAAGAGATCGTCTCAATTACGGAGGGATTCCAACGCTCCTTTGCCGCCGAAGAGCAAAAACTCGCGTCGCTCGAACGCGTGAAAACCGAACTCGCCCGCCGCCTCCTCACCGGCGAACTCCGCGTGAAACCCTGATCCTCGCGCCGATCACCGCACCGCCAAAACCTGAACCCGCCTCCACCGATGACACCGACTCCCCACCTCGCCGAAATCGACGCGCTCAAGGCCCGGCTCGATGCCCGTCGTCCGCTCTCCGCCGAGCAGCGCCGCGGCCTCGCCACCGTGTTCGAGGCCGAGGAGACCGACTACATCCACGAGTCCAACGCCATCGAGGGCAACACCCTCACCCTCGCCGAGACCGAAATCGTCATCCGTCGCGGCCTCACCGTCGCCGGCAAACCCCTCAAGGATCATCTCGAAGCCAAAAACCACCTCGTCGCTTTTCGCCAGCTCCAGCGTCTCGTCGCCGAGCGCACCCTGTTTTCCGAAACCGTCTTGCTGGAGCTCCACACGATGATTCTCCACGGCATCGAGGACGAGTGGGCCGGGCGCTACCGCAACGTGCCGGTGCGCATTTCCGGTTCGCGCCACATCCCGCCCAATCCGGTCAAGGTGCCCGATCTCATGGCCGCGCTCTTCGCCTGGTATCGCGAACCCGCCGTTGGCCACCCGGTCGAGGTCGCCGCCGATCTCCACCTGCGCCTCGCCCAGGTGCATCCCTTCATCGACGGCAACGGCCGCGTCTGCCGCCTCGCGCTGAACCTGCACCTGCTGCAACGCGGTTTCCCGCTCACCATCATCCGCGCCGTGCGCGACCAGCGCGCCGCCTACTACCACGCCCTCTCCGCCGACGACGAGTCGGGCCGCCCCGACGCCTTCCGCGCCTTCATCGCCGAGCGCGTCCTCGAATCTCTCCTCCGCTACGAAGCCGCCCTCGGCTGAGCAGCCGCCCCCAATCGTGAATCGCGTGCCATCCATTTTCGCCCAATACGATCTCTCCAGTGTGCTGGAGGCTCAGAATCGTCGTTTAAGCGACGAGGTCGCCGCGATGGCGCTTAGCCAGGTGGAGGGCGGCGACATGCCACAAACACAGGCGGCGTTTTTGCAGCGTTACACCATCGAGCCCTTGCAGTTGGCGTGGGAAGCTGAAGACGTCCTGAAAGAAGAAGTCACAGTGGAGCGTCCGAGCGACTTTGGCGGCACTTACAAAAGAGGAGAAGTCCGTTTGCGCATCCATATTCCGTTCACGGGAGATAAGGCACTGTTCTCAGCTAACCCAACAGGTATCAGGATCAACCTGCCGCGCGCCGAAGTGTTCACCGGCTACCTCCAGTTCACGTATCAAGCCGCTTCTCATGATCTCCAATCTATGCGCACGGGCTTCGATTGGGATGCCCAGTTGACGAAACAGAATGTCATTCGCACCAACGAACGAGTGGCCGATCACAATAGCCGACTTCCCGGGCATATCCGCGCCGCCATGGAGGCGCGTCGTCAGAAACTTCATGCGGATAGTCATGGATTGGCAGCGCTGGGTTTCAAAATCCGTCGTCACGGTGAGCCTGCCGCCACGGTTTCTTTTCCGATAACCCGCAAAACCGTCATACCATTGCCTGCGCCGAAATCGGCTGCGGTGGCCAAGCCCGATCCCGTTATGGAACTGGCGGCTTACGAAGACATTCTCGGTAACCTTGCGGGCATGAGCATCGCGATCGAGCGCAGCCCAACCACGTTTGCGGAAATCGGCGAGGTGGCCTTGCGTGATTGGTTTCTCGTCGCGCTCAACGGGAATTTTCGAGGGGACGCGACCGGAGAAACATTCAATCGCGAAGGCAAGGCCGACATCTCCATTCGCGTAAACGGGGGCGTCATCTTCATCGCCGAGTGCAAATTCTGGGACGGGGAAAAAAGTCTGATCGAAACCGTTGACCAACTGCTCGGCTACCTCACGTGGCGCGACAGCAAGGCGGCGATCCTTGTTTTCAGCCGCAACGCCGACTTCACAGCCGTGCTCAAACAGATTCCTGATGTGCTCGGTAAACACACCCACTGCCGCAACGTCGGGCCACATGGAGAATCCAGTTTTAGATTTACGCTTCGCGACAAGACCGACCCCGCCCGCACGCATCTTGTAACGCTCCTCGCCTTTCATATTCCGCGCACAAAGGACGGTTCACCATGAGCCTCCGGACACACACATTCTGCGCGCGATCAAGGGGGTTTAGGTTAGGTGAACCCCTTGTTAAGCTCCCTTTTAAGGGTTCGGAACCCCTATTTAAGCCGCTCGAACCCCTATTTAAGGTCATTGAACCCCTATACAAGGGGTGGAAGCACTCGGTATCAAAGCGCGAGCGTAACGGGCAAAAACCAGCCAAGCATACATACAAGCCAGCCATTCAGCTTTCACACAACAGCGCCGAGCTTTCACATAACGGCAATAGCCCGAGATATATGTCTGCTCCGTATCCCTTACGTCCCTCCACTCCATGAGCATCGAAGGCCAGGACGAATACCACCTCGCCGAGGAACCCGCCGTGCGGGTCCTCACGCAGGGGCTTGGCTATCGCTTGCTCACCACCGCCGAGGTCGAGGACGCACGCGATTCCGCCACCTCGGGCATTCTCACCAAGCGGTTTCTCCAGAAAGTCCGCGAACTCAACGAATCGGCCACCGATCCCGACCGTCCGCCGCTCACCGATGCCCAGCTCTCGCGTATCTCCCGCGCGGTGTCCGCGCCCGATGCCGCCGGTCTCATCGAGGCCAATCAAAAGCTCCACACCCTGCTCGCCTACGGTCTCTCGGTGGACCACCACTACGGCGACCTGCGCGGCCAGCAGGGCCGCGACATCCGCCTGATCGACTACGCCCACCCGGAGCGCAACGAGTTCGCCGTCGCCCGGCAGTTCGGCGTGCGCGGTCCGCGTCGTCGCGTGGTGGCCGATCTGGTCGTCTTTATCAACGGCCTGCCCATCGCCGTCATCGAGTGTAAGAGTCCGCACATCGCCGATCCCATCGGCGACGCGGTGCGCCAGTTCGAGCGTTACCAGGAATCCGACGGGGATTTCCTCGGGCAGGGTGCGACCGCCCTGTTTCACACCGTGCAGCTCCTCGTCGCCACCTGCGGCACCCAGGCGCGCTGCGGCACGGTGCATACGCCGGCGCGCTTCTTCACCGCGTGGAAAGACGCGTGGCCGCTCACCCAAGGCGAATTGTGCGATCTCACCGGCCACGAATCCGCCGATCAACTCACCGAGCAGGAACTGCTGCTGTGCGGCATGTTCTGGCCGAAAACGCTGCTCGAACTCACGCGGACTTTCGTGGCTTTTGAAACCGAGCACGGCCGCACGGTGAAGAAGCTGGCGCGCTACCAGCAGTTCCGTGCGGTGGGGCGCGCGATGAAACAGATCCTGTCGGCCGAAACCCCCGGCCAGCGCGGCGGCGTCATCTGGCACACCCAGGGTTCGGGCAAATCGCTCACCATGCTCTGGCTGGCGGTGCGGCTGCGGCGCGAAGAGAAGCTCAAGAATCCGCTGCTCGTCATCGTCACCGACCGCGTCGATCTCGACCAGCAGATCGCCGATACGTTTACCCACTGCGGTTTCCCCAACCCGGAGCGCGCCGAATCGGGCGCCGACTTGCGCCGTCTGCTCAGCACCGCCAGCGGGCGCACCGTGCTCACGACGATCCAGAAATTTCTGGAGCGGAAGCCCAACGAATCCGCCTACACCGAGGAGGCCAACATCTTCGTGCTGGTGGACGAAGCCCACCGCACGCAATACGGCCAGCTCGCGGCGATGATGCGCGCCGCCTTGCCCGGCGCGTGTTTCCTTGGCTTCACCGGCACGCCCATCGACAAACGCGACCGCAGCACGCCACGCGTCTTCGGCGCGGTTTTCGACAAATACCGCATCCACGACGCCGAGGCCGACGGCGCCACCGTGCCCATCCTCTACGAGCCGCGCATGGCGGAGTTGCACGTCGAGGGCCAGAGCATCGACAAGCTCTTTGACCGCACCTTCGCGACCTACACCCGCGAGGAGCGCGAACGCATCAAAGCCCGCTATGCCACCAAGGGAGCCATCGCCGAGGTGAAGGAGCGCATCCGCAGCATCGCGCTCGACATCATGGATCACTACGAAAAGCGCATCCAGCCCAACGGCTTCAAGGCGCAGATCGTCGCGTGCAGCCGCGAGGCGGCGGTGAGCTACGGCGAGGTTTTGCAGGAAATGCTGCCCGAGGGCCTCGAATGCGCGGTGATCATCACGGTGAGCGCGACGGACAACAACCGCCTCCAGGCCCAGCGCCACTCGGCGGAAGAAGAGCGCAAGCTGATCGAACACTTCAAGAAACGCGGCGATCCCCTGTGTTTCCTCATCGTGTGCGACAAGCTGCTGACGGGCTTCGACGCGCCCATGGAGCAGGTCATGTATCTCGACAAAGGCCCGGTGGAGCACGACCTGTTGCAGACCATCGCCCGCGTGAACCGCACGGCCGACGGCAAGACCTACGGCCTGATCGTCGATTACTGGGGCGTGTCCGAGGATTTGCAGGCCGCGCTGGGTTTGAGGTCCGATCTGTTCGATCGCGACGACATCAACCGCGTTGACGAAGTGTTGCGCCCGCTCACCGAGCGCGTGCGCGACTTGGAGGCCACGCGCCGCGCCGCGTATCGGTTTTTCCCGGGGCTGGATCGCAAAAACGTGGAGCCGTGGGTGGACCGGCTGGAAGCGCAGTCCGCGCGCATCGAGTTCCAAATGGCCTTCCGTCGCTTCGCTCGAACGATGGAAGAGCTTCTGCCCGAACCGGCGGCGCTTCCGTTCATCGACGACCTAAAGTGGCTGGGCTTGGTGCAACTGGCCGCCCGGCGGCGGATGCGCGACGACACGCTCGATTTGCACGCCTGCGGGGCCAAGGCGCGCAAACTCATCGGCGACTACGTGCGCTCGACCGGCGTGAGCGTGTTGTTGGAAGAGCCCGTCTCCGTCTTCTCGGAAAAATTCGACGCCTACGTGAAGACGCTCGAATCGACCGAGGCCAAGGCCAGCGAGATGAAACACGCACTCACCCATGAAATCAGCGTGCGCGCCGAGGAAAACCCCGTGCTCTACCGCTCCCTGCGTGATCGGTTGGAGGAAATCATCCGCCTGACGAAAGACGAGCGCCTGCAAGCGGCGGAGCAGTTGAAGCGCCTGGAAGGCGTGGTGCGCGATTTGCGCACCGCCTCGCGCACGGCGGGCGATCTCGGGTTCACTGACGACCGTGCTTATGCGTTTTACCGATTGCTGGACGAAGCCGGCGCGACCGGTGGTGCGGTGAACGAGGATCAGGCGCCCTACGGCGGCAGCAAGTCGCTGAACCCTGAACGCCGGGAACTCGCCGAGGAAGTGCTGCGCACGCTGGAAAGTCTGGCGGTGATCGACTGGACACAAAAAGACGACGTCCAGCGCCTCATGCGCAAACGCATCAAGGAAATGCTCCGCGAAGCCGGTTATGCTTTGGACGAATTGGAGCCGCTCACGCTCAAGCTGATGGAGCTGGCGCGAAATCGTCTCTCGAAATGAGCCGCCCGACCAAGCACCGGATGTCGCTCAGCGGCGGCGAGGTCGAGGTGCGCTTCATTCGCACCGCGCAACGCAAACGCACGATTGCCCTCCAAATCGCACCAGATGGCGGCATCGCCGTCCGCGCCCCCTTACGCACGCCGCTGGCCCGCATGGAGGAAGTCGTGCGAAGCAAATCGGCATGGATCGAAGCACGATTAAGCGGACGGCCGGGCGAGATTCCTTATCCGAGTCCCCCAAAGGAATTCGTGGCCGGAGAATCCTACTTCCACCTCGGCCGTCAGCACCGGTTGCAGATAATAATCGCTCAAAAAACCGACGGAGTTGCGCTCGACGGCGATTTCCTGCGGGTGACGGTAAGCACGCGCAAAAAGCCCACGCGCGATGATATTCGTGAAAGGCTCAAAACTTGGTTCGCCAAGCAAGCGAAAGAGTTTTTGCCAGCCCGCGCCGTGCGTTGGTGCGAAAAGCTGGGGGCAAAAGATCCGGTGCGCGTGCTCGTGACCGATCAGACGCGCCGCTGGGCGAGTTGCGGTCGTGGCGCGGTGTTGCGCTTTAACTGGCGGCTCATGGGAGCCCCCGTGTCGCTCATCGACTACGTAATTGTGCACGAACTGTGTCACCTACGGCACCCCGATCATTCCCCTGCCTTTTGGCGCGAACTACGCCGCGTGATGCCCGATTACCCTCAACGCGAACAACAGCTCTTCACATTGGGAACAGCCTTGGGATTTTAAGCCCGATAAAATGCCCGCCACCCGCAAGCAAACCGCCGCCCGCTGGGTGCTCGCGCTCTTCTTCGTCGCTGCAGGTATAAACCACTTTCTCACGCCCGACCTCTACCTCGCGATGATGCCCGCTTGGTTGCCTCTCGAAGACGCCGCCAACCTCATCTCCGGTGCCGCCGAGATTGCCGGCGGCATCGGATTGCTCCTCCCCGCCGTGCGTCGTCCCGCCGCGTGGGGGCTCATCGCGCTGCTCGTCGCGGTGTTCCCCGCCAATCTCCATGTCGCCCTCCAAGGCCACATGACCGGCCTCGACGCACCCGCCTGGGTGCTCTGGCTGCGCCTGCCGCTTCAGGCCGTCTTCATCGCCTGGGTCGCATGGAGCGGCTTGGACTGCGGCAAGGCAGCACCTCCGGCTGCATAACCACCGGGTCGTCCGGTCCGGTTCCCGTCACTCCGCTCTTGGCGGACGACTTCCGCCGCGTTATTCAAGTCATACACCCACACGAATCGGCTACGCCGGCCGCAGTCGTCATGCGGGCTCACCCACGCGCCCTTTCTTCATGAAACCCTATTCGCCGAAGGCGGTTTTCTCCGCACTTCAAGGCCGATTCCGCCCGCGCAGCCTGGAACTGTTCAACGGCAAACTCACCCGCCGGCGCGTGATCGCCGACAGCCTGGCCGGCATCACCGTCGGGATGATCGCCCTCCCGCTCGCCCTCGCCTTCGGCGTGGCCAGCATACCGCCCGGCACCGTGATGCCCTTCCCCGCGCCCGCCGTAGGACTGTTCACCGCCATCATCGCGGGTTTTATCATTTCCGCCCTTGGCGGCAGTCGCGTGCAGATCGGCGGCCCCACCGCCGCGTTCATTCCCATCCTGCTGCTCATCGTCACCAAATACGGCTACGACGGCCTGCTGCTGTCCACGATGATGGCCGGGGTCATCCTCGTCATCATGGGCGCGGTGCGCATGGGCACGTTGATCAAGTTCATCCCCTACCCCGTCACCAGTGGCTTCACCACCGGCATCGCCGTCTCGGTCATGGCAAGCCAGGCCCCTGAATTTCTCGGGATCAACCAAGGTCCCGTTCCCGCCGAGTTCCTGGAAAAAATCCCGTGGCTCGTTAAAAACCTTCCGCACATCAACCCGACGACTCTCATCATCGCCGCCGGTTGCACGTTGTTCATCCACTTCTGGCCGCGACTCGGCTACCACCGGCGTGTTCCCGGATCGATCATCGCGATGGTCGTGGTCACCGTGCTTGTGGCGACCCTCGGCTGGGATACGTCGCTGCACGTAACCACCGTCGGCGCGAAATTCGGACCCGACGCCATCCCGCACGGACTTCCCCCGTTCCACTGGCCGGAGATCACTCTCGGCCGCCTGCGCGACTTGATCGCGCCCTCCACGACCATCGCGATTCTCTGCTCCATCGAGTCACTGCTCTCCGCCGTGGTCGCCGACGGACTCATCAACGACCGCCATGATGCCAACACCGAATTGATCGCCCAAGGTGTCGCCAATATCGTCTGCCCGCTCTTCTGCGGACTGCCCGCGACCGGCGCCATCGCCCGCACCTCCGCCAACGTGAAAACCGGCGGACGCAGCCCGCTCTCCGGCATGATCCACGCCGTGACCCTGCTGCTCATCGTGCTGGTCTTTTCACGCTACGCCCAATTCGTGCCGATGGCCGCCATCGCCGGCGTGCTCGTCATCGTCGCTTACCGCATGGGCGAATGGCACGAACTCACCCGCCTGGGCAAGATGCCTCGCAGCGACGCCGTCGTTCTCGTCACCACATTCGGCCTCACAGTGGTCTTCGACCTGGTTGTGGCCGTGGAGATCGGCATGGTGCTGGCCGCGATCCTTTTCATCCGCCGCGTCGCCGAGACGACGGAAGTTTCCCAAGTGACCAATGAGGACGAACTGGAAACACCCGAACAACTCGCCCGGGGAAAAACGATCCCGGAGGGCGTTGTCGTTTACCGCATCTTCGGCCCGTTCTTCTTCGGTGCCGCCGAAAAAATGGAGGATGCGCTCTTGCGGCTCGAACGCCTCCCCCGTGTCCTGATCCTGCGCATGCAGCTCGTGCCGGCGATGGATGCCACCGCGCTCAACGCCCTCGAAAGCATGGTGGAGCGCATGCAAAAAGCCGGCGGCACCGTCATCCTCAGCGGCACACACCATCAGCCGCTGGAAGTCATGATGAAGGCCGGCTTCATCGAACAACTCGGCCGGAAAAACATCCGCGCCCATTTCGACCAGGCACTGGAACGGGCCGTCGCCGTGATGAAAGAACAAGATACCGCTACGCCGCCAGGCTCACCGTGATGAAGTAAACGCCCATCCTGACGGCGATATTCAGGAGGTAACACGATTGCGCATGGAAGTGGCCGGAAGCTAGAACAGCAACCGGCCACTTCTCCCTGAAACCTCTCACCAAGAACTCAGCGCGTGAACTTCACCGAGCGCACCTGATACGGCGTGACCGGCAACGCGAGATCACCACCGGTCGTCTTCGCCCCCTCAAGCGGTTGACCCAGCAGATCGACCGGCGTGCCTTTCACGCCCGAGGCCAGCCCCACTTTCAATGCGCCGCGACGTCCCAGGGTTTCATGCAGACGCAGCACCCAACCGCCGTCCACCGGTTCGGCCCAGACCGGCACCGCCGACGACACGCCTTCGATGCTCTCGAACCCGGCCGACACTTTCTCGCCCGCATACGGCAAGCAGGGAGTGAACAACACATCGGCCAGCGCCGCCGGTTGCTCATGCACCGGCAGGTCCGGCGCATAACGCGACAATGCAAGATCGATTGTGTGCTTGCCCAGGTCGGAGTGCACCGGACGACTCGGAGTCGGACGGATCTTCGGGTGATCGTTGGCTTCGGTCACGAGCGCGCTGCGCAGCAAGCTCACACCGACCGTGCCGTCTCTCGTGGTGAAACCATATTTTGCCTCGCTGATGATCGCGAGGCCTTCGCTTTGCGCATCGTCACACACCGCCATCCAGCGGCTGCCCGGCACTTCCCACTGGGCTTCTTCGCGCGGGTAACCCGACCATTGTCCGCGCAACACACTGCCAAAGGGCGCACCATAACGCGCCTCGCGGCCGTGGTAGTCGCTGAAGAAAATGCCTTTCAACCAGTGCAGCGGGTCGTGCCAGTCGATCTCATAGCGAACGCGCAACGCACTCTCCCCGGCACGCAGCGAATAGATCACCGTCACCCGGCTGGCCTTCGCGATTTCGTAGTCAAACGCCACCGATGCGATCAGACCGTCATGGGTCACGACCGGCTTGCCGGTGAACCGTGCCTCGTGGCCGTTGACCATGTTGGCACGATCCACATCCCAGGCGTCGAACGACGCCGGCTGATCCGGATACGCACAAAGCTTGTGTCCCTTCACGGCAATCTCGACGCCGTCAACCACGAGCCCGGTCAATGAACCCTCGCCGCTGAACGTCGCGCGCACGCGCTCGCTTTCGAGAGAGGTTGCGGTCGCCTTCGGCGCAATCACGTTGAGCTCGGCGAGCACGGTCGTTGGTCCGCCGCTGAGCGGCGCGAGTTGATAACATGCCTTGCCGTCGATCCACGTGCGCGGAAGCGGCAGCGGATTGAACCACCCGGAATTCTTACCCGAACCGAGCACCTGCGCAGCCTCGTCGAACGCCTTCGCGGCGAGCGTTTGCAACTCAGGAATCGCCTCGGCGTAAACCTCCCAGATCGAGCTGCCGGGGATGTAATCGTGAAAATGCGAAAAACTCGCCCGCTTCCAGTAATGGCGGTCGATCGGACCGAGTCCGCGCACGACATGAGCCGCTTCGAGCACCTGCAACGCACGTTCGAGCGCACGGAAAGCGGACTTGAGCAAGCCGTGCGTGGTGAACACACCCCGATGCAATTCCAGCATGAGTTCGCCGGTCACGACCGGTAGTTCGTCGTGCACCGTGGCGAGACGGTTGAAGAACGGCTCGATGTTGCCCCACTCCACCCTGGGCATCCCGGCGAGATTGGAAACACGCCGGGCGCGCTCGATCATCTCTTCGGTCGGTCCGCCGCCGCCATCGCCGTAACCGGTCGGCTGGAGGAACTCGGGGTGCACGGCGGACTGCTGGTGGTGCAACACATCCTCGCGCAGTCGCTTTACATCGACCCACTCGTTGTAGTCGTGAAGCAACACGACATGCGCATTGATCTCCGCGCCATCCGGCCCCTGCCAGCGGAAGCTGGAATGCGGGAACCGGTTCACCGTGCTCCACGAAAGCTTGCTTGTGAAAAAGCCCTTCACGCCGACGCCGGTGAGCAGCTGGGGCATGCAGCCGCTGTAACCGAACACATCGGGCAGCCAGAAGACTTCGCTGATCTCGCCGCGCAACGCCTTGAACTCCTCCTGGCCGATGCGCAGACAGCGCAGGATCGCCTCGCCGCACGGCATCTGCGTGTCGCCTTCGACATAGGCAGCACCGATGGCATCCCACTTCTTCTGTTTGATGAGGCCCTGCACGTTCCTGAGGAGCTCCGGCGATTTTTTGCCAACCGCCTCATAACTTGCCGGCTGCGAGTAGCCGAATTTGAACTCGGGATATTCCTTGAGCAGACGCGTCTGCGTGGACCACGAGTGCACAGCCTTGAACTCGCCCACCCGCTCGGGCCAGAGCCACACAAGATCGATGTGCGCATGACCGGTGAGCACGGCCTTGATGGCGGCGGGATCGGCGGGGAACTCGGCGTAAACTCTTTTGAGCTCCTTCGCAAAGGGCTCGATGCCTTCGCGGTCAAAGATATCGATGGCCTTGTCGAGACGGTCGCATAACCGGCGGAACAAGGGACTCGCTCGGAACGCCGGCATGCTATGGCGCACCGGATCAGTAAAAGGCTTGGGCAGGCCGGAGATGGCCGGCTGAAATTCGCGATACTCGGCCTCGATGAGTTCGAGCAACACCTTCAAATCGTGATACACGGCCCAGGCGATGTCGTCGCGGGTGACGAGTTTCGGAGGCAAATACAGGCTGCCTTCCTCCTCAAGTCGCGCGACCTCGCCGCCCAGCCAGATCCCCGAGCGGATGCACACCGACTCGATCCAGATCTCGCGCGTGCCGTCCGGAATCGGAATCTGCTGGTGCGCGATATCGAGGCCGGAATACGGCACACCGTCGATGTAGGCGGTCGCCTCGGCCTGGTCTTCCCAGCGGAAATAACGCGTCTGAGCCCCGACCGGCTCAGGCAACGTCACACGGAACCAGCTCTGCGCATACTTGGGCCCCCAGTTGAACGGCGCGGCCAGCACCGGCTTGAAATCTCCGGCGGCGACCTCTTTCGCCGTCTTGAAGACGAGCGACGAAGCGGTCTGCTCGACGCGGCAATCGCCGGGGAGCGGACGCCAGATGCGCGCCTGGGCGCGACGCATGGCCTCTGCTACGCGGGCGGGAATGAGTTGGGTGAGAAAGGTGCGGGGAAGCATGGAAGGGTGTTTATTTACCGTTTTCGGTAATTTAATAAAAAGATCAAGCGTGATTATTTAGGTGCGAGTCCCGTTGACTCGCCGACGAACAAGGGCGCGTCCTTCGGCTGCACCAGGGTGGGCTTGGCCCATTCGACCCTGTGCGTCATCCAGTCGACGGCCTTGCGCAGGTAGCGTGAGCGCGAAGGCGTCTGCAGGCTGGTCAGCGACGGCACGAGGTAGGGCCCAAGTCCCTCGTCGTTCACTGCGCACACGGACACGTCGCGCCCGATGCGCAGGCCGTGTTCATGAAGGGCCCGCATCCCGCCGATGGCGGCGTGCACGGTGATGCCATAGAGGGCCGGAGCGACTGGTTTGCCGGCCTTCAGACGGGCCGACATCAGCTTGTAGGCAGCCAGCAACGAACCGTCGGCCGGCATGGTCAGCAACTCGCCCGACAGGCCGTGACGCTCGATAAAGTCCTTCCAGCCGGCGATACGCGCCTCGATCACCGGGTTATGCGGATGGATGTTAAGGCAATCGATACGGGTGTGCCCGAGTCCGTGTAAGTGGCCGAGCAGCTTGTCACCCGAAGCAAAGGGAAAAACGATGACCGAGCGCAGCCCCGCACGGGTTTCGTCCTGATCGAGCACAACTACACGCGCACGGGCGGCCTGCATGCGCTTGGCCAGCAGAGCCGGAAGCGGCTCGTCGCTCGGCGGAAGAATAAAGATGCCGTCGAACCCCTCCAGCGCCGCGCTGATGATCGCATCTCCGTAGTGCTCGTAACCTAGCGATCGCACGACGGCGCCGTTTTCCTCGGCCGCAGTATAGACACCATCACGCCAGAGGGCGCTCTCACCCGTAACCTGCCCCGGATGGAGAAAGGCAATCAACGGCCGCTGCCCGCCCCCGGAGGCATCGGCCCCCACCGCAAGACGCCCGGAGGGACCGCGCGTCAACACACCTTCATCGGAAAGCTGCTGGATCGCCTTGCGCACGGTCGGCCGACTCAGGCCGAGCTCGACCGCAAGCTGGCGCTCGCCGGGCAGCGGATAGGCCGCATGGTCTCCATGTTGGAGACGCTTGCGGATCATATCGACGGCGAGACGGGTCTGGGTGTCGGGGCGTGCCATGGGGTTCTTATGGATGACAGGCGCGCACAAGCGCAAGACGCACGCTTGTCGGATAACAAACCGAAAGCCGTGATACACCGCCCTCTTGAAAATCGGAAACCTCGTGTCAGGCCCCTACTTCGCGGCAAACTCCATAACGCGTCCGGATCGACGCATTTCACCAGGATTTCCCGAAAAATCAAAAGGCCCTTCTCGACGGGCATGATGTATCCCGCCCCTCCCCAGGCCTGGAGAAAGAGCCCCCTCACTCCACCCATCCGTCGGTGTTTTTACCAAAGGAAATCGGGCTTGGCATCCCTCTTGATCGCCTGACTGCAGGCAACGCAAAACCCATTCATGATACGCGCGTCAAACCAGCTATTCTTCTCTTTTTTCAAGTCGCAACCCTGGGCACGGATACTCACCTACGCGACTTTCACGCCATTCAGATTGTTCTGATGATAGATCATCGCCATCTTGACCGAGCTCCATCGCCTGCATGCAAATGAAAGGATGCAGAACATGCGCTTCGCCTCTGCCATCTCGCCAACCGAGGAGTTAATCGCATGCGGAGTGCGGCTAATTCAAAGATGCACGGCGACCGCAGGCGGTTGACGCTCAAAATCTGCGGAATAGAATCTCCTCACTCCTTACCCCCGTCATGGAGCTATCCACGCTCAGCGTGGGATGCACCTGCTCGCTTGCCGCCTGCCTTTCCGTATCCGCCCAACTGAGCTCGACTTCGGTGCCGACCGCATCGACCGGCACCGACCGAACCAACAGTCCCTATCATACCGCCAACGGCTCCTTCATCAACACGACTTGGAACATACTCGTCACCGGTGACGTGAGTGCTGGCAATCTAGTCTGGTCCGACGGCACCACGGCTACAAGTGGGCCCTCGACCTCGGTGCCACCATCACCGATGCCAGCACCACCATTGGCCTGAACAACACCCCGAGCAATGGCACCGGACTGACCGGCACTCTCATGACCACCGGCGTGTATGCCGGCACTTCGGCCAGCCGCGACGATATCTTCACCGGAGTCAATTCCGGCACCATCCGAGCCGTGGACCTGCAAATCAGTGGTTTGGCGGCCGGCACGTATGACATTTATATCACAGGGAGAAACACCAACACCACCGCCGGCCAGATTTAGAATTTCTACGCAGGGAAAGCGACCTCCGCAGCCGACTTTGATTTCTCAAATACAGGCGTATTCACGCATACCGCCATTACCTACTTCGCGTTGCCCTCCGCGCAAAACGACACGTGGTCGGGTTCGGACAGTCTCTTCAACTACGCCAAGTTCTCCGTTACTCCGACGAGCGGCGAACCCATCGACCTGGCTATCTTCGGCGGAAGCGGAGACTCACGTGGATTTCTCAACTCCGTCCAGATCGTAAACCCCTCGACCATCCCCGAACCGGCAACATACGCATTGCTTGGTGGTCTCGCCAGCCTACTCGTCACCCTCGGATTCAAACACCGCCGGTGACCCGGCGACGACCAGATCTGGATAACCAAGTCCCTCCCTACCGGGTGTCTTTTTCTATCCATGCACCAGGCACCAAAATCTCGTTCGGCTTTTCAGGCAACCCTTGTTGGTTATGAATAAGCCGGTTGACCACCGCCTCACAGGTCTTCCGTCCAACAAGCTCGTTGTTCTCATCAACTCCGGGAAAAGGCGACTGCAGCGGGCGATTCAGACACACGAGGTGAACGCCTTTGCCCGATTCCAAATAGAGTGGCGTTCTCATAGCACGCAGCCGGGGCGCCTCGTCGCCAATCACGGTGATGAGACCATCAGGCTTCCATCGCCGGATCCACGTGCGAAACGCCGTCGCTGATGTATCATGGATGGTTCCCACAAATGGTTCCAGCTTGGGCAGGTCGGAGAACTCCCATTGCGACATGAGAAATCCGGCCATCCAATGCGAGGGCACCTTGTGCAGGAGTGAAAGTGTCGGTTGACAGAACCCGATGCGTCGACAGCCCCGCCGGATCAGCTCTTCAAAAGAGGTCACCATGTTATGCAAATGATGAGGCGTGACCCGATCAACCGCAGGCTCCAGCCAGGTATAGCCGACGGCGGCGCATGCATAGTTTCCCCACGGGAAATCCACCTTGGGGTAGAGTTGAGGATGGCTCGGTGCGGCCAAAATCATTCCGGTGATGCCGCGGGCTCTTAGCCGGCGATCAATCGCTGCGGGTGAATCTTCCGATGATCGCAGGCAAAAGCACTCGGTCCGATAACCATGCAGCTTAGCCTCTTTCTGATAGCCGACATAGTTTGCTGAGTAAGTTTCCCGATGCCAGTCCAGCCACGCCTTCACCGACTCCTCGTCGACCAAAATGGCGATCGTGCCATGGTCTTCGGGAACGCGTCCCTCCCTGATGCGCGACATGAGCGTGGTCACGTAGGGATTGGGCCGGTAGCCGAGCTTGTCAGCCGCCTCACGGACGCGCTTGCGCATCTCCTCCGAGATACGGGGATGATTGCTCAACGCCATGGAGACAGCGGCCTGCGTGATGCCGAGATGCCGGGCAATGGAGAGCTGGTTAGCCACATGCTTATCGTCATAAGCAAATAACCCTTTGCAAGCCCTGATCACGGGGATCATCGCTTGGACACACTCTTCAACCGCGCCACCGAATCCCCCTTGGGCGCACCCGAGTCCCCCAATCATCAACCCCGACCTGATTATGAATACCCACCGCACGCTCGCCCTGGCCGTGTCCGTCCTGGCCCTGGCCAGTCCGTTGCTCAAAGCCGACCTCGTCTACCATCTGCCGTTCGACAACGGTGCCAGCGCCAGCCTCGCCAATGGAGGCACGGCGGCAGGAACGGCAACGGGGGTGGCATCGTCCTATGGCATCGTGGGGGCACCGACGGCCAGCAGCTCCACCGTTAAGATTGGAACGAATTCCGAGCTCTACACGACCAATCCTGCCAACACCGTGTATGGCGGTGCGACCCTGCTGCCGAGCAGCACCACCAACTTCCGTCTCGATAACGCCTCCAGTCAGATGACCATCAGCACTTGGGTGTATTGGAATGGCGTCGCAGGGACGAACACCCGCTACGGCATCGCAAATCTTTTCCCATCCAACAACGCCGCCGGCTGGACCCTCTATATCGGCAACGACGGCAAGCTGACCTACGCGTTTGTGACTGACGCGAGTGCATCTCGCTCGCGAACCACCACCAATGCAGTCATCACCACAGGCACTTGGATAAACGTCGCGTTGACCGTCGACACCTCCGTCGCCAGCAACAGCGCGGTCGCGATCTATGTGAACGGTGTTGCGCAGTCGTTGACCGGCTCTGCATTGACGACGGCGGTTACGCTTACCAACAGCGGCGACATTGCGCTCGGTGTTATGAATCACACTTCAGGTGCGGGTGGCTCCTTTGCTCTCAACGGCTACATGGATGACTACGCGATGTGGAACACCACCTTATCGGCCGCCAAGATCAAGGCGTTGAATACCACGCCCGCCTTGCTGACCAACTACAACGCCGGTGTGATGGATAATCTGTTCACCACTTACGATTCCCATGCCTCGTCGATCATCGGCACGCTGACATGGAGTTACGCGTCGGCATTTGATGCGAGCGGACGCAGCCTGGGCGACACTTGGCTCGGCACGGATGGGAAGTATTACCTCTGGTTGGATGGAGCGACGGACAGTGCATTGGGGCTGGTCGGCATCGCCAGCAACATTCCCGAGCCCAGCACCGCAGCCATCCTAATCGGACTCGCCGTGCTGTTCATCCCGCTGACAAAGCGCGTCCGCCAAACGCGTCGTTAAGCCAGTTTTCGAAGACGACGTTGCCATCTTAATTACCCGTATTGCGCCACCTTAAATCATGAAACCCCTACCCGATACAAATCGCGCAACCGGTGGGTTTACCTTGGTCGAGTTGCTGACGGTCATCGCCATCATTGCGGTGCTGGGTTCTTTGGCGATTGTGGGCATTCAATCAGCCATGAAGAACGCCCGTGATTCCCGGTGTTCAGGAAATCTGCGAGCACTGCATATCGGCATGAGCCTTTATTCTACCGACTGGAAGCACTGGCCCACATTGAACCGGGAAACGCCAAGTAACCCCGCATTATATGGAACTCAACCGTGGTATTACTCTCTCCTGCAAGGCGGCTATATCATCACCCGTAAAGAGACCATCGACGGTTATCTTTGCCTGAAGGCCGACGCATTGATCTGCCCGAGTAATGATGCCAACCCGGGTTCGCGCTATACGTGGACCTCCGCTCCGTATCCATGGATCCCCAACTATGCCATCAATTCGTATTGGGGGACCAACAACGGCAAAGACCCCCAGTCCGTGAATGCTACAAATGACTGGGTCCGAACACTCGGTGGCATCGTCAACCCCTCGGCCATCCTGCTCATCGATAGTTCTTCCTCACCGTCGCTTTATCCCAGTAGTAACGCGGACTGGGCTTCATCGGGATGTCTCATACCTCGCAACCTGCACGGCACCGGTGCCCACGCTGTTTTGGCTAACGGCGCCGTGATCACGGTGAGCCCTGCATCCCATCCGGACATTAAAGACCCGAAATACTGGGATCCGCGCTACACCGCAAATTAAGCCGGCCCCAAGCCGGTCGTCAGCCCGACGTGACCAACGGGCAAAAATTTAAAACCATGGAATTAACATCCTCAAAAGCTTTGCTGCGCCTCGATACATCCGGTCGCACCACATTTACCCTTAAAAACCAGGGCGATTGGCACTGCCGGGGGCCGTTTGTCATTTTGCATTATTACGACAGGCAGCATCCGCGCGCCCAGACCGTCTGCGCTCCGTCAGACGACGGTTATGCTTTCGGAACTGCCGGGACCCCGTCACTGGGTGCCAAAGGATTTCTGAACGTTCTTTCAGCGGACGACGGCGTGCTCCACGCCAAGGCTGATTTCCCGAACATTCATATCTCTATTCTCATGGAGATCCGTCTCACGGAAAGTGGCGACGGGTTTTCCATCCGCATCGAAGACGAAGGCATCGTGGAAAACATGCCTGAGCTTTACCGGATTCTCGGCCTCGAAGTGCTGCCCGAATTTGGCGCCGCCACCACCGGTGAGACCGGCTATCTCACGCTGCCCAACTGGTCCGGCTGCCAGACTTTTTTCGACAAGGCCTATCCCCGTGAAGTCCGCCAGACCATTTACAGCAGCAACGACCAATGGGAGCATGTCTGCAACATGGGCGTCTTCGGCATCACCCGCGAGCAAGGCACCCTCTGCGGCATTGTGACGGCGGGAGATTACGACGCCGAATTGATCTGCCGCGTTCACTGGGAACAGGCTCACTCGAACAGCGTCCATCCGCGTTTCGTTTATCGCTGGGAGCAGCAAGACGACCGCATCGCCGGCCCGCGCGAACTCCGCTACACCTTTGCACCGTCCGTTTATCACGGTGGCGAAGGCTACGTTTTTTGCGGCAAATCCTATCGCGACTTTCTCCGTCAGGAGCGCGGACTGCTCTCGTGGCAGGAAAAGGCCGTCAAGCGCCCCGCTGCGCTCGATTACCGCGACCGTTTTTTCCTGAAAATTTTCATGGCGTATAAGGATCCCCAAGCCGACGGTCGCGGCACCTACCACGCCACCTGCACCTTCGACGACACCCGTAAAATCCTCGAAGACTGCCTGAAGCGAGGCATCACCAGACTTGCCGTCATGCTCGTGGGCTGGGGACAGGATGGCCACGACGGCATGCCGCCCACACGTTTTCCCGTGGACGAACGCCTCGGCGGCGAGACCGCGTTCCGTAAACTGATAGCGTGGTGTGCAGAGAACGACATCATGCTGGGCGTGCACGACTCCTACGGCGAAAGCTACAGTTGCTCTCCTGAGTTTGACCCGGCCGACGTGATCCGGCACCGCACCGGAGAGCTCTGGCAAGGCGTGATCTGGAGCGGTGGCCAGGCACACAAAACCTGTCCCTCGGTCTTCGTGGACAAACACACCAAGCGCGACGTGCCGCGAGTCCGCGCGCTGGGCATTTACGGCCACCACCACATCGATGCCATCGGCAGCTTCATGACCTGCCACTCCAAGGACCACCCGCTGCAGCAACGTGCCGACTTCGCACGGGAGGTCAGGCGTATGTTCACCTTCATCCAGAACGAAATGGGCAGCGTCTCCACCGAGATGCCGTTCGGCCCCTACTACGATGTCATCGACGGCCTTTTCCACAGCTACTCCCACCCGTCCAGCTGGCATCAGGCGTCTCCCGTCGGACGTTATTTCTTGGATCGGAGCATTCCGCTTTTGAGCATAGTCCTCCATGGCAGCGTCAACTGCGGCGAAGGCGCGGGCAAGCTGCTCGATGATCCCCTGCACTGGCTGGACTGGGGGCTCACTCCCGCCTGGGAGGTATGCATGTGTGCCTCGCCCTCGTTTGGCATCCCGAGCTATACCATGGCTGCGGACAACCTCGCTTCGATCTACGCCCGCCACTTCGGTCCAGACAACCTGATCGCCCGCCTCAATCCGCTTCAAATCGATGGTCGCTGGGATCTGGCGGAAGGAGTCACCCGCACACTGTATTCGGATGGAACTTACATTACGGTTAATCGCGGTCCCGTCGCATGGGACGGAGTTCCTGCGTCTGATTACAGGATTGTGGTGCCCGCTCGCACGGGTCGCAGGTCTGGATCATTGGCCCTGGCCTAAGCTCCGCTTGGTTCACCCGGGCGATCCGCCTTTATCTTTATCATTATATTATCACACGAAATGAATTATGCCCTTACCATGCTACGCTCCTTCACGCTCGCTCTGGTCTTCCTGACGACGGCATGGAGCACGGCGGCCTTGCATGCCACCACGCCGGAAAAGACGATCTTCGCGCACTACATGGGTTGCTACCCCACCGGTTACGGGCCGACCGAATACCACTGGCGGAATCAGGCAAAGCAGATGCAGCACGACAGCACCGACTTTCTGGCGGCAAATGGAGGCCGTATCGTCAACTGGCCGCTCTGGCCCCAAGGAACCGTTTTGACGCCCGAGCAGAGCGCCGAACTCGAAATTAAACAGGCCATCCGCGGCGGTATCGACGGCTTTGCGGTGGACGCCTGGGCTGGACAGGATTTTGCCAAACAAACGCTCGATCATCTGTTTGCCGCCGCCGAACGGCTCAACGTGCCCTTCTCGCTCACCGTCTGCATGGACCCCGCCAGCCATGAAAAGCGCGCCGCGGGAAACCACATCGAGACCTACACCGAGACCATCAAGTGGCTGCTCGAAAAACACGGCGACAGCCCCCACCTGGCTCGACGCAACGGCAAGGTGCTGATCTTCGGTTACGGTTCCACCAGCATCATCTTTGACCCGGCCTTCAAGGCGCTTCCTGAAACTCCGGCGAAGTGGGAGCAAATCTCCGACGCCTACAAGCAGGTCGAAAAGAATGTCGGTCAGCCAATCTACTTTCACTTCGGCTTCGATAGTCTGGGCTCAAAAGATCCCGCGATCCGTCGCGAGGCAGCCGTATGGGCAGGTAAACACTTCGACGCGGTCGGCGGTTTTCTCGGCAACTACTGGGACGCCGACCACGCCACCATCGACGCCATCAAGGCCGGCGGCGCCGAGTGGAGCCAACCGATCTTTTTTCAATACAACAACAAGGCCGGAAGTCTTTGGGTCGAACCCGGCACAGACAAACTTCGCCACGCTTACCAGAAAGCCCGCGACAGTCACTCCACGTTGATCCAGTTCGTCACGTGGAACGACTACGGCGAGGACACCGTGCTCGCCCCCGGTTATAGCACCAACTACACGATTCTCAGCCTCAACCGCTACCTCGCCGACTGGTGGAAGCAGGGCCATGAGCCGAACGTCGATAAAGACCAACTCCATCTGATTTTCCGACGCGCGCTCGAGGATGCCAACGCCTTCCCGTTCCAGACGCGGCGCATTGCCACCGGCTCGGTGCTAGAAGTGGCAACGATGTTAACCGCGCCCGGCAAGGTCACCGTGCCTGGCTATGACGTGAGTTATCAGGCTCCCGCCGGACTCTTCATCCGCCAGTTCCCGCTGCGCGTCGGCAAGGTGCACGCAACGCTTTCACGCGACGGCGCCAAAGTGCTCGACGTGCTCGCTCCCGAAGAAGTGACCGACAAGCCCTTCCGCGAAGACAACTCAATGGCCTGCTTCTCGAGCAACTTCATGGACGAATGGCGCGCCGACTTCGGCGATGTCTCCCCTCTCCTGTATAGCGACAATGGCGACGTGGACGGCGACGGTCTGCCCAATTGGTTTGAGATGTATTATTTCGGAAAATTCCCCGACATGAACACGGCCTCCGGGGCCAACGCGGCGGACGACCCCGACAAAGACGGGTTTACCAACCTCCAAGAATACCAGAATCGCACCGATCCGAAGACCGCCGAGAAGCCCTACACCGCAGGATTTGTCTGGGACTTTTCGGGCATTCGGGAGCGTGGCATCAGCTTTGATCCGGATCGTGACGCCAATCAGCACGATGTCTGGTTCTACTTCTACAAGCACGGTGAAGCCCGGCAAATTCCGCACGACGGACACTATGTCCGCATGCCCTCCGTCTGGTCCAACGTCCCCTATGCCGGCAAGATGGCCCACCTCTCGCCCGCCCAAGACCCCGACGGTGTGCCCTACCGTTATCTGCACGGCTGGATCGCCCACCGCCAGATGCCCGACGGACATTGGCAAATGATGATGCGCCCGCGCGCCAACGCCGCCATTATCCTCGGCTGGAAAAGCCCGGTTGATGGAACGGTCAACGTTTCCTTCGACGCCGTGGAGGTCACTGGAGTAGATCCCATCGTGCTTGAAATCTCGCGCAACACCGAGACCGTCCCGCTGCATTCGGAAACCATCCCGGTCGGAAACACCGCCCGTGTTCAACTCGCCGATGTCACCGTGAAGAAGGGCGACTTCCTCTACTTGGTCGCCGATGGCAAACCGCCGACCGACAGTTCGTTCACGCGCCTTGAAAACCTTAAAGTCGAACTGAAGACGATTCATGAATAAGCCCCTCGCCCTCTCTTTGATGCTCGGGACGGCACTCAACGCCATCGCCAGCGATACGCCGAAGGTCTTCGCCCACTACATGACCTGTTTCTCCGCGACGCCGGATTATTACACTCGCGAGATCGAACTCGCCCGCCGCTACGGCATCGACGGCTTCGCACTCAATTGCGGCGAGTGGAAAACGCAGCTGCCCGACGGAAAAATTCAAGACTCCGCCTACGTGCAGAGTGCCGATCGGATCTATCAGGCGGCCAAGAATAATGGAGCTGAGTTCAAACTGTTTTTTTCCCCTGATTTCGCGGGTAAGGCCATTAGCGAACATACCGAGCTGAACCTCGGCGACATGGTCAACCGCTACTACGACCACCCGAATCAGTTTCGCCATGCCGGGAAATCGTTTCTCTCCGGCTATTCCGGCAGGCTGGATCAGTATGCCGGCCCCTTGGCGAAAATGCGCGCAGCCGGTCGAGAAGTGGTCCTCGTTCCCGCCGCGTCATCGGGTAAACCTTACGCAATGACGTGGAGCTTCGAGCGCGCGCTCAACTTGTTGCCGGAAGGCGGTCCGTTAGACGGACTATTTCGCTTCACCTGCGATGGCTCGGTCTCGGAGCTCGTCGACGCAAACGCCATCGGCCGACGCGCAACCCTGTATCGAAATAAGCTCTACATGGCCGGCGTCTGTCCCGCCTACAACAGTCCGAACCTGCGCGACTTTTCCGGCATGCAGGGCTACATCGCGATGTGGGAAGGCCTGATCCGTGACGGTGCCGACTTGGTCGAGATTGTCACTTGGAACGACTACAACGAGGACTCGATCCTGATGCCCTACCGCTGGCGGCCCAGTGGAAAACCCCAGCCCACCGACAAACGTTATTACAACCGCGACGAGTCCTACCTCGATGTCACCGCGTATTACTCCAACTGGTTCAAGAACCACGTCCGCCCGGCGATCACTCAGGACAAAATCTACTTCGCCTACCGCAACCGCAGTCGCGACATCCATCAGGTGTGGGATGAGAAAGAGCAAAAGTGGGCCGACATCCGCTTTACCAAATACCCTTATGATCAGCTGCACGACGACGTGCGTGACTTGGTCTATGTCACCGCCTTCCTGACCTCACCGGCCAAACTGGAAATCACCCAGGGCGACCGGGTGGAGCGCTTCCCCCTCTCCGCCGGCGTGGTTTATGCCGAGACTACGCTGCGTCCCGGCTTCACACCGCAATTCCGACTGATCCGCGACCGCGATGTATTGATCGACGTATCCGGTCGCAAGGAAATCGTCTCCGCTGACACCGCGACCCGGGAGAACAGCGCGAAAGGCATGCATCTGGCCCACCGTATCTGGATGAGTGGTGCCGTGGCCGGCCAGCCGAAACATACTTTCGCGCTCAACGACACAATCATGAAACCCGGCGCGGCACCGATGCTCATCGAGACCAAGTCGCTTGGTGCTACTCCCCAAAACTTCCGGCTCACCTATCGTAACACCGGCTCGTCAGAGACCCGCTTCACGCTCTACGCCAACGGCGCACCCGGCGCGGAAGGAGACTTTCCGAACTACTTCCCGCTCACCCTGCCTCCGACCGGGGACGCATTCCGCACCATTTCTTTTCTTTGGTCCACGTGGGACCAGACCACCCGCTTCACCATCCGCAGCGATTCCTCGAACGACCCCAAACTCACAGACAACGACTTCAATGACTTCGGCGAAGCCACCCTGCGCCAGCTTGAGTTGATCCCGGTTCAGATCGCCCATTCCTTCCCGCTCCCTAAACCCAAGCATCCTGAACTCGCGGCAATACCCGGCGGCGAATTCACCATGGGCGGCCCCGGCGGTGAGCCCGACGAACGCCCCTCCCGTCATGTGCAAGTCTCGCCCTTTGCCATCGGCAAATACGAGGTCACCAACGAGGAACTGGAACGCTTCCTGCCGGAGCATCGCGCCCAACGCGACGGCTTCTCGTGGCGCGACCGCGAGCCCGCCATCTATGTCTCGTGGACCCAATCGGTCCGCTACTGCAATAACCTCTCCCGTGAAAACGGCCTGACGCCCGCCTACAACGAAAAGACTTGGGAACTCGTCGAAAACGCCGACGGCTTCCGCCTACCAACCGAAGCCGAGTGGGAATACGTCGCCAGCGGACGCGGCGAAGGCCGGACGTATCCGTGGGGCAACGACGCCCCCACTCCCGATCGAGGTAACTTTCTGCACACGGCCAGCCTAAATCGTTCCCCGGAGCGAACCGCCTCCACGGGCGGTGGTGTTCAGGTGGTGGGCGATTACCCTACCGGCACCTCTCGCGACGGCGTGATGGACCTTGCCGGCAACGTGTCCGAATGGTGCACCGACACCTATCGCGACTATCCCGCAGGCGACGTGACCAACCCCGTCGGCAACCTGCCGTCCCCGCACCGGGCGATTCGCGGAGGCTCGTGGGGCTACTACAACCACTCCCAGCGCGTCAGCGACCGCGAGTTCAACAACGCCGGTTACGGCGGTTACATCTACATCGGTTTCCGCGTCGCCCTGAACGCGGAAGGTTTGGCCAAACTGCGCCGCTAATCGCTCATCCTCGTTGCCACTGACATGAAAACCGAAGCAGACATCCGCGAGCTCGCCGACTTGGCGCTCGTTCCTCCCGTCCTCAACACGAGCCCGTTGCCCGAATATGGGTATGATAAACTCGACTATGGCATGACCGTGGGCGTGGAGCGCACGCGGGGCGGACGGCTCTGGGCGTCATGGATCGGTGGAGGTGACAACGAAAAGGCCTTCCTCGTGCTCGCCACCAGCGACGATGACGGGGCCACGTGGTCCGACCCCCGTCTCGTGATTGATTCGCACGATGCGAGCCTGCCCATGATGCGATCTACGATCAGCGGTGTTCCGTGGCTCGATCCACTCGGCCGCCTCTGGGTCTACTTTTCCCAATCCGTGGGCTACTACGACGGCCGCATGGGCATCTGGGCGGCCCGCTGCGATAATCCGGATGCGGGCTCCCCGTCATGGGCTCCGGCAGAGCGCATCTGGCACGGCTTCGCGCTCAACAAGCCGACCGTGCTCTCCACCGGCAAGTGGATGTTGCCCGCCGCACTCTGGCCGCGGGAGCTCATGAATTCCAGCATGGTCGAGACCTTGTCCGAGAATGACGAAGGCTCTCCCTTCCTCGACAGCTTCCACGAGCTCGACGCCTACCGTCTGGGCAATGTGCTCGTCTCCCGCGACGAAGGCAAAACCTGGGAACGGCGCGGCGGCGCATCCTTTCCCTGCGCCGTCGATTTTCTGGAACAGACGATTGTGGAACGTCGCGACGGAGCCCTCTGGATGGTCGTGCGCACGCTCACCCAAGGCATGTGGCAAAGCTTCTCCCTCGACGGCGGCGTCACCTGGACTACCGGCGAACCGTGGCTGCCTCACGTCAACTCCCGGCACTTTATGCGGCGACTCCCCTCGGGCCGCCTGTTGCTGGTCAAACACGGCCACCCCGTGGATGCGTGCCCGAAATCCCGTTCCCATCTCACGGCCTACGTTTCCGATGACGACGGAATCACCTGGCCGGGCGGTCTCATCCTCGATGAACGCGACGGTGTCAGCTATCCGGATGGAACGGCTTCACCCGAGGGCATAATCTATGTCTCGTATGATCACAACCGTGACACCGACGGCGATGTCTTGCTCGCCCGATTCACCGAAGAAGACGTGTTGGCGGGACACTGCGTGTCCGCAGACTCTGCTCTCCGCCTACTCATCAGCCGACCCAATCCCGAGGCCGTGGAGGCGCGACATGCCGAACGGAAAAAGTCGCTCCTCCGCCGATTGGTCGGGGACGCCGACATCCCCTTGGTCCACATCCCGCACTGGCGGGCGTGGGACGGTATGGGTGCGATCGAAATGTCGAAACTCAACATGAACAACGGCGGCGCCCTACCCGCCTTGGACAATCCCCTCCCACCCGAAACCAGTCCCGACAGCGACCTCAAGTGGCGGGAACTCTCACCGAACGCGAACGAGAGCTCTGACGAAAACGAAAGCACTCTGACATCCCTCGACCCCACCGGAGGCACCGATGGGCGGCCAGGCTTCGTCTCCTTCTCGAGTATTTCGCCAGCGAGCGAGGGCCAGGTCGGCTACGCCCGCGCCTTCGTGCACAGCCCTAACGACCGGGAGGCGATCTTTCTGCTCGGTGCGGACTACTGGATGCAGTTCCGCGTAAACAGAAAAGCCTACATCGATCACAGTAAAGAAATCCGCCCCTCCTGGTCTCCCGACCTGTATGAATTCCGCCGCGACGTGTCACTGCACGCAGGCTGGAATCTCTTGGAGATCAAAGTCGCGTCGGGCGGCCTGGGCTTTGCCTTCGCCTGCCAGGTCGGCAGCGCCGGGGATCTCCAGTTCTCCCTCGAAGTCAAATCGCATAACCCATGAGCGGCACGAGAAAGGACATCTATTACTGGAAGTGTGACCGGCCGGCCGCGCTGCATGGTGTCGAACGAAAGGAAGCTGACGCAGCTGGATCCGACATCTTGCCTGCGTTGACCCGGCTGCTGACAGGACACTTCCCCGACCTAGGCTCGCTGAAACCGGCTGGAGGGAAAGGCGACCATCGCACTTACTTTCTGGATTACTCTGGTGGGCGCGCGTTCGTCCGCGTGGAGGACGGTCCGGAGCAAGACGGGCACCTCGCGATGGAATCGCAGGTGATGACCGAGGTCGCCAAAACCGGCGTGCCTGTCCCTCGCGTCTTGTTCACCGACGCCTCGCGCACCCAAGTTCCGTTCGCCGTGCAAGTCATCGAGTATTTCGACTGTCCGGACCTCAATGCGTTGCACCGCGACGGTAGCCTCCAACTCGAACACATCGTCGGCGAGATTGGTCGCGGGATTATCCGCTGGCAGGACGTGCCAGCCTCCGGCTTTGGTCCCTTTGATAGCGAAGCCACAACCAACACCGGTCGTCTCACCGCTTATCACGAAACCTACCCTCAGTATTTCCGACTGCACCTGGAGCGCCATTTGACGCTGCTCGTCACCAGTGAGTTTTTAACGCCTTCGGAAGCGGCCGACATCAACCGTGTGATCGATGAACACTCTGCTCTGCTCGACCTGTCGCAAAGCTGCCTCGTCCACAAAGACGTCGCGCTCTGGAACATCATGGGCAGCTCACCAGTCTGCTCAAGGGCTACTTCCCCCAGGCGCTCACCCTGGCCGGAAACGACTTGGCTGCGCCGCTGGCCCTGGCTTTTTTGCGGCGCTTCCCCGAACTCGCAGACGTGCAAAAGGCCGGCGCGGCCCGCCTGCGGGTGTTTTACGCCAAACACAACGTGCGCTCGGAGGAACGTATCGCGCAGCGACTGGCCTTGCTGGAGCGCCCACGGGTCTTGAGTGAGGACCGGGCGGTGATCGGTCCGGCCCGACTGGAGCTGTCCTGGCTGCTCGATCTGCTCGAGGTGGAGGCCCGTCACATCGCGACCATGGAAGGACGCATCGAGGAAGTGTTCGCCGCGCACCCCAAGGCGGAGGTGTTCGCCTCGTTGCCCGGCGCGGGCGCGACGCTGGCCCCGCGTCTGCTGACGGCCTTCGGCGATGTGGCGGCGCGTTATCCGAACGCCCAGGCCCTGCAAAAATACACGGCCCCGGCACCGGTGCGCGAAAAAAGCCAGGGCCGGTTGTGGGTGCATTGGCGGTGGGCCGCGCCTAAGTTCGTGCGCCAAAGCTTCGTCGAATGGGCCGGCCTGACGGGGTCGCGCTGCGCCTGGGCCAAGGAGTTTTACCGCAAGCAAAAAGCCGCCGGCAAAGGCCATCACGCCATCCTGCGCGCCCTCGCCTTCAAATGGCTTCGCATCCTCTGGCGCTGCTGGAAAGACAATGTGCCCTATGACGAGACCCGTTACCTGGCAGCTCTCGCCATACGTCGATCATCCCGGACCACCGCAGCCTAAAAATCCTTCAAAAAAGACTTGCGCGGACTACCTCAGCTTTTGGCTAAGCGCTCCGGAAACGCGAGAGTCCCCCTTGTTCTTTGCCCAGATCGAAAGCACCAAAGCCGTCGCTAATGTGGACTCTATTGCCGGCGTCGACGGCATCGATGTGTTATTTGTCGGCCCGGCCGACCTGAAGCTGAGCCTGTCAACTGAACCGGCGGTGCCGAGCTTCGATGCTGCTCTGAATAACATAGTCACAGCGGCAAAAACCCACGATAAGCATGCGGGGATTCTGATCTGCGATACCAAAGATACGGCGACTCTTTTGAATCAGGGTTTCACTAAAATCGCGGTGGATTCCTACATGTCTCTTCTAAGGGCCGGATTCCTTGCCATCCGGCCGAAACCATAAACGATAGGCATCGGCAATAGGCAAACCAACCAAACATCGGTTCCCCTTTCCGCCCACCCGTCTTAACCTCTTTTGGTGATTGAATAAAAAGACCAGTATTGGTCTTTTTATTTTTTAACCCAGACCGCCCCATGCATCTTCTCGACTGGCTAGTCATCATCGTTCCCCTGATCATCATTCTTTCGATCGGTATCATTACCCATCGGCAGATGAAGAGTGTCGCGCACTTCGTCTCCGGCGGACGTGTTGGCGGGCGCTACCTGCTCGCCGTGGCCAAGGGCGAGATGCAGGCCGGTGCCGTGGTCTTCGTTGCTGCCTGGGAGGTCTTTGGCCAGGCCGGTTTCGTGCCCTCGTGGTGGGGTTGGATCACCGGCCCGGTCGGCCTCATCGTGGCTATCTTCGGTTTCGTTATCTACCGTTTCCGCGAGACCAAGGCCATGACCCTCGCGGAGTTCTTCGAGATGCGCTACAGCCGCAATTTCCGGTTCTTCACCGGCATCCTCGGCTTCCTCGCCGGCGTGATCAACTTCGGCATCATCCCCGCCGTCGGTGCCCGCTTCATGGTGTTTTTCTTGCAACTACCGCCCGAGATCATCGTCGGCTCACACTCGCTGCCCACCTACGTCCCCCTGATGGGCATCTTCCTCGCAATCAGTCTGACGCTCACCATTTCCGGCGGTTTGATCACGCTGATGGTCACGGACTGCATCGAGGGTATTTTTTCGCAGCTCATGTATATCATCCTGATCGTGGGCGTGCTCGCCGTCGTCAGCTGGTCGCAGATGAGCAGCGTGATCGGAACCCGTCCGCCCGGCCACTCCATGGTCAACCCCTTCGACGCCTGGCAAGTGCAGGATTTTAACCTTTGGTATGTGCTCATGGGCGTCTTTTTGGGCACTTACGGCACCATGGCCTGGCAAAACTCCAGTGCCTACAACAGCGCCGGTGCCACTCCACACGAAGCCCGCATGGGTGGCCTGCTCGGTCGTTGGCGTGAATCCGGAAAATCCGTCGTGGTCGTGCTCCTCGCCGTCGCCGCTATTACCTACCTCGGGCATCCCGACTTCGCGCAAAGCTCGGCCAGCGCGCAACAAGCCATCTCCGAGATCTCCCAGCCTCAGATTCAGAAACAGATGACCATCCCCGTGGCCCTGTCGCACATGCTTCCCATTGGCGTCAAAGGTGCCCTCTGCGCCATCCTGCTCCTCGGCATCTTCGGCGGCGACTCGACCCACCTCCACTCTTGGGGCGGTATCCTGGCTCAGGACATAGTCCTCCCACGCCTGAAAAAAGCTCCCACACCGAAACAACACATCCGACTCCTGCGCCGCTGCATCACCGGTGTGGCCGTCTTCGCGTTCATGTTTGGAACGCTGTTCACACAAACCGAATACATCGTCATGTGGTGGACCGTCACCACCGCCGTCTATGTGGGCGGCGCGGGGGCGGCCATCATCGGCGGACTCTACTGGAAGAAGGGCACGACCGCCGGGGCCTGGTCCGCCGTCATCGCCGGTTCGATCCTCTCCGGCGGTGGCATCCTCGCCTACAAACTCTGGGGCGACGACGTGTTTTCGAGCGGACTCAACTGGCTCTTCTCCTCCGTGGGCATTCCCTCCCTGCCGCTCTTCACGCTCAACGGCGCGCAGATCTCGTTCTTCGCCACGCTCATTTCCATCACGCTCTACATCGTGGTCTCGCTGGCCACCTGCCGGCAGGATTACCCGATTCGCAAGATGCTCCATCGCGAAGAATACCCCGTCGATGAAAAGGGGCGCGCAATCATCCCCAAGAGAGCCTGGAGCTTTGGTCGTCTTATCGGCGTGGACAAGAATTTCACCACCGGCGACAAGTGGATCGCCGGCAGTCTCTTCGTCTGGGCGATTTTCTGGTTCTTCGTGATGATCGTCGGCACCGCCTGGAACCTCATCGGACAAGCCGGCATCGTTTCGTGGATCAAACCTTGGTCGAACGAATTCTGGCTCACCTTCTGGCACGTCACCGCCATCGGCCTGCCCGTGCTCATCACCATCGTCACCGGCATCTGGTTCACCTGGGGCGGCATCCACGACATCCGCGCGCTCTTCAAGTCCCTCAAGACTTACCAGATCGACGACACCGACAACGGCAGAGTGAAAGAACACAAGCCCTACTGAACAACTCCCCCCCCGCTCCGCAGACAAGCGGCAGCGGGGAGGCGATTGACCCAAAACGGACCTCCCGGCGGTTCAAGACCTCGCCGACAAACCTCAAACACTCGCTACTTCGCGGTGCAGTGCCCAGGTTTCGGTCGCAATCGGTGAGACCGGAGTCGTCTCCGGCACCACAACGTCCAGGCCATCAGCCTTCGGAAAAGCGGCACCACTTGCCGCCAAACTCAGCGCGTAGCCCGATGCCGCTCTCTCAAAGTCGAGCCACCGCAACTGTCGGCGCATTCCTTCGTAATGAGGCAACACGATACGCAGCCGGTCCGCCGACACAGACTCCACACGCGGCCCGGACTTCGGTGCAGGAGAGACATCGTGCTTCATCAGGCTCCACTCAAACGTGACCGCCGAAAGCGTCAGCCGCACGACACCACCCACCGATACCGGCACGGATTCACCGAGACCCACCCGGCATCCATCAACACACACATCGATTTTCTCGCCCGCCGCGTCCAGTTCGATCACCGGCCCAAGGAACGCACACGTTGTCCCCTCGGTCGGGATCGAGACATGATGATCGGCATACGCGCCGAGAAACGCCCCCGCCGCCACCGCACCTTCGCGCTGCTCCGAGACAAAATAACCGCTGCAACACGGCCGGTCGTCGCGCAGATAGCGATGCGTCAGCGAACCGATCTTCCCGTCTTTGGATTTCCAATACGCGATCAAATTGTGCCGCTGCTCCCATCCGTCTTGGAACGACACCGATCCGAGGCAGAACGCCGGCTCCAGCCACGTCGTTTGCACCCTCGGCGCCTCCGTCGGCCGGGCCTGTGAACGCACCACGGTCTGTCGCGGTTTGCTCGCGCGGGCCGACAAGGCCGCCACGACATCGGCCGGCGCATCCACATTGACCACGCAGGCATACAGCGCACCGAAAGGCTCCCGTCCCTCCACCAGCGGATAAACCACCGACCCTCTGCTTGCTTTCTCGATCAACGAGCCGAGCAGTTCCGGCGCCTCGCCCAGCCGCGTCGTGTAGGCCCGCGCATGCGGGCCGGCCAACTCCATCGTCTCGGGATGGAAGCGCTCCGCCACGTCGCGCCAGAAGCGTTCCAGCAACGGCTCCGTTAATACCCGCGCCCGCTCGTCGCGGACATAGGTCCCGATCGCGTGCAACCCCGCGAGACTGATCGCCGCGTAAGTGGGGCTGTTGTATTCAACAAAGCCGCCCGCCGACAGCACCGTGTCGCGCAGCCGCCCGAGACGATCCAATGCGTATCGGTGCAAATCGGCATCACCGGATATTTCCGCCGCCGACAGCGTCACGAACGTGCCCTTGATGGCGATGTTCGTATAGTTGAGATCCACATTCCGCCGTCGGATGCAAATCGCCGCCCGCGCAATCGCCTGCTCTATCTCCGTCGCCAGCGACGCCGACAACCGCCGTCCGTGCCGGTGCCAGATAAAAAGCAACGTCATGGCGTTGAAGTCGGCCCAGTTGAAGTCCGGCCACGACCACTTCGCCACCGGATCCTCCAGAAAATACGGCCACAATCCGAAGGTCTTCGCCTCGGGATCCGACGCCTCTTGCAACGCGATCAAACGCCGGATGATCACCTCGGCCCGCCCCTGCAGAGAACGGTCGGCCAGCTCCAGCAACACCAGCGCGTAATAAAGCGACTCGCGCACCGGGTGCCTCGGCGTGTCGTCGAGATGCTCGGCGTGGACATTGCGATACCCGCTCATCGGCAGCAACAGCATGCCCGCCGCCGGATCGAAATGCCGGTCGCCGTAATCGGCCATACGATGCAAGTAATAACGCCTTCGTGTCTCGTTCATAGTCGTTGCGTGGCCGCTCCTCAGAACGGGCGGATCGCACTGTCGTTCGCCTTGACCAGGTAATAGTTGAGCCCCTGCGCCGACAGGGACTCCACATGCCCGTCCACCATGACGACGTTGTGCCTCCCTGAATGGCGCAACGACAGCAGACTCGACGACGATTTGTAGAGATAATCCTGATTGGGGATCTTGTAGTCGCTGGCATTGTAGTCGCTGGCCAGCATCGTGGCGGAAGGCCGTATGAAGACAGCCATGCGCACCGACGGATAATCCGCCAATCCGGCGGCGGAAAGCCCGAGTGCCGCGAAGGTATTCATCCCGTAGGAGGTGCGCTGCAGGTCGGTCACTCCCGTTCCGCTCAACGCCCAGTCATCCTTCGCCGGACAGTGAAAGATCCCGTCATAGCAAAGTCCGATGTTGCCGGTGGTGTCCGCGAGCTTGCGCCCTTCCGCGTAGGACTGGATTTGATACATCCATGTTCTCATCGGCCACGCCTCGCTGCTGATTTGCGCCGGCGGCAGCATGCCATGATGATCCGAAGCATACAACAATGCGGCGGCGCCGATCTGGCGGAGATTGCTCATGCAAGTTGCATTTTGCGCGCGTTGCCGCACGCCGCCGATGGTCGCGATGACAATGGCCGCCAGCACGCCGACGATCGCGATGACCGCCAGCAACTCCACCAATGTGAAGCCCTCCCTCCGGATACGGTGTGCGTGCATGTTCATTTTTGCCTCACGAGCGACGGACGCGCCGCTTCAGGGAGAAGACGAGCGCCGCCGCGCCAAGAACCAACGCGACGGTTCCGGGCTCCGGTATGGCGACCGCCGAAATTGAAGCCAGCTGCATATCCGTGAGATAAGCCGAATAGAGGCGAACTTCATCGAAGGTGAGCGCCGTGCCTGCGTCCGTCTTGATGCGGCCAAGCGCAAGCGCCGCGAACGACTGCAGGTCATCCGACCCTCCCGACCAACCAAGGCTCTTGGTCACCCCATTGATGGTGACTGAAACAAGAGACCCCAGAGCGGGATCGGAATCCGACACGCGAATGGCAATGTCGGAAAACCCGGAAGCGGGAATCACCGGATTCCCGCTGGATGCGCCCAAGGGGGTGCTGCTGGCGGTTCGCCCTTGGAATGCGCCCACGCGATTGGTCGGGTCGTTTACAGTCAACGCCGCCGAGTAATTATTGACGCCGGCCGCCCCGGTCAACGCACTCGCCGTGTTGAGCAGGCCAAAAATGCCCGTTTGGGCGAGCGTAGCATCAAACTGCACGCGCACCCAGATCGTCACACCTGAAAGAAGGGATGGGTAGTCGGTGCTGTTAATCGCGGTGGTATAAAGCATGCGTCCCGTTCCAAGCGACACGGTGCCGACCGAGTTGAACGTAGTGGTCTGGTTGCCACCGGTGCCGGTCTGCGAAAACGTGACCGCCGAACCGCCCGACAGGGTGCCGAGATCACTGGTCAATGTGCCGTTGTTGAATGTCCAGCCGGCAAGCAGGTTGTCGGTGTAGTCGGCGCGCGCGTTGGCCGCTCCGAGCAGGCAGGTCACTGCGAGTAGCAGACCGGGGATGGTGTTTTTTTTCATGATGTTTTGTCAGGGTGATGGGCTGAAATGCTTACTTTAGGATACCGTGGCCGAGTCGCTGGATGTCCTGATTGTCGCCGAGACCTCCGCGCCAGTTCATCCAGCGCACGCGCCCCTGTCCGTCGTCCTCGTTCACGAGGAAGGCGAAACGCACCGGAGTCCCCGGGGCCGGCTCCTTCGGCAACCCGAGATACTCAAACGGCACGGCAATCTCATACACCGTGCGCGTAGCCTCACGGCGGATCTCCAGCGGAAGCGACCAACGGCCTTGCCACGAAAGGTCGGTGTTCTTGTGACACCAAGCCACCGCCTCGTTCCCCCGCAACCCGAGATCGAAAAGCGTGTGCGCCCCGTTCGCGGGATTATAGAAGGCGACCTGCACGCTGTCCCCGCGCCAGAGCTCCGCGTCGGGATGAGTCTGCACGTGGCGGTCGTCCGTCACGTCAAAATGAAAGATCACCGATTTATCATCACGACCGATGCGCGCTTCCACCGACAAATCCTGCGGCCCTTTCCATGCCCGGATACTGGGGTCAAAGGTCAGCTCGTGCACATCCTGGGCCGTGGCCAGACGGATCGTCGCCGGCTTCTCCCCGCGAATCGCATAACTGTCGTGCACCGGCAGCGACAGGGACAACGGCGTGGTATCCACGTCCGTGACCAACTCCAGCCGGTAGATCCGCGTCCCGGTTTCGTCCGTCGACAGACCGGACGGGATACGCATGGAAAACTCGGCCCGTTCGCCAGGTTTCAAACTGCGTTCAGCCGAGCACACCACGGCCCCACGGGCATCGCGCAACGCCAGACGGTGCACTGCGGTGATCGACCCCAGGTTGCGCACCACGGCCTGAAATTCGACGGTCTCCTCCGGATCACGGTAGATCTCGGCGGGGGCGCTCAGCGGGCGCTGGTTTTCATCCAACAACGCAAGGGGCCCGTCCGAAACGAGGTAGACCGGCTCTTTGCCGACAGCCAGCGCGCCGCCCGTGGAAGCTGCCATGGATTCCATCCGCCCAAACAGATCGACCCGCATCACCGGCTTTGCGGAGCGAATCCACAGTGTGCCGCCGCTCGTGCCATCACTGGCCCAGCACACCAGCACATGCCGTCCGTCCTCGCGGACAAACGCATATCCGGTCACCTCCGCCGGAAACGCCGGAGTCGCGACGGAATCGGTGTTGGCCAATTGGCGGATCACCTCATTGTAAGCCACCAAAGAAGGCTTGGCCCGGTTGTCCGAGGTGATCAGGCCGAAAGAATCGTCGGCATCGGGATCCATGTCCCAATAATCCTGCAACGTAAACCAGAGGTAGAACTCGCTCCGGGGACGCGACTTCACGTAGGTCAGTTTTTTAACCAAGGTAATCGCCTGCTCGAAACGGCCCCGTGCATCATAGCCGCTGCGCTCTCCCGACTCGGTGTTGCCGACGGGTTTGGACAACCCTCCCTTCGACTGCCAGCCCTCGACCGCCTCCTGACGTTCGGCGTAGGCGGCCAATGTCCCGTGCGCATGAAACGCGGCGACATCATAGAGGTCTCCATGCTGTGAATACAGATCCTCGTTGAAGTCCGGCTTGGCGTGGGGATGCTTCACCGTGGCGCCGCCCGTGGTGATCTTGAAACCGGGCGCGGTGGAGCGGATGCCCTCGGAAAAGGCCTGCAACATCCCCCAATACTCATCCATCGTGCCGTGGAAAAAACCAATATCGGGCTCATTCCAGAATTCGACGTAACGCACATGCGGGAACGCGCCAAAAAAAGTCCCCACGTCGGCAGCGTAGCGGCCGAACGCCTCCAAATCGGCGGGAGCGGCGCGGTTGTCTTTGCGACTGTCGAGCAGTTCCCCGGGCGTCTCGAAATACAACAAGCACGTGTCAATGTCCGCCGCTTCAAATGGCTGCAGCAGGTTTCTCCAGCCGTCGAGACTGCGCGGAACCGCGAGACTGAACCGGCCGGGCGTCATCCCCAGTCGGTTCAGGTCGAAGCCGATCTGCCTCATCCAGTCGAGATGCAGGCGATTCTCGCCCTCCCCCTGCCAAGCGGTTTGATCCTGAATGCCGAACCACATCGGCTTGCGGTTTATCCTGCCTCCGTTCGGCACAAAGACCCCGAAATTATCCTCGTAGGAAATCGTCACGTCGCCCGACTCCAATGTGACCGCCGCCTCGTAGGCTCCGACCGGCAGCGCCGGCAACGCAAACCGCACGAGCGCCTGGCCGAACGGGGCGGCCTTCGAGGATGAACGTCCTGAAAACACCTCCGCGCCGCCCACGCATCTCACCGTCAGGGCGGCGGTGATCCCGACGGAAGCGTCCATGGCGTTTCTGGCGCGATAAACGAGCTCGAACGGCTTGCCCGGTCCGTAGGCGATTCCTGAATACACCGGCGCCACGGTCAACCGGTCGCGCGTCGTGAAGCTCCCCGTCAGCGCGAGATCGTCGATGAACACCGCGCCCGCGCCGCCCGCCGCAGATTCAATCACAACCTGCTCCACCGAGGCGGGGAAGCGCACGTTTTCAAAGTCGGGCCAGCTCTTTTCGTCCAGCTCCAGACGATAACGCCGCCATCCCTCTGTTCCCAACCTGATCGCGGGGGTGGTGTGGCGCTTCTTCGTGCTGTCCATCAGGGTGAAACGCAAGGCAACCGGCAGCCCCCGCGAATCGGCGTCAAACTCGATGCCATCGAGAAACCCGCTCGTCCGCGACATCTTCACGCGCCGAAAAGCCAGCCGGCGTGGAGCCGTGCTCTCGTTGGCGAAATCAAATCGGATTTCCCCGACCCAATCGTCGCCAAACCTGGCGTTCTGCGACCCACCCATCCAAGTGACGCCGGAAAACCAGGCGCCCGGAGTCGACCCCGAATTCCCGATCACACGCCAGGTGCCCGCATCCTCGAAATCCGAGATGATGCACCTCTGGCGATCATCGGCCCGCAGCGATAGGCTCGATGCCAATGCGACCAGACCAATCAGAACCGTGGAGCGGAGATGCATGAGAGAAAGCGCCGGGCGTTCAGCGTTATTTCACGGGGGTGATGTCCGCCACCCACTCGGGCGAAAGCGCGACGGAATAGATGCGCACTTCGTCGATCGTCATCGCCACGGCCCCCGCCTCCTTCAGACGGCCGATGGCAAAATTATTAAAGTCACCCAAAGCAACCGCATCCTTATGTTTTCCGACGAGCGATTGGCCGTCCACGACATAGGTGACCGCCTTCGTATCACCATCGAACACCAACGCGACCGAAACGAATTTCCCGGGTTCAAGTGCGACCGAAAGCGATGGGCTGTTCATCTGCGACCCGGTGGCAAACCGCACAAACGCATTTGTCGCATTGGCCGGCAGGTCACGCGCCCGCACCGCCAACACCATGTTTTTCCAATCACCGGCGGGCACTTGGTCGCGCAACCCAAACAAAAACGCGGTCGCCGGAGCCGGCGCGTCGATCCGCAGACGCGCCCAGATCGTAATGTTTCTGCCGAGCTTGGGCATGGTTGCGCTGTTTATATTCTCGCACGCCAGCAACGTCCCTCGCCCGAGATTCGCCTGCCCCTTCTCAACGGTAAGTGAGGAGCCGCTGCCGATCTCCAGCATGCGCAGAAGATAACCTCCCTTATCGGCTTTCAGTGATCCGTCGTTGAATGTCCAACGAGCGACCAGGTATTGATCCAAACCGGCGGCACCGGCGGCACCGGCGGCAACGGACAGGCTCAAAGATACGAGCAACAACGAACAGAGGCGAAGATTCATGGTAAAAACAGGGGTTGGGGAAGAAGGGGCCGTTTCAACGGAAACTCGATTTCCGCCGGGGCTGTCCGAACCCTGTCAGAAATTGACTCTGCCTCAATCGACACGTTATCTGACACGTCAGATGCCCTCTTCCCCGCCCCCCTCAATCCGCGAGCTCGCCGCCCAACTTGGCATCAGCCGCACGACCGTGTCGCTGGCTCTCCGGCGCCACCCCTCCGTGGCTTCAAAAACAAGGGACCGCGTGCTCGCCGCGGCCAAGAAGGCCGGTTACCAGTCCAACGCACTCGTCAACGCGCTGATGACCCAAGTGCGCGGGCGCAAGCGGCTCAATCCCACCGGTGAAGTCATCACCTACCTCACGGCCTTCGAGAACCAGGAGCACTGGAAAACCATGCCCTCCATCGTTGCCCAATACGAGGGCGCCAAAGTTCGCGCCAGCGAACTGGGATTCGATCTTCAACACATGTGGATGGGCAATCTGGGCATGCACTCGCGACGCATCAGCCACACCCTGCGCTCCCGCGGCATTCGCGCTTCGCTGCTCGCCCCCCTTCCGATGGACCACGATACGCTCGCGCTCAACTGGAACGACCACACGGTCGTCGCCATCGGCTATTCATTCCAACAAGTCGCCCTGCATCGGGTCGTCCATCACAACATCAACGCCATGTTTGCCTGTTACGCCAGTCTCAGGCGGTTCGGCTACAAACGCATTGGCCTGACCATTCATCGCCTGGACGACTCCCGGGTAAATCATCTCTGGCAGTGCGGTTTCCTCGGAGCCCAGCGCATCTACGGGGGTGATCGACTGGAACCCCTGATCTTCGACGACTACGTTGACCCGAGCCCCTTCGTCAAATGGCTCCGCGCAAGCAAGCCGGATGCGCTGATCGGCATCTGGCGGCATGTCACCCTGGATTGGTTGCAGGAACTCGGGATCAATGTGCCTGAGGACATGGGGTTCGCCAGCCTTGATCCCGGAACGGAATATGAAGGCCGCATCGCCGGTATTCATCAGGATAATCACAGCGTGGGCATGGCCGCTGTGGACGTGCTCGCCGGCCAGCTTTTTCGCAACGAGATAGGCATCCCGTCCGCCCCAAAGATCACCATGGTCGAAGGCACCTGGATGGACGGCCCCACCGTCACCCGCCGCACCTGAGCCGATCGTCCTATAAAAATCCCTTCCGGTGAAGGCGACCCTCGATGCCCCCGTGCTAGGATAGCGCACCCTTACATCCCATGCCCGCCCGCCTCACCGACCTCCGCACCGAACATCTCGTCAACCCGCTCGGCCTCGACGAACCCCTGCCCCGATTCTCTTGGAAGCTCGCCGACTCCCGCCCCGGCGCCGCGCAGACGTCCTATCAGCTCGAAGTCTCCGCCGACGGAGCCGTTGTCTGGGACACCGACCGCGTCACCTCCGACGATTCCGTTCTCGTCCCCTACGCCGGTCCCGCGCTCGCGCCCCACACGCGCTACTACTGGCGCCTACGCATTTGGGACCACACCGGCACGGCTTCCGCATGGAACAACACCGCTTGGTTCGAAACGGGTTTCCTCTCCCCTCTCGCTCCCTGGCCCGCCGCCGAATGGATCTCCCACCCGTCGTTGCCCAAAGCCCCCGCCGAACGCCCCGCCGCACATCTCCGCAAAACCTTTCGCCTCGCCGCCGCCCCGCGCGAAGCCCGCCTCTACATCACCGCCCGCGGCATCTTTGAACCGCGCCTCAACGGTCAACGCATCGGCCGCGACCACCTCACCCCCGGCTGGACGGACTACCGCCACCGCCTCGAATACCTCACCTACGACGTCACCGCGCAACTCACCGCCGGCGACAACACCCTCGGCGCTCTCCTCGCCGACGGTTGGTATTGCGGCTACTTCGGCTTCAAGCGCATGCGCGACCACTACGGCAAGGACCCCGCGCTCTACGCCACCCTGCGGCTCGTCGAAGCCGACGGCTCCATCCGCTGGATCGGCACCGACTCCACCTGGCGCGCCTCCACCGGCCCCGTCCTCAACGCCGACCTCTACGACGGCGAATCCTTCGACGCCCGCCTCGACTTCGGCCAAAAAGAAAAACCCGCCCAAGTCCTCTCCTTCCCCTGGCTCCCCCTCGCCGCCAAAGCCTTCGGCCGTGTCCGCACCACCGAAGAGCTGAAACCCATCGCCCTCACCCAGCCCGTCAAAGGCGCCCACGTCTTCGACCTCGGTCAAAACATGGTCGGCAACATCCGCCTGCGCCTCCGCGCCCCCCGCGGCACCCGGATCACCCTCCGCTACGCCGAAATGCTCCAGGCCGACGGCACGCTCTACACCGCCAACTACCGCTCCGCCAAATCCACCGACACCTACATCTGCTCCGGCAAAGGCATAGAAATCTACGAACCCCGCTTCACCTTCCACGGCTTCCGCTACGTCGAGCTCACCGGCCTCAAAGCCAAGCCCCGCGCCGAAGCCGTCACCGGTCTCGTCTGGCACACCGACATGGCGCCGACCGGTTCGTTCGAGTGCTCCGATCCGCTCATCAACCAGCTCCAGTCCAACATCCGCTGGGGCCAGAAGGGCAACTTCCTCGAAGTCCCCACCGACTGCCCGCAGCGTGACGAACGCCTCGGCTGGACCGGCGACGCCCAGGTCTTCATCCCCACCGCCGCCTTCAACTACGACGTCGCCTCCTTCTTCCGCAAATGGACCCGCGACCTCGCCGACGGGCAACACTCCACCGGCGCCTATCCCGACACCGCGCCCGATATCTTCTTCGACATCTGGCCGACCAACATCGGCGGCAACGCCGCCTGGGCCGAGGCCGGCATCATCTGTCCGTGGGTTGTGTATCAAAAATACGGCGACACCCGCATTCTCGCGGAAAACTATCCCGCGATGGCCCGCTACATCGCCTACCTCGAAAAAACCTCGGACCAGCTCATCCGCCCCGATACCTGCTTCGGTGACTGGCTCTCCCCCGAAGCCACCAAGCCCGAATGGGCCGCCACGCCCTGCGATCTCATCGGCACCGCCTACTTCGCCCGCGTCGCCGCGCTGATGGCCGACATCGCCCGCGTGCTCGACCACCCCGCCGACGCCAAACGCTACGCCGCGCTCCACAAGCGCATCCTCACCGCCTTCAACCGCCACTACGTCACCGCCGATACCCGCCTCGCCGGCGACACCCAGACCGCCTACCTCCTCGCCCTCGCCTTCGATCTGTTGCCTGAGAAAAAGCGCCCCGCCGCGCTCATTCATCTTGAACGCACCCTCAAACGCCGCAACGACCACCTCTGCACCGGCTTCGTCGGCACACCGTTGCTTTGCCCCGTGTTGACGCGCTTCGGCCGCACCGATCTCGCCTACAAACTCCTCTTCAACGACGCCTACCCCTCGTGGCTCTTCCCCATCAAGAACGGCGCGACCACCATGTGGGAACGCTGGAACAGCTGGACCCCTGCCGGCTTCGGCGACGACAGCATGAATTCCTTCAACCACTACGCCTACGGAGCGATCGGCGAATGGCTCTACAACACCACCGCCGGCATCCACGAACTCGCCCCCGGTTTCAAACGCATCCTCCTGCGTCCCCAGCCGCACGAAAAGCTCACCCACGCCACCGCCACACTCGACACCCCCTACGGTATCGTGAGCAGCGCGTGGAAACGCACCCGCACCACCTTCGCCTGGAGCGTCGTCATCCCGCCCAACACCACCGCCCTCGCCGTCCCTCCCGCCGCCGACCTCTCCACCGTCCGCATCGCGAACAAACCCTGCCTTTCCGCCCCCGGCATCTCCGCCACCACCCACGACGGCCTCGCCGCACTCTCACTCACCTCAGGCCGCTACTCGTTTACGATGCCGACCTGATTTCGATGTGCGCGAGTGGACAAACCACCAATCGCTCACGCTCGCGGTTACTTCCACGGCTCCTCCAACCACCCATGTAACGTGCAGCTCATGAGCCGGCACGGAACCGGAGTCTATTGCGTCAGACTCCAAATGTCGCCCACCCCACCCGGCCGGTGCGTCTGGTCGAACAACAACTCTTTATTTTCGATCGATACGTGCCCATCCAGCCAACCAACAAACATACCTGAAGCAGTGAGCTGTTCTGTGTTTGAAAATTCGATTTCTCGCACCACTCCGGCAGTTGAATACCATGCCCCCTGATTCGTCACTCTGGCATTCGTAAAGATCACCGTGCTGGCGGGCCGACTAGCCGTTGTTATTACCGGCTCACGCGTCCATACGATTGACCAATCTGCGTAGTAGCCCGGAGGGTTATAAAGATAGGCGTTAATCGCATATGTGGGGGCAACCAATTTGGGATCGTCATATTTGCTTACCGCCAAGGGACAGCTCAACGGAGACGCCAACCCCATCGCACGGATATCTTCGTCCGTAGTGGCGTTAGTTCCTGATTGGGTATTGCGGAATACGTTGTTTTGCCCCACCCCCAACATCCCTTGGCCCAAATAGGGCGCAACAGAACTGGTCCAGTAAAGCGGTCCGGTGACAATTGCCGGAGGCAGTTTGTTTTTGTTATCCCGAGAATAAAGAGAAAGCCCCACGTATAACTGGCGCAGGTTCGAAATTCCTTCTGTTTTTCTCGCAGAATCACGAACATGACTCACCACGGAAATCAGAATGCCGGCCAAGATGGCCACAATTGCGATGACCGTCAAAAGCTCAACCAAGGTAAAGCCCCTCCGGTGTGAATCGGCGGAGTTGCGATGCGGTCGATGAAAACGCAATGCGACGGTGATACTCATGGCAGGGCAATCCTTGCGCTAAAAGAATAATGCGAGGCGATTGGGGTTAAAGACAGACTCAGCCTTGGGTAAGCCCAAGGCGACTGTGCTTTTTCTTGCACCATACTCCCATTGCCAAGGCTACGGAGCCCGCAAGAATAGCCACAGATGAAGGCTCGGGAACAGCGGCCACCGTGTAGGTGATTGTCAGGGCGGGATTCAATGAGGAGATCCCATTCTCCTTGCTGTAGAAACTGGTGAGCGCCCGGTCCGTTAACCCCTCTTGGTCGGGGGCATATACAAGGAAATTAAATGTGGAAGCTGTATCCAACGCACTCTGGGCAACCGAAACAAAGGACGTGCTTGATGAAAACGTAACCAAAGTGTTGGCGACCGACTTGGTGAAAGCTGTGGTTGTGCTCAAGGTCGTGCCGATGCTGCCTCCCAAGGTTGTCCATAGGTTGGACGTTTGCCTGTTATTCCAAGAAACCTGTGACTCGGCGAAGGACTGCGTCAATGACGCCAAGGAGAGACTTAGAATCTTATCTGCAGAAGTGCCATCCGGTGATCTTTGAGTCAGCGTAAAACTTATGGAACTGATTGTTGCTCCGGCAGGCAACAGGGTGGATAGATCATAAGAGAAGACGAGCCGCAGGTCGTTGGCTCCGGAACTTGCGAGTGTCCCGACAAAGAAACCAGTATCGCTGCCAAAATTGCTACTCGATACATCGGAGCGAAGCATGGAGTCCGCTCCGCTGGTTAATGTGAGCACCTCGGCTCCAGCATATGGAGCAATCCCAAAAGACGTGAGCACGGCTAGCAATCGGATTGAACGGTGGGGGTATTTGATTTTCATACGAGTGGGAGGGGGAAGTTATGCAAAGACTATACTCAGACTCGCGATTCAATGCCTTCTCTATCCTGCCATTAACTAGCACAATCCTGCCGAGAATCAGCAAGAACGGGTCATCGTCAAATTCTGCTCGGCCAAGCTCACTTCTGCTCCATGAAACCTCGCACGGTGGCTCCATCCAGCATACGAGGCGGGATATTTTCACGAATCGAGATTACTGCCGCCGCTCCCGCAGCTTGACCGATGGAATAACAGGTAGGCATGACACGGAAGCTGGCAGCCGCTTCATGGCTGGCACTGATGCAGCGACCGGCCGCCAGCAGCCAGTCATGCCCGACCGGAATCAGGCATCCAAGAGGAATTCCGTAGCGACGAGACTGTGCGAGATCGAACGTATCGCGCTCTCCATCCGGACTGTGAATATCGATCGGGTAGGCGCAGTAGGCGATCGAGTCAGGCGGTGTGCGCCGACCGATCACATCGTTTTCAGTCAATGTAGTTATACCAACAATACGCCGTGACTCCCGCACGCCGATTTGAGGACCGGTCGTCAATAAAACGGAATCACTAAACCCGGGGATGTATTTTTTGAAAAAGCGCCACACCTCCCATGCTTGTCGACGTCCTTCAATCTCGGCATTGGAGAGATCGGCATAAGACGGCATCGATGGCCCCAGCACCCGGGTCGCATTGATACTCACTTGAGACCGATCCCATGGATGCGTCCAGAACATGGCAATATCGTCACGCGCGATACTCCATTCTCCCCGCTGTCGGGCGAGCGCTATCTCGTCGCTTCGTGAACCGCCTTCCAGAGCGTGTCCTGCGGCGGTGAGCGGACGTCCGCTGGCCCGATAGATCTCCGCATCGAAACGACCAAGACGCACCATCATCGTCATCGGCTGGGGCCGTCCATCCCCGCGCCGTCCGTGTGTCGTGGAAACCCCGGCACGAGCACAAACATCGGCATCACCTGTCGCATCAATCACGCATCGGGCACCAATTTTAACATGCGCATTCTTGCCCTGGCATATGACCGACCAACCGGCGGTGCCGCGACTCTCAATCTCCACCGGATAAAGATAAAAATAAACACTCACCCCCACCTCCGCGAGTTTGTCGTCGAGGATGTGTTTGAGCGCCTCGGGCTCCAAGACATCGCAGTGCGCATCATCCGTGCGATAATGCGCATTTTTCGCATCAAGTCCGGCAATGATTTCACGGTAAACTGAGTCGGACAGATCGCCGCTCGTGTCTCGATAGTTGATGAAGACGGAGACACCCGCAGCCGTCGCCATGCCTCCACAAAATCCATGGCGCTCGACAAGCACGGTTCTCGCTCCACCACGCGCCGCCGTCAGGGCCGCAGCAACTCCCGCAGGGCCTCCGCCGACAACCAACACCTCCGTATCGATGCATGACATTTCAACTGGGCACATGGGAGCGGTCGCGGATGAATTCATGTCGATTTCCGGCTGTTAGTTGGATGAGATTTAGCGAGTCATCAAAATCCGAAAATCATCCGCTTGGGTTTGGAGCGGGCTGGGATTGTCCATTTCGATGCGTGCCCAGTTTATGACCGGTATCTGGCTTAATGCTCCCTTTGCGAATTCAACGCCATTGATTGAGACGGCAAATGTGCCGTCATCCAGATTGCATTGAATGACGACCGGAACCATTCCGGCGGCAATACTTCCCAGCATTATGGAACGATTCACAACGCGAGTCCCTTCAAAAACCGTGACAGTGCCATCGGCGGCAATCTGAGTCCATATCTGACCTCCATCGGAGGGAGTGGCATCATTCCAAAGGTTACTGCTTCCTTTGTTAAGAAAGCCGGCTCCAATCCACGACTTGCTCTTTTTCTCGCTGCCTGGCCGCAAAGAAACGAACAATGTGACCGTGCCGGACTGCACTCGTAACGGCACTTGCGCGCGCGTGCCCCCGGTACTCCTGACGGTCAATACGCCGCCTTGACCCAAGACCACATTCCCATACGCGGACCATGTCGCATTACCATTGGCGATCGGAAGACGATTCAAGAGCCCTCCCTCACTGCGACCAGGCAAGGAGAGATCAAAATTGTCGGAGATCTCCGAATCGGCACGGGCTGATCCTGCAGAAATGGCGAGCAGGGCCAGAATCAACAGCCATGCACAGGGTATGGTTGCTGCGGTGGAATGAGGAGTGCAGGAGGCGGGAGATGTCATGGAGTTCATGGTCGGGTTAATTAAGGTTGGTTGGGGTATCTCAAAAGGCGTCCTCTTTGACGGAGGTGTTAAAACGAGGGTCGCTATTGGTGTTTTGCCCGACATCGGCATCCGGACATGAATGCAGGACAAACGCCGCAGGGAATCGGGTGGACGATGCGCCTCCCTCAATGGCCGTTGGAGCGGTGGCACCACTCTGCACGACGGCATTTTTCTTCAAGGTAAGGTTTGCCACATCATAGAGCACAGCCGCAGGGCCATCAATGTCCTGAAACTCATTTCCCTCGATGAGCAACGACTCACAAGAAGGCATCAGCGGTTGCCGTATGCCCGGCAATGGAATCCGATATACTTCGATCGCGGGCTCATGTCCTCCGGGACCGATAAAACAATTGTTCCTGATCACGATATCACGGGCAACCGGTCCCTCCGCCCAGATGGAGGTTTCGTGATGCATGACAATTGCCCACCCAGATCCGACCTCCCGATTTTTAAAGGTATTCCCTTCGATAACCCCGTGGATGGCACTCAGTAAAATGCCCCGCCCGCGATGCGGGCCGAAGTAATTATCCCGGATTTCAAATCCACTGCCGGCTTCGGAAAGGTTATAAAAAATCGTCCCCATCAAAGCCTGCCGATCCTCCTCCGTGGTCATCTGCGGAACACTGTCCGATCCAAATACTACCCGCCAGTCGTTCCGATCATTGGCGACACGGCTGACCGCCTCGACCTCAAACGGTCCCTGCGCTGAGCCCGTGTCCGGCATATACTGCTCCAAAGCGTCTCCTGCACGAATGGTGAACGTATGATTTTGAAATACGACCTCTCTGGGGCCAACGATGGCGGACGGTCGAATCGCGGAACTATGGATGTTCATGGCGTCGTCCCCCAGTGCACTAAATGAACAATTTTTTACCACCAACGGCCCACGCATGCCGCGGGCATGAACCCCATCCGCATTGGTGCTGATGAGCCGCGTTGAGCCCGTTGGAATAGCAACTTTGCAGCCGTCCAAAGTTATGGCTCCCGACAGATGGGGAAAAAACGCCAGTCCGGGGGAAGCGCCGATTTCAACGTTCCTACACAACACCCCTTCGCTCGAAATCATAGAAACGGCCGCCGTGTAAGCGCGCGCCCAATGAATGTATCGATCACCAGGCACCAGTTTGGCTCGACTCAATGCATCCGCATACCCCGTGTATTTGTTCTGTTCCTTACCCCATCGGAGGTCTGGATTGACGTCCAATCGCCATACTCCGGCGGAAACTTCTTCCGCAGGGCGGGCGCCTATCACTATGGGCCCATAAATCGATTCGCCATGTTCGTCTGTCCTAACCGTGAAGCCCCTGACGGACTTTGCATGGACAAACGCAGGGTTGTTGAAATCTATGAATTCATGACCGCCATCCAATCGAACTAAAAAACTCTGCCCTTCAACATCGACCGACACGATGGTTCCTTGAGCGAATGGCAGCGGATCGTAATCGATTGCCATATCGGAAACCTGAATGTTTTCGCATTTGTTGATAACCAACGCCGCCGCTTCCGGGTCGGTAATGACGAGACGAGTGCTAGGCTCGCCTTTGAGTTTAATATTTTTTGCATTCTCCAGATAAAGCGCGGTCCGAGTTCCCCACACGCCGGGACGATCTTCGGCACCCAATCGGTAAACTCCGGCAGAGAAAACCACAGTGGCTGATTGGTTGCTTTTTTGCGCTGCGTCAAAAGCGAGCCGGATACCCGGACCGCTATCAATGTCTTCATCCGGGACTGCACCATAATCATTCACCTCGAACGTTACGCTCTTCGGGGTGGGGGGCACTGATTGATCCACCGAAATGTCGGGTGTATCCGGCGCAGCACAACACATGGGGATCGCTAAAATAGAAAGTGAAAGCAAAAGAGTTTTGCGTGTCAGAGACATAGGGTGGAGTGATCAGGGTAACGATAAGGATAGGAACGACGTTCTGCGATACATCCTACACCGATCAGGTGGCCGCCGCCTTTCCGCAGCTGCCAATTCCAAGCACAATCTTGCCAGCGACACCATCCACAGCCTAGACCTGCTCATTCATATGTCCTCCGGCCCCATCTCTCGCCCCAAGACCACCTCACCGACTTTTCTGTCCGATCAATATCCCGTTCAGGTAAGATGGAGCAAACAACAGGCGGGAGCCCCGACCGCAACGCATTCGTATTGGCAAATCGTCATCGTCACCGGCGGCATCGGCATGCGCACGTCGCAAGGGAGGGGAGCGGAGGCCCCGAGCCGCATTCAGGCGGGAGATGTGTTTGTGGTGAACGAGGCTTCACCCATCGGCTACGCTCAGCCTCAAGGGCTTGATCTGGTCGCGGTTTTGTTTGACTTCAAGGCGCTCAAAATGAACCGCTGGCCGACCCGTGAACTACGTGGGTTTCAAGAGCTCTTCCGTTCCTCACGCCCGCGCGGCAACACTCCACCGGCCAGCCCGCCCCCGCTGCACTTGGATGAAACCAGTTTTCGCAACGGCATCGCCCTTATCGAGGAGATAGAAAAGTGCTCGAAGGAGAAATTCCCCTGCTGGGAAATGCTCGTTGAAATTCATTTCCGCCACCTCGTGCTGCTTCTTTCCCGTGCCTACGACGACTGCTTGCGTCCTCATGACGAAGCTATCGAACGCATGGCCGAGATTCGCGCACACCTTGAGCAACACTTTCGCGAAGGAGTCGATCTGGAACACCTCGCAAACGAAGCCGGCATGTCTCAGCGAACATTTTATCGGCTCTTCAAACGCGCGACCGGCCATGCGCCACTCGCCTACATCATTCGCCTCCGCATCCAGCATGCGAGCGACCAACTCCGCAATACCGACCGGCCGGTCACTCAGATCGCCTACGACGCTGGATTCTCCGACAGCAATTACTTTACCCGTGAATTCCGCAAAGTGATCGGGGAAAGTCCCACGGCCTATCGCAACCGCTGGGCAGACTGAGTCGTTTGGCAGAAACGTGCTTGAGTTTGGCGATAGGGTGAAGGTGAGGGTGGAGGCGAAACGGTATCGTCTGCCCCGTGAAATCCCCCGCCCAGATCGCCGCCTATTATTTCCCCAATTATCACGCCGACCGCCGCAACGAGATACTGCACGGCCCGGGCTGGACCGAATGGGATCTGGTGCGCCGTGCCGAACCTCGCTTCCCCGGCCATCATCAACCGTTGGTCCCGGAATGGGGATATGAGGACGAAGCCGATCCTCGCGTCATGGCCCGTAAAATCGACTGCGCGGCCGATCACGGCATCGATACCTTCATCTTTGATTGGTATCACTACGAAGACGGTCCCTTTCTCCAGCGCGCACTCGATGAAGGCTTCCTTCAGGCACCCAACCGCGAGCGTCTCCAATTTGCCCTCATGTGGGCCAATCACACGTGGATCGACATTCACCCGGCGAAGGCCAGCCCCGATCCGCAGGCCGATGCTCGCATCCTTTACCCCGGTGAAGTTTCCGCACGTGCTTTTCGTGAGCTTACGACGCACTGCATCGAGCACTACTTTCGCGAGCCCAATTACTGGTGCATCGACGGCTGCCCCTATTTCTCCATCTACGATCTATCCCGCTTCATCGCCGGTCTCGGCGGACTGGAGCCTGCCCGCGCCGCGTTGGAAAACTTCAGGCAGTCTGCCAAAAAAGCCGGTCTCCCGGGCCTCCACGTGAACGCCGTTCTTTGGGATTATACCATTCTCCCCGGTGAGCAAGTGGTCGCCAAACCGGGCGAACTGCTCGCCCACCTCGGAATCGATAGCTTCTCCTCCTACGTCTGGATGCACCACGTGCAACTCGACCGGTTTCCCGCCACACCCTACCCCGCCGCGCAGCGCGGCTACTTCGATTACTGGCAGCGCATCGAAAAGGAAATCCCCCTGCCCTACCTGCCCAACGTCACCATGGGATGGGACACCAGCCCGCGCACATTGCCCTCGGACCGCTTCCGTCCGCTGGGTTATCCCTTCATGGCAACCATGGGCGAGAACACGCCCGCGAACTTCGGTGCCGCTGTGAAAGCAGCGCTCGAAAAACTTGCGACGAGCCCAAACACGTTGAACGCACTTACCATCAACGCATGGAACGAATGGACCGAAGGCAGCTACCTGGAACCCGACACCCATAATGGGCTCCAATACCTTGAGGCCATTCGGCAGGCCAAAAAAGACTGCCAGGGTTTCCTGCCCGCTGCTTCAGTCCCGGACGCTCAACCCATACCGATCAAAATACGACAACCGCCTCATCACCCCGTGCGCCTGACGATCCCAGCCTCGTGACCATCGCAGTGCGCACCTAAACGTAGACCTGCTTCTTCCGCCACTCCCTCGGCGTGCAGCCCATGCGCGCACGGAACTGGCGGGCGAAATAATTTCCGTCGTTGAAGCCCGCCGGTGATGCGTGCGCACCATAACTGCGCGCCAGCCGCACCACCGTTGCGTGAACAACGACTCCACCAGGGCCGTCGCGCCCGCCGTGTAACGCTTCGCCTCTTCCGCGAGTTCGCGCACCAACGTCGTCACGCGTTCCAGTTCCTCCGGCGGCAGTCGCAGGTGGCCCACAAAACCCTGCGCGTCGCGATACTTTGGCTCTGACTCGAAGAGTGCCTGCCAGCCCGGCATGCGGATCACTTCTTTTGCCGGCCCGGACAGGCGCATAGGCAGGAACAGCACATTGCTCAGGCCCAGCCCCTTCGTCTCCGCAAACCCATGCGGCTGCTCCGGCGGAATAAAAAACACGTCGCCCGCAGCGATCGGATACCTCCCCTGCGACGTCACATGCGAAGCGCTTCCCGACGTGATAATCGTCAGTTCGGCAAATTCATGGCGGTGCACCGCCATCGCCCCCTGCGCCGGCATCGCATACACGGCCACCGGCAACTCCGGCACAAAAAAATAATCGGCGACACGCAGTCGGTTCATGGGATGAGCCGAACGTGCTAGCCTCCGCAATGGTGCCACCCAAAGGTCGGCTTGAGCAAAGCACCCTTAATCGCGGCCATCGCGGCATGATCCGCAAAGCCTTTCGTCATGTCCGTCAACCTCGGTGCCGAGCAGGCATACGAACGCCGCCACCGCCCCGCCTACGCCGAGATCGAAGACGAAGCCCGCTGGGCCGCCATCGCCGCCACCCCCGAATGCCAAAAATGGTGGCGCCACATGGGCGACATCATGCCGTCCAATCCCGACCACAGTCCCGTCTCCCGCGATCTGCGTGAGTTGTTTCATCTGCCATAAACCTCAGGCGAACGCCGACGCCGCGCTCTCCCGCAGCCATGGACCGGCTTTCGCCAAGGCCTGCTCAAGCGGAACTCCGCGCGGCGTGATTTCGTGCAAGCGCATGCCGGGCGTCTCCACGGCGTCCACCCGTCCCGCAAAGACGTGAACGGGTTTGCCCAACGCCAACGCCGCCCGCACCAACGACCCCGGCCCCTTGCCTTGCATCGAACTGTCGTCGAAACGCCCTTCACCGGTAATCACGAGATCCGCCGCCGCCAGTCGCTCTTCGACGCGCAACCAATCGCTCACCAATTCGAAGCCCGGCACCAACCGCGCCCCCGTCGCCGCCATCAAGCCAAACGCGACCCCGCCCGCCGCGCCGGCACCCGGTGTATCAGCCAACGTCACCTCCACACCGCGACTCGCGCACAACAGCGCAGCCATGCGCGTGCTTTCCGCTTCCAACGCGGGCAACGTCTCCGGACTTAACCCCTTCTGCGGTCCGTAAACCGTCGCTGCACCCCGCAGGCCGAGCAACGGATTCGTCACGTCACACGCGATCCAGATCGGAGGAAGCTTTCGCAGCCTACCGGCCTCCACCCGCACCACACGCTTCCATGATTCCGGCACCGTCTCCGCCACACGCCGACCGTCCGCATCCAATAAGTCCAGTCCAAGCGCGCACAAAGCCCCCAGCCCGAGGTCGCTCGTCGCACTCCCACCCACGCCCAATAAAATTCCTTCCACGCCACGCGTCACCGCAGCCGCGATGAGTTCGCCCGTTCCACCGGTATCCGTGCGCCACACATCGCGCTCCTCCGCCCCCAACAACGCCAGCCCGCTCGCCGCCGCCATCTCGATCACCGCCAACCGCTCGCGCTCATCACACCCGAGGCGTGACAACACCGCCGCCGGCAACCGCGCCTCCTCGATCATGCCGAAGCCGGCTTCAACCGGTTCACCGCGCGGTCCCGCCACACGACATGCCACCCACTCGCCTCCGGCGGCTTCCGTCAGAATGTGTGCGAATCCCTCGCCGCCATCCGTGAGCGGACACACCTCGACTTGCCATTCCGGCTGCGCAGTCCGCACCCCATCGGCAATCGCCGCGCACGCCTGTCCGGCTGTCAGCGCATCCTTGAATTTATCCGCCGCGATCAACACTCGCATGAGGAAACAGTTATCATGCCCAGACCTCGCTGGCACGGCCCGACTTCCGCTTTTTACGCCGCCACTCACCGGGGGACATGCCAGTCGAACGGCGAAAGGCTCTTGTGAAATAGGCCGCCCCGGAAAATCCGCACATGACGGCGATCGCCTCGATTTTCGTATGGGAGCTTTCAAGGAACTGCCTCGCCTGCGCCATCCGGCGCTGCTCCAAAAGGTGCTGGAATGTATCGCCTCCAAACTGGCGGCATAATTCGGAAATACGGTTGGGATGGAGTTGAAGATTATCGGCTACCGTCTGGCGATTCATGGGCCGGTGATAGTTTTCCTCCATGATGCGTTTCACCTCGGCCCAGGTTGTCCTCGCCTTGCCCTGGGATCGGACTCCGCTCTCGTCGCCGCCACGCTGCGCCCATTCACCCAATAACAGCCACAACGCACGGCACAGGTGCACACTGATTTGCTCCGCTGATGCATATGCGAAACCACGGTGAAGCGCCGACAGCACGGCCTGTATTTCCTCGGGACGCTCTCCAGGCCAATGGAACCATGAAGGCGCAGGATACGCTTCGCTAGGCCCCGGGCAGCTCACAACCACAATGCGGGTGTAATCCTCGAAAAATACCGCGCTGATATACCGCCCGGGATGCAAAAACATCTCGTCGTCGTGCGTGCCCACCGGGAAGCACCACATATCGCCGGGCACCATGCGGCATTCGACCGTCGTTGCTTTGTGAACGTAAGCGACTTCGTGCTCTCCTGTGAGCATAAGACCGATACGCGTCATCGGCAGGCAGCGCCAACTTTTCCGCCGATGGGTTGGCTCCACTGGAAACGAAGCGTCGGCCAGATGAAATGCCCCCGCCTGCTTCAGCATATCCCGACCCAAGCTCAGTTGGCCGCGAAGCTCCGCCAAGGTCATCCCATGCTGATTATTGCCCGTGATGTTCATGCCTAAAAATCACAATATACACTAAAAAGATAATAAATGCACCATTTTCACCCTTTTTTGAGTCAAAATATGTGTTAAATTGGAAGCCTGCCCATCGCACCCCGTTCGTTACCTCAACCCGCGCACCCTCCATCCGGACAACATCTGCGTGACGACCAAGGAAATCATGATCCCCACCGCCTGCCCCTACCCCGCTCATTCCAAGCGCACCGCGTTTACCCTTGTAGAACTCCTGACTGTAATCGCGATTTTTGGGGTCCTTGCGGGTATCCTCATTGCCGCGATCGGCCCGGTCCGCACCTCCGCCCGCAAATCGCGCAGCCTATCCAACATACGGCAGATCCACCAAGGCCTGGTTCTTTACGATACGGAGAACAAAAAACTTCCTCCGTTATTCAGCGGCTTATCCACCTCGGTTTGGGCGCGACCGTTCTGGAACCACCGCATCCTACCCTACCTCGGGGTCAACATGGACCCCTACAATCTCTCCGATCCCTTTTACAACAAAGGCGGCGTGATGCCGGATGTTTTTTTGGATTCCGGCGCACCCTCCTCCAACACGCTCCGCGGGGATTACGGCGTAAATTATCATCTCACCAACGGCCCCATCCGGGGCACCACTTACCCGTCCTTCAGTCTCAGGAGCCTGGTCAATCCCACCCATATGCCTCTGGTCGCGACTACCCAGCAAATCGTGGCCGGCCAGTCCGATCCGCTCGGCTCCTGGTTTTTCAACAACTCGTCCGCACCGAACGGGAAAGATCCCGAGTTGGCCGACCGCTACAATGGCAACTGCCTCATCATCTTCGCCGACGGACACATGGCCGAAATGCCGCGCTCCCAAATCTACGCCAAATACCTGCCCGCCCTAAACAACTGATCCCACGTCCCCGACAGTCCGATTTTCAACCACCATGCATTTCCTCTCCCCTAAACTCACCCTCACCTCGGCCCTGCTCGTTTGCACTTGGTTAACGACCACCCTGCCCGCATCCACGCTCGCCCACTGGACGTTCGACAACTTTTCCCCCGGCACCCGCATCGACGAAGTCAGCGGCAACGGCATCACCCTGTCCGCCGGCGCCAACGGCATGCCCAAGGCCTCGCATGAAGCCCCGTCCGCCGCGAAAATCAAAGCATCGGCCGTCTTCACCCCGGATGGCGGAACCGGCAGCCACCTCATGACCGCCTCGGCGCTCCCCGTGTTCAACTTCCCCCAGGGGCAACCGTTCACGATCGAAGGCTGGTTCTGTCTGGACGCCCTCGCTGAAACCAAACCCCAGACTCTCGTCAGCAATCGCGGCCTGCCCGACGGCTGCACCGTGGCGATCAGCCAGGGCAAACTGCTCTTCCAACTGCAAGCCGGCGGTCAGAACCTCATCAACCTTGAGTGCCTGACCACCCTGAAGCCGCAAACCTGGTATTTCTTCGCCGTGAGCCGCGGTGAAAACGGCCTGCTCAGCGCATCACTCTACAACGAAGCCGGCCACGTGGAAACCGTCGATTCCGCCCGTGCCGCCAACGGCGCGATCAACTCCAGCTCCAAGCTCTACGTCGGTCGTCGCGGCGACCGCCAGGGTGCCGGTGATTTCCTGAACGGAAAAATCAGCGAACTGCGCATCTCCGACATACAGGTGCCGACCGGACAACTTCTCTTCAACGCAAAGAAATAAACCCCGCAACCGTCCCTCGCGATCCCCGCCCATCATGAACGCCTCCCCCCAAATCCTCCGCATCGCCCTGCTCGCCTCGGCGCTTTTCGTCACCTCGCTGCCCGCCGCCACCCTCGTTGACTGGACCTTCGACTCCTACACCGCCGGTCAAACCATCACCAGCGTCACGAGCAACACCATCACGCTGAATGCAAATGCCACCACGGGCGGCAACGCCACCGTCACGGCCAATACGCCCAACTCCGGCACCGCCGTTTCGGCCTCCTTCTCGGGCAACAACTACCTGTCCTCGGCCGCCGTCGTTCCCGAGTTGAACTTCGGCACGAGCCAGGCCTTCACGATCGAGGGCTGGTTCAATCTGAACAGCATCACCAACGCGCAAACCATCATCAGCAACCGGACGACCACCAACGTCACCACCAGCGGTTGGTTTGCCGTGGAAACCGCGGCGGCCGGCGCAGGCCTCACCTTTTCGATCAACCCCGAGGGAGGCACCTCCACCTTTTCCGTCACGGCCTCGCAAACGCTGTCCACCGGCACGTGGTATTACTTTGCCGCCTCCCGTAACACGTCGGATCAGCTGACCGTATCCCTGTATTCCACCGACGCGCTTCTTGCCACCGGCTTCGCCTCCAACGCTCGCTCCGGAGCTCTGACTTCGACCTCCGCGACCTTCCTCGGCGCCCGCGCCAGCGACCTGTCAACCCGCCTCTCCAACGGCAGCCTCATCAATGAGATTCGCATCTCCGATGCCTACCTCACCGGCAACCAGCTTCTGTGGACCTCCGCCATCCCCGAGCCTTCCTCCGCCGCCGTCCTCGCCGGTGTGGGTGCTTTGCTGTGCGCCTCGGTCGTCCGTCGCCGTCGCCAGAACTGATCCCTGATGTCCTTCATTTTCTTCCCGTCCCTCCCGCGCCTGATGGCAGGCGCAACGCTTGCACTGGCCCTGTCGCTTGCCCCCGGTTTCGCCCAACCGGCCGCCGACAACGTCGAGCTCAAAGGCCCGCAGTGGGAAGCCCGGTTCCAGCAAGGCATGCTGAACAACCTGCGCGACCGCGCCGGCCGCACGCTCGTTTCGCCGGACGGCCAGACCTATCCGGTCGCGATGTCCGCGCGCCTGAACGGAAAGTCGGCGAAGGACGCAAAAATCAACCTCGCCCTGGAGGTGGACAAGGCCAGCGGCGACCTCGTCGTCGTTCAAAACGCCGAAACCGCCACGCCCGGCCTCGAGTGGGCCGAGTGGACCATCGGCTACATTCCCCTCGAGTATAACATCATCGTCCCCGGCGGCGGCGGCGACACCTTCACGCGCAACAGTCCCTTCAAAAGTAAAAACTACACCTACCCGATGAGCTGGGACGCTCAGTTGCTCGTCATCGAAGGCGCCGGCCACGGCTTCTATCTCTGGGGCGACGACACCCAAGCCCGCTTCAAATCCATCTCCATCGAACGCACCGACCTCGGCTGGAAAATCACCTGCCGCACCATCAACGAAGCCCCCTTCACCCCGCACACCCGCCTCGAGGCACGCCGCTGGCGCATCAACACCTACGAGGGCGACTGGCGCGTCCCCGCCCGCCGCTACCGCGACTGGGCCGAGTCAAGTTTCCACGTCAAGCCGCTCGACCGGCGAAATCCGGAATGGGTAAAGGACATGCGCGTGTTTCTCACCATTCTCCGCATGGACACGGCCCTCCTGGATGAATACGCGCGCCAGTTGGACCCCAAGCAGACGCTCATTTATCTCAGCCAGTGGCGCAAACAGCAGTTCGACCGCGACACGCCCAACTACGACCAGTTCAACAAAGAGGCGCTGCCGTTCATCAAGCGCGCCCACGAGCTCGGTTTCCACGTCATGCTCCACGTCAACTTCTGGGGCGTCACGCCCGAGAATCCGCTGATGCAGGAGCTCGCGCCGTATCAGGTGCGCAACGACCAGGGCGTGCCCATGCGTTATCAAAACCTCAATCAGAAGCCGCCTCTCTACCTCAACTACATCAGCCCCGCGAGCGCCCGGTGGCGCGAGGAATTCGTCGGCCGCATGAAGAAACTCGTCGAGCTCTCCGGCACCGACGCCATCCACTTCGACCAGAATTTTCATTCGCACAACGATATGAATGGCCGCATCGACGGCCTCACCTTCAACGAGGGCTTGCTTCGTTATTTTGAGGAAATGCGCACGGCCCTGCCCGGCGTCGCCTTCGGTGGCGAAGGCCTCAACGAGCTCACCTACCGCAGCATGGATTTCGCCCAACGCCACGTGTGGAGCGTCATGGGCGGAACCATTGATCGCGCCGCCCTGAGCGTCTCGCACCCGATCAGTTCCTACCTCTTCTCCCCCTACGTCCGCCACTACGGCTGGCTCGGCCTGCCCTTTCCCCATGAAAAGCCGCAGGTCTATGCCGGCTGGCGCGAGAACTACATCAACTGGGGAATCTATCCGACGATCCGCCACGAGTGGGAGATCTCGCCGATCACCGTTCAAAACCCTGCGGGCTTTCTGCGTCAGCTGCTCACCGAGGCTAAATTCTTCCAGCAGCATCACCTCGACCCCGATCTCGATTCCACCTGGCCCGCCGACATGGCGTATCCGTTCCTCACCGACGACGGTCGCCAGGTCGCCTGGATGAAGGACCGTTCGTTCAAGATGGGCGGCACCGAGATCAGCCGCACGCTTGTGGACATTTCTTCGACCGACCTGCCCGGCACGATCGACGGCTGGCTCCTCTACAACGACAAGCAGATCTTCGGCCTCAAACCCGACCAGTTCTACGCCTACCATCCCGAGCCGCGCGACCAGACTCGCACGCATATCACCGCCGTGCCCGCCGGCTTCGCGCCCGACCGCGCCCGCCTGACCGACGACTTCCTCTTCGTCACCTTCCGCCAGCAGGAAAAAACCGTCGCCGATCTCATCGACCTGCTGCCGTCCGCCGCGTCGGGCGTGCGTCTGTTCGATGGCCAAAATCTCGCCGGACAAGGCGTGGTCGCCGACAAACACGGCGCCCTTCTTCGCGGTTCCAGCGGCGTGCTCTCCATGACCCCGCCCGCGCAAGGCGAGCTGAGCACCGACCTTGAAAGCACCGCCGCCAACACCGCCAAAGGACTCGGCGAGGTTTACGCCACCTACACCGTCACGGTGCCCGCCGCAGGCCACCCGTGGTTCCTCTCGTCCGTCGCCATGGACGGCCGCGCCGTGCGCACCAAAAAATCCGACGGCATGGTCTTCACCGTCACCGCCTCCGACGGTGCCAAAACCATCTCCCAAACCGCGCAGGCCAAGGACGACACCCGCGTGCCGCTCAACCTGGATCTCTCGGCATTTTCCGGCCTCCAAGTCCGCCTCGAACTGACCGGAAATTCCGGCCCCGCGCACGACGCCACCGAGGATCGCGGTGTGTGTTACGCGCCCCGCATCGTCACGCTCGACGGCACCGGCGGCGGCTCGCTGGCCGTTGCGGGTGCTCCCGCCGGTTGGACCTCCGCAACCACTTCGACCGCTTCCGTCACCGTCAAAACCACGGACAAAGAAACCCTCCTCCCGCTCCCGCCCTCCGCGCATTTCGCCCTGCTGGGCAAACACGACGCGCTCTCCATCACCGCCGGCCAGGATCTCGCCGCCCTACAAAAAACCGTCACGCTACTCGACCTCTGGGACGGCGCTTTGCAGGAGGGCAAACTCCGTTCCTCCGTGGATGCCGATGCCTCGGGCTTTGTCGTCACACTGCCGGTCCGCACCAAGGCCGTGATCGACTGGCAACTCGCCCTGCCGGACCAACCGCTGGTCTTCTCCTCGCAAGTGCTGCAAACCGTCGGTTCGGGCGGCGTCGGTCCATTGCGCGCCAAACTCGCGGTCAACGACGAGGTGCTCCAGTCCCTCGCCGTCCCCATGGGCAAGGACCCCGCGCCGTTCACCGTCGATCTCTCCAAGTTCGCCGGCCAACGCGTCGTGCTCTCCCTCATCCTCGAAGGCAAGATCCACGGCTGGGTGAACTACAAGATGGACGTCCGCCAACCCGTGCTGCGTTCCGCGACACCGTAAACACTGCTGTCCGCCATGCGTTCCCGACTCCTCTCCACCTTGCTGTTCCTCATGACATCGGTCGCCGCGTCGGCGGCCGATGCCTGGCAGCAACGTTGGAGCGAACATCTCTCGCGGGATGTCCTGCCTTACTGGCAGGCGCAGAGCACGGCAAACACCTCCCGCGCCGACGATCCGCGGACGCGCTACTTCATGCCGCAACTGCGCCTGCTCTACGTCGCCTCGGTCGGCATCGCCCGCGAAACCGATTCCGTCGCTCAACGAGCACTCCGCAAAAATTTCGCTCAACGCCTCGCCTCGCTCGTCGAGCAGTTTCAGGACACCGCCACCGGCGACTGGAACGCGCTCGCCCGCTCCGTGCGTTCCCCCCAAGACGCCGCCATCCTGTCCATGCAGGATCAGGCGTGGGCCGTTTACTTGCTGGCGGACATCCACGCCCGCACCGGCGACCCCGCGCCGCTGCAACTCGCCCGGCAAACCTTTGCCCGCATCGACCGCCTCGCCCACGACGAACAACACGCAGGCTATTACCTGACTTACTCTGCCTCCGGTGCCTCCATGGATCGCCAGGAGCACGGCGGCCGCAAATACGCCGCCGTCCAACTCCACATGCTGCTGGCGCTCGCCCGCCTGCGCAGCGCCGCCCCCGCCGACGAACTTCTCGTCCGCCGCTTCGACGAGGTGCGCCCGCTCATCCCGCGCTTTGTCTCCGCCGAGTCCGGCCACGCCCGCTGGGCGCTCACCCGCGACTGGAAGGAAGCCGACTTCTCCCCTCCCGCCGACAACCAGACCCTCTACGGACAAAACGCCGAGATCATCACCTACCTGCTCGATGCCACCACCTCCTCCGGCGGACTTCTCGATGGCGAAAAAACGATGCTCGAATCCATCGCCCGCGGACTCCTGCGCGACGGCATCAGTCCCGACGGCGCCGTCTATTTTCGCGGCCCGATGAAAGGCGCCGCCACGGACCGTCGCATCTGGTGGTGGCCGCAAGCCGAGACCGCCGCCGCCCTCTGGCGCCTGCACGCCCTCACCGGCAACGCCGACTACCTCGATGGTTTTCACCGCGTCAGCGCCTGGACCTTCGCCCACACCCTCCCGCCGCAAAACTCCGCCCTCTGGCGGACCTTGACCGACGCCGACGGCCGCGAACTTCCCCACGGCACCGCCAGCCACGAACTTCAGACCGGCTTCCACGCGATCCGCTCGCTTCTCCTCATCGAGAAAACCTCTCCCTGATTTTCCCGCATCCGTCCTCATGAACACCAACGCTCAGCCCGGCTTCGAATCCATCGACCTTTTTCAAACCGGCGAACAAGGCTACTTCACCAATCGCATCCCCGTGCTCACCCGTGCCGCCGACGGCACCCTCCTTGCCGCCTGGGAAGCCCGCATGGGTGACGCCGGCGACTGGGGCGACATCGACATCCTGATGCGTCGCAGCGAGGACGGCGGCTCCACCTGGGAACCGGTCGTGAAACTCGCCGACGGCGGCGCGCTCCCCGCGCACAACACCAACCTCATCGTGGACGTCGAGGGCACCGTTCATCTGCTCTTCTTCATCAACTACGCCTTCGCCCTCCACGCCACCAGCAAGGACCACGGACGCACCTTCAGCCAGCCGAAGGACATCACCGCCGTCTTCCAGGCGTTTCAATCCGAGTATCTCTGGAACGTCATCGCCGCCGGCCCCGGCCACGGCGTCGTCCTGCGCAACGGTCGCATCGTCGTTCCCGTCTGGCTGAGCAACGGCGGCAAACACCACCGCCCCTCGGTCGCCGCCTCCATATACAGCGACGACCACGGACGCACCTGGCAGCGCGGCGGCATCGTCCCGCCGAAACTTCCCAACATGAACGAGACCACCGGCGTCGAGCTCGAGGACGGCTCCGTGCTCTTCAACATCCGCACCGAGGATCGCGCCCACCGTCGCGCCACCGCCCGCAGCGCCGATGGCGGAAAAACTTGGTCCGCCCCCGTCCTCGACCGCGTCCTCAAGGAACCGATCTGCATGGCTAACATGCTCCGCCTCAATTTCGCCGACCCCGTCGCCGAAACTCCCGGACGCATCCTCTTCTGCAATCCCGACAACGACATCTACACCGGCAAGTTCGGCCCGTCCTGGAACGGCAACAAGGACCGCACCCACCTCACGCTCAAGATGAGCTACGACGACGGCACGACCTGGCCGGTCTCGCGCGTGATCGATCCGGGCATCGCCGGCTACTGCGACCTCGCCCACGACGGCGGCGAGACGATCTACGTCCTCTACGAAAAAGGCGGAGTGAACAATTCCATGTGGGTCAACCGCGCCATCTGCTTTGCCCGCATCAGCACCTCCTGGCTCACCGGTCAAACCGCGAACCCCCTGTCCGTGGCCTTCACTCACGCAGTCTGAAAAATTTCCCATGCCCTCCCGCTTCACCGGCCTCGTCGCCGCACCGTTCACGCCGTTCAACATCGACGGCTCCGTCAATCTCGCGGCCATCCCCGCCTACGCCCGCTTCCTCAAGCAACGCGGCGTCTCCGCCGTCTTCGTCTGCGGCACCACCGGCGAAGGAGCGTCGCTCTCCATCGAGGAGCGCGAATCTGTCGCCGAAGCATGGATACGCGCGAACGAACTCCCCGTGATCGTCCACGTCGGCCACACCGCGTTGCCCGACGCCCGCCGGCTGTCCGCCCATGCAGCGAAACACGGCGCGGCCGCCTTCGCCGCGCTCGCCCCGTTCTTCTTCAAACCCCGCAACCCCGCCGAACTCGCCGACTGGTGCGCCGCCGTCGCCTCCGCCGCTCCCACGCTGCCGTTCTACTATTACCACATCCCCTCGATGACCGGCGTCTCCATGCCCGTGCTCGACGTGTTGAAATCCGCCGCCGACCGCATCCCCAATCTCGCCGGTGTGAAATACACCCACGAGGACCTGCCCGACTTTTCCGCCTGCCTGCGCCACGACAACCACCGTTTTGACCTCCTCTTCGGCCGCGACGAAATGCTCCTCGAAGGCACGGAAGCCGGCTCACGCGGCGCCGTCGGCAGCACCTACAATTATGCCTCGCCGCTCTACCTGCGCCTGCTCGCCGCCCTCGCCGCAGGCGACCGCACGCAAGCCCGAACCCTCCAAGACAAGTCCATCTCGATGATCGCCGCGTGCAACGGCATCGGCGTCACCCATCTCGCCGCGTCCAAGGCCCTCATGGCATGGCTCGGCGTGGACTGCGGCCCCGTGCGCATGCCCCTCGCCCCACCCTCTGCCGCCCAGCTCGCCGACCTGCACGACAAACTGAACCGCGTCGGCTTCTTCGACTTCGCGGATGCATCCCAATCCGTGGTCGCCTGACCACCATGCCAAAAGGAGGAAGTCCGGGGTGATGGAAAACTCCCCCCGGACTGCATTACTCCGGCTTCAGTTCCTTACCCGTTCTTGAGCGAGGCCATGTCAATCACGAAGCGGTATTTCACGTCGCTCTTCAGCATACGTTCGTAGGCTTCGTTGATCTGGTCCATGCGAATCATCTCGATGTCGCAGGTGATGTTGTGCTCGCCGCAGAAATCGAGCATCTCCTGCGTCTCCGCAATGCCGCCGATAAGCGAGCCGGACAGGCTCTTGCGGCCCATGATCAGGCCGAAAGCCGCGACGGGCAGCGGCTTCTCGGGCGCGCCGACAAGCGTGATGTTACCGTCGATGGCGAGCATGCCGAGATAGGCGTTGATATCGTGGTCCGCCGACACGCAATCGAGGATGAAGTCGAACGTGCCCGCATGCTTCGCCATTTCGTCGGCGTTGCGCGAGACCACGACCTCGTGCGCTCCGAGTCGGAGGGCATCGGCCTTCTTGCTTTCGGAGGTGGTGAAGACGACCACATGCGCGCCAAACGCTCGGGCAAACTTCACGCCCATGTGGCCGAGTCCGCCAAGCCCGACGACGCCGACCTTCTTGCCCGGGCCGACTTTCCAGTGGCGCATGGGCGAATAGGTGGTGATGCCCGCGCATAGCAGCGGCGCGGCGGCGGCGAGGTTGAGATTTGAGGGAACGTGCAGGACGAAATGCTCGTCCACCACGATGGCTTCGGAGTAGCCGCCGTAGGTCGGAAGACCGAGGTGTGGGTCGGTCGAACCATAGGTCATCACCGACGTGGGCGAGAATTGTTCGAGGCCTTTTTTGCAATGCGGGCAGGACAGGTCCGCGTCCACCAGGCAACCGACGCCGGCGAGGTCGCCCGGTTTGAACTTGGTGACCTTGGGTCCAACCTTGATGACACGACCGACGATCTCGTGGCCGGGAACGGCGGGATATTGGGTGAAGTGCCACTCGTTGCGGGCGAAATGAAGGTCGGAGTGGCAGACACCGCAGAAGAGGATCTCGATCTGCACATCGCGGTCGGTCGGTTCGCGGCGCGGGATCGTGCCGGCGGCGAGCGGAGCAGTGGCTCCGGTGGTTGAGTAGGCTTTGACTTTATAGGCTGTGGGTTTGGACATGAGATTGAATCGATTGAGTTGAGTGAATGGGTGGCTGCGGGAAGAAAGACTCAGCGAGCGTAGTCGGCATCGGTCACTTTTTCCATCCACTCGACGACTTTTCCATCGAGCGCTTCCTGGATGGCTATGTGTGTCATGGCCGTGGAAGGCGCGGCGCCGTGCCAGTGTTTCTCTCCCGGCGGAAACCAGACGACGTCGCCGGAACGGATTTCCTCGACGGGGCCGCCCTCGCGCTGCACGCGTCCGCAACCGGCAGTGACGATCAACGTCTGTCCAAGCGGATGCGTATGCCACGCGGTGCGCGCGCCGGGTTCGAAGGTGACGTAAGCGCCAAAAACGCGGGAGGGTGCCTCGCCTTTGAACAAAGGATCGATGCGAACCGATCCGGTAAAATAGTCGGCCGATCCTTGCGAGGAGGCCTGTGTTCCGTTGCGTGCAATGGTCATGGTTGGAGAGGATGATTGGGGCGAAGTTGCGCCAGCGGCCTGAAGACGAATGAACCCCGACAACACGATGAGGTAGGCGCTGGCGGCGGTTTGGATAAAGGTGCGACGGGAAACGGCCATGGTCTGGTTAACGGGGCCTACTCTACCCGATCACACGGCGACCGTCGCCCTGCAGCTTGCGCGCACTGTTGTGATCTTGCGCTTATTCGGGGAGGCAGGGGGGGCCTGCTTGCAGGCGATGGTTGAGTTAGTCAGCCTGGATCGGCTGCGAGCAGGCTCCTACGTTATAGGGTGACTGGGAAATCCGTGGTGATGCTGACGTTTTTCCAGGTTTCGATCTCTTCACGTTGGGCGTCGATTTCGGCTCCTATGATACGGACCGCATCGCTGCCTAGCAGCAGTCTGGCCGGAACTGTCGGGCCTGCGGCGACCTGAATGATCGCGCGGGCCGCGCGGCCAGATCGGCGTTGATCGCGGTGAACAGGCCTTTGCACAGGTCGTGGGTTTCGAGCAGGCGCCGGAACTTCAGCAGCGTGGTGGCGTCGGGCACGCCGCCCTCGACCAGATTGATCCGCGCGAAACCGCGCAGCGCCTGGCTGTCGTAGAGCGCATCCTCGAGGGCTTCGTCCGCCAGTCCATACCACTGCTGGAGGAAATAGACCCTCAGCGTGCGCTCCAGACCGAGCGGCGGCCGGCCTCGTGCACCCTTCGGGTAATGCGGCTCGATCACCGCCAGCAAACGCGCCCACGGGATCACCTCTTCCATCCGCGCGAGAAACTTCTCTCTCCTCGTCATCTTCTTTTTCCCCTCAAACTCCGCTTGCGCGAAACTGCTCTGGTGTGTCATTCCTCAACGTTAGCAACTCGCACGCCTCAACTCCTCCGCTCGCTTGTTCCTCAGGAATTAAATCAGCGTTTCCCTAAGAGGGCGTCTAAAAAGGTAGGGGACGGACCGCCGGGCCGTCCGGTTGGGCGCACGAACGCCACTGGTGATTCACGGCGGGCCCAGCAGCGTCGCGCCCTACCTCAAGCCGACTTTTTAGACGCCCTCTTAGCTTTCAAGAACTCAATTGCGCACCGTAATCTCGTGCCCGCGGTTGCGCTCATGCGTGCCCGTGAGGATCGCAGCCGAGGTATAGCCGTTGCCGGGATTGCGGAGGCGATCCAAGAAAGACTCCATGCCGTCATGGTCGGTGTTGTCGCTGGCGATGATGGCCCCCGACCGCAAGCGCGGCTCCAGGAGCTTGAGCACGTCGATATAGAGGTGCTTGGCACCATCCAGAAAGAGCATGTCGATCTCGCCGGTCGGCTGCGTCAGGGTTTGCAACGCATCGCCCACACGGAACTCGACCAGATCAACCAGTCCGGCGGCCGTCAGATTTTTCTTCGCCTGCTCCGCCTTTTCCGGATCGAACTCGCAGGTGATCACCTTGCCGCCGCCGTTGTCGCGCACCGCCGACGCAAGATAGATCGTCGAAATGCCAAACGAGGTGCCAAACTCCACCACGGTCCTGGCCTTGGTTGCGCGGGCCTGCGTGTAAAGCAGCTGGCCGAATGCGGGCGGCACGGCCATGTAGGCTTTTCGCATTCCATGAAAAAAATCGGCGTTTTTTTCGGAAACCGGACCGGTGGCCTGCATCGCCTCTCGAACCAGCGGATCGTTTGTGGCCGCATCCGCATAAAGCGCATCCAACAGTTCACTGACTTGGGGCGTGTTGATCCAGGATTTCATGATGTTTTGTCAAACGGGCCGGCCGGCGGCGCACCGAATTTGGCGCTTCCCTGCCGGACCATAATGGTTGATATTGTCTACAATGAACCTCAAAATAGTTGATAGTGTCAACAAAAAATCCCCCGCCGGATCCCGCGAGGTGTTCGAGTCGATTCACGCCATCATGCATCTCTTTAGGGGGGAGCAGTATCGCTCGTTCCGCGACGGCCCTCTTGAACTGACGCACATGGAAGGGCGCCTGCTGGGTTTCCTTGCGCGCAACAACGGCGGGACCCTGCGCGATCTCGTCGGGTTCATGGAGCGCGACAAAGGCCAGCTCGCTCGCTTGGTCAAAAATCTCAAGGAGCACGGGCTCATCGCCGGGCATGACGACGAAAAGGACCGTCGCAGCGTGCGGCTCGAGCTCACCGCCGAAGGCCGCGCGATACACACTTCACTGCGCCGCCGAGTGGATCGCCTCTCCGATCTCGCCATTGCGGGACTGAGCACTGCCGAACGCCGTCAGCTCGCCGCCCTGCTTCAACGCATACGCACCAACCTCACCCCTGCCCCCGACACCCCCAAAGGCGAAGCCTGATCCCATGGAACCGGTCCGGCCCGACCGCTTCGCGCGCTACATCGCCCTCGGCGACAGTTCCACCGAAGGCATCGACGACCCGGATGGCGCCGGTGGCTACCGCGGCTGGTCACAGCGACTGGCCGAGCGGATTAACGCCTCCCAGGGCGGCGGTTTGCACTACGCGAACCTCGCCGTGCGCGGCCTGACCACGGCGCAGATCCGCGCACGCCAGCTCGATGCCGCCCTCGCGATGCGGCCCGATCTGGCGACGGTATTTTGCGGCACCAACGATGTGACCGCGCTGCGGTTCAACGCCCGCGAAGTGGCGACCGACATCGAGCATATGCAACGCGCGTTGCGCGACAGCGGAGCGACCGTTCTCAGTTTTACGCTGCCCGACCTCACGCCGCTGATACCGCTCGCGCGACTGATCGCGCCCCGCATCGCCGCGCTCAATCGGGCTCTGGCCAAGGCCTCGCTAAACACCGGCTCAATCCTCGTGGACTTCGCGGCGCATCCGGTGGCCACCGACCGGCGGCTGTGGAGCGAGGACCGCATCCACGCCAACGCCTCCGGGCACGCCCGCATCGCGGAGGCGCTTGCACAGGCTCTGCACCTGCCGGACGGCAACGATGACTGGAAACAGCCGCTCCCTGAGACATCGGGGCAAACCTGCCGACAATGGTGGGCATCCGAACTGCGCTGGACACGGTGCCATCTGCTACCCTGGGTCTGGCAGGGGATCGTAGGACGTTCGTCATCCCAGGGCCGCATCCCGAAGCAGCCGCAGTTGCTGCCGTTTTAAAAACCTCGTCTCCTCCCGTCAGATTGGACGCAGGCAACGCCAGAAAGACGGCCGCAAGTGTGGTGCGAGAGACATGGTTGGGCTAAATCGGGGATGGAAAGATGCTCCCCGACGACAAATCGAACGGGAAGACAATGAAGCCTGATATGAAAACGATTCATTAATGACTTCAAAGCGGAAACCCTCATCCGCCCATTCTCCCAAGGGGTAATTAGCATACCGAAAGCGTGTCAGCAGCCGTGTGCACAGTGGATTGAAATCCTGCGGCGGCGGCGGCCTCAAGAGCTCGCTGAGTTCGTGCGTTTGCACGTGGATTCAAGTAAGCATTCGTATCCATAAAAATATTTTAAATAAATAAACATCAATTATATATAAACTTAATAAACCCCCATCCACCGCTGCTCCATCTTGATCAACCGACCCACCCTCCCGATTTTAATTAATTTGCTTTAAAAGCGTCGAAAGCGGGCCGATATAACCATTCCCCGCCACCCCTGCGATACGACCTTAATCAGTTTACCCCAAACGTGATACCCCCCTCGACCACCGATCCTGATACACTCAGAAATTATGTGCTGGAACTGGCGCGCACCTGCCCGGTGGTTCAGGACAATCCCTCGGGCTGCCCCTTGTATGACATTCGTCAATTATCTATTAATGAACGGGTTACTTGGTCAATATCCCTCAGCATAGAGGATCTCAAAAAAATCATCGCCTATCACTGCGCCTGCCGGACGGTCAAAGAGTTCATGCAATCACTGGAATAGCGCCGCCGTCTTGCGGTCGGTGGTCATCCCCCAGCCCCCTACTTCGGGGCCTGCGTAAAAGTTGATCCACTGAGGACCAGCCATGATCGGGGCGTCGACATCGGTATTTTGGCCGTCGGACAGCGCACTCGAAAAAACCATTTCCCTATCGCTTTTGGCCGGCATCTCCATGGCTTCGTTGCCGCACCCGAATTCATGACCCTCCTCCCCCCGCGCAAAAAGCACCTCTGGGTCTGGTTCCTCTGGCTGGCGGTCTTTTACAGCGGATGGTCGTGGCTTGTCTTCGGACAGGGCAAATGGGCCGACGCCCAGGCCCACTGGCCGATCGCACTCGCCATGGCCATGGGCAGTTATGTCGCCGGTGCCACTCCCATGGGTGGCGGCACGGTCGGGTTTCCCATTCTCGTCCTGCTCTTCGGCCTGCCTGCCAGCCTCGGACGCGACTTCAGTTTTGCGGTGCAGTCCATCGGCATGACCAGCGCGAGCATCTTCATCCTCGCCCGCCGTCAACCGCTCGCCTGGGCGATGTTAAAAGGTGCCATGCTCGGCTCCCTATTCGCCACGCCGCTCGGCATCTGGTTCATCGCCCCGCTGGTCCCCGAACTCTGGATCAAGGTCGTCTTCGCCGTGGCCTGGGCCAGCTTCGGCGTCCTGCACCTCTACCGCATCGGCGAAATCGCCGGCCACACCGGCATGACGGACTTCGACGAACACTGGGATTTCCGCGTCGGGGTCGTGATCGGGGCGCTGTCCGGCGCCACCGTCGCGGCGGTCACCGGCGTCGGCATCGACATGGTGCTCTACGCCGCGCTGGTCCTGCTGTGTCGCGCCGACCTGAAAATCGCGATTCCCACCTCCGTCCTCATCATGGCCTTCACCTCGCTCCTCGGCATCCTGGTGAAAAACCTCACCACCGGCCTCCAGCCCGGCGTGTATGAAAACTGGCTCGCCGCCGCCCCCGTCGTCTGCCTCGGCGCTCCGCTCGGCGCCTTCATGGTCGATCTCATCGGACGCAAACCGACACTGCTCTTTGTCGCCGTGCTCTGCGTAGGCCAGTTCGTCTGGACCTGCTACGCCGAACGTAGCGTTCTCGGCGTCACCGGAATCGTGCTCTCCCTGGCGGCGGTCGGCCTGTGCCTGCTCGGCTTCGAACGCCTCCGCCTCTGGGGTGCCGTGCTCGTCGGTGAACGCGCGTTAAAAAAACAGCGTTCCCAAAAATAACCGGACGGCACTTCCCTCGTAGGTCGGCATCCGCTGCGTCCCGCCGCGCCTGCGGATAACCGTATCGCCCTCCGGCAAGTGATTCTAACCGGAATCATGCATAAAACTAATCGCACCCGGCGGGAAATTCCTTCACGTCTTTCGGACCCACCATCCCCGGATAACTCATGCCCGTTGCCAAATCCCCCGCCACGTCGTCCAGCACGCCCATTACCCAACAGCCCGTCGAGATTCGCCCCGTCGCGAAGCTCATGGCCGCCAACCGCTCCGAAATCGCCGTGCGCATCTTCCGCGCCGGCACCGAACTCGGCCTGCGCACCGTCGGCATCTTCGCCCAGGAGGACCGCTTCTCCATCCATCGCCAAAAATCCGACGAGGCCTACCAGGTCGGCCACGGCAAGGGCCCTGTCGCCGCCTACCTCGACATCGACAGCATCGTCGGTGTCGCCCGCGAAAAATCCGTCGACGCCATCCATCCCGGCTACGGCTTCCTTTCCGAAAACCCCGACTTCGCCCGCGCCGTCGAGAAAGCCGGCATCATCTTCGTCGGCCCCCGCTCCGAGCTGCTCGACATGATGGGCGACAAGACCGCCGCCCGCGCCCTCGCCCAACGCATCAAGGTCCCCGTTCTCCCCGGCACCGAAGACCCCGTCAGCGACCGCGCCGAAGCCCTCAAGATCGCCAAACAAATCGGCTTCCCCCTCATCATCAAGGCCGCCTTCGGTGGCGGCGGACGCGGCATGCGCGTCGTCCACAAGGCCGCCGATCTCTCCGACCTGCTCGACGAGGCCCAGGGCGAGGCCGGCCGCGCCTTCGGCAACTCCGCCGTCTTCCTCGAAAAATACATTCCCCGCGCCAAACACATCGAGGTCCAGATCCTCGGCGACAAGCACGGCAACGTCATCCACCTTCACGAACGCGACTGCTCCGTCCAGCGCCGGCACCAGAAGGTTATCGAGGTCGCCCCCAGCTTCGGCCTGCCCCGCGACGTCGTCGACGCCCTCTGCGCCGCCGCCGTGCGCATCGCCCGCGAGATCCGCTACGACAACGCCGGCACCGTGGAATTCCTCTACGACCTCGACCGCCACGAGTGGTTCTTCATCGAGATGAACCCCCGTATCCAGGTCGAGCATACCGTCACCGAGGTCATCACCGGCCTCGACCTCGTCCGCGCCCAGATCCTCATCGCCCGGGGCTACCCGCTCCACTCGCCCGAGGTCGGCATGCCGCGGCAATCCGACGTGCCCCGCAACGGTTTCGCCCTCCAGTGCCGCATCACCACCGAGGACCCCGAGAACAAGTTCATGCCCGACTACGGGCGCATCCAGGCCTACCGCTCTCCCGGCGGCTTCGGCATCCGACTCGACGGCGCCGCCGGTTTCTCCGGCTCCGTCATCACCCCGTTCTACGACTCGATGCTCGTGAAGATCATCGCCAGCGGCCAGTCCTACGAGGTCGCCCTCCACCGCATGGACCGCGCCCTGCGCGAATTCCGTATCCGCGGAGTGAAGACCAACATTCCCTTCCTCGAGAACGTCGTCTCCCACCCCCTCTTCCAGTCCGGGCAGGCCACCACCACGCTCATCGACACGTCCCCCGAACTTTTCAAGTTCACCGCCGGCCGGGACCGCGCCACCCGCATCCTCAACTTCATCGGCAACGTCACCGTCAACGGCAACCCCCACGCCAAAGGCTTCCGCCCCGCCAAGCCGTTCGCCCCCATCACACCGGTCGCCTACGACCCGCAAACCACCCCGCCCGACGGCACCCGTCAGCTTCTCCTCAAGCTCGGCGCCAAAAAATTCGCTGCTTGGACCATCGCGCAAAAACGCCTCCTCGTCACCGACACCACCTTCCGCGACGCCCACCAGTCCCTCATGGCGACTCGCGTGCGCACGCACGACATGCTCGCCAGCGCCGCCGCCCTCGCCCGCCGCGTGCCCGACCTCTACTCCCTCGAAATGTGGGGCGGCGCCACCTTCGACACCTCGATGCGCTTCCTCAACGAGGACCCGTGGGAACGTCTCCGCCAGCTCCGCACCCGCGTCCCCAACATCTGTTTCCAGATGCTCCTCCGCGGCGCCAACGCCGTCGGCTACACCAACTACCCCGACCACATCGTCGCCGGCTTCGTGCGCCACTCCGCCGCCAACGGCATGGACATCTTCCGCATCTTCGACTCGCTCAACTACCTTCCCAGTCTCCGCGTCGCCATGGACGCTGTGCAGGAAACCCACGCCGTCTGCGAAGCCGCCATCTGCTACACTGGCGACATCCTCGACGAAAAACGCGACAAGTTCACCCTCTCCTACTACGTCCGCCTCGCCAAGGAGCTCGAAAAAATGGGCGCGCACGTCCTCGCGATCAAAGACATGGCCGGCCTCTGCCGCCCCGCCGCCGCCCACAAACTCGTCAAAACTCTCAAGGACGAGATCGGCCTGCCCGTTCATTTCCACACCCACGACACCAGCGGTATCAACGCCGCCTCCGTCCTCCGCGCCGCCGACGCCGGCGTCGACATCGTGGACCTCGCCATCGCCTCGATGAGCGGCAGCACCTCGCAGCCCAACCTCAACTCCACCGTCGCCGCCCTCCGCCACACCCCGCGCGACACCGGCCTCGACCTCGACGCGCTCAACGCCTTCTCCGACTACTGGGAAAACGTCCGCGCCGTCTACGCTCCCTTCGACACCTCCCCCCGCAGCGGCTCCGCCGAGGTTTACCTCCACGAGATGCCCGGCGGCCAATACACCAACCTCAAGGAGCAGGCCGCCTCCATGGGCGTCACGCACCGCTGGCCCGAGATCGCCCGCACCTACGCCGAGGTCAACCAGCTCTTCGGCGACATCGTCAAGGTCACCCCGTCCTCCAAGGTCGTCGGCGACATGGCGCTCTTCCTCTTCTCTCGCGGCATAAAGCCCGCCGACGTCATCAACCTCCCCCCCGGCGAAACCCCCTTCCCCGAAAGCGTGATCGACATGCTCACCGGCGGACTCGGCTGGCCCGAGGGCGGCTGGCCCGCCGCCGTCTCCCTCGCCGTCCTCGGCGAGAAACGCCACAAGGAAGCCGTCGCTTCATACAAAGCCTCCCTCAAGCCCGTCAAAACCACCGCCAAGTCCCGCCAGGCCGCCGCCGACCTCGGCCTCGCCGAGATCGCCAAACTCAAGACCGCCCTCGCCGAAAAACTCCGCCGCGAGCCCACCGACGACGACCTCTATTCGCACCTCATGTATCCGCAGGTCTTCACCGACTTCGCGAAACACCGCCGCGAATTTGGCGACGTCAGCGTCCTCCCCTCCGCCGCCTTCTTCTACGGACTCCAACCCGGCGAGGAAATCACCGTCGAGATCGAGGAGGGCAAGACCCTCATCATCCGCTTGGTGAGCATCGGCGCCCCCGACAAAGACGGACGCCGCAACGTCGGCTACGAGCTCAACGGCATCGCCCGCGACACCCTCGTGACCGACAAGGGCGTCACCCCCAAGACCAAGGCCCGCCCCAAGGCCGACCTCGCCGACCCTGCGCAAGTCGCCGCCCCGATCCCCGGACTCATCGCCGCGCTCTCCGTCTCGCTTGGAGCCAAAGTCGCGAAGGGCGACAAGCTCCTCATGATGGAAGCGATGAAGATGCAGACGACGGTTTATGCGCCGTGTGATGGCGTGGTCGGCGAACTCAACATCGCCATCGGCGAAACCGTCGAGTCCAAGGACCTCCTCATCCGCCTCCGCCCCGTCGCCTAACCTCTTTCCTCTTTATCTTAATCTTTCTCTTTCGTCAGGGACGACGGGGTCTTGGGAGAAAGATAAAGATTAAGAGAAAGAGGAAAGATCGGCCTTCAACCGATACCATCATCCGGAAACCTGCGGCAGCAAAAACAGCAGCACGGCCAGGAAGTGGCAGGCGCTACCACCCAGCACAAATGTATGCCACACCGCATGGTGGTAGCGCAGCCGGTGCCATTGAAAGAACCCGACGCCCGCCGTGTAACTGAGTCCACCGGCCAGCAGCAGCCAGAGTCCGCCAGCCGGGACGTTCGCGATGAGCGGCTTGAACGCGATGACGATCAGCCAGCCGGCCAAGAGATACGCCAGCGTCGAAATCGTCGGGTAACGCTTGCGGGCCATGAGCTGAAACACCGCCCCCGTGCCGCACAGAGCCCAGATCACCCCAAACAGCGACCATCCCCAAAGCCCTCGCAGGCTGGTCAGCAGAAAAGGCGTGTAGGTGCCGGCGATCAGCAGAAAAATCGCGGCGCGATCAAACTTCTGCAGCAGCTCCTTCATGCGTCCGCTACGATACGCATGGTAGAGGGTCGAAGCGCCATAAAGCAGCAGCATCGTCAGCCCGAAGATCGTGAAACTGACCACATGCCAGACATCGCCCCGCAGGCTCGCAAAGACGATGAGCAACGCGAGTCCGGCGATGCTGAGCACAAAGCCAAGCCCATGCGTCACCCAATTGGCGACCTCCTCCCCGCGAGTGCATTCCTCGTCCACCAACCCGGCGGCGGGTGCTGTATCCGTCACCGCACGCCGCGTCCGCACCACGCGCTCCGCCCGCGCATCAAGCCAGCGGATGAGTCCGCACGGAGCGGGGCTGCGAAACTTTTCCGGCGACCATGTCTCGCCCTGCGCATAGACGGTCTGTGGAATCACGCAGGTGCCGAAAACCCAGTCAGCCAGCGGCAGACCGAAGAAGCCGGAGATGGATTCGTTGCAATCAATGACCGCGTGATGGCGAAGATGAAATCCGTAGACCGGCTGCCAGAACCAGCCCCAGCGCGGATGGCTGATCAGCGGCTCCCATTTCTCGAATGCCCAGTGGTTGATCGCGTGCAGGATCTCGTAGAGCGTGACGGACAGCGCCAGCGCGGCGAACCCGGCCAAAAACCAGGGGAACGACGGCAGGAGCCACTGCAGCAACGCGAGCAAGGGCGACAGCACGAGGGCAAACACCGCCAGTGAATACCAGGGAAAAAACGACGCCTCGCCCTGCTCGGGTTCGATGATGGGAAATTTATTTTCGATGAACAGGATTCCGCGCCCGTCGCGGGACTGCTTGCGGGCGATGTGCGTCAGCGCGTGGTGCAGCGTGTGCTGCCGGTAAAGCCGACGTAGAAACGGGATCGCGGGTGTATGCAGAACGTAGCGATGGAAAAAATATTCCATGAAGCAGTTGACCAGACTGATGCCGACAAAGGCCGCCCCGACCTTCCAGGCCGGAGCGAGCAACTGCGCCGCCCAGACACCCGGGGCGACGAAACACAAAGCGGCCAATAACCCGGCGAGCGTCACCAAGATGGTGACTGCAAAAAGCGGAAGCGAAAACGCTTCGTGTTCCGCAGCGGGTGGGATGGGTGCGGGGTTCATAGGATTGTCGTCGTCCGAACGTCCAATCGTCCGTGCGCAAACTGGCATGCGTCACGATCACTGTCTGCGTTCAGGCGGCTAACGCAGTCTAGTCCACGTTGCGTGAATCGTCCAGCCCGACCTGGGTTTGTGAACGCCAACATCGACCGCCTTTGTATGCTCGGCTTATTCCACGCCCTCGTCGAATCGGAGGCTTCGACACCGGAAGGGGGGAGCTGCGATAGGCCGCGATAAAGAGGAGCGGCAGGAAGATCACGGACTCGGCCTCGACGAACAGTCCCAACCCGAGATATTGCCTGACTGGCGCTGCATAATTGCCAAACCACAACAAAATCCCCAACTCATCCCTGTCTCCAAGATTGCCTCTACTCGTCGGTCAGTCAGGTCAAACAATATGAATTTAATATCCCCCTTACTCGATAGGCAAAACTCCGAAGGCCTGGCGGGCTGGGCGCTCGTCATAATCGTCCTCTGCCTTGTTTTGTGGCTCTGGTCCGTGGTCGTGGTCGCCAAGGAAAAAACCGAAGACCCCTATGATCGCATCGTCTGGCTGCTGATTGTGCTCATGTTGAATTTCTTGGGCACACTGCTCTATTTTTTCTTCGGTGGAGACGCAAAATCCCGTGAAGCCGAAAAGGCCAAATCGGAGCAGGATATTAAACGCAGGGCCAACAACGGCACACTGTAAGGACCGACGAGAGTCCCTCGCGTGCCCCACGCGATTCCTCGCCTTTCTGCCTCGGACAAAACCTTTCCTCATCAGGCAACTTCCGGCCCGCCCAAACGTCATCTCTTTGCTCCCATGAAAACCCGCCTCACCATTTTATTGACCGTGCTACTGCTGGGCATCGCATCGCCGGCCCAGGCACAAACACGCCTGCAGACACCTCCGTTGATCAATCAGGGCTTCATCGCCTACGCGCAAAATGGACTCAACACCGCGCTGGAAGTATGGTTGCAAAACTCGCTGCTGGACCGGGCTACCTTGCTGCGTGGTGAGATGCTCGCGTTGAAACAGGCCGACGCCACCTTCGGCGCGTTTCAAAACGGCGAGGTCATGCACATCGTGTCGATCACGCCGCGCGTTACCCGGGTTTATACCGTGCTCTACTACGAACGCGCCCCGCTCTGGGGCTGGTTTGATCTCTATCAGACCCGCAACGGTAACGTGGTCATCTCCGATGTGTTCTTCAGCCCCAAGGTCCAGGTGATCCTGCCGCCTGATCTGCTTTTGAAGTAAAGACCCGCCGGACGCAGCCAAAGAGGCCGTTGAAGCTTCCCGAAACAGGTAGCAGCCAGGTAACGAAGCTGGGATTTCTTTAAAGCGTTTCGACTATACCTGTAGCGGTTTTCTCTGGTCGTAGTGTCCGGGCCGGGCCAGTGTGCGTGAACAAAAAACCTCGCAACCTTATTCGCCCCATTAACTTAAATCGCTTTAGGCCGTGTTTTTTCAATAAACCAGTCCAGCGGGAGCGAGAAAGGATGCTCGGCCAAGGCGACCGAGGTGGCGGCGGACCAGCGACCCGTGCCACCGAGGTCAACGCCGGCCCAGCGCCCTTCTCGCTTCCCTCGCAGAGCGCCAGCGATGGGCTGGTTTATTTCAAACCAGCCTCGTTACCTCGGCTGCTACGTTCGTCTGCATAGACGCTGCTTCACTCGCGCACTTCGACCTGGTCGACCAGTTCGATTCCGTAGGCTTCAAGACCGACGACCTTGCGGTGGCTGTTGGAGAGCAGACGGATTTTTTTCAGGCCAAGCGTGGCCAGGATCTGCGCACCGATGCCGTAGTCGCGCAGGTCCATCGCCGGCCCGACCTCGTCGGGTTTGGACGGACGCAACTTGTGCAGCAACCCTTCGCCGGCATTGAGCGGCTCCATGTAGAGGATCGCGCCACGACCAGCCTTGGCGATGGCCTTCAGGCTTCCGTCGAGCACATCGCTCGTCGTGCCGCAATCGCGCCCCCGGAAAACATCGGCCAGCACGTTGGCGCTGTGCACCCGCACGAGCGCCGGCGTTTGCGCATCAAGCGCTCCCATCGTCAGCGCGAGGTGATGGCGCTTGTCGAGACGGCTGTGAAAAACGTGCACCGTGAAATTGCCGTAAGCCGAGGAGAACGGGCTCTCGCCGATCTTATCGACGAGCTTCTCCTGCTTCAGACGGTAGGCGATCAACTGCTCGATCGAAATCATCTTCAGGCCGAACTGTTTCTTAAATTCGATGAGCTGCGGCAGGCGCTTCATGGTGCCGTCGTCATTGACCAGCTCGCAGATCACCCCCGCAGGCTCGTGTCCGGCCAACATCGCCAGATCAACCGCCGCCTCAGTATGGCCGGCACGCTCCAGCACGCCACCCGGACGCGCCCGCAGCGGGAACACATGGCCGGGTTGAACCAGCTGGTCGGCGCTGGACGCGGGATCGGCCAGAATCTTGATCGCGACCGAACGGTCGTAGGCGCTGACACCCGTGGTCACGCCCGCGCTCGCATCGACGCTCACGGCAAAATCCGTGCGATGCACCTCGCGGTTGCGCGCCACCATCGGCCCGAGCCCGAGTCGGTCGAGCTGGTGGCCCAGCATCGGCACGCACACGATGCCACTGCCGTAGCGGATCATCATGTTGATGGCCTCGGGCGTGGCCTTCGAGGCAGCCATGATGAGATCGCCTTCGTTTTCACGATCCTCGTCATCAGCCGCGATAACCATCTGCCCAGCGGCGATGGCCGCAATGGCGTCTTCTACGGAGTCAAACGGAGTGGAATCGGTATTCATGAATGAAGCGGAGGAAGTGTGTCATAAGTAATGCCGGCAACTCCGGCAAGCTCGACACTAAATCCCCTTCACCCCTGCTCCAACCGGCTCAGCAGGCGATCCAGCAGCACTGCCGCGCCAGCGGCCTGTTGCGGCGCCAACTCGATAATTTTTGCGGCCGTCTGCACATAATGACCGTGCGTCAGCTCGCCGCCGCACTCCTTCACGATGCGCGTCGCATCATCGGCCGTCATTTCCAGGTGAAATTGCAAACCAAGCACACGCAAACCCACGGCAAAGGCCTGGTGCTCGCACGCCTCGCTGCGCGCGAGCCACACGCCGCCCGGTGGCAGCGCAAACGTGTCGCCATGCCAGTGCAGCACGACCGCCTCCGCCGGAAACGCAAAGGGCGAACCCGCGCCTTCCGCGACGGCCGTGACGGAAAACCAGCCAATCTCGCACTCGTCGTTTTGATAGACCTTGCCGCCCAGCGCGTCGGCGATGAGTTGCGCGCCGAGGCAAACGCCCAACACGCGTTTGTTCGCCGCAACCGCCTCGCGGATCACGCGCTTCTCCGCACGCAGCCACGGATAATCGCGGTATTGGTAGATGTTCATCGGCCCGCCCATGATGATCAGCCAGTCAAAGCCCTCCACGTCGGCGGGCGCGGTTTCACCCGCATAAAACCGCGTGCAGGTCAGCGTGTGCCCGCGGTCCCGCAGCCAGCCCTCAATGGCACCCAAGCCCTCAAAGGGCACATGCTGAAACCAGTGAATTCTCATGATGTATAAAATGTGGCACGGGCTTCCAGTCCGTGGTTCTCCGACCATGGGCAAGATGCCCATGCCACATCGAAGGCGCAAATCACTTCCAGTCGTAGCGCACGCGATAGGAGATCTTCTTTTCCTCCTCCGGCTTCAGCTTCACCCGGAACTCCGTCGAGTTCGCATCGATTTTTTCCGTGGGATCCGACTGCTGAATGAGCGTCCAGTTCGGCCAGCGATAAAAATGCTCCGTCACCCGCACCTCGACCGCATCGGCCTTGTGGTTTCGTAGCGTGATCTCGTAGGCCTCCTCGCGCTCGTCGTTGCGGTTGCTCAACTTCGAATCGACCGCCTTGCGCTCGACCGCGATGTCGAAAACGTCGCCGGTGTAGATGCGCACCGTCTCGTTCTTCGCCGTGTGGTCGATGTTGTTTTCACCGACAAACTCCAACCGCCCGTCCGCCGAGTCCTGACGATAAAAGCGCGTGCGGCCCTTCGGCAGCGGCAGACCAAGTCCACCGTTTTCCTTGGTGTTTTTGAACTCACGCACGGTCGCCACCTTCGCGCCGTATTTCTGCTGGTCGTAGATGTAGAGCTGCGGCGCGGTCACGCCGGTCGCCCGCAGAAACTCTACCTGCTTGGTCTCTTGATCGCGCAACGTAACTGCACGCGGCAACGAATAGAGATGGAACTCGTCAAAGGCTTTTTCGGTGACGGGAGCAGAATCCATTGCCCTGGCCGCCATCATCACCTTATCCCGACGAGCATAGCCCACAGCCTCGGGCTGCACGCGATTCACATCGCCCGCCATCAGCTTGATCGTCGCATCATCAAACCGCTTCCCCGTGTTGTTTACTACCGTCACCCAACCGACGATATCGACCAGATCACCCTTCTCCGGCGCGATAAAGTTATACGCCGCCTGCCAGCTCATACCACCCGTGATGTAACCCAGTTCGGCATCCAACTTCGCCGCCTTGTCCACATTCACCTGCCACGACAGCGTGGGCTGCAAAATCGTATCGTCACCCAGCGACGGGAAAACCGGCTGACCCGGCAGCGAGAAACGCAGTTTGCCGTCCACCTCGATGATCGGTGCCGAAGCCTCGCCAGCCGCCTTGTAGCCGCTGCGGATGACCCGCCCCTTCACGAGGTGCTCTCGCGCCTCCCTATCCCACACGAAAAAATCCAGCGTCTTGCCTTCGTTCATCGCCAGCAACAACCCCTGCGAAGCCGCATCGGCGCGGTAACTCTGCTCCAGAACGCGCAGGTCAACCTTGCCCGCCGCATCGCGCAACACGACCGAGTCGGGCTCAAGTTGTGTGGTCACGCCGGAGAAGTTCACGAGGTTCACACCCGCCTTCAGGTCGAAGGGAATCGTTTCACGAACGACCGCAAAGTTTTGGTTGTAGATCGTAAGCGCCGGACCCGCCGCCAGAAACGACGGAGTCAGCGCGAGCCAGAGGAGTGAGGGAAGTTTCATGGGTGATGGAGGTGTTTACTTAATGAACACGAATCAGGCGTCCGGTTCTTAGATTTTTCGGGGTTCTTTTTTAATACACGCCAAAATATCGGCTGCCACCGCTTTCGCCATCGCCGGACCGGGCACGTGTCCGGCACATGTCACCTCGAAGCGCGGCACCGCCTTCAGCGCCGCGATCAACGCTTGCGCGTCTCCACCGGCCTCACGGGTTTTACCCAGCTGGTAACGCAGTTTCCTCGCCCTAAAAGTCTCTCCGCTGGCCGCCGTCTTTTCATCCGCACCGGGTTTGCCGACCAGCACGATGCGAAAATACGCCTGGGTTCCGATGCTCACCGAGGGCTCCGTGCGCACCTCGACCACTTCGCCCGCCGGCACCCGCCACTCGCGCGTTCCCCATGGACGCGGCTTGCGCACCAGCACCTCGTCGCCGACGAGCCGCAGCTCAAACCTCCCGCACCACAGGTCCAGCGCCGCAAATAGCATGATCGCCGCAAATATCCCCACAACCACCCAGGCGACCCACGGCACGTGATGGCTCCAAAACACGCCAAACAAGCCCAGCAGTCCCGCGCTGATCGCGGTAAAAATCCAGCGCGCCATCCGCAAGTGTCGCGTCCCGAAACGATACCCGTCCAAACCGCGTTCGATACCCGCCCCCACCCAGTCCGGCGTGAACTCGGATTCCGGCTCATAAACGTCCAGCGTCGGTCGTCCGTCCTCGGCCGCTGCGGACACGACTTCGCCCGTAGCGAACACCGGCACCACAAACACCGTCTTGAAATCCACGCCCGGCGTCGCCGCCTCCGCGCTCAACCGCCACAGCACTTCGTTATCCCCGCTCTCCGGATCGCTCGCCACGCTGCCAGCCGGAATATGAAACAACACCGGGATGTCTGTCCGCCCCGCCCCGCTCAGCCATTTCTCCGGAGGAATACGTTCCTCGCGTTCCCACAAAATCGTCTCGACCGTGCGCCGGTTCTTGCCCGATCCGGTCTCGACCCGGCGCACACAACGCAACGCCACCCGCGCCTCCTTCTCCACCACCACGCGCGCCGGCACCTCGATCACCCCACCCAGATAACTGCCGATCACTCCGGGCAACGATGTGGGCATGAATCGCGTGCGTCCGTATTTGCGCCATTGCAGCGTCTTGTAGGTCGCCACCGTCAGCAGACCGAGCCCGACCAGCGGGAATAAAAAAACAAAATAAGCCGCCTTGTCGTGATGCTGCTGGGTGAGCACGCCATACGCTCCCGGCAGCGAGACTGCGTTCCACACACCCGTGAAAAGCCAGATCATCTTCACCCCCTTCCCGTCCTCCGCGAATATCGCCGGCTCGCGCCACGCCTTTTGCCACAACCACGGTTTGTCGGCGTTCCCCGCCCTCCACTGCTCCTCGATCGCAAATTCGCGCACGATCCGCCGGGCGACTCCTTGATATACGACCGCCGCCACCACGAGTGCGGCACCGATGCTCCTCGCAACCGCACCCTGCCCCCACCCGGCCAGCCCGAGTCCCGCCAGCATCAACACCGCCACCACCACATAACCACATCCCAGACTGGGTTTCACGCGTCTTGCCATACGCAGACCCAATCCGCCCCCCTTCGCAGCGTAAACGAGTTTTTGGTTATAATATCCCGCATCGTTTCTCCGAAGTGGCACGGGCTTCCAGCCCGTGGTCCGCCTTTCCGCTCAACTTTCGCTTTGCCCCGGCCGGTGAATGCGCGAGCCTGACCGCCTGCGCATGGAAATCTCTCTCGATAACAACGACCGTCCCTCCCACTCCGGCGTTCCGCCCATCGACTTCCGCGCGTCCCTCAACGACGAGCAATACGCCGCAGTCACCGCCGAGCCCGGCCCGCTCCTCATCCTCGCCGGTGCCGGCTCCGGCAAGACCCGCACCCTCACTTACCGCGTCGCCTACCTGCTCTCCAAGGGCGTGCGTCCGTCCGAGATACTCCTGCTCACGTTCACCAACAAGGCCGCCAAGGAGATGCTCCACCGCGTCCACGATCTCACCGGTGTCGAGCCCGGCCGTTTCTGGGGCGGCACGTTCCACTCCATCGGCAACCGCGCCCTGCGCATCTACGGCGACGCCATCGGCCTTCCCAAGAACTTCACCATCCTCGACGCCGACGAATCCGAATCGCTCCTCAAACAGGTCGTCGAAACCGAAAACAAGCTGTTCTTCAAAGATAAGACCAACCCCAAGCCCGGACCGCTTTTCAACGTTCTCTCGCTCGCCCGCAACACCCAGAAACCCATCGGCGAAACCGTCGAGCGCTACTTCCCGCAATACTCCGAGATCAAGATGATGCTCCCGCCCTTCGCCGCCGCCTACGCGGAAAAGAAGCGCGCCCAGGACGTCCTCGACTACGACGATCTCCTCGAACTCTGGCTCGAACTCCTGAAAAAAGCGCCCGACGTCGCCGCCTATTTCGCGAAGCGTTTCCGCCACATCCTCGTCGACGAATACCAGGACACCAACACCATCCAGTCGCAGATCGTCGACGCCCTCGCCGGCCACCACCAGGTCATGGCCGTCGGCGACGACGCCCAGTGCATCTACTCGTGGCGCGGTGCCGATTTCGAGAACCTCATGACGTTCGAAGACCGCCATCCCGGCACGGTCATCCACCGCATCGAGACCAACTACCGTTCGACTCCGCAGATTCTTCAGCTCGCCAACGGCGTCCTCCAGGCCCAGCCCAAGGGCCGGCACTTCGACAAGGAACTCCGCGCCGCCCGCAAGAACGGACAAAAACCGCTCGTCGTCCAGGCCATCGACGACCGCGAGCAGGCCGACTTCATCCTCAAGCGCACCCGCTCGCTCATCGAGGACGACGGCGTCGCGCCCGGCGAGATCGCGATCCTCTACCGTTCGCATTTTCACGCCCTCGAAATCCAGCTCGCGTTCTCCCGCGCCGGCATCCCCTACCAGATCACCAGCGGCGTGAAATTCTTCGAGCGCCAGCACGTGAAAGATCTCGTTGCCTTCGTCCAATTCGTCGCCAACCCCCGCAACGAATCCGCCTGGCAACGCATCGCCGTCCTCCTCCCCAAGGTCGGCGACAAGGGTGCCCAGAAAATCTACGCCGCCGCCCTCGACCACGCGAAACTCATGCGGCGCGACTTCATCGATGCACTCGCGACCGACGACGTGAAAACCAAGGTCTCCAAGGACGCGAAGGATGAGTGGGCCAGCTTCTGCGCCTCGTTGAAACAGATCGACGACGTCATGCGCACCGGCAAACCCGAGTCGGTCCTCTCCACCGCCATCGACGGCTGGTATAGCGACTACATGAAGGGCGAATACGCCGACTACATCGACCGCATGGAGGAGTTGAAGGCGCTCATCGGTTTCGCTTCCCGCTTCGACGACATCGCCGAAATGCTTTCGCAGATTTCGCTCATGAACGGCGAAACCAGCGAGAAGCACGTCGATGTCCCGCCCGACACCGTGAAGCTCACCACCGTGCACCAATCGAAGGGACTCGAGTTCGACGTGGTCTTCGTGATCGGAGTGGCCGACGGCATGTTCCCCGGCCGTCGCGCCATCGAGGCCGACGACGTCGAGGAAGAGCGCCGCCTGTTCTATGTCGCGGTGACGCGCGCGAAGAACGAGCTCTACATTTGTTACCCCAAGGTGGCGACCCGCGCCGGCCCGGGCGGCATGCTGCTCACCCCGAGCCGTTTCATCACCGAGCTCGACACTTCGCTCTACGAACCGCTCCGCATCAAACGCCAGTTCGGCTGGTGATGCGCACCTTGACAGCGCCCATATCCGCGACCACTTAACCGCTCAGTGCAGCTCTTCTTCAAATTCGCCGCGTTCCTCTTGCTGGCCGTATGGCTGCCGGTGACGCAGCACTGCGATTTGGAAGCCGCCGGACTCGTGTCTTCACACGATGCCGACACCAGCGGACTGACCTGTTGCGAAGAAGGCTCCGACCCATGCACGCACGACGGCTGCGAACTGGTCGAGAACGGGACCTACAATTCGGCCTCGCCTTCACGCAGTCTGCCGACGCCCCACCTGCTGGCGGTCTGCTCTTGTTTTATTTTTTCCCAGCTGTCGGCCCTCGAAGCTCGCGATGAACCGGTCCTGCCGGTCGCCGAGGTTTTAACACCGTCATCCTGGGTGCCCGTGTGGCACTTCGTCCGCAGAGCCGCGCCTTTGTCGCGCGCTCCGTCGGTCCTCGTCTGATCGGTCCCTGCGCGGACTGATCGCCCTCTTCCAGCACTGGTTTCCAACGCGGCACCTGCGCGTGCCCGCTGCGTTTCCCCACCCGATTCGTCCCAAACTTTTCACGTCCATTTTATGCCATCATTCTGTCTCTCTCGCTTCGCGCGCCTATCGTGCGGCCTCGTCCTTGGTTCCATCGCCCTCTCGGCCGCAGAGCCCGTTTCAATCAACGCACTCGTCAACGAAATCACCGCCAACAATCCCGAGCGCCAGTTCTACCTGGAAGAAATCGTCGCCGCCAAAGCCGGCTCGCGCCTCGCCTCCCGTCTCAGCGATCCCGAACTCTCCTTCGATATAGGCCAAAAAAACCTGAAATCATCCACCGGTGCCAAGATCGACGATGGCGCCGTGTGGTCCGTCTCCGTCACGCAAACCTTCGAGTGGCCCGGTCGCCTCTCGCTGCGCAAGGCCATCGCCAACCGTCAGGTCGAACTCGCCGATCTGGGCGTCGCGCGGTTTGAAAACGCCCTGACCGCCCGCGCCCGCACCTTGGCCTTCGGTCTCTACGCCGCCAACGCCAAGGCCTCGGCCATCCGCGAGGTGTCCGACCGCTTCTCCTCGTTGAAAGACACGTTTCTCGCCCGCGATCCGGCCGGCATCACGCCGCTGCTCGAAACACGCGTGATCGAGGCGAGCGAACTCGCCCTCCAGCGCCGCGCGACCGAGGCCGAACTCGCCCTCCAAGCCGCGCTCATCGAACTCAACCAGCTGCGCGGTGCCGCCGTCGATGCGCCTCTGCGTGTCGCTGCGCCCGCACTCGGCTACAACGCGCTGCCCGCCACGCCCGACCTCCTCGCCGCCGCGCGCGAAAAAAACTTCGATTACCGCATGCGGCTGGTCGAGCTGGAGCAGCAGGGTTTCGCCGTGAGCCTCGCCCGCAACGACCGCTACCCCGGCATCAGCGTCAGTCCCTACCTCTCGCGCGACAACGTCGGTGACCGCGAGACCATCGTCGGCATCGGCCTGAGCGTGCCGTTGCCCATCTCCGGCCGCACCGGCGCGCTGGTCGAGGTCGCCAACTCCCGCCGACGCCAGGCAGAAACCGCCGTGGTGGTCGCTCTTCGCGAACTCGACCGCGAGGTCATCACGTCGGCTCAGGCCTTCGCAACCAAGCTCGCCGAGTCCCGCCGCTGGTCTCCCGACTCCGTTGAAAAATTCCGCGAGGCCGCCGATCTCGCCGACCGCCACTACCGTCTCGGCGCGGTGCCCGTCGCCACCTACGTCGAGCTGCAAAACAGCTACCTCGACGCCGTCGAAGCCTTGCTCGACACGCAGAGCGAAACCCTCGCCGCCGGCTTAAAACTCCAGCAGCTCACCGGCCTCGAACTTAACCCCGTCGAACTCCAACCATGAGCCCCGCCCGACTCATTCATCTCACCGGTTCACTCGCCCTCGCCGCGCTCATCGCCGGCTGCGAAAAACATCACGACGATCATGACCACGAGGGTCACAGCGAACACGGCGAAGCGGGCGAAGGCGCCTCCTTCAAAGAAGGCCTCGGCCTGCAATTTCCGCCCGAAGTCGTCGCCGCCCTCGGTGTGCGCACGGTGGAGGTCGAAAAGCGTTCGCTCGCGCGCACCTTGAGCCTCACCGCCCAAGTGTTTTCCACCGGACAAAGCCCGCGCGCGCTCTCCTTGGTTTCCCCCGCGCAGGCGGAGGGACTCAAACCGGGCCTCAAAACCACCGGCGGAGCCGAGCTCGTGGCGATCTCGCGCACGGCGCAAAAAGCAACGGGGCAGGTCGAATTAATCTTCTCCCTCCCCGACGCGCTGTCGGCGTCCGATCTCGGTGACACGTTCACGCTCAGCCTCACGCTGGCCGCCGATTCTCCGGCGCTCACCGTGCCGCGCTCCGCGTTGCTCGACACCGCGACCGGCACGTTCGTCTACGTCGTCAACAGTCCGGCCTACCTCCGCACACCCGTCACCGTCGGTGCCTCCGACGCAGACCTCATAGAGATCACCGACGGACTCTACGCTGGCGACACCGTCGTGACCGCTCCCGTCAACCAGCTCTGGCTTTCAGAACTGCGCCTCACCAAGGGCGGCGGACACAGCCACTGATCCTCCTCACGGAGAACGGACCTCCCGGTCCGTTCCCTCCAACGCTGTTTCTCTCCTTACAACATCAAAACGGACCAAGAGGTCCGTTCTCCCTCATCCTTCAACTTTCCCGTCCCAAATGATCGATAAAATTTTGGAGTTCGCCCTCCGCCAGCGCGTGATCGTGCTGCTCGGCGCACTCGCACTCATCGGCATCGGCCTGTGGTCCGCCTTCCGGCTGCCCATCGACGCCGTGCCCGACATCACCAACGTGCAGGTGCAGATCAACACATCTGTCCCCGCGCTCGCCCCCGAAGAAATCGAGAAGCTCATCACCTATCCGATCGAGGTGGAAATGGGCGGCATCGAACACCTCGAAGAAGTCCGTTCCATCTCCAAGTTCGGCCTCTCCCAAGTCACCCTCATCTTCGAGGAAGGCACCGACCTCTACCGCGCCCGCCAACTCGCCGGCGAACGTCTCCAGTCCGTCCTCGATTCACTCCCGCCCGGCGTCACGCCTAAGCTCGCACCCATCACCACAGGTCTCGGCGAGATCTACCACTACGCCGTCCGCTACGCCAAGGACGCGAAAAACATACCCACCGATCCGATCGAACGCCTGCGCGAGCTGAAGCTCGTCCAGGACTATGTCATCAAACCCGCGCTCCGCACTGTGCCCGGCGTGACCGAGGTCAACACCTCAGGCGGCTACGACAAACAGATCGTGATCACGCCCGACCCGGCGAAACTCACCAATCTCGGCATCACCCTCAACGAGATCGCCGACGTGCTCGCCGAAAACGTCTCCAACGCCGGCGGCTCCGTCGTCGAGAAAGGCGGCGAAAGCGTCACCGTGCGCTCCATCGCCCGCGTGCAGACCATCGAGGAAATCGCCAACCTGCCGCTCAAGTTCGCCGGACGCCCCGCCGTCCTGCGCGTGCATGATGTGGCCACCGTGGGCATCGGCTCCGGCGTGCGCACCGGCTCCGCCACTCACGACGGTGAGGAGGCCGTGCTCGGCTCCGCCCTCATGCTCATCGGGCAAAACAGTCGCATCGTCTCCGCCCGCGTTGACGCGAAAATCGCCGAGCTGCGCACCAAGCTCCCGTCCGGCGTAGAGATCGAAACGGTTTACGACCGCACGCATCTCGTGAACGCCACCATCGGCACCGTCGAAAAAAATCTCCTCGAAGGCGCCGTGCTCGTCATCGCCGTGCTCATCGCGCTGCTCGGTAACTGGCGTGCCGCGCTCATCGTCGCCTCGGCCATCCCGCTCTCCCTGCTCTTTGCCATGACCGGCATGGTGCGCTACGGCGTGCCGGGCAACTTGATGAGTCTCGGCGCGGTGGACTTCGGACTCATCGTGGACGGCGCGGTCGTCATCGCCGAAAACATCGTCCGCCTCCTCGCGCACCGCCAGCACCAGCTCGGCCGCTTGCTCACCAAACAGGAGCGCATCCACACGATCCTCACCGGCTCGAAACAGGTCGGCACGCCCACCGTGTTCGGCGTCGCCATCATCACCATCGTCTACCTCCCGCTCTTCACGCTCACCGGCGTCGAAGGGAAAATGTTCACGCCGATGGCCTTCACCGTCGTGTTCGCCCTCGTCGGCGCACTCCTGCTCGCACTCACGCTGGTGCCCGTCCTCGCCTCCTACTTCATGACGAAAAAGGTCAGCGAGGAGGACAACTTCGCCATCCGCTTCGCGAAACGCCTCTACTTGCCCGCGCTTCATTTCAGCCTGCGCATGCGCTGGCTGCTGAGCGCCGCCGCCATCGCGATTTTCGCCCTGTCGCTGCTGGTGTTCTCCAAGCTCGGCGCGGAATTCATCCCGCAACTCGACGAAGGCGACCTCGCCGCGCAGATGATCCGCACAACGAGCATCGGCCTCGGGCCGTCACTCGAACTCCAGACCGCCGCCGAAAAACTCATGTTGGAGAAGTTCCCCGAGGTTACGCACACCTTCGCCCGCGTCGGCACCTCCGAAGTCGCGACCGACCCGATGGGCGTCAACGTCGGCGACTCCTACATCCTGCTCCGCCCAAAGTCCGAGTGGCGACAGATCGACGGCCGCCCCATCACCAAGGACGAGCTGACCAACCTCATGTCGAAGGAGCTGACCACGCACTTCCCCGGCCAGTCGTATCTCTTCTCGCAGCCCATCGAGCTGCGCTTCAACGAACTGCTCTCCGGCAGCCGCGCCGACATCGCGATCAAGGTTTTCGGCGACGACTACGACACTCTTGAAAAAGTCGCCGGCGAGATCCGCGAGATCGTCGAAAAAATCCCCGGCGCAGCCGACGTCGAATTCGACGCGGCCGGCAAGGCACCCGTCCTTCAGGTCGTGCTCAACCGCGAGGCGATGACCCGCTACAACGTCCACGCCGAGGAAGTGAACAAGGTTGTCGAGACCGCCTTCGCCGGTGCCGAGGGCGGCGTCATCGTCGAGGGGAACCGCCGCTTCCCGATCATCACGCGCCTGCCTGAGTCGGCGCGCCAGGATTTCGCCGGAGTCGCCCGCCTGCCCGTGCGCACCGCCGACGGCGGACTCATCACGCTCGGCCAGGTGGCCGACGTGGGCGTGACCGAAAGCGTCAACACCATCAGCCGCGAAGCGTTCCAGCGCCGCATGGCGATCCAGGTCAATCTGCGCGGACGCGACGTGCAGAGCTTCGTCCTGGAAGCGCAGGAAAAAATCGCCGCCGAGGTGAAGATGCCCGCCGGTTACTTCGTCGAATACGGCGGCGCATTCAAAAACCTCCAGGCCGCCAGCAAACGCCTCGCCGTCGTCGTGCCGACCGCGCTCGCGCTGATTTTCCTGCTGATCTTCATGGCGTTTGGCAGCGTGCGGCAGGCGCTCATCGTTTACACCGGCATTCCGCTAGCGGTGACCGGCGGCATCTTCGCCCTGTGGGCGCGGGATCTGCCGTTCTCCATCTCGGCAGGCGTGGGCTTCATCGCGCTCTCCGGCGTGGCGGTGCTCAACGGCGTGATGATGATCTCCTTCATCAACCAGCTCCGCGAAGAAGGCAAAACGGTGCGCGACGCCGTGATCGAAGGCGCGCTCACGCGCCTGCGTCCGGTGCTCATGACCGCGTTGGTCGCCTCGCTCGGCTTCGTGCCGATGGCACTGGCCAACGGCGCAGGTGCCGAAGTCCAGCGCCCGCTGGCGACCGTCGTCATCGGCGGCATCGTCACCGCCACGTTCCTCACCTTGCTCCTCCTGCCCACGCTCTACGCCTGGGTGGAAAAAGACCGTCCCGCCTCCCAATAACCATGAAAACCATCCGTCGACTCCCGCTCGTTCCCTTTGCACTCCTCGCCGCAGTCAGAGTTTTCGCCGAGCCGAAGAACCACTGCGCCGAATACGCCCGCAGCGGATATTAAGGTGTGAAATGAACTCGTGTTCGTGACTGGCTAAAAACATGGAAACATCCCGCGACATTGGAATGTCGCGACGCTTGTAAGTGCGCCTCGTGCGATTAGACATCAGTCCTTCCCATGAAGAAACTTCTCATCGTTTTGGCCATGCTCGGATTCCTCGCCCTGATCGTGGTGATGTATGTCGTCAGCACCTACAATGGGCTCGTCACCGCGCAGCAGACGGTCGACTCCCAGTGGGCGCAGGTGCAAAACGTCTACCAGCGCCGCGCCGATCTCATCCCCAATCTCGTCAACACCGTCGCCGGTGCGGCCAACTTCGAAAAGTCCACGCTCACCGAGATCACCGAAGCCCGCGCCTCCGTTGGCAAGGTCACCCTCGACGCCTCCAAGGCCCCCGCCGATGCCGCCCAGCTCGCCGAGTTCGAAAAAGCCCAAGGCCAGCTCTCCTCTGCCCTCTCCCGGCTGCTCGTCGTGTCGGAGCGTTATCCTGACCTGAAGGCCACCGGTAATTTCGCCACGCTCCAGTCGCAGCTCGAAGGCAGCGAAAACCGCATCGCCGTCGAACGCGGACGCTTCAACGACTCCGCCCTCGCCTACAACGCCGCGATCAAACGCATCCCCGCCGTCTTCTTCGCCGCCACACTCGGCTTCAATGAGAAACCCTACTTCACCGCCACGCCCACCGCCCAGACTCCTCCCGAGGTGAAGTTCGACTTCTCGAAGTCCGCCAAGTGAGCGCGCCCCTGCCCCGCCTTTTGCGCGGCTTCGCGCTTGTCGCACTCGTTTTCTCAGCCGTCACCACGGCCACTCGCGCCGCCGTCACGACGCCGCCGTCCCCGGCCGCGCATTTCAACGACTACGCAGCCTACGTTCCCGTTGATCGCGCCCGCGCACTCGACGCCCGTCTCGCGCAGTTCGAGCGCGACACCTCCAACCAGTTCGTCGTCGCGATCTACCCGCGTCTGCCCGCCGGCGCCGCGCTGGAGGACTACACCGTGCGCGCCGCCCAGGCGTGGGGAGTCGGGCAAAAAAAACGCGACAACGGCGCGGTGCTGTTTGTCTTCGTTGCCGACCGCGCGCTCCGCATCGAGGTCGGTTACGGACTGGAAAGCTCCCTGACCGACGCCGTCGCCCACTCCATCATCGAAAACGAGCTCAAGCCCAACCTCCGCGCCGGCCGGCCCGCCGATGCGCTCGACGCCGCCGTGAATGCGATGATCGCAGCCACCAAAGGTGAATATCGCGGGACCGGCAGAACCGTGGCCGAGAACACCAACGTCTCGCAACCCGTGCGCGCCTACGATTCCGGCGGCAATCTCGGCAGCGGTATCGCAACATTTTTCATCATACTCGTAATCGTCGCCTCCATGATCCGGCGCGGTTATGTTTACATGAATCCCTCGCGTCGCCGGCCCTTCGACGATTTTTGGAACAACGGCTCAGGGGGCGGCGGCTCTTCGTGGGGTGGCGGTGGTGGAGGCGGTTTCTCGGGCGGCGGCGGCTCCTTCGGCGGCGGCGGCGCCAGCGGCAAATGGTAATCAGCATCCAGACCATGCAAACCGACACCTTTCTCTCCGCTCTTGATCACACCCGCATTGAACGCGCCATCGTCGCGGCCGAACTGCGCACCTCCGGTGAGTTCCGCGTGGTTATCCACCACCAAGCCGCCGCCGATCCCATGGAGACGGCCCGGCTCCAATTCGAAAAACTCCAAATGCACCGCACGCACGAGCGCAACGCCGTGCTGCTCCTCGTCGCCCCCAAGTCTCAGACGTTCGCTATTTATGGCGACGTCGCCATCCACGCCAAATGCGGCGACGCCTTCTGGACCGAAATCTCCACCGCCATAGGTGATCACTTCAAAAACGGCCGCTTCACCGACGGCATCGTCCACGCCATCGACCGCGCCGGCACCGTGCTCGCCACCCACTTCCCCCGCCGGCCCGACGACAAAAACGAGCTGCCGGACGCGGTCATCGACGGCGGCACCGTGATTTGACCCGATTCCGCGCCCAACTCGGTCCCTCGTGAAATAAAGTTCATTTCTTATTAATTATCGCTTCATCCTCATCCTCTAAGGTGAGATCCAACGGTGATCGCATCGCTACCCCGGCCGCACGGCACCAGTTTCACCTTTCCAAATTCAGAAACCTGCTTCCCCTTTCTAAATAAATCCATGTCCACTCCCGTCGAAAACGTCGTCATCGTAGGCACCGGTTGCGCAGGCCTCACTGCCGCCATCTACACCGGTCGCGCCAATCTCAATCCCTTGGTTCTGGAAGGTCCCCTTCCCGGCGGACAACTCACCACGACCTCCGAAGTGGAAAATTTCCCCGGCTTCCCCCACGGCGTGGACGGCTTCCAGCTCACCCAGAACATGCGCGAGCAGGCCACGCGCTTCGGCACTCGTTTTGAGCAGGCGCTCGTGACCGAGGTCGACTTCACGGTCCACCCCCGCAAACTCGTCCTCGGCGACAAGGTGATCTTTGCCAAGTCCGTCATCATCGCGACCGGCGCCTCCCCTCGCATGACCGGCATCCCCGGCGAAAAGGAACTCTACGGTGGCAAGGGCGTGACCACCTGCGCGACCTGCGACGGTGCCTTCTATCGCAAAATGGAAGTCGCCGTGCTCGGCGGCGGCGACAGTGCGGCCGAAGAGGCCCTGTTTCTCACCCGCTTCGCCAGCAAGGTTTACTTGGTTCACCGTCGCGACTCGCTCCGTGCCTCCAAGATCATGGCCGACCGCGCCGTCGCCCACGAAAAAATCCAGATGGTCTGGGATAGCGTCCCGACCGAAGTGCTCGGCGTCGCCGAAGGCTCCGTCTCCGGACTCAAGGTGAAGAACCTCAAGACCGGCATCGAATCCGTGCTCCCCGTAAAAGGCATCTTCGTCGCCATCGGCCATGTGCCCAACACCGGCCCGTTCACCCCCGCAATCGACGTGGTGGAAGGCGGCTATTTCAAGCCCCTCGCCGGTTCCCAAGTGCGCACCAACGTCCCCGGCGTCTACGTCGCGGGCGACTGCTCCGACCATGTTTATCGTCAGGCGATCACCGCCGCAGGCATGGGCTGCCAAGCCGCCATCGAAGCCGAGCGTTGGCTCGCCGAACACGGCGAATAAATATTTAGGCTTCTAATACAAGGAGCTTGCGGGTGAAATAGGCGGTATGGCTGAGCCCTCCGCCGCACACTCCGACCCTGCCGCCCTCGTCGCTGAGTGCGAACGGCTCAAAGCAGTCCTTCAACAGAGCGAAGAACGACAGCGCATCCTCTTCGACAGCAATCCGCTGCCGGTCTGGGTTTACGACTTCGAGTCGTGGGGATTCCTCGCCGTCAACCAATCTGCCGTCCGCACCTACGGGTTCACGCAAGAGGAGTTTCTCGGTCTTACCCTTCGCGCGATTCATCCGGAGCGTGAATGGATCGCCCTTCAAAACCACCTCGCACGGATCGACCCCAACTTTGCCTCTGCAGGCGTCTGGATTCATCAAAACAAAGCCGGGGTAGAAATGACCATGGAGATTTTCTCCCATGGCATCGTTTACGAAGGCCGCCCCGCCCGTCTCGTCGTGGCGGTGGATATCACCGCCCGCGCCGCCACCGATGAAAACCTCCGCCGCAGCGAAGAACGGTTCCAACTGGTCTCGCAAGCCACCAGCGACGCCGTCTGGGACTGGGACCTCGTCGCCAACAAACTGTGGTGGAGCGACGGCTTCACCGCCATGTTCGGCTACACCCGCGAAGACATCTCCCCCGAGGTGTCCTGGTGGGCTGACAACATTCACCAAGAGGACCGTGAACGCGTTTACGCATCAATCCTCAACGCGATCAACACCTCCGGCACCAATACGTGGTCCGAGGAATACCGCTATCTCCGCAAGGACGGCACCTATGCCGTCGTCGAAGACCGCGGGCACATCATCCGCGATGCCAATGGCAAAGGCCGCCGCATGGTCGGCGGCATGACCGACATCACCGAGCATAAAAAACTGCTCAACCAATACCTCCGCGCCCAGCGCATGGAGAGTATCGGCACGCTCGCCGGCGGCATCGCCCACGACCTCAACAACGTCCTCTCGCCCATCCTGATGTCGGTCGACCTGTTGATGATGACCGCCAAGGACGACAACTCCCGCAAACTCATCTCCACCGTCGAACAAAGCGCCCGCCGCGGAGCCGATCTGGTCCGGCAGGTTCTCACCTTCGCCCGCGGTATCGACGGCGGCCAGCACGTCGCCATCAAGGTCGAACACCTCATCAAAGACGTCTCCCGCATCGCCACCGAAACCTTCCCCCGCGCCATTCGCACAGAGGTCCACCTCGGCCGCGATCTCTGGGCCGTCACGGGCGACCCCACCCAACTTCATCAAGTTATCCTCAACCTCGTCGTCAACGCCCGCGACGCCATGCCTGACGGCGGCACACTCTCTCTTTCGGCCGACAACGTGACCGTGGACGCCCAATACGCCGCCACCAGCCGCGATGCCAAGCCGGGCTCCTATCTCTGCACGACCGTCACCGACACCGGCTGCGGCATCCCCTCCGATAAGATCGACCGTATTTTCGAACCGTTCTTCACCACCAAGTCAGTCGGCAAAGGCACCGGCCTCGGCCTCTCCACCGCCCACGCCATTGTCTCCGGCCACCGCGGTTTCATCAGCGTTTACAGCGAACCCGGCAAAGGCAGCACATTCAAAGTCTTCATCCCCGCCGACCCCAACCTCCGTCCGACCGAAGTCACTCCGCACACCCCGGCCACCCTGCCTCGCGGACACGGGGAAACCATCCTGGTGATCGATGACGAAGCCGCCATCCTGACCATCACCCAGCAAACCTTGGAATCCTTTGGTTATCGCGTGCTGGTCGCCATCGACGGTGCGGAGGCCATTGCGCTCTACGCCCAGCACCGCGACTCCATCGCCGCCGTCATCACCGACATGATTATGCCCATCATGGACGGCGTCGCCACCATCAACGCCCTCATGCGCATCAATCCCCAGGTGCTCATCGTCGCCGCAAGCGGACTCAACTCCAACGGTCGAGTAGCCAAAGCAGCCGGTGCCGGCGTTAAAACTTTCCTCCCCAAGCCCTATACGGCGGAGACCCTGCTCGTCACCCTGCATGAACTTCTCCGGCCGTAATCTGCTCTGGACTAGTTAAATAAGCTCAAATCGAGCACCCAGGGACATCGATTGCCCGGCCCCTGAATACCTCAGCTGAAGGCACCTAGTGGAATAACTTCTTCTTTAGAATTATTCCAATTCAACTTGCGCCTTAGAATCATTCCAATTGATTTAGGCATCAGATTTTCCTGACCGCCCGGTCCATTTCGATATGATCACGCACACGACTCACTCCGATGCGCTCGCGCAAACCCTGGCCGACAGCGGCCTGCGCAACACTCCCCAGCGCGAACTCGTGTATGACGCACTCCTGACAAGGCGCGACCACCCCACCGCCGACGAAGTTTACGCCCGCGTAAAGACCCAACTCCCCGGCATCTCGCTCGCCACGGTCTACAACTGCCTCGAAACCCTCGTTCAGTGCCATCTCGTGCGTGCCGTGAATTTCGAACGCGCTCCCACCCGCTACTGCCCGAATCTAAAGCCCCACGCCCACTTTCACGACGAATCCACCGGCGCCACCCACGATATCGAGCTCCCCCCCGACCTCCTTTCCCAAATCGAGTCCATCCTGCCTCCCGGCTACAGCGCCGACGCCATCGAACTCACCTTCCGCGGCAAACTCCCCACAAACCGCTGATCCCCGACTCCGTCCTTCCGACTACTCACTACTCGCTACCCGCTACTCACTACTTTTCACCAACATGTCCTCCCTCGAAATCCGTGACCTCGTTGTCGCCCTCACCGCGACCCCCGACAAGCCCATCGTCAAAGGCCTCAACCTGACGATCAAAACCGGCGAAGTGCACGCCATCATGGGCCCGAACGGCACCGGCAAGTCCACCCTCTCCAAGGCCATCGCCGGTCACCCCGACTACACGATCACCAGCGGCGACGTCATCCTCGACGGCAAATCCATCCTCCAGATGGAACCCGACGAACGCGCCCGCGCCGGCCTCTTCCTCGCCTTCCAATATCCCTCCGAGATCCCCGGCGTCTCCATCGCCAACTTCCTCCGCGCCGCCGTGCAGGCCCGCATGGCCGAAGGCGAAGAGCTCGACGCCACCGGCTACTACAAGCGCCTCTACGCCAAGATGGACATGCTGAAGATCGACCGGAAGTTCACCTCCCGCTCGGTGAATGAAGGTTTCTCCGGCGGCGAAAAGAAGCGCTGCGAAATCCTCCAAATGGCCATGCTTGAGCCGTCCTTCTCCCTCATGGACGAGACCGATTCCGGCCTCGACATCGACGCCCTCAAGATCGTCGCCGAAGGCGTCAACGCCATGCGCGGCGACAAACTCGGCGTCCTCCTCATCACCCACTACCAGCGCCTCCTCGACTACATCGTGCCCGATTTCGTGCACGTCATGTATGACGGCCGCATCGTCAAATCGGGCGACAAAGACCTCGCCCTCGAACTCGAAGCCAAGGGCTACGACTGGGTCAAGACCGAGCTGGCGGCCGCGACGGCCTGAACGCTCAACACTCAACGTTTAACTCTCAACACTCAACGACCGCCAGCTCTCCGCCCTTCAACGTTCAGCGTTGAATGTTAAGCGTTAAGCGTTTTCCGGGTCCATCAATAGCGCCACACCATGAAGCCATCCACCGAAACAGACATGCTTCCCCCCCTCGACGAAACCGCCGTCGAAAATCCTGCGGTCGGCATTGACCAGACCGCCGGCAACTTCACCTACGACGTGAAGTATGAATTCGATGCGGGCAGCGGCCTCAACGAAAACACCGTCCGCTACATCTCCTCCGTGAAGAAGGAGGCTCCGTGGATCCTCGAGTTCCGCCTCGCCGCGTTGAAGAAGTTCCTCTCCATGCCCATGCCCACGCACTGGGCCACGAAGGACCTCCTCAACATCGATTTCGACAAGATCCGTTACTACCTCTCGCAGGGCCAGAAGCCCAAGCGCACGTGGGACGAGGTCCCCGACGACATCAAGAAGACCTTCGAGCGTCTCGGCATCCCCGAGCAGGAGCGCAAGTTCCTCGCCGGCGTCGAGGCCCAGTTCGACTCCGAGGCCGCGTATTCAAACGTCAAGGACATCGTCGCCAAGCAGGGCGTCATCTTCTGCAACTCCACCGAGGCCCTCCGCGAGCACCCCGAGCTCTTCAAAAAATTCTTCGGCAAGGTCATCCCCACCGGTGACAACAAGTTCTCCGCCCTCAACAGCGCCGTGTTCTCCGGCGGCTCCTTCATCTACGTCCCCAAGGGCGTGAAGGTCGCCCAGCCCCTGCAGGCCTACTTCCGCATCAACGCCGAAAACTTCGGCCAGTTCGAGCGCACTCTCATCATCGCCGACGAGGGCGCCGAGGTCACCTACATGGAGGGCTGCACCGCCCCCAAGTTCTCCACCTCCACGCTCCACTCCGCGGTCGTCGAACTCGTCGCCCTCAAGGGCGCCAAGATCCAATACATCACCGTCCAGAACTGGGCGAACAACGTCTTCAATCTCGTCACCAAGCGCGGCGTCGCCCACGAGGACGCCGAGATCAAGTGGATCGACTGCAACATCGGCAGCCGCCTCACCATGAAATACCCCGGCGTCGTCCTGAAGGGCAAACGCGCCCGCGGCGAGGTCATCTCCATCGCCCTCGCCAACGACGGACAGCACCAGGATACCGGAGCCAAGATGATCCACGCCGCCGACGACACGACTTCGACCATCGTCGCCAAGTCCATCTCCGTCGGCCAGGGTCGCTCGACCTACCGCGGCGTTGTCCACATCCCGAAGCACCTCAAGGGCTGCAAAAACAACACCGAGTGCGACGCCTTGCTCATCAACAGCAACAGCCGCACCGACACCTATCCCGCCATCGTCGTCCGCGGCGACACGCACTCCGTCCAGCACGAAGCCAGCGTCTCCAAGGTCAACGAGGAGCAGATCTTCTACATGCAGCAGCGCGGTCTCACCGAAGCGCAGGCCATGAGCCTCGCCGTGAACGGTTTTGTGAACGACCTCGTCCGCCAGTTCCCCATGGAATACAGCGTCGAGCTCAAGCGCCTCATCGACCTCGAAATGGAAGGCAGCGTCGGCTGATCACCGCTTTCTCTTTCCTCTTAATCTTTCTCTTTCTCCCTTACGGGTCCGAAGAGAAAATCGAGAGGACGAAAGAGAAAGATTAAGATAAAGAATAAAGAACTCTCCCAGCATGTCCGCTCCCGCCCTTTCCGCCACGCCCTCCACCGGCCTCGATTCCGCCCGCTTCGCCGAGCATCTCTCGCAACGCGCCTACCTGCCCGCATGGTGGCTCGAAACCAAGAAGGCCGCCTGGAACCAGTTCAACGCCCTGCCCTTCCCGAATCGCACCGACGAGACTTGGCGCTTCAGCTCCCTCGACACACTCGACCTTGAAGGTTTCGAACTCCCCGAGGACGCCTCCCAGCACATCCCGAATCTCTCGGACTTCCCCCACGCCGCCGAGATCATCTACTCCAACCGCCAGCTGATCGCCCGCAGCACCCTGCCCGCCGATCTCGTCGCCAAGGGCGTCATCTTCGCCCCGCTCGACGAGGCCCTGACCAAGCACGGCGATCTCGTCCGCCAGTATTTCCAAAAACTCCCCGCCAACCTCGGCTCGGAAAAATTCGTCGCCCTCAACACCGCCCTCACCGGCTCCGGCGCGCTCCTCTTCGTCCCCAAGGGCGTCGAGATCACCGAACCCTTCGTCGTCCAGCACACCCTCTCCGGCGCCAACAAGGCCACGTTCCCGCACACCATCGTCGTGCTTGAGGACAATGCCAAGGCCACCCTCGTCGAGTTCTTCGTTTCCGCCGACAAAGCCCGCCAGCTCGCCTCCGGCGTCAACGACCTCCACGCCGGCCCCGGCGCGCAGCTCACCTACGTCGGTGCGCAAAACTGGTCCCACGACACCCTCGCCTTCCAGATCAACTCCATCGTCGCCGAACGCGACGCGAAGGTTCTCTCGCTCAACATCCACCTCGGCGGACGCCAGGCGCGCCACGAATCGCACTCCCGCCTCCTCGGCCCCGGCGCCCACTCCGAGATGCTCGCCCTCACCGTCGCCAGCGGCGCCCGCGAGTTCGACCAGCGCACGCTCCAGACGCACGTCTCGCCCCACACCACGTCGAACCTCCTCTACAAAAACGCGCTCCTCGACACCGCGAAGACCATCTTCTCCGGCCTCATCATCGTCGAACCTGACGCGCAGAAGACCGACGCCTACCAGAAGAACCGCAACCTGATGCTCTCCGACGAGGCCGAGGCCCACAGCCTCCCCGGCCTGGAGATTCAGGCCAACGACGTGAAGTGCAGTCACGGCAGCACCAGCTCTCGCATCGAGCCCGAGCAGGAGTTCTACCTTCAGGCCCGCGGCATCAAACCCGAAGCCGCCAAACAGATGCTCGTCTTCGCCTTCTTCGAAGAAGTCCTCAACAAACTCGAAAACGAAGACCTCCACAAAGCCCTCGGCACCCTGATCGAATCGAAGTTTAAAAAATGAAGTAGCGCGTAGCGGGTAGTGAGTAGCGGGCATACCAATCCGCTACTCCGAACCTACTCGCTACCCGCTACTCGCTACTCACTACTTCAAGCAAATGAGCTCCAAAGAACGCACCCTCTCCCGTGACCTCACCGTCACGCAGATCCCCAGCGGCGATAAACACACGCTCTTCGCCGGTGCCAGAGTATTCATCCACCAAGTCCTTGGCGGCACTTACACCGTGCAGGGCGATGCCGGCCTCTACCGCATCGACGGCAAAGATGCCGACGCCATCGGTGAAGACATCATCACCGATACGATCGAAGCCAAAACCCTCGCCGACGGCGCACCCGATCCCGAAGCGGTCTGGGACCAACTCAAAAAAGTCTACGACCCCGAGATCCCCGTTAACATCGTCGACCTCGGTCTGGTTTACTCGATGGACATCGCCGCCAACACCGCGCCCGAAGGCGGCTATAAGGTCGACGTCGCCATGACCCTCACTGCCCCCGGCTGCGGCATGGGGCCCGCCATCGCCGAAGACGCCAAAGGCAAAGTCCTCTTGGTCCCCGGCGTCGCCGCCGCCGACGTCCGCATCACCTGGGAGCCAGCCTGGAACCAGTCGATGATTTCCGAAGAAGGCAAAATGAAGCTCGGCCTGATTTGATTTTCAGCGTCCGGCTTGGTTGGGCGCAAGAAGCCTGGACACGTCTGCTCGGTGTTGGATCTAACGATCCGAATTGGTAAGCGCGCGATCAAGGGCCAGCTGGAAGGTTTTTTGGAGGGCGAGCACGGCTACGAGGAACAACGCGCCCCAGCGGACTTCGGTCTGCATGAGATATTCGCCCTCTACGAGGAAGATGCCCAGAGCGAGTCCGAAGACATCCAGCATGCTCCAGCGGCGCATCATCAGAGAACGAGCATGGGTGAGCGGCGCGGGGTGCCCGGCCCGGCGGCACCACCACCAGCGGGCGGAAGCAATCCAGGCACTGACCGGAGCAATGATCAGGAACAACGCCACGATCACCGCAGATATGAACGAGCCCTCCTGCCACAATGTCGGCACGACGGTCACCACGCTGTAGGCATGGTTGGATAGTTTCCAATCGGAGATTCGCAAAAACGGCAGTCCCAAGGTTCCGGCCAACGCGAGACCGTTGAGCGTAAGATAAACTCCGGCGCGCATCGGCGGAACCAAGCGGGCTTCGGGCTGGTCGTGGCCGAGACTGGCGATGAGCAGTTCACCGCTGATCATGCTGAGCAAAATCGCGGTGACGAAGAACGGAATGCCGATCAGCGGCCGCGCACCGACCATCAACTGGCTGGAGGTGAGCGCGAGGATCAGGCAGACGAGAAAGACGTCGAGCATCGACCACTTGCCGAGCCGTTCGACCACGGAGAGCCAGCGCTGGCGGCGAGGATCGAGCGCGCGGCCGGCCGTCACCCAGGCGAGAATACCCAGCTTCGCAAAGGGGAAGAGCACGGAAAACCCCACCACGAGCACCGCAAGCACATAAAGCCCGCGGGACCACATCATCTTGACGGAGTTGAGCAACGAATACGGATCGGACAGCAAGCCGACGCGAACCCGCATGAACGGCGTGAGCAACGCGGCGACATTGCAGGCCAGCGAAGCGGAGAGCAGCGAAAACACCAGCCGGGGGCGATGAGGAACGGGCTCGGCGGCGGTCATGGGTGCACAGACATGAAGGTCTGCGTTCCGTTTCATGCGACCGACAAACAACGCACGGCCATTTCGCGGAGGACTTCGTTTTGCTCGTTGGGGCGCTGCACGATCTCCTCGAAGGCTCGGATAAACTCCTGCTGGTTGTCGATAAGACGGCGCAGTGTGGGGAGTTTTGCACTGCCGGCGAGTTTACCAACATACCAGGCGTTTTGACTGAACAGGTTGTAGGAACTCTTTTCGCTCACGCCGACGAAATGGTGGGCGTAGGCCGGAGCCGCCTTGGGCAGGCCATCGAGTCCGCGTTGACCTACGCGAACTTCACCGGCGTCCACCAAGCTGCGGACTTGGATGAGGATGCGGTTGCGGTTTTGCAGGGCGCTGATGATCGGCCGGGCATCGCCGCCCGTGAAAAAATGGTGGTGCAACGCGGCGAGAGTCCACTGGAGGTCGCCGGCAAAAAATGCCTCGGCGGCTTCGAAAAAATCACCCTCGGCGGTATTGGCGGTTAAGTCGGCAACATGTGCTTCCTCGATGACCGTGGACTTACCGTCCGCACCACCGGCGTAGGTGGCGAGTTTGCGAACCTCCTCGATGAGGAGGCGGGTATTGGCACCAACCTTGGCGAGGAGAAGTTGGGCCGCGCCTTCGCCGAACGTAACGCCAAGTTCGCGGGCTTCGGCGAGGATGACACCACCGAGAGATTCAGCAGCGTTGTCGGCGTCGCCACCGACAAGGGTAAAATCGGCGGTTTTTTCGCACCACTTGGGAAAGGCGCGGCGGCGGTCGACCGGCGCAGCGGTGATGACCACGGCGACCTGTTCGGGGTCAACCGAAGCGAGTAATTCCTGAAGATCTTCGACGAGCTTGAGCGTGCTCTCGGCGCGGCCGGTGACGGAGTCGGAGAGAAAGTTGACGTCCTTGAACCAGACGACGCGTTTGCCGCCGAACATGGAGACGGTCTGCACGCTTTCGCGGAAGCGGTTGATGGCGGATTCAACCTCGCCGACGTTGTTGGCGAAACCGCTGAGGATTTCGCGGGCGAACTCATCGGTCACGTCCTTGGTCAACTCGTCGTAACGCGACTTGCCCGTCCGGTTGACGAGGAAGTCATCGGCTCCGCAGACAAAGATGAACGGCTGGGCGGCGGGCATGGGAGGGCAATGTGGGTGCTACCCCGCAGATGAGGCAAGCGCGGAGGCAACGAAGAGGCCTGTGTGTATATGAATAAAAATTCATCTATGATTCACATGGCATTCATTCGAGGTATTCAGCATAGCGATTAGATGAAATCCCCGTCCTTCATACGTTCACTGCTGGCCCGCCGACATGGTGGAGTGGTGCTATTTCTCATGCTGTTTGGCGGAGTAGCGTTTCTCACCCGCATGGCTCTGCTGGCCCGCTCAGCCAGTCAGGTGGATTGGAATGCGAGCCTTCTGGCCGCGTTTGGCTGGGGTTTCCTGTTCGATATGGGAGCAGCGCTACTCTTTGCACTGCCGCTGATTCTTGTGCTGACGGTCATGCCGCCGGGCATTTTTGAGCGGCGTTGGGCGCGTGCGCTGGCACATGTGTTTTTCTTTATGGCGACCGCCCTTCTGCTCTTTGGCGTGGTTTCGGAATGGCTGTTTTGGGATGAGTTCAGCACTCGCTTCAACTTCATCGCGGTGGACTACCTCGTCTACACCACCGAAGTCGTGGCAAACATCCGTGAGTCCTACCCGATGCCCCTCATCTTTGGAGGTCTGGCACTGTTCAGCGCCGGCGTCTATGCGTTGGTCCTACGCACCGGCTGGGTCGATGTGTGGCTGGATGCGCCGGGTGGTCCGGCCCGCCGTCGCTATGCCGAGGGAGGTGTCTGGCTGGTGGTGACCGCTGTGTTCGCGCTCGGCCTGAACAACAACCGCGTATCCTCAATCACCAACACCTATAATCGGGAACTCGCCAAGAACGGTGTGTGGTCGCTCGTCGCCGCTTTCAGTGAGAACGAACTCGATTACGACCAGTTTTACCCGACGTTGCCCATCGACAAAGCCTTTGCCGACATGCGCAGCGAACTGGCCCAGGACGGCAGCATTCCGCTTACGAAAGCCGGCGACTACGACACCCTGCGTTTCATCCGCAACCCCGGCCCGGAGCTGCACCTCAACGTCATTCAAATCACGGTCGAGAGCCTGAGCGCCAAATTCCTCGGCGCCTACAACCCCAAGTCGAAGCTCACTCCCAACCTCGACGAACTCGCGACCAAGAGCCTCGTCTTCGACAATCTCTACGCCACCGGCACTCGCACGGATCGCGGCATGGAAGCCCTTTCTCTGGCGATTCCCCCTACTCCCGGTCGCTCCCTTGTGAAACGCCCCAACAACACCGGTCTCTTCACGCTCGGCTCGGTGTTTGACACCCGTGGCTACGACACGGCGTTCATCTACGGCGGCTACGGTTACTTCGACAACATGAACACCTTCTTCGGCGGCAACGGCTACCGTATCGTTGATCGTGCCTCCGCGAAAAAGGGCGACGTCACCTTTGCCAATGCTTGGGGGGCGTGCGACGAGGACCTCTTCAACTGGACACTGCGCGAGGCCGACGCCTCGGTGGCCGCCGGGAAGCCGTTTCACTTCTTCGTGATGACCACGTCGAATCACCGTCCCTACACCTATCCGGACGGACGCATCGACCTGCCGTCGAAAACCTCCCGCCGTTCCGGTGCCGTCAAATACACCGACTACGCCATCGGTAAACTCATCCGCGACGCCTCGACCAAACCCTGGTTCAAAAACACGGTTTTTGTGATCGTGGCCGATCACTGCGCCTCGGTCGCCGGCAAAAACGAACTGCCCGTCGAGAACTACCACATCCCGATGCTTATCTATGCTCCCGGCGGACAGATCGCTCCGGGTCACATCGGTGATTTAATGAGCCAGATCGATTACCCACCCACCCTGCTTGGCCTGCTCAATTGGAGCTATGCCAGCCGCTTCTATGGCTGGGACGTGCGCACATCCCACGGAGACCGCCGAGCGCTCATCGGCAACTACCAGAAACTCGGCCTTTACGAAGCGGGTGAACTCGACGTGCTGCGTCCGGTAGGCGGACATTCGTCCTACAGCTACGATCCGGCGACCTTTGCGCTCACGGCCCGGCCCGATGACACCCTCTCCCGCGATGAAACGGTCGCGTATTACCAGACTGCGAGCTACCTCTACAAACACGGCGGCTATCGTTCGGTCAGCGCGACAGACCAAGCCGCATATGCCGAGCAGACAAAATCCGTCGCCGTGACCGCAGCAACGGTTCCAGTCATAACCGACAGCACCGGCGACAAAAAATGATCCGGCGGCACCGGCGCGCAGTGCCGTAGATGCGTTCGCTTACGAGAGCTGGATCAACTCCACTTCGTAGCCTTCGGGCGCGTCAATAAACGCGATCAACGAACCACTGCCCGTGCTGGTCGGACCGTCGCTGAGCTCAAAGCCCTTCGCTTTGAGTTCAGCCGCAAACGCCATGAGATCGGGCACCTCGAACGCCAAATGCGTCAGGTCGGACTGCACCTGAACAGGCGTCGCACCGGCGGGCATCTGACAGAGCTCGATCTCCTCTTCGCTGTTCGGCGTGGCCAAAAACACGAGCTGCGCACCGCGCGGCGACGTGTGTCGGCGCGAAACGGTGAGGCCGAGCGCATCCTGATAAAATTTAACCGAGCGCTCGATATCGTTTACCCTGTAGCGGGTATGGAGGAGTTTGGTGACGGCCATGCACCCAACGAAATCTCGATCCGCCTCCGGGGCAAGCCACACCCCGAAATCCTTCGCTTATCGCTTCGCATCGTCGCGGGCCGACATCTCCTGAAGCCTCCGCGTCGTAAGCAGCTGGAATTTCCCGTCATTGCGCGTCGACAACTTACTCAGGTTTTCCATCGCCGCTTTGGGCTCTTCACTGAGCCCGACAAACAGAAAATAATTGAGCGCCGCCCGGTCCTTCGACAACGACCACTGCAACTTGGACACGTGCAGAATCAACTCGTCAAAATCAGCGCCGGTAACCGACGAAACCCCTCCGAAGCCCCAGATCGGCTTCCCCTGCTTGTCCGTCCAGCCGGTCGTATCGAGTTTGATAACAGAAAACCCCGCCTTCTTTAACGCCGCTTGAAAATCGGATTCAAACACCCGCTCGATCCGGGTGATGATGAACGGCGACTTTCCTTGGGACCGCAGCTTGGCGTTCACCGCATCCATTTCGGAGCGGACCTTGGCATAGGCGCGACCCCGGGCGGCTTCGACCGCCTTGATGTCGATACCGTCCCGCTTCAACTGAGCGAGACACTCCGCCACCTCTTTTTCGTGCCGAGCCTTCCTGCGCTCATATTCAGCGGGAGCGATGTCGTGACTCAAACCGCCCTAGCTGCCGGAAATGATGTAAACGGTGTCGGGCTCCATTTCCAAGGCGAACTGCAATGCTCGTGCCCACTCGGGAGGGTTCAGCGTTTCGTCAATGCCGGCATTGGCCAACTCCTTGGGAGTCCAACATACCCGCCGGCCCTTAACCGAGGCGAGTCCGATGCTGTCGGGTGTCGCATTGATCGGCGTCATCCAATCAAAAAAGCCTGCTTATTGACTACGGTCGCCGGCAGAAGCTTCGCATCAAGCGAAGGCACTGAATTATTGTTCCAGCGCGTCCGTTCGTAAAAGACCACGCCAAACTCCGCACTCGGAGGAAGACGGCTGACCAGCTTCATCATCTCTTCGCGGATAATCTTAAAGCCCTCGAAACCACCCTTGCGGATGTCGAGCAGGTCGCGGCCGACATCGACAATGAATACGATTTTCGAAACGCGATTACTGGTCGTGCCCAGAAAGCTCAGGCTCATGAACCCGCTGCCCAGTCCGCTGCCATTGCCGATCCCGATGCTGTAACCAGTGCCCGTGCCCACCGCACCAAGCCCCTTGCCCAAACCCATTCCGCTCAGGGAACTGGCACCCACCGACGGGAGATCGGGCATGGCTGGCAACTGAAGCGCGTTTTCGTCAGTCGAAAAGATACGAGAGGCCGAAACCGGCGAAGAGCTCGCCGAACCACCGCCTTTGCGGGCGACCCGTAGGCGATGCTCAACCTGCTTTTGGGCGACCGTGTTATCCGACCGGAGGCATCGCATCGAAGACCTTTTTCTTGCCGATGATTCGCTCGCTCACGAAGTAACCGGCAATCGCCACAAGGACGACGTGCACGATCACGGTCACGAGCGAGCGGAACGCTCGCAGTGATACGCTTGTAGAGGTTGGTATGTGGGGTGCCCATCTTCTGAATTTAAACGGGAACTGCAGCCACCCCGCCGGTGCAACCCACCAAACCAACGATTACTTCTTTGCGTCGTCCCGGCCGGCAATTTCCTTCAACCGACGGGTGGTCAGCAACTCGAAGTGACCGCCATTGCGACTGGCCATCTTACTCAAATTCTCGATGCCCGTCTTCGGCTGCTCATCGGGACCGACAAACAGGAAGATATTCAAATTGGCACGATCCTTAAGCAACGCGCGCTGCAACTGGGAAACCCGGGTGAGTAGTTCCGAAAAGTCGGCCCCGGCAATGTCGTTGTAGCCCGTCCACCAAATGGGTCGCCCCTGCTTGTCGGCCCACCCCTTGGTATCCAGCGGGATGCTTTCGCCTTCACGCTTGAGCGCCGCCTGAAAATCTGCCGCAAAAATACGCCCGGTATCCTGAATAATAAACGGAGACTTACCCTTGGCCTTCATGCGTTCATTTACTTGGGCCAATTGTGCGCGAGCCTTGCTCAAAAACGCACTGCGGGCCGCATTGACTGCGTCGGGATCAAGTCCGGCACGTTTCATATCCGCCAGCTTCTCCTCATTCTCCTTCTTGCGCTTAGCCAGTTCCGCCTCGCTGATTTTGCGCTGAGGACCACTGGCAGTGCCGGTGATTAGATATATCGTATCAGGTTCCAGCTCCAGACCACACCGCAAGGCCTCCGCCCAGTGGGGCGGATTGATATCTTCAGCCAAGCCGGCATTGGGCAACGGTTTTGCCCTCCAAGGGATTCTCGTAGGCACGGAGCGCATGCCAACGATAGCTGAATTGGAGTTGATTGGATTCATCCAATCAAAGAACCGCTGCTTGTTAGCGACCGTTGAGGGAAGAAGCGTCTTATCCAGTGCGGAAATACTGCCGCCAAAACTACCGGAATTGGCATCAAACACCACCACGCCAAACTCCGCACTCGGGGGCAGGCGGCTGATCAACTTCATCATCTCTTCACGGATGATGGCAAAGGCTTCGAACCCCCCCTTGCGGATATCCAAAAGGCTGACGCCGATATCGACAACGAAGACGACCTTGGAAACCCGCTGGCTGGTTGAGCCCAGAAAGCTCAGTGTCATAAACCCGCTGCCCAGTCCGTTGCCACTGCCAATACCGGTGTTGTAGCCGGTGCCCGTGCCCACGGCACCCAAGCCCTTGCCGAAGCCCATTCCGCTCAAAGAGCTGGCACCTACCGAAGGCAGATCGGGCATGGCGGGCATCTGGAGGGCGTTTTCAGCAGTCGAAAAAATACGGGAGGCCGAAACCGGCGAAGAGCTCGCCGAGCCGCCACCTTTGCGCGCAACTTGCAGACGATGCTCAACCTGCTTTTGGGCAACCGTGTTATCCGACGGAGGTGCCGCATCGAAGACCTTTTTTTTGCCGATGATTCGCTCGCTTACGAAGTAACCGGCAATCGCCACGAGGACGACGTGCACGATCACGGTCACGAGCAGCGGAACGCTCGCAGTGATACGCTTGTAGAGGTTGGGGTGGGCGCTCATCGCAAGGGGTTATTCGTCCGAATCGGATGTAAATGTTACGTTGGTGATACCGGCGATCGCCAAGGAATTGAGCACGTCGATCGTGCGATAGTAGGGAGAGTCAGGATGGCTGATCAGCGTGACCACCAGCTTGCTCTTGGCGGCGTCACTCGATGCCTTCAGGCGCAACAGCGTGCCAGTGAGCTGGGGGAGGTCGCGGCTTTGCGGAGAGTCGTAGGACTCGTCGTTAAGCGACACTTCGCCGTCCTCGCCGACCTGAAGGATCTGCTCGTCAACAAACTCCGTGGTCGCGGAAGAAATGGCAACGCCGGGCAGCTTGGTTTGCAAAATCTGCTCGATGCGAATCTGCGCCGCCAAAGACATGAAAAACACGAGGATCACGAAGACCACGTCGATCATGGGCGCGATCTGGAAGCCCACATCGGGGTTCGCCTGCTGGATGGGCATTTTCATGGTCGGAGTATCAGCGGCTGAGGGTGGCGAAGGTCACGTCGGAGATACCTGCCTTGGCGGCGGCATCAATGACGGCGGAAATGTAGCGGACCGGAGTCAGAGCATCACTGCGCACCAATACGCGGACCTTGGGATTGGCTTTTTTACGAGCGATAAGGGTCGATACAACGTCGTCGAGGTTGACCGTGTGCTCCTCATACGTGGTCACGGCGGACTGCGTCTGAGCCCTCCAGGCGACGTTGAAGACGAGTTCGCCTTCGGAGTCGTCTTTCTTGTTCGCATCGGGCGCAACGGGCAGCGCGATGGAGGGGTCGTAACGCGAGACCGCAGTCGTCGCGATGCTCATAAAGAAAATGAGCAGCACGAGGAGAACGTCGATCATCGGGGCGATTTGGAATTCGGGCTCGCCATCACCACCACCACCACCACCAGCCATAGGATTAAGGGGTTAAAGGGTTGGGTATTGGCGCGGCTGTCAGCAATGCCGACCGCGCCAGAGATAAATCAGGCCTGCTGCTCTTGGGCAGGCTGGGGCTGAACGTAGGTCGCACTACCGGGAACCCAGTTGGGCGTAGCGGCATAAGAGGCACCGCCTTCAAACTCGACTTCGGCGAGGTGGTCGTAAGGGAACTTGCGAAAAAGGTCATTCGCAGCGTCGGACAGCGCGTGGATGGAATGACCAACGCGGTTACGGATGAGGTAGTAGAAAACGAAGGCCGGAATAGCGACGGCCAAACCCGACGCGGTTGCATAAAGCACGTGGCCGATAGCGCCCGAAAGCTTGGAAGGATCGGCGGCACCGGCGGCACCCATGGCTGCGAACGCCTGAATCATGCCGATAACCGTTCCGGTCAGACCGATCATGGGCGCGATAACGCCGATAACCGAGAGGTAGGCAATCTTGCTCTGGAAGGCGGCGTTTTCACCGATGATGGCCGAGGCCATGGCATCCTCGGTGGCCTGCTTGCCACCGGGCGAGTGTTTGATACCGGCAAGAACCACGTTGGCGAGAATGCCGGGGTTGGCCTGGGCCCAGGAATAGGCACCATGGTAGTCACCGGCACGAAAGAGGGTGCGGAACGACTCGACCGCCTCAGGAGCGACGATTTGTTTCCGAGAGGTCTTCATGGTGAGGTCGATCACCAGATAGACGATGAGCGCCGAGCAAAACCACAGGGGGAGAATCGCCGGCGCGCTGAGATCCTGCAGGAGAGATTGCTTAACGACAGTGGGAGCAGCGGCAGTAGCGCTGGCCTGGGCAAGCAGGGCAAGCGGGCTGGCGGCGATTAGGGCAGCGAAACCGGTGAGACGACGGAGGGTGGATTTCATAATTCGCGGGAGGAGGATTTTCTAAAAAAGAGAGGGTTGATCAGAGTGCGGCGGCCTCGCGTTTGGCGATTTCTGCCTCGGCACTGTTGGGATAGGTTACGGTAATGTCGATGTAGGCGCGTTCCGCACGGGCCGTGTCTCCATATCCCCGGTAGGAACGGGCGCTGCCCAGCATGGCCATTGGCATAACGGCGTCTTCCGTCCCGTAAAACGCCGGCACCTGCAGATAAAATTCGAGTGCTTTTTCGAAATCTTTGCGCGCATAAGCGATGTCGCCCCGCAGGATGGCCGCACGGGCCTCAATCTCGGAGGAAGCGTCCTTGCGCATAATTTCATCGAGCATCGCATCGGCGATATCCGGCTTGTTAAGAAGCATCTGGACCCGCGACATGATGAGCTGAGCGGCAATCACCGTCTCGGCATCCGTGGACGTGGACATGAGCTCGCGGGCCGACCGCTCGGCATCAGCGGTTTTACCCTGTGCGAGAATGGCGCGGGAACGGATCAATGCGGCATCACTCCACCAAGAGCCCGGCAGCTTGGAGAAAGGCGCAAACAAACGGTAGATCGGAGTAATTTTCTCTTCGGCCTCCGCTCCCTTGCCTTCGATAATGAGCTGACTGGCTTGTTCCAGTTCCTCGGGCTCGGGCCAATCCAAGCGGACCACTTGAGACAGCGGATAGGCGATCTCACCACCGCCACCAGCAAGCGATTTCACGAGGTTGCCGTCCTTCAGACTTACATCAGCCTGATTCAGCGTGCGACCATCCTTGAGAACGTAGCGTTGAGCGCACAGCGGCGAGACGGCGGCCAAGGCAATGAGAGTGCAAAGGAATCTTTTCATGACGCACCTCCAGGGGTGGTAGCCACCGGAGTGGCGGGAGTTGAAGGAACCTGCAGTTCCAAGACGGCGATGCGTTCGCGGGCACGAGCGGTCTCCGGATATGCCGAGAGGCGGTCATCGCGAAGCATTTCACGATAGGTGGCGAGCGCCTCCTTGGCCTGTCCCAGCTTTTCAAAGGTCTGGCCACTGCTGAGGTAGGCCCGGGCAACCCACGGCGTAAACTTCTTATAGGAAATGTAGACGCGTTGGAAATGAGCCTGTGCCTGTGCGAGATCTTCAGACGTGCCACGCCTGAGCAAAATCTCACCAAGCGAGTAGATACTCTGTGCGGTGGCTTCACCACGCCAGGAACGGGTGCTGGCGATCCGCTCGAAAAGTTCCTGAGCGCCAGAGAGTTTACCACTCGCAAGCAGTGTCTTCGCCTGTCCAAGGGTGGCTTCAAGCAGCTTGAAGCGGGCACCGGCCCGATCAATGGCGTTGGTAAAATGAATCAGGGCGCTGTCATAATCCCCGGCGAGGTAGGCCAATTCACCCAAGCCAACATAACCAAAGTCGGCATACATCGAGCGCGGGTAACGCAAGACCAGTTGGTCGTAGCAAGCACGGGCACGCTCCAGCTTACCCTGTTCGCGGAGCAGATCGCCCACGCGTCCCAGCAAACCGGGCGAAAGAGCTTCCGGAGCGATTTGATCGCCGATTTCGGCCAACAACTTATCACGTAAAAGGGTGTCTTTACGAATCGAAGCCACTTCCGCCTCGGTGAAGAGCACGCGCGCCCTGACCGTGGGCTGATTCGAATTTCCATCGGCGAGCAATTCGCGCCGGACACGGGAGGCGATCGCGGCGGGGGTCGGCGGCGGCGGACGGACGCCATCGGCACCGGGCTTCGGGTTACGGGCCAGCAAGGTCGCCATCTGGGTCAGCAGGCGTTCCACGGCATCACGATTGGGATCCGTGATGTAACGACGGGCGATTTCACCCATCTGGGAGATAGCGGTGTCTGTCTTACCCTCACGAGCGCGCAGACGTCCGATCCAATAGGCCGCATTGATGACAAAGGGATGGTCCGGACGCTCGCGTGCAAAATCCTCCCACATGATCGCGGCTGAATTGAAGTCGCGTTTGCTCTGATAGTGCTTGGTCAGCTCGTCGAGGACGTAGCCCAACTGATCATCGGAAAGCGAAGCGGACATCGCAGCGCGATAACTGGCGATCGCATCATCAATACGGCCTTCGCCTGCATAGACATCACCCTGGGTCGAAAGCGCCTCGCCACGCTGCGGGTGGTCGACCGGATAATCGGTAAGCCATGCATCAAGCTGCTTCTCGGCCGCAGCATAATCAGACAAGGCGTATTCGGCGGCAGCCACCCGGTAACGTCCATCGGCCACGAAGCGACCTTCGGGATATTTGGCGACGTAGTCGTTGATCTCCTTGATTGCAGCCGTGGCTCGACCAAGGACGAGCGTCGCCATGGCGTGGAGATAGGTGGCGTCTTCAGCAAAACGGCCCGTGGGATACTTCTGAAGGTAGTGCTCGGCCGACGTGCGGGCCTCCTCATAACGACCTCCCGCAAAATGCGCATTGGTCTGCATCAACACCATGAACTCGGTGAGTTCTGCTTCGGGATAACGGTCGATGCCTACGCCGAGAAATTCGAGCTGCAGGTCCGCACGACCACGATCAAAGGCGGTCTGGGCGGCGACATAGAGCGCCTGCGGCAGCAGCTTGCTGTCGGGGAGCACGCGCATGTAATCGTCAAGGGTCGCACGCACCTTGTCGATACGCCCCGAATCGGCGTAGGCGCGAACCAACTCCGAGTAGGCCAGTTCACGCTCGGTCGCCTCGGGGAATTCCTTGATCAACCGCTCAAAAACAATGGCCGCCTCCCAGGCACCACCACGGATCAGGAACGTATGCCCAAGACGGTAGAATAGGGTGGCGTCGTAATCAGTCTTCTTGGCGATCTCGTCGAGCGCCTCCTTGGTGGCCTTGATGCGGGCCTCGACACGACGGACGGTATCGGTGTCCGTGATCGAACCATGAAAAAGTGATTTCTGCCGGGCCAGCTGGGTCTCCATGCGGGCAGTGCGCTTTTTCTGCATCCGCAGAAGATCCGAACGCCCCAAGACCGTGCGATATGCGGTGAGTGCGCCGGCCGGATCATTACCCGCCAGCAAGGTGTCACCCAACTGAAGACTTAGGACGTTGAGACCGGCTAGATTATCAACCGTGCTCAGGTTCCCGCGCAGGAGCTCCAAGCCACGACGGGCGGCATCAAGGTTGCGCTGCTGGAGCTGCAAAGCGATGAGCGTGAGCGCCGAATCGGCCCAATCGGCATCCCGAGGCGCGGTCGCCAGCAAGCGATTCAACGCATCAATGGCCACTTCAGGCTGATTGGCCTGCTGTGCCGCCATCGAACGATACATCAGGGCCTTGTCGCGATACACGGTGGATTCCTCCAACGCGGCAAACACCGGCACGGCCTCGGCAAACTTCTTTTGAAGAGCCAGAGAAAGACCCAGCACCAACCGGGCGTCGGCGGCAACCTGCCCCGTGGTGGTGCGCTTCAACAACTGGTTCGCAACCTCTTCGGCGCGGGCAAAATTTTGGAGCTGAAACTGGGTGTTCGCAGCCATCAACTGCACATTCTCAAGAGCAACACCCGCCGGCAGTGTCTCGCCCTTGTCCACGCGGGTGAGGACCATGTCCAGCAAAACGGAAGCATCGCCCAGCTTGCGGGCTTTGATGTTCATGTCAGCCTCGCCCAAAATCTGGGGAAGCGGCACTTGAACCTGAGCCTGAAGCCCGGCTGATCCGATCACGGCCATGCCAAGCCCGCATACAAAGCGAGCGGGACTGATCGAAGTCGAAATCCGGCGTAGGGGTAAACGCATAGGGAAGAGCGCCCCAGAAAAATTGTTTTAAACGGCTACGTCAACGTATTCGTGACAAATTATCCGACACACAGTTAGACGCCCCCAACGCAGAAAACCTGCACTTATCCAAGTATCCAACCACCCCTTACACACCGACTGAAAAACATCAATTTGGTGCCCGGGACAGGACTCGAACCTGCACACCTTGCGGCAAAGGCTTCTAAGACCTTCGTGTCTGCCATTCCACCACCCGGGCGAGCGATGCGGCGGACACAGTGCCTATCCCCACTCTCCCGTGGCAAGTCCGAAGGCACACCGCAAAACCCGACTCAGGGCAGCGAGACTTCGTAGGTTAACCCCTGCTCCTTGCTGCCTCCGGCCACCGCTAGCGTGAAAGACGCAAGCGCCGGATCCCCCATCACCGGATGGGCTCCCGCCCCTTTAAAATTGGAATCATAATGCAGATACAGCGGGCCTTGCTTCGTGGCATAAACCAGTTCCCCTGGATGCACCTTCGGCTTGTCCGTCGGCGACGAGAACTCCGTCGCGTCAAAATGCACACCGTAAATGGCATCGAGTGGACCATTCGCATCGGACAGCCCCGTCGGCCTGAAAAGCACCTTCACCTTAAGAGACCTCGGACGACACATGATCGTCTGCGTGAGCAAAAACTTGGGGTGCGACACATCGATATCGAACACCACCATACCATCGCGCACCTGCTTTACCACCCGCGCCTGATACTCGGGACTGCTCATGTCTCCGGCCCGGCGCACCACCAACTGACCGCCTGATCCCATCGACACACCATAGAGACGCATAAAGCCGAGATTACGAACCCACGGAGACGTCCGACCGGTCTCCTTAAAATCCGTCACCACGCCCTTGTTGGACACTTTAAACTCATAGTTGTCCCCCTTGAAGCTCATCGAATCCCGCTTCACCTCGGACTCCAGCAAAGCATTCAGCACCGAAGGCTGTATCCCGGCCTCCGGGGCTGGGACCACTGCAGGCGTAGCAACCGCCACCGTGGACGGCTTCCCCTCCGACTTAAAATAGAGCGCCGCGCCTCCGGCCAACAAACCCACCGCCACCACACCGGCCAATACCGGCACAAGCGGGAATTTTTTCCCCGGAGGCATGGAAACCGGTGCGGTGGCCGCCTCCGGAGGTTGCACAGCTACCGGCTTCGCAGGCACCGCAGCCGGCGGCTTGGCACCAACCGGCTGCTTCACTGGCTTGGGTGCTGGTTCTGGAGCTGGTGCCGGGCTTGATACCGGTGCGGCCGCCTTCACCGGTGCAGGAACCACCACCGAAGCCGGTGGTATGATCGGCTTATTCACCCGAACAGGCTCGGGCAGCCGGACCAGCGCGGGCGCAGGAGCAGGGTTCTGCACCGCAGCCACCGGGATCACCGTGTCGGATGTCAGAAACGCCGGCAGCCACTCGCCTCCCCGCTTAACCATTGCCACCTGTAATAGCCCGACGACGCGCGAAGACAGCTTTTCTCCACCGGCACCGAAACGTGCCACCGCCGCCGGCCCGGGCGGCGTCCACACCGGCAGACCCAACGACTTTGCCACCGAATCAACCATCCATGCCTGACCAGCGGGCAGTCCGACAACATGAAACGCCGCCGCCGGCACCTCTCCCGTCAGGGCATCGAGCAGAACCCCGCCCACCCGCCCACCGATCCGGTCCGCCGTCTCATCAAAACTGTAATTGTCGTTGAAAAACAACTTGGTCGCGGCCGTGCGAAACTTGAGCCCCAACTCCGCCTGCACCGCCTCGAAAACCTGCACAAATCCGACCGCCACCCCGTTCACGGCACGAATGCCGGCCGAGGATACCCGCCACAACTGCCCGTCCGATTCACCCGGCACCCACACCGCCACAGTCCGGGAATCAGCCGCATCACGTAATAACGCCACCAGTGCACCCAACTCTGCGGGCAGCGCCATCACCATCGCAGCCGGAGTCAGCCCCAACGCCACCAGTTGCCGGCGAGAGGCCTCCACCGCTTCGGCCCCCGCGCCCGCAAGCAACCAGTCCTCGTTGCCGCCGCTCACGGGTATCCGCCCGTTCACGACATCGCACACCACCGCCGAGGCACCGGCCCCTCCCAACCCCGCCGCGCGCTCCAGAAGCGCGGTCGCCGTTCCCGACGCCTGCCGATCTCCGGCATTCAGCAGACCGGCAAACCCCGAACTCGGTGCCAACAGAGCCAGCTCAACCGAACACCCCGGAGCATGCTCGGCCAAAAACGCCCCCACGGACTCACCGTCGGCAGGAGCGCATTCACGATGAGCCACCACCCGCCCGCCCGAGACCACGGCGACTTGCAGACAATAAGCAGAGAGCTTGACGATCAGATAGGAGACAGCAGGGGCGGATGACATGGGACACGAAGGGATCAGCGGTTTGATTAAACCTACACCAACCATCGCGTCGCACGGACACAATCCCTTCGTCGCAAAGTTCACCTATTCTAGACATGCCCATACGTCCGATCACCTCACCTTACGTCCGGCAGATCCCTCAAATTCTATTTCGCACAGGGTTCAATACCCCGAAGTCGGCCCCAGTGGGAGCGTAGCCACGAGCATCAGCATCGGATGCACCCCCAACCCCGCTCACATTCGCGGCCGCATTCCAGACAGATATTCTCAAACGCCACAGGGCTTGCCTCGGGACTGTTTACTTCGCCACCCCCAGCTGATCCCCCATCCGCGCGTAGGTCTCAACGTGATGCGCGCTCTGCGTCACCACGTCGTCGTCAAAGCGGATGCGCCCCTTCTGGAAAACCGTGATCACGCACGATCCGCCAAAGGTAAACAGGCCTTTCTCATCCCCTTTGGCGACCGGCCGCCCCTCAACGAACATATTTTTGATCGTTCCCACACAGGTGGCCCCCACTTCGAACATCGCCACCCGCCCGAAGCACGTGTCGTTCACGAGCGTGAGCGCCCGTTTGTTTTGCACGAGGTAGCCCACGTTGCGACGCAGTGCGATCGGGCTCACCGAATATAGGTAACCATTGATCAATTTCGGCTCCGTCGGCACGCCTGCCACCGGAAAGTGAAAGCGGTGATAATCCACCGGACACAACCGCGAGATCACCATGGCCCCACCGGCAAACTCGCGCGCCAGTGCCTCGTCACCAAACAGCTCGGCCAGCGAAAACTTCGCGCCCTTCACATAAAACCCGTCCGCCTTGTCCACATCGGGAAACACCAAGTGCCGTCCGTCGGCCGGAAACACCGCGACATCATCACCCGCCGCAATCGGTCGCGCCGACTGCTTCAGCCCGCGGTAGAAAAACTGATTGAAGCTCTTGAAATCCAAAGGCGACTTCGCGAACTCCTCCACGTCGAGGTCATAGTCGGCGATGAATGGCAGCACCTTCTGTGCGCTGATGGGGCGATCCATGCGCCATCCATACCAATGCGAAAAGACCGCCCGCTTGATGAGGGCCCACACCGAGAGGCCACCCAGCGCGGTCTCATAGGTCCAGCGTAACCACTTCTCGCCATAGACCAACTCGGTCTCAGTCTGCTGTGTGTAACGGTTATAAAAACGAATCGGCTCGGCGCTCATGATGATGCACTACGTTCACTGCCTCACGCCCCGGCGCAAAGCTCAAATACCGCATTTCATTGGCAGCCGCTTAGCATAAGACCCCACAGACAAAATGATCAGGAAATGACACATTCAGGGTCGGGTATGTATTAACACCTCAAGTCCCCCTTGAGATAGTATCTGTCACATCCCCACCCCATCATGCACATGAAGACTCCTATCGCCCTCCTCGGTGTCGGCCTCCTGCTCGGCATTACCTCCCTTTACTCTGCAACAACGACGATCGACTTTTCCGCAACCGACTTTGCCGGGAACAACCTGACCGCCGGCATGAATTCAGGAAATCTGTCCTTTGACTCCGGAACCATGCGGATAAACTTCGGTTCGTCTTTGGCAGGATTGGTCACCTACAACAACGTATTCCCGTCTGCGGTGAATACCGACGACTTCTCCGTTAAGGTGGACGGTAAATTCACCAACCTTAACGGCGGAGGGGACAGCGTCGGTATCATAACAAACAATACCGGAGGTGCCTCCGCCCTTTCCGGATATGTGGGTATATTTCGTATCCTCTCCACTACATCCGCCGACTTCAGATTATTCGAAGGCGTCAACACAACAACAGGGAGTCTGGGAACCAATCTCACCACGACAGCGCTCACCATTTCCGGAGCTTTTGTAGCGGATACATTTTATACCTTTTCGCTGGCCGTGGACGTCACCTCCTCCTCCAGCGTTACCTTCAGCGCCTCGATCCTGAATGCATCCAATAGCAGTGTAATCGGGACATTCACATCCGTCGTCGATAACAGCGCCAGTCTGGGCGACACCACCAACAAGATCGGCCTGCGCCTTGGCACCAACGGCAGTGTCACCAACTACACCACGGTGGACAACTTGCAGCTCATCACTGCCGCCATCCCCGAGCCCTCCACCTTCGCCCTCCTCGGCGGCCTCGGTGCCCTCGGCCTCGCCGCCATCCGCCGCCGTCGTCGTTGATACACTTCCTCACTTTTGCCCGGGACGGACCGGACAGCAAACAAAGCTCCGACCCTCTCACGAGTCCGGAGCTTTTTAATGCCAGCCTTCACTCCGTCGGCAACTGACACATTAAGCATCAGACCTGAATTACACCTTGGGCACCTGAACCTGTTATAGTCTGACCATAGCCATACCACCCCATGAAAAGCCTACCCCGCCTGCTCGCTCTTACGTCCGTCGTCGCTGCATCCTTCCTCGTTACCGCGCAAGAAGCCCAGGCAACGCTGCTTACCTACTGGAACTTTAACAACGTCAGTCCGGCCTTCACCACCACCTTGGGTTCATTCAGCACCTCCGGCACAAGCGAGGCCTATGTGCAATCGAGCAACTCCGTTCCCGGAAAACTGTTAAGCAACACCAACGGCACGGTTTTCAACAGCTCCTCCATCTACATCGATTTCGCCAACGTCGCCACCATCACCGCTGTAAGCCCCACCATCAACGGCAAGACGCCCACCGCTTATACCGGACAGAATGGCACCGGCGGCTCGGCCGGCTATGGCACCTTCACAGGCAGCACAGGCAATGCAGTCGGTTCCGATGCAGCCGGCGATTCGCTGCTTCTGCTGAACACCGCAGGAAATTTTAACAACAAGTATATCGATTTCTCCTTGAGTAGCCTCGGCTACAACACGCTGTCACTCACCTATTCCACGCGTCTCACCAACGCCGTGACCGCTTCCCAGGTGTGGACCTACAGCTTGAACGGAACCGATTTCTTATCGCTCACTACGCTCACCCCGACCGCCAACGGCAGCTTCAACACCCAAACCCTGAACCTCTCCAGCCTCAGTAGCACCGCCTTGGACAATCAATCCAGCTTTACCCTGCGCATGACCTATACGTCTTCAAATGCTCAGGGCAGCCAAGCCTTTGATAATCTCCAGCTGACCGGCACCGCCTCCGCCGTCCCCGAGCCCTCCACCTTCGCCCTCCTCGGCGGCGTGGCCGCACTCGGTCTCGCCTTGGTCTCCCGCCGCAAACGCGCCTGATTCACCGACTCCCGCACGTCTTACCTTTCGGGATACAACCACCCCCGGCACTCGCAAGAGGCCGGGGATTTTCATGCCCGTAAACAACTGCCTCTAAATCCCCACTGATCTGCCACCCCGGTGGATACCAACCCAAAGCCAGACCCGCCATAACCGCCAACTCGGGCGGATAAAAGGGAGCCGTGAAAGATCGCCGATGAATCAGGAAAAAAGCTTCGACTAGAAACTCCGGCGGCGCTTCACCAAGGCAAAAGCCAATCCGCCGACCCCCAAAAGCATGGCGTAAGTCGCCGGCTCCGGAACCGCTGAAACCGTGATAGCCTGAATACCCACGTGCGCACTCGCACCCGGTGTGGGGCTGCTCATCAGGTGAAAACTCAGACTCAACAGGTCCGAGTTACTATCCGGCATAAAGAAAAACGAGAAAAGATTGGACGCTTTATTCACACCGTCCGTCCCAAAAGTCTCACTGAACAATGTCACCATCGATGCGCCGTTGAGCGAGGCCCTCATCTCACCCCGACCCGCAAAACCAGCCGTCCATACGTCCACCCGATACAGTTGTGAGGCGTTGCCCGTGATCGATGTCTGCACACCCTGACCCGCCGTGGCGAGGGTGCTGTTGGTTACGAATCCAAAAGTCGCATTTGTCTGTGAGGTCGGACTGCTCCCGTCTGTGTAGGAAAACTGTTCAGTTGCTCCGCCCACTCCCCGAACATTATTCGGTGATACCGCCGTTGTCGCAAAGGGCGTGATCGCACTGATCAACCCACCCCCACCCGATTTAGTGTTGGTGGCAGATATGCTGCCAACGGCCGTGCTGCTGGTTGTATTCCAAATCGCCCAGTCAAGGGTGTTGGCCGAAGTCAATGTGGCGGACGTTGCGGGATCGATATTCACACTGCCGCTAAGAACGACCGCGTATCCATAACCGGCGAAAGCACTCACCGAAGCGAGTAAGACAAGGAGGGATTTTTTCATAAAATTTTCCTCGCAAGCATCCGATGCATGCGCTTCTTCCGGCGAAGCTATCTTCGGTTTTGGGTAAAGGGGTATGTTATGTAATGTAAGAAAAAGACCCTTAGGCCAAGCCAGATCATATCACCCGCAAACCAAGCACGGTAATTCATCCCTGATCATGAATATGTCCGGTTCCGATCACGCCTAAGCCTTCAAGACCAACCCTTACTCTGTCGCCGAGCGAGGATTCCTCGACCGCAACTTTGTCGCCGCCACCGTCGCCACTCCACCCTCAACTCCCGCCCGCATCTGGCGCTGAAACTGCCCGGGCGTCTGACCCGTCACACGCCGGAACACCTTCGTAAAATGGATGCGGTCCGAAAATCCCGACTTCTCGGCCACGTCATCGATGAGCGCGTCCGGCTTCTTCAGCAGTTCGCTGGCATGTGCGATGCGCAGTCGTCGGATATAGACACTTAGGTCTACATCCTCGTGCTGCTTGAACTTCCGGCTGAGGAAATCCGGATGGCAGCGCAAGTGCGCGGCCACGTCCTTGATGTTAAATGGAGTTCCCACGTTCGCGGAGACATAGCGCATGGTCTCCTGGATCACGTAGGGCGGCGGCGGCCCGCTGGCGGGCACATATTTTTCCAACTCCTTGCCGTTGGACTTGATCACGTCGTGATACCACAATGCCGAATCTTTCAACGTGCGACGCTGCGTGGTGTAATCGACATGGATCAACCCAAAGCGGTGCTTGTAACCCTCCTGCCACTCGAAGTTGTCCATGAGCGACCACACAAAATACCCACGCACATCGATGCCTTCGGCAATCGCGCGCCGCAGTTGGAGCAGGTAGGCAATCATAAACTCCACGCGCACCGGGTCGTGCACATGGCCGTCATACCCCACCATGTCGCAGTTCGACATGCCGTTTTCCGTGATGATGATCGGCAACTTGTAGGTCTCCGCCAAAAACTTCGGCCCCCAGTAAAGCGCCTCGGGCGTCTGGTTCCACAGATAGAGCGTGCGCGGATGCCCCGGCGGCAGCGGCGCCAGCACCGGTGCCCCGTCGGGTCCCGCCTTGATCGCATCACCCTGGAAGATGTTACAGCCATAGAAATCAATCGGCTGCTGGATGATTTTCATATCCGCCTTCGTCGCCTTCGGTGCCGCGCTGCCATACACGCGCAACCCCTCCTCGGGGTAGGAGCCGAATACCACCGGATCACCCCACCAACGATTATTCCAAACGCCAGGCCACACGGAATTAGTCGCCACCCGCGCCGCATTAACGTCCTCCATGGACTCGGTCGCCGGATAATAGATCGTGCCCGCCGGCGACCACCCCACGACGGGAGGCTTCTTGGCACGCTCGCGAATCACCTCGACCGCGCGCCCGTGCGCCAGCAACGCATGATGCCCCGCCAGCAGCACCTCGGGCAGGTCGAGTTTGAGACCCGGGGCATGTTCGCCGCTCTCATGACCGAGACCGATGAAGCACTGCGGCTCGTTCAACGTCACCCAATGCGTCACACGATCCGAAAGCCGGTCAACCACCGCCGCCGTGTATTTGGCAAACCACGACGGGCTGTCCGGATTCAACCAGCCGCCGCGCAGGAACAGATCGTAAGGAAAATCCCAGTGAAAGAGCGTCACCCAAGGCTGCACACCGGCCGCCAGCAACTCATCCACCAGCCGGTCGTAGAACGCCAGACCGGCCTCGTTCACCGCACCCGTTCCGGCCGGCATCACGCGAGACCACGAAACTGAAAAACGATAGGCGTTGAGTCCCATCTGCGCCATCAGGGCAACATCCTCCTTGTAGTGATGATAGTGATCACAAGCCACCTGCCCGGTCTGCCCCTCCCACACGTGACCCCGTCTCCGGGTAAACATGTCCCACACGGACATCCCCTTGCCGTCGGCGTCCCAGGCACCTTCGATTTGATAAGCCGAAGCGACTGAGCCCCAGTGAAATTTGACAGGGAAAGGCATACGGGGAGCGGGGTCGTAATCAACTCCGCCATCGCAAAAAGAGGTAAGCGATCAGCGAGTCTTTTATTATCAATGGTCAAACGCCGATCAAAAGCGAGCAAATCATCAGCGAATCAACCCCGCAGTTCGTCGGCAAATGACACATTAGACATCAGCATAGGCCTACTACCTTTCATGTCATTAATGCTATGATGTGCCCCTGAGCTACCCCGCTCGGCCCTCTCCCCTCCGGCTACAGCCGATTTTTTATTTCTCCATGACCTCCCCCTTCCCCTCCAATTTCACCTGGGGTGCCGCCGCGGCCTCCTACCAAGTCGAAGGCGCCTGGCAGGCCGACGACAAAGGCGAGTCCGTTTGGGACATGCTCACCCACCAACCCGGCCGCATTTTTGAAGGCCACACCGGCGACGTCGCGTGCGATCACTTCCATCGCTACAAGGAAGACGTCGCGCTCATGACGCAGGTCGGCCTCCAGTCCTACCGCCTCTCCGTCTCCTGGCCGCGCGTCATGCCTGCCGGCACCGGCAAAGTCAGCGAGGCCGGCCTCGGCTTCTACGACCGCCTCGTCGACGAACTACTCGCCACCGGTATCCAACCTTGGGTTACACTTTTTCACTGGGACTACCCCACCGACCTCTTCATGCGCGGCGGCTGGCTCAATCCCGAAAGCCCCAAGTGGTTCGCCGACTACACCGCCGTCGTCGTCGACCGCCTCTCCGACCGCGTATCGCGCTGGATCACGCTCAACGAGCCCCAATGCTTCATCGGCCTCGGCCACCTGACCGGCGAACACGCCCCCGGCCTCAAGCTCGGCTTGCGCGAGGTCCTTCAGGCCGGCCACCACTCGCTCATCGCCCACGGCATGTCGGTGCAAACCATCCGTGCGCGCGCCAAGACCACTCCCTCCATCGGCTGGGCTCCCGTCGGCTGTATCAACTATCCGGTTACAGAATCCCCCGCCGACGTCGCCGCCGCTTACTCCGCGATGGACGCCGTCTGGGACGGCCACTGCTGGAACAACCGCTGGTGGGGCGACGCCCCTGTCCTCGGTTCCTATCCCGAGCAGGGCCTCAAAGCCTACGGTAAAAACGTGCCGAAGTTTAAGGACGCCGACTTCGACATCATCAAGCAGCCCCTCGATTTCTACGGCTGCAACATCTACCACGGCACCCCCACCAAGGCCGGCCCCAACGGCGAGCCCGTCACCGCCACGCTCGCTCCCGGCTTTCCCCACACCCACTTTCTCTGGAAACGCACCGACGAAGCCCTCTACTGGGGCAGCAAGTTCCTCGCCGAGCGCTACAAGCTCCCCATCGTCATAACCGAAAACGGCCTCACCCTGCCCGACTGGGTTTCGCTCGACGGCTGCGTGCACGACGCCCAGCGGATCGACTTCCTCCAGCGTTACCTGCGCGGCCTCAAACGAGCCATCGACGAGGGCGTCGATGTCCGGGGCTACTTCCAGTGGTCGATCATGGACAACTTCGAGTGGGCCGAGGGCTACAAGCACCGTTTCGGCCTCATCCATGTCGACTACGAAACCCAGAAACGCACACTCAAGGACTCGGCCTACTGGTATCGCGACCTCATCCGCTCCCACGGGGCCACGCTTTCCGATCTCCCCTCCGTTTCGTCCGCCACCCCGTTCGAAACTTTTGGCGCCGAATCCGCCGTTCTTTCCACGACCACCGTTTAATTTTCTTTTCCATGACAAAAAAAATCCACCCCTTACGCGTCGCGTTGACCGTCATCCTCGGACTCCTCGCACTCAACGCACACGCCGGCACCCCGCCCGCCTCTCCTGCCCTGTTGACTCCGGCCACCGCCGACGTCTCCGCCTTCAAGCTCGATAGCGATCCCACCCTCACGATTGTCGAAGTCGGCGGCGTCAAGGTCCTCAGCGTCAACCTTCCCTCTGGCGGCTATCCCGGCCTCAACCTGCCCGTTCCTTCCGGCGCATGGGATCTCTCCGCCTACGCCGGCGTCGAAGCCGAGATCGCCAACACCGGCACCACCAAGCTCAACATCGGCCTGCGCGTCGACAATTCCGGTGACTGGAAAAAGTCCCCGTGGAACACCAACAACGTCTGGCTCGCCCCCGGTGAGGCCAAGACCGTCAAGGTCACCTTCGGCCAGTCCTTCGGCCGTCCCGGCTACCCGCTGAACCCCGCCGACGTCGCCGCCATCAAGATCTTCGCCGACAACCCCAAAGAAGGCTCCCTCATCCTCATCAAAGCCGTCCGCGCCTTCGGCACCGGCTCCCCCGCCGCGCCTGCTCCCGTAGTCGCCGCCACACCTGTCGCGACTCCCTCCACCGCGGCCTCCGTTCCGTCCGGCGCAGCCATCTTCACGCCCACCGCCGACAACATCGCCTCCATCAAAACCGAGAAAGACCCCGTCCTCTCGCTCGAAGGTTCCGCCCTCAAAATCGCCTTCCCCAACGGTGGCGACTACCCCGGCCTCGACCTCCCCCTCGCCGGTGGCCAACTCAACCTCTCGGCCTTCTCCGGCGTCCAAGCCGAGATCACCAACGTCGGCCAGTCCCGCCTCAACGTCGCCCTCCGCGCCGACAACCCCGGCCCTTGGCAGAAGTCCCCTTGGAATACCAACAACGTATGGATCGCCCCCGGTGAGACCAAGACCGTCAAGGTCACCTTCGGCCAGTCCTTCGGCCGCCCCGGCTACGCCCTCGACGCCTCGCAGGTGATCAACCTCAAGCTCTTCGTCGAACGCCCCAAGGCCGACGCCGCGATGCTCATCAAAAACGTCGCTCCCTTCGGCACCGGTGCCGCCCCCGTAGCGGCGAGCGCCAGCGAGCCGACTCCGAAATCCCCCTCGACCGCCTCCGCCCCCCGCGCCGCCTCCGGTGCCGTGATCTTCACCCCTTCCGCCGACAACATCGCCTCCATCAAAACCGAACAGGACCCCGCCCTCGCCTTTGATGCCTCGACCGGCGTGTCCGCCATCAAGGCCACCTTCCCGAGCGGCGGCGACTACCCCGGCTTCGATTTCCCGCTCGCCGGTGGCCAGGTCGACCTCTCCGGTTTCGCCGGCGTCCAGGCAACCATCACCAACGTCGGCCAGTCCCGCCTCAACGTTGCCCTCCGCGCCAGCAACCCCGGCGACTGGCAGAAGTCCCCGTGGAACACCGGCAACGTCTGGATCTCCCCCGGCGAGACCAAGACCCTCAAGACCACCTTCGGCCAGTCGTATGGACACCCCGGATACGCGCTCGACGCCTCCCGCGTGAACGTCCTCAAGCTCTACGTCGAGAAACCCAAGGCCGACGCCGCCCTGCTCATCTCCAACCTCACGCCCTTCGGCACCGCCACCGCGCCCGTTCCGAACGTAGCGGCGAGCGCCAACGAGCCGACTGCCGCGCCCGCCGCTGCCGGCGCCGACGCCACCTTCTCGCCCTCCATCGGTGGCGATCTCCTCGACCTCGCCAAGAACAAGCTCGCCGGATTCAACTACGCCGACTCCTCCGCCGTCATCGAAGCCGGCAAGGTCAAAGCCACCTTCGAGGCCGGCTCCAACTATCCCAACATCCAGTTCCCGATCCCTCAGGGCGGCTGGAACCTCACCGCCTTCAGCGCCATCGAGGTCACCCTGACCAACGCCAACGAAAAGAAGCTCACCGTGCTCATGCGCGCCGACAACCCCGGCGACTGGCGCAAAGAACCGTGGAACACCGAACGCCTCCTCTTCAACCCCGGCGAGACCAAGGTCATCAAGCTCACCTTCGGCCAGCAAAACGGTGCCCCCGGCTTCCCGCTCAACCCGGCCCGCATCATCGGCATCCAGCTGTTCCTTGAACGCCCGAAGGCCGACACCGTCCTCCTCATCTCCAACCTGAAGGCCTCCGGCAGTCCCGCCGACGCCGCCAACAAGCTCTCCTTCACCAAGCCCGAAGATCGCGACACGCCCGCCGTGCTTCCCGCCTGGCTCGGCCAGCGCCCCCCGGTCGAAGGCAACTGGGTCCAGACCCTCAACGAAAACTTCGACGGCACCCAGCTCAACGCCAAGCTCTGGACTCCCCGCTTCCCGTGGGACGGTCCCCAGCCCGGTCAGATGCAGCGCTACGCTCCGGAAAATGTGACCGTCGCCAACGGTGTCGCCACCTTCAAGGTCGAGAAACGCGCCGGCCACGAAAACAACGACCCCAAGCTCGGCTCCCGCGAATACACCTCGGGCCTCATCCAGAGCTACAACAAGTGGGCCCAACTCTACGGCTACTTCGAGTCCCGCATCAAAGTCCCCTACGTCCGCGGCCTCTGGCCCGCCTACTGGATGATGCCCGACCGCGGCGCCGCCTCCGGCCTCGAAATGTGGCACCGCCGCGACACCGCCAAGGGCGCCATGGAAATCGACATCATGGAAATCCTCTCCGAGTGGGGACCCGGCCGCAACAGCGTCGCCACACACTGGGACGGCTACGGCTCCGACCACAAACAATGGGGCACCACCCAGATCTACTACGGCCCGACCCCCGACGGCTACCACGTCTTCGGCCTCCTCTGGGAACCCGGCAAACTCACCTGGTATGTCGACGGCAAAAAAACCGCCGAACAGATCAACGAGCGCGTCAGCAACGTCCCGTCCTACCTCAAGTTCAACGTCCAGATCGGCGGTTGGGCCACCAAGAATGTCGATGACGCCAACCTCCCCGCCACCATGGAAGTCGACTACACCCGCGCCTGGCAGCTCAAGAACCGCCTCTGACCGCAAACGGCAGGGACGGCTCTCCGAGCCGTCCGCTCCGTCCAGTTACCCCACCCCGCTTTCACCCCACCCCGTCAGCCATGAATCGCCACCCCGCAAAACCGCCTGTCCGTCGTGAACAAGGCTTTGCGCTGCTCATCACGATCACCCTGCTCGCCTTCCTCGTCCTGCTGCTTGTGTCGCTGGCCTCGCTCACCCGCGTCGAGACGCAGGTCGCCGCCAACAGCCAGCAACTCGGTCAAGCCCGCCAGAACGCCCTCATGGCGCTCAACATCGCCATCGGCCAACTCCAGAAATACGCCGGCCCCGACCAACGCACCACCGCCCGCGCCGACCTCGAAAACGGCCCCGGAAAATCCAGCGGCATGTGGACCGGTGCCTACGGCAGCTCCGTCGCCGCCGACTACACCGACACGCCCTCCGCCATTCAAAGCGCCGTCACCGCTTCCGCCAACGTCAACACCTACGGCTCCTCCGCCCGCCTGCTCAACTGGCTCGTCAGCGGCAACGAAGCCGCCGCCTTCAATCCCGTCTGGGGCACCGGCGATGTCGGCACCAAAGGACAAATCGTCAACTACCCCGACCCCACCAGCACCACGGCCGTTCCCTTCAAACCGACCGGCACCATCACCAACCTCACGGCCACCACCGCAGCCAACGACACGAGCCTCACGATCACCAACGCCGCCGGCACGGCCAAGCCCGCGCGCCTCCTAGTCGGCCAAAACAGCGTCACCTCATCGGTGGATACCGCCAGCAAGCCGATCGACTACGTCGTAGCCCCTACCGTCGACATAAACGCCGCCTCCGGCACCGTGCCCGGCATCTCAGGCACCCCCACCATCGGCCGCTACGCCTGGTGGGTCGGCGACGAAGGTGTGAAGGCTCGCATCAATCTCCCCCTCGCCGGCACCGATCCTTCGTTGTCGTCGACCGACAGCCTCGCCCAAAAACAAACGGCCTTCACCAACGCCTCCCGCGCCGCTGTCGAACTCATGTCGAAAGACACCCCTGGCTGGGCGACCCCAACCCTGCCCGCCCTCAACGCAGCGCGTATCGACACCCTCTACGACCCGTCCTTTTCCACGACCTCGAAAATCGTCGTCCCTGATCAATCCGCACTGGCATCCACCAATAACACCGCCATGGCAACGGCCCTCAAATACCGTTTCCACGACGTCACGACGCGGTCGTATTCAGTTCTCTCCGACACCTACGCCGGCGGCCTGAAGCAAGACCTCACACGCATCCTCGCCAACCCCGCCCTCGGACCGACCGGCACGGACAGTCTCTGGAAAACAGTCAATTCATCAGAGGACACTACATTCATTCCAAACTGGAGCCACCTTCGCTCCTTTTACGCCACAACCGCGACCAACGGCAAGATCACTTCACAGCTTCCGTCTTATGGCAATGGCACCGCTGGCTCTGTCGGCGTCTCTCCGGTCCTCACCTATGCCGCCCTCGGCTTTCGTTATTCAACTGCTGCCGTGCCTGCCGACGGCGTGCCCATCAATCTCAACATCTACCCGATCGCCGTTCTTTGGAATCCCTACGCCAACACGCTCGCCGGCCAGACCTACGAGGTCGGCATCCGGTTTGTTTTCCAAGGCTCGCACGCAGGCCTCACCCTCTCCGTAAATATGGGTGACGACACCACTCCCGATTGGCAGGTGAAGGAAATCCGCGACCTCGGCCAATCCGGCGCTACATTCCCGATCGCCACGACCTCTATCCCCACCGGCAATCCCATTCAGTTTTTCCGGTTTAAGGTCACTTGCCCCGACCTCGCTCCCGGGGAAAGCCGCGTATTTACCCTTTCGTCACAAGCCAGCTCTTACACTCCGGGCCAAAACAACCTCGCCCCGGGCTTTGACTTCGATCGCTACGTTTCCCTGTCCAGCACCACGATAACCGCCGCCGAGGTCGGCAAAAAATTTAAACTCACGCCCTTCAGCGGTTCAGTGCTAAAGGCAGGCGTGGGCTCCGAAACCGGAGCCTACTTGGGAGACGGCACGGCGCCACCGATCTCGACCACCGGCGCGTGGGACCCCGCGCTCAACCATTGGTATCAATCCATCCAGCGCGTCGATTACCAGGGCATTACCGACAGTTACACGGATCTCCAAGGGCCAGAGCTTCTGCGTGCTCCCGTTTCTGCTGACAAACCCGCCGCCAAGGTTCTTTTCATGTGCACCTTTTCCGGAATAGGGCGGGGGTGGAACCTGAATGCCAATGCGGCCGAATCCGTCGACAACGGGAAAAACATCCCCAACACCCGCTGGATCGCCCAAGGCAACATTCGCGCCAACTATGCCTTCCGCACCATCCGAGACCCCAACTACGCCGCCGCCCCCTACTACGCCCGCGCCGGTAAAAATGATGGTCTTTGGCCTATCTGGTTTTTTGAAAATCCGACCGACTCCACCCGAGCCTCGTCCGGCCTGACACTCGACAAAGACCCCAGCAGCAGCGGCACGACCAGCGCCGACAATGCCATCAATGCCACGCTCTTTGAGTTTCGCGACGGCAACCTTCCGCTCACCTCCATCGGTCAACTCCAACAGGCCAACCTCTCCCTCGCCGGCGCCTATCCGGGCTATCCGATCGGCAACTCCCTCGCCGATTATCGTCTGCCAAACACCGCCAACCTCTCCACCAACGGCGGCGTGTCATGGACCAATCAGGCCGCGGTCAAACAACCCGTTTATTACGACATCTCCTGGCTGCTGAACCGCACATTGTGGGACCGTTATTACTTTTCGGCGGTTAAAACGGACGGCACCTTCGAGAACCCGCGCAACATCGCTTATCAAAAACCCGGCACCACCGCTTCAGATGTCAGCACCGATCTTCAGGATTATCAAAAGGCCGCGAATCGTTTGATCGTAGCCGGCGGCTTCAACATCAACTCCACCTCCGAACAAGCTTGGCGCGCAGTCCTAGGCGGCGCTAACCAGCTCGCTTATAATCCACTTACTTCTGGAACAAGCTCTACCGCACTGGGCGTAAGTCTCTCCCGCTTTGGCAAACCCACCGGCGGCACCGACATTCCTTCCAACGTCTCCCTGGACTCGACTTTCTCCTACGCCAGAGGCAACAACCTCAGCTCCCTATGGCAGGGTTACCGTGTGCTCAGCGCCGACGAAATCGCTCAGCTCACCCGCAACATCGTCGATCAGATCCGCACACGGGGCCCCTTCACTTCGCTGTCCGATTTTATCAACCGGCGCGTCATCGACAACAGCGCGTTCATCAATGCAGGGAATCCCGCTGCGGGAGCCGGCACCCCCGCCACGGTCAAATCCTCGCTCACCCCCGTTCAGATAGCCCAGTTCACCACCGCGCTCAAGGGCACGCTCCAGGCAGCCATTGACGCCACCACTGCAAGCGTGAGCGGTTCCGCCTACGCGATCAATGACGGCAATGCCAACTCCTACTGGCTCACCACCCGCACAGTATCGAGTCTGCCATTCGGCAACCAAGGGTATTACTCGCTCGTAAACGCCCGCGGTGACACCAACGCGCCCACCTCGGGCAAAACCCCGATGCGCAACAGCGCCGCCTTCGCCCCCAAGTATCTCACGCAAGGTGACATTCTTTCCAACATCGGCGCGGGCCTCTCCGCCCGCTCCGACACATTCACCATCCGCACCTACGGCGAAACCGTGAACCCCGTCACCCAGTCGATCGACGGACGCGCTTGGTGCGAAGCTGTCGTCCAGCGCCTGCCCGACTACGTCGAAAGCGCCGTCTCGCCCGAGGCCACCCCTACCTCCGGCAGTCTCAGCGAAAAGTTCGGCCGTAAATTCAAAATCATTTCTTTCCGATGGCTCTCTCCCAACGACATCTAATCCGCTTTACTGCCTGGCTCTGCTTTTTCTCCTCTTCGGCGTTCTGTGCCACCGCACAGAATCCGTCCACGCAGCAGGATATTCCAGCCACGTTTCGTCTCATCGCGCTCGGTGCCTCCGAGCCGTTTCTCTACGACATATCGGCGGGAAAACCCCGCCATGTTTATTACGGCACCAACGCTTTCTCCGACCCCCTGCCGATTCCGAACGGCGGCATGCTCAACTTCTACCGCCTAGGCGAAAGCACCGACCCCAAGCTACCTCCTCCTCGCATTCCCGTCGCGGAGATTCGCGTGTCCACCACCGAAACCCGATCAATCCTGATCGTGCTCATCCCCGGCGGCTTGCCCGGCAAACCCCTTCCGATCCTCGCCAACGGGAAACCCGCCGAGTTCTCCGCCTTGGTCTTGGACAACTCGGACACCGCCTCACCCGCGAACACCATGCGGGTTGTGAGCTTCTCCAAACGCCCCACCGCCGTGCGTTGGGGCCCCACTGTGCTTCAACTCAATCCCTTTGAATCAAAGCTCATTCCGTATCCGGAAGGCACGCGTGCCCGATTCGAATTGGCTACCTTTCTCGGTAATCAATGGGCACCCGTTATCAGCAACACCCAGATGATCTCACAAGGCACCAAGCTCACTCTCTTTATCACCGATCCCCGCACGGCCTCCAACACGACTGACCTTCTGGATCTTGATATTCAGCAGATCGTCGAAGTCCTCCCGCCTCCTTCCCCCAACGGAAAGTAATTCATGTCCGCCCCCACCTCGCCCACGCCTGCTTCCAAGCCCGTCGCCGACGATCCCAACCGCTATAAGGTCGGCACGCTTCAATACACCAAGGCGAGCCTGATCACGCTCTTCCTCTTCCTGCTATGGGGCGACTTCTGCTTCACCCTCATGGAGACGGTGGTGCCGAGCATCATGCCGCTGAAGTTTAATCAGATCGGCGCACCCAACTGGGCCCTCGGCCTGATTCTCGTCACCATCCCCAACATCATGGCGGCCGTGATCAACCCGATCATCAGCTTCCGCAGCGACCGCTTCCGCAGCAAATGGGGCCGCCGTATCCCATTCCTCATCGGAGCCACGCCGTTCCTCGTCCTGTTCCTCGTCCTGCTCGGCTACGCCGCCCCGATGGGCAAGTGGCTGCACGATGTCGCCCTGCACAACCAGTTCTCCGAGATGTCCGTCATGCTCGTGCTGATCGGCGTGCTCATGGTCTGCTTCCAGTTCTTCAACCTCTTCATCACCTCGGTCTACTACTACCTGTTCAACGACGTCGTCCCCCACGCGTTTCTCGCGCGCTTCATGGCGCTCTTCCGCGTCGTGGGTTCGCTCGCCGGCGCCGGCTACAATTTCTTTGTCCTCAAATACGCCGAGTCCCACATGCAGACCATCTTCCTGGTCGCCGGCGTGCTATACTTCATCGCCTTCGTCATGATGTGCTGGAAGGTCCGCGAGGGCGACTACCCGCCGCCCCCGGAATACATCGGCGAAAAGAAGGGTTTCCGCGCCGGCTTGCGCACCTACGCGACCGAGTGTTTCACGCACCGGTTCTATTGGTATATTTTTCTGGCCAACGCCTGCATCGCCATGACGTGGGCCTCCGGTTCCTACACCCTCCTCTATCAAACCAAATACCTCGGCCTCACCTTCGAATTTATCGGCAAGGTCGGTGGCATCTGCGGCATCGTCGGCGTCATTCTACTCTACCCCGCCGGCATTCTTGCCGACCGCGCCCACCCGCTGCGCGTGATGCTGTTGGCCATGGGTCTGCAAGTGCTCATGGGACCGTTCTCCATCACCTTCGCCATGATGAAGCCGGTCATCGGGGCAGACATCCTTCCCTGGCTTTATGTCACGCTCAGCGTGATCGGCCTGCCGCTCTACGTTCTCTACAGCGCCGCCGAGATACCGGCCCTCATGAAGATCTTCCCGATGGATCGCTACGGCCAGTTCTGCTCGGCCAATGCCCTCGTGCGCTCCACCGCTCTCATCTTCGGCGGCGTCGCCTGCGGTGTGTTCTTTGACCTGGTGACCAAGCTCAATCCCGATCCGGCGTTCTGCTACCGCTTCCTGCCCGTGTGGAACTTCACCTTTCAGACCGGCGGGTTCGTGTTCACCTTCCTGCTCTATCGCGAATGGCAACGCCTCGGCGGCAAAGACAACTTTGTCCCTCCCGCACCGCTTCCCGATTCTCCGGTCATGGTGCCATGAGCCCCAACCCGCTCGCCGCCGCCCGCGCCGATCGGCTCCGGCGCGGCATCAATCTCAGTCACTGGTTCTCGCAGCTCTACCACGGACCGGGCTACGTCCCCGCCCACTTCGATTCCTACATCCGGGTCGCCGACATCGCCCTGATCCGCGATATGGGCTTCGACCACGTGCGGTTCCCCATCAACTGCGAACCCATCCTCGCCGCAACGTCCCCCGACGGCCCCCTGCCGCTCGATTATCTTACCCGCATTCGTGCGCGCATCGCGGAGATGCATGATCACGGCCTCGCCGTCATCGTCGACATCCACCCCGAAGACCCGTTCAAGCACAACCTCGCCCGCTCCGACGATGCGGTCGCCACCTTCGTCGCCTTCTGGAAAAAACTGGCGTCGTCGCTCTCCGACCTCGACCCCGAAAGCACCTTCTTCGAAGTCCTCAACGAGCCCTGTATCCACAATCCCGCACGCTGGCATCTCATCCAAAACCGCACGGTCGCCACCATCCGCTCCGCCGCGCCGCGCCACACGATCATCATCACCGGCGACCAGTGGTCATTGCTGCCCGATCTCCTCGCGCTTGAACCGCCCGCTGACCGCAACCTCATCGCCAATTTCCACCTCTACGATCCACACGCCTTCACGCACCAAGGTGCCGGCTGGATCGGACACTGGGCCATGTCCACCAAAGGCCTGACCTACCCCGGCTCTCCAGGCAACGTCGCCACACTCTCGCGTGATCTGGTCGACTCCGATGCACGCGACAAGCTCGCCGAATACTTGGAAACCAACTGGAATGCCGACGCCTACCAACGCTTCCTTCTACCCGCCGTCGAATGGGCCCGTATCCACGGACTTTGGCTCACCTGCAACGAATTCGGCGTCTATAAAAAATTCAGCCCCCGTTCCTCTCGCCTCGCGTGGATCCGCGACGTCTCTTCTGCACTCACGACCGCAGGCATCGGCTGGACCATGTGGGACTATGCCGGCGACTTCGCCGTCACCATAAAAGAAAACGACATCCGCATCCCCGACCACGAACTCGTCGCCGCACTCAGTCTGCCCTACGACCATTTACACTCATGACCTCGCCGCAACGTCGCTGGCTCGATCGCAACCTGCCTCTCGCCGAACGCGTGGAGTCCCTACTCTCCGCCATGACGCTGGATGAAAAAATCGGCCAGATGTGGCAGGTGCACACCACCGAACCCGTCCACGACGAAAATATCCGCAAGGGCCTGCTCGGCTCCTTTCTCAATATCCCCCGCGACGAACTCGCCCGCGTGCAACGCATCGCCGTCGAGGAGTTCTGTCCACACTTCGGGTCCGCGCCCGCCACGCGGGCGGGCGCTTCTCCTGCCGGTTTATCCCTCTCGGGAACTGGGGCAGGTTTTGTTTCCTTCACGCGTTCACCTTCCTGGGTCCCTTCGCTC